>CAVSMU010000019.1:0-161208 GCA_963729075.1 uncultured Solirubrobacterales bacterium | reverse complement strand
TCTTGAAGATCTTCGTGCCGCAATCCGGGCACGTGCCCTGGATCGCCGGCCGGCCGTTCTTCATCGTGACCTGCTGCGGGTCCTTGATCTCGACCTTCTTACGTTCCTTCACGCAGTAACCCTCGGGCATCGAGCCTCTCCTTTCAGGGCGACGTTCGCGCGACCGTAGAGCAGTCGTCGGACGCACGCACGCAGAGATCGTGGCGTTTGCTACAAACCTGCCCCGAGCGCGGAGGTGGCAGGATGCGCCCCCGATGGCCGAGACCTGTCGCCGTATCGCCGACTCGCCGAGGTTCCAGGCCTTCATCTTCGGCGTGATCGTGCTCAACGCGATCACGCTCGGGCTCGGCACCTACGACTTCAGCCCCGAGGCCGAGTCGGCGCTCAACGTTCTCGACGAGGTCTTCCTCGGCATCTTCGTGGTCGAGCTGGCGATCCGGATCACCGCGTTCGGCCGCCGCCCACAGGACTTCTTCAAGGAGGGCTGGAACGTCTTCGACTTCGTCGTAATCGCGCTCGCGTTCCTGCCGGGGCTGCGCGACAACATCACCCTGCTGCGCTTGGCGCGCCTGCTTCGGGTGGTGCGCCTGGTCAGCGTGATGCCCGACCTCCGAATCCTCCTCCGGGCGATGGCGCGCTCGCTGCCGCCGATCAGGAGCCTCGTCCTACTCACGGTGCTGCTCATGTACATCTACGGGATGGTGGGCTGGATCCTGTTCCACGAGCAGGATCCGGAGCAGTGGGGCAACATCGGCGAATCGCTGCTCAGCCTGTTCCAAATCCTCACGCTCGAGAACTGGCCCGAGTACCTCGAGCGCGGCCAGGAGATCCACCCGGCGTCGTGGATCTTCTTCGTCTCCTACGTCCTGCTCGCCTCGTTCCTGGTGATCAACGTCCTGCTCGCGATCATCATCAACTCGATGGAGGAGGTCCACGAGGCCGAGCGCGAAGAGGAGCGCCGGCGCCGCGGGGAGGAGATCGCGTCCGCCGACGGCACCGTCGCTGAGCGCCTCGAGGAGATCCGCACCGCGCTCGATCGGCTCGAGGCCCAGCTGGCAGAGGGCGGGGGTGACCTGCCCGGTCCGGCGCGCTCGATCAAGCGCCCGACCAAGGGTGGCCGGATGCGCCCCTGAGCGCGGGACTCAGGGGTTGCCGGACCCGCCGCCGGCGGCGCCGGCGGCGCCGGCGCGCTCGAGCCCCGAGACCTGGTTGCGCAGGTCGTCGATGTCGTCCTGGACCACCGACAGCTCGCTCTCGGTCGTGCGCTGGCCGCCGGCGATCGTGTTCACGCGGCCCTCGAGCGCGTCGAGCTGTTCGGTGAGTGTCGCGACGTCCTCCTCGGCCGCCTCCGCGGCCTCCTGCTGGACCGCCTCGACCTGGTCGCGTAGCGCGCGCACCTCGTCCTTGGTCGCGCTCTCGTCCTTGGCGCTGAGCGCGAGCACCACACCGACGATTCCGGCGGCGAGGGCCAGCACCACGCCGGCTCCGAGCGCGTAGGTGCGCACGCCGAGCTTGCGGTCGGTCTGCGCGATCGACCCCCGCATCTCCTCGATTCGCTGCGCCTGGGAATAGGGGACGGCCGGCTGGCCGCCGGTCGGGGGCTTGCCGCCCTGCGCCGGCTGGGCGCCGGTCTGCGGCTTGCCGGCCGGGGGCGGCTTGGAGTGGCCGGCGGACGTCTGCTGGCCCGCGGGCGGGGTGGGCTGATCCGCGGGCGGCTTGGGCTGGCCGGCGGGCGGTGTCGGTTCGCCCGGCGGCGGGGTCGGCTTACGTCCCGAGGCCTCCACGCGCGGATCCTACGATGCCGGCCGCGGCTTGCGCACCTCGCCCCCGTCGGGCTCGAGCGGTTGCCCCTCGGCCGCCCACGCCTCGATTCCCCCGGCGAGGTTGTACGCGTCATAGCCGGCCTCGCGGAAGGCCTGCGCCGCCATGCCGGAGCGGTTGCCGCTGCGGCAGTAAAACAGCACCGGCCGGTCGCGGGGGATCGAATCGGCCGCCGCGCTGAGCTCGTTCATCTCGATGTTGCGCGACCCGGCCAGGCGGCCGCCCTCGTACTCGTACGGCCGGCGCACGTCGATCAGCACGGCACCCGCCGCATCGATCAGCTCGATCGCCCGCGCGGGGGCGACCTCGGTCTCGGCCGCGGCCTCGTCGGTCACCGCCACATCAATACCATCCACGCTTCGCGATGGTTCCCGAGGCCCGGCTCGAACGCGCCGACGGTGGGCTCGTACCCGCCGGGCAGGGGTGGTTCGTCGTCAACGCCCGGGAGGCGAGCTGGAGGCACGCCGCGGGGCGGGGAGCCCGGCTGGCCTTCGAGGGCGATACGGAGTTCCCGCAGGTCGGAGTGAGCCTCTTCGTGCTCGCGCCGGGCGAACCCATGGGCATGTACCACTGGGAGGCCGATCAGGAGGACTTCCTCGTGCTCTCCGGAGAGGCGCTCCTGATCGTCGAGGGCGAGAAGCGCCCCCTGCGCCGGTGGGACTTCGTCCACTGCCCGGTGCGGACCAAGCACATCATCGTCGGCGCCGGCGACGGGCCCTGCGCCGTCCTCGCGGTCGGCGCGCGCGAGCACCAGCTGGACGAGGGGTGGGGCGGCTATCCCGTCGACGAGGTCGCGCTGCGCCACGGCGCGGGGGTCGAGCGGGAGACCAACGACGCCGCCGAGGCCTACGCGGGCCTGCCGACCCGCAAGCCGACGGCGTGCCGCGACGGCTGGCTGCCCGACGGAGAGCCGTCCTCGTAGCGGTGCGAGAGGCGCCGCCCGGAGTCGGCGTCAATAGCATCTGCGTCCACACCGACTCGAAGGAGCCCCAACGAAGATGCCCGAAGCCGTAATCGTCGATGCCGCCCGCAGCCCGATCGGGCGCGCGTTCAAGGGGTCACTCGCCCAGCTGCGCCCGGACGAGACCGCAACCTACGTGGTCGATCGGCTGCTCGAGCGCAATCCCGACCTAGCGCCGGAGACGATCGAGGACGTCTTCTGCGGCTGCGGAATGCCCCAGGGCCTGCAGGCGTTCAACATCGCCCGGATCATCGCGCTGCTTTCCGAGCGGCTCCCGCAGACGGTCACCGGGGTGACGTTCTCGCGCTATTGCGCCTCGAGCCTCGACGCGATCCGCCACGCCGCGAACGCGGTGAAGGCCGGGGAGGGCGACGCCTACGTAGCGGCGGGGGTCGAGTGGGTCAGCCGCTACAACGAGCGCACCGAGCCCGCCGGCGCCGCCGACCAGAACCCGAAGCTGCAGGGCGGCGACGGCCAGCCGAACGCCTACATCGAGATGGGCTTGACCGCGGTCAACGTCGCGAAGAAGTACGAGGTCAGCCGCCCGGACATGGACAAGTACGCGCAGCGCTCGCAGGAGCTCGCCGTGGCCTCACAGGAGACCGGGTTCTTCGACCGCGAGATCGTGCCGGTCGCCGACCAGGACGGCAACGAGGTCGCCAAGGACGACGGCCCGCGACCGAGCTCGACGCTGGAGAAGCTGTCCCAGCTCGAGGAGGCGTTCGGCGGCGGCGGCGTCACCGCCGGCAACTCCTGCCCGCTCAACGACGGCGCAGCCGCGGTGCTGGTGATGTCGGACACGCGCGCGAAGGAGCTCGGCCTGGAGCCGAAGGCGCGGATCGTCAGCGCCGCGACCTGGGGCAACGAGCCCGAGTACATGGGCGTCGCCCCGATCGGCGCGATCAAGAAGGTGCTCGAGCGCACCGGGATGTCGATGTCCGACATCGACGTCGTCGAGCTCAATGAGGCCTTCGCCGCGCAGGTGATCCCGATCATGGACCAGTGCGACATTCCGCTCGACAAGCTGAACACGCACGGTGGCGCGATCGCTCTCGGCCACCCGTTCGGGATGACCGGCGCCCGGATCATGACCACGCTGCTGAACGCGATGGAGACCGACGACCACTCGGTCGGCCTCGAGACGATGTGCGTGGCCGGCGGCCAGGGCGAGGCGATGATCGTCGAACGCTTGAACTGACCCCATCGAGAATCGACTGACTTGCCGCCGGGGCAAGCGAGTCGACGCTCGGCTGCCGCGGCATAGGGTCCGCCAATGGATCTGCTCCCGACCCTGATCTCCAGTGGCTGGGCCTCGGGGGTCAACGCCTGGGCGACCGTCCTCGTGCTCGGCCTCATGGGCCGGGCCGGGCTCGGTAGCGAGGCCGTGCCCGAGCAGCTCACGGAGACCCCGGTGCTCGTCTTCGCCGGGATCATGTACGTGGTCGAGTTCGTCGCCGACAAGGTGCCGCTCTTCGACAGCGCCTGGGACGTCGGCCAGACCTTCGTCCGGCCGGTGATCGGCGGTTGGGTCGGCTACGAGTTCGCGGGCGCCGACGGCGCGTCGAGCGTCGACCAGGCCGTCGCCGCAGGGGGCACCGGGGCGCTGGCGCTGGCCAGCCACGCCGTCAAGGCGAGCGTTCGGCTCGGGCTCAACGCGTCGCCCGAGCCGTTCACGAACATCGTCGCCAGCATCGGCGAGGACTTCGCCGTCGCCGTGGTCACCGCTCTCGCGCTGCAGCAGCCCGAGCTCGCGGCGGTGATCGCGCTGCTCCTGCTGATCGTCGGCATCGGCCTGGCGATCGTCCTCTGGAAGGCAGCCCGCCGCGCCTGGCAGGCGCTGCGCGAGCGCTACGGGCGCGCCCCGCCGGCGTGAGGGACCCGACGGTGGCCAGCCCAGGACGAGTCAAGTAGGGGAGGCGGGTGGCGGCCTGGCCGGTGTTGCGCAAGCGCCGGCGGTCCGCGGGTCCGCAAACCCCGCACTCGTTGCGGCTGGCATCGTGATCGCGGAATTGACAGGCCTATGCACGGTCAATCCCGCAATCGTGGCAGTGGGAATCCGCGAACGCGGCACTTGCGGCGCCGCGGTCCCGATGGCCGGAGATCCCGCCCCTACCTGACAACCCCACCACGCCGCGACGGGTTCGTTGAAGCCTTTGGGCCCCTGTAGGGACCCACATCCTTCAATGAGCGGCGGTCGCCGGGGCGCGCCTAGTCGGCGTCGCGCGGGCCCTAGTCCTCGAACAGCGCGTAGCCGTACTCCCCGCGCTTGTAGGCGAGCTTCGCGATCGCCGACATCCGTTCGTCGTCGTTGTCGTCGATCGTGTCCAGCGTCCAGCGCACCCGGGTCGCGGCGCGGGTGCAGAAGGTGTCGGCGATGTAGCGCTCCTGGCCCGAGGGTTCGACGCCATGCTCCTCGAAGATCTGGGTCACGCGCGAGAGCACCGCGATCTGGGCGTAGATGTCCGAGACGACGTCGCAGAGCCGGCGCTGCTGGAACTGGCGCTCGATGATCTCCCGCCGGTGGGTGCGCAGCAGCTTCTCGGTCGCGTCGCGCAGCCCCGAGACCTGGTCGGAGACCGAGTCGGCGTGGTCGGAGAGGTCGGGGTGGGCCATCGAGATCTTCTCGGGCGAGACCTGGCGCGCGATCCGGTCCGAGACGTAGTCGACGAGCACGCCGATCGTGCGGATGGGGTCGCCGAGGCGCAGGTCGCCCACCTCGCTCAGCTTCTCGCCCACCGGCTTGATCCCCGAGAGCGCGATGAAGGCGCGCATGACGTCGTTGGCCCCCTCGAAGATGGGGAAGATGCGGATGTCGCGCAGGATCTTCTCGTAGGGCTCGTCGCGCATGTAGCCGGCGCCGCCCTTCAGCTGCATCGCGCGGTTGGCGGCATACCAGAGGAACTCGGTTCCGGACACCTTGCAGATCGCCGACTCGAGCGAGTAATCCTCGACCCCGGCGTCGACCAGCCCGCAGGTCAAATAGCACATCGACTCGAGCCCAAACAGGTACGAGACCATCCAGGCGATCTTCTCCTCGACCAGCTCGAACTCGGCGAGCGGCCGGTCGAACTGGCGGCGCTCCTTGACGTGGTCGATCGCCAGGTCGAGCAGTCGCTTGGTCGCGCCGACCGAGCCGGTACCGAGCCCGATGCGCCCGTTGTTGAGCACCTGCATCGCGATCCGGAAGCCCTCGCCGGGCTCGCCGAGCACGTTCTCCGCCGGCACCTTGACGTCGTTGAAGTAGAGCCGGCGCAGGTCGTTGCCGCGCAGGCCCATGGTGTCGTAGCGCTCGCCGACCTCGAAGCCCTTCATGCCCCGCTCGAGGATCAGCGCGATGTGACGGTCCTTGCCGTCGACCTCGCAGCGCGCGAAGGCGGTGAACACGTCGCCCTTGGAGCCGTTGCCGATGTAGCGCTTCTCGCCGTTGAGCACCCATGAGCCGTCCGGCTGCTGGACCGCCCGCGACTTGATCTCGTAGGCGTCCGAGCCCGCCTCGGGCTCGGTGAGCGCAAAGCCGGCGAGCTTGCGCCCTCGCGCGAGGTCGGGGAGGAAGCGTTCCTTCTGCTCGTCGGTGCCGAACATCGCGATCCCCTTGAAGCCGATCGATTGGTGGACGCCGAGCACGATCGAGAGCGTCGCGTCGATCTGGGCGAAGGTCTCGAACACGCGCGCGTAGCCCGTCTGGGAGAGCCCCTGCCCGCCGTAGCGCTCGTCAACGTAGAGGCCGCAGAGGCCGGCGTCGCCGAGCTCGCGGATCGTCCGATCGCCGATCCAGCGCTTCTCCTCGACCTCGCGGGGATCCATGCGCCCGCCGATCTCGCGGGCGGCGGCGTTCAGCTCCCTGATCCGTTGCTGCTCGTCCGGGTCGGGCCGGGGCCAGGGGAAGACGAGCTCCTCGCAGATCTCGCCCATGAAGAGCGACTTCGCGAACGAGGAGACCTCGCGCTCGGGCCGCTCCTCGACCTCGGAGGTCGTGGCCGCTTCCACCTACCGCAGCCTACCCACGGGATATTGCGGGCGTGTCCTGGGACCTCGTGCGCCTCAGAACCCGACGGACTCGAACGCCCGCTCGCGGTCCGGGTCCTCCTCGTAGCGGAACCGGTCGGGGCTCACGCCGCGCGCCTCGGCCAGATCGAGGGCGATCCGCTGGACGACCGTCGTGAGCGCGAATACGGAGAGCGGCTCGCCGAGGTCCCGCTCGGCGAACCGCACCACGCCCGCGCCCGTGACCTCGACCGCCGCCGCGATCGACTCGACGCGAGCGGCCATCGGCCCGCCGCCGTCGAGCACCACGAGGGTGTCGCGCTCGTCGAGGGCGACGCTCGGCCCGTGGAAGAACTGCTCGGCGTTGAGGCCCTCGGCGGCGACGTAGGAGGCCTCGCGGACCTTGAGCGCGCCCTCCTGCGCCGTCCACGCGTTCGGGCCGGCCCCGATGAGCTCGAGCAGCCGCCGCGGCTCGCCGACCAGGGGCGCCGGACGCGCGAGCACCGCCGCGACCCGGTCGGGGATCCCGCCGAGCTCGCCGAGCTCGGCGCCGAGCGCGGTCGCGATCTGCGCCAGGCGCAGCAGCGCCGCCGTGTGGCTCGAGGTGTAGGCGTAGGACGCCTCGGGCGCGACGGTCTCGACGTCGCCGCCGGCCCCGATCGCCGAGATGGACACGGTCGCGGCGCCGGCGTCGCGCGCGCGGCCCAGCATCTGCGCCGTGTAGCCGGTCGAGCCGGTGTGGCTGAGGACGACCACACCGTCGGCAGCCTCGAACCCGACGCCGTACGGCGCGAGGTTCGCGGCGTGCGCGGCTCGGGCGTGGACGCCGGCTCCGCCGAGCAGCCACGCGCCGTGGTGCGCCGCGTGCCAGCTCGTGCCGATGCCGACCAGCGCGATCGCGCGGCCGCGCAGCCGTTCGGCCGCCCGCAGGGCGGGCTCCGGATCGTCGAGCAAGCGGCGCAGCTCGTCGGGCTGCGACCACATCGCCTTTCGCATCGCGGACTCGCTCATCCGGGCATCATGGCGGCTCAGCCCCCGAGCAGCGGCTCGACCTCGTCGGCGATCAGGCGCCCCAGGGGGAGCGAGGACGTCGCGGCCGGTGAGGGGGCGTTGCGGACGTACAGCGCGCGCTCCGTGCGCGAGTAGACGAAGTCGTCGACCAGCGAGCCGTCGCGGGCGACCGCCTGGCCGCGGATCCCCGACGGGCCGGCGACGAAGTCGCCGGGGCGCAACTCGGGTACGAAGCGCTGCGCCTCGCGGACGAACGCCCGCTTGGAGGCCGCGTGCGAGAGCTCGACCAGGCCGGTGCGCCAGTAGCGCCGCATCAGTCGCCAGGTCCCGGGCCAGGCGGCGGTGTCGCGCAGGTCGGCGGCGCGCAGGCGGGCGATCTCATAAGCGTCGCGCGCCCCGACCAGGAGCGCCGACGGCCCCAGCAGGACGTTGCCGTCGGGGCCCCGGGTGAGGTGGGCGCCCAGGAACGGGAGGTCGGGGTCGGGCACCGGATAGACGTTCGCCCGGATCAGGTCAGAGCGTTCGTCTCGCAGGCGGAGGTATCCGCCGCGAAAGGGCACGATGCGGGGCTCCGCCGGCGCGCCCGCCGCGACCGCGAGCCGGTCGGACCACGCCCCGGCGCAGACGACGGCCACCCGCGCGCGCGTCGCCCCGTGACGGTGGTGGACCGCAGCGCCGGCGCCGTCCTCGGAGATGCGGTCGACCGCGCAGTCGACGCTGACCCCGCCGCCGGCGCGCCCGAGGTCGTCGGCGTAGGCGGCCGCCACGCGCGCGAAGTCCACGACCCCGGTCGCGGGCGAGTGCAGCCCCGCGATGCCGGCCACGTGCGGCTCGACCTCGCGTAGCTCGCCGGCCCCCAGGCGCCGGAGTCCCGGGACGTCGTTCTCGGTGCCGCGCCGCTCGAGCTCGGCCAGCCGGTCGAGCTCCGTCGGCTCCGTCGCGACGATCAGCTTGCCGGTGCGCCGCGCCGGGATCTCGCGCTCGTCGCAGTAGGCGTAGAGCTCCCGGGCGCCGGCGACGCAGAGCCGCGCCTTCAGCGATCCGGGCAGATAGTAGATGCCGGCATGGATCACGCCGCTCGAGTGGCTGGTCTGGTGCGCGGCGATCGCCGGCTCGCGCTCGAGCACCCCGACGCGTAGGGCGTCGTGGCGGAGGGCGAGCTCGCGCGCGACGGCCAGGCCGACGATTCCGGCGCCGACGACGACGACGTCACACTCGCGGGGCGGCTGATCGGCCGGCACGCTGCGAGACTAGTCGTGTGGACCTTCCGATCAAGCCCCCGGTCAAGCCTCAGCTGGCCCTCTCGCGCAAGCAGCTGCCCACGGACCAGGGGTGGGCGTACGAGCCGAAGTACGACGGCTTCCGCGCCCTCGCCTTCGTCGACGGCACGGATCTCTTCCTCCAGTCGCGAACCGGGCGGCCCCTGGCCCGCTACTTCCCGGAGCTCGATTTCCCGGCCGGCAGCTACGTGATCGACGGCGAGCTGGTGATCCTCGACACCGACGGGCGCGAGGAGTTCGACGCGCTCCAGAACCGCCTGCACCCGGCCGAGTCGCGCGTGCGGATGCTCGCCGAGAAGACCCCGGCCCTGTTCCGGGCCTTCGACCTGCTCGCCCGCGACGACGCCCGGCTGCTGACCGAGCCGTTCGCGGACCGCCGCGCGGCACTCGAGGAGCTCGTCGGCGGGCTGCCCGGGGCGAAGCGCCGGCGCAAGCTGCCGACGGCGGGCTCGATCGAGGTCACGCCCCTGGTCGCCGACCCCGGCGACGCCGAGGCCTGGCTGCAGTCGGGCGAGGGGGTGATCGCGAAGCAGCTCGACGCTCCCTACCGCCCGGGCGAACGCAAGGGGATGGTGAAGATCAAGCGCATGCGGACCGCGGACTGCGTCGTCGTCGGCTGGCGGCCCGGCAAGGAGGAGGGCACCGTGGGCTCGCTGATCCTCGGCCTCTACGACGGCGACGACTTGCGCGTTGTCGGCCATACCTCGGGCTTCAGGGCGCAGGAGAAGCGCGACCTGGTCGGCAAGCTGGGGCCGTACGAGACCGGCGAGCGCGGTTCGGCCGAGCCGAGCCGCTGGGCGGCCGACCGCGATCTCGAGTGGATCGGCCTGCGCCCGGAGCTCGTGGTCGAGGTGAGCTTCGACCATGTGAGCGCCGGCCGGATCCGCCACGGGACCAAGGTGCTGCGCTGGCGGGAGGACAAGGATCCGGCGGACTGCCGCTTCGAGCAGCTCGACGCCTGATGGCCAAGCGGCGGCCAAAGGGTGCGCTCGAAAAGGAGATCGACCAGCTCTACTCGCTGCCGTTCGACGAGTTCACCGCCGGCCGCGACGCGCTCGCGAAGCGCCTGCGCGACGACGGTGAGCGAGCAGACGCCGAGCGGGTTCGCAAGCTGCGCAAGCCGCCCCGGTCCGTCTGGCTCGTCAATCAGGGCGTGCGCGCCGAGCCGGGCGCGGCCAAGCGGCTGCTCCAGGCGGGGGAGCGCCTGGCCAAGGCTCAGGACGCGGCCCTCAGCGGGGGCGGAAGCGACAGGCTCAAGCAGGCGATGGCGGACCAGCAGGCCGCGATCGAGGCGATGATGGAGGCGATCGACGAGCTGGCGGGATCCGACCGTCCCGGCCCGGCGATCATGGACCGAGCCCGCGAGACCCTGCGGGCCGTGGCGGGCGACGAGGAGCTTCAAGACGAGCTCGCCGCCGGCCGGGTGACGCGCGACCGTGAAGCGGTCGGATTCGGCGCCGCGCTTCCCGCTGCGCCGACGCGATCCGCCAAGCGCCCGCAGCGGCGCGGCCCGAGCGTTGCCGCGCGCCGCCGGGAGGCCGAACGCGCGGTGCGCCGCGCCTCGCGCTCGCTCGAGTCCGCGGAGAAGCGGGCCGAGGAGGCCGGCAAGCGCCTCTATCGCGCCGAGCAGGCACTCGACGCGGCCCGCGAAGCGCACGACGATGCCGAGCGCGAGCGCGCCGAGCGCCAGGCCGAGCTGGCGACCGCTCAGGGCGCGCTCGAGGACCTCGAGTAGCCGGCGCCCGCTGCGCGCCGCGCCCAGCCTCGGTCCGGCGGGGTCGACGGCCACGCCTTCCTAGTCGTCGAACTCTTCCTCGTGGCCCTGACCTGTTCGCGGCTTCGCACCGAAGCCGCGCTGCAGTCCGGGATTGACGCCCGGGGGCGGTCCGCCTGGCTGGGGGTCCCCGGCGCGGCCGCGGTGGCTTGGCCGGTCACGGTCACGGCTCGGCTGCACGCGCTTCGGCTCCCCCTTCTGCTTCGGAAAGTGCGGCGGCCACGGCGCGTCCCCCAGTCCTTCCTCCTCGTCGCGGCGCGCCAGCTCGAGCAGCTCGTCCAGTGAGCCCGGCCGCTCGTCGATGTCCGCGGCCGGGTCGCCAAGCTCTCCGAGACGTTCCGGCACCGTGTCCAGCCGTAGCTCCCCGGGCTCGACGTCAGGGACCTCGTCCCAGCGCAACGCACAGGAGACGCGGGCGTCGGGCGTTGGGCGTACGGAGTAGCAGGACGCGACCGTGCGGTCGCGAGCGTTCTGGTTGTAGTCGACGAAGACGCCGTGGCGCTCCTCCTTCCACCACTTGGTCGTCGCCAGTTCGGGGGCGCGGCGCTCGACCTCTCGGGCCATCGCCAACGCCGCCCGCCGGACCTCGAGGAAGTCCCAGCGTGGCTCGATGCGGACGTTTACATGGATTCCCTTGGAACCGGAGGTCTTCGGGTAGCCGTCGAGGCCGTTCTCGGCGAGCACGTCGCGGACGACGAGGGCGGTGCGCCGCACGGCGTCCCACTCGACGCCCGGCGTCGGGTCGAGATCGACGCGGAGCTCGTCGGGGTGCTCGAGGTCGGCGCGCCGGGCGGGCCACGGGTTGAAGTCGATTACGCCGAGGTTCACCGCCCAAACGAGGTGCGCGGCGTCGTTCGCGACGAGCTCCTCGGCGGTCCGGCCAGACGGGAATGCCACGGTCGCCGTCTGCAGCCAGTCGGGGAGCTTCTGGGGCACTCGCTTCTGCCAGATCGGCTTCTCCGTGATCCCCTTGACGAACCGCTTCATCACGGTGGGGCGCTCGCGGACGTGGACCAGGGCCGCGTCGGCGACCGTGAGGTAGTACTCGGCGATGTCGAGCTTCGTCCAGCTCGGCTTCGGGAAGTAGACCTTGGCCGGGTTCGAGAGTCGAACCTCACGACCCGCCGCCTCGACCGTCGTGTACTCACCCTTGGCCATCGATCACCTTCGAACCATCAAACACTTATAGCTTCCGTCTCGCAATGGGGCTGGAGACGATGACGTACACGCGCGACGGGCGGATCGCGCGGATCACCCTCGACCGGCCCGAGCGCGGCAACGGGATCACCCTCGAGATGCCACGCGAGCTCGCCGCCTGCGTCGAGCGCGCGAATCTCGACCCCGAGATCCACGTGATCGGGCTGGCCGGCAACGGCTCGGGCTTCTGCGGCGGCTACGACCTGGTGGCCTCGGCCGAGGGGATGGGCTCGGCGCAGGGCGGTGACGCGGAGACCCCGAGCGGCTCGCCCCTGGACCCGGCCACGATCGCCCGGAACCATGACCCCGACGGCACCTGGGACCCGGTGACCGACTTCCAGATGATGTCGCGAAACGTGCGCGGGTTCATGAGCCTGTTTTTCTCGGATAAGCCCGTGATCTGCAAGGTGCACGGCTACTGCGTCGCCGGCGGCACCGACATGGCACTTTGCTCCGACCTGCTCGTGGTCGAGGACGTCGCCAAGATCGGCTACCCGCCGGCACGGGTTTGGGGGGTGCCGACGACCGCGCTTTGGGCGCACCGGATCGGCCCGGCGCGGGCGAAGCGGCTCCTGCTCACCGGGGATTCGATCACGGGGGCCCAGGCGGTGGAATGGGGGCTGGCGAACGAGGCGGCGCCCGCAGCGGAGCTCGACGCGCGCTTCGAGGCGCTGGTCGAGCGGGTCGCGCGGCTGCCGGTCAATCAGCTCGTCATGCACAAGCTGCTCGTCAACCAGTCGGTCGCGGCCCAGGGGCTGTACTCGACCCAGGTGCTGGGCACCTTCTTCGACGGGATCGCCCGGCACACCGAGGAGGGCTTCGACTTCGTCCATCGCGCCGCCGAGGCGGGCTTCAAGGAGGCGGTACGCGAGCGCGACGAGCCGTTCGGCGACTTCGGCCTGCCGGGCGGGCGCGAGCCGCCGCGATGACGCCGATCGCGAACGCGATCCCCGCGGCGTCAGTGAGCACGTCGAGAGGGTCGGCGTCGCGCCCCTCGACGAAGCTCTGGTGGTACTCGTCGCTGAGCGCGTAGAGGAACGTCACCGCGGCCGCGACCGCGAGCGCGCGCCGGCCGAGCATCGGACCCAGTGCCCAGGCCCAGAGCGCCGCGAGCAGCGCGTACTCGCCGAAGTGGGCGACGACCCGGACCCACCCGGGCACGTCGGGGCCGACGGCCTCCTGGGCCGAGAGGTAGAAGATCAGCGCCATCAGCGCGAGTGGCGCCGCGAACCGGATCAGCGTGGCGGCCCCTCACCGTCGCCGAACCGCGCCGTCAGCGGGCGCCCCTCCCGCGCGTCCTCGGGGCTCCCCATCGAGCCCGCGTCGGAGTAGCGCGGATAGATGCCGCGGTAGCCGCGGGCGTGCGCGAGCGGCGCGAGGGCGCCGAACAGGAGCCGCTGCACGAGCCGCGGCGGGCGCCTGAAGATCACGACGTCGTCGAACTCGGCGGCGATTGCGATCAGCTGCAGCGGGCTCGGCATGCCCTTGGCGTTCGTCCTGCCGTCGATCGCGAGCCCGAACAGGGTGCGAATCACCTCGACGAACCGGTCGCCGGGAGTGACCTCGACCCGCACGATCGCCTTCTCGTCGCCCTCCTGCCACCAGTCGTGCCAGCGGCCCGGCGGCACGTCGACCGCTCCTCCGGGGCCGAGGCTGCTGCGGCGCCCGTCCAGGCTGACGCCGAGACGACCCTCGATCACCTCGAAGCGTTCGACGATCGCCGGGTGCAGGTGCTCCCCGGCGACGGCGCCGCCGGGGCGTACGTGCAGCTCGGCCACCAGCCGCCGCGCCGGATTGTCCTGCGGCGCCTCGAGCACGATCGAGCGCTCGCCGGTGACCGGGTTCTCGCTCGTCCATCCGCGCTCGACGCCGCTCATGGGCTCAGCATCGCACCGGCGCGTCGCTCACGGCACCCGGTGGACCTCGAACAGGTTCGTCCCGAGCTCCAGGTCGGGGAGCCCGGCCGTGATCCCGATGAGATCTCCCGACTCCGCCACCCCGGACTCCTTTGCGAGCCGCGCGCATTCGTCGAGCAGCGCCGTGATCCCGCTCCAGTCCTCGGCGATCACGCACTGGACGCCGAAGAGCAGGTTCAGCCGCCGCACGGTCTCGATCCGTGGCGAGACCGCGAGCACGGGAAGCCGGGGGCGGTGCGAGGAGACGAGCCGCGCGGTGCGCCCACTGCGGGTCGGGACGACAAGGGCGGCGAGACCGAGGTTGTAGGTCGAGGCGACCGCGGCGCGGGCCACCGAGTTGGCGACGTCGCTGGGGTCTGTGCTCGCCCGGTTGAAGACCCAATTGTCGTAAGGGAGCTCGGGCTCGACCTCGTGCGCGATCCGATCCATCATCCGCACCGCCTCGAGCGGGTAATCGCCAATCGCTGTCTCCTCCGACAGCATCACCGCGTCGGTGCCCTGGAAGATGGCGCTGGCGACGTCCGAGACCTCGGCCCTTGTCGGGCGCGGCGAGGCCACCATCGAGGCGAGCATCTGGGTCGCGGTGATCGAGGGCACGGAGTGCCGGCCGGCCAGGGCCAACAGCTTGCGCTGGACGATCGGCACCTTCTCGATGGGCAGCTCGATGCCGAGGTCGCCGCGGGCGATCATCACCCCGGCGGTGACGGCCTTGACGATCTCCTCCGCGCGCTCGGCCGCCTGCGGCTTCTCGATCTTCGCGATCACCGGGATGTCGGCGCCGCTCGTCCGCACCCGGCGCTCGACCGGGGTGATGTCCTCCGCCCGGCGCACGAACGAGATGGCCAGCAGGTCGATCTTCTGCTCGACGGCGAAGTCCACCCATTCCAGGTCCTCGCGGCCCGCGGCGGGCAGCGGCATCTCGGCCCCTGGCACGTTCAGACCCTGGTGCGAGGCGATCCGGCCGCCGACCTCGACCGCGCAGCGGATCTCGGCCACGTCGCACTCCCGCACGCGCAGGCGGATGCGCCCATCGGCCAGGTAGACCTCGTCGCCGGGCCCCACCGCGGCCGGCAGGCCGTCATAGGAGACCGAGATCCGGTCCGGGGTGCCGATCACGGGCTCGGTCGTGAGCGTGACGTCGCTCCCCGACTGCAAGCCGATCATCCCGTCCTCGACGTCGCTGATGCGGAGCTTCGGGCCCGGCAGGTCGCCGAGGATCCCGACCTCCTTGCCGCTGCGCTTCGCCGCCTCGCGGGTCATGGCGACGTTCTCGGCGTGTTCCGCGTGGCTGCCGTGCGAGAAGTTGAACCGGAAGACGTCCACCCCGGCGTCGATCAGCTCCTCCATCGTCTCCACCGTGCGGGTGGCGGGGCCGATCGTCGCCACGATCTTGGTTCGGCGACGGCTCATGACCGCGGCAGCTGCTCCGTCGGGGCGACGCTCGTCGGCGCCTCGCCGACCGCATCGAACTCGCCGGTGCGCGGCGTGTGGGTCGGTCGGGGCCCGTCCGCCTCGAGATCCTCCCCGGGCGGGAGCTCCAGGCGCTGCACGTAGGGCAGGCGCCAGGCGGCCCCGGCCAGCCCGAGCCCCAGGGCGACGAACAGGAGCGCGAGGAACCACTGGCCGCCCGAGAGCAGGTCGAGCTCGAAGAACTCGCGCACGGGCTCGATCGCGAGGATGCCGGCGAAGATGGCCCCGAGCCCGGCCACGAGGGCGAGCATGTAGCTCTGGATCGTGATGTGCTCGCGCCCCGGACCGCGCTCGAGCAGGACGATGAAGCAGAGGCCGAGCAGGATGAGGGTCGTCGTCGCAGCCGTGCGGCCCTCGTTCAGCGTGCCGCCGAAGACGCCGTCGACGAAGAAGAACGAGAGCAGCGAGGCGATCCCCATAGCGATCCCCGCCGGGACCGCGAAAGCGGCGAGAGCGCGCAGCAGGCGCCCGCGATACAGCGGGCCCTCGCTCGGCGCCAGGGCGAGCACGAACGACGGCACGCCGATCGTGAGGAACGCGGCGACGGTGAGCTGGCGCGGCAGGAACGGGAATGTGAAGCCGAAGATCGCGGCGGCGACGATCAAAAAGCCGGCGTAGACCGACTTCGTGAGGTACAGCCGCCCGAGGCGGTGGATGTTGCGGGCGATCCTGCGGCCCTCGGCGACCGCACGCGGCAGCATCGAGAACTGGTCGCGCAGCAGGACGATGTCGGCGATCCCCTTGGTGATCTGGCTGCCGGAGCCCATCGCGACCGCGAGCCGCGCGCGCTTGAGCGCCGGCACGTCGTTCACGCCGTCACCGATCATCGACGTGAACCGGCCGCGGTCGGCGAGCGCGCCCACGAGGGCCTTCTTCTGCTCGGGCGTGATCCGGCAGAAGATCGTGTTGCGCTCGGCGACCTCGGCGAGCCCGCCCTTGTCCGCCGGCAGCTGCGGGCCCTCGATCACGCTCGCGTCATGGGGGACGCCGACGGCGTGCGCGACCGCGGTGACGGTCTCGCGTGCGTCGCCGGAGATCAGCTTCAGGTCGACCTGCTGATTGCGCATGAACTCGATCGTCTCGGCGGCGTCGCTGCGCAGCGTCTCCTCGAGCACCACGAGCGCCAGGGGCTCGAGCGGCGGTGGCGGCTGGTGCGCCGGGTCCGCGGGCAGGGGGCCGCGCGCCTGCGCGAACGCGACCACCCGCCGCCCCGCGGAGGTGTGCTCGCGCAACGCGTGCTCGAGCGCGCCCGGCAGCGCCAAGACGCCCGCTTCGGTCAGCACGTCGGGGGCGCCGAGCACGGAGCTGGTGCCGTTCATGGTCAGCCCGCTCCACTTCCACTGCGACGAGAACGGGACCTCGGCGGAGACGGGCGCGGCGTGTGCCGGATAGCGCTCGGCGATCGTTTCGAGCGTCCGGTTGCGCTCGCCCGCGGAGGCGGCGAAGACGGCGAGCGCCCGCTCGGCGGCGGCGGGCCCGGCCGGGTCGGCGACCTCGACCTTGACCAGCTCGAGGCTGCCGTCCGTGAGCGTGCCGGTCTTGTCGACGCAGATCGTGTCGACGGCGGCGAGCGCCTCGGTCGCCGCCATCTGCTGCACGAGCGTGTTCTGCCGTGCGAGCCGCACGGCCGCCACCGCCAGCGTGACGCTCATCAGCAGCACCAGCCCCTCGGGGATCAGGGTCACGAGGCCCGCGGTCGCCTCCTGGGCCGCATCGCGGAACTCCTTGTCGTGGATGCTGAAGCCGAGCAGGGTGACGATCCCGATCGGCACCAGCCCGATCGTCGTCACCTTGAGCACCTCGTTGACCTCGAGCTGCAGGGGCGACGGCGGATGGCGGAACTGGCGCGCCTCACCGGCGATCTTCTCCGCGTAGCTCTCCTCGCGCACCGCGTCCACCTCGTAATGCCCCGACCCCGAGATCACAAACGAGCCGGAGAGCACGCGATCGCCGGTCCGCTTGCGGACTCCGTCCGACTCGCCGGTGAGCAGGGACTCGTCGACGGTCAGCCCGCGCGAGTCGACGAGCGCGCCGTCGGCGACGAGCTGGTCGCCGGGCTCGACCCGGACGAGGTCGGCGGGCACGACCTCGTCACCGCGAAGCTCGACCAGGCGCCCGTCGCGGATGACCTTCGCCCGGGGCGCGACCAGCAGGGCGAGCTGGTCGAGCGTCTCCTTGGCCTTCAGCTCCTGGCGGATGCCGATCCCCGAGTTGATGATCGCGATGAGGCCGAACAGCGCGTCCGCCCACAGCCCCAGCGAGAGGATGAGGATGAAGAAGACGCCGATGATCCCGTTGAACAGGGTGAGCACGTTGGCGGCGACGATGCTCGCGACCGAGCGGCTCGTCTCGGGCTCGGCAGGACCGAGCCGCTCCAGCCGGCGCGCGGCCTCTGCGCTCGAGAGTCCCTGGCTTGTCGCCGCTGCTTCCACGCGCCCATATAAACAGAGCGCGGCGGCGATACGATCGAGGTTGGAGGCAGAGAGTGCGAGGCCGAGGCAACAAGCTGGTCCTTGCAGCGGCGACCGCCGCGACGGCGCTTGCGTTTCCCGTAGCCGCGAGTGCATCGTTCGACATCGCGGTGACACAGACCGAGTCGGCGGATCCGGTCTTCCCCGGCGATCCGGTCACCTACACCGCGACGCTGACCAATCAGGGGACCGACACCTTCGACGCCGTCGGGCTCGACCTCTACTCGCTGACACCGGGAGGGTCCGGGGCGGTCCCGGCCAACACCTACCGCTCCGTCTCGCAGTCGCAGGGGGCGTGCGCGATCTTCCCGGCGGGGGAGTATCAGCAGGTGCTCTGCAGCCTCGGGTCCCTCGCCCCGGGCGAGAGCGCCCAGGTGAGCGCCGTGGTCGAAGCGCACGAGTCGATGGACCACGTCGCCGGGCTTCTCCGATGCGAGTTCGGCCCCGACGATTCGTGCGAGGCGACCAGCGACCAGGATCCCGCCGACGACGCCGCCACCGACCGGCTGACGGTGATCGTGCCGCCCAAGGTCTCCGGATCGCCGAAGGTCAAGCTCAAGGGGCTGCCGGAGGGATGCGTCGCCGGCGACATCGCGATCAAGGCCAAGGCGAAGAGCCCGAAGGTGAAGGAGATCAAGGCGAAGTTGACCGGCAGAAACCTCAGCGAGCGCCTCGGGCGATCGTCCGGCAACAAGCTGAGGTTCACGCTTCCCGGCTCCGAGCTCGAGCAGGCGCGCATCTACGAGCTGAGCGTGAACGTGACGCGCAAGGGCGCCCCCGGCCTGAAGCGAACCGTCGAGCTTCAGGCCTGCTGAGTCGGAGCAGAGCCCGGTCAGCGCCCGGCCCACACCGGTGGCCCAGCCGGCGCCAGGAGCTACGATCGCCGCGAGTGGAGGCGGCGAAGGCCCCGATTGAAGGCGCCGAAGATGGCGCCGGGGAGGCGCTCTCGGTCGAGTTCCGGGAGGCGACGAAGGTCTACGCCGGCGCCGACCGCCCCGCGGTCGACGGGCTCAGCCTCGAGGTGCCGGCGGGGGAGATCTGCGTCCTGGTCGGCCCCTCCGGTTGCGGGAAGACGACCGCGATGCGGATGGCCAACCGGATGGTCGAGATCACCGACGGCGACATCCTGATCGGTGGCCGCAGCGTCCGTGAGCGCAGCCCGGCGGAGCTGCGGCGCGAGATCGGCTACGTGATTCAGCAGATCGGGCTCTTCCCCCACCGCACGATCGCTCAGAACATCGCCACCGTGCCGGCCCTGCTCGGATGGGACCGCGAGCGTGCCGCCGCGCGCGCCACGGAGCTCTTCGAGGTGATCGGGCTCGAGCCGGAGATGGCCGACCGCTACCCGGCGCAGCTCTCGGGTGGCCAGCAGCAGCGCGTCGGCGTCGCGCGCGCCCTGGCTGCCAACCCCGGGGTGATGCTGATGGACGAGCCGTTCGGTGCCGTCGATCCGATCAACCGAGAGCGCCTGCAGAACGAGTTCCTGCGGCTGCAGGCCGAGCTGCGCAAGACGATCCTCTTCGTCACGCACGACATCGACGAGGCGATCAAGATGGGCGACCGGGTGGCTGTCATGCGCGAGGGCGGTCATCTGGCCCAGTACGCGACGCCGGCCGAGCTCTTGATGGCGCCCGCCGACGGCTTCGTCGAGGACTTCGTCGGCGCCGACCGGGCGCTCAAGCGCCTGGCGCTGATGCGGGTCTCCGACATCGATCTCTGGCAGGCGCCGTTGGCCTACGTCGGCCAGCCGACCGCCGAGGTGCGGGTCAAGCTGGACGGCGCCGAGGTGCCTTACGCGCTCGCGGTCGACTCCGAGCGGCGCCCTCTCGGCTGGCTCTCGGAAGCCGACCTGCGCGGTGACACGGTCCCGGAGCGACCCGGCACCTCGCCCGACCCGGTGCTCGACGAGCGCGACGTGATGCGCGACGCGCTTTCGGACCTGCTTCAGGCCGAGACCCGGTACGCGCCCGTGGTGGACGGCGAGGGACGGATCGCAGGCGTGCTCTCGGTCGAGATCATCTCCGAGTTCCTGACCTCCGACGACGCGCTGGTCGAGGAGCGTCCGGCCGCCGAGCGCCCAACGGGCTGATGCTGCCCGATCCCGTTCTCGTGCTGGCGCAGGGTGGGGACGGTTTCGTCCGCGATCCGAGCGAAGGGGCGACGAGTTGCGTCGCCGAGAACGACACCGTCTGCATCGGCTGGGCGTTCGAGAACTTCGATCGCTGGGTCACGCCGACGCTCGAACACCTGCTGCTCGTCACGGTATCGGTTGCGGCCGGCTTTCTGATCGCGTTCGGGCTCGCGCTGCTCTCACACGGCCGCCGCTGGTTGGTGCCCACGTTCGTCGGCGTCACAGGGGTCCTGTACACGATCCCGAGCATTGCCCTGTTTTTGATCCTGCTGCCGATCACCGGACGCGGAACGGTCACGGCGATCATCGCCTTGACGCTCTACAACCTCCAGATCATCTACCGGAACATCGTCACCGGGCTGGCCAACGTGCCCGAGGCGTCGAGGGACGCCGGGCGGGGGATGGGGATGACCGAGCGGCAGCTGCTCTGGCGGGTCGAGCTGCCGCTGGCCGTCCCCGAGATCATCGCCGGGTTGCGGATCGCGACCGTCTCCACGGTCGCGATCGCCACCCTGGCGATCTTTGCCGGCGCCGGCGGGCTCGGCGAGGTGATCTACACGCAGGGCCTTCAGAACGACGTGTTCAAGACCGCGATCGTGGTGGGCAGCGGGATCGCAATCGCGATGGCCGTCGCCTTCGACGCGTTCTATCTCACCGGGCAGCGGGTGATCTCGCCGTGGCGCACGGTGCGGCCGGTATGACGCTGCCGGCCGCCGACGTCATCGACTCCTTCTCGGGCGCCGTCGAGTTCATCTTCGAGCCTCGCGATGCCATCGGCGTCCGCGGACAGGTCGGCGGGCTCGAGCAGGTCTGGGAGCTGATGTGGACGCAGATCTGGATCAGCGCCCTTGCGGTCGCGGTCGCGGTCGCGATCGCCGTCCCGGTCGGGCTGTACTTCGGCCATCGAGGCGCCGGGGAGCTGCTCGCCGTCGCAATCGGCAACGCCGGCCGCGCCGTCCCCGAGCTCGCGTTGATCGCCCTGATGGTGGCCTTCGTCGGGATCGGCGTGCTCAACGTGACGATCGCGCTGGTCATCCTCGGGATCCCGCCGATCCTCACCAACACCTTCGTGGGCGTGCGCCAGGTGGACCGGGGCGCGGTCGAGGCGGCGCGGGGGATGGGCATGACGGAGCTCGAGGTGATCCGAGGCGTCGAGCTCCCGCTGGCCGTGCCCACGATCATGAGCGGGGTGCGCACCGGCGCGATCAACATCGTCGCCACCGCGACTATCGCGCCGCTCGCCGGGGTCGAGACGCTGGGCGACTTCATCATCAACAACGCCAACTACGGTGACGACGGCCTGCTCGCCGGCGCGATCCTGGTCGCGCTCCTCGCGCTTGCGTTCGAGGTCGCGCTCGCCGGCCTCCAGCGCCTGCTCACCCCCCGCGGTCTCGCGCTCGAGCGCGAAGGCGCCCGCTCGACCGCTTAGGATTTGCGAGTCCGCGTTTCGCGGAAGGTCACCGACTAGGGAGGGATTACCCCCAGATGAGCTCCACTGCCCGCTACAAGGGGTTGTTCGCGTTGTTCGCCGCGCTCGTGCTCGCGCTCGGGATCGCCGCCTGCGGCGGCGACGATGACGACGACGGCGACTCCGGCGAGGAGACCACCGAGGCCAGCGCCACCGCGATCGAGGAGAACCCGGACAACAACGGGATCGCGCTGACCATCGGCTCGAAGAACTTCACCGAGCAGATCATCCTCGGAGAGATCTACGCGCAGGCCCTCGAGGCCGCCGGCTACGACATCAGCACCGACCTCAACCTCGGTGACGAGCAGGTGGCGCTGAAGGCGCTTCAGACCGGCGAGATCAGCGGCTATCCCGAGTACACGTCGACGGCGCTGACCTCGTTCTTCCAGTTCGCGCCCGAGGACGTGCCCAGCGATGCCCAGGCTGCCTTCGAGGAGTCCCAGGACGACTTCGAGGCCGAGGGGCTGGTGGCCTATCCGCCGACGGAGTTCTCGAGTGCCAACGCCGTGGGGCTGTTGACGTCGACGGCCGAGGACCTCGGCGTGACCTCGATCTCCGACCTCGAGGGCCAGTCGCAGGACCTCGACCTCTACGGGTCGCCCGAATGCCGTCAGCGCATCGACTGCCTGGTCGGGCTCGAGGAGAACTACGGGCTCGAGTTCAAGTCGTTCACGCCGGTCGACATCGGCCTGCGCTACGAGGTGCTCGACAAGGGCGACGCGGACCTCTCGATCCTGTTCACGACCGACGCGCAGCTGTTCGTCTCCGACGACTACACGATCCTCGAGGACGACCAGGGCGTGCTGCCGGCGGGCAACGTCATCTTCGTCGCGAGCCAGGAGGCCGCCGACGAGGCCGGCCCCGACTTCGGCGAGACGATCGAGAACGTCCAGGGGAACCTCACGCTCGAGGTCATGCAGGAGCTCAATGCCCGCGTCGACATCGATCGGGAGAAGCCGGAGGACGTGGCGCGGGAGTACCTGGAGGAGTTCGGCTACATCCAGTAGCGGCGACGGCAGCCGGGCTCCGGCGGGGCCGGTCCGCGACGTCGGACCGGCCCCCGCGCGTCGGCGGTGGAAAATCGGGTAGCGAGCGCCCGTGGCCGCCGCGATCCTCGACGTCGACGGAACCCTCGTCGACTCCAACTACCAGCACGTGATCGCCTGGTACCGGGCCTTTCGCGACCATGACGTGACCCCACCGATGTGGCGGATCCATCGCCACATCGGGATGGGGGGCGACCAGCTCGTCGCCGCAGTCGCCGGACAGGCGCTGGAGCGCGAATCGGGGGACTCGATCCGCGAGGCCGAGAAGCGCCTCTACGAGGAGCTCATCGACGAGGTGAGCCCCTTCGAGGGCGCGCGAGAGCTGCTCGACGAGCTCAAGCGCCGCGGTCACGACGTGGTCCTCGCGAGCTCGGCGAAACAGGAGGAGGTGGAGCATTACGTCGACCTGCTCGATGCCCGTGGGCTCGCCGATTCGTGGACGACCTCCGCCGACGTCGAACGCACCAAGCCCGCGCCCGACCTGGTGGCGGTGGCGATGCAGAGGGCGGGGGCACTCAGCGCGGTCATGGTCGGCGACTCGACCTGGGACATCGAGGCCGCCGCGCGGGCGGAGCTGAAGACGCTCGCGGTCCTCACCGGCGGCTTCTCCGAGGCGGAGCTGCTCGACGCCGGTGCCGTGGCCGTCTTCGAGTCGCTGGTGGACGTGCGGCTCGGCCTTGACTCGACGCCGCTTCGCTGACGTCCGCTCGACGCGTAGGCTGGGAGCGTGACCGAGGCGCCGCGCGAGCCGCTCAGCGTCGATGACGCCGCCATCCTGGCGCTCGAGTCGGAGGCGATCGCCGGTCACACGATGAAGGTGATCGTGCTCGAGCCGGGCGACGAGCCCCTGAGCCTCGAACGCCTGCGCGAGAGCGTCGCCGCGCGGCTGGAGTCCGAGCCGCGCGCGCGCCAGCGGATCGAGGTCCCCGCGGAGGGCGACCAACGGCCATGCTGGGTCGTCGACGAGCAGTTCGAGATCGGGGCCCAGGTGCGCCTGCGCGAAGGCGCGGAGGGCGGAGACGAGGAGGTCATGTGGGCGTTGGCGGGCGAGCTGATGTCCGAGCGCCTCGACCACCGGCGACCCCTGTGGGCGCTCGACCTGGTCGGCCCGCTGGATGACGGTCGTCAGGCGATCGTCGCCCGGGTCCATCACGCGATGGCCGACGGGATCAGCGCCGTCCGGTTCCTGTCCGGCGTCCTCTGGGACTCCGAGCAGGTCGCGGCGCCTGCTCATCGAAGCGGCGCCGCGCCGGGCGAGGAGCCCCCGTCGTTGGGCGAGGAGCTGCGCCGCCTCCCCGGGGTCGTGCGCCGGGAGCTCGGGGGGCAGGCGTCGCCGTCGCCGCTGGACCGCCCGATCGGATCGGCCCGTGCGTTGGCCTTCACGACCGTCCCGCTGGCCGAGCTGAAGCGGATCGGCGCATCGCGACCGGGTCACGTGACGGTCAACGACGTCCTGCTCGCCGGCGTGGCCGGCGGCCTGCGCGCATGGCTCGCCGCGATGGAGGGAGGCGAGCTGCCGGCGCTGCGGGCGCAGATCCCGGTCAGCCTCCATCACCGCGACGAGGGCGACGCGGCGCTCGGCAACCGCGACTCGTTCCTGAACGTCGACCTGCCGCTCGCCGAGGCGGATCCGCTCACCCGGCTCGAACTGATCAACGCCGAGACCTCGCAGCGCAAGCGCCTCGGCGACGCGCAGGAGCTCTACGACCTCTTCCACGCGCTGGGCCGGTTCAAGCATCTCGGCCACGCAGCCCAGCGCCTCGCCGGGCGACCGCGCGAGTTCAGCCTGTCGATCTCCAACGTGCCGGGGCCGCGGGCCGCGATCAGCGTCGCGGGGCGGGCCGTCGAGCGCCTGTGCTCGGTCGCCGAGCCGGCCGACCGGCACGCGCTACGGGTGTCGGCGATCTCCTGCGCCGGAACGATCGGCATCGGTCTGTGCACCGATCCCGAGGCGCTGGCCGGGGTCGCCGAGCTCGCGGGCGCGATCGACGATTCGTTCGCGGAGCTTCGCGCTGCGGCGATCAAGTAGCTGACCGAGGCCCAGCCCGATCAACTAGGGTCCGGACATGCCGCTGAAGCTCGGCCTCAACCTCGGCTACTGGGGGATCGGCCCCCAAGGCGCCGAGGCGGTCGAGGCCGTCCGCGCCGCCGAGTCGGCCGGCTTCGATTCGGTCTGGGCCGCCGAGTCCTATGGCTCGGACGTGGTTTCGGTGCTGGCCTGGCTGGCACCGCAGACCGAGACGATCAAGCTCGGCGCGGCGATCATGCAGGTCCCGGCTCGGCCCCCGGCCGCCGCTGCGATGGCCGGAGCGACGATCGACGCGCTCTCGGGCGGCCGCTTCATCTTCGGCTTCGGCCCGTCGGGCCCCCAGGTCTCCGAGGGCTGGTACGGGGTGGAGTACCCGAAGCCGTGGGGGCGCACCCGCGAATACATCGAGATCGTGCGCGAGATCATCGCCCGGCGGGGCCCGCTCAACTACGAGGGGGAGCACTACCGGCTCCCGCTCGAGGGCGGCACCGGTCAGGGCAAGGCGCTGAAGCTCAACTTCCATCCCGTGCGCGACGAGATCCCGATCTTCGTCGGCGCGATCGGGCGCAGGTCGGTGGAGATTGCGGCCGAGATCTGCGACGGCTGGATCCCGATCTTCTTCAGCGCCGACGCCTTCGAGGAGACATGGGGCGAGCACCTGGAGGCCGGCTTCGAGCGCGGCGGCCGCTCGCGCGAGGACCTCGAGATCTCGCCCTCGCTGTCGGTCGCGATCGACGGCGACCTCGACGCCGCCCGCGGGCTCGTCAAGGCGAGCCTGCTGCTCTACCTCGGCGGGATGGGCTCGAAGAAGACGAACTTCTACGTGGACCTCACGCACCGCTTCGGCTTCGGCGAGGTCGCCGACACCGTCCAGGACCTCTACCTGGACGGCAAGCGCGAGGAGGCGTACGCGGCGATCCCCGACGAGCTCGTCGACGCAACCTCGCTCGTCGGGCCCGAGGACGAGGTCGCGCGGCGGATCGAGAAGCTGACGGCCGCGGGCGTCGACCGCCTGATCTGCGCGCCGGTCCACATGGACGCCGGCCAGCGCCTCCACACGATCGAGCGCCTCTCGGCGCTCGCCGGCGTCGCCTCCCCCGCCTGAGCGCTTACGACCCCGAACGTCCCGTACGCGGTCGGGCGCCGAAAACACCGCTCACATCTCCGCCGCGGACGATGCTCGCGGTGTTTACCTCGCATAGCGGGGAAAACACCGCACTCGTGCTCCGGCAATGCCACGCGTGCGGTGTTTTTCACCCGCCGCCATCGCCAGCGCTCCCCCTACTCGACCTGACCCGAGCCCACCTCGCCACCCGCGCCACGGTGGGTCGCAGCGCACTACAGGGCGAGCACGGCGTAGCGCACGCCGAGCACCACGGCGATCACACCGAGCCCGCGGCGAAGCAGCGCCTCGGGCAGGCGCGGTTGCAGCGCGGCCCCGCACCAGCCGCCGGCGAGGCCACCGAGACCGATCGCGAGGCCGAGGTCCCACTCCGGGGCGACCGCGCCGGCCGCCGCGAGGCTGAGCAGCGCGAATGAGGCGACGCCGGCGATGGACGTGAGGAAAGTCGCGGCGAGCGCCGCCGGTGCCACCTCGTAGATCGAGATCCCGCCGGCGACCAGGATGGGCCCGATGATCGAACCGCCGCCGATGCCGTAGATCCCGCCCACGGTGCCGACCGCGACCCCGAGGAGAACCAGCGCCCGCGGGTCCGGCCGGGCGTTCGCCGCGCGCGTGGGAGGATCGCCCGCCGCGAGTACCAGCCCGAGCGGGATCAGCACCAGGGCGACGACGACGAGGAACGCGTCCGCTCCGTCGAGCAGCGTCACCCGGATCACGGCGCCCGCGACCACGCCGGGCAGCGTGCCCAGGACCAGCGGGCGCGTGAGCCGTGACGAGGCGACCCGCTCGCGCCCGTAGCGCACCAGCGCCCCCGGGGTCGCGATCAGGTTGTAGAGCAGGTTGGTCGGGGTCACCGCAGGGCTCGGCGTATCGAGCACGCTGACCTGGACCGGGATCAGGAACACCGCTCCGGAGACGCCCACCGGTGTGGTCACAAGGGCGATCGCGAACGCCGCCCCGGCGCCGATCAGCGGCTCCATGTGCGGAACATTGACCGATCGCGGTTCGTTAGGCTCTCGCGGCTCTGAAGGTCGGGGTCCCCAAAGAGACCGCTCCGGGGGAGCGCCGCGTGGCGCTGATCCCGGACGTCGTCAAGTCGCTCGACGACCGGGGCATCGACGTCGTTGTCGAGTCCGGAGCGGGCGAGGAATCCGGGCATCCGGATGCCGAGTACGAGGAGGCCGGAGCGACGGTCGGCACCGGCGACGACGCCTGGGGCGCCGACGTCGTGGTCAGGGTCGCGGTCCCGACGCTGGACGAGATCGGCCGCCTGCGTCAGGGGCAGGTCCTCATCGCCCATCTCGCACCGCTCACCTCCGGGGCGACCAACGAGGCGCTCGCGTCGGCGGGCGTTACCGCGTTCGCGATGGAGGCGATTCCGCGGATCACCCGCGCGCAGGCGATGGACGCGCTGTCCTCGCAGGCGAACGTCGCCGGTTACGCGGCCACGCTGCTCGCCGCGCGCGAGGCGGGCCGGTTCTTCCCGATGATGACCACCGCCGCCGGGACGGTCGCCCCGGCGCGGGTGCTGGTCCTCGGCGCCGGGGTCGCGGGCCTGCAGGCAATCGCCACCGCGAAGCGGCTCGGGGCCGTCGTGTCCGGCTTCGACATCCGTCGCGCCGCGTGGGAGCAGATCGCCTCGCTCGGCGGCCGTCCCCTCGAGCTCGAGTTCATCCCGGACGCGGAGGCCGAGGGCGGCTACGCGCGACCGCTTACCGATGAGGAGAACGAGAAGGTGCGCGAGGCGCTGGCCGAGAACGCCGGCAAGCAGGACGTGATCATCACGACCGCCCAGATCCCCGGCCGGCCGGCCCCGATCCTGCTCACCCGCCAGGCGGTCGCGAACATGGCGCCCGGCTCGGTCATCGTCGATCTCGCCGGCGACTCGGGCGGCAACAGCGAGGTCACCGAGGCCGGCGAGACAGTGGTCACCGACAACGGCGTGAAGGTCATCTCGCCGGTGAACCTGCCCTCCGACATGGCGGCGCACGCCTCGCAGCTCTACGCCAAGAACATCGAGAATCTGCTCGGCCTCCTGGTCTCCGACGAGGGCGAGCTCTCAATCGACTTCGACGACGAGATCGTCGACGCCGCCGCGATCACGCACGAGGGCGAGATCCGCGGCGAGCGGACCGCCAGGGCCGAATCGAGCACCACGCAGGGGGCGACGAGCTGATGGACCTGATCACCGAGATCACCATCTTCGTCCTGGCCGCCTTCGTGGGCTTCGAGGTGATCTCGAAGGTTCCGACGACCCTCCACACGCCGCTGATGAGCCAGACGAACGCGATCCACGGCATCGTCATGCTCGGCGGGCTGATCGTGATCGGGTTCGCGGACGACGGGCTCGAGAAGACGATCGGCCTGATCGCGATCGTGTTCGGCACGATCAACATCGTCGGCGGCTTCCTGGTCACGGACCGCATGCTCTCGATGTTCACCCGCAAGCGGCCGAGCATCGAGAAAGACCAGCCGTCCGCCTCCTCGGCTTCGCCTCCGGGGGCGGCCGGGTCGGGCGAAGGATGACCGTGTCGGCGCCCGTTCCTTCGGCGGTCCTGGAGCCGGGCGGCGACGTCGCGACGCTCCTTTACATCCTCTCCTTCTCCTGCTTCATCTTCGGCGTTCGCCGCGGCACGCACCCGACCACCGCGAAGCAGGGCAACCTGATCGCCGCCGGCGGGATGGCGATCGCGGTCACCACCACCCTGCTGCTCGACGGGATCGGCAACTGGGGCCTGATCGTCGCCGGGATCACGATCGGCACCGCGGTCGGGGTAATCGCCTCGACCCGGGTGCAGATGACCCAGATGCCGCAGATGGTGGCGCTCTACAACGGCGTCGGCGGCGGGGCGGTGGCGCTGATCGCCTGGTCGGAGATCCGCCACGGGATCAGCGAGATCGACGCCGGGCTGCTCGCCGAGATCCCGCTCGACGAGCTGATTCCGGTCCTGTTCGCCGCCGTGATCGGCTCGGTCTCGTTCTGGGGCTCGAACATCGCCTTCGCCAAGCTCCAGGACCTGATCCCGACGCGGCCGCTGGCGGTGCCCGGTCAACAGGTGATCAACGCGCTGCTGCTGATCGGGATCGTCGTCGCCTGCGTGCTGATCGCGGCGAACAACGACGACCCCTCGCAGGGCCTGTTCATCCTCGTCCTCATCGCCGCGGCGGCGCTCGGCAACCTCGTCGTGCTCCCGATCGGCGGCGCGGACATGCCGGTGGTGATCTCGCTCCTGAACGCGTTCACGGGGCTGTCGGCCGCAGCCACCGGGTTCGCGCTCGACAACGTGGCGCTGATCGTCGCCGGGACCCTGGTCGGATCCTCGGGAACGATCCTCACGCTGGAGATGGCGACGGCGATGAACCGCTCGGTCGCCAACATCCTCTTCGCCGGCTTCGGTGGCGTCCCCGCGGCCGCCGCGGGCGACGGGGAGGAGCGCCCGCACACGTCCATCGGCGCCCAGGACGCAGCGATCAAGCTCGCCTATGCCGACTCGGTGGTCATCGTCCCCGGGTACGGGCTCGCCGTCGCGCAGGCGCAGCATGCCGTCAAGGAGATGGCGGACGAGCTGGAGAAGCGCGGGGTGACGGTCAACTACGCCATCCACCCGGTCGCGGGCCGCATGCCCGGCCACATGAACGTGTTGCTCGCCGAGGCCGACGTGCCCTACGAGAAGCTGCGAGAGATGGACGAGATCAATCCGGAGATGCCGCGCACCGACGTCGCAGTGGTGATCGGCGCCAACGATGTCACCAATCCGGCGGCCAAGAATGATCCCAACAGCCCGATCGCCGGGATGCCGATCATCGAGGTCAACGAGGCGCAGCAGGTGATCGTGATCAAGCGCTCGCTCTCGCCCGGCTTCGCGGGGATCGACAACGACCTCTTCTACGAGCCGAACACCTCGATGCTGTTCGCCGACGCCAAGCAGGCGGCGACCGCCATCGCCGGCGAGGTCACGGAGCTCTAGCCCGCGACGGGCCAGCGCCCGCGCCTAGACCTCCGCCTGATCGAGTCGGCCCTCGGCGACGAGAGTCGCGAGCTCGGCTCGGGAGTGGATGTCCAGCTTGCGGTAGACGCGGCCGAGGTGGAAGTCGATCGTCTTCGGGCTCAAAAAGAGCTCGGCCGCCACCTCGCGATTGGTGCCACCGCGGGCGACGGCGCGGGCGACGCGCACCTCCTGCGCCGTGAGCTCCTCGGGATCGCCGTAGCGCGCGCGATCGACCGCGCCGGCGGCGCGGAGCTCGGCGCGCGCCTGGTCGCTCCACAGGGGGGAGCCGAGCCGTTCGAAGATCTCGAGGGCCTCGCGCAGGCGCTTGCGCGCCTCGACGCGGCGCCGGGCTCGATGCAGGCGTGAGCCGTACGAGAGCAGCGTGCGCGCCTGCTCCAGCGGCAGGCCGGCCTCACGGTGCAGCGCGAGTGCGCGCTCGAACTCCTGCTCGAAGCCCTCCGCGGCGATCAGGCCGCGACAGCGCGCGGCGAGCGCCGCCGCGATCGGGGCCTCGCTTCGTTCCGCTTGGTCGCCGAGCGTCGCCGCCAGCTGCGCCGCGTCCTCCGCTCGGCCGCCGCGGGTGTACGCCTCGACCAGGTCCGGGGCCCAGGGCACGAGCACCGGGTCCCGAAGCCCCGCCATCTCCGCCAGCGCCCGCGCCTGCTCGAGCTCCGCGATCGCCTCCTCGGGATGGCCGAGCCCGAGCTCGAGGAAGCCGAGGCAGGCCACCGACCAGATGCGAACGCTGCCATACGCGACTGGCTCTGCGATCTCGACACCCGACCGCGCGTCGTCGCGGGCTGCCCGCTCGCGGCCGCGAGCGGCGTGGATCCTCCCGCGGATGATCATCGCGATCGCGAGCGGGCCCCGCTGCCCCGAGACCTCGGCGTTCGCGATCGCGTCCTCGATCGCGCTCTCGGCCTCCTCCCAGTCGCCGAGTCGGTAGGCCGCATCGGCGGTCTGGAGCTGGAACCACGGCAGGATCCCGAGCGACCGGCTCTGGCGGGCGGAGGCGGCGAGCCCCCTGGTCTGCTCGCGAAGCGCCCGCTCCTGGCCGGTGCAGAACCGTGCCATGCACGCGAACGAGATCGACTGCGCCGCGGCGGAGACCGGCTCGACCTCTCCGAGGAGCTCGTCGGCCCGATCGAGCGCCGCCGCCGCCTCGGCGGTCCGGCCCTTGAGCGCCAGCCCCATGCCGTGGATCGCGTGCGTCTGGCAGCGAATCGACGGGGGCGCGTCGGGGGGCAGGACGGCGACCGCCCGCTCGCCCGAGCCGAGCACGAGGTCGCAGAGGCCGACTACCGTCGCCGTCACCCCGGCGTCTGCGTGCAGCAGCGCCGCCATCGCCGGATCGATCGGCTCGATCCGCTCCGCCTCCGTGGTCAGCATCCGGTGGTTGTCCAGTCCGTTGCGGATGCCGCCGTTGAGCGTGACCATCGCGAGCAGGTGCCGGCTCAGCGCACGCATGGCCGGATCGTCGATCTCCGACGCCGCCTCCAGAAGCGCCGCTGAACGCTCATAGGCGCCGCCCATCGCCGCGGCGAGCCCGGCGGCGTACAGGCGGCCGGAGCGCGCGGCCAGCCCCGAGCTCGCCTGCGCACCCCGCTCCATTGCGTCGGCCGCCGCCTCGTGCGCGCCGCGTCCGGCGGCCCGCTCCGCCGCCCGGTCGAGCTCGGCAGCGAGCTCATCGTCGGGGCCGATCGTCGCTGCCGCCAGGTGCCAGGCGCGCGAGTCCGCGAGGGTGTGGTCGGCAAGCGCCCGGTGAGCGCGCCGGCGTTCCCCCGGGCTCGCGCCGCCGTAGATGACGCTGCGCAGGAGGGGGTGGGCCAGCGTGAAGCTGCCCGCGTGCGTGTCGAGGAGGCCGGCCGCCTCGCAGCGCTCGAGCGCCTGGTCAGCGATGCCGAGATCGCGACAGGCGGCGATCACCGGCTCCAGGGGCCGATCCCCGGATGCCGCGGCGACAAGCAGCAGCGCGGCGGCCTCGGGGCCCGCGCTCGCCACGCGGCGCCCCAGGGCCTCGCCCAGCGCGCCCCCGGGGGCGCTCACCGGATCGATCGGCGCCGCGCCGCGCCGCTGCTCTTCGGACAAGAGCGACGGCAGCTCGCGAAGCGCCAGCGGGTTGCCGAGCGCGAGCTCGAGCATGGACTCGGCGGCCGCCGGCGCGAGGTCGGCCTCCGCGAGGACCTCGAGCGCGTCTGCCCGAGGGAGGCCGCGAAGGACGATCGCGTCCGCGCCGTCCCCGATCAGGCCCGTTCCCTCGCCGGGCCGGGCCGCGATCAGGAGTGCGGCACCGATGTCGTCGAGGCGGCGCGCGGCGTAACCGAGGCACTCGGCCGAGGGTCGATCGAGCCAGTGGGCGTCGTCAACCAGGATCAGGAGCGGGCGGCCGCGCGCGGCCGCGCGAATCAGGCCGAGGAACCCGGCGAACATCGCGAGCCGCTCGTTGACCACGCCCTCGCTGGGCGCCAGCGCCAGCGCGGCCGAGATCGCCGCGGCCTGCGGCTCGGGCAGGTCGCCGAGCCGGTCGAGCATCGGCGCGCAGAGCTCGCTGAGGGCCGCGAACGGGAGCCGCGCCTCCGACTCGACGCCTGACGCTCTCGCGGTCAACATCTCCCCGGCGCGCTCGGCCCCGGCGGCGAGCAGCGCGGTCTTGCCGATCCCGGGCTCGCCTCGGACGATCAGCGCGCCGCCGCGACCGGACCGCGCCGCGTCCAGAAGCGCTTCGATTCGATCGAGTTCGGCTTCCCGTCCGACGAGCACGCCGTGCCCACATTAGGAGACCCCGCGCCGGGCGGCAAGCCGGCCTGCTCTCGCCCGCGAGCTACCACGAACTAGGTATTCGCCCGGTGCTTTACCGGCGCGCGCGGCCTAGGGTCGGCACATGACCAGAGCCATGGTGACCTTGTTCACCGCGAAGCCCCAGCGCCGGCCGATTCACCGGCGTCCTGAACCGGCAGGGCGGCCGCGGCGATCCGCGCGCGTCGCGCTGCTGGCCGTGATCTCCAAGCTCCACTAGCCCGTCAGGGCTAGCGCTCGTCGCGGTGCCCGCCTCGGCGCACCCGCGGCGCCGCCCAGCCGATCACGGCGCCGAGTGCCCCGGCGACGATCAGGGCGAAGAAGAGGGGCGTATCGATCGTCGTGAAGAGAAACTCGACCGGAACGGACTGCGAGTTCTGGATGACGAAGATCAGGAGCAGCACGAGCGCTGCGATGACGACGTAGAACCTCCACCCGCGCCCCTCCTTGCGCGGCACTCCCTCGATCTGGCCCCGGTCGTTGATGGCGCGACTGTATCGGCTGATCGCGGCGACGAAGGCGCAACGATCGGCTCACCACTGGTACGCCGCATCGACCTAACGTCGGCGCGTGACGGCGGATCGGATCTCGAGCGAGCGCGGGCAGAGCACGGTGGAGTGGGTGGCGCTGGTGCTCCTGGTTGCCGCCGCCATCGCGGTCATGGCGGCGGTCGTCGGCGTCGGCATCCCGGGAGCGGCGCTCGCGCGCGCGATCGCGGCCAAGCTCGCGTGCGCCGCCCGCATCACCGACTCGTGCACCGCCGGGGCCACCGGGCTCGCGGCCGCCTACGGCGACGAGCTCGCGGCTCTGGTCACCGAGCACGCGCCCGAGGTGCGCTACGAGCAGGGGATGCGCGCCCTGCCGGTCGACTACCGCCGCTGCCGCGAGGACGGCTGCGCCGAAGGCGCCGAGACGGGTGAGATCTGGCGCTCACGCTCGGGCGAGCGCGCGGTCGCCTTCATCCACGCGATCGACTGCCGCGCCGGCTCGGTGACCGCCGCCGGTCCCGAGGAGGCCGACTGCTCCGGCGCGCGGGCCGGCAACCTGTACCTGCAGTACTGGTTCTACTATCCGGGCAGCGCCACCGCCGAGGGCGGAGGGGTGATCGGGCCGGCGATCCGCGAGCTCTCGAGCGCGCTCGGGCGGCCGACCTATCACCCCGACGATTGGGAGTCGCTGCAGCTGCGGATCGACCGCCACGGCTACGCGTGGGCACGGGCGAGCTCGCACCACACCTACAGCTACGAGCTCGGCGGGGACCGCGGCTGGGGCCCCTCGCTGGAGTCCGTCTACGTCTCGGGCGGCAGCCACGCCGGCAACGTGCTCGCCCCGCGCGAGTCCGACCGCATCACGCCGGCCTCGCAGCTGCGCCTGATCGCGCTCGAGCCGGTCGCCGCCGGCGAGCGCCGGCGGTTCGCGATCACCCCGCCGTGGCGAAAGCGGGTCTGGTTCGACCCCGAGTACGAGGGGACGGACTGACGCTGTCGACTTCTTCTCGCATACCGAGAACAAGTCGCCATCCGGGCTTCGAGTGCTGATGGCGCGCCTACTCCGACAGCCCGGCGGCTTCGAGGGCGTCGGCCTTGGACCTGTACTCCTTGACACGCCAGATCTTTCCGTCCTTGAAGCCGATTACGCGGAAGAGTCTCTCCTGTACCCAGGCCGTCGCGTTACTGCCTCGAAACCCGCGTCCTCCGATTCGTTCCACCGTGACGACCTGATCGCCGGCGTCGATGAGTTCATCGACTTCGACCCGGTACTCCGCGTAGAGGTCAGACAAGCTTTCGAAGAACGGCCTGATCTCCCGGACGCCAGTGAACGCAGCGGCTCCCGTAACCGCCTCGAAGCCCGAGGTCACTTCCAACTGAATGTCGGGATGCCAGATCTCCTCCAGCGCGTGCCAGTCCCTAGTGCTCCGCGCCGCGACTTCGCGTCGCACGATCTCGACGTTCTCCTGCGACATCGGCTACTCCGCCAGCCCGGCGGCTTCGAGGGCCTTGTCTCGGTCGGCATAGGCCCTGAACCGGAGCAGTTTGCGGTTTCGGAAATCCATCAGATGGACGAACGGCGCAGTCAGTTCGACCCCACTGCCCATGCCTACACCATGGAACTTGACGAAGACGACGAGAGTGTCGCCGGCCTCCCGCGTGTCGGTGATCTCGATGCGGAGGCTTTCCCAGGGATCGACAAACTCGCTCCAGAACCTGCGGACTCCTTCGTGGCCGCGATAGACCACGTCGGTTCCAGGCATCTGCGCACTCCCGGAAAAGCTCCATTCGACCTCTGGGTCAATCAGCGCGATGCAGGTATCGAAGTCCCTGGCGTTCCAGGCCTCATAGGCCCGCAGCGTCACCTCCTTCTCCGCCTGCATGTCCTCCTGCGCCATCGCCCTCAGTATCTCGTGCTGGCCCCGACCGTCCGTTGGCGGGACCAGCACGGAGGTGCCGCCTCGATCAGCCTCCCTTCACCTGCTCGCGAAGCCGGCGGACCTGGCGCTGCAGCCGCTCGACGGTCGCCGCCAGCGACTTGGAGGACGCCGAGGCCGCGGGCGCGACCCCGAGCTGGCCGCTGGAGTTGACGACCACCGGCTGCCCGGAGAGAGCCGTGCCCCTGATCCCGGCGATGAACGTGGCGCTCTGGCCGTTGCCGCCGATCCGGATCGTCCCCGACTCCCCGGCCCGGCCGGCATTGGCGATCGCGACGTTGTTCGAGCCCGTGGTCAGGTTCTCTCCGGCGCCCGCGCCGAGCGCGATGTTGCGCGATCCGGTCGTGTTGGCGAACAGCGCGCTTCGGCCGGTGGCGACGTTGGCGGTCCCGGTCGTGTTCGAGAACAGGGCCCTTCTGCCGGTGGCGACGTTGCCGTTCGCGGTCGTGTTCGAGAACAGCGCTTCGCGGCCGGTGGCGACGTTGTCGTTGCCGGTCGTGTTGGAGCCGAGCGCCAGGAACCCGGTCGCGATGTTGTCGGCGCCGGTGGTGTTGGAGTCCAGCGCATTGCTGCCGGTGGCGACGTTGTTCCTGCCGGTGCTGTTGAGTTCCAGCGCGTCGCGGCCGGTGGCGACGTTGTCGTTGCCGGTCTCGTTGGAGAACAGCGCGCGGCGGCCTGTCGCGATGTTGCTGTTGCCGGTGGTGTTGAGGCGGAGCGCCTCGTCGCCGCTGGCGACGTTGCTGTTGCCGGTGGTGTTGGAGAACAGCGCGAGGTTCCCGCTGCCGACATTGCTGAAGCCGGTGGTGTTGGAGCGGAGCGCGTCGGCGCCGGTGGCAACGTTGTGGAAGCCAGTGGTGTTGAAGAGCAGCGCGCGGCTCCCGCTGGCGCTGTTCTCGAAGCCGGTGGTGTTTTCGAACAGCGCGCGGTTCCCGACGGCGACGTTGTTTAGGCCGCTGGTGAGGTTGGGGAACACCTCGCGGCCCAGGCCGACGTTGTTGACGCCGGTGAAGAAGCCGCTGAAGAGGGTCTGGCCGGCGCCGACGTTGTCGCCGGTGTCGAAGTAGACGCTGCCGACATCGGCGCGGCTGGTCGAGGCACCGAGAGCGGCGCTGATCGTGAGCGCGACTGCGGTCGCGAGCGCGAGCATCCGAGTCCGCCCGCGGGCGGTCGGCTGGTAGAGACTGGACGAGTACTTGGCGGTCATCGTGACCCTCCCTCTCGATCGGGTTGGGCGGAAGCCACGCGGCGGGCGAGTGGATGTACCGTCCGGCGTCCGTCCCGGTTAGTGTCGGCCCTCCCAGGGGTGGACAGGGGGCGATCCTCTCTCACGAAAGGGACTCGGTCAAGCGAGCGGCGTGACCCCCGTATGGAAGGCGCCCAGGCTTCCTCGGGCAGGGGGAGGGTCAAGCGGTAGCCCTTGTCGTTGGAGGCAAGCGTCCAGCGGGGCAGTGAAATCCGCCTCTCGGCCGCTGCGGGTCCTAGCCTGCACCACGCGTGTCGACCACCGTGACGTTACCCCGCTCGACGACCGTGGCCGCGAGATCCTCGACCGGCTCGAGGCCAGCGCGATCCCGGCGTTTCGCTGGAACGACCGGACGGGCGCGCTACTGGACGTACGCGCAGGGGGCCCGGCCGGGCTGCTACGACGCCGAGCTCGACCGGCTAGCGCCGATTGGCGCGATCACCTGAGTCGTGACTAGACTCGCGCGGGGTATGTCGACGATCATCGTTTTCAGCGACCACACGAGGAGACTCACCGTTGGGGAATCTCTGGGTGACGTACGGAATCGCTGGGAGGCTCAGGATGGGCACCGCGGGCTGTTGCACCTGACGAACGCGAAGACGGGGACGCCGGTCGCCGTCAACGCGGAGCGCGTCGCATACTTCCTCGAGAGCTCCAAGGACGAGTCATCGCGGGAAGTACCAACGAGTTTCGCGTCCGGCGAACGCCCGGCGGGCGTCGATCGCGGCGACGATCCGGGCGTCTAACCGCGTCTGATAGTCGCGCCCGGCGAGATCGCGGCCCTGTTGATCCTCGATCTCGCCCCTGACGTCGGTAGGCCATGGCGCGATCGTAATCGCAACACGACTCCCGCTCGAAATCGCCGATTAGCAGGGAATTTCCGGTAATCGCCGGGGTTGCCGACACCACCCAATACGGCGCCCACACAACTGGCTCTACTACCCGCACCCGCATTCCCATGCGGTTTTCGGCCCGAAGTGGGCACGAAACGGTCACGGCGGGCCAGCACTGCTCATCGTCCCGCGAGCCGGACGCAGGTTCGAGATCAACGGCCCTAAGCGTTCGCCCAGGTGTTCGCTGTAACGCGCGAGCCCGACCTCGCCGAGCTCAGCCTCGCCGAGCTCAAGGCATGCGGCGACGAGCTGACGAAGGACATCATCAAGCCGCCGATCAGGATCGCGAGGTTCGAGTGCTGAGGCCCGGGCTACTCCGACAGCCCGGCGGCTTCGAGGGCCTTTTGCCACCCGCTCTGCTCCACGAACCACTCCTGCCAGATCACTTTCCCGCGAGCCGAGAATCGACCGGCGGTTCCCCCATCCTTCACGGTCGTCTCGATCCCGCTACCGCGACCGACGCCGAAAAAGTCGGCTCGGATGGCGAGGCGATCTCCGCCGTCGACGACCGAGCGAATCGTCCACTTCCACTCCTCGAAGGCTTCGTCGACCTCGGCGTAAAGGGCGCGGATGCTCTCATGGCCGCGAAAACAGCCACCGATCCCGACCCCGGCCATACCCGTCATCCATACCTCGGCGTCGGGGTCGTATCGCTGCAGCACGAGGTCCAGATCGCTGCGGGCCATTGCGTCGAAGGCGCGCGTGATGGACAGGCCCACAAGTCGTCGCCTGAGCGCCGAGTCGGACGGCGAGCGAATGATCGCCGCCGCCGCCCAGTCGAGAAGGCGAGGACAGCGGGCGAGCAACGCGTCAACGGCATCTCTCGTTGGGGGGCTGGCGTACTGCGACATCGCCTACTCCGTCAGGCCGGCGGCTTCGAGAGCCTTCTCTCGTTGGGGGAAGGTCTCGATTATCAGGACCGTCCCATCCCGAAGAGTCCAGACGTGTGCGATCTTGATCGTGATCTCGCGGCTGGAGCCCCTGGGTCGAGAACGTATGACGACGAAGACCACCACCTGATCGTCGCTCTCGAAGAATCTCTCCGGCTCTACTACCCAGGACTCAAACGCCGCGAACTGATCCTCGATGAACGTTTGCGCCTCGTCCGGACCGAGTCGGGACCCCTGAAGCTGGGTTCGGAGTTCGAAGTCCGGGTGCGCCTCGCGCCACAGGCCCTCCCAATCACGGCGGTCCAGGGCCGCGTAGCACCGGCGCACGATCTCCACGTTCTCTTCCGACATCGCCTACTCCGACAGCCCGGCGGCTTCGAGGGCCTTCTCCCGCTCGGGAAAGACCTCACAGCGGACCAGCTTTCCATCGCCCACCGCCCACAGGTGAGCGATCCGCAGCTCGAAGTCGGCTTCCGTCCCGTGGGGGCGGATCCGGAGTCGAATGAGCGCGACGATCAACTCCTCGGCCTCGATCAGATCCTCGACTTCAACCGACAAGTCGCCGACCATCTTTCGCTGATCCGTAAACCAGGCTCTGACCTCCCTGACGCCCCTTACGGGTGCGCTGCTCGGGGAGTGGTTGGGCGGGACGAGCTCGAAGTCCGGCTCGGCTGCTTCGAACGCTGCATCCCAGTCTTCTCGCGATATGGCCTCGTAGACCGAACGAACCATCCCCACGTTCTTCTGCGACATCGCCCGCTCAGTATCCCGCGGCCTGCTCCCAGGGGAGCATCTCTGGGACCCCGATCGCCGCGAGGACGAACTCGTCGACGAGGACGATTGGCACCCGAGCCGCGAAACCGGCTTCTTCGAACCCTCGCCCCGCGCGAGTCCGACCGCACCACGCCGGCCTCGCAGCTGCGCCTGATCGCGCTCGAGCCGGTCGCCGCCGGCGAGCGCCGGCGGTTCGCTATCACCCCGCCGTGGCGAAAGCGGGTCTGGTTCGACCCCGAGTACGAGGGGACGGACTGACCCTGTCGACTTCTTCTCGCATACCGAGAACAAGTCGCCATCCGGGTGCGCGGAATCGCGGCCGGCCGGCGGGATGCGAACATCCGAGATCGATGCTCTACGGCAAGGAACACGTCGAGCGCTACCGCGCCACCGACGGCGAGGAGGGGCACGACTGGCTGGAGGGCTCGCCGGTGCTGCTGCTCACCACGATCGGGCGCAAGTCGGGCGAGGAGCGAACGACGCCGCTGATCTACGGTCGCTCCGGCGACGACGTCCTCGTGGTCGCGTCGCAGGGCGGATCGGACGAGCCGCCCGCGTGGTTTCGAAACCTCGAGGCCGATCCGGAGGTCGGCGTGCAGATCTGGGGCGACCGGTTCCGCGCGCGGGCGCGGACCGCGACGCCGGACGAGAAGCCGGCGATGTGGGACGAGATGCTGTCGCACTGGAAGCACTACGACGAGTACCAGCGCAACACCGAGCGCGAGATCCCGGTCGTGGTGCTCGAGCGGATCTGAGAGGCCCGGGCGCTAGCCGCCCGGCCACTTCCAACCGATCCTGCCCGGCCTGGTGGTCCTCGGCCTGGGCATGGGCGCCGTCGATGTCCAGCGCCACCGCGGGCGTCGACCACGGCGACTCTGGCGTCGCCTCGGCGATGGTCAACACGGGCCAGCAGGTCGGCGGCTCGATCGGCACGGCGTTCCTGAGCTCGATCGCCGCCTCGGCGATGACCTCGTTCGTGGCCGACGCCGGGGCGGGCGCCACGCCGGCGGCGATGGCCGTGCCGGCCCACTCGGCCATCGAGCTACCGGGGCGGCATCCGCAGGGCGCCGTCGAGGCGGATCGTCTCGCCGTTGAGCATCGGGTTGGCGATGATCGCGCCGACCAGGTGCGCGTACTCGGTCGGCAGCCCGAGCCGGGAGGGGAACGGAATCCCCTCGCCGAGCTTTTGGCGCTGCTCTTGCGGCAGCGCGGCGAGCAGCGGCGTGTCGAACAGTCCGGGGGCAATCGTCATCACGCGCACGCCGCGGCCGGCCAGATCGCGGGCCGCTGGCAGCGTCAGGCCGACGATGCCGCCCTTCGAGGCGGAGTAGGCGACCTGGCCGATCTGGCCGTCGTAGGCCGCGATCGAGGCGGTGTTGACGCACACGCCGCGCTCGCCGTGCTCGTCGGGCTGGTTGTCGACCATCGCGGCGGCGGCGAGCCGGAGCACGTTGAAGGTCCCGATCAGGTTCACCTTGACGACGTTGGAGAAGATCTCGAGGTCGTGCGGGCCCTGCTTCGAGACGGTGCGCTGCGCCCAGCCGATCCCGGCGCAGCAGACCGACACCCGCAGCTCGCCGCCCTCGCTGGCTGCGGCGACCGCGGCCTCGACGCCTTCCGCCTCGAGCACGTTGGCCTCGACGAAGCTCACGCCGTCGCCGAGCTCGGCGGCGAGCGCCTCGCCCTTGTCGGCGTTGAGGTCAGCGATGACGACGGCGGCGCCGTCCGCGTGCAGCATTCGCGCGGTCGCCTCGCCGAGCCCCGAGGCCCCGCCGACGACCAGCGCGTTCGTTCCATCGACCTCCATGCGGCTGGGCAATCTATCCGTTCGCTTACGTTCGCCGGGGTAGGACCTGGGTAGCCTGTTTGCATCTCGCCGACCGCGCAGGCCAATCTCAGCGAGCGGATCGCCGACCGTCTCGAGGAGGCACGCGAGCGGACCCTCCTGTTGATCGAGCCGCTCACCGAGGAGCAGCTCAACACGGTCTACTCCCCGATCCTGAGCCCGCTCGCCTGGGATCTCGGCCACATCGCGAACTTCGAGGAGCTCTGGCTGGTGCAGCGCGTCGGCGGGCGCGAGCCGATGCGCGGCGAGCTCGGCCGTCTCTACGACGCCATCGAGAACCCCCGCAAGACCCGCAACGAGCTGCCGATCCTGCGCGGCGACGACCTGCGCGGCTACATGGCGGAGGTCCGCGCCCGGACCATGGACGTGCTCGAGGGAGTCGAGCTCGAGGACACCGACGACGAGATGCTCGCCGGCGGCTTCATCTACGAGATGCTGATCGCGCACGAGCACCAGCACAACGAGACGATGCTCCAGCTCCTGCAGATGGTCGACGGCTACGAGCCGGTCGAGCTCGACGGGACGGTCGCCGGCGAGCCGGTCACAGAGGGACCCGAGATGGTCACGGTGCCGGCCGGTTCGCACGAGGTCGGGGCGGCCCCCGACGGCTTCGCCTACGACAACGAGCGTCCGCGGCACGCGGTCGAGCTGGACGCCTTCGAGATCGACCGCGCGCCGGTTTCCAACGCCGCCTTCGCCGAGTTCGTCGCCGCGACGGGGGCCGATCCGCCGCTGTACTGGGAGGGCGGGGGCGCGGACTGGGTCACCACCGTCTTCGGCCGCCGCCGACCGCTCGACGCCGGCAGGCCCGTCGTCCACGTGACCTGGCACCAGGCGGACGCCTTTGCCCGGTGGGCCGGCAAGCGCCTGCCGACCGAGTTCGAGTGGGAGGCGGCCGCCGCGGGCGCCGACCTCGAGCGCGCGAACCTGGACCTGCTCGGCTTCGGCTGCGCCGCCGCGGGCGCCTATGGCGACGCGGCCGCGGATTGCGGGGCCGTGCAAATGCTGGGCGACGTGTGGGAGTGGACCGCTTCGGACTTCGTCGGCTACCCCGGCTTCGCGCCGTTTCCGTATCCCGAGTACTCCGAGGTCTTCTTCGGCGACACCTACAAGGTGCTGCGCGGCGGCTCCTGGGCGACGCGGCGAAACGTGATCCGGACCAGCTTCCGCAACTGGGACCTCCCCGAGCGCTCACAGATCTTCTCCGGCATCCGTTGCGTAAGGGACCTGTGATGGGGGCGACCGCCCAGCCGATCGAGATCGAGGTCGACCTTCCGGCCGGGGGCACGCTCGCGGGCCTGGCCGAGGACGTCCGCGAGGGCCTGTCCTGCCCATTCAAGGAGCTGCCGCCGAAGTACTTCTACGACGCGCGCGGCTCGAAGCTGTTCGAGCAGATCACCGAGCTGCCGGAGTACTACCCGACCCGCGCGGAGCGCTCGATCCTCGAGTCGGGCGCCGCCGACATCGTCGCCGCGGCCGGGCCGACCACGCTCATCGAGCTCGGATCGGGAGCGGCCGCGAAGACCCGCTACCTGCTCGACGCGATGCGCGACGCCGGCTCGCTCGAGACCTACGTCCCCGTCGACATCTCGGAGGAGATCACCCGGCGCGTGGCGGAGGAACTGGTGTCCGAGTACGACGGACTGCGCGTCCACGGGGTCGTCTGCGACTACGAGACGCACCTCGAGCGCGTGCCGCGCGAGGAGGGCGGGCTGATCGCGTTCCTCGGCGGCACGATCGGCAACTTCCGCCCGGGACCGCGGCGCTCGTTCCTCGCCCGGATCGCGACCCTGATGTATCCGGGCGACCGCTTTCTGCTCGGAACCGACCTGGTCAAGGACCCGGGGGTCCTGGAGGCCGCCTACAACGACTCGCAGGGCATCACGGCCGAGTTCAACAAGAACGTCCTCCGGGTGCTCAACCGCGAGCTCAACGCCGGCTTCGAGCCCGAAGCGTTCGAGCACGTCGCCTTCTGGGATGCCGACAACGAGTGGATCGACATCCGGCTGCGCTCGCTGGTCGAGCAGTTCATCGACATCCGCGCCCTCGACATGCAGGTGCACTTCGCCCGCAACGAGGAGATGAGGACCGAGATCTCGACGAAGTTCACACGCGAGCGACTGGAGGCGAGCTACGCCGACGCTGGGCTCGAGCTCGTCGAGTGGTGGACCGACCCGGAGGGGCTCTTCGCGCTGTCGCTCGCCCGGACCCTGGATTGAGCGGGCCCCGGTCGCCCACGGGCCGCGATCGCATACGGTTGGGGCGTGGGCGAGGACCCCGCGCACGACGAGCCGCTTGCGGACAAGTCCGGCGAGCGCGCAATGTGGGCGCTCGGCGACTATCACGCCTTCGCGAAGGCGACGGTCTGGGAGCTCGGGCCGGTGCTCGTCGAGGCATGCGAGATCGGCCCGGGCATGCGCGTGCTCGACGTCGCCGCCGGCACCGGTAATGTCGCCATCCGCGCCGCCGAGGCCGGGGCGGACGTCGTCGCCTCGGACCTCACTCCCGAGAACTTCGAGGCGGGTCGCCGGGAGGCGGCCGCTCGCGGAGTCGAGCTCGAGTGGGTCGAGGCGGACGCCGAGGCACTGCCGTTCGGTGACGACGACTTCGACGTCGTCACCTCCTCGCTGGGGGCGATGTTCGCCCCGGATCACCAGGCCGTTGCCGACGAGCTCGTGCGGGTGTGCCGGCCGGGCGGCACGATCGGGATGATCAACTTCGTCCCCGACGGCGTCGCCGGCGAGTTCTTCGAGCTCTTCGGGCGTTACGCGCCGCCGCCTCCGCCGGGCGCGCAGCCGCCGACGGCGTGGGGCAGCGAGGCGCACGTTCGCGAGCTGTTCGGCGATCGCCTCGCCGCGCTCGAGATGCGCCGGGGCGAGTACGCCGAGCGGGCCGCGACCCCACGCGACTACGTCGAGCTGTTCAAGGCGACCTTCGGCCCGGCCGTCGCGATCTACGGGAGCCTGGCCGACCGGCCCGACCGCCTCGCGGCCCTGGACCGGGAGTTCATCGAGTTCGCCGAGCGCTCGAACAGCGCCGCCTCGGGCGAGGGGGCCGAGCTGCGTTACGAGTACCTGCTCGTGCACGCACGTACGCGCAGGACCTAGCCGTCACACGGCGGGTCGCTGTCTCGTCTCCCTTTCGGTAGCACCCAAACCGAAGGAGCATGAGATGAAGGTCTTCGTCGCGGGCGCCACGGGAGCGCTCGGAAAGCAACTGGTTCCGCGGCTGGTGGCGGCCGGTCACGAGGTCACGGGCATGACCCGCAGCGTGCAGCGCGCCGACCTCGTGCGCGAGCTCGGCGCCGAGCCGGCGGTCGCCGATGCGCTCGACCCGGACGCCGTCGGTGCCGCGATCAGCGCGGCGGGGCCTGAGGTGATCCTCCATGAGCTGACCGCGCTCTCGGAGTCGCTCGACCTGCGCCACTTCGAGCGCGACTTCGCCCAGACCAACCGGCTGCGGACCGAGGGGACGGACATCCTGCTCTCGGCGGCGCGGGCCGCCGGTACCCGCCGGTTCGTCGCCCAGAGCTACGCCGGGTGGCCAACCGAGCGTCGCGGCGGGCCTGTGAAGAGCGAGGACGACCCGTTCGACCAGCACCCGCCGGCGGCGGTAAGGACGTCGCTCGAGGCGATCGCCTACCTCGAGCGCGCGGTCACCGGCGCGGCGCCGATCGAGGGGCTCGTGCTCCGGTACGGCGGCTTCTACGGGCCCGGCACGTCGCTCCGGCTCGACCCGCCCGGCGGCGAGCACGTCGAGGCGATCCGGGGTCGCAAGTTCCCGATCGTGGGTAGCGGCGGCGGCATCTGGTCCTTCGTCCACATCGAGGACGCCGCCGAGGCGACCGCGATCGCGGTCGAGCGCGGCGCGCCGGGCGTCTACAACATCGTCGACGACCAGCCCGCGGCGGTCCGCGACTGGCTGCCGGAGGCGGCGCGCGCGCTCGGCGGGAAGCGGCCGCTGCGGGTGCCGCGGTGGCTCGGCCGGATCATGGCCGGCGAGGCGGCGACGGTGATGATGACGGAGGTCCGCGGCGCCTCGAACGCGAAGGCAAAGCGCGAGCTCGGCTGGGCGCCTCGCCATCCGAGCCTCGCCGGCTCGCTCGCGGCGGCGGCCTGAGCGGGCCTATGGCGCCAGCGCCTCGATCAGCTCGCCCAGCTTGTCCGGGGTCGTGATCGGCGTCAGGATCGGCAGCGTGATCCCGCCGGCGACGAACTCGTCCAGGCGGGCCCGCATCCGCTCCGGGCTGCCGAGGATGAACATGTCCTCGATCAGCTCCCAGGGCGCGGCCTGCGCGGCGCGCTCGCGGTCCTTGGCCTCCCACGCCGCGCACATCTCGGCGATCGCCTCGCCGTGGCCGAGCCAGCGGTAGAACGCGGCGTACACCGGGACGGTGATGTAGGACGAGAACATGAACCGCACGAGCGGCTCGACCTGCTCGCGCTCGCCTGGGAGGCAGAAGAAGCGGCACAGCAACTCGAAGCGGGCGGGCGCGTCGGCCACCTGCGCGCGAACCTTCGGCAGGCCGGACAGGGGGAGGAAGTTCGACATCGCGCCGTCAGCCTTCTCCACCGCAAGCTCCAGCATTCTCCCCCGCAAACCCGCGAGGATGATCGGGACCCGTGCCTCCGGCGCCTGCTCGAGCCGGAACCCGGTCGCGGTGCGCTCGCCGGCGAACGCGGCGCGCAGGAAGTCGACCGTCTCGGAGACCTTGCCGAGCGGCCGCTCGAAGCGCATCCCGTTCCAGCCCTCGACGATCCGGTCCGAGCTCGCGCCGATGCCGAGGGCAAAGCGCCCGTCGCTCGCATCGGCGAGCGCCGCTGCCTGCTGGGCGAGCAGGGCCGGGCCGCGCTGGAACACCCCGACGACGCCGGTGCCGAGCCGTACCGAGTCGGTCCACTCGCTCGCCAGGACGAGCGGAGTGAAGCCGTCGGGGCCGTTGGTCTCACCGCTCCAGACGTCGGTGTAGCCCGCCGCCTCGGCCCGCTTGACGTGCTCCGCATGGTCGCGAAGCGGCAGCCCGACGAGCGGCAGCGTCAGGCCCCAGCGTCGTTTGGATGCAGCGGATTCCACCTCCGCGCGCCACCCTACCGTTGGATAGGCTCGCGGCGATGGACTTCTCGCGGCTGAACCCGACCAGGGTGGTGCTCGGCGGCATCGCGTCCCTGCTGCTGATCATCAGCATCCTGTTCCTGCCGTGGTACACGCTCGATGAGAATCCGCAGCGTCTGGCGCCGGATACCAGCGAGGACGTATGGGTCTGCGGCGTCGGCGAATACGAGTGCACGGGCTTCGAGACGTTCCCGATTCTGCGCTGGCTGCTGCTCCTGGCGGCGCTCGCCCCGCCGATCCTCGCCTGGATCCTGATCCGCGGCCACAAGCTCTCCTGGGCGCCGGGGGAGATGACGATGGTCGCGGGGTTTGCAGCCCTCGTGCTGATCGGCTACAACGGGATCATCGACCGGCCCGGCAGCGGCCCGGCCGAGATCGGCGTCAGCCTCGACTACGGGTACTGGATCGCGCTGATCAGCTCGATCGTCATCGCCGCCACCGGCTTCACCCGCTCGCTCGAGAGCGGTGAGCGCAAGACGCGCAAGGCCCCCGGCACCGTCTGACGTGGGAGTGATCTCGCATGACGTGCGCTCGGGCTCGAAGCCCGACCGCAACCTGGCGCTCGAGCTGGTCCGGGTGACCGAGGCCGCCGCGCTCGCCGCGGCGCGCTGGGTCGGCAAGGGCGACAAGGAGTCGGCCGACCAGGCGGCGGTCGACGCGATGCGGTTGCTGCTCGACACCGTACCGATGGACGGCACCGTGGTGATCGGGGAGGGCGAGAAGGACGAGGCGCCGATGCTCTACAACGGCGAGCAGATCGGCGACGGCAGCCCGCCCCGGGTCGACATCGCCGTTGACCCGCTGGAGGGGACGACGCTCACGGCGCGCGGGATGCCGTCGGCGCTCGCCGTGATCGCGCTGGCCGAGCGCGGCACGATGTTCGACCCGGGCCCGTGCGTCTACATGGAGAAGATCGCGGGCGGCCCGGAGATCGCCGACGCGCTCAGCCTCGACCGGCCCATCGGGGAGGTGATCGCGAGCGTCGCCGAGCGCAAGGACAAGCCGGTCGGCGACGTGACGATCATCGTGCTCGACCGGCCACGCCACGAGGACGGCGTGCGGCAGATCCGCGAGGCCGGCGCGCGGGTCCGGTTAATCAGCGACGGCGACGTCTCGGCGGCGCTGTTCGCTGTCACGGCCGAGGGAGGGGTCGACCTGCTGTGGGGGATCGGCGGGACGCCCGAGGGGGTGCTGTCGGCCGCGGCGATCAAGTGCCTCGGCGGCCAGCTCCTCGGCCGGCTGTGGCCGCGCGACGACGACGAGCGCCGGGCTGCCGTCGATGCCGGCTACGACCTCGACGAGGTCCTCGACGTCGACCGGCTGGTCGCCGGCGACGATGTCTTCTTCGCCGCCACCGGCGTAACCGACGGGGAGCTGGTGCAGGGGGTCCGGTACACCCGCGCCGGAAAGGCGACGACCGAGTCGCTCGTGATGCGCTCGCGCTCGGGCACCGTGCGCACGGTCAGCGCCCGCCACGACCAGGCGAAGCTGCGCGAGGTCACCGGCGGCCGCTACGACTGACGCGGGCTTAGAACCTGGCACAAAACCCCCCGCGACCGCCTGGCGGCGCCGGATCGGTGCCGGGCGGCGTCCTCGCCGGCTCACGTGGCCAAGGCCACGCTTCACCGGCTGCGTCCTTGCCCGCCACCGCCCGGGCGCTCGCCAGAGCGGCCGCGCGAGGTTTCGAGACAGGTTCCTATTCCATCTCGGCGAAGGCGCGTGCCCTTTCCTCCTCGACGCTGCCGGTGTCGTGGAGCTCGTAGCGCAGGGCGTTGATCACCGCCCCGGCCATCAGCGTGAGGCTGACGAAGTAGAACCAGATCAGGGCGATGAGGATGAAGCCGAGCGCGCCGCCGAGCTGCTCGATGTTCGACTGGGTGAGGTAGACCGGGAAGACGGCGTTGCCGATCGCCGTGATCCCGGTGACGAACAGCGCCCCGGGCCAGACGCCGCGCCAGGGGACGTGGCCCTTGGGCACCACGTAGTAGATCAGCGAGCAGCCGGCGAACGTGAGCATCAGCGCCGCGAACAGGACCCCGAGCGTGCGCAGGGCGCCCACGTTGTCGAGCCCGAACGGAAGGTCCGCGGCGCCCGAGGCCAAGAGGCCCTCGGCGACCGGGACCAGGACGCTGGCCGGCAGAAAGAGGATGACCACGAACAACATCAACAGCGCCCAGCGCTTCTGCTCGACCCACCCCCGGCATTCGACGTGGTAGATGCGGCAGAAGGCGGTGTCCATCGCGCCCCAGAAGGAGGCGCCGATCCAGATCGTGGCGATCGCCGCGACGACGCCGATCGTGGCCGAGCTGTCGCGGATGCGGTCGACGACGCCGGCGAGTGAGTCCTGCTCGGCGCTGGGGAAGATCTGCTGGAGGTCGTGGATCACGGTCTGGCGCACGTCGGCGTTGTCGATCACCTGGCCGAAGATGAACAGGACCAGGAGCACGAACGGGAACAGCGCCAGCGCCAGGTTGTAGGCGACCATCGCCGCCAGCCCGGTGATGTTCTCGCGGTAGGCGCGCTCCCAGAAGACCCGCAGGTAGCGGAAGCTCACCGACGGTCGGCGGGCTTGTGCACGGCCTCCATCGCCCTGCTGATCAGCCTGACGGCGAGGGTCGCCGCCTCGGCGACCGCGGCGACGCCGGCCCACGCCAGATCCTCGAGCCCGTGGCCTTCCTCGGGTGCCTGCGCCTCGTCGGACGTCGGAAGCTCACTCGGGCGGCGTGCCGAATCGGGGCTCGGCTCGCGCTTTGGCGCCGCCCGTGGCGGCGGATCGGGCTTCGGCGCCGCCCTCGCGCCGCCGGGCCGACGGGCGCTCGCCGGGCGCTCGCCGGGCGCGGTACGACGGCGGGGACTCCGCGTCCCCGGCCGCGAGTCCGGCAGGTTGCCGAACACGCCACCCTGCCCGGCGTCGGGCTGCTCGCTGGGCCGATCCTCACTCACCGCAGCACGTATTCCATCGCGATCGGCGGACGCGCGCGTTGCGCCTCCGCCCCCGCGCGCCGGGCCGTCGCGGCTGGCGGGATGAGCGGGGTCTTGCGATTGGCCGTAACCGTCTTCGGGTAGCGGGGTTGAAGGGTTTTCCAGGCGCCCGTTGTCGGTCTCCCTGGCCCCGAATCCCCCGCAAACAGCGGCTTCGCGCTTGACTACAAAAAAGATAGCGCTACGATTCGAACACACGTTTGAGCAAATCCGCGGCGGACATGGGAGTCGAGGCGGGGCGTCGTGGACCCGGGTCGCATCCCGCGACCCCGCAACCGCGACAAGACCGACCAGACCAGGAAGGAAGACGTAGGCAAGCGATGCTGATCACGGAGCTTCAGGAGCTCGAGGAAGTCAAGAACCTGGTCGCCAAGGGTCAGACCGAGGGCGTGATCGCTTACGGCGAGGTCGCCCAGGCGCTGGCCGAGGTCGACGTCGACGAGGGCGACATCGAGGAGCTCTACGGCTTCCTCGAGGGGCACGGCGTGGAGATGGTCGACGACGTCGATCCGGCCCAGGCGTCGGCGGCCGAGGCCGAGCGTGCGGAGCCGAAGCGCGGCAAGCGCCGCGCGAAGACGGCGCTCGACCTGAAGCCCGACATGACCACCGACTCGCTGCAGCTGTTCCTCAAGGACATCGGCAAGGTGCGGCTGCTGACCGCGCAGGAGGAGGTCGACCTGGCGAAGCGCATCGAGCGCGGCGATCTCGACGCGAAGCAGAAGATGGTCGAGTCGAACCTGCGGCTCGTGGTCTCGATCGCGAAGAACTACCGCAACCAGGGGCTGCCGTTCCTCGATCTGATCCAGGAGGGCACGCTGGGGCTCGTGCGCGCCGCGGAGAAGTTCGACTACCGCAAGGGCTTCAAGTTCTCCACCTATGCGACGTGGTGGATCCGCCAGGCGATCGCCCGCGCGCTCGCCGACAAGGCGCGCACGATCCGGATCCCGGTGCACGTGGTCGAGAAGCTGAACAAGATCGGCCGCGCGGAGCGCAAGCTGGTCACCGAGCTCGGCCGCGAGCCGACCCCGGACGAGATCGCCGAGGTCACGGGCATCGATCCCGAGGAGGTCGATCAGATCAAGCGCTCAGCGCAGGCGCCGGTGTCGCTCGAAAAGCCGGTCGGCGACGAGGAGGAGTCGGAGTTCGGGCAGTTCATCGCCGACGAGAAGGCCGAGTCGCCGTTCGAGCGCGCAGCCGACCTCCTGACCAAGGAGGCGCTGCGCGAAGCGCTCGAGAATCTCTCCTATCGCGAGCGGCGCGTGCTCGAGCTGCGCTACGGGCTCGGCGGCGAGCACCCGCGGACGCTCGACGAGGTCGGGCGGACGTTCAACGTCACCCGCGAGCGCATCCGCCAGATCGAGAATCAGTCGCTGAAGAAGCTCCAGAGCCTCGCTGAGGCCCAGAAGCTTCGCGAAGTCGCCTGAGCGCCGATAGGCGCCGCCTCAGCGCCGAAGGCGCGATGCGAGTGCGAAGCACGAGGTCCTCGGTCGCTCGCGTGCGAAGCACGCCACGCCAGCGACCGGAGGGAGCGGTGCGAGCGCGAAGCGCGAGTCGTCCTTGGCGGGCTTGCCTCTCGGCGCTCAGTGCCGTGAGCCTGCTCGCGCTGCTGCTGGTCGTCGGGCTTACCGGCGGCCGTGAGGCAGCTGCACAGCTGCCGGAGGCTCGTCAGAGCTTCATCGTCGTCATGACCGACGACCAGGGCCCGGGCATGATGCGGGCGCTGCCGTCGGTGCGGCGGCTGCTCGGCGGGTCCGGTGTGACGTTCGAGAACGCGGTCGCGTCCTACCCGCTCTGCTGCCCCTCGCGGGCGACCTTCCTCACCGGTCAGTACGCACACAACCACGGCGCCAAGGGCAACACCCGAGGCAGCGGTGGCGCCTATCAGTCGCTGATCGACCCCGAGCGCAACCTGGCGGCGTGGCTCGATGCAGCCGGATACGACACCGCGTTCGCCGGCAAGTGGCTCAACGGGCTGCGCTCGCCGCGCACGGCGCCGCCGGGCTGGGACGAGTGGACCGGGCTCGTCGGGGCCGGGGGTGAGGGCTTGTCCTCGTATTACGACTTCGACGTCTTCGCCGGGCCCGGAAAGTCGCGCCACTTCGGCAGCGCCGCGCCCGACTACCAGACGGACGCGCTGACGCGCGAGTACGCGCTGCCGTTCGTCGCGGCTCACGCGACCGACCCCGATCCGTTCTTCCTCTGGCTGTCGCTGCACCCGCCACACGACGGGCTCGGCCGCCTCGACGCTGCGGGCCGGCGCTGCTCGCGCGATCGTCCCGACCAACGCGGCGGCGGGCAGAGCGCGATCCCGCCGGCGCGCTACGCGAGCCGCTTCATGCGGGCGCCGGTGCCGCGGCCCCCGTCGTTCGACGAGCGCGACCTCTCCGACAAGCCGGACTTCGTCGCCAGGCGCGACCCGATCGACGAGGGAACGCTGGAGAAGATCGACCGCAGCTATCGCTGCGGGCTCGCGGCACTGCTCTCGGTCGACGACGCGGTCGCCGGCCTCGTGGCCGAGCTGCGCACTGCCGGCAGGCTCGAGTCCACGACGATCGTCTTCACCGCCGACCAGGGGATCCTCGCGGGCGAGCACAGGCTGCTGGGCAAGAACCTCCCCTATGAGGAGGCGATTCGAGTCCCGCTCGTCGTCCGCTCGCCGGGAGTGCGCGCCGGGACTGTTGACGCCGACCCGGTGGTCAACGCCGACCTCGCCCCGACGATCCTCGAGCTCGCCGGCGTCGGCGTGCCTGACGAGCTCGCGAGGGTGCTCGACGGCGTCTCGCTGCGCGCGACGATGCAGGGCGACGAGTCCCTGGCCGGGCGAGCGATCCTGCTCGAGGGCCGCAAGGAGGCGGTGCGGGCACGCCGTGGATTCAAGGTGCGTTCTTACGTCGGCGTGCGGACGGCCCGCTACACCTACGTCGAGCATCGGCGCGCGCGGGTAACGAGCCGCGCCGAGGGCATCGAGCTCGAGATCGGGGCCGGGCGCACTACCGACATCGAGCTCTATGACCTGCGGCGCGACCCGTACCAGCTCGAGAGCCGCGACCGCGATGCGACCTACGCCGCGGCCCGTCGAACGCTCGCCGGACTGCTCGGTCGGCTCGAGCACTGCGCGGGCGCCGATTGCGCGATCACGGCCACCGTGCCGCGGCCGGGGCGCTGACGTGGGCCGCTACCTTCGGCGTCCGGGGCTGTTTGGCACAGGGATGGGCACGATCACCAAGCGCGCGATCGCCTCGGCGGCCACCGTGTTCGTCGCCGTCGGGCTGACCGCGGCCGTCGCCGCCCCAGGAGAGCCGGCCGTCGCCGGAGCGGGGGCGCCGAACGTCGTCCTGATCACGACCGACGACCAGACCCTGGCCTCACTGCGGGTGATGAAGCGAACACGGGCGGCGCTCGGCGATCGGGGCGCCACGCTCGAGACCTACGTCGCGTCCTACCCGCTCTGCTGTCCTGCGCGGACGACCTGGATCACCGGACAGTACCCGCACAACCACGGCGTGATCGACAACCGGCCGGACACCGGCGGCGGCTACGAGAACCTGCGCGAGCCGGATCGGGTGTTGCCTGCCTGGCTCGACGCAGCCGGCTACGACACGGCGCTGGTGGGCAAGTGGATCCACAACTACCCGGAGCTCGTCCCGCCGCCGGGCTGGGACGACTGGCGCGGGCTGGTGCCGGCAACGGCGACCCGCTACTACGACTACGAGCTGGCCGACTCGGCCGGCGGCCTGGTCGGCTACGGCAGCGGGGACTCCGACTATCAGACCGACGTCTTCACCCGCGAGTACGCGGTCCCATACATCCGTTCGCACGCGACCGACCCCGATCCGTTCTTCCTCCACGTCTCCTACACGGCGCCCCACTGGGGCGTGGGTCGCAACGACGAGGCGGGCCGCCGCTGCGCAAGCCCGAAGCCGTTCTCGTTCGACACGGCGCGCGCGAAGCCCGCGCCCCGGCACGCGAACGCGTTCCGCAACCGCAAGCTGCCGCGGCCGCCGTCGTTCGACGAGGAGGACCTCTCCGACAAGCCGGCGATCGTCCGCAAGGAAAAGCCGATCACCCGCGAGGAGCGCCGCGACATCGCCAAGCGCTACCGCTGCGAGCTGGCGAGCCTGCTCGCGGTGGACGAGGGCGTCGAGCAGATCGTCGGCGCGCTCGAGTCCGCCGGGCTCGCCGGCAACACCTACGTGATCTTCACCTCAGACAACGGCTACATGAACGGTGAGCACCGGCTCCGCTCCGGCAAGCTCTACCCGTACGAGGAGGCGATCCGGGTCCCGATGCTGATCCGCGGCCCGGGAATCGCGGCGGGGACCCGGGTGGCCGACCCGGTGGCCGACGTCGACCTCGTGCCGACGATCATGGACTTCGCGGGGGCGACCGCGCCGGAGGCGGCCGCGCGCCCCCAGGACGGCCGCTCGCTGGCGCCGTACCTGGCGGGGGAGCGCGACCGGGCCCGGGCGGTCCTGATCGAGGCGAAGCGGCCCCCGCGGGCGGGCGGCGGGGGCGCGGTCGCCCGGTCGTTCATCGGCGTTCGCACGGGCCGCTACGCGTACATCGAGCGCTACGAGCTCGAGCTCGCGTCGGCCGAGGAGGGCCTCGATGCCCAGATCGGAGCCGGCGCGCTGACCGACCGCGAGCTCTACGACCTGCGGCGCGATCCCTACCAGCTCGAGAGCGTCGATCGCAAGCGCTCCTACCGTCGCACCCGAGCTGCGCTCGAGGACGCCCTCGCCCAGTTGCGTGTCTGCGCGGGGCCGAGCTGCCTGCTCGATCCCGACGTGCCGGCCCCGCGCAAGCGGCGCTGAGCGCGCCCGGGGCGGCGGCGCTTCCTCCGTTGAAGCTACTTCAGTTGGTAAAGCATTGAGCTATACTCGGCCGCGCGCCGGCAGCACCCTCCGAGATCAACTCACCGCCGCCCGGCCGCCACATGGCTCCGATGACGGATCCCACCTGTCCAGTTTGCCGCACCGCCGAGATCATCTCCGGGAAGTGGACGCTCCTCGTGATCCGCGACCTCGCCGAGGAGAGTCGGCGGTTCTGTGAGCTCGAGCGCTCACTCGACGGGATCAGCCCGCGTACGCTCTCGCTGCGCCTGCGGGCGCTCGAGGAGCACGGGATCGTCGCGCGGCATACCTATCCCGAGGTGCCGCCGCGGGTCGAGTATGCGCTGACCGAGAAGGGCCGCGCCCTCGTTCCGCTGATCGAGGACATGCGCAAGTACGGCAGGCGCTGGCTGTTCGGCGCCCCGCAGTCGGGCGACGGGCGTTCCCGGGCCGCGGTCACGGTCTAGCCGTATCCTGCAACCCCGCTTGCAGGGGAGGATGCGGTCCCTTCCACCGCGAACCCTGTCCGCATGCGCGACCTGGTGGTGAACGAGGCGCTGGTGGCGATGGCCTACGACGCCGCCAAGTGCCTGCATGGGTTGATCGCCGCGGGAGCGGAGGTTCCATACGAGGTGCGTGAGCCGGGCGACGGCTCGCCGCTCTGCCGCTACGAGCCGCTCACCGAGCAGTTCGTACGCGACCACGCCGGCGAGCTTCACCGGCTCGACTCCTTCGGCGCCGCGTGCGCCGCGCTCGAGGCCGCCGGACTGGCCGGCGACTACTTGGAGGGCATGGGGATCGCCGTCCCGGAAGAGCCGCGCCAACGCGCGGAGCTCGCGGGAACCGTTTTCCTCTGCCGGATGTGGCTCGACAGCACCGACTTCACCCTCGACGACGATCGACTCGATGCCGCGATCGCCGAGCTGCAGGCCGGCGGCGACGGCGAGCCGGGCCAGATCGAGGTCATCGTCCCGCTGCGCGGCCTGCAGATGCCGGTTACGCGGCTCGACCTCGCGACGGCCTCGATCGTCCGCGCCGACACGGTCGACGTTCCCTCAGAAGCGCGCACCGGCGAGGGACTCGGGGTCTCGCCGTGGGAGCCGGCGTTCCTCGCCGTTGTCCGGGTCGAAGAGCCCGGTCGGGGTGGCGGCGAGGACGCTGCCGATCCCGGGTTGGCCGCCGTCGAAGCGTTCCGTCGGCTGATCACCACCCTGAGGCTGTTCAAGGCCGGCGGCGTCGGCCTCGGCCCCCACGCATGGACGCGCACCGCCGGCGATCGCTGGCGGCGGATCGCGACGGGCGCGGGACGCCAGCGCCCGGGCGGCTACCGGCTGGTCGACACCGAGCTCGGCGGCTTGGCGGCGCTCTCCCGCGCCCTGTCCGCGTCCGGGAGCCCGTTCGCTCGCCAGGTTGCGGAGCGTCCGGGCTTCCCCGCGATGCTCGGCCGCTCGCTCGCGCGGTTCGAGGCCGGCCTCGAGCGCAACGTCGTCATCGAGGCGCTCAACGACCACCTGCTGGCGCTTCGGTTCGTCCTCGAGGGCGGTGGGCCCGCGGGCCTGGGACTGTCGATGCGGGTGGCGGCGCTCTGCGCCGAGCCCGACCGCCGCGGCCAGGTAAAGGCGGTCGTCGATCGCGCCATCGGCCTCGAGCGTGAGCTCTGGAGTGGCGAGGTCGCGCCCGGCGCCGGAACGATGAGCCCGGCCGAGACGGCCGCCGCCCTGGAGGAGCTCACCAGGGCGATCCTCACCGACGCGGCGGTCGGGCACCTCGGGTCAGACCTGCGCACGACGGCGGACGAGATCCTGCTCGCCGACGGCCTCGCGGTCGGCGAGGGCGACGCCCGTCAGCGCGGCAGCACGACCGAATGGGACCTCGAGCCCGTGGCCGAGGAGGCCGATGCGCTCGACGAGGTCGACGAGCCGGAGGATGTCGACGCGCCCGCGGAGCCGGAGGCCGATGAGACCGAAGTGCCCGATTGGGTCGAGGTGAGCGAGGAGCCGCGCGGTGCGGTGGACGCCGACGAGCCCTCCCTCGCCGAGGAGCTCGACGGCATCGCGCGGGAGGTGTCCGGCCTCGACCGGCGAATCTCACCCGAACCGAGCCCCGAGCCGGAGGAGGAGAGTGTGATCGCGAGAGCAAGACAGATCTTCGGTGGGCCGGCCGAGCCCGGGACCCGACAGCTGACGCCGGTACCGGCCCCCGCAGGCGCGCCGGCGGAGACGCCGGAGCCCGAGCCGTCAGACGAGCGCGAGCGCGCTGCGGGTTCGAGCCCGGTCCTGCGCCTCATCGAGCAGACCCGCGCCGAGCGCAAGGCGCACCACGATCGGGTCGCCGGCCTCTTCCCGCGCCCCGAGACGACCGAGTGGGACATCCGCGAGATCGCCTACGACCGCAGGCGCCGCGCCGAGGTCTCCGAGGTCACCTAGCTTCCTCCGATCACCCCAGGAAGAGCAGGCGGAGCCACCGGGCGGAACGCTCGGTGGCTTACGCCTTCTCATGGGACCGGATCAGGACAATGCTGGCGGGGTGGAGGTCCGTGAGGCGACAGCGGCCGATGCCGAGGCGATCTCCGAGCTGCTTGGAGAGCTCGGTTACCCGGCGTCGCCCACGGCCGTGCGCGAGCGCCTGGACTCGGCCACCGCTGAGGATCGGGTGCTCGTGACTGGTGACGGTCGGAGCGGCCTCGTCGCGCTACATCGGATCCCCCGGCTCGCCGAGGGCGACGCCTTCGCGCGAATCACGGCACTCGTAGTGAGCTCAACCGCGCGCCGTACCGGAGTCGCCACGGAGCTGATCGCCGCCGCTGAGGGTGTCGCTCGTGCGTGGGGTTGTTCGGTCACGGAGGTGTCGAGTGGGCGCCGGTGCGAACGCGACGCGGCGCACGCGCTCTACCGGTCGCTTGGTTACAGCGACACCGCAGCACGATCCGTTCGTTACTCGAAGACCCTCGACCGGTGAGTGGCGACTTTCGGTCGCTATACGACCGAAACCCGCCATGTGTTTGGCGTCGACGGCGCGGCCCCCGCCCTGACGGCGCTGCCCACCGCTACCTGCCCGACCAGCGCATGCGCGACGCTTCGGCTGGGACCGCACGCCACCTCCGCCCGGCGAGTCGAATCTACCGCGAGCCGCAGATTCAGTCCGTTATGCGGACCCAATCGACCGCTCGGTGCGACGCCCTTACACCGAGGTGGCGATCGCGGCCCGTTCCTCGCTGCCGGACGCGAACAGGTAGCGGTTGATCTCCATCAGGCCGGTGAGGTCGTGCACGTCCTCGTCGAGGTATGGGACTTGGATCACCGCACGCGTTCGAATCTCCGCCGCGAGGTGCTCGACGTTGTGGTGGTCGCGGGCCGACAGCGCGGCGTAGTCGGCGAGGTTCGCAACCACGCGGTGGGCGAGGTCCGCGTCGCTGAGCGCCTCGGCGAGCTCGTCGGTGAGCGCGCCCGGATCGTCGGGGAGGTCCCACCCGTAGTGCACCTTGTTGACGATCACGCCGCCGAACGGCAGCTCCGCCTCGACGAGCTTGCGGTGGAAGTAGACCGCCTCGGAGATCGGCTCGCCCTGGGGCGCGCAGACGACCAGGAAGCTCGTCTGATCGTCGGCGAGCAGCTCGTTGACGCGCCGTGCCCGCTCGCGGAAGCCGTCGACCATGCCGCTGAACGCCTGGAAGAACTCCGCCAGGTCCTCGAGCAGGTTCACGCCGGTGATCCGCCGCAGGATCGAGAACATCATCGACGTCCCGCGGCCGAAGAGCTTCATTCCGAACCCGGCGGGCCGGGTGAACACCTGCAGCGCCCGGCCCTCGATGAACTGCGTCAGGCGCTTCGGCGCGTCGAGGAAGTCGAGCGCGTCGCGGCTCGGGGGCGTGTCGAGGACGAGGAGGTCGTAGCGGTCCTCGGCGTGGATCTCGAACAGCTTCTCCATCGCCATGTATTCCTGCGAGCCGGCGAGCGCGTTCGAGAGCTGCTCGTAGATCCGGTTGGAGAGGATCTGATCGCGCGTCTCCTCGTCCGGGGCATGCTTGCGGACGACCTCGTCGAACGTCTGCTTGGAGTCGAGCATCATCGCCCAGAGCTCGCCCTCGCCCGGATCGACCCCCGCCTCGGCGAACAGGGCGGGGTCGACCTGGCGCTCGGTATTGCCGAGCTCCGGGAGGCCGAGCGAGTCGGCCAGTCGCTTCGCGGGATCGATGGTCAGGACCGCGACCTTCAGGCCTCGGGCCGCCATCCCGGCGGCGATCGCGGCCGAGGTCGTCGTCTTGCCGACCCCCCCGGAGCCCGCGCAGATGCAGACCCGCTTTCCCTCGAGCAGCTCGGCGACGCCGGCCATCAGACCGCGACCTCGTCCGCCACCTCGTCCGCCAGCACGCCGATCTCCTCGACCCCGAGCTCAGGCTCGAACAGGAACGGAAGCGTCGTCACCGGGGCCTCGGTGAGCTCCTCCAGCCGCGCGAGCTGCTCGCGCTCCGCCCGCGCCCGGCGGCTCTCCGAGGCCGCCGCGCGACACGCCACCCGGACGGCCCCCTCGCGCTCGGCGGCGAGCTCGATCAGGGCGCCGGCTTCTTCCTCGGGGAAGCGCTCCGGGTAGAGCCCGTTGCAGAAGATCCGGCTCACCTGCACCCCGACCTCGGACGCCAGATCGCGCTCGAGCTTCGCGGTCTCGTTGACCGGCATCTCCTCCGGCAGGGTGACGACCGCCATCCCGGTGCGCTTGCGGTTGCGGATGAACTTGTCGAGGATCTCCGCCTGCTGGCGGATCGGCCCGACGCGGGCGACGTTGGCGAACGTCCGCGGCGTCTGCAGGAACCCGACGCCGTGCCCGGTCGCCGGCGCGTCGACGATCACGAGGTCGTAGTTGCGGCCCTGCTTTACCTTGCGGTCCTCGAGCGCGAGCTCCCAGATCTTGCCGATCGTCACGAGCTCCTTGAGCCCCGGTGTGGCCGCGGCGAGGTAGGTGAAGATCCGCGACTTGAACAGCAGGTCGCGCATCGCCTTGACCTTCAGCTGGAGCAGGACGTACTCGCGCAGCGACTCGTCCGGGTCGATCGAGATCGCCCAGAGGTTCTCGGCCATCTCGACCTCGTGGAAGCCGACCTCGGCGCGGTGAAAGACGCGCGAGAGGTGCTCCTGGGCGGAGACCTCGCAGAGGATCGTCCGCTTGCCGCGGCGCGCGGCCGCCAGGGCGAGGGCGAGGGCCACCGTGGACTTGCCCACGCCCCCCTTGCCGGTGACGATCACCAGCCGCTTGTCGAGCAGGCCGCGGATGCCCCGATCATTTCAAGTTGCAGACGCAGGAAAGGCACCACCGCGTGCGAATAGTCGCGAACGTATGGGACTTTTCAACCGCGGAACGCGGTCAAACGACGATCGGTGGGGGGCCCGTGAGGCCGCCCCGGTGAACGACGAGGGACCGGGGAGCGGCGGCGGCCCTCCGGAGCCGCCCGAACCCGTCTTCGAGGAGCCGGCGCTCGAGGAACCGGTCGAGGCCCGGCCGAACGCGCAGGAGGCCGTGTCCGAGGACCCGCCGGAGACGCCGCTCCCGGCCGAGGAGCCCGTGGCCGCGGCGCCCGAGGAGCCGGCGCCTGAGGCAGCCGGCGCCCGAGCGCGCCCCGGAGCGAGCGCCGGCCAATCCGCCCGCGGTTCCCGAGCCGCAGCCCGACGACGAGCTCCGGATCACCGCCAGCCAGGCGATCAAGCCGACCCGGGCCCCGGGAATCCCCGGGGCGGTGAGCGCCGAGGAGGAGCCCGAGCGCCGCGCGCAGGTGATCTCGTTCGCCAACCAGAAGGGCGGCGTCGCAAAGACGACGACCACCCTCAACCTGGCGGTCGCCTTCGCCGAGTCGGGCCACGACGTGCTCTGCATCGACCTCGACCCGCAGGGGAACCTGACGATGAGCCAGGGGATCGATCCCGACAAGGTCGAGCAGTCGATGTTCGACGTCCTCGTCCACCACATCCCGATCCGTCAGGTGATCCAGGAACGCGAAATCGACATCGCCGTTGCCTCGATCGACCTCGCGGGGGCGGAGATCGCGATGTCGATGCAGATCGGGCGCGAGCGATCGCTCGAGAAGGCACTGGCGGCCGTAACCGACGACTACGACTTCGTCTGCATCGACACCCCGCCGAGCCTCGGGCTGTTGACGATCAACGCGCTGACCGCGTCGGACAAGGTGATCGTTCCGGTCCAGTGCGAGTACCTGTCGATGCGGGGCCTCCTGCAGCTCCAGAACACGCTCGAGATGATCCGTGAGAACCTCAATCCGAGGGTCAAGATCGAGGGCATCCTGCCGACGATGCTCGACTCGCGCACCGTGCACGCCAAGGAGGCGGTCGAGATCCTCGAGGAGAACTTCGGGGAGCTGGTCTTCAAGTCGCGGATCCGCAAGGCGATCAAGTTCGCTGAGGCGCCAGTCCGCGGGGCGAGCGTGCTGAAGTACGATCCGAAGGGCAACGCCGCCGACTACTACCGGGCGCTGGCCCAGGAGGTTCTGACGAATGGCGCGTCGTAAGCGGGCCAGCATGCGCGAGGGCCCGCTCGCCGACCTCTTCCGCTCGACCGTCGAGCCGGACGACCCGCCCGAGGCGCCGGGGCGCTCGGAGCAGCCGCCGCCCGAGGAGGAGACGAGCGTGATGCGCCGGCAGGCGCCACCACCACCGCCGCCCGAGCCGGCCCCGCCGGGGCCGCGTGCTTCCGAGCAGGGGGCTGCGCCGTTCGACCAGAGCCAGGAGTCCGAGGGCCCGTCGGGGCCCGATCCCGAGCGGGTGCGCGCCTACCGCCTCGAGGACGAGCCACCTCGGGCCAAGGAGCGGCTCAGCCGCGTGTTCACCGACGACAGCCTCGACGTCGAGGGGCCGGCGTACGGCCGCGAGGAGCCGCGGTACGGTGGCGCGGTCTCCTACGCCGGCGAGCCGCAGGCGCACGCCCCGGTGATCCGCGTCGTGGGCATCGGCGGCGCCGGGGTCAACGCGATCAACCGGATGGTCGAGGCCGGTGTCCCGGGGGTCGAGTTCATGGCCATCAACACCGACCTTCAGTCGCTGCAGCAGTCGACCGCCGACGTCACGGTCCACCTCGGCAGCGGCATGGCGCGCGGCCTCGGCGCCGGGTCGAACCCGGCGCTCGGTTACAAGGCGGCGTTCGAGGAGCAGGACAAGATCAAGCGGTTGCTCAAGGGATCGGACATGGTCTTCGTCACGGCCGGCGCCGGCGGGGGCACGGGCACCGGCGCGACGCCGGTGATCGCGCGCCTCGCTCGCGACGTCGGTGCGCTCACGGTGGGCATCATCACCAAGCCGTTCCGGTTCGAGGGCTCGCGGCGCAGCACCCAGGCCAACGACGGGATCGAGGCGCTCAGCGGCGAGGTGGACACGCTGATCGTCGTCCCGAACGAGCGCCTGCTGACCGTCCTCGCGAAGACCACCACGATGATGGAGGCGTTCCAGGTCGCCGACGACGTCCTGCGCCAGGGCGTGCAGGGGATCTCCGAGCTGATCACCCTCCCCGGGATGATCAACCTCGACTTCGCCGACGTGCGCACGACGATGCGCGACGCCGGGCAGGCGCTGCTCGGGATCGGCATGGGCTCGGGCGACAATCGCGCCGTTCGCGCGGCCGAGAGCGCGGTCTCCTCGCCACTTCTGGAGACCTCCGTGGACGGCGCCCGCTCGATCCTGCTGTCGATCACCGGCGGCTCCGACCTCTCTCTGCTCGAGGTCTCGGAGGCCGCGAAGGTGGTCCAGGAGGCCGCCCACCCGGAGGCGAACATCATCTTCGGCGCCAACATCGACGAGTCGGTCGACGACGAGGTCTGGATCACGGTGATCGCGACCCGCTTCGACGGGCGCGCCCGCCGCGCCGACGGATCGACCGCCGCCGAGCCGCGCCCGACCGGCACCGCACATACCTCATCCCGTCGCCCGGCCGAGCGCCGCGCCGGCACGGCGAAGAGCTTCGAGTCGCGCCCGCGGGATCTCGAGCTCGACGTACCCGAGTACGTTCCCGGCCGCTAGCAGCCGCCCTCGCGCTTAGGCTGGAGCGCATGAGCTCGGGCGGCGTGGTCGCTGCAGGGCATCCGTTGACCGCGGAGGCGGGTGCGCGGTTCCTGCGCGAGGGCGGCAACGCGGTCGACGCGGCCGTGGCCGCGGTGTTGACGTCCTTCGTCACCGAGAGTCCGCTCACGGGTTTGGGCGCCGGCGGCTACATGCTCGTTCACGCCGGCGATGAGAACGTCGTGCTCGACTTCTTCGTCGCCGTGCCGGGCGCCGACGGCACGCCGCGCGCCGCCGACCTGGTTCCCATCCCCGTCTACTTCACGCCCGAGTCGCCGCAGGTCTTCCACGTCGGCGCCGCATCGTGCGGCGTGCCCGGCACGCCGGCGGGCCTCGAGGCGGCGCTGGAGCGCTTCGGGTCGGCGCCGCTCGCCGAGCTCGCGGCGCCCGCCGCGCGGCTCGCACGCGACGGCCACGCTGTCAACTCCGAGCAGGCCTACTTCCTCGCAATCCTGGAGCCGATCCTGACCCACACCCCCGAAGGCGCCGCGATCTATGCGCCGGGCGGCGACCTGCTGCGCGAGGGCGACCGGTTCGTGTACCCGGATCTCGGCGACGGGCTCGAGCGGCTGGGCAGCGAGGGATCGGAGCCCTTCTACCGGGGCGAGGTCGCGGCGGCGATCTCCGACTGGGTGATCGAGCGCGGCGGGACCCTCGGTCGCGCCGATCTCGACGCCTACGAGCCGGTGCTGCGCCGGCCGGTTCCGGCGCGGTTTCGCGACCGCGAGGTGCTCACCAACCCGCCGCCGTCGTCCGGCGGCATCCTGATCGCCTACGCCCTCGAGCTGCTCGACCGCCGCGGGGTTGCGAGCACGGAGGAGTTGGTCGCGGCGATGGAGGCGGCCCAGCGGGCGCGAACCGAGGAGTTCCTCGACGGGCTCTACGAGCCCGGCTTCGCCGACGAGTTCCTCGAGCCGGACCGGCTGCGGGCCGCCGCCGATCGGCTCGGTTCCACCACGCACATCACCGCCGTCGACGGCGACGGACGATGCGCGACCGTCACCTGCTCCAACGGCACCGGCTCGGGCCTGATCGTCCCCGGGACCGGCGTCCACGTCAACAACATGCTCGGCGAGGAGGACCTCAATCCGCACGGGTTCCACCGCCACATCAAGGGCAGGCGGATGCCGTCGATGATGTCGCCGACCGTTGTGCTGCGCGGGGGCGAGCTCGAGGTCGGTCTGGGGAGCGGTGGCTCGAACCGGATCCGCTCGGCGATCCTGCAGACGATCGTCCGCCTCGTCGACGACGGGCTCGACATCTCGGCCGCGGTGATCGCCCCCCGGGTGCACTTCGAGGCCGGGTCGGTGCAGTCGGAGCCCGGGATCGACGAGGCGGCGCTCGGGCGGCTCGAGCGGCGCGGCTACGAGGTCTTCCGCTGGCCGGACCGAAACGTCTTCTTCGGCGGTGTGCACGCGGTCGCCCGCGACCCGCTCAGCGGCAGGTTGCGCGGCGCCGGCGACCCCCGCCGCGGCGGCGCCGTGGCGGCGGTCTAGTCGGGCTGACGCCTGGTCTACAGATCGCCGACGACGATCTTGCCGTTCATCCGCGCGCGCTCGGCGATCTCACGAGAGCGCTCGACGGTGTCGACGAGGGTGCCGAGCGCTCTGGCGAGAATCGTCATCCGCTCGCCCTCCGAGCGCAGCTCGAGCAGCCGCTGCTTGGTGTCCGGCGGCAGCTCGACCCGGGAGGCGATGCCGTACGAGTCCAGCGCATCGAGCGCGGCGCGGTCCGGTTTCTCGCCGCCGACCTTCTCGACCAGGTCGGCGAAAGCCTCGCGGGCGGAGGTCGCCCCGTCCGCCTTGGTGTCGTCCTCTTCGGCCTCGTCGCCGATGGTCTCGACAGGCTCGACCTCGCCGGAGGGGAACTCCGAGGCCTCGAAGCGGTCCAGGACCTTGAACGGTCGCTCCCCGGTGACGACGATGTTGAGCCGCCCGTCGGCGAATCGCTCGGTCACCTCGGTCACGCGAGCCTCGCAGCCGACCCGACGGGCGCCGCCGTCCGTGTCGCGGAAGACGACCCCGAACGGCTCGCCGTCCTCGAGGCAACGAGCGATCATTCGCTTGTAGCGATCCTCGAAGATGTGGAGCGGGAGAAGCTCGCCCGGCAGCAGCACGAGCGGAAGCTCGAAGATCGGAAGTTCGACGGCATCGCCGTCCATGTGCGGATTGTAGGCCCGTCTTAAAGCGGGGAGAGCACCTCCGCCGCGGCGCGCTCGCCCGAGCCGACCGCGCCGTCGATGTAGCAGGCCTACGCCCGCGCACGCTACCCGCCGGGCGGCCGGGCCGTTGAGTAACGCTTAACCTCGCTGGAAGACCCTCTCGGTGTGGTACTGCTGATGCTCTTCGCGCTCGTCGCCGGCGCGGCGACGGCGCTCTCGCCGTGCGTGCTGCCGGTGCTGCCCGCGGTGCTCGGCGCCGGGGTCACCGGCGGGCGCCGCCGCCCGCTGGGCGTGGTCACCGGGCTCGTGCTCGCATTTACCTTCGCCACGGTCGCGCTCGTCTATGTGATCGAGGCGCTCGGACTCCCCGACGGCCTCGTGCGCACGCTCGCCATCGTCACCCTGTTCGGCTTCGGGATCACGCTGCTGATCCCAGGTCTCGGCGACCGCATCGAGGCGTGGGGGAGCCGCATGGCCCCGGGCCCGGCGCGAGCCCGCGGCGAGGGCTTCGGCTCTGGCTTGTTGCTTGGTGCCAGCCTGGGGTTCGTGTACACGCCCTGCGCCGGGCCGATCCTCGCCGGGGTGATCACCGTCTCGGCGGCGCAGGACTTCACCGCGGGCAAGCTCGCGGTCGCGCTCGCCTACGCGGTCGGCTCGGGCGCCGTGCTCTACCTGCTGATGCTCGGCGGGCGGCGGCTCGTCGACCGCCTGCGGCCCTACCGGGCCTGGGTCCAGGCAGCGACCGGCGCCGCGATGGTCCTGGTCGCGCTCGCGATGACCGCCGACCTCGACCTCGAGTTTCAAAACGCGATCGCCGACGATCTGCCGGCGGTGCTCGTCAACCCGAGCGGCGAGCTCGAGGGCAGCGCAGCGGTGGCGGACGACCTAGCCGCGGTCCGCGGCGGCCACGGGGCCGCCGAGGGCGGGGTCGAGGAGGCCGCCGCGGGGGGCGAGCTGCCGTCCTACGGCGCGGCGCCAGACTTCGTTTCCCCGGGCCAGTGGTTCAACACCAGCGGCGAGCCGCTCTCGATCGCGGACCTGACCGCATCCGGCCGGGTGGTGCTGATCGACTTCTGGACCTACACCTGCATCAACTGCATCCGCACGCTCCCCTACCTCACCGCCTGGGACTCCGAGTACCGCGACGACGGCCTCGTGATCGTCGGCGTGCACGCGCCCGAGTTCGCGTTCGAGCGGGATGCAGACAACGTCGCCGAGGCCATCGACCGCAACGGCATCGCCTATCCGGTGGTCCAGGACAACGAGTTCGGCACCTGGAACGCGTTCGGCAACCAGTACTGGCCGGCCAAGTACCTGATCGACGCCGATGGCCAGGTCAGGTTCGTGCACTTCGGCGAGGGCAGCTACGACGAGACCGAAGCGGCGATCCGTTCGCTGCTCGCCGACGCCGGCGACTCCCGCCTGGGCCGCCAGGCACGCGCGAAAGCCGAGCGCGCCGCAGCCGGCCTGCGCACGCCGGAGACGTATCTCGGCACCGATCGCGCTCACGGCTGGGTCGAGGCCCCGCGCGCCGGGACCCACGCCTACGGTGACCCGGCGTCGCTCGGCCTGAACGAGTTCGCCTACGGCGGAAGGTGGCGGGTCGATCGCGAATCCGGGACGGCAGTTCGGCACGCGATGCTCTCGCTCGGCTTCCAGGCGCGGCGGGTGTTCCTGGTGCTCGGCTCCGAGGGCGGCCCGCGGCGACTCACCGTGCGCCTCGACGGCGCGCCGATCGCCGCGGCCGCCGCGGGCGAGGATGTCGAAGACGGCCGGGTGACCGTACGCGGCCAGCGCCTCTACCGGCTCGTCGACCTACCGCGCGCCGGGCGCCACGAGCTCGAGCTCGCGTTCGAGCGCGGGATCTCCGGCTACGCGTTCACCTTCGGCTAGGCGCGTGCGAGACTGACGGGACAACAAATGTCCGCGTGTCGCAGCCAAGCGCTGATCAAGGCGTCGCCGAGCAGGATCTGGGACCTCGTCGGTGACCCGCGCAACCACCCCGACTGGTGGCCGCGGGTGATCGAGGTTCGCGGCGAGCGCTTTGACGAGGGGTCGAATTACGCGCAGGTGACGCGCTCGCTCGCGGGCCGAATCGAGACCACGATGAGCGTCGAGCGGGTCGACGACCTGCACGAGATCCACATGCGGTGCGTGGACACCGGCACCTATGCCCGCTGGCTCCTGACCGAGGCCCAGGGAAGCACGTTCGTCGACGTCGAGTTCGGCATGGATCCGGTCGGCGCCGCCAACCGCGCGTTCGACGTCACCGTCGGCAGGCTGTACTTCCGCCACTGGCTGAACGAGTCGCTGGCGGCGCTCGAGCGGATCGCGGCCGAGCCCGAGCCGGCTGCGGACGGCGCGGCCGCCTAGCGGCGGGCGCTGAGGACGAGGTTGTAGAAGAGCTGCGGGGGCAGGCGGGGCTCCAGCACCCGCGCGTCGAGCCGCTGCAAAGCGAGATAGCTGCGGAAGGCGAAGCTGCGCCACGCGTATGGAACCTGGTCGGGCTCGGCGCTCGCCTCGAGCGTGCGCATGAGCCAGCCGTGGCCGTTGGCGAGGAGCTCCTCGCCGCGCACCCGGACGTCGGCGAGCCCCGAGTCGCCGAGCATCAGGCTCAGCTCCGCAGGGTCGAACGAGTGGACGTCGACCTCCGACTCGAGCTCGTGGTCGTCGTCGCTGGTGGACCGCGGCGCCGCGGCGGGCGCGGCGCCGATGGCCCGTCTCCAGATCGGCGCCGCGAGCATCCCGAACCGCTTCGGCAGCGCGGCGATCCGGTTTCCGTAGCGGGAGGGCTCGCCGCAGAACGCGACCGCGCCGCCGGGGCGCAGGACGCGGTGAAACTCCCCGAACGCGCGCGCGAGGTCCGGGATGTGGTGCAGGACCGCGTGCCCGAATACGAGGTCGAAGCTGCGATCCGCGAACGGAAGCGACTCGGCCTCCGCAACAACGGTCGTCACCTCGAGCCCGAGCTCCTCGGCGCCGGCAGCGAGCCGCGTCAGCATCCCGGGCGAGATGTCGGTCGCGGTCGAGCGCTCGATCAGCCCGAGCTGCAGCAGGTTGAGCGAGAAGTACCCGGTGCCGGCTCCGATCTCGAGCGCATCGGCGAACGGTCTCGAGGGCTCGCGGCCGAGCGCCTTGACCAGCTTCGCGCGCACCTGGCCCTGGCCGACCTCGCCGTAGTCGATGCCCCACTTGGCGTCGTAGGACGCCGCCGCCGCATCGTGATAGCGCATGTTGGCGTCCTTGATCTGGGCGGGCGTTGCGGTCGCCGCGGCGGGCATCGGCGGGGATAGTACGGTCACCGGCCTTGAACGAGGTCCACGTCCAACAGCAACAACCACCCGGTGTGCCGCCGCTCGAGCTCACCGGTGAGCGCACGCTGCCCGACGTGCCGGAGGAGAACTACTGGTTCCGTCGCCACCTCGCCGTGTATGAGTGGATCCGCGCCCGTGTCGGTGGGCTGCGGGTCGCCGACCTGGCTTGCGGCGAGGGATACGGCTCCGACGTCCTTGCGGGGACGGCGGCCGAAGTCGTCGGCGTCGACGCCAACCCGCAGGCGCACGAGCACGCCCGGCTGCGCTACGTGCGGCCGAACCTGCGCTTCGAGCGCGCTCTGGTCGAGTCCTTCACCGCCCCCTGCGACGCGATCGTCTTCCTGCAGACGATCGAGCACATCGAGGACCCGGCGGCGCTCCTCGAGGGCTTCGCGGCCGCGGCGGCGGTGAGCTACATCTCAACCCCGAACCGGCTGACGCTCGCGCCCGCGGGAGCGGAGAAGTCGGACAACCCGTGGCACCTGCGCGAGTACATCGCCGACGAGTACCGCGCGCTGCTCGCGCCGCGCTTCGGGCGGGTCGAGCTGTACGGGCTCTTCCACGCTCGCAAGCTCCGCCTGCACGAGCTCGCGATCCGCGCCGGCTGGGACCGCGTGCACCCGGCTCTGCGCATCACCAAGGCCTTCTACGACCGCTTCGTGCCCGCGATCGCCGCCTCCGACTTCGCGGTTCGGCCCGAGGCCGACGCCGACCTCGACCGCGCGCTCGACTTCCTGGCCGTCTGTCACCGATGAACCACGGTCGTCCGGCCGGCGTTGGCTCCCTTGCGGTCGTCCTGCACTCGCACATGCCCTACGTCGAGGGGTTCGGGACTTACCCGTTCGGCGAGGAGTGGTTGTTCGACGCCGTCATCCGCTCCTACGCCCCGGTCTGCGAGATCGCGGAGCGCCTGACGATGACCGTCACCCCGGTCCTCGCCGACCAGCTCGAAGCGGCCGGCGTGGCGGAGCGCCTCGAGGAATTCCTGAGGCGGTTTCGGATCGACTCGTGCGCGGCCGACCTCGACGAGCTCGAGCCGCCCTATCGTGCGGCCTGCCGTGCCGAGGCGCACCGCTACCGCGCGGCCCTCGACCGGGTCCTCGCCAGCGACGGCAACCTCGCGGAACTGTTTGCGGTGCCGGCGCGAGCCGGTCGGATCGAGCTCATCGCCTCGACCGCAACGCACGCGGTGCTACCGCTGCTCGCGACGCTCGCCGGCCGCCGCCTCCAGGTCCACGAAGGGCTGCGCTCGCATGGGCGGCGCTTCGGGCGGTCGGCGGGCTTCTGGCTGCCCGAGTGCGCCTATGCGCCCGGCCTCGAGCGGCTGCTCGCCGAGCGCGGGCTGGCCTACTTCTGCACGGACCAGAGCGCGCACGAGCCGCCACTGGCCGCGCTCACGCCCGTCGCCACGGACGCCGGCCCGGTCGCCTTCACGATCGACTGGGAGGCGGTCTCGTGGGTGTGGTCGCTGGACGGCTATCCCTCCGATCCGGTCTACGCCGACTTCCACCGGCGGTCGCTGCGCGGCACGCGCCCATGGGCGATCGGCGGCGACCCGTACGAGCCGGAGGCGGCCGCGGCCCGAGCGCGCCAGCAGGGCGCCGAGTTCGCCCGGGCGGTGGCCTCGCGGCTCGAGCGGTTCGCGGAAGAGCGCGGCCGGCGCGGCCTGATCGTGTTCGCGATCGACACGGAGCTGCTCGGCCACTGGTGGTGGGAGGGGCCCGACTGGCTGGCGGAGGTCCTCCGCGTGGCGCCGGAGCACGGGGTTGACCTGGTTACGTTGGGCGAGGCACTGGAGCGCCACCCCGCCGAGCCGAGGCCGCTGGCCGCCTCGAGCTGGGGTGAGGGCAAGGACCTGCGGACCTGGGACTCGCCCGAGGTGGCCGACCTCGCATGGGCCGCTCGCCGGCTCGAGCTCCGCGTGCTGCGCGCGCTCCGGGCCGGCGTCGCTCACGCGGCCCTCGAACGCGCTGCCCGCGAGCTGCTCGCGGTCCAGGCGAGCGACTGGGCGTTCCTGGACCGCCGGCGCCAGGCGGGCGACTATCCCTGGCAGCGCGCCACCGATCATGCCCGCTCGCTGCTCGAGGCCATACACTCCGGCGCCGATCCACCGGACTCGCGCCTGCGAGACCTGGCGCCGGATCTGAGCCTCACACCGCTGCTCGAGCCTTGAACAGAGTCCTGATCCTCTCCTGGGAGTACCCGCCCCTGATCGAGGGCGGCCTCGCCCGTCACGTACGCAAGCTCTCCGAGAACCTCGCCGATGGCGGGATCGACGTACACGTGCTGACACGCGGCTCGGAGGAGTCGCCGCCCGAGGAGCTCGTTGGCGGCGTTCAGATCCATCGGGTCCGGGAGCCCACCCGCCCCACGGACCTGGGCGAGTTCGTCGCCTGGGTCGAGCGTATGAACGCCGACATGCTCGCCGCCGGCGTCGAGCTCGGCGACCAGTTCGAGTTTGACCTAGTGCACGGGCACGACTGGCTGGTCGCGATGGCGGGCGACCACCTCGCCCGCCGCTTCGACGCCCCGCTTGTGACCACCATCCACGCCACTGAGCACGGCCGCCACCAGGGCTGGGTCGACAAGCATCCACAGTCGCACATCCACGGGGTCGAGCGCTGGATCAGCAACCGGTCGGACCGGGTGATCGCCTGCTCCTACTACATGCGGGAGCAGATCGCCGACATCTTCGGGATCGAGGAGGAGCGGGTCGCGGTGATCCCCAACGGAATCGATCCCGACGACCTGCAGCCACATGACGCCCCCGAGCTCGCCCGGCTGCGCTCCGAGTTCGCCGCCCCCGACGAGAAGCTGGTCCTGCTGATCGGGCGGCTGGTCTACGAGAAGGGGTTCCAGCTCGCGCTCGAGGCGATGCCGCGCATCGTCGACGCCGTGCCCGGGACGCGCTTCCTGGTCGCGGGCTCGGGGACGCACGAGCGGGAGCTGCGCCGCCAGGCGACCGAGCTCGGCCTCGATGACCACGGCACCTTCCTCGGCTGGATCGGCGACGACGTGCTGCACTCGCTGTACACGATCGCCGACGTCTGCGTGGTGCCGTCGATCTACGAGCCGTTCGGCCTCGTCGCGCTCGAGGCGATGGCCTCGGGCTGCCCCTGCATCGTCGCCGACACCGGCGGCCTGCGCGAGGTCGTCCCCCACGGCGAGGCCGGACTTCGCTTCCGCGCCCGCGACCCGCAGGCGCTCGGCGAGATGGTCGAGCGCCTGCTCACCGATCGCGAGCTGCGCGACCGCCTCGTCGCCGAGGGCTCCGATCACATCCTCGGCTTCGACTGGGCCGACGTCGCCCGCTCGACCGCGGCGGTCTACGAGGGGCTCGTTCGCGATCGCACCCGCGCCTGAGGCGGGCGCGGTTCAGTCCGGCCGCAGGGTGCTCTCGGCGTCCGGGTCAGGGGCCACCGGGTCCGGCCAGCGCAGCCCGCTCGGGGCGTCGCGCATGCGCAGCAGCCTCGCCGGCACGCCGCCGACCACGGCGTTCGCGGGAATGTCCTTGGTCAGAACCGAGTTGGTCCCGATCACCGAGTTGTCGCCGACCCGGACCCCGCGCAGCACGCAGGCGCCGTAGCCGACCCACACGTTGGACCCGACGTCCACGTCGCGCTTGTAGATGCCCTGAAGGCGGATCGGGCGCTCGACCTCGACCACCCCGTGGTCGAAGTCGATGAACATCGCGCGGTCGGCGACCACGCATTGCTCGCCGATCCGGACGTGCCGGTAGGCCGAGATCGTGCACTCCTGCCCGAGCACCGATTTTTGGCCGACGATCACCTCGCCCTCGTGGCAGCGGATCTTCGTGCGGTCGCCGATCCAGACGAAGCGGCCGAAGCGGATCGTGCCCCGCTTCGCGATTTGCAACTCGAGCCCCCTGCCGAAGAACACCGGGCCGTCCGTCTCCCAGCGCCAACCCGCGGGGGTGAGGAAGCGACGCCAGAGATAGCGGTAGAGCAACCGCGCGTATCGCGGCGTCAGCATCTGGTTGCGGGCGAGGAAGCGGAGCGTCCGGATCACGGCGGCGCGGACTCTAGTGGGGTGTCTCGTCGACCAGGAAATGACGAGATCCAGGCGCCGCCAGGCAAGGACGCAGAAGCCCGCATAGCAGCGCTATTCGGGCGACCGAGGACGCAGCATTGCGGCGATCTGGAGCGGTCATTTCCGGTCTAGCGTCTGAGAGGCCCCACTAGACTCCGCCGCCATGGCCGAGGCCGCCGCCACCGACTCGCTCGCCGACCGCCTCGTCGCCGGCGACAAGCGGGCGTTGGCACGGGCGATCAGCCTGGTGGAGAACCGCGACCCCGCGGGCGACCGCCTCGTCGCCGAGCTGTTTCCGCGCACCGGCGAGGCGCGGATCGTCGGGCTCACCGGCCCGCCGGGGGTGGGCAAGAGCACGTTGATCGCGTCGGTTTGCGCGGAGCTGCGGAAGGCCGACCGGGAGATCGGCGTGCTATCGATCGATCCCTCGAGCCCGTTCACGCAGGGCGCGGTGCTCGGCGACCGGATCCGCCTCTCCGACCACTTCCTCGACCCGGGTGTGTTCATCCGCTCGATGGCCACCCGCGGCTCGCTCGGTGGCCTCGCCGAGGCGGCGCTGCAGGCCGCGCTGCTCATGGACGCCTCGGGCAAGGACGACATCCTGCTCGAGACGGTCGGCGTCGGCCAGGGCGAGATCGACATCGTCGACCACGCCGACACCGTGGTCCTGGCCCTGATGCCGGGCTCGGGCGACTCCATCCAGGCGCTCAAGGCCGGGGTGATGGAGATCCCCGACGTGATCGTGGTCAACAAGTGCGAGCACCCGCTCGCCGACACGATGATCCGGGAGGTAAAGGCCGTGCTCGCGCTCGGCCCGACGCAGGACTGGAAGGTGCCCGTCGTGCGCACCGAGGCGACCAAGGGGGAGGGGATCGAGGAGCTGGTCGCGATGATCGACGCGCACCGCGAGCACATCAGCGCGGCTGGCACGCTCGCCGAGCGACGGGCCCGCAACCTTCGCGCCGAGGTGCTCGGGATCGCCGCGGCGCGCCTGCGCCGCGACCTCGAGGCGCGGGCGCAGAGCGATCCCGAGTGGGCCGGGCTGCTCGACCGCGTCGTCAGTCGCGAGATCGACCCCGCGACCGCGGCGCGCGAGCTGCTGGCGCGAACGCCGGAGGGCTAGGCGGCCAGGCGGCGGCTGCGGGCGTCGGTTATCCGGGTCCAGGCGTCCGAGACGGCCAGCGCCTCGGCGAACCGCCTCGCCTTCGGCGACAGCTCGTGCGGCTTACCGTCGAGCCGGCTGACGCAGATCGGGACGACGACGTTCGGCGTCTCGAGCTCGTCGCGCAGCGAGGCCAACTGTTCCCACTTCGCGTCGCTTTCCATGGGCTTACCTCGACTCTCCCCGTAAGTACATGGATATTGCCGCGGCGAGTGTAAGCGCCATCGTCGGACGTGTCCTTGTGCCGACGGTGACGAACCCCGCAAACTAGGAGTAATTCAGCGGCCGAGCCGAATTCAGCACCCGAGCTGGCGCGCGATCACCAGCTGCTGGATCTCGTCAGTGCCCTCGCCGATCGTGAGGATCTTCGCGTCCCGGTAGAACCGGCAGACCGGGTACTCCTCGATGTAGCCGTAGCCGCCGTGGATCTGGACCGCCTCCTCGGTCGCGCGCACCGCCAGCCGGCCGGTGATCAGCTTCGCCTGCGCCGCCGTGAGGGTGAACGACTCGCCGCGGTCCTTCTCGAGCGCGGCCCGGTAGGTGAGCAGGCGGGCCGCCTCGATCTGCGCCGAGATGTCGGCGATCTTCGCCTGGATCGCCTGGAACTTCGAGATCGGCTGGCCGAACGCGCGCCGCTCCTTGGCGTAGGAGACCGCCTCGTCGAGCGCCCCCTGGGCCAGGCCGACGCCCATCGCGGCCACGCCGATCCGGCCGCCGTCGAGGATGTGGAGGAAGTTCTTGAAGCCCTCGCCGCGGCGCCCGAGCAGGTTCTGTGCCGGAACCCTGCACTCGCTGAACTGAAGCGGCCGGGTGTCGGACGCGTTCCAGCCCATCTTGCGGTACGGCTCGCCCGGCTCGTAGCCCGGCGTGCCGTTGGGGACGATGATGTTCGAGATCTCCCGCGGACCACCGTCCTCGTGGGTGACGGCGGTGATCGTCACGCAGCCGGAGATCTCGGTGCCGGCGTTGGTGATGAACTGCTTGGATCCGTCGATCACCCACTCGTCGCCGTCGAGGCGGGCGCGGGTGCGGGTCGCTCCCGCGTCGGAGCCGGCCTCGGGCTCGGTGAGGCCGAACGCGGCAAGCCGCTCGCCGCGGCAGAGTGCCGGCAGCCACTCGGACTTCTGCTCGTCGCTGCCCCAGAGGTGGATCGGCATGGTGCCGAGCGAGGTATGGGCGGCGAGCGTGATGGAGACCGAGGAGTCGACCCGGGCGAGCTCCTCGACGCAGAGCGTGTAGGCGAGGGTGTCCGCTCCACCGCCCCCGTACTCCTCCTCGAACGGGATCCCCATCAGCCCCAGCTCGCCCATCCTGGCGACCAGCTCGTAGGGAAACGACTTCGTCCGGTCGAGCTCCTCGGCCACCGGCGCGATCTCGGCGCGCGCGAACTCCCGCACGGTGTCGCGCAGCAGCCGCTGTTCGTCCGAGAGCTGGAAGTCCACGGGCGGGAGGTTAGGCGGCGACCGCCCGCGCCCGCCCCACCGCCGAGCCCGGTCCGGCCTCGGTGTAGGCGTCGCGCGCGTCCAGCAACTCACCGCACCGCTCGCAGATGCCGCGATCGCCCACGGCACCGCCGCAGTCCTTGTGCCGGATGACCACCGGCGCGCGGCCATGCGAGAGGTGACGGTCGCCCCAGTGCATCATGGTCACCATCACGGGCCAGAGCTCCAGCCCCTTCTCGGTCAGGAAGTACTCGTGCCGGGCGGGGCGCTCCTGGTAGGCGCGTTTTTCGAGGATTCCCTCGTCGACCAGCCACGCGAGCCTTGCGGCGAGCACGTTGCGGGCGATCCCGAGGCTCTCCTGGATCTGGTCGAAGCGGCGCCGGCGGCTGAAGACGTCGCGGATGATCAGCAGCGTCCACCGCTCGCCGAGCACCTCGAGGGTGCGGGCGATCGAGCAGGTCTGGTCGTACTCCCGCCGCAGCACTGTGTGATTGTCGCACACTGAGTTGCGTCAAACAACTCAGGTTGCTACGGTCGGTTTCGTCAAGCAACGAGCTTAGGAGGACCCCAAATGCGGCTCGTCCCGATCGACTTCAGCGACCTCGCCCGGATCGACATCGGCCCGCTCGACATCGAGCTGGACGACGAGGAGATCCTCGCCGACCTCCTCTATCCGGCCGGCCCCCGGCCCGCGGGCCGGCGCGGGCGTTAGGAGCTCGCCTCGCGTTCGAGGTCGCGAGCGAGCCGGATCAAGAGCCGCGTCCCGTAGCCGCTCGCGCCCTTGCCCACGTACTCGCGCCCGGTGTCCCACGCGGTCCCGGCGATGTCCAGGTGCGCCCACGGAACCTCGTCGACGAACTCCTCGAGGAACGAGGCGGCGTAGATCGTTCCCGCCTTGCGCTTTGCGGCCGAGTTGGTCAGGTCGGCGAACTTGCCCTTCGTCAGCTCCTTGTATTCGGGATGGAGCGGGAGCCGCCACGCGATCTCACCGCTGTGCTCGGCCGCGCGGCGAACGGCCTCCGCCCACTCGTCGTCGTTCGAGATCAGCGCCGCGTAGGTCGACCCGAGCGCGACCAGGACGGCGCCGGTCAGCGTCGCCAGGTCCACGACCCGTTCGGCGCCGAGCTCGCGTACGCAGTAGGTGAGCGCGTCCGCGAGGATCAGCCGCCCCTCGGCGTCGGTGTTGTTGACCTCGACGGTCTTGCCGCTCAGCTGGGTGATGATGTCGCCCGGCTTCACCGCGGTCCCGCTGGGCATGTTCTCGGTGGCGGGGATCGCCGCGACCAGGTCCAGCCCGAGTCCGAGCTCGGCGATCGCGGCGAAGGCCTCGATCACGGCGGCCCCGCCGGACATGTCCATCTTCATCTCCTCCATGCCCGCGGACGGCTTGATCGAGATCCCGCCGCTGTCGAAGGTGACCGCCTTGCCGACCAGGCCGACCCGCGGGCCGCCGCCACCGCCCGCGTAGCGAAGCGTGATCAGCCGCGGCTCCGCCGCGCTGCCCTGTGAGACGGCGATCAGGCCGCCCATGCCGAGGGCGGCCACGGCGGCGCGGTCGAGGACCTCGGCTTCGATCCGATCGTAGGACGCCGCCAGCTCCTCCGCTCGCTCGGCCAGCGCCGACGGGGTGAGCACGTTGGCGGGCAGATTCTGAAGCTCTCGGGCCCGGTTCGCCGCGTCGGCGGCGATGACTGCGATCGCCGCCTCGGCCGCGGTCGCCTCGCGCGCGTCCTCGCCCGTCGCGATGACGAGCCGCTCGATCGTCGGTGGCGGCGGGTCGTCGCCGGGCGAGCGGTAGCGGTCGAAGCGATAGTCGGCGAGGATCGTCCCCTCGACCAGGGCGGCGGCTCGCCCGGGCGCGTCGGGGCCGCCGGGGAGGACCCAGGCGAGCGACCTCGCGTCCACGGCGCCGGCCCGCTTCGCGACCAGGGCGGCGATCACCCGCAGGCGCTCGAGGTCGACGTCGGCGGGATCTCCGGCGCCGGCGACCAGTACCCGCGCCGGGCGCGCGGGGTGCACGAGGGCGAGCTTCTTGAAGTCCGGCTTGGCGTCGGCGGCCCCGGGCGCGTTGCGGATCGTCTCCGGCAGCTCGTCGCCCTGCGCGAAGGCGAGCGCCACCACGTCGGCGTCCAGCCGCTCGAGCTCCCCCGATACGACCTCCAGCTCCACGGGCGGCGAGTCTATAGCGAGCGTTCGGGATGGCTTGACTAGCATTGTCCGGGACCCCTCCGCGGCCGGGGCGCTCCCGAGCCGCCCGAGCAGAAAGGCCTCGATGCCCCAGACAGTCATCCTCGGCACCGCGCGCACCCCGTTCGGGAAGATGGGCGGCGCCCTCGCGACCAAGGACGCGACCGACCTCGGCGCCGAGGCGATCGGCGCGGCGCTCGAGCGATCCGAGGTCGCCCCCGATCAGGTCCAGCAGGTGATCTTCGGCCAGGTCCTGCAGGCAGGCCAGGGTCAGATCCCGTCGCGCCAGGCGCAGATCAAGGCGGAGATCCCCCGCGAGGTGCCGTCGGAGACGATCAACAAGGTCTGCGCCTCCGGCATGCGCACGATCGGGCTCGCCGACCAGGCGATCCGGGCCGGCGACCTGGAGATCGGCGTGACCGGCGGGATGGAGTCGATGTCGAACGCCCCCTACCTGCTCCCAGGCGCACGCTTCGGCTTCCGCATGGGGGACAAGCCCACGGTCGACGCGATGACGCATGACGGGCTCACCAACCCGTTCACGCACAAGCAGATGATCAACGAGGCGAGCGAGGTCTCGAACGAGCTCGAGATCACGCGGCCGGACATGGACCGGTGGGCCGCCCGCTCGCATCAGCTCGCCGCCCAGGCGACCGACGAGGGCAGGCTGGCCGAGGAGATCGTCTCGGTGACGGTGAAGACGCGGAAGGCCGAGAACGTGGTCGAGGCCGACGAGGCGATTCGGCCCGACTCCACCGTCGAGACGCTCGCGAAGCTGCCGGCCGTCGGCGGCGAGGACGCGACGCATACGGCCGGCAACTCGCCGGGCGTGAACGACGGCGCCGCCGCCGTGGTGGTCGCCTCGGACGAGTGGGCCGAAGCGAACGGGCGCGAGCCCCTGGCCACGGTGCTCGCCTACGGCACCGTCGCCGACGACTTCCCCTACCTCGCCCGGACGCCGGCGCGCGCCGCGCAGCAGGCGCTCGACAAGCTCGACCGCTCGGCCGACGAGATCGACCTCTGGGAGATCAACGAGGCCTTCGCCTCGGTCGCGCTCAACTCGCTGCGGATGCTCGGGGTCTCCGAGGACGACGTCAACGTCAACGGGGGGGCGATTGCGCTGGGGCATCCGATCGGCGCCTCCGGCGCCCGCATCGTCGGGGCGCTCGTTCACGAGCTCCGCCGTCGAGGCGGCGGCGTCGGCTGCGCGGCAATCTGCAGTGGCGGGGGACAGGGCGACGCGATCGTCCTCGAGGTGAATGGCGGCTAGCGGGTCGCCGATCCGCCGGCCTGTCGCCGACCCTCCGGCAGCGGACGCGAAGCGGAGCATGCCGGAGGCGGTAGCGGAGATCAAAGAGGGCCGCGGAGCGGCATTCTTTGATCTCGACCGTACGCTCATGGCGGGGTCGTCGGGGCTGCCCTGGGCGCGGGCGGCCACCAAGGCCGGGCTGGTGAGCCGTCGGCAGATGGCGCGCTGGGGGGTCGACGCGATGCGGTTCCGGCTTCGCGGCTCGACCGACGAGGCGACGGAGAAGCTGCTGGCGGAGATCAAGCTGATCTTTCGGGGGACGTCCGCCCGCCAGATCTCGAGGATGGCGCCTGAGGTCCTGGTCGGCGTCCTGCCGCGCATCTATCCGGAGATGCTCGAGGAGGTCTACGCGCACCAGGACGCGGGCCGGCCGACCTTCATCGTCAGCGCCGCCGGCGACGAGCTGGTCCGGCTCCTCGCCCGCATCCTCTACATGGACGGCGGCATCGGCACCGCCTACGAAATCGGAGAGGACGGCCTGTTCACCGGCGAGATCGGTGGAACGTTCATGTACGGGGAGGGCAAGGTCGAGGCGATGCGCAGGTTCGCGGCCGAGCACGCGATCGACCTCCAGGCGTCCTACGCCTACTCGGACTCTGCCTCGGACCTGCCGATGCTGCGGGCGGTCGGCAATCCGGTGGTCGTCAACCCCGACGAGGACCTGGCGCGAATCGCCCGCGACCAGGGCTGGCGAGTGATGCGCTTCGAGAAGCTCGGGCGCCGCCTCGCCATCGCCGGCTTCACGCTCGTGCTCGCGGTCGCGGGGCTTCTGGGACGCCATAGGATCGGGCCGTGGAAGGGGCAGACCTCGCGTTCGCGGGTATTGCGCGCCAGGCGGAGCTGATCCGCGGGGGCGAGGTCTCGTCGCGAGAGCTGGTCGAGCTCTACCTCGCCCGCATCCAGGCGATCGGCCCGCGTGTGAACGCGTTTACCGAGGTTCTGGCCGAGCGCGCGCTGACCGAGGCCGAGGAAGCCGATCGCGGCGGCGAGGGGTCCCTGCGCGGCGTCCCGATCGCGATCAAGGACGTCGAGGACGTCCGCGGGGTGGTGACCCAGTTCGGCACCGGAGCCTTCGATCGCCCTGCCGCGGCCGACGGCGAGCTGGTCCAGCGACTGCGCGCGGCCGGCGCGGTGATCATCGGCAAGACCACGCTGCCCGAGCTGGCGATCTGCGCGTTCACCGAGTCCCAGCGCTGGGGCATCACGCGCAACCCCTGGGACACCCAGCGGTCGCCCGGCGGCTCGAGCGGCGGGAGCGGCGCGGCCGTCGCGGCGGGGCTCGTCGGCGCCGCCTCCGCCTCCGACGGCGGCGGCTCGATCCGCATCCCGGCGGCGTTCTGCGGGCTGTTCGGGCTCAAGCCCCAGCGCGGGCGGCTGCCGCTCACGCCGGCCGACCACTGGTGGGGCCTGTCGGTGCACGGATGCCTGACCCGCACCGTGCTCGACACCGCCCTGTTCCTCGACGCGACCGCCGATCACGGCGCCGCCGCCGATGGGCCGAGATCGGAGCGAGCCTACGTCGAGGCGGCGCGGACGCGGCCGCCACGGCTGCGAATCGCGATCTCCGACCGGCCCGCCCGGCTGATCGCGCCGCCGATCGTCACCGACGAGGTCCGCGGCGCGCTCGCCGAGACCGAGGCGCTGCTGCGCGGGCTCGGTCACCGGGTCGAGCGCCGCGACCCGAGGCACGGCCTCGCCGGCAACAACTTCGTCCCGCGCTATTTGCGCGGCGCCCACGACGACGTCGCTCACGTCCCCCATCCGGAGCGGCTCGAGCCTCGCACGCGCGGCTTCGCCCGCCTCGGCGGACTGTACCCGCGCGCGCTCGTGCGGCGCATGCGCCGCACCGCCGACGCGGACGCCGAGCGGATGAACCGGGTGTTCGATCACTGCGACGTGCTGATCACGCCGACGGTCGGTGAGCCGCCGATCGAGGTCGGCCGCTGGCGCGGCAAGGGCGCCTTGCAAACGGTGCTGGGGATGAGCCGCACCTACTGCTTCACGCCGGTCTGGAACCACACGGGCCAACCGGCCGCCGCGGTCCCCGCGGGGTTCTCGGATGCCGGCCTGCCCCTGTCGGTGAGCCTCGTCGGCCGGCCCCACGACGAGCCCACGCTGCTCTCGCTCGCGGCCGAGATCGAGGCCGAGCGCCCGTGGGCGGATCGCCGTCCGCCGGTCTCCTAGCCGCCCGCTCCGGCCAGCCGCTCCGCGAGCCAGAGGTCCCACAGCCACGCCGGCGACTCGTGGCCCTCGCGCCGCACGGTGATCGCCTCGCCGTCGGCCGCGACGTCGACGCCGTCCCAGATCCGCTCCGAGCCGCGCCCGGTGTAGGCGAGGATCTCGGCCCCGTCGAGGCTGGGCGCTGCGGCCGTCGTGGTGACCCGGGTCACCGAGCCCTTCGACGTGATCTCGACCTGTACCCGGCGCCCGTGGCGCTCGCCGGACAGGGTGGCCGACCTGCGGCTCTGGGTCAGCCCCAGTGGCGCCAGCACGGCCGCCGACTGCCGCCATGCCCAGCCGACGATCGCCGGCGTGGCCGCCGCCCACGCGACCACGACGACGCCGAGGGCATAGAGCGTCCACCGCGGACTGCCGGCGTCGAACGCCTCCTGCCAGATCGTGGCAAGGCCCAGCGCCGTGACCACGATGCCGCCCACCAGGTAGGCCTGGACCAGGCGCCGCGACGCGCCGATCGATGCCGCGATGCCCGCGCTGCCGCCGGGCTCCAGCGAGAGCTCGCCGAGCAGCGCGTCGAGTTCGGGCTCGGGCCGGCGCCGCGTGCGCCACAGCGAGTAGCCGAAGATCGCGCCGAAGAACGCCGTCCCGCCGGCGGCGAACGCGATCAGGTCGGCTTGGGTCGTTGGATCGTCGGCGAGCGCGCCCGCGAGCACGGTGACGCCGATCCAGGCGGCGATCCCGAGCAGGCAGGCGACCATCCAGCGGCGACTCGCCGAGCGCGACATCGGGCGACCCTACCGGCGCTCTGCCTAGACTCCAATGCATGGCGATCGAGCCCGAGGCGCGGCGTCGCGCGCATCAGTGGCGGTCAGAGCTCTATGACCGCACTCCCGAGCGGGACGCCCCCTTCGAGACGATTTCTGGTCACCCGATCGAGCCCCTTTACACGGAGGAGGACCTCGAGGGGTTCGATCCCGCGACCAAGCTCGGCCATCCCGGCGAGCACCCGTTCACTCGCGGCGTCTATCCCTCGATGTACCGGGGCCGGCTTTGGACGATGCGCCAGTTCGCGGGCTTCGGGACCGCCGAGGAGACCAACGAGCGCTTCCGCTACCTGCTCGAGGCGGGCCAGATGGGCCTGTCGACCGCGTTCGACATGCCCACCCTCATGGGCCTGGACTCCGATCACGTGCGCTCGCTGGGCGAGGTCGGCGTGGAGGGCGTGGCGATCGACACGGTCGACGACATGGAGACCCTGTTCGCAGGCATTCCGCTCGACGAGGTAACGGTCTCGATGACGATCAACGCCCCGGCGGCGATCCTGCTCGCCTTCTACGTCGTCGCGGCGGAGGAGAAGGGGATCTCGCCGCGGGCGCTCGGAGGCACGATCCAGACCGACATCCTCAAGGAGTACATCGCCCAGAAGGAGTGGTGCTTCCCGATCGAGCCGGCGATGCGCCTGGTCACCGACATGATCGAATGGTGCACGGCCGAGATGCCGCGCTGGCACCCGATCTCGATCTCCGGCTACCACATCCGCGAGGCGGGGTCGACCGCCGCCCAGGAGCTCGCCTTCACGCTCAAGGACGGCTTCACGTACGTCGAGCGGGGGCTCGAGCGCGGCCTCGACGTCGACGACTTCGCCCCCCGGCTGTCGTTCTTCTTCAACGCCCACATCGACTTCTTCGAGGAGATCGCGAAGTACCGGGCGGCGCGCCGGATCTGGGCCCGCGAGCTGCGCGACACCTACGGCGCGCGGGACCCGCGCTCGCAGATGATGCGCTTCCACACCCAGACCGCGGGGGTCTCGCTCACCGCGCAACAGCCGCTGGTCAACATCGTCCGGACCACGATCGAGGCTCTCGCCGGAGTCCTCGGGGGAACCCAGTCGCTGCACACGAACTCATTCGACGAGGCGCTGGCGCTGCCGACCGCCGAGGCGGTGCGAATCGCGCTCCGCACCCAGCAGGTGATCGCGCACGAGTCCGGCGTCACGAACACCGCCGACCCCCTGGGCGGCTCCTACTTCGTCGAGCGACTCACCGACGAGATGGAGGTCGCCGCCTACGACTACTTCCATCGCATCGACGAGCTCGGCGGGATGGTCGAGGCGATCAAGACCGGGTTCCCGCAGCGGGAGATCGCCGATGCCGCCTTTGCCTACCAGCGGGAGGTCGACGAGCGACAGCGGATCGTCGTCGGGGTCAACGACTACCGGGTGGCCGACGACGAGCTGACCGAGATTCACCGTCCGGATCCCGCCGCCGAGCGTCGCCAGCGCGAGCGGCTGGAGCGCACCCAGGCAAAGCGCGACGCCACGGCTGCGCAGGCGGCGCTGGTCGCACTCCGCGACGCCGCCACCACGGACGCCAACCTGATGCCCGCCATCATCGAGGCGGCGCGGACGCGGGCCTCGGAGGGTGAGATGGTCGCCGCGCTGCAGCAGGTCTTCGGCACCTACACCGAGCACCCGCAGTTCTAGCGAGGTGCCCACCAGGACCTCCGACGTCGCGGTCATCGGTGCCGGCATCGTCGGGCTGGCGACCGCCTTCGCCGTCCGCGCGCGCGGGGCGACCGTGACGGTCTACGAGCGCGGCACGCCCGGCGCTGGCCAGTCCGGAGGGGACTCGCGCGTCTTCCGCCATGCTCACGACGATCCGCGGCTCGTCGCTCTCGCCCGACGCAGCCGCGCCCTCTATCGCGAGTGGGAGGACGAGCTCGGGCTCGAGCTCGTCTCCGCGGACGGTGTCGTGATGCTCGGCCCGGAGGTGCCGCGGCGCCTCGAGCTGCTGCGCGCGGCCGGGGTCGACGCCGCGGCGGTAGAGCCCGGGGAGCTGGCCGACCGGATGCCGGCGCTGGCGGCGGTCGGCGGGCCGGCGGCCTTCGACGCCGAGGGCGGCTCGATCCGCGCGGCCGCCGCGGTCGGAGCGCTCGTCGGCCGGCTCGGCGATGACCTCGTGACCGATGAGGCCCTCGCGATGTGGGAGCGAGCGGAGGGCTCGGTCGAGGTGCGCGCGGCCGGGGCGCGGGGTGAGCACGGGTCGGCGGTCGTCTGCGCCGGGCGGGACACGGCGCGCTTCGCCCGCGGACTCGGCCTGTCGATCCCGGTCGAGATGTCACTGCACGGCCGGGTGTCGTTCGATGTTCGCGGCCCGGCTCCCGCGCGCCTCGCGTGCCTGCTCGACGGCAGCGAGCAGTTCGGCGAGGCGGGCGTATACGGTGCCCCGTCACCGGGCTCGAGTCGTTACTCGATCGGTGTCGATGGACGCGCGGCCGCCCGCGAGGACGCGAGCGTCATCGCGCCCGCCACGCTGGCCTCGGTCACCGATCGCGGCCTCGCCTACGTGCGGCGGGCGCTTCCGGGCCTCGATCCCACCCCGGTCGACTACCGCCACTGCTGGGTCACGTCGCTGCCCTGGGGCGAGGACGCGATCGGCGTCTGGGAGTCGGGCCGGACGCTGTTCGTCGCGGGCGACAACATGTTCAAGCACGCGCCGGCCGTGGGGCGGGCGCTCGCGGAGGCGGCCCTCGACGGCCCGCTCGCCGACGAGCTGCGTCCGGGCGCGCGGCTCGGGGCCGCGGACGCGCCCTAGCCGCATGAATCTCGGAAGTTGGGGAACTACCAGGGAACCGGCTCGTGTATCAGGGTATGCCTGAATGACCGCAGCCCGGGGAGCGCTGATCCTGGTCGCCGACGACGACGGCGACGTTCGCGAGCTGGTCGTCTTCCGGCTCGAGCGCGCCGGCTACCGGGTCGTGACCGCTGCCGATGGGCAGGAGGCGGTGGAGGTCGCGCTCGAGCGATCGCCCGACGTCTGCGTGATCGACGTGATGATGCCGAAGCTCGACGGCTATCAGGTGACCGAGCGGCTGCGGGCTTCGCCTGGGCTTGCCGAGGTCCCGATCGTGCTGCTCACCGCTAGCGTCGAGGATGCGGCGGTCAGCCGCGGCTTCGAGGTGGGTGCCAGCGACTACATCAAAAAGCCGTTCGGACCGCACGAGCTGTTGGAGCGGATCGCTGCGGCGCTGGGCTCCGGCTAGCGTCTACGCTTCCGGGCGTGAACGAGGGGCGGAAGATCCGCGTCGTGGTCGCCAAGCCCGGGCTCGACGGGCACGATCGGGGGGCGAAGATCATCGCGCGCGCGCTGCGCGACGCGGGCATGGAGGTGATCTACACCGGCCTGCACCAGACCCCGGAGCAGATCGCCGCGACCGTGGTCCAGGAGGACGCCGACGCGGTCGGCCTCTCGATCCTCTCCGGCGCGCACATGACGCTGGTGCCGCGCGTGGTGGAGCTGCTGCGCGACCAGGACGCCGGTGACGTAGTGGTCACGGTCGGCGGGACGATCCCCGCCGACGACGTGCCCGAGCTCAAGCAGCTCGGCGTCGCGGAGGTCTTCACCCCCGGATCGACCACCGACGCGATCGTCGAGTTCATCCGCGACGCAGCGGGCGAGCCCTCCAGCGCCTAGGCTCCCGCCACCGCGACGGATACGGTTCTCCGTCATGCGGAGAGTTGGGCTGCTGATCTCGGCGTTGGTCGCGCTTGCCGCGTCCGCCCCCGCGTCCGCCCGCCCGCCGGCGGTGATCCAGGATGGGCCCGCCCGCTTCGAGGTGCTGTCGCCGGGGCTGATCCGGCTCGAGTACGCGGCGGACGGGCAGTTCGAGGATCGGCCGACGCTCACCGTCGCGGATCGCGCCGCACCGCAGGCACGCTTCGAGACCCGTGTGGTGGACGGCGTTCGGGTGATCCGTACGGCCAAGATGACCGTCTCCTACAGGCTGGACGGGGGCCCGTTCGACGCCTCCAACCTGGCCCTGCGCCTGCGGGACGCAGAGACCGTCTTTCACCCCAGCTTCGGCGGTGAGTCGGGTGGCAACCTCGGCGGCTGGTACCGCGGCCTCGACAACCAGACCGGCCCGGTGGAGCTCCACGACGGGTTGCTCTCGCGCGATGGCTGGTTCCTGCTCGACGACACGACCAGCCCCCTGCTGACCGAGGGCGGGCGCTGGTACGAGCCGCGCCCGGAGCGGTCGGGCCCCTACCAGGACGGCTATCTGTTCGCGTACGGGCCCGACTACGTCGACGCCCTGCGCGACTTCCGGGCCCTGGCCGGCCCGGCGCCGCTGTTGCCGCGCAAGGCGTTCGGGGTCTGGTTCTCGAAGTACTCGTTCTACAGCGCCCTTGACTATCAGAGCCTGGTCGCCACGTTTCGCGCCCACGACGTGCCGCTCGACGTGCTCGTCGTCGACACCGACTTCAAGTCGCCCAATCCCTGGAACGGCTGGCAATGGACGCAGGTGTTCTCGCCCAACCCCGAGGGTTTTCTGCGCTGGGCGCACGCGAAGGGCCTCGACGTGGCGCTCAACGTGCACCCCTCGATCAGCACCAAGGACCCGGCCTACGCTGCTGCCGACGCGGCCGCGGGCGGCCTCGACCGGGACGGCGGCCGCTGTGGCGACTTCATCGCGGCCGAGCCCGCCCCGTGCGGGGTCTGGGACTGGGCGCGGCGCGAGCACGTCCAGTCCTACTTCTCCCTGCACGAGCCGTTCGAGCGGCAGGGGGTCGACTTCTGGTGGCTCGATTGGAACAGCGACGCGAGCGGCGCCGACGCTCCCGGGCTGACGCCCGACGCCTGGATCAACGGCCTCTACGCCCAGCGCCAGGCCGACCGCGGGAGTCGCTGGGTGCCGCTCTCGCGGATCGGCTCCACGATGTTCGACTACGGCGCCGCGATGCCCGGGATCTGGGCCGAGCACCGCAACACGATCCACTTCACCGGCGACGCCTGGGACACCTGGGAGATGCTCGATTTCCAGAGCCGGTTCACCGCCGCCGAGGGGGCCGGGATCGGCCACCCCTATGTCTCGCACGACATCGGGAGCTTTCACGCCGAAAAGCTCCCGGGCGACATGTACGTCCGCTGGGTGCAGCTGGGCGCCTTCCAGCCGATCCTCCGCCTGCACTCCCATCACGGGCGCCGGCTGCCGTGGGAGTACGAGCGGCGCCCGAGGCGGATCGCGAGCGAGTTCCTCCGGCTGCGCGAGTCGCTGATCCCCTACACCTACACCCTCGCGCGCGAGGCGTACGACAGCGGCCTGCCGATCGTCCGCGCGATGTACCTCGGCTGGCCGAAGCTCGGCGCCGCCTATCGGTTCGACCGCCAGTACATGTACGGCGACTCGCTGCTCGTCGCGCCGATCGGGACCCCGGGTTCGCGCAAGCGGGTCTGGTTCCCGCCGGGCGAGTGGGTGGACATCTTCACCGGGCAGCGCCACCGCGGACCGAGGGCGAAGACGGTGAGCGCGCCGCTCGAGCGGATGCCGGTCTTCGCCCGCGCCGGGGCGATCGTGCCGCGCCAACCCGACACGAGCCACGCCGCGCAGCAGCGGGGCGGCCCGCTGGTGCTCGGAGTCTACGGCGGCGACGACGGCTCCTTCACGCTCTATGAGGACGCGGGCGACGGCCTCGACTACCAGGGCGGGGGCTTCGCGCGCACACGATTCGCCTGGCGCCAGGGGGCCGGCTCGGCCTCCCTGGAGATCGGCCGGGCGCGTGGCGGCTACCGCGTGCCGCCCCGACGCTATGAGATCAGGATCAGCGGGATCCCGCGCCCCCTGAACGTCGCCGGCAGGGGGGCGGGGAGTCCGGACTGGAGCTACGCGCCGGATTCCCGGCAGCTGACGATCCGCACCGCGCGCGTCGCGCCCGGGCGCGGCGCCACCGTGAGGCTGCAGTTCGCGGGGGCCCCGAAATAGCCGGTGATTGACTGGTCAGTCAACCGTGGAGAGTCGGTAATATGGCCGCCGCTCATTCCCTAAGGAGGCCTTCGACTTGAAGATTTGCTGTCTCGTCAAGGAGGTTCCGGACGCCGCTGTGCAGAAGCGGATCGACCCCTCCACCAAGCGGCTCGACCGCTCGGGCGAGAAGAACCTCAATCCGTTCGACACCCATGGCATCGAGGCCGCGATGCAGATCCGCGAGGGCGACGCGGCGGAGGTGGACGAGATCGTCGCCGTCACCATGGGCCCGGAGAGCGCCGTGCGCGCGCTGCACAAGGCGGTCGCGCTGGGCGCGGATCGCTCCGTGCACCTGACCGATGCGGCCCTCGAGGGCTCGGACGTCTGCGCCACCGGCTACGCGCTCGCCAAGGTGCTCGAGTCCGAGCAGCCCGATCTGGTCCTCCTCGGCCAGCAGTCCGACGACGGGGAGTGCTACACGATCGGCGCCGTCGTCGCCGACCATCTGAAGATGCCGTCGCTGACCCAGGTGATCAAGATCGACGTCGAGGACGGCAAGCTCGTCTGCGAGCGCCAGGCCGAGTACGGCTACGACACGGTCGAGGTCGACCTGCCGGCGGTGATCTCGGTGGGCGACGCGATCAACGAGCCCCGGTATCCGTCGCTCAAGGCGATCATGGGGGCCAAGAAGAAGCCGCTCGACACGAAGGCCACCGCCGACGTCGGGATCGAGCCCGCCCAGGTGGGCGAGGGCGGCTCGCGGACGCAGGTGCTCGAGATCAACCCGCCGCCCCAGAAGGAGGCCGGCGAGGTGTTCGAGGACGAGGACACGGCGCAGACGGTCGAGAAGATCGTCGCCTGGATGGACGAAAGGAAATTGATCTAAGTGAGCGACGTTAGGCGCGAAAGCATGTTTGCCCGCCTGGCAAGGCAGGTGTTCTAGATGGGCGGGATCCTGGTCTACGCCCTCCACGACGACGAGGGCAACTTCAACAACAACTCGCTTGGCGCGATCTCCGAGGCCGCGAAGCTGGCCGAGCAGCTCGGCGACGCCGAGGCGGGCGTCGTCGTGGTCGGCGACGTCTCCGACGAGGCGTGCGCGGGCCTCGGCGCGTACGGCGCGAAGAAGGTCCACCGCGCCAAGGAGGTGCCCGAGGGCCTCGCGCAGCCGATCGTCGACGTCATGGCGAAGGTGATCGGCGACGAGGGCTATTCCTACGCGCTGTTCGGCGGCGGCCTGCTCGGCTTCGAGATCGGGGCCGGGCTGACCGCGCGCCTGAACGCCGGCGTGACGATGGAGGTGACCGCGGTCAAGGTGGCCGACGGCAAGCTGGTCGCCGAGCGCCCGGTGCTCCAGGACTCTGCGATCGTCGACGTGGGCTACGTCTCGGAGCCGGGGATCATCATCGGGCGCCTGAACGCCTTCAACGCCGATGAGCCCGGTGACGGCAAGGCGGAGGTCGTCGACGTCGATGTCGAGCTCTCTGAGTGGTCGGGCAAGGCGCGGATGCGCCAGCGCGGCGAGCAGCGCGGGGCCGACGTCAACATCGAGGACGCCGACATCCTCGTGGGCGGCGGCCGCGGGCTGGGCGAGAAGGACAACTTCAAGCTCGCCGAGGACCTCGCCGACGCACTCGGCGGCGCGGTCGCGGCGACTCGCGCGGTGGTCGACGCCGGCTGGTACCCGTACGCGGCGCAGATCGGGCAGACCGGCAAGACGGTGGCGCCGAAGCTGTACCTCGCGGCGGGGATCTCCGGCGCGATCCAGCACAAGGTCGGGATGCAGAGCTCGGAGAACATCCTCGCCGTCAACAAGGATCCGAACGCTCCGATCTTCGAGTTCTGCGACCTCGGCGTCGTCGGCGATCTGCACAAGATCCTGCCGAAGCTGACCGAGGCCGTGAAGGCTAGGAAGGCGGGTGACTTCGCAATCCGCAGTCCAAAGGGCACGACTGACGACTGCGGATGCCGACTGCAGATGCGGTTGAACCAGCGCCGCTATCCGCCCCCGTTCGACGAGCCGGGACCTGATCGCCGAGCCCACCGATCCCGAGGACGAGCGCATCGAGGTCGGGATCGCGATCGCCGGCGGCGGTCCGGCCGGCCTCGCGTGCGCCAACCGCCTCCTCGACCTGCTCGCCGACGAGCCCGAGCTGACCGAGAGGCTCGGCGAGGTCCCCGTGGCCGTGCTCGAGAAGGGCAAGGTCGCCGGCGCGCACGAGCTCTCGGGGGCGAACCTGAAGCCGGGCCCGATGCGGGAGCTGTTCCCGGACCTCGATCCGGGCGACTGGCCGTTCGCCTACCAGCAGGTGACCAAGGACGCGGTCTACCTGCTGACCAAGCGCGCGGCGCTGCGGCTGGTCCCGATGCCGCCGAACTTCCGCAACCACGGGAACTACGTGATCTCGGTCTCGAAGCTGGCGCGCTTCTTGGCCGAGCAGGCGGAGGAGAAGGGCGCCTACATCCTCACCGAGACCGTCGCCGACAAGCTGCTGGTCTCCGACCGGATCGTGCGCGGCGTGCGCTCGGGCGACCGCGGCCGCGGCAAGGACGGCGAGCCGCTCGGCAACTTCGAGCCGGGGTCGGACGTCGTCGCCCAGGCGACCGTTCTCGCCGAGGGCACGCTCGGACACCTGACCCAGGCGGCGATCGACTACTACGACCTCGACGGCTCGCTGCCGGTGCGCTGGGAGCTCGGCGTGAAGGAGGTCTGGGAGGTCGAGAAGCCGCTCGACAGGGTGATCCACACGATGGGCTGGCCGCTTCGCAAGCGCGCGAGCCTGAACGAGTTCGGCGGCAGCTTCATCTATCCCATGGGCGAGGACAAGCTCTGCATCGGGCTGGTCGTCGGCCTCGACTACACCGACTCGACCCTGTCGGTCCACGACCTGCTCCAGGAGCTGAAGACGCACCCGTTCACGAAGAAGCTGCTCGCGGGCGGCAAGCGGGTCGCGTGGGGCGCGAAGACGATTCCCTCGGGCGGCTACTACGCCATGCCGCGCAGCCTCTCGGTGCCGGGGATGGTGATCGCCGGTGACGCGGCGAGCATGGTCAACGTCCCGACGCTGAAGGGCGTCCACTACGCGATCCGCGCCGGGATGCTCGCGGCCGAGTCGATCGTCGAGGCGCTGAAGCGCGAGGAGACCGACTTCTCCGCTTATGACGACCACGTCGACCGGTCGGAGATCGGGCGCGACCTGTTCGAGTCGCGCAACATGCGGGCCCCGTTCTCGAAGGGGTTCTTCCTCGGCGGGGCGATCGCGAGCGCGATGACGATCACCAAGGGGGCGTTCCCGGGCGGAAAGTGGGACTACGAGCCGGACCCCGAGATCCCGATGGCCGATCACGGGGCCTCGAGGTCCTACCCGGAGCCCGACAACGAGCTCACGTTCAACAAGCTCGATTCGGTGTTTCTGTCCGGCAATGCGACCCGCGACGACGCGCCCAACCACGTCCGGATCCAGAGCCACGTCCCGCGCGAGCTCGCGAAGACCTGGGTCAACCTCTGCCCGGCGAAGGTCTACGAGATCCCCGAGGAGCAGCTCGAGAACGGCGCCGCGGAGGTCGACGTCCACGTCACAGCGTCCAACTGCGTGCAGTGCGGCGCCATCAACGCCAAGGGCGGCCGGCTGACGATGCCCGAGGGCGGCGACGGGCCGCTGTACCAGGAGACCTGAGGGCGGCGCCACGGCTGAGCTCGAGGTCAGGCTGCGCGACGGCTCGATCGCCGTCGTGCGCCCGATCGAGCCCGACGACAGGGACGCGGTGCAGGGCGCCTTCGCCCGGCTCAGCGAGAAGTCGCGCTATCAGCGCTTCATGAGCGCGATCAACGAGCTCTCGGAGTCGCAGTTGCGCTATCTGAGCGAGGTCGACCACCACGATCACGAGGCGCTGATCGCCTTCGACCGCGAGAGCGGCCTCGGGGTGGGCGTGGGTCGCTACGTGCGCCTGGACGACGGCACCAGCGCCGAGGCCGCGGTCACCGTCGTCGACGAGTGGCAGGGCAGGGGGCTCGGTACCGCCCTCTGCCAGCTGCTGGCCGCCCGCGCCCGCGAGGAGGGGATCGAGCGCTTCACCGCCCTGCTGCTCGCGACCAACGACCAGATGCACGACGTGCTCGCCTCGCTCGGCCCGGCGAGCGTCATCTCGCGCGACGCCGGGACCGTGGAGGTCGAGGTCGCGATCCCCGAACAGGGGATCGGCGATCACATGGCCGGCGTCCTGCGGGTGGTCGCCGGCGGCACCGTGGAGCTCGCCACGCCGCCGTGGGGACTGCGGGCGCACGAGGGCTGAGCGATCGGACGGTGGCGCGCCAGCTGGATCGGGCACCTGGTGGCCGCCTGCGCCCTGGTGCTCGCCGGGTGCGGAGGAGGCGCGGAGGAGCTCGACCGGAGCGCTGAGCCGACCGGGTTCGAGATGGCGCTGGACGGTGTCGGACGCGGGATCTCGCCGTCCGGAATCGGGTTCGGATGGGTGGACATCGCGGCGATCCGCGACGCTGCGGGCCCGGCCGCCGTGCGCGAGGCGGCCGCGGCGCTCGGCCCTGGCGCCGACGAGCTGCTCGAGCGCGGCGCGGCGCTGCGGCGCTCGGCCGGGTTCGACCCCCTGACGGCGGACGCCGCGATCGGGCTCGGCGCCTCTTACGCGTTCGGCGTGCGCTTCGACGGCGTGAACGCCGCACGGCTCGGTGACCGGCTCGACGCCGCGGGCGCCCGTTCCTACCGGATCGGCGCCTGGACCGTCTATGACCTCGGCGAGCAGGCGCAGGCGCCCACCAGCGGCCCGCTGGCCGATCTCGACACCTTCGCCGCGCGGGTCGCGATCCGCAACGGGGCGGTCATCATGGCGCGCGTGGACTCCACCCGGTACGCCCTTCTCGGGGTCGGCGGGTCGACGGTGGCGGACGAGGTGCTCGCCTTCGGCGCCGCGTGCCTGGGCGAGGTCGACGCTGCGCGGACGCTGCCGGGCGGCTTCACGCACAACGCGGTCGCGAGCCCCGACCTGATCGCGCTCGGCAGGCGGGTCGGAGCGCCGGCGGGGGGCGAGGAGGTGCTCTGCGCGGTCGACCGCTCCGCAGACGACGCCGAGGAGCAGGCGAGCGCGCTGCGCGAGAGCTTCGCCCCGGACGCGACCGAGCCGCTCACCGGCGAGCCGATGTCCGACCTGGTGGCGAGCGCAGAGGTCGAGGAGCTCGCGGACGGCGATCTGCACGCGGCCCGGGCGACGATCGAGCTGGCCCCGGGAGCCCGGCAGGGACTCCTGTTCGGCGCGCTCGTGCGCGGCAGCGTGCTGCCGTACCTCGGCGGCCCCGAGCCCGTCCCTTAAGCCGGGGCCTCGGAGGCCCGCCCCTCGCGCACGAAGCCCGCGACCAGCTCGGCGACGCGCTGTGGCTGGTCGAGCGAGACGAAGGTCTTCGCATCGGGCACCCGCTCGATCCGGCCGTCGGGCACCATCGCCGCCAGCCGCTCGGCGTCCGCGAGCCGGAAGAAGCGGTCCTCGGGCGCCCAGGCGAAGCGGACCGGGCGCTCGAAGCGGCGCAGGGCCTCGGCGGCGGCGAGCGTGTGGCGCTTGTGGGCGCCGGCGGTCAGCTTGCGCGCGTCGCCCTGCACCCCGGCGTCGGCGAGCGACGGCGCGAGCCAGTCGTCGGCGAGCTCGGGCGGGATCGGGTGCTTCACGAGCATCCCGTACGTGGACCGGCGGACGGCCGCGATCCGGAACGGGGCCGCGAGCAGCGTCATGCCGCCCGGCAGGCGAGCGATCGGCGGCATCAGGTTGAACGGGAACGGGGGAAAGCGATCGAGCAGGTCGCAGTTCGTGAGCACCAGGCGCTCGACGCGATCGGGGTGGTTCGCCGTCACGATCTGGGAGATCGCGCCGCCCGTGTCGTTGCCGACCAGCGTCGCGCGCTCGATCCCGAGCGCGTCCATGAACGCCACGACCACCTCCGCCATCCCCGGTGGGGAGAGGTCGGCGTCGGGATTCATCGCGATCCGATGCGAGCCCATCGGCCAGTCGCACACGAGGCAGCGGAAGTCGCTCGCGAGGCGCTCGGCGACCCCGGTCCAGAGCCGGCCGTCGACGAGCAGCCCGTGGACGAAGATGATCGGCTCGCCGTCGCCGAGGTCGCGGTAGGAGACGGTCCCCTGGGGGAGCGCGACGGTCTTGGTCTCGTGTACGTCGCTCATCGAGCCCTCCTCATGCGGCGACGTGGTCGCCGATCAGCTCGGTGACCGTGGCGGGGGCGGACGTGGTGCTCATGTTGCGGTCCTTTCCGGGGGCCGGAATAACATACAGACTGTAGGTTTCTAACATACATACAGTCTGAATGTCAACGAGCAGCGAGAAGCGGACCCAGGCGGAGCGCTCGGAGGCGACCCGCACCGCCTTGATGGACGCCGCGCGACGCCTGTTCGCCGAGCGCGGCTACGCCGACGTCGGCACCGAGGAGATCGTGCGCGAGGCCGGGGTGACGCGCGGCGCGCTCTATCACCACTTCGACGGCAAGCGTGACCTGCTGCGCGCCGTCTACGAGCAGATCGAGGGCGAGATCGCGCAGGACCTGGCCGAGCGGGCGGTGCCCGGGGCCAGCGTGCTCGAGACGCTCAGGCTCGGCGCCGACCGCTTCCTCGATCGGTGCCTCGAGCCCGAGGTGCAGCGAATCGCGCTGCTGGACGCGCCGGCCGTCCTGGGCTGGGAGCAGTGGCGCGAGATCGGGGCCCGCTACGGCCTCGGCCTGATCTCGGCCCTGCTCACCGCCGGCATCGAGGCGGGCGAGCTCCGCCGTCAGCCTGTCGACCCGCTCGCCCACGCGCTGCTCGGCGCCCTCGACGAGATCGCGATGCTGGTCGCGCGAGCGGACGATCCAGCCAGGGCCCGGGCCGAGGCGGGGGAGACGCTTGCGGGCCTCATCGAGGCGCTGCGCGTCTAGCTGGTTGCTCCGTGGGATCACCCATCTAGGCCTCAGTCGGCGGGCCTGGGCACGATCAGCACGGGGCAGGCGGCTCTGCGCATCAGCTCCGCCGAGACCCCCCCGATCAGGACCTGGCGAACCGGCCCGTATCCTCGCGAGCCGACGACCAGGAGGTCCAGCTCATGCGAGCGCTCGGCGAGCATCTCGGCCGGATCGCCCTCGCCCTCCGCGACCGTGATCGTCGCCAGCGACGCTCCCAGGTCGGCGGCGAGCGCGCCGGCGACCTCGCGAGCGTGCCCGGCCTCGCTGCGGCCGTCGTAGCCGACGCCGATCGTCTCGATCTCGAGCCGCTCGCGATCGGCGAACCCGCTCGGCGCGACCATGACCGCGCACGGCGCCCCTCCGTGCAGCAGGCGCTCGCCCACGCTGCCGGGGAGCACGCGCCCGAGACCCTCGCGGTGGGTCGAGCCGAGCACGATCACGTCGGCGTGCTCGCGCTCGGCGAATTCGGTCAGGACCAGGGGCGCCGGGGCGCCGCCGAACGTGCGCAGCTCGAACGCCGTCTCGCCGAGGATCTCGCGCGCGGAGGCGGTGAGCCCCTCCTCGGCCTCGGCGACGGCGCGCTCGTAGGCGTCGGCCGGGGTCGCCAGAGGGTCGTATTCGAGCGCCGAGACCAGAACGAGGGTCGCGCCCTCGATCGCCGCCAGGCCGCGGGCCAGCGCGAGCGCGTCCTTCGCTCCGGGGTTTGCGTCGTAACCGACCAGGATTCGTCGATACATCGAGGCGGCAGATTAGGCGCCGCTAGAATCGGCTGCGATGAAGACCGGGATCCACCCTGAGTACCAGCTCGCTCACGTGCGCTGTTCGTGCGGTAACGAGTTCTATACGCGGTCGACCAAGCCGGAGCTCCACGTGGAGATCTGCTCCGCCTGCCACCCCTTCTATACCGGCAAGCAGAAGCTCGTCGACACCGGCGGGCGGGTCGAGCGCTTCAAGCGCAGGGCCGCCCGCAGCAAGCGCGGCTGACCGGTGCCGTGAACACCCAGGCCTCGGAGGGCACCGCGGTCGATCGCACCCGGATGCCCGACGGGATGCCGGTCGCCTCCCGCGACGCCCCGATCGGCGGACAGGCGGTGCTCGAGGGCGTGATGATGCGGGGCGTCTCGACCTGGGCGGTCGCCGTGCGCAAGCCCGACGGCGAGATCGAGCTCACGTCAGAGCCCCTCGTCTCCTGGGCCAAGCGCCACCGCATCCTGCGCCTGCCGGTGATCCGCGGCGTCGTCGCGCTCGGCGAATCGCTGAAGATCGGCTTCCGGGCCCTGGCGCTCTCGGCCAACGCCCAGCTCGAGGAGGACGAGCACGGGCGCAAGGAGGAGATCGGCGGCTGGATGTGGGGCGTGACGATCGCCCTCTCGATCGCGCTCGCGATCGGGCTCTTCTTCGTCGTCCCGGTCGGCGCCACCAGCCTGATCAAGGACCAGCTCGGCTCGGCGTGGCTCTTCTGGCTCGTCGAGGGGATTTTGCGGACGGCGATCTTCATTGCCTACATCGTCGCGATCAGCCGCCTCCCCGACCTGCGGCGCGTCTTCGAATACCACGGCGCCGAGCACAAGACGATCTCCTGCTACGAGGCCGACGACCGGCTCGTGCCCGCCCGGGCCGAGCTCTACTCGCGCCTGCATCCGCGCTGCGGCACCAGCTTCCTGCTGATCGTGATGGTGCTCGCGATCTTCGTCTTCGCCCCGATCGGGCTCCCCGAGTGGTACTGGCTGGTGCTCTCGCGGATTCTCGGTATCCCCCTGATCGCGGGCCTCTCCTACGAGGTGATCAAGTGGGCGGGCCGAAACCGGCGCAAGCGCTGGGTCCGCGCCCTGATGTGGCCCGGGCTCATGCTGCAGAACCTGACCACGCGGGAGCCCGACCGCGAGCAGCTCGCGGTCGCGATCGCCGCGCTCGAGGCCGTGCTCGCGGTCGAGAGCCCCGAGGAGACCGCGCGCGAGGCCGAGGCGATCGAGATCGTCGCCTAGCTACTCGCAGTTGCTGACCGGGCCGCTGCCGGGGCCCTGTCGGCAGCGGTCGGTGCCGGCCCCGCCGTCGAGGTTGTCGTCCCCGTCGTTGCCCTTCAGGTTGTCGTCGCCGCCCCCGCCGTTGAGGTCGTCGTCGCCGGGGCCGCCCTCGAGCCGCTCGCCCGGGCCCGGTTGGCTGTCGCCGAACAGCCGGTCATTGCCGCCACCGCCGTCGAGGAGGTCGGTGGCGTTCTCGCGCCGGTAGCCGAAGCTGTCGAGCGTGTCGTTCCCGGCCCCGCCGCGCTGGACGCTGCCGCCGACGAACTCGTCGCGCCCCGAGCCGCCGATCAGGACGTCGTCGCGCCCGCGGCGCCCGTCGAGGAAGTCGCCGCCCGGGCCACCCTCGACCCGGTCGTCGCCGTTGTAGCCGTGGAGCTCGTCTCCGCCGTCGCCGCCGTCCATGAAGTCGTTCGCAGTCCCGGCGTCCATGATGTCGTCGCCGTCGTCCCCGCAGACCCGATCGACACCCCCGCCGGCGGCGACGACGTCGTTGCCGGCTCCAGCGAAGATCACGTCGGGCCCCTGGGAGCCCTGGATCCGGTTCGAGCCCGGCCCGTCGACGATCGTCGGCGCCTGGCCGAAGCAGGACGGTGCGCTCGATGCGCCTCCCGGGACGAGCACCGCGGTGGCGAGCGCGATCGCGGCCAACGCGAGGACCCTGAGCGGCTTCATGCGCCGATCCCAGCACATCGCGGCCCGGCGCGCAAGCGGACGCCGCTTGGCCGTGCGCCCCGCGCGGATTTCGCGAACGGGCGACGGTAGCCTCAGCGATGTGATCGAGAGGCTGGTGGATCAGGTCCAGGAGCGCTTCGCCGAGCTCGAGCGCCAGATGTCGGATCCGGACGTGATCGCGGATCGCGAGCGCTATGCGGAGGTCGGGCGCGAGTACCGCGAGCTCGAGCGCGCGAGCGAGCTCGCCGGCGAGTGGCGCCAGCTCCAGGGGGACCTCGAGGGCGCGCGCGAGCTGCTCGCCGAGGACGGTGACGACGAGGAGCTGCGCAGGCTGGTCGCCGAGGCGCCCGAGCGCATGCGGACGCTCGAGGACGAGATCCGGCTCGCGATGGTCGAGCGCGATCCGAACGACGACAAGAACGTGATCATCGAGATCCGCGCGGGAGCCGGAGGCGACGAGGCCGCGCTGTTCGCGGCCGACCTGTTCAAGATGCTCACCCGCTACGCCGAGGAGCGCGGCTTTGCCACCGAGGTGCTGTCCCAGTCGCCGGCCGAGGTGGGGGGCTTCAAGGAGGTCACGTTCGAGGTGCGCGGCGAGGATGCGTACTCGGTATTCAAGTTCGAAGGCGGAACCCACCGCGTCCAGCGGGTGCCGAAGACCGAATCGCAGGGGCGGATCCACACCTCGACCGCGACCGTGGCAGTGCTGCCGGAGGCAGAGGAGGTGGAGGTGGAGATCGCCCCCGACGACATCCAGGTCGACGTCTATCGCTCCTCGGGCCCGGGAGGGCAGTCGGTCAACACCACCGACTCCGCGGTGCGGATGACCCACAAGCCGACCGGGATCGTGGTGTCGATGCAGGACGAGAAGTCGCAGCTGCAGAACCGCGAGAAGGCGATGCGGGTACTGCGCGCCCGGCTGTACGACCGCAAGCTCGCGGAGCAGCGCGCCGAGATCGCCGCCGACCGCCGCTCGCAGGTCGGCACCGGCGAGCGCTCGGAGAAGATCCGCACCTACAACTTTCCCCAGGGCCGCGTCACCGACCACCGGATCAAGCTCACCGCGCACAACCTCGACGAGGTCCTCGGCGGCAACCTGAGCGAGTTCACGGCCGCGCTCGGCGCCGAGGAGAAGCGCGCCCGGCTCGAGGAGCAGACCGCCGAGGCGGACTGACGTGGCGGCGAGCGACGTGGAGATGCCCGCGGCGACGGCGGGCAGCGTCGGTGAGGCGCTGGGGGCGGCGGCCGACGCGCTCGCCGCCGCCGGCGTGGAGGCGCCGCGGCTCGACGCCGAGCTGCTGCTGGCCGATGCAACGGGTCGCGATCGCGCCCGATTGGCGGCCGACCCGGACGCCGGGGTCGAGGCGGACGCCGCGCGCCGCTTCGGCGCCATGGTGCGACGGCGCGTGACGCGCGAGCCGGTCGCCTACATCCTCGGCCGGAAGGGCTTTCGGCGGCTCGAGCTCGCGGTCGACGCGCGGGTGCTGATCCCTCGCCCGGAGACCGAGCTGCTGGTCGAGGCGGCGGTCGAGCTCGCGCCGCGGCGGGTGCTCGACGTCGGCACCGGCTCGGGAGCGGTCGCGCTCGCGGTCGCCGACGAGCTCGAGCGGGCGGAAGTCGTCGCCTCCGACACATCCGTCGAGGCGCTCGCGGTCGCGAAGGCGAACCGCGACCGGCTCGGGCTCGGCGAGCGGGTTCGGCTCATCGAGGGGTCCTACCCCGCCGAGCCGGGCTTCGACCTCGTGCTCGCGAACCTTCCGTACGTCGGCGATTGCGAGTGGGACGGGCTCGCGCCGGAGATCGCCCGGTTCGAGCCGCGCGGGGCGCTGGTCGCCGGGCCCACCGGGCTGGAGGCGATCGACGCCCTGCTCGGGGCGGTCGCGACCCGCGCGCTGCGCACGCGGGCTGTCGCGCTGGAAGTCGGGGTCGGGCAGGCGGCGACGGTCGCCGAGCTTGTGCGGCGCGCCGGCTTCGAGCTGGTCGAGAAGCGCCGCGACCTGGCCGGGATCGAGCGGGTCGTCCTCGGCCGCTGATGTGACCGAGCTGTCGATCGAGCGCGACGGAGCCGGCGCGGCCCGCGCGGCGCTCGAGCGCGTGGTCGGCGCCGGCGGCGTGGCGGTGTTCCCCGCGGACGGGCTCTACGGGCTCGCCTGCGACCCCGGGGCCGCGGACGCGATCGAGCGTATCCAGGCACTCAAGGGCCGCGAGGCGCACAAGCCCTCGGCGGTGATGTTCTTCTCCCCCCTGGCGATGCGAGAGCTGGTCTCGACGCTCGGCCCGCGGGTCCGCGACGCGTTCGCGGCGCTTCTACCGGGCCCGGTGACCCTGGTCGTCCACAACCCCCAGCGGCTCTATCCGCTCGCCTCCGGAAGCGATCCGGAGCGGCTCGGGGTGCGCCTGATCGAGGGGCCGTTGAGCGGCGTGCCCGGCGCGTTCCTCCAGACCTCCGCCAATCCCTCCGGGGCTTTCGCGCCCGCGCGGTTCGAGGACGTCGACTCGCGGATCGTCGCCGGGGCGGACCTGGCGATCGACGGCGGCGAGCTCGGCGGGGCGCCCTCGACGGTGGTCGACCTGACCGCGATCGACGCGGACGGCGGCTGGGAGATCCTGCGCGAGGGCGCGCTCAGCTCGGATCGGGTCGCACGGCTGCTCGAGCGCGGTGCAGAGTGGTGAAGAACTCGAGCCGTTGGAGCTTGCCGTCCCCCAGCGTCGCCAGCGCAACGGCCGGCTGCTCGGCCTCGATCCCGCTGCGCTGGCCGCGCGCTCGGATCACGTACTCGATGATCACCTGACCTCTCCCGACCGGGTGGATGCGGTCGGCGACGACCCGCACCGAGTCCATCGCCTCCAGGAACGACTCGAACCACCGGCGCACGCCGTCTGGGCCGCGGTAGGTGTCGGGCTCGCTGGCGACCTCGCTCGTGGTCACCATCTCGAAGCGCTCGTCGATCAGCGGCAGCACCTCCTCGTAGCGGTCGGAGTCGAGCAGCGCGAAGGCCCGCTCGACCAGCTCGACGTCGTCGCGTGCCATGGAAGCAGTATGGCCGCGGCGTATGTAAACCTGATCTCCGAACGACCCGAGGAGACGAGTTGACCGACCTTCCTGCGGACTTCCAGACCGCCCCACTCGCCGAGGTGGACCCCCAGATCGCCGACGTTCTCCGGCGCGAGCTCGAGCGCCAGCAGGGCACGCTCGAGATGATCGCCTCCGAGAACTTCGTTCCCCAGGCGGTCCTCGACGCCGCCGGCTCGGTGCTGACCAACAAATACGCCGAGGGCTATCCCGGCCGCCGGTACTACGGCGGCTGCGAGGAGGTCGACGTCGCCGAGCAGCTCGCGATCGATCGCGCCCTGGAGCTGTTCGGGGCAGAGCACGCGAACGTCCAGCCGCATGCCGGCGCGCAGGCGAACAACGCCGCCTACATGGCAGTCCTCGAGCCGGGCGACACGATCATGGGCATGGCCCTCGACCACGGCGGCCACCTCACGCACGGGATGAAGCTCAACGTCTCCGGCAAGCTCTACGAGGTCGTCGCCTATCACGTCCGGCGGGAGGACCACCGCTGCGACATGGAGGAGGTGGAGCGGCTGGCACACGAGCACCGGCCGAAGGTGATCGTCGCCGGCTGGTCGGCCTATCCGCGCCAGCTCGACTTCGCCGCCTTCCGCGAGATCGCCGACTCCGTCGACGCGAAGTTGATGGTCGACATGGCGCACTTCGCCGGGCTCGTCGCCGCCGGCGAGCACCCGAACCCGGTCGAGCATGCCGACATCACCACGACCACGATCCACAAGACCCTCTGCGGGCCCCGCAGCGGGATGATCCTCTGCCGCGAGGAACTCGCCAAGGACATCGACCGGTCGGTCTTCCCCGGCCAGCAGGGCGGACCGCTGATGCACATCATCGCCGCCAAGGCGGTGGCGCTGGGGATCGCGCTCTCGGAGCCGTTCCGGGCGCGTCAGCGCCAGACGGTCGCCAACGCGCGCGCCTTCGCCGAGTCCCTGATGTCGCACGGGGTCGAGGTCCTCACCGGCGGCACCGACGTGCACCTGGTGCTCGTCGACCTCGGGCCGACCGGGCTGGACGGCAAGACCGCCGAGCAGCGGCTCGAGCAGGTCGGGATCACGGTCAATCGCAACGCGATCCCGTTCGACGAGCGTCCGCCGATGAACCCGTCGGGCCTGCGGATCGGGACCCCGGCGCTGACCACGCGCGGGCTCGTCGAGGACGACCTGCGGGAGATCGCCGAGGTGATCGCGATCGCGCTCTCGGACAGCTTCGATGCCGAGCGCGAGGCACTGGCCGAGCGGACCGGCTCCCTGATGGAGCGGTATCCGCTCTACGCGCAGCTGTCCGCCGCGCCCGTCTAGGGACGCGGCCCGCCGCCCCTCGACCGCAGGGTCGAGGGGCGGCGGAATCAGCGCGGGATCAGTTCAGGACGCCCGCCCAGATCGCCCGGTTGCGGAACAGCGCCGTGGCGCCGCCCGCGGCGCTGTAGCGGAGCGAGAACGTGTAGGTCCCCGGCGGCGGGGCGACGATGATCAGGCCGCCGCGAAGCGCCGAGCCGACCCCGTCGATCTCGCCCGATCCGGGGGTGGTCTGCCGGACAGCGAAGCCGCCGCCGGCCGGGTAGCTCATCACGACCGGGGCCGCACTCAGGAACGTCGGCTCGAACAGGTGCACCTGGGCGGCGGCGTTGGGGCCGCCCCCGACGGCCCTGCCCTCGACCCGGGCGAAGATCCCGACCAGGCCGTCGGTCGGCACGGTCACGGTCACCGACGGGCCGCCGAGGTCGACAGCCGGGGCCGACGTGGTCGAGACCTCGTCCGCGACCGCGCCGGTCTTGAACAGGTCGAGCTTCGGCGCGGTGACCTTGCCGTCGCGCAGGTGACGTGTCTTTACCGCGTCGGATGCGATGTCCTTACCGCGGACCGCGTTCGGGGCGATGTCGTTCGACTTCACCGAGTTCTTTCCCTGGAGGGCGACTGCCGACCCTGTCAGCGCGGCCACCAGCGCGACGATCGCGACCAGCATCGCCGGCGACGGCAGCCTCCTTCTCCTCTGCTCCAGCACTGAATACCTCCCTTGTCGGAGCTCGATCTTTCCCCCCGCTCGCCATAACCATACGGCCGGGCCGTAAGTTTCGGAGCCGTGGGCCATTCGATCGAGATGAGTGAGCGAGCGCACGTGCCGGTCCCGCGGGGCCGGTAGGCAACCGGCTCATCCATGCGCATCCTGCTCGTCACCCAGATGTGGCCGAGTCCGGCGCATCCCGACCTCGGCAGCTTCCTGGTGCCGGTGGCTCGGGAATTGGAGGAGCTCGGAAACGAGGTCGAGGTCGCCGCGATCAGCCGCCGAGGCGGGCCCCGCTCGGATTACGCCCGCCTGGCCCGCGACGCGACCGGCAGAGCTCGTCGCCAGCGGCCGGACGTGGTCTTCGCGCACTTTCTCTTTCCCACCGGCGCCGCCGGCGCGCTTGCCGCTCGGGTCGCCGGGGCGCCGCTGGTGGTGATGGCCCACGGACAGGACGTCGCCAACCTCGGTCACATCCGCGGCGTCACTGCGGCGACCCGGCTGATCGTCCGCCGCTCGACTCGCCTGATCGCCAACTCGGGCTGGCTCGCAGACCGCCTCGCCGAGCGGATCCCAGCCGCCCGACCAAAGCTCGAGATTGCCGATTGCGGCGTCGACCTCGACGCGTTCGCCCCTCGACCCGCCGCGCCGGCACGTCGCGAGCTCGACTGGAACGGCGACGGGCCCGCGTTTCTGTGCGTGGGTTCGCTGATCGAGCGCAAGAACGTCGTCCGGCTCGCCGACGCGTTCGAGCGCTTCGGCCGCGGCCGCCTCGCCTTCGTCGGAGACGGGCCGCTGCGCGGCGTGCTCGAGGGCCGCGCCGGGGTGCGCGTCAGCGGCCGCATGCCGCAAGCCGAGGTCCCGCGCTGGATCGCCGCCTGCGACGTCCTCTGCCAGCCGTCGCTGATCGAGCCGTTCGGCCAGGCGACGCTCGAGGGGATGGCGATGCAACGCAGCGTGGTCGCAACCACGATCGGTGGCCCGCCGGAGTTCGTGCCGCCGGAGGCAGGGGTCCTCGTCGATCCCCACGACACGGCGGGTATCACCGCGGCCCTCGAGCGTGCCGCAGAGCTCCCTGCGCCGAATTCGGCCGCGCGCGCGGCGGCCGCCGAGCACGACGTCCGCCGCCAGGCCGCGCGCATGGCCGGTGTGCTCGAGCGTGCCGTGGCCGGCGGCAGCTAAGCCGAGTTCGACGGGGTCTCGGACTCGAGCAAGTCGGGACGGCCGAGCGCCTCGAGCCATACCTCGTTGGCGTCCTCCGGGCGTTCACCTCGCTCCGTGAGTCGCTCGGCGACCCAGGCGGCGCACGATGTTCCAGGGCCGCCGGAGATGGCGGCCACCCCTTGGTGAGCTTCATCGGCCAGGTCCTCGCCAGGGCCGGTCAACACCTCGGCCATCGTCTCGCCGTCGCGGATGCCGATCGCGGTGACCTCGGGCTCACCCTCGCGCCCGCACTCGTGCCAGATCCGCGCGGCCAGCTCGCCGACGGTCATCGTCACCGGGTCCGCCGGAGCCGCGAGCCGCTTGCCCGCCGTGGCCAGGAGTGCCGCGTGGGCCGCGAGGCACGTCGCATGACCCATCGTGATCCAGTAGCGGACCATGCCCGCGTCGGTGATCGTGAGCGGGACCCCGCCGCGGGCCTGGCGCAAGAACAGCTCGGAGGCGCTGCCGGCGCTACCGAGCACGTTGACGAAGCGCGCCGCGATTCGCCCGCCGCCGGCGTCGGCGGTGAGCTGCTCCATCAGGCGTTTGGTGCGGGCATAGAGGCTCGCTGCCAGAGCCGCCTTGTCGGTCGAGGCCACCACCACCGTCTGAACCGCGCTCGCCTCGGAGGCTCGAAGCACGTTCCAGCTCCCTCGCAGGTTCGTGTCGACGAACTCCGCCGGGAACCGCTCGGCCCAGTCGACGTGCTTGTACGCGGCGAGATGAAAGAGGACGTCGGGTCTCTCGGCGGCCAGCGTGGATTCGAGTCGCTCCCCATCGCGCACGTCGCCGAGCCTGTGCGAGACGCGTGCGAGGTCGGCGGGATCGCGCGCGCGGCGGTCGGCCGCGAGCGATGGTTCGTGGGAGTCCAGGAGGACGATGCGCTCGGGTCGGAAGCCGAGCAGAAACGTGGCGAGCGCGCTACCGATCGAGCCGCCGCCCCCGGTGATCAGCACGCGCCGCCCGCCGAAGAGCTCTTCGAGCTCGAGCACCGATGGGACCGGGTCCCGCCGTCGCAGGACCGCCTGCCAGTCGAACCCGTCGCCGGCGGCGAGCGTCGGTTGCCGAGGCGCAGGCGCCGGGTCTTGCTCCGCCGCCAGAGCGGACTCGATCGCGGCGTACCCCTTCTTCATTTCGACTGAGCGAGCCGGGTCGGGCTCGTTGATCTCGGCGACGATGTAGGGGACGAGCTCGCCGAGGCGCCGGACAGTCGGGTCGAGGTCGAGCTCTCCCGACCCGTAGGGCAGGCCCTCGCCGAGCAGACCGCGGGCATTCGACACGTGTGCCACCCGGGTCGCCGCGCCGAGCTCGGCGACGTAGCGCGCGAGCTCGAGCTCCTCCGGGCGCTCGACCTCAAAGAGCGCGGGATACGCGCTGGCGAATGAGCGGAAGAGGGCGGCGTGGGAGGTATCCAGCGTGAACGCGAGCTCGGGAATCCGTCCGCGCCACTCGCTCAGGTCACGCCAGTGACCGCCGACCTGGGAGAGATAGATTCCGCCCGTGCGCATGCGGAGCACCGGGGGGACGTTCTCGATCAGCGGCTCGATGCCCCGACTCGTGCAGGCCTCGACGTAGAAGCGCAGGAAGCGTTCGATCGACCGTCCGTCCACCGGGCCGGCGGCTCGAAACTCCGCCGGGTCGAGCGGGATGAACAAATGAATGGTGAGGACCGGTGATCCAATGGCCCGCGCGAACTCGGCACTCCGTTCGATCCCCGACCTTGCCTCGCCATCGAGCCGATCGACTCGCACGAAAGCGCCGCTCGGCCAGCTCACCGGGGCCTCGGCGGTGAGCTTCAGGCCGCGCTCGGTGAGGCCGTCGCATGCCCGAATCGCGCGGCGCAGCGAATCCTTGTCCGCAACGTGATCGCTCGCGAGGCAGAGCTCGAGCCCCTGCGGAAGGCCTTCAGCCAGCCGGTCGGCGATCTGCTCAGGCTCGGGCGCGGCCTTGAGCAGCGGGATGGCGTTGGATCCAGGCGACATACGAGGCGATGCCCTCGGCGAGCGGGCGCGATCGAAAGCCTAGCTCCGGGGCCGTGGGTGCGACCGGGTAGCTGGTGTCCTCCCCCTCGGCCAGCTCTGCGGCCTGCGTCTGGATCTCGGACTCCGAGCCGGTCACCTCGCGCACGAGCTCGGCCGCCTGCCGCAGGGAGGTGGCGACGCCGCTCGCCAGCGTGATCGTCTCGTTCCATCGACCGGAGCTCATGATCGCTTCCAGCGCGGCGACGACGTCATCGACGTAGACGAAGTCTCGCGTGCGGTCGGGATTGCCTTTGATCACGATCGGGGCGCCCTCCAGCGCGCGGGCCGTGAACGCAGCGATCGCGCCCGTCGCCCCCTCCCAAGCGACCTGACCAGGCCCGTAGGCAGAGCTGATGCGCGTCACGGTCGCCGGCGCCGGGTGCTCGCGACAGACCTGCTCGCCGAGCCACTTGGAGAGTGCGTAGGTGTCCGGCGGTGGCTGGACGGCCGCCCTCACCGTAGACGGGTAGAGCAGCGCCGCGCCGTGGTCGAGGCAGCCGGCGAGCAGGTTCAAGGTCGTGCCCACGTTCTCACGCACGGCCTGCGCAGGATCGCCGCTGGCACGGGCGGGGGAGGGGATACCGGCGAAGTGAAGGACGGCGTCGCGCCCGGAGATCAGATCGCGCGCAGCGGGGGCGCCGGCATCGAGCTCGGTTGCGACCAGGTCGCCGGCGTGGGCGCGTTTTGCGCCGCGCGGCTTGGCGACCGCGAGGACGTCGTGTCCCGCTTCAGCGAGCAGGGTCGCCGCGCGCCATCCCAAGAAGCCGGTCGCGCCTGTGACGACGAGCCTCATCGATCTCGCTGCGGTCCGCGGCCTCGGACCCTCATCCGAGGTAGTCGGCGAGCCGGTGGCTGTAATCGAACGGGGTCAGAAAGCGGCATGCCGGTTCTCCGGCCGGCTCGCGGCCCTCGGCCATGGCCGCCACCATGGCGACCGTCGCCGATTCCGCGGCGACGTTGGCAACCGAGATTCCGCCTTCCGTCGGCGCCGCGTAAAGGATGCGAGCAGCGTCGGCGACATGCACGACTCCGATCGTCGCCTCCCCGCCGCCGTCGAGCGGCAGGGGCAATCCGGATGCGGCCAGGCGACGGAACTTGTCGACGACCGTCTGCGACTCGGGCCGCGAGTGCTCTACCGGGCTCGGGCCGTAGACGATCCCGAAGCGCAGGATCACGAGTTCGAACCCGGCCTGCTCGGCATGCATGCGCAAGAGCAGCTCTGCGTAGAGCTTCGAGAGGTGGGCGAGATCGCCCTGGGAGCCGAATGCGTGGTCGGGTCCGACGTCCCCGGCCGGCGCCGGTCCGTAGACGCGCAGGGAGCTGGCGAAGACGAGTGGCGTGCCGGCCCCGAGCTCCTCGGCCACGAGACGCGGCCCGACGAGGTTCGTCTGCTCGGTGTAATCGGGCTCGGCGAAGGCGAGCGGCCGGCTGGCCTGGGCCGCGAGCAGGTACACGCGGTCGTGGCGGTCGGCGAGCAGCCGTCGCAAATCGTCGCGCTCGCGAATGTCCGCGGTCTCGACCCGGGCGCCGCGGCGTTCCAGCGGCGCGAGCTGATCGCGCTCGGTCGCATACCAGTTGTCCGCGAGCGTCACCCGGTCGCCTTCGTCAAGGGCCAGCTCGGCGAGAGCCGCGCCGAGATACCCCGCGCCGAGGACGAGCAGCGACGCCAACGCTAGAGCTGGGTGAGATTGGGTGCGGGCGGCGCCACGTTTCGGGTATCGACGATCAGCTTCGCGTCACGCCAGTGCGGTTCGTCGAGGAAGCGGCTGTGAGCCGTGAGCACGACGACGCAGTCCGCGTCCGCCACGGCGGCCGCTGACCACTCGACACCGCGGTGGTGGGTGCCCTCCAGCTCCACCTCCTCGACCCACGGGTCGCAATAGCGGACGTCGCCCCCGCGCGCGATCAGCTGTCGCATCACCTCGAGGCTCGGGGACTCGCGCGTATCGTGAACGTCGGGCTTGTAGGCCATGCCGAGCAGCAGAAGCCGCGACCCCTTGATCGGCAGGCCGGCGTCGTTGAGCGCGTCGGCGATCTTCTGCACCACGTAGACCGGCATCTGCGCATTGATCTCGTGGGCGGCGTCGATGAGCTGCGCCGAGTACCCGTACTCGCGCAGGCGCCAGGCGAGGAAGTGAGGCACCACCGGGATGCAGTCCCCTCCGAGCCCGGGGCCGGGGTAGTGGGGCAGGAATCCGAACGGCTTCGTGGCCGCGGTGTCGATCACCTCCCAGACCGAGATTCCGAGCCGGTCGCACATCAAGGCCAGCTCATTGGCCAGCGCGATGTTGACCGAGCGGAAGGTGTTCTCATGCAGCTTCGCGGTCTCCGCGACCATCGGTCGGCTGACCGGAATCACCGTTTCGACGAACTGGCGGAAGAGGAGCTCGGTGCGCTTGAGGCACTCATCGGTCACGCCCGCGACCAGCTTCGGTGTGTTGCGGAGGGTGTAGGTGGCGTTACCGGGGTCGAGCCGCTCAGGGGCGTAGCCGAGAAAGAAGTCCTCCCCGACGAGCTTCCCGGTGCGCTCGAGGATCGGCAGCACGGCCTCCTCGGTGGTGCCCGGGTAGGTGGTCGACTGCAGCACGACGAGCTGATCGGGGCGCAGGTTCTCGGCCAAGGCCTCGGCCGCGGAGATGACGTGGGAGATGTCGGGCGTGCGGGTCTTCGACAGCGGTGTCGGGACGCAGATAGTCACAGCATCGAGCTCCGCGACCGCCGAATAGTCGCTGGTCGCCCGCAGGCGCCCATCCAGTTCGTCGTAGCGTTGTGCGGGTACGTCGATCAGGTACGAGCGACGCTCGTTCACCGCCTGAACGCGGGCTTCGTTGAGGTCGATGCCGACTACGTCGAATCCCGCCTGCGCTTGCGCGACGGCGAGCGGCAGCCCTGCGTAACCGAGGCCGACGACCCCGAGCGTTGCCTCGCGGGTCGCGATCCGGTCCTCGAAAACAGCGGGCTGTCGCAAGACTTGGGCCAAGCTGCGGATAGTAGCCCGCCTTGCGCCGTGCCGCCTGAGCGGTCCCTCGGGTGCTGTATAACCACGCGCATGTCGTTCACGGATGCCGTGGACGCGCTGACAAGCAACGAAGCGTTCCTCTGGGGCTTCGTATGCGCGGCCGCCATCGTGCTCGTGCTGACTCCGCTGGTCGGATGGCTGGCTCCGCGGATCGGCGGACTCGACCACGGCGACGACCGCCCGCGCATCCACACGCGGGCGATCCCCCGCATCGGCGGGATCGCGATCGTGCTCGGGATCATCATCTCGGCCCTCCTCTTCCTCGACCTCGAGGGCCCGTATCCGGCGATCCTGATCGGCACCGGGGCGATCGCCGTCGTCGGCGTCGCGGATGACATCTGGGGAATCAGTCCCTGGGCAAAGCTCGCTGCGGTGGCTGCGGTGTCGTTGATCCCCGTGATCGGGGCCGACCTCACCTTCCGCCACATCACCCTGCCGCTGATCGGCGATCACGACGTGGGTTGGGTCGGATACCCGCTGACCGTTCTCTGGATCGTCTTGCTCGCGAACCTGATCAACCTGATCGACGGTATGGACTCGCTTGCCGCCGGCATCGTGGCGATCGCGTCAGCGTCCTTCGCGCTGCTCGCCGCGTCATGGGGTCGCGCCGATGCCGCCGTACTCGCCGGGATCGTTTGCGCGGCCACGCTCGCCTTCCTTTGGCACAACTATCACCCGGCGAAGATCTTCATGGGCGATTCCGGGGCGCTCGCGCTGGGGTTCCTGTTGGCGACGGTCTCGGTCGAGGGCGTGCTCAAGACCGCGGCGACGATCGCCCTGGTGGCGCCCTTGCTGCTGATCGCCGTGCCCATTCTCGACACGTCGTTCGTCGTGCTGAAGCGGTTGAAATACCGGCGTCCGGCCTGGGGCGCCGATCACAACCACTTCTACCATCGGTTCCTGCGAATCGGGTATTCGCAACGCCGAACCGCCGCCTACCTCCACGTCTGGGCGGCCCTGGTCGCCTCCTACGCGCTCCTGCTTCGTTTCCTGCCCCCGCGGCCGGGTGGTGAGATCGATGTCTCCAACGCGGCGATCGCCGCCGCGGGTGCGCTCGCAGTCCTGCTGACCTCGGTGTGGATGGTCTACAACCTCGAGATCCTCAAGGCGCGACATCTCGAGGCGCTTGGTCTTCGCCGCTTCGCTTCACCCGTCGACGGCGCTCCGGAGCTCGCCGAGGAGGACGGGGAGGAACCTCTGGAGCGGGCGCTGACCACTCACCGCTAGAAGAGCGATGCGCATCTGGGTGGACATGACGTCCCCGCCCCATCCCCTGGTGCTACGTCCAATCATTGCGTTGCTGCGGGCGTCGGCGCACGAGGTCGTCGTGACCACACGCCGGTTCGGCCAGACGGAGGCCACGCTTGATCGGCTCGGGATCGCCCACGAGGTCATCGACCGCCACGGGGGCGCCTCGACCATCGGCAAGGCCGGCGCTCTGGCGCGCCGCAGCGCGCGCCTCTGCTTCTGGGCGCGCCGGCGACGGTTCGACCTCGCCCTCGCCCACGGGTCGGTCGACCTCGCCGTCGTCTGCGCGATCCTGCGCGTGCCGGCCGTGCAGATGCAGGACTACGAGTTCGCCGGCCTGCAGCGCCGAATCAGCTTCAGAGTCGCACGCCGGGTGCTGGTCCCAGACGCGATCCCAGTCGATCGGCTGCGCGAACTCGGCGCATCGCCGTCGAACCTCTGCCGGTACCCGGGCCTCAAGGAGGACTACTACCTGTCCGACTTCGAGCCGGACCCGTCCGTTCTCAGCGGGTTGGGAATCGACCGCCGACGGATCCTGGCAGTCGTCCGCCCACCAGACGACACCTCGGCGTACCGCTCGCGAAACCGGCTCTACGATGCGGTGCTCGATCGACTGGCCGCCGATCCGCAGACCGTCGCGGTGGTGCTGCCGCGCAACGAGGATCAGCGCCGCGCGGCCAGAGCGCGGGCCGGCGATTCGCTCATCGTCCCCGATCGCGTGATCGATGCCCAGAGCCTCGTTGCCTACGCCGACGTCGTCGTCAGCGGCGGCGGCACGATGAACCGCGAGGCCGTCGCGCTGGGGACGCCCGCCTACACGATCTTCGGTGGCCGGATCGGCGCCGTGGACGAAAGGTTGATCGCCGCGGGACGCCTGCGACGCCTGGCCGACCCCACGCAGCTCGAGTTGCGAAAACGAACCACTGAGCCAGGCCCTCGCCATCCCCGTGACCCGCGCATACTCGTCGCGGGCGTCCTCGGGACCTGCGCGGGATAGCCCCGAGCCGCGGGCAGCTTCGCGGCCGTCGACCCCGAGACCGGGGAGTGGGCAGTGATCGGCCCCGAGACGGGTGAGTTCGAGGCGCTCGAGCAGCCCAGTAGCGGCTGTCACAAAGTTGTTACAAGCGCGCGCCGCGGGGGCCTGGTTCCCGATATAGTCGCGAGCCCGCCTTGCCGCCGGCCCGCCGGCGCCCGGCGGCTCTTTCTTCCCTGGGATCGATCGGATTCGCGACCGTCATTGTCTGGCCGCAGCTTCAGCTTTTCGGATGACACCGGGCCCTCCGACGAGGGCGGACGCCGCCACGGCCGGCCTCTCGGTGGAGGGGGCGATGATCGTCGCGGCGGCGGCCGGGTACGGGCTCGGCTCGCTGGTCGACCTTGCGATCCCGTTCGGCCTCGCCGGCCTGTTCGCGGGTCTAATCGCCGGCCTTGCTCTTGTCTACGCTCGCTTTAGAAGGCTCTGACGCCGCTTCCGGCGGCCGTCCGAGCGCGGTGTTGCGTTACGCCGATCTCGGGCTGCTGGCGCTTGCGCTGCCCGTGTTCGTGCTCGCCGACCTCCCGCTGCTCGGCTATGCGGCGGCCGCGGCGGCGTGGCTCGCCCAGCACGCTGTTCTCGTGCTCACCGAGCGCCGGGCGGCGGCGGCGCTGGGCCGGGGCGACCGGCGAACTGCGCTCGGCCTGGTCGGCGCCTCGACCCTCGGCCGCGTGTGGCTCGTCGCGCTGGCCGTCCTGCTCGTCGGCCTGCTCGGCGATCGCGAGGACGGCCTCGCGGCGGCGGTGCTCTGTCTCGCACTGGTCACGGTGCACCTCGCCGCCCTCGCGCTGACGAAGCTGCTCGAGGCAGGGGAGCGGCGATGAGCACCAAGGCCAAGGTCTTCATCGGTCTCGGGCTCTACCTGCTGATCACGGTCCTGCTGGTCGTGATCGTCGGGAGCGCTGGCGAGAACGACGAGTTCCAGCCCCAGAACGAGTTCCGGCTCGACCCCTGGATCGAGATCAGCATCGCCGGCATCGACTTCTCGATCACCAAGGCGGTCCTCTACCTGGTGCTCGCCAGCGCGGCGACGATCGGGGTGATGACCTTCATCGCTCGCCGGATGCAGCGCGAGCCGAACAAGACCCAGATGGCAGTCGAGCTCGCCTACGACCTGACCCGCAACAACATCACAGGCGGCAACATCCCCGACGAGAAACTGGCGCGCAAGTGGTTCCCCTATCTGGCCGGGCTGTTCTTCTTCATCTGGTTCTCGAACATGCTCGGCTATATCCCGCTGCCGACGAACACCGAGCACAAGGTGGACATCTTCGGGCTCGAGGTACCGACCTTCGCGATCTACGCCGCGACCGCGAACATCTCGATCCCGCTCGTGCTGGCGCTGGTGTCGGTGCTCGCGTACCACTGGGAGGGCGTCAGGGCGAAGGGCCTGTTCGGCTATCTGAAGTCCTGGCTACCGCCCGGCCTCGAGGACATGAACGCCTTCGGGCGTGGTGCGATCTTCGTGATCGAAGCGATCTCGCACATGGTGCGGCTGATCTCGCTCTCCGTGCGTCTGTTCGCCAACATCCTCGCCGGCCACCTGCTGATCCTGTTCATGGCCGGCGGCCTCGCAGTGCTGCTCGGCCTCGCGGCGCTCGGCGTGCTCACCTTCCCGATGGCGTTCGCCTTCTTCGTCTTCGAGATCGGGCTGGTGGCGACGCTGCAGGCCTTCATCTTCTCGACCTTGACAGCCATCTACATCGGCGGTGCGACCGCCGAGAGTCATTAGAAAAGGAGTACTCAATGGACGTATTGCTTCCGATTGCCCAGGCCGCGTCAGGCGTGACGGATGACGGCCTGAAGTCGATCGCGCTCGGCGTCGGCGCCGGCCTCGGTTCGATCGGGGCCGGAATCGGCATCGGGATCATCTTCGGCAAGGAGATCGAGTCGGTCGCCCGCCAGCCCGAGATGAAGGACGAGCTGCAGTCGATCCGCTGGCTCGGGTTCGCGCTGACCGAGGCCGTCGCCTTCTACACCTTCATCTTCGGCCTGATCGCCTTCTTCCTCTAGGCCGTGGAGCTGGTCGGAGACATAGGCGCGTTCCTGGTCGCGCAGGCGGAGCACGCCGAGGAGGAGGGCGGCAGCTTCCTCGTCTCGCCCTCCCTCGGGCTGATGTTCTGGACCCTGCTCGCTTTCGGGGTGACCATGTTCGTGCTCTCCAAGGTCGCCTTCCCGCGCATCGGCGAGGCGCTCGAGAAGCGGGCGAACGCGATCCGGGAGAACATCGAGGCGTCCGAGCGGCAGCGCGAGGAGGCGGATGAGCTGCTCGAGGAGTATCGCCAGCGGCTGCGCGAGGCGCGCGAGCAGGCCGAGGACATCGTCGCCCGAGCGCGCAAGGCGTCCGAGGCGGCGGTCGCCGAGGCCGCCTCGGAGGGCAAGGCCAAGCGTGAGGAGCTGGTCGCCGCGGCACGCAAGGACATCGAGGTCGAAACCCGGCGCTCGCTCGAGCAGATCCGCAACGAGGTCGCCGACCTGACCGTGCTCGCGACCGAGAAGGTGACCCGCAAGAGCCTCGACGAGGCCGATCAGAAGCGGCTGGTCGAGGAGGCGCTGGCCGAGGTCGACTTCAGCTCCCTCGCGGGTAACGGGGCGGAGGAGAAGAAGTAGGCCGTGGAGGAAATCGCGAGGGTCTATGCCGATGCGCTGTTCGAGGCCGCCGAGGATCGCGGCGAGCTCGACACGATCCACGAGCAGCTGGGGCAGTTCGTCGACGCGCTGAACGAAAGCCAGGACATGCGCGTGTTCTTCTTCAGCCCCTACTTCTCATCAGAGGAGAAGAAGCGCGCGATCCGCGGAGCCATCTCGGGCGCGAGCGACGAACTGGTCAACTTCCTCGAGCTGCTCGCCGAGAAGCACAGGATGCCGGCCATCTTCCGCATCCGGCAGCGCTTCGATGAGCTCTGGGCAGAGGCGAAGCGGCGGCTCGAGGTGACGCTGACGAGCGCCGTGGAGCTCGACAAGAGCGTCGTCGACAAGGTCGGCGAGGAGGTTGCGCGGCAGACCGATCGCAAGATCGACCTCTCGAGCGAGGTCGACCCCGAGATCCTCGGCGGGCTCGTGCTCCGGGTCGGCAACATGGTCCTGGACGCGAGCCTGCGCAGCAAGCTGGAGAAACTGAGAAAGGAAGTCGCTTCCGCGGCTTAACGACCTCATGAACCAAACGAACGCGAAAACCAAGCAGTTCGCTGGACGCAGGCCGATCGGCGAAGCGAGCGTAGGGAGAACCTACGTGAGCGAGGCGATCGGCCGAGGACGGCGAAATGCGCCGGTTTGCAGCGTTCGCGACCAAGGAGACTGATCACGAAGTGGAGATCAAGCCCGACGAGATTTCGAAAATCCTCAGGCAGCGGATCGAGGGGCTCGAAGCCGACGCCGCCGACCTGTCGGAGGTCGGAACCGTGCTCTCGGTGGCCGACGGCATCGCCCGCGTGCACGGGCTCGACAACTGCATGTCGCTCGAGATGCTCGAGCTGCCGCACGACGTCACCGGACTCGCGCTGAACCTCGAGACCGACAACGTCGGCGTGGTGCTGTTCGGCGAGTGGGACCACATCGTCGAGGGCGACACGGTGAAGCGCACCGGTCGCCTGCTCGAGATCCCGGTCGGCGACGAGCTGCTCGGCCGGATCGTCGACCCGCTCGGCCGCCCGCTCGACGACAAGGGCGAGGTCAACACGTCCGAGACCCGTCCGGCCGAGTTCAAGGCGCCCGGCGTGGTCGAGCGCCAGCCGGTGAACACCCCGGTGCAGACCGGCCTGAAGGCGATTGACGGGATGATCCCGATCGGCCGCGGCCAGCGCGAGCTGATCATCGGCGACCGCCAGACCGGCAAGACGGCGATCGCCATCGACACGATCATCAACAACCGCGACAAGGACCTCGTGTGCGTCTACGTCGCCGTCGGCCAGCGGATGTCGACCGTCGTTCAGGTCGCGGGGATCCTCGACGATGCCGGCGCGCTCGACAACACGATCATCGTCGCCGCGCCCGCCGACGAGGCGGCGCCGATCAAGTTCATGGCGCCCTACGCCGGCTGCGCGATGGCCGAGCACTTCCTCTACGGCGGCAAGGACGCGCTCTGCGTCTACGACGACCTCACCAAGCACGCCTCGGCCTACCGCCAGATGTCGCTGCTCCTGCGCCGCCCGCCGGGGCGCGAGGCCTATCCGGGTGACGTCTTCTACCTCCACTCGCGCCTGCTCGAGCGCGCGGTGCGCCTCAACGACGACCTCGGCGGCGGCTCGCTGACCGCGCTGCCGGTAATCGAGACGCAGGCCAACGACGTCTCGGCCTACATCCCCACCAACGTCATCTCGATCACCGACGGCCAGATCTTCCTCGAGTCGGACCTGTTCTTCTCGGGCGTCCGGCCGGCGATCAACGTCGGCATCTCGGTCTCGCGGGTGGGCGGCAACGCGCAGACCAAGGCGATGAAGAAGGTGGCGGGGAAGCTGAAGCTCGACCTCTCGCAGTACCGCGACCTCGAGGCGTTCGCGCAGTTCGGATCCGAGCTCGACCCCGAGACGCAGAAGCAGCTCGCCCGCGGCGAGCGGCTCGTCGAGATGCTGAACCAGAACGAGCGCAGCCCGCTCTCCGTTGCCGAGCAGGTCGCGTCGATCTACGCCGGCACCGGCGGCTATCTCGACCGGATCAAGACCGAGCGCGTTCAGGACTTCCTGGCCGACCTGCTCGGGCGGCTGAAGGCCGAGTCCCAGGACCTGGTCGGGCGAATCGACGACGGCCAGCTCTCCGACGAGGACGAGGAGGAGCTCGGCAAGGCGATCGCCGAGATGGTCGACGACTTCGGCCCCGACTTCGACGAGGAGGGCCAGCCGCTCGAGGAGGGCGAGTCGGATCGGGTCAAGGCCGAGCACGAGCGCGAGCAACCCGGCCGCACCGACGAGGAGGCCGAGAAGGAGGCCGAGGCCGAGGCGGAGCGTGAGCAGGCCGAGGAGGCCGTCGAGGAGGCCGAGGAGGTCCGGGCCTAACTACCGCTCGCCGCCATGGCCACCCAGAAGGAAGTCAAGAACCGGATCGCGAGCGTGAAGAACATTCACAAGATCACGCGCGCGATGGAGATGGTCGCCGCTGCCCGCCTGCGACGTGCGGAGCAGCGGATCGACGCGATGCGCCCGTATGCGCAGGCGATCCGCAAGATGACCCAGCGGGTCGCCGAGGCGGCCGCGGGGATCCCCCGCATCGCCCTGCTCGAGGAGCGCGAGAACCTGCAGCGCGTCGGGATCATCCTCGTGACCGGCGATCGCGGGCTCGCCGGCGCGTTCAACACCAACATCATCCGCGAGGGGATCCGGCTCAAGCGCGAGTTCGAGGGCGACGGCGCGCACGTGTCGTTCTCGGTGATCGGTCGGCGCGGGAACTCGACCCTGACCTTCCGCGGGGAGGAGATCGCGAACTCCTACATGGGGTTCACCGACCGGCCCGCGTTCACCGACGCGCGCGCGATCTCTCACGACGTCACTTCGGCCTACGTCGACGAGGAGCTCGACCGGGTCGAGCTCGTCTACAACCGCTACGTCTCGCCGCTGACCCAGTACGTGCGCCGCCAGACGCTGCTTCCGCTGCAGCAGGCCGAGGTCTTCGGCGAGGGCATCCCTGAGCCTGAGGAGCCGGCTGACGCCGAGCTCGCCGAGGCACACGAGAAGGCCTACTGGGACTACGAGCCCGAGCCCGAGCACCTGCTGCCGATGCTGTTCTCGGAGTACGTGGACCTGTCCGTGTACCGCGCGCTGCTCGAGTCGTCGGCCTCGGAGCTCGGCGCGCGAATGACCGCGATGCGCAGCGCCGCCGAGAACGCGCAGGACATGATCGGCGACCTGACGCTGGAGATGAACCGGGTCCGCCAGGCCGAGATCACGCAGGAGATTCTTGAAGTCGTAGGAGGCGCGGAGGCGCTGGGATGAACGAGGTCGCAGGCCGCAGGTCGCAGCAGACAGGATCTGCCCGCTGCCACCTGCGACCCGCGACCTCGAAGGAGATACATGGCTGATACCAACGGAAACGCAACCAACAAGGGCCGGATCGAGCAGGTGACCGGCGTCGTCATCGACGCGGTGTTCCCCGACCAGCTGCCCGGGATCTACTCGGCGCTCGAGATCGAGATGACGGCCGGCGGGGCCGACCGCGACAGCGATGAGGCGACGACGCTCGTCTGCGAGGTGCAGCAGCACCTCGGCGACGACCGCGTGCGCGCGGTGGCGATGGACGCCACCGATGGCCTCCGGCGCGGCGACGAGGTGATCGACACCGGCGGGCCGATCACGGTCCCGGTCGGCCGCGGCACCCTCGGGCGGATATTCAACCTGCTCGGCGACCCGATCGACAACGCCGGCCCGGTTGAAGCGGACGAGCGCTGGCCGATCCACCGGCCGGCACCGAGCGTCGAGGACCTCGCCCCGGCGCAGGAGATCCTCGAGACCGGGATCAAGGTCGTCGACCTGCTCGCCCCGTACGCGAAGGGCGGCAAGGTCGGGCTGTTCGGGGGCGCCGGCGTCGGCAAGACCGTTTTGATCCAGGAGCTGATTCGCAACATCGCCGAGGAGCACGAGGGCCTCTCGGCATTCTGCGGGGTCGGCGAGCGCTCGCGCGAGGGCAACGACCTGTGGCTCGAGATGAAGGAGTCGGGCGTCATCGACAAGACGATGCTCGTCTTCGGCCAGATGAACGAGCCGCCGGGCGCCCGCCTGCGAGTCGCGCTCTCGGGGTTGACGATGGCCGAGTACTTCCGCGAGCAGGGCGGCCAGGACGTCCTGCTGTTCATCGACAACATCTTCCGCTTCGTCCAGGCGGGCTCCGAGGTGTCGGCGCTGCTCGGGCGGATGCCGTCGGCGGTCGGCTACCAGCCGACGCTGGAGACCGAGATGGGCGGCCTGCAGGAGCGGATCTCCTCGACGAAGCAGGGCTCGGTGACCTCGATCCAGGCGGTCTACGTCCCCGCGGACGACCTCACCGACCCGGCGCCGGCGTCGGTGTTCGCGCACCTGAACGCGACCACCACGCTCTCGCGGGCGATCTCCGAGAAGGGGATCTACCCGGCGGTCGACCCGCTCGATTCGACGTCCACGATCCTCAAGCCCGACGTCCTCGGCGAGGAGCACTACCGCGTCGCGACCGAGGTCCAGGAGGTGCTCCAGCGCTACAAGGAGCTCCAGGACATCATTGCGATCCTCGGCATCGACGAGCTCTCCGACGAGGACAAGGTCTCCGTAAACCGCGCCCGCAAGCTCGAGCGCTTCCTCTCGCAGCCGTTCTTCGTCGCCGAGGCGTTCACCGGCCGCGACGGCGAGTACGTCCCGGTCGCCGAGACCGTGCGCAGCTTCGCCGAGATCCTGGAGGGCAAGTACGACGACCTCCCGGAGTCGGCCTTCTACATGAAGGGCTCGATCGAGCAGGTGACCGGCACCGAGGAGAAGGGCGAGAAGGACGAGGGCGTCGAGCGCGAGGCCGAGGAGGCCGAGGACCGCAAGGAGGCAGAGCAGGAGGCCGAGGAGGTGACCGCATAGCTTCCGAGCACAAGCTCGAGGCGCAGGTCCTGACGCCCGAGGGCGAGGTGTTCACGGGCGAGCTGGTCCAGCTCTCGACCCGCACGGCCGTCGGGGAGGTCGGGATCCTCGCCCAGCACATCCCGATGGTCGCCCGCCTGGTCCCGGCCGAGCTGCGGCTGCACAAGTCCGACTCCGACGTCGAGACCTACGCCCAGGGGGAGGGTTGGCTCGAGGTCTTCGCGAATCGCGCCCGGGTGCTGATCGCCGAGGCGATCCCGCCCGACGGGCTCGACGTCTCCGAGCTGCGGGGCCGCCTCGAGGACGCCGAGCAACGACTCAAGGAGGCCGAGGAGGGCTCCGCCGCCGCCGAGCAGGCCGAGCGCGAGCGCGCCCGCTGCGAGGCGTTCATCGAGATCGCCGAGAGCGTGAGTTCGCAGGTCGCAGCACGGCGGCTTCCTCGCCTGCAATCTGCCAGGGCCCGCCACCTGCGGACCTGCGGACTTTTCATACTGATCAACTGATGGATGAGCGCCTGTTGACAGAGAAGCTGATCGGATACGACACCTCCACGCCGGAGGGGATAAAGCTGTGCGCCGGGTTCATCAAGGGCTGGCTCGACGCGCGCAACATCGAGACCCGCCAGATCGCGTGCCGCGCCCTTCCGGTGACGCTGGCCGAGGTCGGCCCCGAGACGGCGCCGACGACGGTGCTGCTGCACGGACACGTCGACGTCGTGCCCGGGCGCGCCGAGCAGTTCGAGCCCCGGGTCGACGGGGACCGGCTGCTGGGCAGGGGTGCCTACGACATGAAGGGCGCCCTCGCCTGCCTGCTGCTGGCGACAGCCGACCTGCGCGAGCAGGACGGCGTCCGGGTGCGGCTCGGCATCGTGCCGGACGAGGAATCCGAGGAGGAGGTCGAGCGGGGCGGCGAGCTGCTGGTGGCCGAGGGCTTCGTCGGCGACTTCGCGATCACCGGCGAGCCGACCGACATGCATGTCGGCGTCGCCGCCAAGGGCGTCGTCGCGATGCGCCTGCGCGTCGACGGTCGGGCTGCCCACGGCGCGACCCCCTGGCTCGGCGAAAACGCGATCCTGCGGGCGGTGGACGTGTTCCGCGCGATTCAGTCGCTACCGTTTGCATCGCAAAGCTCGGAGCTCTTCGACCGGCCGTCGATCAACCTCGGCCGAATCCTCGGCGGGGACGCCCTCAACAAAGTGCCCGACACCTGCTTCATCGACGTGGACGTCCGCCACCTGCCCGAGCAGGACCCTGACGCAATCCTCGACGAGGTCCGCGGGATTCCCGGCGCGACCGTGGTTTCGACCTTCAAGCGCCCCCCCGCGCAGGTCGACCCGGAGCTGCCCTTCGTGCGCGCGCTGTGCGACGCGACCGCGCCGTATACGAACGGGGAGACGATGAGCGTCGGCCGTGACGGGGCATCCGACGCGGTGTCGTTCCTGCGCGCGGGCGTCCCCGCGGTCGAGTTCGGGCCGCTCGGCGCCGGTCACCACGGGCCCGAGGAATGGGTCTCGGTGAGTTCGCTTGCGAGCTACAGGCGCGCCGTGGTCGACTTCGTCAACGACCTGCCCAGGAGGCTCGAGGTCGAGAGCGAAGGAGCAGTCGGATGAGGCCCGAGGACGAGACGCCGGACGTGCCGGCGGGCGACGACCCGGGCGAGGCCGGCGAGCCCGAGGCTCCGCCGCCGGCAACCTGGGCCGGACGCCGGCGAGCGGAAGGCGACGAGGCGGAGGCCGACGCCGCGCTCGACGTCGACGAACCCGAGGACGAGGCCGAACCCGAGGGCGAGGAGCCCGACGACGGTGAGCCCCGCGCGGAGGAGCCCGGCGGAGAGGAGCCCGGCGAGGACGAGCCCGAGGAAGGGGAGGAGCCCGGCGAGGACGAGCCCGGGGAGGGGGAACCCGAAGACGAGGCGCCCGAGGACGAGGAGCCCGACGAGGCGGAAGCCGCCGATACCGGCGAGACGGTCGAGGCCGAGACCCTGATCATCGCCGACCGCGAGGAGGCCGAGGAGGCGGCGATGGCCGGCGTGCGGGCGCGGACCGCCGCACACGATGTCGAGCAGGAGCACCCGCCCGATGCGACGCCGGCCGGCGATGGGCCCGAGGCGGAGGCCGACGCCGAGGAACCACCGGCGGAGGAGACGCCGGCCGCGGTCGTCCCCGCACCGGAGGACGGCGACGGGAAGGTGCCGAGGGCGAAGCCGCTGTGGGCGCGCTTCTTGGCCGCCTCGCTCGTGATCGTGGTCTCGATGGCGGCGGCGACCTCGATCAGCCTGCTCGTCTACCTCACCGACATCGCCGAGGGACTGAGCGACAACGACGCGCTCGCCTCGCTGCGCGACCAGCTCACCGAGGTCGATGGCGGCGCCCCGCAGACGATCCTCATCCTCGGTTCCGACAAGCGCCTCAACACGAAGGGCGATCCGGGGCGCTCCGACACGACGATCCTGCTCCGCGTCGACCCCGATCAGGAGGCGATCGCCCTGCTCTCGATTCCGCGCGACCTTCGGGTCTCGATCCCGAAGCTCGGCGTGGCCAAGTTCAACGAGGCCTACACGGTGGGTGGGCCCGAACTGACGCTGGAGGTGGTCGAGCGGCTCACGGACCTCGAGATCAACCACGTCGTCAACATCAACTTCACCGGCTTCGCCGACGCCGTGAACGCGATCGGCTGTGTCTATATCGACGTCGACCGTCGCTATTTCATTCCGCCGGAGTCGGGGACCGCGGAGATCGACATCGAGGCCGGCTATCAGCGCCTCTGCGGCCTCAAGGCGCTCCAGTACGTGCGCTTCCGCCACGACGACAACGACCTCGTGCGCTCGGCGCGCCAGCAGGACTTCATGCGCGAGGCGCGCCAGAAGCTGCCGCCCGGAACGCTGATCCGCGAGCGCAACGAGCTGCTCGACATCTTCACCGAGTACACGACCTCCGACATCAGCGACGGGGTGACGCTGCTGGAGCTGCTGAAGACCTTCCTCGCGGTGCAGTCAGCGCCGGTGCGCGAGGTCCACTTCCCGGCCGATCTCGGCGATGGCACCAGTGGCTACGTGACCGCCTCCGAGGACGCGATCAAGAAGACGGTCGAGCAGTTCCTCGGCGTCGGGGGAACGCCCGGCGCCAGGCCGGGCGGTGATGCGGACAAGCCTCCGCCGGAGGAGGACAAGCAGAAGCCGGACGACCGTGGCGGCGATAGAAAGTCCGACGACGAGCCGAAGCAGGACTTCGTCGGACCGGAGATGGACGACTCGACCGAGCAGGGCCAGCTGTACGCGAACCAGATGTCGAAGGTGCAGACGGGCGGCGGGAAGCCGATGATCGACTTCCCGATCTACTACCCCACCCGCCTCGCTCCCGGCTCGACGATCAACGAGGCGAGCCGGGCGTTCCCGATCGACGGTCCCGACAAGGAGGCCTACCGCGGCTACAAGATGGTCGTCGACATCCCCGGCATCAACTTCGGCAACGGTCTCTTCAGCGAGTACTACGGCGTCTCGGGCACCGACTGGGTCGATGCGCCGATCCTCGACAACCCGAGCGAGACGCGGACCATCGACGACCGCGACTACCTGCTCTTCTACGACGGTGACCGCCTGCGCCTGGTCGGCTTCAAGACCAAGACCGCCGCCTACTGGGTCAACAACACGCTGTTGCAGTCGCTCGACGAGGGTCAGATGCTCTCGATCGCGACGTCGATGCGCGAGTTCGGCGACTAGCTTCCCCGGTACATGAACGCGAACGAGAAGCCGGCGATCGGCGTCATCGGGGTCGGTTGGGTCGGACTGGTCACCGCAGGCTGCTTCGCCCAGCTCGGTCATCCGGTGTTCGCGGTCGATGTCGACGAGCGGAAGGTCGACGCGCTACGTGCGGGCGGCGAGCTGCCGATCCACGAGCCGGGCCTTCCGGAGCTGATCGAGAGCAATCGCGAGCGCCTGCGATTCACGACCGAGATCGGCGACGTGCTCGACGCCGCGCGGCTGCTCTTCTGCTGCGTCGACACGCCGCCCACCTACTCCGGGGACGCGGACCTCTCGCGGGTCGAGAGCGTCATCGCGGCGCTCCCCGACGGCGGTGGGCACGCCCTGGTGATGAAGAGCACCGTGCCCGCCGGCACCGGAACCGCGATCCGCAGGAGAAGGCCCGGGCTGGCCTACGTCTCCTGCCCGGAGTTCCTCAAGGAGGGCTCCGCCGTGGAGGACTTCCTGCATCCCGACCGGGTCGTGATCGGCGCCGATCCCGGCTCGGAGAGGGCCGGCGATGCCGTGGCCGACGTCTACGAGCCGCTCGGCGGCACGCAGGTGCGTACGGACGTCGCCTCGGCGGAGATGATCAAGCTCGCCTCCAACGCGTTCCTGGCGACCAAGATCTCGTTCATCAACGAGATCGCGAACGTCTGCGAGGAGGTCGGGGCCGATGTGTCCGAGGTCGCCGGGGGCATGGGCCTGGACGATCGCATCGGCCCGAAGTTCCTGCGTGCCGGAATCGGGTGGGGCGGGAGCTGTTTCGGGAAAGATACGATCGCGCTCAAGAAGCTCGCCGGGAACACCGGCTATCACTTCCAGCTCCTGAGCGCCGTGATCGACGTCAACGAGCTGCAGAAGCGCCGCGTGGTCGGCAAGCTCAAGCAGCACCTCGGCTCGCTCGCCGGCCGCCGGATCGCGCTCCTGGGGCTCGCGTTCAAGCCGGATACGGACGACATGCGCGACGCGGCGAGCCTCGTGCTGGCCGCCCGCCTTCAGGGCGAGGGGGCCGAGGTCCGCGCCTATGACCCGATCGCCGAGCAACGGGCGCGCGAGCTGCTGCCCGACGTCGAAATCAGCGACTCACCCGCGTCCGCGCTGGAGGGCGCCGACGCGGCGATCCTGGTCACGGAATGGCCGGAGTTCGCCGAGCTCGACTGGGAGGAGTCGGCGCGACGAATGGCGAACCCACTGCTGGTGGACGGGCGCAACTTCCTCGATCCGGCGCGCCTGCGAGCCGCGGGCTTCACCTACGAGGGCATCGGCCGTCCCGCCGACGGCGGGGCGGCGGCTGAGGCGTGATGCAGGCGCTCGTGCTCGTCGGCGGCGAGGGGACGCGGCTGCGACCGCTCACCCTGACGCAGCCGAAGCCGGCCGTGCCGCTGGTCGACCGGCCCTCGATCCGCTACACGGTCGACTGGCTCGGTCGCCATGGCGTCACCGAGGTGATCATGGCCTGTGGCTTTCGCGCCGACGATCTGCGGGTCGCGCTGGGCGACGCGATCCCCGGCGGGCCTTCGATCCGCTACGTGCAGGAGGACGAGCCGCTCGGCACCGCCGGGCCGCTGCGCCTCGCCGCCGACCAGGGGCTGCTCGGCGACCGGTTCATGGTCCTCAACGGCGACGTCCTCACCGACCTCGACCTGACCGCTCTCCAGCGCCAGCACGCCGAAACCGGGGCCCTGGTCACGCTCGCCCTCTATCCGGTGGACGACCCGTCCTCCTACGGGCTCGTGCGGCGTGCGCGCAGCGGCGAGGTGCTCGGATTCCTCGAGAAGCCCGGCACCGATGAGATCGACACCGACGAGATCAGCGCCGGCGCGTACGTGGTCGAGCCCCGGGTGCTCGAGTTGATCCCGCCCGGCCGGGCCGTCTCGATCGAGCGCGAGGTCTTCCCACGACTGGTCGGCCAGGGCCTGTACGGGCGCCGCCTCGAGGGCTATTGGATGGACATCGGCACGCCGGAGCGCTACCTGCAGGCGAGCTGGGACATCCTCGAGGGCGCCGTGGAGACCGAGCACCAGGGCAGCGGGCCGTATGTCGGCGCGGGCGCCGATGTGGCGGCGGACGCGACGGTGACCCCGCGGGCGGTGATCCGCGACGGGTCCCTGATCGGCCCCGGCGCCGCGATCGCCGACTCCGTGCTGCTCGACGGCTGCCGGATCGGGGTCCGGGCCTCGGTGCGCGGGTCCATCCTCGCCCCGGAGGTCGAGATCGGCGATCGGGCGACGGTCGCGGACGGCGCGGTGATCGGGCGCGCAGCGCGGATCGAGCCGGGGGTCGAGCTGCCTGCGGACGCGCGGGTTCAGCCCGACGAGGTGGTGGACGCGGGGGTGACGACGGCGTGAGCGATCCGCTGGCCCGCATCCGCGAGGTCGACCCGAGCGGACAGCTCGACGACGTCCTCGCGCTCGGAGAGCACCTCCGCGACGCGCTCTGGCGGGTCGAGTCGGCCGGGCTCGAGCCGACGGAGGCGCGCGGCCTGATCGTCTGTGGCATGGGCGGCTCGGCGATCGGCGGGCTGCTCGCGCGAGCCGCGCTCGGCGACTCGCTCGCGCTGCCGATGCTGATCTTCCGTGACTACGAGCTCCCGCCGTGGACGTCGCCCGACCGGGCGATCCTCTGCTCGAGCTACTCCGGCGACACCGAGGAGACGCTCGCCTGCTTCGAGGCTGCCGAGGCGATCGGCGCGACCCGCTACGTGATGACCACCGGAGGCGCGTTGGCGGATGCGGCCCGGAGGGCCAACGTGCCCGTGGTCGGGCTGCCGGCCGGGCTGCAGCCTCGCCACAGCATCGGCTACGGGTTCACGGTCGCCTGCGAGGTGGCGGCGCTCGTGGGCGCTGCGCCCGGCATGCGGACCGAGATCGACACCGCGGCGGCACACCTCGACCAGGGGGCCGACGCGCTCGCCGCGCGCGCCGCGGAGATCGCCGACCGACTCGCCGACAACATACCCCTGATCTACGGCTGCGACCTCACCGTGCCGGTCGCCTACCGGTGGAAGACGCAGATCAACGAAAACGCCAAGCAGCACGCCTTCTACAACCAGCTCCCGGAGCTCGACCACAACGAGATCGTCGGCTGGACCCCGGACGGCGACGGGGAGCGCTTCGCGGCGGTATTCCTCACCGACGCCGATCAGCATCCCCGTCAGCGCGAGCGGGCCGAGCTGACCGCGAAGCTGATCGCGCCCTCCGCCTCGGCCGTGATCGAGGTGGAGACCGAGGGTGAGACGCGGGTCGAGCGGCTGCTCTGGGCGGTGATGCTCGGCGACCTCGTCTCCTTTCAGCTCGCCGCGCGCAACGGAGTCGACCCCGGACCGATCGAGTTGCTCGAGCGGCTGAAGGACGAGCTCGGGCGCCCTTAGGGTCGCCCACAGGGCCCGGCCGTGATCACCGTCGACGAGGGCTCGTTCTTCGCGGTCGTCGTCGTGGCGGCGCTCGCCGCGTTGACCGTCGTCGTCCTCCCGCGCAGGCTGGCGCCGCCGGTTGTCGTGGTCGAGCTGATGCTCGGGATCGTGATCGGGCCCGACGTGCTCGGGATCGCGGAGAGCGACGACTTCCTCGAGTTCTTCTCCAACCTCGGCCTCGGGATGCTGTTCTTCTTCGCCGGCTACGAGATCGATTTCGAGCGCATCCGTGGCAGGCCGATGGAGCTCGGGGCGTGGGGATGGGTCCTCTCGCTGGTCCTCGCCTACGGGATCGGTGGCGTGCTGGCGGCCGCCGGGGTGGTCGTCTCCTACCTCTACACCGGATCCGCCCTGGCGACGACCGCGATCGGCACCCTGATCCCGATCCTCCGCGACACCGGCGAGTTGCGGACACGGTTCGGCGCCTACCTGCTGGCCGCCGGGGCCGCGGGCGAGTTCGGCCCGATCCTGCTGATCACACTTGTGCTCTCGACTGCCCAGCCGCTTCACGAGGCCCTGGTCCTGCTCGCGTTCATCGCGCTTGCCCTGCTCCTGGCCCTCGGGGCGGTTCGGCTGGCGTGGCGCGGCTTCCCCGTGATCGAGCGCACGCTCGAGTCGAGCAGCCAGCTCGCGGTACGGATCGCAACCGTGCTCGTCTTCGGACTCGTCGCGGTCGCGGGCCAGCTCGGGCTCGACATCCTGCTCGGCGGGTTCGTCGCCGGGATGATCGTCCGCGCGGCGCTCCGGGGTCGCGAGCTGGCGGTGTTCGAGTCGAAGCTGACGGCGGTCGGGTTCGGCTTCCTCATCCCCTTCTTCTTCGTCGCCAGCGGGATCGACTTCGACCTCACCGCGCTCGGGTCGGCCGAGGCGATCGGCAAGCTGCTGCTGTTCCTCGCGCTGTTCCTGGTGGTCCGCGGCACGCCGGCGCTGCTGCTCTACCGCAAGGCACTCGACGCTCGCGGCCGGCTGGCGCTCGCCTTCTTCAGCGCCACGGAGCTGCCCCTCGTCGTCGCGATCACGACGCTCGCGACCGATGCCGGCGAGATGCGCTCGTCGACCGCGGCCGGGCTGGTGGGCGCGGCGATGCTCTCGACCCTGATCTACCCGTTCGTCGGCATGGCGCTCCGCCGCGGCGTCAGTCGTCCGGAGCCGGCGGCCGACGTCGCTGGCGCTTGACCTCGGAGCGCCGCCGCTTCGACGCCAGCCGCCGCTCCCGCGCGGCCGCGGTCGCCCTCGTCGGCCGCCGCCGCTTGCGAGGCCGCAGGGCGCCGGCGATTCGCTCGCGCAGTCGCTCGAGGGCGAGCTCGCGGTTGCGCGCCTGGCTCCGTGCGTCCTGGGCCACCGCGGTCACCCGGGGGCCGAAGCGGGCCCGCAGGCGCCGCTTCTGCTCCTCGTCGAGCACCGAGGAACGCTCGATGTCGAACACCGCCTCGATCCGCGAGGCGGTGACGTTCGCGTGCTGGCCGCCGGGACCCGACGAGCGGCTCGCTCGCAGCTCGATCTCGTTATCGGGTATCTGGAGGGTCATCGCGCCCACGACCGCGCACGCCCGGACGCGGGAGCAGCATCAAATGTCCGCGGCGTAGCCGCGGACAAGGTGTTCAGGCGAGAGCGGAGGACGTGGCGCGAGTTGTTGGGAGGACGTGGCGCGCGTGTTCTCAGTAGCGGTACTCGTCCGGCTTGTATGGCCCCTCGACCGGAACTCCGATGTAGGCCGCCTGCTCGGGGGTCAGGTCGGTGAGGCTCACGCCGAGCGCGTCGAGGTGCAGCCGCGCGACCTTCTCGTCGAGGTGCTTGGGGAGCACGTAGACGCGCTTCTCGTAGTCCTCGTTCTTCGAGAACAGCTCGATCTGGGCGATCGTCTGATTGGTGAACGAGTTCGACATCACGAACGACGGGTGGCCGGTCGCGTTGCCGAGATTGAGCAGCCGCCCCTCGGAGAGCACGATGATCGAGTGGCCGTCTCCGAAGACCCACTCGTCGACCTGGGGCTTGATGTTGACCTTCTCGATCCCCGGCACCCGCTCGAGCCCGGCAATGTCGATCTCGTTGTCGAAGTGGCCGATGTTGCCGACGATCGCCTGATGCTTCATGCGCGACATGTCCTCGGCGGTGATCACGTCGCGGTTGCCGGTCGCGGTGACGAAGATGTCGGCCGTCTCGACGACCTCTGAGAGGGTGCGGACCTCGAAGCCCTCCATCGCCGCCTGCAGCGCGCAGATCGGGTCGATCTCGGTGATGATCACGCGCGCGCCCTGGCCGCGCAGCGAGGTGGCGCAGCCCTTGCCGACGTCGCCGAAGCCGCAGATCACCGCAACCTTGCCGCCGATCATCACGTCGGTGGCGCGGTTGATCCCGTCGACGAGCGAGTGCCGGCAGCCGTAGAGGTTGTCGAACTTGGACTTGGTGACCGAGTTGTTGACGTCGATCGCCGGGAACAGCAGTTGGCCCGCGAGGGCGAACTGGCGCAGGCGGTGTACGCCGGTCGTCGTCTCCTCGGTGACGCCCTTGACCCCGGCCGCCAGGCGCGTCCAGCGCTCGGCGTCGGCCTCGAGGGATCGACGTAGCAGCTCGAGCACTACCCGGAACTCCTCAGAATCCGCCGAGGCCGGGTCCGGCACCTCGCCTGCGCGCTCTGCCTCGACCCCCTTGTGGACCAAAAGCGTCGCGTCGCCACCGTCGTCGAGGATCATGTTCGGGCCGTCGTCGTCGGGCCAGGTGAGCGCCTGCTCAGTGCACCACCAGTATTCGGGGAGCGTCTCGCCCTTCCAGGCGAACACCGGGATGCCGGCGGCCGCGATCGCCGCGGCGGCGTGGTCCTGGGTCGAGAAGATGTTGCAGGAGGCCCAGCGGACCTGGGCGCCGAGGGCGACCAGCGTCTCGATCAGGACGGCCGTCTGGACGGTCATGTGGAGCGAGCCGGTGATCCGAGCGCCCGCGAGTGGCTGTGCGGCCGCGTACTCCTCGCGCGTGCGCATCAGGCCGGGCATCTCGTGCTCGGCGAGCGTGATCTCCTTGCGGCCGAACTCGGCGAGGCCGATGTCGGCGACCTTGTAGCCCTGCTCTGTGACTGTGGTCATGCTCCTCCTGCGCTCTATAGCCTGGACGTGATGAGGGCCATGGTAATGGCGGCGGGGCTGGGCACGCGCCTGCGACCGCTCACCTACGACATCCCCAAGCCGATGGTGCCGGTCGCGAACCGGCCGATCATGGAGCACATCCTCGCGCTGCTGGCGCGTCACGACATGGGGGAGGTGATCGCCAATCTGCACTGGTTTCCCGAGACGATCCACGAGCATCTCGGTGACGGCTCCCGACTGGGCATCGACCTCTCCTACTCCCACGAGGAGGTGCTCCTCGGGACCGCGGGCGGGGTTCGGAACGTGCGCGAGTTCCTCGGCGACGAGCACTTCTGCGTATTGGCGGCCGACGCGCTCACCGACCTCGACCTGGGGGCGCTGGTGAGCGAGCATCGCGAGCGCGGCTGGATCGCGACCCTCGCGACGAAGCGAGTGCCGAACGTCAGCGAGTACGGCGTGGTCGTCGCCGGCTCGGACGGGCGGGTGCAGGGTTTCCAGGAGAAGCCGGATCCCGCCGAGGCGCTCTCCGACCTCGCCAACTGCATGATCTACGTGCTCGAGCCGGAGATCTTCGATTACTTCCCCGCAAAGCAGGAGGTCGACTTCGCCCTCGACGTGTTTCCGGCGCTGCTGGAGCACGACGTGCCGTTCGGCGTCCATGTCGCCGACGCCTACTGGAACGACGTCGGCTCGCTGCCGGAGTACCTGCAGGGAAACCTCGACGTGCTCGCCGGCGCGGTCGACGTCGAGCCGGCCGGCGAGCTGCTCGACGCCGAGACCGGGGCCGCGCTCGACGGGGTCGAGCAGAGCGGTCGCGTGCTCGTGGGCGAGGGCGCGCGCGTAGGTGACGATGTGCGGCTCGACGGCCCGGTGGTGCTGGGGTCGGGGGCGGTCGTCGGCGCCGGGGCTCGGGTCCGCGAGAGCGTTCTGCTCCCGGGCGCCGAGGTCCCCGCGGACGGCCTGCTGGCGGGCGCGATCGCCGGCTCGGTCGGTCGTATGACCGGCTGACGCAGGGCGCCGGTGCTGCGGAGAATCCGCAACTCTCTGCGGGTTTCAACGGACGAAGCCGACGTAGGAAGTGAACGATCCTTGCCGTAGGGATGAAGCCGGCCGGGTACCTTGAGGCGACCTTCGTGAACGACCAGCCCACTGGGCCTGAACCGCGCTTCCGTGCGCTCGCCATGAGCGCGCCGGTCGGGATCTACGAGCTCGACCGATCGGGCAACTGCCTGTTCGTCAACGAGCACTGGTGCGAGCTCGCGGGGATCGACGCCGAGGCCGCGCTCGGCCGTGGGTGGGAGGACGCGATCCATCCCGCCGATCTCCCCACCCTGGTTGGCGAGTGGGAATCGGCCTCCGACCTCGGGCGCGAGTTCGCGCTCGTGTACCGCTACCTGCGGCCCAGCGGCGACGTCGTCTGGGTCAGCGGGCGCGCCGTCGCCGTCCGCGATCACGACGGCGAGGTGCTCGCCTACCTCGGCACCGTCGTGGACATCACTGAGCGCAAGCGGTTCCAGACCGAGCTCGAGGCGAACGAAGAGCGCTACCGGACGACGCTCGACTCGATCGAGGACGTCGTCTTCCGCACGGACCTCGGGGCGCGGTGGACCTTTCTCAACCCGGCCTGGACCGTCCACACCGGCCGCTCTGTCTCTGAGGCCCTGGGAGAGTCGTTGCTGGAGACGGTCGCCGACGAGGATCGCGGCGTCGTCGAGCGGGAGCTCGAGGCGCTGCTCGGCGGAGCGCAGGAATCGGTTCGCTGCCAGCACCGCTATTACGGCGCCGACGGCGAGCTGTGCTGGGCCGAGACCGCGGTACGGCGAGTCGTCGACGCCCACGGATCGGTGACCGGCTATGCGGGCACGATCACCGACATCACCGAGCGCCGGGCCGGCGAGCGCGCCGCACGCGACCTCGCGGCGATCATCGAGTCCTCCGCGGACGCGATCATCGCCAGCGACCTCGACGGGCTGATCACCTCGTGGAACCCCGCCGCCGAGCGGATCTACGGCTACAACGCCGAGGAGATGATCGGACGCACGCGGGAGATCCTCGTCCCGCCGGGCCACCCGAGCGAACTGGCGGAGATCCGCGAGCGGATCCGCGCAGGCGAGCGGATCATGAACCTCGAGATGTCGCGGATGCGAAAGGACGGGCGGCGGATCGAGGTCGCGGTGACCGTCTCACCGATCCTCGACGGCGACGGCGCCGTGATCGGAGTCTCGACGATCATCCGCGACATCACCACAGACAAGATCGCCGAGCGAAGGCTGGCCGAGAGCTCGCGCCATTTCGAGCTTTCCCACGACCTGGTGGCGACCTGCGGTTTCGACGGATACTTCAAGCACCTCAACGGAGCCTGGAAGCGCACCCTGGGCTGGTCGCACGCCGACCTGCTGCCCAAGCCGTTCATAGAGATCGTCCACCCCGACGATCGCGAGACCGTCCGCGCCGAGATCGACACCCTGGCCCGAGGGAGCGTGGTCCAGCTGCGTGCCCGGATCGCGACCGAGCGCGGCGGATGGCGCTGGATCGACTGGTCGGCGATGCCCGAGCCGGAGGCCGGCCTGTTCTACGCGAGCGGCCGCGACATCACCGAGCACGTCGAGGGCGAGCTGGCCCTGGAGCGCGAGCGCCAGCAGCTCGCCGACGCGCAGGAGATCGCCAGCGTCGGCAGCTTCGAGTTGGATCTCGCGACCGGCGAGCGCCGCTGGTCCGCGCAGCAGTTCCGCAACCTCGGCTTCGATCCCGCCGGGCCCACGCCGTCGACGGAGGAGATCCGCGAGCAGATGCATCCCGACGACCGCGACGACTTCGACCTGCGTTTGACCGAGCTCTCAGCCGAGGGCGGCGAGGCGGCGTTCGAGTTCCGGATCGTGACCCCCGCCGGCGGGACGCGGACGATCCAGTCGCAGGCGCGGAGGGTGGTCGATCCGGACGGCACGCGGCGCCTGATGGGCGTGAGCCGCGATGTCACGGCCGAGCGGGACGCCGAGCGGCTCAAGGACGAGTTCTTCGGCCTGGTCTCGCACGAGCTGAGGACGCCGCTGACCTCGATCATCGGCTACACGGAGCTGCTCGCCGAGATCGAGGCGCAGAACTTCACCGAGCACGGCAGGCGGTTCCTCGAGGTGATCGAGCGTAACTCGCGTCGGGAGCTGAGCCTGGTCGGCGATCTGCTGCTGCTGACCAGGATCACGGCGGGGACGTTCGAGATCGAGCGCGGGCGCGCCGACCTCGGCGAGATCGCCGCGGCTACGGTCGAGGCGGCCCGGCCGATCGCGGAGCAGGCCGCCATCGAGGTCGACCTCTCCGCGCCGCCGGGCGTCGTCGCGGAGGCCGACCCGCACCGCCTGCGCCAGGTCCTCGAGAACCTGGTCTCGAACGCGATCAAGTTCACACCCGAGGGGGGCCGGGTAGAGGTCGCGATCGAGCAGCTCGGCGACCGCCTGGGATTCCGGGTCACCGATACCGGCATCGGCATCGACGAGGCCGATTTGGGCCACCTGTTCGACCGCATGTATCGCGCCGAGGAGGCGGAGCGGCGTCACATCCAGGGCACCGGCCTCGGCCTGACGATCGTGAAGGCGATCGTCGACGCCCACGAGGCGGCGATCGAGGTCCAGAGCGAGCCCGGCGAGGGGACGACGTTCCGCGTCGGCATGCTCAAGCGCGCCGGCCCGGAGCCGGCGGACGAGCGGCCCGCAGACGATGGGACCTCGCAACGCGGCAGGACGGCCGGCGAGGGGGTCGCGAAGGGTGGCTGACGCGGCGGACTCGCGACGGCTCATCCTGGTCGCCGACGACGAGGGCGACATCGTCGACCTGGTCACGATCGTGCTCGAGCGGGCCGGCTACGAGGTGATCAGCGCAGCCGAGGGGAAGTGCGCGCTCGCGCTCGCCCATGAGCGCCGCCCCGTGCTCTGCATCCTCGACGGCACGATGCCCGGGCTGCCGGGCTTCGCGGTCCTGCAGGCGATCCGCGCGGAGCCGGCGACGGCGTCCGTTCCGGTCCTGATTCTGACCGCGACGGTGGACGAGGAGCGCGAGATTCGCCGCCACGGCGTCGAGCCCGACGCATTCATGAAGAAGCCGTTCGAGACCGATCGGCTCCTCGGCGAGGTGGCGCGGCTCGTAGGCTAGGAGGGTGCCCGAGGCGCCCCTGGTAGAGCTGTTGTGGTGGCGCGGCTGTCCGTCCGCGGAGCCGGCGATCGAGCTCGTGCGCGAGGAGATGGCGGGCCTGGGGCTCGAGCCGAACGCGCTCGAGGTGCGCGAAGTCCGCGATCAGGGCGACGCCGAGCACGAGCGGTTCGTCGGCTCGCCCACGATCCGCGTCGACGGCCGCGACGTGCAGGACCCTGAGAACGAGCCGCTGGGGCTAACCTGCCGCGTCTACCGGCTGCGAGACGGGCGCGTCTCTGCGCTCCCCGACCGGGCCGACGTCCAGGCCGCGCTGGCGGCCGCGATCCAGGAGGAGGGTGAACGTGGGCGAGGCTGAGCGAGCATCGATCGGTGCCCCGGCGCCGGATCTGCGGCTGCCCGATACGGCGGGCGAGCTGCACGGGCTCCCGGCAGGGCCGGGGGAGGCCAGAGCGACCGTCGTCGTCTGGACCTGCAACCACTGCCCGTACGCGCTCGCCTGGCACGACCGGATCGTGGACGTCGCCAACGACTACGCGGAGCACGGGGTGCGCTTCCTGGCGGTCAACTCCAACGACGCCGAGCGCTACCCCGCGGACTCCCCCGAGGCGATGCGCGAGCGCTTCGAGCGCGAGCGCTGGCCGTTTCCCTATCTCTGGGACGAGGACCAGAGCGCCGCGCGTCGTTGGGGCGCCCAGGTCACGCCGCACCTGTTCGTGCTCGACTCCGAGCTTCGGCTGCGCTACGAGGGCGCGCCCGACGCCGACCACCAGGACCCCGCTCACGAGGCCGCCTGGCTTCGCCAGGCGCTCGACGCCGTGCTCGCCGGTGCCGAGCCGCCCGCCAGCACCGACCCGGTGGGCTGCTCCATCAAGTGGCGGTGAGCGCTTGACGGCGCGGCGCCGGCTCGTCCGGGTCCCCGCCTCTTCGGCGAACCTCGGTCCCGGCTACGACGTGCTCGCGGCCGCGCTCTCGCTCTCGCTGGAGCTGGAGGTCACCGAGGCGAGCGAGTTCTCGGTCGAGGCCGGCTCCGATCTGCCCACCGATCGGTCGAACCTCTGCGTGCGTGCCTTCGAGCGCCTGCACCCCGCCGACGGCCTGCGCTTCGAGATCCGGAGCGAGATCCCGCTCGCCCGGGGGCTCGGATCCAGCGCGGCGGCGATCGTCGCCGGCCTGGTCGCGGCGGACCATCTGTTCGAGCTCGGGCTCGAACGCGAGGCGCTCTACGCACACGCCGCCGCCCTCGAGGGCCATCCCGACAACGTCGCGGCGGCGCTCTACGGAGGGTTCGTCCTGTGCCCGCAGCCGGCCGAAGGCGAGGACGCCGGGGCGCCCGTCCGGCTCGAGCCGCCCGAGGGGGTCGAGGCGGTGCTGGTGCTGCCCGAGGACACGGTGCCGACCGCCGCCGCGCGCGCCGCCCTGCCGCCCGCCGTCGCGCTCACCGACGCGGTCGCCAACGTGGCCGCCGCGAGCCAGCTCGTCCTGGGCATCGAGCGCTCGGACCTGGGTCTGCTCTCCCGCGGGCTCGCCGATCGCCTCCACCAGCCGGCGCGGCGGCCGCTCTATGAGCGCTCGATGGCGCTGATCGCCCGGGCGCGGGAGCTCGGCGCGATCGGCGGGACGATCTCGGGCGCCGGCCCCTCGGTGATGCTCTGGTGCTTCTGGCAGGACACCGGGAAGGTGGTGGAGGCGGCCATGGCCGAGGTGGACGGTTGGGCCGAGGTCCGCCGGGTCCCGTTCAGCCCGCTGGGCGCGGACGTGCCGGAGCTTTAGCGATCGACGCGTGGCGAGTGTACGGACGCATGACGGGTGCGTAACGTCGCCGTTCGCGCAGCCGCTGACACGCACGCACGACGGCGGGCCTCACCCCCACGTGACCTCGACATGCGGCTCCGCGCGCCGATCGCGCCAGAGCCTTGGCTCCCGTACCGCCCTCGGGCCCCGTGGTCTCAGATCAACCCCAGCGCCGTCAGGATCGTGACCGAGTCCGAATAGACGTCCTTGCGCTTGACCAGGCCGCGCTCGTACGGGATCACGTCGAGGCCGTCCCACGTGATCGTGCGGCCGGTCGGCGCGGCGACGAGATCCCCGCGGCGCATCTCGTTCGCGTGGGTGGCGGTGGCGGTCCACTCCTGCACCACCAGGCCGTCGCGGACGTAGGTGCGGCGGGAGTCGAAGCGGATGTCGGGCCAGGTCTCGAAGATCGAGCCGATGTGCGTGCGGACCTCCTCGCCCTCGGCCCGCTCGCCGGCCGTGTGGTTCTCGAAGACCATGTCGGCTGCGTGCATCGACATGATCGCGTCGAGGTCATGTGCGTTCCAGGCGTCGTTGTAGCGGGCGATCGCGTCCTCGAGCGCCTCGAGGGAGTCGGGGTCAGTCATCGCGTCTCCTTTCCATCAGTTCCAGCAGCACGTCGACGAGCAGGTCGACGTCGCGCTCGGTCGTCTGCCAGTTGACGATCGCGGGCCGCAGCGCGACCTTGCCGTCGTAGCTGGTCGTCCCGGCGAACACCCGCCCGTCGCGCAGCAGCGCCTCGCCGAGCGAGCTGTTGAGCTCGTCGAGTCCGTCCTCGGGGACGCCGGGCGGCCGCGCGCGGAAGCAGACGATGTTGAGCGGCACCGGCGCGAGGCGCTCGAGCTCCGGCGTTCGATCGACCCGCTCGGCGAGCCGGCGGGCCAGCCCCAGGTGCCGCTCGACCATCTCGCGGTAGCCGCTGCGCCCGTACGCGCGCAGCGTGGCCCAGACCGCGAGCGACCGCGCCCGGCGCGAGTTCTCGGGGGTGAGAAAGCCCGGATTCGGGCGCGGGTCGTCGGGCGAGGGCAGGTACGGGGCGCCGACGTTGAGCGCCCGCGCGAGGCGCACCGGGTCGCGGACGAAGGCGAAGCCGCAGTCGTACGGGACGTTGAGCCATTTGTGGCCGTCCACCGTCACGGAGTTCGCTCGCTCGACGCCCTCCGTGAGGGGGCGCGACTCCGGCGCCAGCCGGGCGAAGAGCCCGAACGCCCCGTCGACGTGCAGCCAGGCGGCGTGGCGCTCGGCGAGGTCGGCCATCTCGGCCAGCGGATCGAAGTCGCCGGCGTTGACCTCGCCGGCGTTGGCGATGACGATGGCCCCGCCGCCGGCGCTCGCGAGCTCGCGCTCCAGCGCCTCGAGGTCGAGCCGGCCGACGCCGTCGCGGGCCAGCCGGCGCACGTTGGCGCGCCCGAGCCCGAGCATCCCGATCGCCTGCATCGCGGAGGCGTGGATGTAGCCGCTCGACAGGATCACCGGCGGCTCGATGCCGGTCACGCCCTGCTCGTCGACGTCGATCCCGCGGCGCTCCGCCCACCAGCCGCGAGCCGCGGCCAGGCCGGTGAAGTTGGCCATCGTCGCCCCCGTGACGAGGACGCCGCCGAACTCCGTGGGCAGCTCGAAGAGCTCACGTAGCCAGTCGACCGCGATCGTCTCGAGCCGCACGGCGAGCGGCGAGGAGGTAAAGCTGAACGCCATCTGATCGAACGCGGACGTGAGCCAGTCGGCACCCAGCGCCGCGGGCGTGGTCCCGCCGACGACGAAGTGAAAGAACCGTGGCCCGCTGGAGCGGGTCGCCGTCGGCCGCGCTCGCTCGGCCAGCTCGGCGAGCGCGGGCGGCGCCCCCGTGCCGTCGTCGGGAAGCGGGCCGCCCCAATCGGCCAGTCGCTCGGCCGCGACCCCGTCGAGGACGCGATCGGTGTCGATCCCGCTCAGATACTGCTGCGCCTGGTCGGCTGCGAGCTCCAGCGCGTCGGCGAGCTCGTCGCGCAGGTGGAGCGGATCCGTCATCGGCCGATCCTAGATCGCTGCAGAGCCCCGGCTCGCGAGCAGCGCCGCGATCCGGTCAGCAACGGCCGTCGTCGGCAGGTTGGTGTTGGCGCGCGGGATCGTCGGCATGATCGAGGCGTCGGCGACGTGCAGGCCGACGATCCCGTGGACCGCGCCGCGCTCGTCGACGACCGCCGCCGGCTCGGATGCGGGGCCCATCGCGCAGGTGCCGACGGGATGGAAGAAACCGCGCGCGTTCGCCCCCGCCCACTCCTCGAGTTCGGCGCGCTCGGTGATCCCGGTCGCCGGACCGGCCTCGCCCGCGAGCGCGGAGGCGAGCGGCTCGGTCGCGACGAGCTCGCGGGCGCGCGCTACGCCGTCGAGCAGCACCGACAGGTCGCGCCCGTCGGGATCGCTCAGGAACCGCTGCTCGACCCCCGGCCGCTCGTCGGGGTCGGTGCTGCGAAGCGCCACCTGCCCCCGTGACGCGGGCTTCATCGCGAAGATGCTGATGTGGGTCTCGAACGGGCCCTCGACCGGCTCGCTCGCCTTCGGGCTCGCCCAGGGCAGCAGCTGGAGGTCCCAGAGCCCCTCCTCGCAGAGCTCGCTCGCGGCCCTGATCGCGCACTGGCCCTGGAAGAGCAGCCCCGCCTCGTGCTGCGCGGCCAGCGAGTCGCGCAGCTCGTCCCCGGGCTCGAAGTAGAGGGTCACCCCCGGGTGCTCGATCAGGTTCGCGCCCACGCCCTCCAGCCCGGCGACGGGCTCGATCCCGAGCTCCCGCAGTGCCGGCTCGGGGCCGATGCCGCTGCGCAGCAGGATCGCCGGCGAGCCGTAGGCGCCCGAGGCCAGAACGACGGTGCCGGCGGCGAGCTCGCGCTCCTCGCCCCGCGCCCGGACCAAGAGGCCCGTCGCGGCGCCCTCGTCGATCGCCACGCGATCGACGAGGGTTTCGGCGATGACCTCGAGGTTGGGTCGAGCCCGGGCGGAATCCAGGTAGGCGAAAGCGGAGTTCCAGCGCACCGGGCCGCGGGCGTTGAGCGGGATCGGGGCGATGCCCGCGCCGGTATCGAGGTCGTTGAAGTCCTCGAGCCGCGGGATCCCGAGCCGCGCCGCCGCCTCGAGCGCCCCGTGATGGAACGCGGACAGCTCGCGCGCCTCCGGGAGCCGCGTCCCGAGGCCGGCCTCGCCCCGCCGCAGATACGGCTCGAGCTCGGCGAACGACCAGCCCGGTGCGGCGTCGGCCCACTCGTCGTAGTCGCCGCGCGCACCCCAGGCGACGAAGCACGCGTTGTGGGCCGAGCAGCCGCCGACGATTCGCGCTCGCAGCAGCGACGCGTCGCCCTCGTGCTCCCAGTCGTGGGTGACCGGAATCCCGCGCGCGTCGAGCATCTCGGCCGGCCATCGGCCGTCGTCGTAGGGCCCGTAGTCGGGGCCCGCCTCGACCAGCGCGACGGCGACCGCCGGGTCCTCGCTCAGCCGCGCGGCGAGCAGGCAGCCCGCGGTGCCCGCACCGGCTATGACGAAGTCGAAGCGCTCCGCCACCCGCTCAGGCGCGGGCGCCGGCGGGCGCGACCTCGGTCGAGAGATCGTCCAGCCGCTCGAGCAGATCGGGGCGCCCGAGGCGGCGCAGCAGCTCGGCGGCGAGCGAGAGGTAGTCGGAGCCGCGGTCGGGCCGGTAGTCGAGGATCGAGATCGCGCGCTCCGCCGACTCGGCGTAGGCGATGGACTGGCGGATTACCGTGCGGCAGACGCGGTCCCCGAAGCGCTCGTTCAGCGCGTCGAGCGTCTGGCGCGCATGCCTCGTGCGCATGTTGGCGATGTTCAGCACGACCCCCAGCAAGTCGAGCTCGGGGTTGAGGGAGTCGCGCGCGAGGTCGACCACCTCCATCGCCTGCTCGACCCCCTGGAGCGAGAAGTACTGCGCCTCGGTCGAGAGGATCGCGTGATCGGCGGCGACCAGCGCGTTGACGGTCAACAGGCCGAGCGTCGGCGGGCAGTCGATCAGGATCAGGTCCTTCTCGCGCTTCAGGTCGCGCAGCGCGTTTCGCAGCGTCACCTCGCGGCCGATCTTGCCGGCGAGCATCAGCTCCGCCTCGGCGAGTCGCATGTTGGCGGGGATCAATGGCCCGTGGACCGCATCGGCCGCCCGTACCTGGCCCTGGAGCACTTCGGCGAGCGTCGGATGGGCGGCGGGGTCCGCATCGAAGTAATCGGAGAGGTTTCCCTGCGGGTCGGCGTCGATCGCCAGCACGTCGACCCCCAGCCGGTCGAAGACGTCGCTGAGCGTGCGCGTCATCGTCGTCTTGCCGGTTCCGCCCTTCTGCGAGAGAACCGCGATCGTCGTCGCCATCGAGGCAACTATATGCGCGGGCTCGCAGCTGCCCGTTACGCCGGCCTGCGTGCGACGAGTGAGACGCTCTCGATGTCGTAGGTGCTGCACGCCTCGAGCGCGCGATCGCTGGTGAACTCGTAATCGTTGCGGCGCATCGGCCCGACCTCGAGGCCGACGGTCTCGATCGCCTTCGCGTAGCTGGCGCGCGGGATGGCACCCGCCACGCACGCCGCCCAGAGGTCGATGTTGCGGCGCGTGCGCTCCTTGAGCGGCCGGGCGCTGACGATGTCGGCGAGCGCCAGCCGGCCGCCCGGGCGCAGCACCCGCGCCGCCTCGCTGAAGACGACGTGCTTGATCGGCGACAGGTTGATGACCCCGTTGGAGATCACTGCGTCGAACCCGCCGTCCTCGAAGGGCAGCTCGGCGATCGAGGCCTCGACGAATTCGACTCCCTCGAAGCCGTCGCGCTCGCGGAGCCGCTCCGCCTTGGCGAGCTGCTGGTCGGTGAAGTCGACGCCGACGACGCGCCCCCGCTCGCCGACCATGACCGCGGCGCAGAAGACGTCGGTCCCTGAGCCGCAGCCGAGGTCGAGAACGGCCTCGCCGGGTCGCAGCTCCGCGAGATCGAGGTGATATCCGACGCCCGCGAACGACGCGATCGCCTCCGCAGGCACGCGATCGAGCGTGTGCGGCGGATATCCCAGGCGCTCGGCGAGCGGGCGCCCGACCTCGAAGTGAAGCTCGGAGTCCTCCTCGCGCGCGACGTGGCGGTACATGTCCTTGACGGCATCCTCGAGCCGTTCGGAGTCGACGAGGTCGCTCGCGTCGGCCTGCGGCAGGCCCTCCGCGGCGCGCATCTCCTCGGCCGCCGAGCTCGTCTGAGAGTCCATCCCACTATCTCCTTTGGGGGCGGCTCGCCCCCGATCGGGTGGTCGCGCGGGCGCGGTTACACCCGCCTCTCCCAACCGTATAATGCCCGTCCCCTTGTTCCCGTCGCGCGCCCGCTCGAAGAAAGGCGCGGAGCCCGGGAGGTTCAATTGGAGCGCTTTTCCGTCACCCGCCCTGCGGGCCCCGGCCAGGCCGCCGAACGCTTTCACTCGCCTCATCTTCCGTGGCGGGCGCGCGTTTCGCCGCCCTCGGTGGAAGACCTCGACGCGTGCGCGATCTACGCCTCGGTGCGCAAGGATGCCACGGCCAGCAGCGAGCCGGTGGCCCTGGCGCTCGCCAACCTGCAGAAGATGCTCCACCGCGCCGGCAACGTCGACGGCGAGGGGGACGGCTGCGGGATCCTGGTCGACATCCCGCGCAAGATCTGGGCCGAGGAGGTCCGTGCCGGCGGCCACAACCCGGCGCTCGCGCGCGACGACGCCTTCGCGGTCGCCCATGCGTTCGTGGAGCGCTCCCAGGACGTCGAGAAAGCGCGCCACGACGCCCGCGAGCTGCTCGGCCGGGCCGGCTTCCGGATCCTCGCCGAGCGGCTCGGCGCGGTCGAGCCGCAGGCGCTTGGCGCCACCGCCCGTGAGGAGGAGCCCTACTTCTGGCAGGTGGGCGGCCTGCTCCCGACGGCGGAGGGGCGCGATCGCAGCCTCTACGAGCTGATGATCGAGCTGGAGGAGAAGCTCGGCTTCCACCTGCCGTCGTTCTCGGCGACCACCTGCGTCTACAAGGTGATGGGCGCCCCCCGAGTGCTCGGGGAGTATTACCCCGACCTGCTCGACGAGCGCTTCGAGACCGTCGGCTGCTTCGGTCACAACCGCTACTCCACCAACACCTGGCCCTCGTTCCGGCGCGTGCAGCCGTTCTCGGTCCTCGGGCACAACGGCGAGATCAACACGATCGAGCAACTGCGACAGGAGGCGCGGATGCTGGGCGTCCACGTGCCCGCCGGCGGCTCGGATTCCCAGGACCTCAACCGGACGATCGATCACCTGATCCGCGTCGGCGGCCTCTCACTCGCCGAGGCGATGGAGATGGTCGTCCCGCCCGTCGTCAACGAGATCCGCTCGCTGCCCGCCGACCTGCACCCGTTCTACATGTACATGCGCGAGGTCATGGGCCCGTTCGCCCAGGGACCGGTGGCGCTGATCGCCCGCCATGATGCCGAGTGCGTCTTCTCCGCCGACGCGCTCGGCCTGCGGCCGCTGTGGAGGCTCGAGACGCCCGAGGACTACATCTTCAGCTCCGAGCCCGGCGTCGTCAGCGTCGACGACATGGTCTCCGAGCCGCTGCCGCTGGGGCCGGGGGAGAAGTTCATGGTCACGATCGACGCCGCCAAGCGCCGCTCGCGACTCTGGGAGCACGCGGAGATGCAGCGCGAGGTGGCGCGCCGCTGGCTCGAGCGCACGGGCGCCGAGGCGGCCGCGGCGTACGACCGCGCGCTGGAGACCGGGGGCCCGCTCGAGGGCACCGACATCCCCGGCTACACGTCCGCCGGCCCCGCGGAGCCCGTCGTCGTGAGCGAGCGCCTGCTCGCCGGCTTCGGCTGGCAGCGCGACGACGTCAAGCTCTGCCAGCAGATGGCCTCGAACGGGGCCGAGCCGATCGGCTCGCTCGGCTACGACGGGCCGCTGGCGGCGCTGTCGCCGGAGCGCCAGAACCTGGCCGACTACTTCAAGGAGACGGTCGCCGTGGTCACCAACCCGGCGATCGACCGCGAGCGCGAGATGGAGCACTTCTCGACTCGGGCGGTGTTCGGGCGGCGCCCGTCGCCGGACGACCCGGCGGCCGACACGCACACCGTCGAGACCTCGTTCCCGGTCATCCTCGGCGGCCACCACGACCTGGCGCCGCTCTCCGACTCGACCTACCGCAGGATCGCCCGCGAGCACCAGACCTGGCTGATGGAGGACCTTTGGGAGGAGTTCCGCGGCCGCGCGGCCGCGATCGACATCGCCCTGCTCGAGTCCGAGACGACGGCGGGCGCCATCGAGCGGATCAAGCAGGAGGCCGTAAAGCGGGTGCGCGACGGAGCCGAGCTGGTGGTTCTCACCGACCGCACCGTGTGCGACGGCGAGCGCCGCTATCTCGATCCGCACCTGGCGACCTCGGCGATCGACCAGGCGCTCAAGCACTTCAAGGTCGAGCCGAACGCGGTCAACCTGCGCAGGCGCTGCTCGATCGTGCTCCGCTCGGCCGCGATCCGCAACGTCCACGACGTCGTGCTCGCGCTCGGCCTCGGTGCCAACGGGGTCAACCCGTACGTGCTGCTGGAGGTGGTGTGCGTCGATGACTACGCCCAGGACGTGGGCAACATCTGCGCGGCGCTGTCGAAGGGCATCGAGAAGGTGATCTCGACGATCGGCATCCACGAGGTCCGCGGCTACGCGCGCCAGTTCTCGTCAATCGGGATCAAGCCCGAGTTGGCGGAGATCTTCCAGACCGAGGCCTTCGCCGCGTCGGCCGGTGCGGGCGTCGGCTTCGCCGATCTGGACGCCGACACCGACGAGCGCTTCGGCATCGTGCGCAACGAGGATGAAGCGGCGAAGCCGGCGAAGACGTTCCGGTTCTACCCGAAGGTCTACAAGGCGGCGATCGCTGCGGCAAACGGCAGCGGCGGCTATCGGGACTACTCCCAGAAGGTGCGCGAACTCGAGGCCCAGAGCCCGATCTCGATGCGTCACATCATGGGCGTGCGCTCCGATCGCGGCGTCGATCGAGCCGAGCGCGGTCGACACGGGCGTAGGCCACCACGAGTACCCGCTGGTGATCTCGTCGATGAGCTTCGGCTCGCAGTCCGAGCCCGCCTTCCGCTCCTACGCGGAGGCGGCGAAGGCGATCAACATCCTCTGCATCAACGGCGAGGGGGGCGAGATCCAGGACATGTACGGCCGCTACCGCAAGTGGCGCGGCCAGCAGGTCGCGTCGGGCCGCTTCGGGGTCTCGGCGGAGATGCTGAACTCCTCCTACGTAGCCGAGATCAAGATCGGCCAGGGGGCGAAGCCCGGCGAGGGCGGGCACCTGCCGGGCAAGAAGGTCTCCGACAAGGTCGCGGCGGCCCGCAACGCCTCCCCGGGCACGGACCTGATCTCACCCTCCAACAACCACGACCTCTACTCGATCGAGGACCTCGCCGAGCTGGTCGACGAGCTGAAGACGGTGAACCCGGACCTGCGCGTCTCGGTCAAGGTGCCGGTGGTCCCGAACATCGGCACGATCGGGCTCGGGATCGCCAAGGCCGGCGCCGACATCATCACTCTGTCGGGGTTCGAGGGCGGTACCGGGGCCGCGCGCCAGCACGCCCTGCGCCACGTCGGGCTGCCGTCCGACATCGGCACCCGGCTCGTCCACAGGGCGCTGATGGAGGCCGGGATCCGCAACCGGGTCGAGATCTGGGCCGACGGCGGCTACCGCCATGCCCACGACGTGATCAAGCTCCTCTGCATGGGCGCCAACCGGGTCGCCTTCGGCACCCTTGCCATGGTCTCGCTCGGCTGCACGATCTGCCGGGGCTGCCAGCTGGACACCTGCCATGTCGGCATCGCGACTCAGATCGAGACGCCGCAGGAAGCCACCGAGCACGGGCTGAAGAAGTTCACGCCCCAGGAGGTCGGCAATGCTGCCGAGAACTGCGCCCGCTTCTTCTCCGAGATGGGCGAGGAGGTCCGGAGCCTGACCGCCGAGCTCGGCTACGAGCGCACCCAGGACCTGGTCGGCCGCTACGACCTGCTGGAGCAGATCGCCCACCGCGACGACATCGACCTCAGCGAGCTGATCACGCCGCTCCACGAGTACCTCGACCTCGAGCCGGCCGACCTGCCGGTCGCCGACGAGGAGCCGGTCGAGGCACGCGCCGAGGCGGGGTTGGTGCGGGCGCGCCCCATCCGGATGGACCCGAAGCCGGCCTCGGCGCAGATCGCCGCGCTCGCCGATCGGGTTGCGCAGAGCCCCGGCGTGCGCCTCGAGTTCCCGCGGGCGACCGACGCCAACGACCGGGTCCTCGGCGCGGAGCTCTCGGGCGCAATCTCCCGCGCCCGCATCTACGACAACGCCCCCGAGGGCTCTGAGGACGTGCTCGCCGAGCTCGAGTTCAACGGCGGCTCGGTCGCCGGCCAGGGGTTCGGCGCCTTCAACGCGTGGGGCATCGTCGTCAGGGTCGAGGGCGGCGCCCAGGACGGCGTCGGCAAGACGATGCTCGGCGGCACCGTCTCGATCATGAAGGGCACCAATCGCGACGGCAGGCGAGTGAACGGCTCGGTCGGCAAGTCGTTCGCGTACGGCGCGCAGCGCGGCCGCCTGTTCGTCCAGGGCTCGGCCGACTCGCGCTTCTGCATCCGGCTCTCGGGAGCGGACGTCGTCCTCGGCGGCGAGCCCGCCGAGCCGATCGATGACTCGCGCGGGTGCGTCGTCGACCGCGCCAACGCGAAGGGCTTCGCGTTCGAGTACATGACCTCCGGCCGCGCGGTCGTGCTCGGCGACATCGGCCCGTGGGCGTGTGCCGGGATGACGGGCGGGCGCGTCTACACGCGCATCAACCCGGAGTGGAACCTCGACCGGGAGACCGTCGAGAGCCGGCTGGGCGAGGCGGCCAAGGTGACCCTCGCGGATCTCGACGCGGAGGGCATGCTCGACGTCCAGGACCTGCTCGGCCACTACGCCGACGAGCTGCGCGCGACCGATCAGGGCGACGAGGCGGAGCGAGTTCTCGCCCTGGCCGCGACGGCGCCCGAGAACTTCCTCATGGTCCTGCCGCACAAGGTCCAGGCGGACCCGAACATCTCGACCGAGTAGGGAGGGCGCCGTCCGGTCGCGCAGCGAGCCGCTCCTCGGCCGCGCCGAGCGTCGACTGACTAGCGCTATTGGCGAGCGAGTCGACGCTCGGTGTCGAGCGGGCCACGCGGCGGAGCGATCAGTTCGGCCTCGGCCCGGTGTCTACATTCACGACCCTCCAGAAAAGGAAGGACACGATGCCGCTTACGAATGGTCGCGTCGCGACCAGGCTGCCCGCCCAGGACCTTGACCGAGCCCGGAGGTTCTACGCCGAGAAGCTCGGGCTCGAGCCGAGCGACGAGCGGCCCGGGGGCCTGCTCTATCGCCGCCCCGGCGGGGAGTTCGCCCTGTTCCAGTCCGCCGGCGCCGCGCCTGGGACCTTCACGCAGATGGGGTGGGAGGTGGACGACATCGATGCGACGGTCGCCGAGCTCAAGCGGCGCGGCGTCGAGTTCGAGGAGGTCGACCTGCCCGGCCTGCGAACCAGCGGTGGAATCGCCGACATCGAGGGCAACTATCCGAGCAAGGGCGCGAGCGGCGAGCGCGGCGCCTGGTTTCGCGACAGCGAGGGCAACCTGCTCGGCATCGGCGAGCCCGTGGCCTGACCGGGCCCCGTCGCGCGCGGTTTCGGGGGTCGCTAGGCCTCGAGCACGTAGAGGCGGTAGCGCCCGATCTCGAGTTCGTCGCCGTCGCGCAGCGCCGCCCACTCGACCCGCTCGCCGTTGACGAGCAGTCCGTTGAGGCTCCGATCGTCGAGCGCCCGCAGGTCGCCGCCGTCGGTGAGGACGACCAGCGCGTGGCGGCGGGAAACGGTGGGATCGTCGAGGCGGACGTCGGCGGCGCCGCTGCGACCGATCCGGGTCCAGCCGGACGCGAGCCTGATCACGGCGTAGTCGCCGCCGCCCTCGTCGAAGGCGACGTAGTGGCCGGGGCGATCCAGCTCCGCGCGGGCCTCCAGCAGCCATTCGGGGGCCGCCGTCCGGGCCGCGACAGCCTCCGTATCGAGGGTTGGGCGATCGAACAGCGACGCGCGGCGAAACCGGTCGCCGTCGCAGTTCGGGCAGCGCGGCAGCGACTCGAGCGAGGCGATCGAGAAGGCGAAGCCGCACGAGACGCAGAACAGGGAGCCCGGGCGCACCTCGGTGATGCGCTCACCGGTCTCATGAATTTCAGGTATGGACGGCGGGTTCTCGACCAACACAGACATCATCTGCCCGGCTATGTGCCGATGGTAACGGGATTAGCCGAAATGTCTATTTAAAAGTTCATCAATTAGACGGAAATTGCGAACGCCGTGCGGGGCGCGCGGCAATAGAATCGCCGCCTGCCATGCGGCCCGTATCGGCAAGCACCACGATCGACGCGCCCCGCGAGCGCGTCTTCGATCTGCTCTGCGACCTCGGCTATCGCCCGGCATTCACCGACCATTTCTTCACCGACCTGCGCCTCGGCCGCGTGGACCCGGTCGGCGTCGGGGCGTCGGCACGCTTCCGGATCGGCGATTCGAACGTCTGGCTCGACACCGTGATCGAGCAGGTCGAGCGGCCGCACCTCCTTCGCGAGAGCGGACACGGCGGGCGCCTCAACCGCGTCCCGGTGTTCACCGTCTGGGAGCTCGCCGAGGGCCCGGCGCCCGGAGGCTGTGAGGTCACGGTGACGTTCTGGGCCGAGCCGACCAAGCGCATCGACCGCCTGCACAAGCCCTTCCGCTCCACGCGGGTCTATCGGCGCGGTTTCAAGCGCGCGCTCGAGCGCCTGCGGGAGCTCGCCGAGTCCGAGACGCCGGTGCCCAGGGTCACCGTCGCGGGGCGCGACCGTGTGCCCGCGTTCAACGCCTAGCTCGCCGATCGCGTCGCATATGCTTCCGCCGGCCATGCGCCCCCGACCCGTCGCCGCCTTGCTCACCCTGCTCGCCGCCGTTGCCCTCGCTGCTGCGGTGAGTGCTTGCGGTGAGGAGGAGGAGACCGAGGTCGTCGAGGGCGAGCCGGTCGAGGTGTCGGACCTCTCCTACAACGTCGGGCTCACCCGCTTTCTGAACCCGGACGACAACGAGGACGCCGAGTACCTGGTCGGGCTTCCGCAGGCGGAGCCGGGTACCGAGTACCTGGGGGTCTTCTTGACGATCGAGAACGAGACCGAGGACCCGCTCCCGTCCGCCCCCGCCTACACCGTCCACGACACGCTCGCGAACAAGTACGAGACCGTCGATAGCGAGAGCCCGTACGCGCTCGACATCGCTGCAGAAGTGCCCGGCGAGGGCGAACTGCCGCTCCCTGACACGACCGCCGCGACCGGCCCCAACCACGGCTCGCTGCTGATCTTCCTCGTCGACGACGAGGTGAGCGAGAACAGGCCGCTGAGGCTCGCGGTCGAGGGCGGGGAGAGCACCGGCGAGGTCGTCCTCGACATCTGATGTCGGCGCCGGGCCGGGGTTGAGCCTGCGCAGTCTCCAGCTGGCGTTGATCGCCGCCGCGGCCGCGGCGATCGTGGTCATGGGCGGGCTGTTCTCGACCGAGGTGCGGGTCGGGTGCCTCGGGGTGATGGTGGCGGTCGCCTGGCTGACCGAGCCCGAGCGGCGGCGTCGGGGCGGCGGGTGGTGGATGCTGGTCGCCGTCGGCGCGGCCCTCTCGCTCGCGGCCTTCGCGGTCGAGGAGATCTCGGAGCCCGCCGAGACCGCCGCCGGGATCGTCGCGATCGCCGCGGCCGCGCTCGTGATCATCGGGGCCACGATCGGCTTTCCGCTCGACTGAGCGAGCGCGCCCGCTACTGGACACCGAGGCCGGTGGCCAGGACCTCCCGCGCGATCGGGGCGGCGATCTCGCCCCCGTCGCCGCCGGAATCGACGATCATCACCGCCACCGCGAGCGTCGGGTCGTTCGCGGGGGCGAATGCCGTGAACCAGGCGTCCAGCTCCTGGACGGCCTCCTCGTCGCCCGGGGCGGCGGGCGCGGGGCCCAGCTCCGCCGTTCCGGTCTTGCCGGCCACCTGGACGCCAGGCAGCGCCGCAGCGACCCCGGTGCCCTCGTCGACGACCCCGATCATCAGATCGCGCACGGTCGCGGCCGTCTCCGGGGACGTCACCTCGACCGGCTTGGCGTCGGGCTCCAACTCGGCGTTGCGCGCGATCGGCGTCGGCATTCTGGTGCCCTCGTTGGCGATCGTCTGGGACACGGTGGCCATCTGCAACGGGGTCGCCAGCACCTGTCCCTGGCCGATCGCGGACTCGCCGACCTCGACGCTGGACGACAGGTCCTCCGGGATCGTGCTCGCGGGCGGCTTGACCGCCGCGGTCGCCTTCTGGTCGAACATCTCGGGCGGGGAGTTGAAGCCGAACAGCTCCGAGGTCTCCACCAGCTCCTCGCCCCCGAGGTCGGCGCCGAGCGGGGCGAAGACCGTGTTGCACGAGCTGGCGAAGGACTCGGCGAACGTGCCCCCGCACGGGGCGTCGTGCGAGTTCGCGATCTCGCGGCCGATGTCGGAGTTCGAGCTCTCGACCGGGAACTCGTCATCGAGCGAGACGATGCCCGCGTCGAGTGCGCCCGTGGTGGTGATCACCTTGAAGGTGGACCCGGGCGGCTGGGGGGACGAGTAGGCGATCCCCGAGAGTGCGAGCACCCGCCCGTTACGTGCGTCCAGGACGGCGACGCCTCCGAACAGGCTGCCGAGCGCCGTCACGGCCGCCTCCTGGAGTACGGGGTCGATCGTCGTCCGGACGGGCTTGCCCGGCACCGGATCGCTCGATGCGAGGATCCGCCCGCCCCCGATCTCGCTCTCCTCGTCCGCGGAGACGGCCACCAGCTGCCCGCCTGGTCGGCCCGACAGGCGTTGGTTCCAGGCGAGCTCGAGCCCGGACGTGCCGGTCAACGATCCGGGGGGAAAGCCGCGAATCGCCAGGTCGGCGGCCTGGGCGCGGGTCGGCGTCCCGACCTCGCCGACGACGGCCACGGCGGCCGTGTCGAGCGTCCGCGCGGCGGCCGGTCCCCGCGAGAGCGGCGTGCGGTCGGCGGCGAGGATTGCGGCTCGCCTGGGCGCCCGGGTCCGGCGGGTAAGCCGCTCGTCAGCCCCGAGGCCCGGGTAGACCAGGTTCGGCGCCCAGGCGACCTGGTCGTCCTCGATCGGAAGCGACAGCTCCCCGCTCAGCTCGCCGAAGACGTGCGTCCGCAAGCTCACGGGGGCGAGCGCGCCGCCCTCCTCCTCGCTCACCTCACCCGCGGTCACCGAGGCGACGGTCGCGGTCTCGGCGGCGTTGGTGTAGATGCGCTCGAAGCGCTCGAGCGGATACTCGTCCTGGGCATCCGGGGTCAGCTCGGCGTGCATCGCCTCGTAGTCGCCCCGCTCCCAGGCGTTGAGTAGGCGCTGAGCCGCCGGGGCGACCGGCTCCGCGGCGACGACCGCGCCACCGACGAACGCCGCCGAGGCGATGACGACGATGGGTACGGCCCGTTTGAAGATGCGCCGGCGGCGTTCCCTCGCGCGCTGGGTGCTCAATCGAGCTCGGTCCCTCCGGTAGCTTTGCGAGTCCCGCCGCGTCGCGCGTACGACCCGTAGTTCACGCGGAGATAGGGTAGTCGCTCCACCGGGCCTAACGATGATGAACTCGGCTTGAACCTGGTCGACGTCGGCATCGTCCTCTTCGCCCTCGCGCTCGGTGCAGTCGGGTACGAGCGCGGCCTGATCGCCAGCGCCCTGCCGCTCGCTGGATTCGTCGCCGGGGCCGCGCTCGGCGCCCGCATCGGTCCGGCGCTGCTCGCCGACGGGTCGGAGTCGCGATACGCGCCGGCTGTCGCGGTTGCCGCCGGGATCCTCCTCGGCGCATTCGTCGCGGTCGGGCTCGAGGGGATCGGCAAGGCGATCCGCGGCCGGCTCCTCGGCGGCAAGGTGGGCGCGCTGGACGGGATCGGCGGGGCGCTGTTGCTCGCCGGGCTGGCGCTGCTCCTCAGCTGGAGCTTCGGCGCCGTCGCGCTTCACTTCGGCGGCCCGGACGCGCGCAAGATCCGCCAGGCCGTGCAGCAGTCCGCGATCCTCGGCGCGCTCAACGACGTGATGCCGCCCTCGGGGCCGTTGCTCAACGTCCTTCGCCGGGTGGACCCGACGCCCCCGGTCCGCGGGCCCGACGCCGACGTCCCGGCTCCCGAGCAGGGCGTCGTCGAGGATCCCGACATCCGGGCCGCGGGCGATTCGACCGTGCGCGTGCTGGGCACTGCCTGCGGGCTCGGCGTCGCGGGCTCGGGCTGGGTCGCGGAACCCGGCATCGTCGTCACCAACGCCCACGTCGTCGCCGGCGCCGACGACACCACCGTCAGCACCGAGGGCGGCCCGCAGGTCGACGCCACCGCCGTGCACTACGAGCCGCGCAACGATCTCGCCGTGCTCGAGGCGCCGGGGCTCGACGCGCCACCGCTCGAGCTCGCGCCCGAGACGCCGCGCGGAGCCGAGGGAGCTGTGGCCGGCTATCCCGAGAACGGCCCGCTGACGTTCACCCCGGCACGGCTCGGGCGCACGGGCACGGTGACGAGCCAGGATTCGTACGGCCGCGGACCGATCGAGCGCCTGATGACGCCCGTTCGGGCCGCGGTGCGCAGCGGTAACTCGGGCGGGCCGGTCGTCGGCACGGAGGGTGACGTCCTGACGACCGTGTTCGCGGCTGCAACCGGCAGTGGGCGCAACAACGGCCTCGGGGTTCCGAACGAAGTCGTCGCCGACGCGCTCGGCGGTAATCTCGCCCCGACCGATACCGGCCCATGTGCGACCTGAACGAACTCCGACTCCTGCGGGCGATGCTGAGCGAGCGGGGCCGATCTGTAGTCTCCGAGAGAGGGTGGAGGCCGCGGGTGGACAGCCTCACGCGCAGAGCACCACGCGAGGGAACGGGCGCCCCGCGCATGTTTGTCCCGATTTTCACGCGGCGATCGAGCTGATCGGCCGCCGCTGGGCCGGAGCCATCCTCTGGGCCCTGGCCGAGCGGCCCCACTACTTCGCCGAGCTGACCTCGAGCGTGCCCGGCCTCTCCGACCGCCTTCTCTCGCGGCGTCTGCGCGAGCTCGAGGCGGCAGGCCTCGTCGAGCGCTCGGTCCACGATGGGACCCCCGCGAGGGTCTCCTACGCGCTGACCGAGAAGGGGCGGGCCCTCGGCCCGGCGCTCTCCGAGCTCAAGGACTGGGCGCGGCGCTGGAAGGTGAGCTCGTAGCGCTGGTAGGTGATCTCGGATTGGCCCCACCGGGGCCCCGTCTCGGCGCGGACCACCTCGAACCCGAAGCTGCGGTAGAGGTGGGCCGCGGCGCGCAGCTCACTGAACGTCTCGAGCGCGATGCGCTCGTAGCCGATCGACTCCGCTAGCTCGAGGAGCTCGGCGATGAGGCGCCGCCCGAGGCCGCGGCCGCGCAGCTGCGGGTCGAGCACGAACCACCGAAGCATGGCGAGCCCGCCGCCCTCATCGGTCAGCGCCAGGCTGCCGGCATGCTCGCCGTCCAGCTCGACGATCCAGACGGCCTCGGTCTCTCGGGGCCATCCGGGCCTGCCGGCAGCGGCGGCGACGCTCGCCGCGACGTGCGCCTCGAAGCTCGCATCGACCCCGCGCTCGGACGGATAGAGCCTGCCGTGATGGGCGATGATCGCGCCCAGGTCGCCGGCCCGCAGCTCGCGGCGGACCGTCGGTTCGCCGTTCATGCCCGCCCTCCGGCGCCGGCGAGGCCGACGTGGATGCGGCCCGAGTCCCGCCGCGCCCGCAGTCGACGGCGCCGCCGGCTCCCGCCGGCCGGCCGGTCCAGGGACTCCGCGGCCGCGCGGCAGCGCAGCAGCTCGACCAGGTCCGCCGTCGGCCGGAAGGGGTCGGCGACGACCTCGCCCGTCTCGAGCGACAGGATCGCCAGGACCGTGCCGTCGCGCTCGGCCACCAGGCGCGGCGCCGGCGGCAGGGGGCGAGAGTCGCGCTCGGCGACCCGGGCGAGGTCGGCCCGCTCGTGCTCCGCGACGAGCCGGATCGTCACCGCCGCCGCCGGCGGAAGAGGGCGGGGGCTCGGGGCGGGGCGTCGACCGAAGTTCATGAAGCGGATTCTCGCCGCACAGATCAATCGATGCAAGATGTTGTTGTCAGCTAATCAATCGTGATCTACGATGAATCGAGATGGAGCTGCGACAGCTGGTGTACGCCGAGGCGGTCGTCCGCCATCGCCACTTCACCCGTGCGGCGGAGGAGCTTCACGTCGCGCAGTCGGCGCTCTCGCACCAGATCCGGCGGCTGGAGGCCGAGCTCGGCACCGAGCTGTTCGAGCGGACCAGCAGGCGCGTCGTCCCGACCGAGGCCGGGGAGGCCCTTGCGCAGCGGGCGCGGCGCGTGCTCGGGGAGCTCGAGGGCGTGCGCGGCGACCTCGACGAGCTGCGCGGCCTCGTCCGGGGCCGAATCTCCATCGGCGCGCTGCTGCCGGCGGGCGGCATCCAGGTCACCACGGTCCTCGCGCGGTTCACCGAGGCGTTCCCGGGAATCGAGGTCTCCCTGCGCGAGGGCACCGCGGCCGACATGCTCGAGCTGCTCGAGTCCGACGCCGTTGATGCCGCGTTCTCGCTGATCGCCGGCGAGGTGCCCGCCGGGATCGAAGCGCTCGAGCTCAGCGAGGAGGGCGTGGTCGTCGCGTTTCCTCCCGGCACGGCACCGGCGACCGATCGCGTGAGCGCCTCCGACCTCGCCGGCGTGCCGCTCGCGACCCCCCGCTCGGGCTCGGCGATCAAGGCGGCCGCGGACGAGTTCTTCTCGCGCGCCGGCGAGCAGCTCCGGCTCTCGCTCGAGAGCGGCGACCCCTACCTGATCCGCTGCCTCGTCTCGGACGGCTTCGGCGCGGCCCTGTTGCCCGCGTCGATCGCTCGCCGGGAGGGCCCGCCGGTCGAGACGCGTCCGCTGAGCCCGGAGATCCGCCTGCCGGCCTTCCTGCTCTGGCGCACCGGGCGCCACCGCTCCGCGGCGGCGGATGCCTTCATCGACTTCGTGCGCGAGTACGACTGAGCCCTGCGCGGAGGCTCACGCGGGTCCACCGTCTCGACACCGCGGTGCGCGCGGACCGGGGATGAGCCCGGACCACGTCAGAGTCCGAACCCCGCGAACGTCCCGGAATGGACGCGCTAGCGGGTACTGAGGGACGTTCGGTGCGTACAGCGGGCTTGTCACGGTCGGTCACGACGTGATCGGTCACGTAATGGCGATCGCGCCCGTGGACCTCGTCACTCCTCCGCTACGTGACCAGCGGGCAGACCGGCGCGCCGCAGGGGCCGCTCGGAGCGGCCGCGATCGTCGCCGGCAAGGCAAAGCAGCGGCGGATCGTCGTCACCGAATCGAACGTCTACGTGCTCGAGGGCGACTTCTGGGGCACGACGAAGTCGAAGGGCCTGATCGCCAAGCACGCGATCGGCTCGATTCCGATCGCGTTTCGCGGCCGCGCCCTGATGGTGGGCGAGGAGCGGATCTGGCTGCATCCGTTCGCGGAGGGCGACGCCGAGGAGATCGCCTCGCTGTCGGCGGGCTGACGATTCGTCCGCTGCGACCGATGAGTTCGGACGCTGAGCCGGGTCAAAGACTCAGATCCCGAACCGATGGAGGACGACATGCTGCTCGAGGGAAGGACCGCGATCATCTACGGAGGCGCCGGCTCGATCGGGGGTGCCGTGGCCCGTGCGTTCGCCCGCGAGGGAGCCGCGGTCCACCTCGCCGGACGGAACCTGGAGAACGTCGAGCGGGTGGCGGACGAGATCCGGTCCGCCGGTGGAGCGGCGGAGGCGGCTGAGGTCGACGCGCTCGACGAGGAGGCCGTCGACCGCCATGCGGACGCCGTGGCCGCGAAGGCGGACGGGATCGACATCTCGTTCAACCTCATCGCGCACCCGTACACCCACGGGACCCCGCTCGCCGAGATGGACGCCGATGACTTCATGGCCCCGGTGGAGACGGCCGCGCGGACCACGTTCCTGACGGCGAGGGCGGCCGCCCGCCACATGATCCCCCGGCGCTCGGGCGTGATTCTCGCCTTCGGAGGCCCCGGCGACCGCAGCGCGCCCCTACGTGACTACTACCTGGGCGGCACGCAGGTCGCCTTCGACGCGATCGAGACGATGCGACGGCAGCTCGCCGTCGAGCTCGGGCCGCACGGAATTCGCGTCGTGACGCTGGCAAGCGGCGGCGTGCCCGAGTCGGTTCCGGGAGAAGCCGGGGCTCGGGACGAGATCGTCGAGATGATCGAGGCCCAGTCACTCCTGGGACGGGCCGCGACGCTCGAGGACGTCGGCAACGCGGCGGTCTTCGCCGCCTCCGACTGGGCCCGCACCCTCACCGCGGCGATCGTCAACGTGAGCTGCGGGGCGCTGATCGACTAGCAGGTTCCCTTACGTCGGGAATACACCCGACGGGTGCGCTTCGCGCACGGGTCGAGCGGCCCGCGGCCGGTCGCGTCGCGGCGAGATCGTCGGCGCAGCACATCCCGGACTTCGACCGCGTCCATCTGGAAGACGAGGAGGCAGGGCTCCGCCGGCAGGCTCTCGATCCGGGGTTCCTCGCGCCACGGCGGCTCGTCGCCGTGCTGCACGCAGACCTGAATCCAGCCATGCCGGCCCGGCGGGAAGGCGGGGCATTCGGCCGAGACCGTCCCGCCTTCGATGTGAGCGGCGATCCGCTCCTGCAGATCACCGCGAACATTGCGGATCTCGATCCACGCTTTGGTCGGCATCCCGCCTGACAGGTCCATTACACCCCTCTGCCCCTGGTTCACCGGCGCGAACCCCCCAGTCCGTTGAGGACCATGGCCTCGTCGCGCACCATCCATCGGTACTCAACCCGTGAAGATGCGCGAGGTTGCGCCGCTCAGGGGTCCGCCCCGCCGAGGTGGGCGCCGAAGAAGGCAACGATCCGGGAACGCGCGTCCCGGGCCGATTCCTCGTCATAGGCGGCCGCCGACAGCTTCGCCACGGCTCGGACCCAGAGCGGGAGCTCCGTGGGGTCGTGGTCGTTGAGAAAGCCGTGCCCCGCACCGGGATAGACCTTGATGTCGTGATCGATGCCAGCCGCGGTGAGGGCCGGCTCGAGGCGATCGGGAACGCCGCGGACCCCGGGCCACCGATCCCTGGCTCCGTAGCTGGCGACGATCGGACAGGCCCTGGAAAGGCCGCGCTCGGAGTCGGGGGTGAGGCCACCGTAGTTGACGCTCACGGCGTCGAACCCCCGGCGCGGCGCCAGCATCAGCGCGAAGCCACCGCCCATGCAGAAGCCGATCACCCCGATCCTGGCGGTGCAGTCCTCGCGCGCTGCCAACCAGGCGCGGGCTGCATCGAGGTCACCGAGGGGCCGCTCCCAGTCGCGTGCGAACGCGAGGATGCATCGGATCCGCCGCCCCCGGTAGTAGAGGTCGGGCGCTACGGCGAGATATCCCTCTCCGGCGAGCCAGTCGGCCTGGCTTCGTAAGTCGTGGCTCATGCCCAGGGCGTCGTGGATCACGACCACCCCCGGCCATGGCCCCGCGCCACTCGGCGCTGAAACGTACGCGGGCATCTCGCCGCTCGGGGTGCGGATCCCCACCTCCGCCATCAGGCGGCCGTGAACGCCGGGCTCATGACGGCTAGCGTAGATCCGATGGCGGAGGAGGCCCTCGAGATCGTCCGTGGGATCTACTGCCGCACGCTGCGCCTCGACCCGGACCTGCTCGTCGCGCTGGCCGAGTTCTCGGGCCCCGACACGGAGTTCGACTTCACCGACGCCTATCCCGATGGGCCGGTGGTGAGAGGGGTCGACGGGGTCCGCCGGATCGCCTCGAACTGGCCGTGGGAGGGGTTGCAGTTCGAGCCGGAGCGGTTCGTCGAGCTCGCGCCCGAGCGGGTGCTCGTGTTCGTGCGCGCCGTCGCGACGGGAGTGGGAAGCGGTGTTCCGGTGGAGCGCCGGACCGCGCACGAGTGCACGTTCAGCGACGGGCAACTCGTGCGCTTCAAGGTCTACTCCGACCGTGAGCAGGCCCTCGCGGGCGGACCGCCCGAGTAGTCTTCGCCGCCACTCGGCTCGGCGGAGCTCAGTGCTGGAGCCGATACATCTCGGCGACGGTGAACGCCAGATCGAGCGACTGGCGCCGGTTGAGCCGGGGGTCGCAGGCGGTCTCGTAGCGCTCGTGCAGGTCGTCCTCGATCACCTCCTCGCCGATGCACTCGGTCACGTCGTCGCCCGTGAACTCGACGTGGATGCCGCCCGGATGGGTGCCCAGCCCGCGGTGAACCTCGAAGAACCCCGCGACCTCGTCGAGGACGTGGTCGAAACGGCGGGTCTTGTGTCCGCTGGGCGCCTCGAACGTGTTTCCATGCATCGGATCGCACACCCAGCCGACTGGCGCGCCGAGCCGCCTGACCTCCTCCACGAGTGGCGGCAGGACGTCGCGGACCCTCCCCGCGCCGAGCCGGGTGATGAAGGTGAGCCGCCCGGGCTCGTGATCGGGGTTGAGGCGCTCGATCAACCCGACGGCGTCGGCGGGCGAGGTCGTCGGGCCGAGCTTGACGCCGATCGGGTTGCGGACGTGGCTGAAGAACTCGACGTGGGCGCCTGACAGGTCCCGCGTCCGCTCGCCGATCCACAGCAGGTGCGCCGAGAGGTCGTAGGGCAGGCCGCTTCGGCTGTCGGTGCGGGTCAGCGCACGCTCGTACTCGAGCAGTAGTCCCTCGTGGCTGGAGTAGAACTCGACTCCGTGGAGCTCCTCGGGGTCGGCGCCGCACGCCTTCATGAACGACAGCGCTCGGTCGATCTCGCCCGCGAGGCGCTCGTATCGCTGCCCTGCCGGGCTCTCGGCGACGAAGTCCTGATTCCACGCGTGGACCTCGTGCAGGTCGGCGTAGCCGCCGTTCGTGAACGCGCGGCACAGGTTCAGGGTGACCGCCGAGCAGTTGTATGCGTCGAGCAGCCGCGACGGGTTCGGTCGGCGCGCCTCCGGCGTGAAGTCGAAGCCGTTGACGGCCTCGCCGCGGTAGGCGGGCAGCTCGGTTCCGTCGCGCGACTCGGTGGGGAGCGATCTCGGCTTCGCGAACTGCCCCGCCATCCGGCCGACCTTCACCACCGGGACGCTTGCCGCGTACGTGAGCACCACCGCCATCTGCAGGAGCGTCTTGAGCTTGTTGCGCACGGCATCGGCCGTCGACCCGGCGAAGGTCTCCGCGCAGTCGCCGCCCTGCAGGAGGAACGCGTCGCCCTGCGCCACGGCGCCGAGGCGCTCCTTGAGCTGGTCGCACTCGCCGGCGAAGACCAGCGGCGGCTGCTTGGCAAGCTCGGCGGTCGCCGCCGCTACCTGTCGGTCGTCCGGCCAGTCCGGCTGCTGGGCGATCGGAAGGCTGCGCCAGGCGTCGAGGTCGTCGGGTGTGGTGGGGGGTGCGGTCACAGGTCCAAGGCTAGGCGCTGTGGGACCGGGTCGGCGCGGCGATCCACCGCGCGGTTAACGTCAGGCGGCCGCGATGACTGCGCCGGATACTGAACAGGGAGCCTTCTCACGGCGAACGGCGTGGGTTCGGAGTGTGCCGATCCCGCTGCGCGAGTTCCTTCGCACCGAGACCGGGGGTGCCGCGGTTCTTCTGGGGGCGACGATCGCCGCGCTCCTCTGGGTCAACGTCGATTCGTCCTCGTATGCCGACGTCTGGGAAACGCGGCTTCAGATCCAGCTCGGCGACTGGGGGGTCGACCTCGATCTGCGCCACTGGGTGAACAGCGGGCTGATGACCTTCTTCTTCTTCGTCATCGGACTCGAGGCCCGGCGCGAGTTCGACCTCGGCGAACTGCGCGAGCGGCGCCGGTTCACGCTGCCCCTGCTCGCGGCGCTCGGGGGCATGGCCGTGGCCATCGCGATCTACATGGCGTTCAACGCCGGGGAGTCGTCGGCCAAGGGATGGGGGATCGCGATGTCCACGGACACCGCCTTTGCGCTTGGCCTCCTGGCGCTCTTCGGCTCGCGGGTCCCCGATCGCCTGCGGGCCTTCATCCTCACCGTGGTCGTCGTCGACGACCTGCTGGCGCTGGTGGTGATCGCCACCGTCTACACCGAAAGTGTCACGGCGTCGGCGCTGGTCGTCGCCGCGGCCCTCTTCGCGACCATCGTCGTCATCCGGGCGCTCAGGCTCGGCGCCCCCGGCTTCGTGTACTTCCTGCTCGGCATCGCGACCTGGGTGGCGTTGCTCGAGTCCGGTGTCGAACCGGTGATCGTCGGCCTGGCGATGGGCCTGCTGGCGTACGCGTATCCCGCCAGGGGCTCTGACCTCGACCGCGCGGTCGAGCGCTTCCGGGAGTTTCGCGAGCAGCCGACCCCCGAGCTCGAGCGCTCGGCCCGGCAGGCGATCCGAACATCCATCTCGGTCAACGAGCGGCTTGCGCAGCTGTATCACCCGTGGACCAGCTACGTGATCGTGCCGCTGTTCGCGCTCGCGAACGCCGGGATTGCCATCGACGGCGCCTTCCTCGAGCGCGCGCTGAGCTCCCCGATCACGCTCGGGATCGTGTTCGGGTACGTCCTCGGAAAGCCGGTCGGAATCCTGGGCACGTCATGGCTGGTGACCCGGCTCAGCCGCGGTCGGCTGCGACCACCGGTCGGCTGGGCGGCTGTCACCGCCGGCGGCACCATCGCCGGAATCGGCTTCACCGTCGCCCTTCTGATCGCGGCCCTTGCCTTCACCGGCCAGGACCTCGAAGAGGCGAAGCTCGGGATCCTCGGCGCCGCCGGGGGCGCGGCGGTGCTGACCTGGGTGACCTTGCGGGCGACCGACCTGATGCCGAAGGAACGGCGCGAGCGCGCCCTGCTCGGCGCGCCGAACCTGCTCAGCGACCTCGCAGCGCCCGTCGACCCGGACCGAGACCACATTCGCGGCCCGCGCGAGTCGGCCGTCACGGTGGTCGAGTACGGCGATTTCGAGTGTCCGTACTGCGGTCGCGCCGAGCCGATCGTGCGCGAGCTGCTGGGTGACTTCGCCGACGTCCGCTACGTCTGGCGCCACCTGCCGCTGAACGATGTGCACCAGCACGCCCAGCGGGCAGCGGAGGCCGCGGAAGCGGCCGCCGACCAGGGGGCGTTCTGGGAGATGCACGACAAGCTCCTCCACCATCAGGACGCGCTCGAGGACTCGGACCTGATCGGCTACGCCGACGACCTCGACCTCGACCTCGACCGGTTCAGTGACCACCTCAGCCGCGGTCGCGGCTCGGGCCAGATCGCCGACGACGTCGAGGGCGCCGACCTCAGCGGCGTCAGTGGTACGCCGACGTTCTTCATCAATGGACGCCGCCATTACGGCGCCTACGACATCGACACGCTCTCGCAGGCCGTCCGCGCGGCGGGGGCAAGGGCGCGGGTGGCGGCCACGACGGGGTAGGTCACACGCCCGGACTCGCCTCCGGGTCCTGCTCGTTGTCCTGCCGAAGCTGGCGCAGCCGGTCGATCGTGTCCTCGAGGCCCCACGCCTCCACGATCAGACCGTCCACGACGCGGAAGAAGTAGACCTCGTCGACGTCCTCGAAGCGGCGGCCGGTCGGCGGCTTGCCACGCCATTCGCCCAGATTCGTCCCGGAGCACCGGAAGCGCCCCGCGACCTTCTCGCCCTCGGCCACGAGCTCGACGATCTTCATCTCGGCGTCCGGGAAGGACTCGCGGAAGGGCACGATCCATCCCTTGGCCGGAGCTGCCATCTCCGGGGAGAACAGCTGCTCGATCACCTCGAGGTCACCGCCGTTCATGACCTCCTCGATCAAGCGGATGACGATCTGCTTCGGCTGGGCCACGCTCGTCAGCCTCTCATCCCCGAGGCGTACACGGAACCCGCGCCACCGCGCGGTCAGGCCCTGCCCGTCGAGCGAGCGACTGCGACCGTCCCGGTCCGGCAGCATCGTCCAGATCCCGAACCCGATCTGAGCGCGTTCGGGGATGAAGGTGTGGGCGTCGTACACCTTCTGGCCGTCGACGCGCCAGGTCGCGGTCGAGTTGCTCCGGTCGAGCGTGATCTCGCACGCCCGGAGCCGGGTGAAGTCGTCGTCGAAGTCCTCGTACGGCGACTCGACCACGTGATAGAAGGGCTCGCCCGCTCCGCCGCCGAACACGCCCACCTGCTCGTGCATCGCGAACACGCGGGTGGAGGTGCCGTCGACGGCGAACACGCGCTTGCTCACCTCGAGGTCGAAGACGGCGAAGGAGGCCATTCCACGACGGTAGTCCCCCGGTTCGCCGTCGATGTTCTTGACCGCCATGTCGACGGCGAACGTCGCGGGCCGATCCGGCGGCAGCTCGAACTGGCGCGTCGAGAAGATCAGGTATTTGGCGCTGTGGGCCAGCGAGAAGCGCGGAATCGTCACTCGCACCTCGCCCTCGCCCACGGCCAGCTCGGCGTTGGGGTCCAGCGCGATGTGCTCGCCGCCCGTCGGCAGCGGCAGGCGCGCCGGGCTCCAGCGCGCAGCGTCGAGGTCCGGGCCGCTGAGCTCGTCGTAGGTGACGAAGCCGTCGCGGGCGCCGGCCGGGGCCTGTGTCTCAGTCGTCATGGCTTTGGCTCCTTTCCCCGCCGCTCGTCCGCAGGCCGGCTCGAGCGCGGGCGGATGGCTTGCATCTGGTCCTAAGACCCGCGGTCCGACGCTCCTGTGACCGCGGCCCCAGCGGTCAATCGTCGAGGATCGTCAGATCGAGCTCGCGCAGGCGGGCGGGGTCCGCGAGCCAGTCCATCTCGACGATTCTTCCGCCTCGTACCGTGAACGCTCCGACCGAGAAGGGCCGGCCGTCCCGCGTCGTTACCACTCCCGCCGCGCCGTTGATCAGCGCCGGCTTCATGACGAGCCCGAGCTGCGAGTAGAACATCGCCTGGCCGATGACCGCGGCCGCGCCCCGGACTTCGCGCGATCCCGCTGCGCCGAGGTCGGCTCTGAGGACCACATCGGGGTCGAGAACCCCGACCAATCGGTCGAAGTCCCCGTCGCGCGCGGCCGCGAGGAACGCCTCGACGACCTCTCGCTGAGCGTCGGGGTCGGTGTCGGGGACGGTGTTCTCAGCCCGCACGCGGCGGCGGGCGCGGCTCGCCAGCTGGCGAGCCGCCTCGGGGGAGCGGTCGACGATCGGCGCGATCTCATCGAAGGGCACGGCGAAGATGTCGTGGAGCACGAACGCGAGCCGCTCGGGCGGAGACAGCGTCTCGAGCACGACGAGCAGCGCCAGGCCGACCGAGTCCGCCAGCAGAGCCTCGTGCTCCGGGTCGGTGCCGTCGACGCGGTCGACGATGGGCTCCGGCACATGCACCGCGTCGAGCGGCTCCTCGCGTCGCGTCCGGCGTGAGCGCAGCATGTTCAGCGACACGCGTCCGACCACCGTCGTCAGCCAGCCGCCGAGGTTCTCGATCTCGTCGGCATCCGAGCGGCTGAGCCGCACCCAGGCCTCCTGGACGGCGTCGTCGGCCTCGCTCAGCGAGCCGAGCATGCGATAGGCCACGGCTCGCAAGCGGAGCCGATGCTCCTCGAAGCGCTCCGCCAGCCAGTCTCGCTCATTCATCGGTCACATTCCTCCGTCGCGTCGGGTCATAGCACCAGACCCCTGAGATCGAGTCGATGTGACCGAAAGGAGACATCATGCGAGTCTTCGTTACAGGAGCCAGCGGGGCGATCGGAACCCGGCTCGTCCCCCGGCTGATCGACGCAGGGCATGAGGTGATCGGCACCTCCACGTCGCCCGCGGGTGCCAAGCGCGTACGGGCGCTCGGGGCGAAGCCGATCGCGCTCGATCTGCTCGACGCGGGTGCCGTTCACAAGGCCGTCCTCGCTTCCGAGCCGGAGGCGATCGTCCATCAGGCGACCGCCCTGGCGAATCTGCGCGACTTCAAGCATTTCGATCGCAGCTTCGCGCAGACCAACCGACTTCGGACGGAGGGCACCGACGCGCTGCTGGCCGCCGCGGGCGAGGCGGGCGTGCGCCGCTTCGTCGCCCAGAGCTACGCCAGCGCCCGGTACGCGCGCGACGGCGGGCCGGTCAAGAGCGAGGACGACCCGCTCGACCCCAGGCCGGTACCGGCCATGCGCGAGACGCTCGCCGCGCTGCGCCACCTCGAAGAGGCGGTCACCGAGGCCGGCGGGATCGCGCTTCGCTACGGCGTCTTCTACGGCGCTTCCAACGACGGGCTCGTCGAGCCGGTGCGCAAGCGGCAGTTCCCGATCGTCGGCAAGGGCGGCGGGGTCTCGTCGTGGATCCACCTCGACGACGCCGCCGCGGCGACCGTGCTCGCGCTCGAGCGCGGCGAACGCGGCGTCTACAACGTCGTGGACGACGAGCCCGCCCCCGTGCGCGAGTGGCTGCCGGTGGTCGCGGAGGTTCTCGGCGCCAAGCCGCCCCGACGCTTTCCCCGCTGGCTGGCGCGGCTGGTCGCGGGCGAAGCGCTGGTGATGATGGGGACCGAGTCCCGCGGCGCCTCGAATGCGAAGGCCAAGCGCGAGCTGGGCTGGGAGCTGCGCTACCCGAGCTGGCGCCAGGGCTTCGTGGCCGCCTACGCGTCAACCGCTCCCGCGGAGCGACGCGGCCTCGATCCCGGGCGTCCGAGCCAGTCACGCGCCCTCGCGCCTTTCCGGCTGAGCAACGAGAGGACCGGCACAGGCAATCCAAGTGGCGTCGCCGCGCGTAGGTCCGGTTGACGAACGCGTGCATTTTGAATTCGAATGCACGATTGGGAGGAGGTAGCGATGAACGGACGCGTCAAGTTGGCCGCCGCGGTCGCGGTGGTCTCGGTCGCGGTTGCCGCCACGGTGGCTGTGGCCGGCGGCGGCAACAACATCCGGGAGCAACTCAGCGGGTACGAGGAGGCGCCGCTCGCCCTCTCGACCCCTGGACAGGGCGAGTTCGAGGCCCGTCTCGACAAGACGTCAATCTCATATCGGTTGAGTTATCGGGATCTCGAGGCGCCTGTCAACCAGGCGCACATCCATTTCGGGACCGAGGGCCAGTTCGGCCCGACATCAGCGTGTTCCTGTGCACGAACCTCGGCAACGGGCCTGTGGGCACACAGGAGTGCCCGGCGCAGCCGGCGACGATCACTGGGACGATCGTTCCCGACGATGTGATCGGCCCAGCCGCGCAGGGGATCGACCCGGGTGAGTTCGACGAGCTTGTCGATGCGATTCGGGCGGGCGCAACGTACGCGAACGTCCACACCGAGAAGTACCTGGGGGGTGAGGTCCGAGCG
>CAVSMU010000018.1:0-344052 GCA_963729075.1 uncultured Solirubrobacterales bacterium | reverse complement strand
GCGGCTCATGGCCCAGAGGTCGCGGGCTCAAGTACCACCACGTCTTGGATCTCGCAACGACGCACGAGCCCGGGCTCGAGAGAAAGCGCAACTCTCCGCTTAGCCCGGGCGCGGCGCCAAGGTCATGGTCCGCACTCTGGACTGAGAGCCGAAGGTAAACGACCCGACCGGCTCTGTGCCGCTGCATGCACCCAGTAGATGCCGTCGAGGAGGTCTCCCGGCGGGACCGCCATCGAGCAGACCAGCTTGGTCCGGGTGTCGATCCGGCAGACGCGCCACGGACCCCCGATCCACCAGAAGACCTACCGCCCTCGGGCCGGCTCCAGGTTCGACTGGTGGATGCCGGAGAGCCAGTCCGCATCCAGACGCGCGTCGACCGGTTCCTCTCCTCGCCGCAGCGCGTCGATGTAGGCATGATCGGCGGCGAGGCGGGCCGCCACCTCGGGACCCTCGGCGATGGCGCCGTGGCCGGGGACCACGACATCGACGTGCCCGGCGGCCTCGTCCAGCCGGTCGAGTGCCGTCTCGTAGGCGCCCACCTGATCGTCTTGGCGAGAGTCGAAGAGCGGGATCAGGATGTCGGAGAGCATGTCGCCGGCGAGCAGGACGCCACGGTCCGCGAGGAGGACCGCGGCGTGGCCGACGGCGTGCGCCTGATGCTCGATGATCTCGCCCGGCACCGCTCCGCCGTCCGCGGGCAGCGGGGTGACGAGCGCGACCAGGTCGAGAGGGATGCCCGACCGCCCTCCTCCTCCGCCCCCGCCTGCTGCTGCTCTCGGGTTTCACCGGCGACGTGGGCGCCGGCGGCGGTGGCGTAGCGCGGCACGTCGCCGAACCGGGGATGCCAGAGCAGGTGGTCCCAGTGGGGATGGGTGGAGAACCCGGCGACCACCGGAATGCCGAGCCGGTCCAGGTCATCGGCGAGCTGGTCCAGCTCGGAGCCATCGATGCCGGGATCGACCAGGATCAACCCATCCTCGCCGCGCACGACGATGGAATTGGTCCAGACCCACTCGCTCTGCCGGACCCAGACGCCGTCGGCCACCTGATTCAGTTCGCCCATCTCCACTCCAATCGGTTGGTTACGGGCTGAGACCGCGATCCGCAGCCAAACTCATCGCTTTCAGCGTCCGCTGGGCGCGATGTTGTGGTTGAGGTGGAAGACGTTGTCGCCGACGTTCAGGTCATCCCCCTGATCGGCCGTCCGCAAGGCGAGTTGCGGGCGCTGCTGCCTCCGCGTGATCTCGGAGCCGTCGCTGCCCGTCGTCGCGCGAAGGAGGAGCCGGAAGCACTTCAGCTCAGAAGGGCAGAAGACTTGGCTAACTCGGGATCGGCTCGTGCTTCCGATGCTCGGCCCGCTCCCGATTAAGCATGTTCGGATAGATGAACCAGTAGCACCAGCCGTCTAGCTCGAGGTAGCGGTTCGTCATCACGTAGTCGGGTCGATACGGCGCGGCGTACTTGGCTCGGTAACCATCCGCTTTGATCAGCCTGACGAACGCGTCGAACTGCTCGGCGTCGACCTCGCGCCACTCCTTGATCACGTACTCGTGCGGGTCGGGCGTGATGTGGCGGTACTCGCCCCACCGCTTGATCGCCTCCTCTTCGGTCAGGCCCTGACCGACCGGAACCATCTTCACGTGGCGCCACGGAACGGAGGCGATGAACCCCTCGGCCTCGCGCATGGTCATTTCCGCCTCGGTCGCTGCTGCCTTCGCTGTCGCTTCTTCGCTGCGGTTGGGTTTTGGCCCTGAGTGATCAGCTGCCGCGGTGCCTGGGTCGAGCCGCTCGGTAGTGCTGTCTGCGATTCGCTCACGGTTGATCACCGGAGGAATGACCCAGAACTTCCAGTCGCCGAGCTCGAGATAGACGTTGTCTGTCTGCCGACCGCTCGGGGATGTCCACCGCGCCCTGTATCCGTGCCTGGCGATGTGGGCTGCGAAGGCGTCCCAGTCCCCTCCATCGCAGCCGTTCTTTCCGCGGACCACATACTCGTGGGGGATGTGCGGCATCGTCTTCGCGAACGTCCAGTCGTGCTTCTCGACGAACGCCACGGGATCGAAGGTCGCGGGCGTCTCCTCATGCGGCCTCTCCGGTGGTGCCATCATGCAATGAAGGTCGCTGAGCAGGGGCTCGGACTGACAAATCGCCGTCGCTGAGCGCGAGGCCCTCCCTAGCGAGACATCGCCCGCTCGCAGTTACCGCAGGTAACTTCGCCGGGGCCCCTGGATGTGAAGGTCACCGGCTGGCCCTTGTACGGGCGCAGGGCGATGTTGCAGACCGGCGTCCCATCCCCCGCGTCCTCGTGAATCCGCTCCGCGGGGTTCTGCCCGTCCTGCGTCGTGATCTGCAGCCGATTATTGGTCGTCGTGTAGCTCACGCCATCCAACCGTAACCGGAGCAAACGAGAAAGGCGCGAGCGGGCAGCTACTACGACGGAGGCGAGGACTCAGAACCTGCGGCTACTGCCCTGATCTCTTCGATCCTGACGGCCAGTTCGTCAGCGAGCGCGGCTCCGCTGCAGTCAAGAGATACGTGTAGGTGCCTCAGGAGAGCATCCCTGAGTTGCCGCTCCTCGAGCAGCATCGCCAGCGCCTGCGTAGCGGCGACCTCGCCATGCCGAGCGAACCAGCCGAGCTCCGCCAGCCGCCCCAGCAAGGGTCGACGTCGCGTCTCCTCTGCCATGAAGGGGATTATCTCGCCGTGGACGTGGCAGGCGTCATCGGCGAACGAAGGTTTCTACCAGATGCAGGTCAGGCTTCTGCTTCCGCGTGGAAGCGACAGTGGAGCACAGCATCCATTGGGCACCAAACGCGTTCTGGTGCCCAAATCGAGCGTGATCCCGCGTAATCCACGGCTATCCGACGTTGGCTGCGTTCCCAGCGCGTCGGGCAGATTCCGCTTGATAGAGCCGCAAGCGCCGCTCCCCTGCTCCGAGCGTCGCCCCGCTTCGCAATCAGGAGGTCGCGGGTTCGAGTCCCGCTAGCTCCATCGCTGGTGATGCACCGATTGCAGTGTGCGCCACCTTGCCGCGACGGCTGTGGTCATGGCGCCGCCGCGTCGGCGACGGCCCCAAGCGAGGTCGCGTCCGCGTCGGCGAGCACACGCACGATCGGAAGGTCGAGAGCGGAGTGGTACGGGGCCAGTGCCTCGAGGAGGTCGGACCGGTCCGAGGCTTCGATCCCCACGCTTCCGACCGCGACATCCATGGCTGCGAAGTGCTTCCGGTGGCCCTCGTTGATGCTGCGATAGAAACCCTCCTCCTCACGAAGACGCCGATTCGCTCCCGGGCCCAGCGCGACCCGTACGTACGACGCGACGATCGGGGCGCTGTGCCCCCGCCCTTCCGCTCCCTCACGTACCCATCCGCGCGCCCGTGCCGCTTGCCCGGGCAGCATCCAATTCAGAAGCACGCCATCAGCAACACCTCCCCCGAGACGGCACAGTCGCGGCCGCATGGCGGCCACGACGAGGCGGGTCGCCTTGGGCAGAAGCGCGCGAAGCTCCGCCACCGCCCGCTGGATTGCGTCGATCTGTCGAGAGAGCGCACCGGACCCGATCCCTAGCCACAATCTCGCGGGATCGATCTCGAGGCGGTCAACCTCCGCCGCAATCTGGGCTGGCTGATAGCGGTGCAGCGGCAAGACGCCCACACCGAGCTGGAGCTTCGCGGTGGCCGCGGAGAATGCCGCAAGCGTGTCGAGACCGCGGGCGTCCGGCTCGTCGTTTGACCAAAGCGAGTGGTACCCGAGCTCCTCGCACTGAGCCGCCAGCTCGCGGGCGACTCCCGCGTCCAGACTGGCCGTTACGCCCAGTCCGCGATGCGTCGGCGCAAACGCCATCATCGTTCCATCATGAGCCGTCGACGGCGGCGTCGCATGCCACCGGCAAAAAAGCTGCGACGCAACACTCGCGGCTCGTTCCTCTCCCATAGCGCGCCGAGGCAGAGACGCGCGAGGGCGGTCGCGCCATTGACGGAGGCCCTTCTTCATGGCAGTCCAAAGCGGCTATCTCCTCACTCACCCCGCCCGCCGGTAGCGGATGTGCGTGGCGAGCGGAGAGTGGAGCACCTCGACCGGCTCGAACCCGAGTGACTCGACTCCGTCGAACAGCCGCTCGCCGGAACCTAACAGGACGGGGGCCACGTCGAGCGTGAGTTCGTCGATCACTCCGGCGGCGAGCGCCTGACGGACGGTCGAGGCGCCGCCCGCGATGTCGATGCCATCCTCGCCGGCCGTCTCACGCGCCTGCGCGTATGCGGCCTCGAAGCCCTGGGTGACGAAGTGGAAGCTCGTGCCGCCCTCCATCTCGACCGGCTCGCGGGCGTGGTGGGTGAGCACGAAGACCGGCGCGTGGTAGGGCGGCTCGGAGCCCCACCATCCATCCCAGTCCTCATCCCACTCGCCGCGGATCGGCCCGAACATGTTGCGGCCCATCACGTAGGCCCCGCGCGGTCGCATGAGCCAGCCCTCTGCCGTCGCGTCGGCGTCGTTCGCGCGCTCGTCGCCGAGGTGCCAGCTATGGACCTCCCTGCCGCGCTTCCCCAGCGGATTCTCCCGGCTCTGGTCCGGCCCGGCGACGAAGCCATCGAGCGAGATCGACATGTGGCAGGTGGTGTCCGGCATGAGCGTCCTCCGAGCAATTGCGGTTTGCAAGCGTCGGCACCGCAGCCTAGGACTACAGCCCCTGAGCAGACCCAGCGCGGCGACTCCAGCCGTGTTCAAGAGGGCTCGGCTCCGCGCCCGGTTGGCTCGTCGCTGTCACGCTCGGATCGGGACACCTACCAACCAAACGGCGAAGGGAGTGCGCGCCAAACGCCGCGCCAATCCTCACCCGCCCGGGGCGCCGTGGGGTACAAGCCGAGGTACTAAACGGAGAGCAGCGAACGCGGGCGGCGCGATGGTGCGTCGCCCACCGGGTGCCGTACGCTCGGCGCCTGTGTCCACGCCGTTGACTCGCCGGGAGATCCTCAAGGGCGCCGCGGTCGGCTTGGGCGCGCTCGGTGCCGGCGCGACCCTGGCCGCACCCGCCCAAGCCGCCAAGCGAGACCGCGTCGCCGTCATCGGCGCGGGCGCCGGCGGCGTCGCCGCCGCGTACTTCCTCGCCGGCACACACGACGTGGACGTCTTCGAAGCGCGCTCGCGGATCGGCGGGCACTGCGATTCGCGGACCATCGACTACAAGGGGCATCGCGTCGCAGTTGATCTCGGCGCGCAGTTCTTCCATCCCGACACCCACCCGCTCTACGTCACGCTTCTCGAGGAGCTCGGCCTCTACGACCCCGCGAACCCCAACTCGCGCCAGACGCACGTGTCGCCGGGCAGCCTGTGCGTGTTCCCAATGACCGGCGGCGGCCCGCCGCGGTTCACGTCGACCCATCCGCTCGACACGCTGCCCAACGCGCTCGGGTTCGCCTCCCTCACGCAGCTCGCGCGGCAGGCGGTCCTCGACGGGCTGGCCTGGGAGACCACCGTCGATGAGTGGATCGTGTCGCTGCCTCTGGATTCGGCGTTCAAGGCAGACGTGCTGTATCCGTGGATCACCGCGACCATCGGGTGCTCGCGGGCCGACGCCGAGCGCGTGTCGGCGCGCTCGATCCTGCAGACTTTCGCGCTCGCGTTCCCGCCCGACCCCACCTCCGGCGCCACGACGTACACCTCGAGGATCGGCCTCCAAGGCAATCTTCGGCGCCTGCTGGATCGCGTGCCCGCGGCGCGGGTCCACCGCAACTCACCGGTGCGCGCCTTGTCCCGGAGCAGCGACGGCTGGACGCTGCGCACGCCCGCCGGCCGGAAGGGCCCGTACCGGTACCTGGTGATCAACGCGCCGCCGCGCGTCAGTCGCAGGCTGCTGCGGCCGCTGTCCGCGCTCCGCGACGTCACCGCGCTGCTGGACCAGTACAGGTACTTCGACTCGCGCCTGCTGATCCACAAGGACCCGGCATACATGTACCCCGACCGGACGTACTGGACCGCCTACAACGCGGGGGTCGACGGACGCGAGTGCGAGGGCAGCGCGTGGGTCGGCGCTCTGCACGATCCCCTGCCGTCGGGCGCGACGGTCGACGTGTTCAAGTCCTGGGCGCAGCGACGGCGCGCCGATCCCAAGCGGATCCTCTTGGAGCGGCGCTTCAAGCACCCGCTGATCACCCCGCGCGCCATCGCGGCCACCCGAGCGCTGCGTCCGCTGCAGGGCCGCCACGGGCTCTACTTCAGCGGCGCACACACGACCGGCGCCGACCTTCAGGAGACAGCGCTCTACTCGGCCATGAAGGTAGCCGAGGCGGTGGCGCCGACCAGCCCGAAGCTCGCCTCCCTGCAGGCGCGGATGCGGGTCAACGGGATCGACGGAATCTCCTACGACCTGTAGGCAGGAGAGCTACAACCCGGCTAGGTCACGGCCAGAGCGAGATACTGAGCGGGCGATGTCGCAGGAGAACGTGCGGGTCGTCAGGAGCTTCTTGGACCACGCCCGAGAGGACCCGGCCGCCTGGGACATCTTCGACGAGGATGTCGTGTGGGAGGTCGGCGCGCTTGCGATACCTGATGTCCCCGCCACCTCCCGTGGCGCCGACGGCGTGCGCGAGTTCTTCCGGCGCTGGGTGGGCGCGTTCGAGGACTGGGCATATGAGGTCGAGGAGGTGATCGACGCTCGGGACGCGGTGGCCGTTCACCTTCATCAGTGGGGACGCGGGAAAGGCAGCGGGGCAACGGTGGATCTGCACTTCTGGGAGGTGTGGATCGTGCGCGACGGCAGGGTGGTTCGAGTGACCCACTGGGTCGACAAGGCCGACGCCTTCGAAGCCGCCGGGCTCTCGGGTAGTCAGAAGTAGCTATATTCGCCGCCGCCGGGCCGGGGAGACGCCGGGCGTAACGAGAGAGGATTCGATGTTCCCCACGTTGATGGGCTATTTGGACCCGGGCACCGGGAGCGTCATCTTGCAGGCGATTCTCGGCGGAGTCGCCGCCTTGGCGGTGACCGCGAAGCTGTGGTGGGGACGCGTCACCTCGATCTTCCGCCGCGGCTCGCGAAGCGACGCGCAGGCCGACCCCGAGCGATCGGGACCGGGGAGCGCGCAGGGCTAGGGAAAGCGCCTCGGGCCGCAGCCGGCTCGGCGCACCGCGTGTCCGACCCGACGAGCACAGACGCAAGCTGGATCGGCGGCTCGTTTCGCGACTACGACAGTCGCGTGTTCGCCGCCGGCGACGAGATCCTTCGCAGCCTGAGCCCCGACGCGCTCGCCGAGTACGAGGCGCTCGCGGCCTCCCGCTTCTTCGCCGAGGCGCAGGAGGCGGGCACCGTCGTCAGGACCGAACCGGTCAGCGACCTCGTCCCGCCGCCGGAGTGCCGGCCGCCGGCCGGTTTCGCCGCCGTCCTTCGTCACGAGCGGGTCCCGTTTCTGTCGTGGCCGTTCGAGTGGCCGTTCTCGATGCTCCGCGACGCCGCGCTGCTGACCCTCGAGCTGATGTCCGGCGCGCTCGAAGAAGGGCTGATCCTCAAGGACGCCACGCCCTACAACATCCAGTGGCGCGCCGCCGCCCCGGTGTTCATCGACATCGGCTCGTTCGAGCGCTTGCCCGAGGGCGAGCCGTGGTTCGGCTACCGCCAGTTCTGCATGCAGTTCCTCTATCCGCTGATGCTCCAGAGCTATCGCGGGGTCCCCTACCGGCCTTTGCTGCGAGGCCAGCTCGACGGGATCAGCCCGGAGCAGATGCGCAACCTGATCTCGCTGCGCGACCGTTTTCGCCGGGGGGTGCTCACCAACGTGGTCCTGCACGCCCGGCTCGAACGTCGCCACTCGCAGCGCAGCGCGACGACCGCCCGCGCGGAGCTCAAGCGCGCGGGCTTCAAACCCGAGCTGATCAAGGCCAACGTCGACCGCCTGGCGCGGCTCGTGCGCAGGCTCGACTGGAAGCCGGGGAAATCGGAGTGGTCGGAGTACCGCGAGATCTCGACCTACGATGAGGCCGGGCTGCGCGCCAAGGAGCGCTTCGTCGAGTCGGCGGTCGGCGACGCAGCGCCGCGGCTCGTCTGGGACCTCGGCTGCAACGACGGGCGCTTCAGCCGCGTGGCCGCCGGCGCCGGCGCGTACGTGGTCGCCATCGACGCCGACGAGGTGGCCGTTGACCGCCTCTACCGCGAGCTCCGAGGCGAGGCTGCCAAGCGGATCCTGCCGCTCGCGCAGGACCTCGTCGACTCCTCCCCGAACATGGGCTGGCGTGGGACCGAGCGCGAGCGCCTCGAGCAGCGCGGGCGCCCGGACCTCGTACTTGCCCTCGCGCTCGTCCACCACCTCGCGATCGGCGCCAACGTCCCGCTCGCCGCGATCGTCGATTGGCTCGCCGACCTCGGCGCGGCAGTCGTGATCGAGTTTCCGACCCGCGAGGACCCGATGGTCGCCCGCCTGCTCGCCCGCAAGCGCGAGCACGCCCACCCCGACTACGGGCTCGAGAGCTTCGAGGGTCTGCTCCAGCGCCGCTTCGCCATGGCCCGGCGCGAGCGTCTCGGCAGCCGGGTGCTGTTCGAGGCCCGCCCCCTGTGAACGCCACCTGGTGGCGCCCGGTGCTGACCGTGGCGCTGTTCTCGGCGCTCCCGTTCGCGGTCTTTCTCAACTCGAATCGCGCCGACCTCGACCCGGAGGCCGCCCTCGGCCTCTACGCGCTCTTTTTGCTGGTCCCCGGGATCGCGGCGGTGTTGGTCGCCGACCGCCGCGGCGGGCCGGCTGCCCGTGAGCGCGCCGCGGTGATCTTCGCCGCGCTCTCGTTCGTCCTTTTTCAGTTCCAGATCGCGCGCTCGTTGGCGGAGGTCGTGGGCCTCGAATCCGACGCGGTCGCGGGCCTGATCTGGCTGGCGCTGTTCGCCGCGGCGCTCGTGCTCGCGATCCGGATCTCCCGGCATCCCCTGAGTTGGAACTACGCCGCTGTAGCCGGGGCCCTGCTGTTAGCGCTGCCGGTGGTTCAGTACGCGATCTTCAGGGCGACGTCGCCGGCTGCCGATCTCAGCGCCGCCGCCCCGCGGGTCGGCGACCTGGCCCGGCCCGAGCGTGCCCCCGACGTCTACTTCTTTCTCCTCGACGGCTACGGGCGCGCGGATCAGCTCGAGCGCACGATCGGCTACGACAACCACGCCTTTCTCGACGCCCTGACCCGGCGGGGCTTCCGGGTTCACGATTTGGCGACAGCCGCCTACCCGGTGACCTTCCTGTCGCTCGCCTCGACCCTGTCGATGGGCTATCCGGCCGAGCCCGGGGAGCTCGACGACCACACTCCATTCTTCGATGCCATCGACGGCCAGAACGAGGTCGTCGAAGCCTTCAGCCGCCTCGGCTACGAGTTCGCCTTCGCCAGCGACTACTCGTCCTTCGAGTGCGGCGACCAGGTCGACATCTGCATCCAGCCCGAGGGCGGACAGCTCGAGGGTGTCGGCGGCGAGCGGGAAGTCGCGATCCTCGGGGCGACTCCGCTGATCACGGTGCTGCCGGCGCTCGGCGTTCGCCTCAGCCCGATTCGCGGCTACCTCTCGCCCGAGGACGTGGTGCGCGAGGTTGCGCGCGAGCGCTCGGCCCAGCCGGTGTTGTCCCTTGCGCACCTGCTGACCCCACACCCGCCGTACCGCTATCTGGAGGGCTGCGCCCTGCGCGACGACCTGACGGACCCCGAGATCGACTACTGGGGCGAGGCGTTAGGTGAGGGCGGCGAGCAGTACGGCCAATCGATCAAGTGCCTCAACCGCAGCCTCCTGCGCACAATCGATCGGATCGAGGCGCGCGACCCGAACGCGATCATCGTGATCCAGGGCGACCACGGCCCGAAGTTCGGGATCGAGTTTCACCGCCCGCTCAGTGACTGGTCGCAGGAGCAACTCGACGCCCGCTTCGCGATCCTCAACGCTCAGCGGATGCCGGCCGACTGCGCCGCGCGCGGCGAGCGCGCGGAACTCGCCGTCAACACCTTCCGGCTCGTCCTCGGCTGCATCGTCGGCCGGCGCCTGCCGCTGCTGTCGGGGCGCGAGCTGATGATCGACCTCGAGGCCGGCGAGGTCGAGGAGGTCGAGGTGAGGACCGAGCGTAGGGGAACCGCGAGCGGCTGAGCCCGCCGGCATGCCGAATCGAGGGCTAGAGGATCCCTCGGGCCTCGAACGCCTGGCGGCATACCTGCGCGGCGCCCGACCCGAAGAGTCGCTGCGCTGTCCCTACGGTTGCTTGCGCTGCCGCCTCGAACGAGGTATCGGGGGCGAACTGGAATTGCGCCTCGAGGATGATGGTGTTGGCCTCGTCGCGCCCCAACCCCTGGTTGATGTCGTACAGCGCCCTCGACCAGATCTCGCCGTTGGCGTGGACATCTCCCTTGGGGTCGTTGTCCGCCATGGTCTTGTTCGTGTCAACGCGGCGCAGGCAATGGGGCTCGGTCGACGTGTATGAGACCGAGTCCCAATCGGCGATGCAGGCCAGTGGGGTGACCGCGGTATCGGGGCTATCCGCCTGGGACATGGTGAACGCCCAGTAGTCGCCGAACCCCTCCCCGATCGAGCCGGCTGGGTTGCTGGTCCCGAACCGGGGCACCTGGTCGTCTTGGATGGCGTGGCCGTACTCGTGCCACGTCACCTCGGCGTCCTCGGCGTCATCCACCCCTCCCGACCCGAGTGAGATCTTGTCCTGGCTGGGGATGTAGAAGGAGTTGTCCCCGTGAAACTTGTCCGTGATGAAGTCCTGCGATTCGTTGTTCACGTTGGTGAACCCCAAGCTCTGGATGTAGGTCTGGGCCTGGGTAGCGTCGTAGTAGGCCATCACCTGCTCGAACCGATCGTCGGTGCGGCCGAACGAGAACGTGAGCGAGGATGAGAACGCGGCCCGGTTCTTTTTCAGCGCGATGTTGGCGAAGTCGCCGATCAGGAAACCCGAACCGTCCAGCTGCGCCAGGGGCACGTTTTGGTACGCGGGCTGCAACGCGGCGTAGTCGGCATCGTTCTGGTCCGTCAGCGACTCGTCCTGCAGCGTGACCACGGGGTTCGGATCGAACACTCGCCCCGATCCCGTGGCCTCCTTGATCAGGTCCTCCACCGCGAGGACCGTGCCCGAGCGGGCATCCACAAGGACGCGTCGGTCCGAGGAGGGCGAGGTTTCGGAGACCGCCCAAACCAGGCGTGCCGGGTCCCCGGGGAGCACGGCCAGATCGGCTCGCCTGGCGTGACCTTCCGCACGCATGGTGGCTGCCGTTGCGGCCCGGGACCGGGGAACAGAGGGCACGGTCGAGGTCAGCGCCCCTACCTGGAGGCGCCCGTCCCGAACCAGGAAATCCCGGCCCATCGGGTCGACGTGTCTTGCGTAGTAGCCCCCCAGGACCGGAAGACCCCGGTAGGTCTGCTGGTACCAATAGTGCGTGCCGAGCAGCGATTCGCGAACGCGGATCAGCTCGAGATCAGCGGTGGTCGACGCTCCCGCCGGCGTAGTCCCGAGCAGCGCAGCGACGAGCAGCCCAACGGTACTGAGCCAAAGAACCCTGCGAGCCCAATACATGAAAACCCCCTCCGGGTCGACCGAACGAGGCGAGATCCTAACAAAAGGGCAGTAGTACCCGACCGGTTTGGCCGCTCGGGCCAGGTGCACGATCGGAACGGATCATGGAGAGGCGTCGTCGACAGCTAACGGGCACGGTGGTGGTGGCGCTCGCTGGAGGGCTCGCCAGCGTCCCGGCGGGGGCGATCGACGCATCCGAGCGAGACCCGCAGGTCCGGGTGGTGACCACCGGCAATCGGTCCGAGCGGATAAAGGCGCTGCCGATCACGCGCCGTCCAGGCGCCGAGAGGCGCGTCGTGATGTCGCTCGGACCGCGCCGCCTTCCCGACCTCATGCGGGGCGACCGGGTCCGGATCACCGCGGAGCTGGGGGTGACCACCGAGTGCTACAGGTTGCAGCCGCGGTGTCGACGCTCGCCCTACCGTTACGACCCGCGTGTGCGGGCGCAACTCGTTCTGGCCCCGAGTCCGAAGGCGAAGGGCAAACGTCGAACGATGGCGATCTCCAAGCGCCGCCATGAGACGTGCACGCAGCGGCGCCCGCAATACGAGCACCATTGCATCCTCGTCTTCGGCCACGCAGGCTTTCATGTGCGTGCACCGCAGCGCTTGCCGTGCAAGCTCGAGCGCTGCCATGTCAATCTCGTCGCAGACGTTCACCATCCGCGCGCGTCGGCGAACGAGATCCTCGTGGTCGGCGGCCAGCGACCATCGGGAAAGATCAAGGGCGACCGCGGACGGATCAACGCCATCCGCTACCGCGACACGCTCCCGTCGGACTTCCGCAGGACCGGCACCCGGCAGCTGCGCCGCCGCACGGTGCCGCCCGATCTCGAGCGCCGGGTGTTGATCTCGAAGCGCCTGCGCGGCCTACGCGCCGGTGAGCAGCTCGCGGTCACGGCCGGATTCCGTGAGGACGTCTCGTCCCTGCCCTACGCCGTCCGCACGAGCGTATACCTGATCCTCGCGGAGTCGCCGCGGCACACACGCCCGGGCGACTTCGTCAAGGCGCACGCGTTCGGCTTCGGTGAGATCTCCGAGAACAACGGCCAGAACTGCACGAAGCCTCCGGGCACATGCGTCTATCGCAAGGTCGGAGTGCTCGAGATGCGGCGCGATGCGGTCACACCTCGGGGCCATCGAAAACCGCTCTACGTCAACGTCGTCACAGTGCTCGGCCCGAAGGTGCTCGAGGCACGCGGTCGAGACCGGGTGCGGTTTCGCAAGGGCTCGATCCAAGTCGTTCGCTTCCCTCCGCGGTTGCGAGGGTAGGGACGGACCGCGAGTCTTCGCCCTAAGGGCTCGACACGACGGTGAGCTTGCGGCGATCCTGGGTCACCTCGAGCGTCGAGGACGTGCCGGCGGCGTCGACGAGCTCCACGGTGGTGGTCGGCCCGTCGCTGGCGGCATCCGTCGCGTGCAATCCGCTGGCGTCGAGGGCGATGGTCAGCGCCCTGGTCTCGCTCGCGCCGGTGTCAGCGAAGGCGAGCGTCCAGCGGGGGACGAACTCGCGGAAATCGGGTGAGCTCCAGCCTTGAAGAGGGGCTTTCTGGCCGCGCGCCTGGGTCCGCAGCGCGCGAGCCTCCCCCGCGGCATCGTAGATCGCGCCGGCGAAGCCCGGTGCCTCGATCTGGATCGAGCGCTGGTCGCGGTCGCCCAGGGTGACGTCGGGGTGAAGTTGCAGATACCGGATGTAGCTGTGAGCGAGCGGGGAGTCGAGATCGTCGACGATCACCAGCGCGACGCCGGGCCTGTATAGGAACAGGCGCCGGTGGGCGACACCCTGCGTCCGCAGGAGCCGATTCCTTCCCTCGATCGCATACCAGCCGTCCCCGCCGCCGGCCGCGGTGAGGCCGGAGCCGTAGGGGAGCCCGGAATCGGCGATCGAGAGATCCAGCCCATCGACCGAGAGGCCGCTGTGGGCGCGGTTGGAGACCACGTAGTCGCGGATCTGGCCCGGGTCCTTGTGGTAGAGGCCCGTGTCGCTGATGATGCTCGCGCCATGGTCGAAAAGCTCGAAGCTGAGCTCGTCGGCGTGCTTGTGGGTGAGATTGTGGAAGCCGTCGGTGACGGCCAGATAGCCGACGTCGCCGTCTTCGCCGGCGGCCCGGACGAAGGCGAAGCCGGCGCGAAAGTAGGTGCGCGATCCCGACTCCTCGCCGGCCCGCGCGCGCGCCCACTCCGGGACCGGCTCGAGATTCGAGTCCCCGAACTGGGTCAGCTCGCCGTCCGGCTTCACGAACCAGCCGGTCGCCTCCTGCATCTGTGCGAGCAACTCCTCGAGCTCGGGATCGGAGCCGAGCACGTCGATCAGCGACTCGAGTGGGCGGATCGCGAGGAGCTGGTAGGCGGAGGAGTGCTCCAGCCAGACGCCCTCGGAGAGGCGCCCACGGAGCGTGCGCTCGAAGCGTTCCCGCGCCAGCGCGCGCCACTCCTCGACCCGGTCGAGGAAGGGCAGGAAGGTCGTCAGCCGCGCAAGCCCGAGGTCGACGAACAGCCCGTGGTTGTCACGCGGGTAGCCGGCGTTCGGGGCGAGCACCTCGCCGTGCTCGGTGAGCGAAGCGAGCAGCAGGCGACCGTCCCGCGGTGAGAGCACATCCTCACAGGCTCCGGCACGGGCAATGTAGGCGAGGAACGGAATGCGATCGCCCACCACCTTGCTGGACCATGCCTCGTCGGCGGTTCCCGGCTCCCCCCGGGGGTTGTGGCGAACCCAATCGAGTCCGATCGCGACCGCCTGCTCGAGGTCCGCGGCCTGATCGTCGTAGCCGTAGCTGGACAGCAGCGGAGTGAGAAATCGCAGCTTGTGGAGATTCTGGCGGTAGCGCTCGGCGCCCAGCGGATCGGTGTGCCAGTCGATCGGCTCATCAAGCTCGGTCGGCCTTGGGCCGAAGACCGAGAAGCGCCGCTTCCGTGCCGCCTCGATCCGGGCCGGGCTCACCGTCGGAAGTGCGAGGCTCGTGGTCGAGGGGCAGGGCGCAGCGTCGAGTGCGGCGAATCCGCGGAGGTTCGTCCAGCCGTTTTCGGGCGCCGCCGGGCCCGAGACGCCGCTCGTGACGAGCAGCAGGGCGAGCGCGACCGCGCTCGCGACGAGGGTCTGCACCAGGCGGATGCCGCGGTCGGTGATCACGAGGCGACCGCTCATGGCGCAACGGTACGAGGAACCCGCTCATGCGGGCTTCACCTCCGGCGACGCCTCCGCGGACAGCCTTCGAGTGGCTGCACGGCGCTTCACCTCACGCCGATCGCGATGTTGACCCGGTTCGTGAGCGAGGCTCGCCCATCGCGGTCGGCGCGTTCGCGAAGCATGCCGTCGAGGACCTGACGCAGCCGCGCCCGCTGATCCTCGCCGAGGTCTTCGACGATGGCACCGGGAATCGGGTTGCCGTAGAGCACCCAGTCCCACATCTCCTGCCCCGAGGAGAACGTTGGCCGCTCTGCCGTGCGCTCGATGCGAACGTCATTCAGCTCCCGCATCCGCGAGCCGCCGGCGCAACACCTCCGGGTCGGCCACCTGGAACTCGAGCGGCGGTGGATCGTCCGGTAGTCCCGGGAACTCCGGATGGACGGCCTTCAGCGCGCCGATGAAGATCTGGAGGAAGTCCAGCTCCGCGGGAAAGCCGTAGGCGATCAGGAGCACACGCCCGCCGGGCTTCGTCACCCGAACCATCTCGCGAAGCGCGCGCGGCTGGTCGGGCACCAGCATGACCCCGAACTGCGACGCGGTGACGTCGAAGCTGTCGTCGGGAAGGTCGAGGGCGTGACAGTCCATCACGCGCCCCTCCGCCGTGCTAATGCCCTCCTCGCGGACGCGCGCCTCGAAGCGCTTGATCATCGCGGGAGACCAGTCAGTCGCGAGCACCTGCGCGCCCAGGCGTGAGGCCGGCAGGCTGAGACCGCCCGGCCCGGCCGCGACGTCCAGGAACCGCTCGCCGGGCGCGAGCCCGACGAGACGGAGCGCCTCGTTGGCGAGATCCAGCTCCTGTGGAGCCACGTACCGGTCGTAGCCATCCGCGATCGCGTCCCAGGCCTCCCGCGGCGCGGCGTGCTCGTCGGTTGTCGTTGCTTCGCCCTGAGTCGTGGACATCGTCTCCTCCTTGCGGTGTGGATTTCGCCCCCGACCGTAGGCGGTGAGCTGCGCTTCGACTTCGGGCAAAACACCCAATTCCGCAACGGCGCGGCGTGGGTAGTCCTGTGTAGCGAGAGCTATCGGACGAGGCTGTGCTTGAAGGCGTACGCGGTGGCCTCGGCCCGCGACGAGAGGCCCAGCTTCGCGAAGATGTTGCTCACGTGCCGCGCGACGGTCTTCTCGCTGATGACGAGCTCGGTCGCGATCGCGCGGTTGGTCTTGCCCGCGGCAACGAGCGTCAGCACCTCACACTCGCGCGGGCTCAACCCTCCCGGCCTCCGCGAGCCGACCATGCGGGCGAGGCGCTCGAGATCGGGGGCAGCCCCCAGGTCCTCGAGCACGTTGGCTGCCGCCTCGAACTCGAGCTCGGCGCTGGCACCGTCGCCGAGCTCGCGGCAGGCGACGCCGATCAGCACGCGGACGCCCGCCGCCTGATGTGGCGCCTCGAGCTCGCGCCACGAGCGGTGCGCCTCGCGCAGCCTCGCCAGCGCCGCCCGTGGATCACCCTCTGCCAGCAGGACGGCACCGGAAGCCTCGGTGGCGAGAGCGTTCAGATATGGCGCGGCGACCTGCGCTGCGATCCCCGCGAGCTCATCGGCAGCCGCGCGCGCTGCCGCCAGATCCTCGGCTTCCAGCATGAGCTCGACGCAAGCGGGGAGCAGGCGTGACCGGGCGCCGGGATCCTCCGCCTCGTCCAGGGCGCGGCGGATCGCCGGCAGAGCGAGATCGAGTCGCTTCTGCGCCATGCGGAGCAAGGACAGCCCTGGTTCGGGGTCTCGTCCCGCCTGGCTGGCGCGGCGGTAGGAGTCCTCCGCCTCCGCGAACTCGCCGCGCAGCCGCTGGATCTCGGCGAGCTGATAGTAGGCCGATCCGAGCACGTCCCACGCCGGTGGACCGGCGAGCAGCTCACATGCGTGCCGGGCGGAATCGAGCGCCTTCGTCCACGCGCCCTCCAGCTGGAAGATCTCGCAGCGATGGACGAGGCAATGCCCCCGGAACGAAATCAGGTCGGGCTGAGAATCGCACCACCGCGTGAGCGCTTCCGTCCACTCCCTGGCGCGACGTAGATCGAACACCGCGTGACACAGGGCGATCACCTGGCAATAGGCGATCCCCACGAGGATCGGCGCGGCTTCGCCCGCGGTTACCGAGACCATGACCTCGTCCAGCAACGCCATGCCCTCGGCCATCTCTCCCTGCAGGATCAGCGCGTACCCGCGGCACAGCCGCGCGAAGACGGTCGCGTCGGGATCCGCCAGGCGCTCGGCTGTCTCCCCCGCATCGACGAAGCTCGAGAGGACTTCCGCGTCTCCCTCGAACAGGCGCGGCAGGGCGGTGAGCATCAGGAGCCAGGCTTGCTCGACGCTCTCCCCGCGGCGTTCCTCCAAGAGCCGGCCACCGCGGGCGACCCACCCCATCGCCGGAGCCAGGTCGCCGCGAAAGAAGAGACCGAGCGCCTGCCAGAAGGCACAGCGTGCGGCGCGCTCGACATCGCCGCCGGCCAACCACGCATGGTGGGCGGCGATCCAGGCCTCCTCGCAGGCATCGTCGCGTCCGACCAGGTACGCGGCAACGGCAAGGCGCTCGAGATCCTCGGCGCCCAGCTGCCCTTCACGATGAGCCGCCGTCAGCTGGTCGAACGCATCCCCCCACGCGCGACGTTCGAACGCGCCGCGGGCTCGCTTCGCTCGATCGGCGACCGCCATCGGCTCACGATAAACCGGTGCGTGGGCGACGTACCTTCCGCGGCTACGACGCGTTCAGCTGGGCGGCAGAACGGACGAGGGCGTTGAACGCCTCCTCGTCGATGTCATCTCCCTGGTGAAGGTCGATGGCGCGCCTCGTCTTGCCCTCGAGGCTGGAGTTGAACAGGCCGCCTGGATCCTCGAGGGAGGCCCCCTGGAAGAAGGTGAGCTTCACCTTGTCCTTGTAGATCTCGCCGGTGAGAATCACCCCGTCGTGGGACCAAACCGGGACGCCGAGAGGGTTCGACGGCTTGCGCCATTTGATCTCTTCGACGATTTCGGGAACGGCCTGATGGATGAGTCCGCGGATTCGGGAGAGGGTCCCGCCGCGCCAGTCGGCGAGTTCCTCGATCTTCGCGTCGATGAGCTCGGACGGTGTCCCTGATTCGGGCTCGGCGGTCATGGCTGGACTCTTCCAGAATGCCGCTTCCCGTGTCTGGGAACGAGCGCGTTCGCTGAATGCGACGCCTAGGAGCCGAAGCGGTTGTCAACGCAAGCCGCGACCGCGCTGGCATCTCCCTCGACACTTGCGCATGCGATGAAAGCGAAGGCCTCCGGGCGGCTGAACCCCGGTCCGGTATTCGTCGCTCTACACGGGAAATCACCGCCGGACACCACCGATACCTGAACGCGCCCGAGGCTCGGATCCTCATAGAAGATCGGACCGCCCGAGTCGCCGTTGCAGGTTCCGTTTTCACCCTTAGCGATGTTCTGCGAAAGGCGAAGCACGTCGTTGCGGGGGTTATGCGCGTTGTACGTCAGGCGGTCAGCGATAAAGCGAATGAGGAACGTTGAGGTATTGGTTCCGGACGGGTTCGCGGGTCCGGTTTGCTGACCCGGAATCGGAAACTTCTCACCGGTTCCATAACCGACTGCCGTGAACGAGAGAGCTCGTGCGGGATTGCGCACGCTGGCGATCAGATCCGACAAGTAATCCACGGTTGGCGACACTTGAACGGGCGTGAGCGCGCCCCAGCGCTCGGCGATTGTCTCGCCGACGGCATTTTCGGCACTCGTGGGAAAGACGACCAGCCCGTAGTCGAACTTCTCGAAGGGCGCATCCTTCGCGGGGAAGCTGATCGGGACTCCGCCCCGGACGTAGAAGGTCGCGTTCGTGGTCGTTCCATTGACCTGATTGTTCTGGTCGAAGGACACCCCGACGGAATCGAGCGTTCCTGCTGCGATCTCGGCCGCCCACGCATCGGTGCAATGCGCGGCGGTCAGGATCACGACCTTGTCGGCATCGCGGTGGATCAAGCTGCCGCTGCAGCTAACGCGGGCGAGATTCTGCGCCTCGACGATTCCCCTCACCGAAGCAACATTCGGGTACTCGTTGTTCACGTCCGGCTGGCCGAACGTGATCGCGCCGGCCGACGATGGCACGACCAAGCTGACAACAGCGAGCAACCCTAGGACTGTTCTTCTCAACGACGCTCTCCTTCCGATCCCTGTCCCCGCTCGTGCCGATGCCGGCAGGCTTGCGGCGAGGACGATAAACCAGATCAGCGCTTGAGCTCGATCTCGACGAAGACCGCCTGCCGGTCGGTGGCGCTCACGACGTCGTGCTCCGTGCCCGCCGTCCCCAGATACGGCGAGCCCGCGACCTGCTCCATCTCGCGCTCGGACCCGTCGAGGTCGGTCACGGTGAACGTCCCGCCGGTGATCGGGACGATGACGTAGTCGAACTCGTGGCGGTGCCGGCCGGTGGCGATTCCGGCCGCCTCGAAGGTCCACGTCGTGACGCGGATGCGATCGTCGTCGACGGTGACGGTCCCGCGCGCTTGGCTCATCCGACCGCTCCTTCCGTGCCGCGGGCCCGCTCCCGCGCCGAACCTATCACCGGCTAGTCCGCGCGGCTACTAGGACCGCGCGCTACGCCGCCGGCCAGAGGTCGCCGTCGGCGATCTCGAGCAGGTTGCCGGCCGGGTCGGCGAAGTAGAACGAGCGCCGCTCGCCACCCCAGGCGTGCTCGTGGGTGATCTCGACGCCCTCGGCCTCCAGTCGCCGCCTCCAGGCCTCGTATCGGCCCGCGCCGCCGGCCAGCAGGCAGGCGTGGCCCGGCCCGTGGCTGCCGTGGGCCGAGATCGGGCCGCTGCGCTCGGCGAGCAGCTCGCGATCGAAGAGCAGGAGCACTCCGCCGCCGACCCGGAACGCCAGCCCGTCGGGCCAGCGCGCGACGAGCTGCAGCCCGAGCACCTCGCCGTAGAAGCGCTCGACTCGCGGGCCGCTGCGCCGTGTCGTGATAGAGGCACGTCTCCAGCAGGCCCTCGAAGGGCCCCGGCGCACCCGTTGGGGTCATCCGATCGCCTCCGCGAGCGCCGCGCGTCCCCCGGCGAGCACCGGCTGGCCGTGCGACACGAGCACCCGCTCGATCGGCAGGTCCAGCAGCGGCCGCAGCAGCTCCGCCAGGTCGGTGCGGTCGACCGGGGAGGACAGGTAGCCGAGCCACGACTGCGGGCACATCCGCAGCCCGCCCTCCCGGCCGCCGAGGACGCGGTCGCCGGGCACGAGCGCCCGCTCCCGCGGCAGCCAGAACTCGACCTCGCCGGCACCCCGCAACGGGATCGCCTCGATCCCCTCCGGGAGCGCCGCGCGAGCCCGAGACGTGTCCGCCGAGTAGCGCTCGGCGACCAGGTCGCGATCGCGCCGGTGAAACCCGATCGTCGTCAGCGCGAACACCCGATCGGCGCCCACGACGCGCTCGTCCGCCCAGCGCCAGAAGCCCGCGCGGTCGTCCGGCAGCAGCGCATCGATGAAGACCGCGTGCTCGGCGGAGCGCCAGAGGATCGAGCCGACCTCCCGGTCCCAGTCCGCCGGGCTGTCGGGCGCCGCGCCCGGCCGCCACGCCGGGTGCGCGGCCGTCCAGCGCCAGAGCCCCGGTGCGATCTCGGCGGGAACGAACTCTCCCGCCCCGGTCACCTCGGGCCGCCGGGCGGGATCGCCAGCAGGGCGCGCAGCCTGCGGCGAAGACCTCCCTGCTTCGAGAGCGCGCGGCGAAGGGCCCGCCTCGCCGTCGGGCCGGGCGGGGCCGGAGCGTCGGGCGCGTAGCGGTGGGCGCGCAGGCCCGCCGCATACCCGGCGACCGCGGGGCGGCCCGCGTTGGCGAAGCGCCGCTCGAGCCCCAGCAGGGTGGGCGCGTCAGGCACGCTCCAGCCGAGGCGCGCGAGCGCGCGGTGGAACTCCTTCAGCTGAGCGTCGGCCAGCCGCCCGCTCGCGAGCGCCCGGCGGCGGCGCGTGAACACAATCGCGGAGGCGGCGGCCGCGATGGCCGCCACCCCGAGCAGGGCCAGCCCGATCGCCCCCCAGGGCCCGCCACCGTCGTCGACCGGGCCCAGGGTGCCGCCCTCCAGCGCCCGCTCGAGGCTGCGCGCGCGCCCTCGCCCCTGCTCCGGGACCGATCCGCGACCGCGGAAGAACGTACCGAGCTGGGCGTTCAGCGTCTGCGAGGCGGCCGGCGCGGCCGCCGGGGTCGGATCGAACGTGACCCAGCCGATGCCCCGGAAGTAGACCTCGACCCAGGAGTGCGCGTCGGTGTCACGGACCTCATAGACATCGCGCTCCTCGTCGAGGCTGCCGGGAGCGAACCCGGAGACCACGCGGCTCGGGAGGCCGACCATGCGCAGCATGAGCGCCATCGTCCCCGCGAACTGCTGGCAGTAGCCCGACTCGTCCTCGAACAGGAAGGCGGCAAGCGGGTAGGTGCGCTCGGGAACGTTCGGCGAGTAGTCGTATTCCTCGCGCAGGTGGCGCTCGATCGCGCGGACGGCGTCATAGGGCGTGTCGGCGTCGGCGGTAAGCCGGCGGGCGAGTCGGTAGACGCCCGCGTACGGCGAGGCGAGCACCGCGGCCTCCGAATCGCGGTCGCTGGTGCCCCACAGGGGCATCGCGCGGGCGCGCGCCGGGGCGAACCCTGCGACGACCGGCGGCTCCGGCGCCGCTGCGCCGGCGCCGGCCGTCGACCCCGGATCGACGGGTGGCTCGACCGTGGCCGGGAGGCCGACGAGGGTGGTCTGGCCGAAGCGCTCCTCGGGATAGGTCGAGGCAGCCCGGCGCAGCTGCCGCTCGGTCGGCTGCGGGTTATAAGCGACGATCGAGTACTCGTCGCCCGTCCTCAGCGGCTCGCCGTCGACGCTCATCGTGCCGTCGGAGCTGGCGCTCACCCCGTCGACCCCCTGGATCGCCTGCGGCACCCCGGCTCCGATCGCGAGACCGCTCTGGAGCGCTTGGACCTCGAAGCTCGCCTGGGTGAGCCAGTTGCGGTGGAGCTCGGGGAGCTCGCTGCCCGGCAACCGCCGGCGGGCGAAGCGCTCGGGGGCCGCGAGGACGTCGGCGCCCGTGGCGCGCTGCCAGGTGAATCCGTCGAAGCGATCGAGCACGCTCGCCTTCCAGTAATGCGGCTCGACGCTGCGCACCTCGAGCAGGGTGGTGCCCTCCTGGGGCCAGTCGAGCGGGCCGTAGGAGTGGTTCCAGTCGAAGGTCACCTCCCGCTCGCGGCCGAACCAGTCCCAGCTCTCGTAGTCCCACCAGGGGGTGTCCCGGTCGAGCGCCGCGGCCGCCGGAAGCGCCAGCAGCCCGGCGCCGGCGACCGTGGCGACCGCGACCGCCGCCCGGCCGGGCGGGAGCCGCGGCACCCAGAGCCACGCCGCGACGAGCAACAGCAACAACAGGCCCCAGAGCAGCTCGCCGCCAGGAGAGTCGAGGGTGACCGCGATGCCGTAGAGGGCCACCAGTGCCGCCAGCGCCAGGACCCGCCCCGGCGCCCGGCGGCGGGCGGGCCAGAACGCGAACGCCGCGGCGAGGCCGAGCAAGAGCGGCGCGCCGAGCAGCAGCGTGAGACGGAGCCAAACGTCGCCGCCGTCGTAGGGCATGTCGGTGTCCTCGATCCCGGCCAGGCCGAGGCCGAGGTTGTCGATCAACTCGGGCCAGTTCGAGGGTGCAAGGAGCCGCGCCGGCAATCCGACGACGACGGTCGCCGCGGCGGTCGCCAACACGGCGATCGCGAGGGCGGCGACCCGGGCGTAGGGCACCCGCCGGCCGGTCGCCCACAGGGCGGCCATCGCCGCGCCGCCGCCGGTGACGACCGCGAGCGCGAGCAACAGGCGACCGACGTCCGGATCCGCGACCAGCCGCGACCACTGCAGGACGCCGAGCGCCCCGATGGCGGCGAACAGGGCCAGCTCGATCCCGATCCGCGAGCGGGTGCCCGGGCTCGATCCGGGCACTTCGGCCGCGCCGGCCGCACGGCGACCGGGCGGGCGGGTCGGCGGCGACGCACCCACCCGCTCGTCGGCGCGCTCGGCGGCGCGCGTCGCGACCCCGGTCATCACACCCTCCCCGCCGCGCGTCGCGAGCGGGTACCCGCGAGGCGGCCGTCGCAGCCGGCGACGGTGAAGGCCGGAGCGGCGACGCTCGGGCGCGACGGAGCCACGACGTAGCGCGGGGCGCCGCCGCTGCGAAGCGCCTGGGGCAGGGTCGGGTTGGCCGCGGCGGTGACCCAGAAGACCGCTCCCGATCGGATCGTGCGCGACACGGGCGGCGGCGGGCCGCCCGCCTCCACGAGGGCCAGCCTCACGTGCACCGCGGGCCAGGACAGGAGGTCCGGCTCGATCTCCGCCGGCCTGCGGTCGCCCGGCAGCAGCGCCGCGGCGCCGCCCGAGCTCGCCAGGTGAACGCACAGGGAGGCGGCCGCGCGCACGGCGGTGTCGAGGGCGTCGGAAGCCTCCGGCTGGCTTGCGTCGAGGACGACGAGCGGCGCCGCGTCGGCTCCGGCGATCAGGCGCCGCTCGAGCAGCTCGCCGGTCCGCGCCACGGCGGGCCAGTGGATGCGCGAGGCCGGGCTGCCCTCGCGGTAGGCGCGCAGCCCGTCGACCTCGAGCTCGATCGCTCTGGCATCGAGCTTGCTCGCCGCGGCGCCGTCCTCGAGGCCCGCCAGCGTGCTCGGCCGCCTGCCGCCCGCGCCCCTGCCCGCGGTCAGAACGGGCTCGATCCGCGGCAGCACCAGCAGCTCTCCCGGATCCTCGCTCTCGACCGCTCGCGACCAGAGCCCGAGCGGATCGCTGACCTCGAGCCGGGCGGGGCCGAGGCGCCGCCGGCCGCGCCCGTGCAGGGCGACGTCGGCGGAGTGGGTGCCCTTCCAGCGCGGCCCGAGGGAGACCGGCGCCGGGAGCACCGAGTCGGTGAGCCGGCCGCCGGGCGGCGGGACGCGGCCGCCAACCGCCCTGATCCGCACCGGGTACGGCTCACCCTCGACCACCCGTGCCGGCGCCGCGCCGCGCACCACGCGCCGGGGGCGCGCCAGCTGCACCCAGGCGACCGCCGCCACGGCCAGCCCGAGCAGGCCGACCCCGGGGACCAGCAGCGAGGGCGAGTCGAAGCCGGCGCCCGCAAGCAGCAGCGTGACCCCGAGCAGTGCCGCGGTCGGCGCTCCCGCCATCGCCCGTTAGTGCGCCCTCGCGGTCATGCGGCGACTACAGGGCGGGAACCCGGTCGAGTGCGTCGCCGATCACCGCTTCGGCCTCGCCGGGGCCGGCATCCGGCGCCAGCAACAGCCGGTGGGAGAGCACCGACCGGGCGAGGGCCTGGACGTCGTCGGGGAGCACGTGATCGCGGGCTTCGAGCGCGGCGAGTGCCTTGGCGGCCCGGAACAGCATCAGCACCGCGCGCGGGCTGGCGCCGAGCTCCACGCGGGGGTCCTTGCGCGTCTCCTCCCCGAGCGCGACCGTGTAGCGGCGCAGGGCCTCGCTGCCGTGCACGGCGGCCACCGCCGCCTGGGCAGCAAGGACGGTGCCGACCTCCGTCACCGGCCCGAGGTCGAGGACGCGGTCGTGGCGCGCATGCTGATCGAGCATCTCGGCCTCCTCCGCCGCGTTCGGATAGCCGAGCGAGACCCGCACCATGAACCGGTCGAGCTGCGCTTCGGGCAGTGGATACGTCCCCTCGTACTCGGCCGGGTTCTGAGTGGCGATGACGACGAACGGCCGCGCCAGCTCGTGCTGATGGGCGTCCACCGTCACGTGGCGCTCCTGCATGCACTCGAGCAGGCCGGACTGCGTCTTCGGCGACGTGCGATTGATCTCGTCGACGAGCACCACGTTGGCGAAGACGGGGCCGGGATGGAACTCGAACCGGCTCTCGCGCTGGTTGAAGACGTTGGTGCCGATGATGTCGGCGGGCAGGAGGTCCGCGGTGCACTGGACGCGCGCGTACTCGGCGTCGAGCGACCGGGCGAGCGCGCGGGCGAGCGCGGTCTTGCCCACGCCGGGGTAGTCCTCGATCAGCACGTGGCCCTCCGCGAACAGGGCGACGAGGACGTCGCGCAGGACGTCGTCGCGGACCTTGACCGCGCGTTGGACGTTCTCCCGCAATTGGGCCCCGACCTCCGCCACGGCGGTTGGATCGAGCTCCGGAACCGTCGCCACGCACCCATGGTACGAAGGCAGCGCAATTCGCGGTCCGGCCGGCGTGACCTTATGGGGGGCGGGCGGGCTAGCAGCGGCGTCTGCCGGGGTTACGCCACGGCGCCCGCTCCCCTGATGCGCCCCGGTCGCGCGACTCGTGGGCGGCAGGCCAAACCCGAGCCGGCGGCAACCTCGCCGCGCCCCGGAAGGTAGAGGTGCGACCGGACGTGCACGTTTGCGCCGGTCACAGAAAGAAAATGCGATCCGGGGGGACTCTCTCCGCCTGCCTCGCGCGTAGCCTTCGCGCGACGAAGCTTTGTGAGTCGCCTTTGAGAGGGCCTTCCGCTTGGCTTTCGCGGTGGTTTCCTCTCTCCCGAATCGCAGGCACGACCCTAGCGGGCGCCCCGGGAAAAGCAAGGGGCTCGAAGAGCTCGAGGCCGCAAAGTGCGAGAAAACGCGTCAGCGGCGGGGCGCTGCCGGCTCCTTGCGCGCCAGCTCGCGCAGGTTCCGGGCGGCGCGGCCGAGCAGCAGGGCGATCATCGTCGCCGCGATTGCCAGCCCGATGACGTCGAAGACGGTCAGCTCGAGGTCGGCGATTACGAAGTCGAGTCCGGCGCCGAGCGCGACTACGGTGTTGAGCGCGATCAGGATCAGGCGAATCTCCGTCGGGCCGACCAGCCCGTAGCCGATCGAGAAGCGCCCGAATGCGTAGCTCTCGAGATAGACGTTGATCGAGAGGATCAGGTAGGCGACCACGATCAGGGTGCCGATCGAGAGCAGCATGAGCGGGGAGAGGCCCAGGCCGATCCCGATCGCAGCGGTGGCGATCGCGTCGACGAGATGGTCGAGGTAGTAGCCGTAGGTCGGGCGCTCGATCTTCCGCACCCGGGCCAGCGTGCCGTCGAGCGAGTCGCCGAGCCACTGCAGTACCAGCAGCCCGCTCGCGACCCAGAGCCAGTCCAGGCTCTCGTTGGACAGCTGGTAGGCGACGGCGACCCCGAGCGCTGCGAGCACGCCGAGCGCGGTCATGTCGTCGGGGAGGATCCAGCGCGGCAGCCGCGCCGCAATCCAGGTGAGCAGTCGCTTCTCCGGCTTGGCGAGCAGGAAGCTCGGCTCGCGCGTCGCCTCGACCGACTGCTCGAGCTTGGCCTCCGTCACAGTCAGTGCCCGAGTCCGGGACCGGTGATCCTGCGGATCCCCGACGGCGTGTTGACGAACACCTGCCAGCTGTGGAAGGCGAAGTAGGCGCGGCGGTCGGACCGGATCCGGCGCGTGTAGCGGAGCACCGCGTCGACGTACGCCGAGGATGGGTTGTATGCATGGAGCGCCCCGCTGTAATTCTCGGGCGCGCCCGAGGCGCGCAGATAGTTGGCCGCTCCCATGATCGCGTCGTGAGGATCTTCGACGTCGCCGCCCATCCCGTACGCCGTCCAGGTAGAGGGGATGAACTGCATCGGCCCCTGCGCGCCGGCCGTGCTCCTGTTGCGCAGCCGCCCGAACGCCGACTCGACGAAGTTCACCGCGGCCAGCACCTTCCACGAGACGTCGAACCGCCGCTCGGCCTTGCGGTAATAGCGGAGCAGGACCCGCGCCGGGAGGGCGGGCCCGGTGCGAAAGTGGCGCAGCGGCACGGGCGTGCTCAGGGAACCGAGTTCGCGCCTGGCCGCAAGGACGTCGCGGGCCTCGTTCCCGGCCTCGCCGCGCAGCCGCTTGCGCACGGCGCGCGCGAGGTGCTCGCGAGCCCCGAGCAGCACGTAGATGCGCTGGTGATGGAGCGCGTAGAGCGTCACCTCACGCGGCGTCGGCCCGGGCGCGCCGGGGCCGGCGAGCCAGCGGTCGATCGCCCGGTGCAGATCCTCGCGAGTGCGCGACAGTCGCTCGGCGAGCCGGTTCGGCCCCAGCGGGATCCCCTCGTCGGGGGCCGGCGGCTCGGCCCGCTCAACCGCCGGCGCGCGGCGGTGGTCCGGGGCGCCCGCGCTCTCGTCGCCCCCGCCGCAGCCGATCGACGTCGCGAGCGCGAGCGCCGCGGCGGCGAGCGCCAAGCGGGGGCGCGAGGTCGGAAGGCGAATCACGGGTCGCAGTATCGCGCGCGGCTCCCGGGCGGCCGCCAGTCGTTAGCCTCGCCGCGTGAGCGAGCGGGCGCGCATCGCACTGGTCACCGGCGCCTCGAGCGGAATCGGGGCCGCGACCGTGCGCGCGCTGGCCGGGGCGGGCCTCGAGACGGTCGCCACGGCGCGGCGGGTCGAGCGCTGCGAGGCCCTGGCCGCGGAGGTCGGCGGCCGGGCGCTGCGCCTCGACGTCGCCGACCCGGAGTCGGTCGCGGCGCTGGCGGAGGCGCTGCCAGAGGTCGACGTCGTCGTGCACAGCGCCGGCGGCGCGCTCGGGCTCGATCCCGTCGAGCGCGCCGACGAGGGCCAGTGGCGGGAGATGTGGGAGTCGAACGTCGCCGGCGTGATGCGCGTGATGAAGGCCCTGCTGTCCGCCCTGCGCGCCGGGATCGATCCGCAGATCGTGATCGTGGGGTCGGTCGCGGGCGTCGAGGTGTACGAGGGGGGAGGCGGGTACACGGCGGCCAAGCACGCCGCCCACGCGCTCGCTCAGACCCTGCGCCTGGAGCTGCTCGCCGAGGGAATCAGGGTCACCGAGGTCGCGCCGGGGATGGTCGAGACCGAATTCTCGCTCGTTCGATTCGGGGGCGACGCCGAGCGCGCCGCGGACGTGTACCGCGGCCTCGAGCCGCTGCGGGGCGCCGACGTCGCGGACGCGATCGCGTACTGCGTCACCCGTCCCGCGCACGTCGACATCGACTATCTCGCGATCAAGCCCGCCGCGCAGGCGACCGCGAAAATCGCCCACCGCCGCGACGAGGGCGACTAGACGTCGGCGAGCTGGATCGGGCCGGAGGTGTCCCCGGCGACGAGCTGGCGAACCAGGGGATCGCTCGAGCCGAGCACCGCCTCGGCCTCCCCGCTGGCGACGATCCGCCCGTCGTGGATCACCGCGACGTAGTCCGCGAGCCTGCGGGCAGCGCTCATGTGGTGGGTCGACACCAGGAAGGTCGCGCCGGTCTCGCGCTGGATCTCGGTGATCATCCCGCACAGCAGCGAGAGGCGGACGCCGTCGATGCCGCTGTCGAAGTCGTCGATCAGCACGATCCGCGCCTCGAGCGCCAGCGCCCTGGCAATCGCCACCCGCTTGCACATCCCCGCCGAGAGGTGCTCGGGCATGTCGCCGGCGCGATCGGCGAGCCCGACCATTCCCAGGTACTCCATCGTCACCTGGCGCACTCGCTCCTCCGACCAGCGATTGCGCTGTCGCAGGGCGAAGGCCACGTTCTCATAGACGGTGAGCGAGAAGAACAAGCCGCACGTGAACGGAAGCGTGCCCTGGAGCACGACAGCCATCGACTGGCGGACCTCGTTCAGCTCTGCGTCGCCGAGCGCGACGAGGTTGCGGTCGCCAATGTAGACGGCGCCGCGATCGGGGCTGAGGAGCCCGACCACATGGCTGATGGTCACCGTCTTCCCGGCTCCCGAGGGGCCGAGCAGGACCGTGATCGCCCCGGCCGGGACCGTGAGATCGACTCCGTCGAGGACCCGTTCGCGACCGAAGCTCTTCACCACGCCGGCCAGCTCGATGGCGGGTCGAGGCTGTCGGTCGACCTCCACGATCCCAGTTTAGGCGCTCTACCATCCACCGCCGATGCGCATCGACGAGCTGCTCGCGACCCAGAGGCCCGTGTTCTCGATCGAGTTCTTTCCGCCCAAGACGCCGGCGGGAGTAGAGCAGCTGTTCGAGACCGTCCAGGCGCTGAAGCCGCTCGCCCCTGATTACGTCTCGGTGACCTACGGGGCCGGGGGCGCGACCCGCGACGGCACGGTCGAGATCGCCGAGCGGATCAAGTCGGAGCACGGGATCGAGGTGATGGCGCACCTGAGCTGCGTCGGCGAGACGCGCGCCGGGCTCGCGGCGATTCTCGACCGGTTCGCGGCGATCGGAATCGAGAACGTCCTCGCGCTGCGCGGCGATCCGCCCCGCGGCGAGGCCGAGTTCACTCCACCCGCGGACGGGCTCTCGAGCGCCGCCGAGCTCACCGGCTTCATCTCCGAGCGCTACGAGTTCACGATCGGCGGCGCCTGCTTCCCGGAGGTCCACCCGGAGGCGGAAAGCCTCGACGCCGACCTCGACTACCTGAAGACGAAGGTCGACGCGGGCGCCAGCTTCCTGATCACGCAGCTGTTCTTCGACAACCACGTCTACTTCGACTTCGTCGCGGCGGCGCGCGAACGCGGCATCGACGTGCCGATCATCCCCGGCGTGATCCCGATCGCGAGCTTCGGCCAGGTGGCGCGAATCTGCGACCTCTGCGACGCCTCCATCCCCGACGAGCTGAACTCGGCCATGGGGGCGCTGGGCGGGGATCCGGAGGCCGAGTCTCTGCTCGGGGTCGCGTTCGCCGCCCAACAGTGCGAGGAGCTGCTGGCCGCGGGCGCGCCGGGCATCCACTTCTACGCGCTCAACCGAGCCCCCGGGACGCGGGCCGTCCTCGCGGCCCTGCTTGCCTCGCGGCCGTGGGAACGCGCGGGCGCGACCGAGCGGGAACAGCGGGCGGCGTCCCTAGACTGAGCGCCCTGATGACTGCTGTGGAGGGGTCGTTCCGCTACGGCGGGCACCGGATCGCGTTCGCCGACTACGGCGAGGGCGAGCGGACGCTGGTGCTGATTCACGGCCTGCTCATGAACCGGCACATGTACGACAACCTGGCGCCGGAGATGGTCTCACGCGGCCACCGGGTGATCACGGTCGACCTGCTCGGCCACGGGACGTCCGACAAGCCGACGGACATGCGCGCCTACAGCATGAGCGCGTTCGCCGACCAGGTGGCGGCCCTGATCGATCACCTCGAGCTCGATCAGCCCGTCGTCGGCGGCACCTCCCTGGGGGCCAACGTCTCGCTCGAGATGGCGACGCGCCACCCCCGCGCGGCGCGGGCGCTGTTCATCGAGATGCCCGTGCTCGACAACGCGCTCGTAGCTGCGGGGCTGATCTTCCTGCCGATTCTCGTGGCCCTGCGCGTCGGCAAGCCGGTGTTGCGCGGCGTCGCTGCGCTCACCAACAGGATCCCGCGCTCCAACTTCCTCGTCGACATCATGCTGGACTGGACCCGGCGGCCCCCGGAGGCCTCTGAGGCGGTGCTCGAGGGGCTGCTCTTCGGGCGCACGGCGCCGCCGCGCGAGGAGCGGGAGCTCATCAATCTGCCGACGCTGGTGATCGGGCACCCGGCGGACCCCCTGCACCCGTTCACCGACTCCGACATGCTCGTCGAGGAACTGCCCCGAGCGCGCCTGGTGAACGCGGAGTCGATCTTCGAGTGGCGCGTCAGCCCCGGCCGGCTCGACGACGAGCTCGCGGCGTTCGTCGCCGACGCCTACGCCGGCGAGGAGGCGGAGAGCGCCGCCGGCGCCGCGGCCTGACGGCCGCAGCGGGCCTTGAGCTCAATTTAGGTCTGCAGCGCTAGTCTGCGCCGCCTTGAGCAGCAAGCAGGAACGTGAACGCCGCCGGCTGGAACGGGTCGAGGCGGAAAAGCGGGAGGCCGCCGCCGAGCGCCGGCGGCTGATGCTCGGCTACGTGGTCGCCGGCGTGCTGACCCTGGCGGTCGCGATCGGGATCGTGGTTGTGATCGCCGGCAGCGGCGGTGGCGATGACGAGGTCACCGTCGACGGCGAGGAGCTGCCCCAGGCCGCGCACATCGAGGTCCAGAGCGGTTCCGTGAACGGCATCGCACCGGACGGCCGCGAGGGAACCCCGCCGCCCGCGGTCGAGCAGGGCGACCTGCGGGTCGCCGCCGACGAGGCCGGGTGCGAGCTCGACCTCGACCTCCCCGACGAGGGCAACACCCACATCCAGCCCAACGACGATCCGCCCGACTACAAGACCAATCCGCCGACCTCGGGCAACCACATCGTGCCGCCGCGCATGCAGGCGGACGGTGCCTACAGCGAGTACCCGGACCCGGTGTACACGGTGCACTCGCTCGAGCACGGACGCATCGACATTCAGTACTCGCCCGACCTTCCCGAGGACCAGCAGCTCGAGCTGAAGGGGCTGTTCGACGAGGACTACGACGGCATGCTGCTGTTCCCGAACCCGGACATGCCGTTCGACGTCGCGGCCACGGCGTGGACGCAGATGATCGGCTGTCCCACGTACGAGGGGCGGGCGACGCTCGACGCCCTGCGCGCGTTCCGTGACACGTATCGCGGGCAAGGGCCCGAGCCCGTCCCGGTCGTGATTCCGGACGCCTAGGACCAGCGCGTCTGCGGCGCACCGCGAATCCCCTGGAAATCTGGCACTGTGACCCGGCCGGGGCCGCATCCAACGCCGCCCGGGCGTGTTTGCTTCCAGAGACGTGCGAGTGAGGCCCAGACACTTCGTCGCCGCGGCGATCGCCGTCGGCTGCGGCTACGTCGCCGCGCCGGCGCTCTCGTCGCAGCCCTATCTGCCGGAGGCGGTCGACTTCGAGCAGGTCCTGCCCGCGGTCGAGGCGGTGCCCGGGGCGCCGGCGGCGAGAACGGGGCACGCCGGCCATCCAGGGGAGGGGGCCGTGAGCTTCCGCTCGCCCGTCATCGCCGCCCCCGAGCGCTTCGACCTCGTCGGCCTGGGCGGCGAGCTGCGACCGCTCGAGCTTCGCGCGCGCGACGCGGGCGGGGACTGGAGCGCCTGGGTCGAGACCGCGAACGGCGACCCGGCCTACTTCGGGGGTGCCGACGAGCTTCAGCTGCGCGCCAGGGGGTGGCGGCCGTCCGGGACCCTGCACTACGTCAACGTCTCCGGGACCACGAGTGAGCTCGGCGGCCTGCTCACCGGCGCGCGGAAGGCGATCAACTCGGCGTTCATCTCGGCGTCGAGCGCGCTCGCGCCGGCCGCCGACGCGCTTCCGGTCCGCCCGCCCGTCGTCTCACGAGGCGCCTGGGGCGCGACTGGCGGCGGCTGCAAGCCACGGGCCAGACCCACCTTCGGCACGGTCAAGGCCGGCGTCGTCCACCACACCGTGACCGCGAACGACTACAGCGAGGCCGAGGCGCCGTCGGTCGTGCTCGGCATCTGCCGCTATCACCGCAACGGCAACGGGTGGAACGACATCGGCTACAACGCACTCGTCGACCGCTTCGGGAACATCTACGCCGGCCGGTCCGGAGGGCTGAGCAAGGCGGTGGTCGGCGCTCACGCGCAGGGCTTCAACGCGCAGACCAGCGGCGTGGCCGTGATCGGAACGCACACCAAGGTGCCGATCACCCCGGCCTCCAAGCAGGCGCTGATCGACTACCTCGCGTGGAAGCTCGCCGTCCACGGGCGCAGCGCCCAGGGCAAGACGACGATGATCTCCGCCGGCGGCGACGCCAGCCGCTACGCCGCCGGCCGCCGGGTGCGGACCAAGAAGATCATCGGTCACGGTTCGGTGGGACTCACCTCCTGCCCGGGCGCGGCACTGGGCGCCGAGATCCGGGCGATCCGGCGCGAGGTGCAGGAGCGGATCGAGGCGGGCGGGACCGTGCCCGTGCCGCCGACCGAGCCGCCCGTGCCGCCCACCGAGCCGCCCGCGCCGCCCGACGAGGGCGGGGTCGTACCCAAGTAGCCGCTCAGCGGGCGCGGTAGGCGGGAAAGAAGTCGCCGGCGTCTCGGCCGGCCGCGAGGCGCTCGTACTCGCCCTGGTCGCAGACGAGCTCGTGGGTGCGAAACGGGAGCTCGGCGTTGGCGAAGCCGCGCTTGAACGTCTCCAGCCCGTCGCCGGCCGTGACTCCGCCGCCGAGGTTGAGCGGCAGCTGCAGCTCGTCGGCTCGGTCGAGCATCGCAGCGACGACGTTCTTGAACGGCGAGGCCTCGCGAAAGCGATCCGCGGTTCCACCCAGGTAGTAGTGGAGGACGCCGTCGCTGGTCCCCAGGATCGCCGCGGCGCCAGCCTCGGCCCTCCGCCGGGCGACCAGCAGCCAGCTGCGTGGGGACGAGAGCACGGAGTCGAAGTACTCGGGGGGATACAGGTAGCGCTCGGCGGCCCCGGTACGACGCATGGTCTCCCCGTAGGCGAGCGCGAACGCGTCACGGTCGGCGGGCGCCGATTGCGGCCCCGGATGGGCGTCGACGGTCCAGCCGTCGCGCGAGTTGGCGCGGATCTGCTCGGCCAGGCGCGAGCGCAGGCGGCGCGGCTTGGTCGGGTCGTGCACGAGCACCGGCGAGCGCTCGCTGGCTCCCGCCACCCAGGCGTCCGCCAGCAGCCGCTCGCGGGCGAAGACGCTGATCAGCCCGGTGGGCGACCAGTCCACGCCCTCGGGCGCCGGGGCCGGGCGCGCGCCGCTGATCGTCGCGCCGGGGTAGCCGTAGGGCGAGGTTGCGTCGAGGCGGTCCGAGCCCTCGATCTCGCGGACGATCAGCGGCACCAGTGCCGTGCGCTCGCCGGAGACGATCCTGAGCGTGTGCGTGACCCCCTCGGCGTCGAGGAACGGGCGCGAGCGGAAGAACTCCTCGCTCTCGGCTGCCGCGCCGCGGTCCGCGATCAGCTCGGCCTCGGCGGGCGAGTCTCCGTCAGCCCCGGCGGGGCTCCGCTACTCCCACCCGGTGAAGTCCTCGGGAAGCAGACCCCAGACCTGGTTGTCGATCCGCTCCTCCTCGCGCCTGATCGCCTTCCGCATCACGCCCTCGCGCTGGAATCCGAGATGCGTGACCACCTTCTGGGCCGCCTCGTTGGTCGCTGGGATCTCCGCGTGCACGCGGTGCGCGCCGTAGGCCTCGAACGCCTCGATGCAGGCCTGGCGCTCGGCCTCCCGGGCCACGCCCTTGCCCCACGCGACGGGCTCGCCGACGAGCACGGCCAGCTCCGGCCCGAGCTCGCGGTCGAGGCCGAAAAGCGCGACGAAGCCGACCGCCTCGTCCGTGCCGTCGATGGTGATCGCCCACTTGCGGTCACGCGTGGTTTCCATCGCCCGCTCGACCCAGCCCCCTGCATCCTCGAGGCTGAACGTGTCGCGGCGGCCGACCAGGTCGGCGGTCACCCGCTCGTCGTTGAACCACCGATGCACCGCCTCCGCGTCGTCGGGGCGGAAGTCGCGCAGCGTGACGTCGGCCTTCGCCATCGCCGACAAGCTACCTTGACCGCCGTGGCCGGCGACCTCCACGAGCGGCGCGATGGCGGGGCGGTGACCGCCGTCGGCCGCAGCACCTCGCACGGCCCGGGCAAGCCGGGCCGCGATGCGATCCGCTTGCTCGCCGGCCTCGGAGTGGAGGGCGACGCGCACTGCGGCGCCACGGTCCAGCACCGCTCGCGCGTGCGACGGGACCCGGCCCGGCCGAACCTGCGCCAGGTGCACCTGATCGCCGCCGAGCTGCACGACGACCTCCGCGGCGCCGGCTTCGACGTCGCGCCGGGAGCCATGGGCGAGAACCTCACCACCCGGGGCGTCGACCTGCTGGCGCTGCCGACCGGCACGCGACTCCGGATCGGCGCCACGGCGGTCGTCGAGGTCACCGGCCTGCGCAACCCCTGCGTCCAGCTCGACACGATCCAGCCGGGCCTGATGAAGGCCACCCTGGATCGAGGCGAGACCGGCGAGCTGATCCGCAAGGCCGGCGTCATGGCGATCGTGGTGGCCGACGGAGAGGTGCGGCCCGGCGACCCGATCAGGATCGAGGTGCCGGCGGAGCCGCATCGCCCGCTGGAGCCGGTTTAGCGCGCCTCAGCCGTACAGGCCGTGCCCCGTGAGCAGTAGGTGGGCGGTACGGGCGAGGATCCGGAGGTCGAGGGTGAGCGAGCGATGCTCCGTGTACCAGACGTCGAGCTCGATCCGCTCGTTCCAGGGGATGCCGGCGCGGCCGTTGACCTGCGCCCAGCCGGTAAGGCCCGGCCTGACGTCGAGCCGGCGGCGCTGGTGCGACGTGTACTGCTCCACCTGGGCGGCCAGGGTCGGGCGCGGGCCGACGACCGCCATCTCCCCGCGCAGCACGTTGACCAGGTTCGGCAGCTCGTCGAGCGAGAAGCGGCGCAGCAGGTGCCCGACGCGCGTGACCCGCGGGTCGCGTCCGAGCACCGGCGTGCCGACGCCTACCGGGTCGCTGCCGGGGTGCATCGTGCGCAGCTTGAGCAGGTCGAACTCCGCCCCTGCGAGCCCGACGCGGCGCGAGCGGTAGATGACCGGACCTCGCGCATCGAGCTTGATCGCGACGGCGGCGAGCGCGAGCAGCGGTGCGGTCAGGGCGAGGGCGACCGCGGCCAGCAGCACGTCGGCGGCTCTCGGGAGACCGCCGCGCGCCGCACGCCTCGTATCGCCCGTCAACGCGTCCCCTCCGCCTTGTCCCAGGCCCCGGGGGTCCCGAGCCGCGCCCGGTCCCAGAGCCCGGCGGCGATCGAGGCGGTCGTGAGCACGTAGTAGCGAGCGAGGCGAAACGGCCGCAGCGGGATCACACCGGCGAGCGCGGCCGCGGCCAGCAGCGCGAGCTGGAGCGCGAGCGTCGCCACGTAGACCGCCGACTCGCCCACCAGCGCGACGTTCGCGAGCAGCGCGACGAGGTGGAGGAGCGGCGACGCGTAGCGGAGCAGCCGATGGCTGGCGATCTCGAAGCCGTAGGCGAGCCCGTACCCGCGGGGCGAGAGCATCCCGTCGCCGACGACCTCGTCATACAGGCCCCGCATCATGCGCCGCTTGCGCGCGAACTCCCCCTCGATCGTCGCCACCATCTTCTCCTCGGCGATCGCCCGCGGCGCGTAGACCGCGCGCCAGCCGCGCTTGCTGAGCATGAACGGGAACGAGAGGTCGTGGCTCGACGCCGGGCCAAGCGGCAGATAGGCCAAGCGGCGAACGGCATAGATGGCCCCGTTGCCGGCGGTCACGCCCGCGACCCGGGACTCCAGCTCCCTGAGCGCGAGCTCGTAGCGCCAATAGACGCCCTCCTGGTTCGAGCCGCCCTGGTCGAGAAACCGGGCCTGACCGCAGACGTACCCGACCCGTGGGTCGGCGAACGGGGCGACGAGCTCGTCCAGCGCGGCTGGCAGCCAGCGCGCGTTGGCGTCGCTGAACGCCAGCACCTCGCCGCCGGCGCGCTCGACCGCGGCATTCTGGGCCTGGATCTTCCCGACCCTGGAGAGCTCCAGCACCCGGTCGGCGCCCGCCTCGCGGGCGAGCTCCGCGGTGCGATCGACCGAGCCGTCGGAGGCCACGATCACCTCGAGGAGCTCCCGCGGGTAGTCGAGCGCGAGCGCGTCGCGGACCTTGGCCTCGATCACGTCCTCCTCGTCGTGCGCGGCGACGATCAGCGACACGCTCGGCAACTCCGTCGCGCGCGGGGCCGGGGGCCGGCGGGTCAGCCGGGCGAGCCCGGCGAGCACCAGCGGGTACGCGAGGTGGGTGTACAGCAGCAGCCCGACCGCGACCCAGAAGACGACCTCGACGACGACCATCGCGGCGGATTATCCGGGGACCAGGGTCCGGTAGACGTCCAGCGTGCGCTCGGCGATTGCGTCCCAGGAGTAGATCCCGTCCGCGGCGCCCGCGGCCGCCGCGGCGAGCGCGTCACGCTCGTCGGCGTCGGCGAGCAGCTCCGCCAGGGCCCGCGCCAGCGCGGGCGCGTCGCCCGGCGGGACAACCCGCAGCGCCCCGGTCTCGGCCGCCACCTCCCCGAATCCGCCTACGTCGCTGGCGACGATCGGGCGTCCGAACGCGAGTGCCGTGTAGAGCACGCCGGACTGCTCGATCGCGCGGTAGGGCAGCACGACCAGGTCGGCACGGCTGAAATAGGCCGGGATCTCGGGGTCGGTGATGAAGCGGGGCACGAAGCGGACCGTCGCCCGGCAGCGCGCCGCGAGCTCCTCCAGCGCGTCGAGCGGCATCCGCGGCATCCCCACGATCCAGAGCTCGACGCCCTCGAACTCCCGAAACGCCTCCAGGAGCACGTCGATGCCCTTGTAGGGGCGCACGAGGCCGAAGCAGAGCACCACCGGGCCCTCGACCGCGGCGAGCTCCGGCGGTAGCGGGAGCTCGGCCGGGTGGTGCCGCAGGTGCTCGAACACCCCGTGGGGGACGCGGTGTACGCGGCGCGGGTCGGCCACCAGCCCCCGCAGCCGCGTCGCGCCCGCCTCGGAGTGGGCGATCAGCGCATCCATGCGATCGAACACCGCACGCTGGACCTGCAGCGCCCTCCCGCCGCTCGCGGGCGGGTCGTGAACCGTGAGCACCCGCGGGCGCGGCGGCAACAGGAACCGGTCGACCGCCGGCGCGGCCAGCCACTGCACGTGGACGAGATCTGCGTTCGCCGCGTGCGCGCGCAGCCGCAGCATCCCGGGCACGTGCTCGGCGATCCGCGCCACGCGGCGGGCGCGAGACTGGGGGCCCAGCCGCGCCGCGCGCCGGTAGAAGAGCTCGTCGACCGCATAGCCGTCCGGCGGGGTGACCGGACCGTACGGAAACCGGGTCGTGACCAGCTCGACCTCGGCGCCGGCCCGCGCCAGCGCCGCGCACAGGGCGCGATCGTAGGGCGGCGTGAACGCCGGGGGATCGACCATCTGGAGCCGCATCCGCGACGATTCTGCCGGTGGACCTCAGCTACTGCGTCGTCAACACCGACGGACGGGCATATCTGGCCGCATGCCTGGAGGCGATCCGAGGCACCGTGCCGCCCGGCATCGAGTACGAGGTGCTGGTCCTAGACAACGCGTCCGCCGACGACTCGGTGGCGGAGATCGAGCGCTGGAACGACGGCCCGACGGGGCTCGGCGACCGGCTGCGACTGATCGCGCTCGGCGAGCGCCACGGCAAGGCCGAGAACGACTCGCGGCTCCTGCGCGAGGCGGGCGGCGATCTCTGCCTGCTCTTGAACGAAGACGCCGAGCTGCGCTCCGGCGCCGTCGCCGCGCTGGTCCGCGCGCTCGCGGACGATCCCGAGGCCGTCGCCGCGGGCGCCAAGCTGCTCGATCCCCTGGGCGAGCCGCAGCCCTCGGCTTGGCGCCTCCCCGGGCTCGTCACCTCGCTTGCGAGCGCCGCCTTCCTGCACCGCGCCCTGGTCACCCAGAGCCACGGCGATCGGACACGGGCGGTCGGCTGGGTGCAATCCGCGGCGATGCTCGTGCGCCGCGACGCCGTTGCCGCGATCGGCTACTTCGACCCCTCGTTCTTCGTCTACTCCGACGAGACCGATCTCTGCAAACGCCTCACGGACGCCGGCGGGCGGATCCTCTGGGTGCCGAGCGCTGAGGCGATCCACCATGAGCAGCTCGCAACCGACCGGGCCGCCGGCGAGCGCCGGGTGGTCGAGTTCCATCGCGGCCGGGATCGCTACATGCAAAAGCACCACACGAGTCCGGTCGCCTGGCTCTCGCGTGCGCTCGCGGCCTGGACCTACGGCGTCCGGGCCCTGGCCGCGACGGTGCTGCCGGGCCACGACCCGCGCTGGTATCTGCTCCACGCCCGCCAGGCGCTGGACCCCGGCCGTGGCGAGGGCCTTCGCGAGGCGGCGCAGGCGTTAAACCGCGCCGCCGCCCGAGGTCGCGACGAAGCGTCGCGGTCGTAGCGACTGCACTACTCGGCCAAGCCGGCTTCCTCGAGCGCCTGCTCGGGGTCCAGATAGCCCCGGATCCGAATGCCCTTGCCGTTCCTGACGTCGGCCACGTTCGCGTAGGGCGACTCCGTCTCGACGCCGCTCGCCTTGCCGCGTGTGCGGATGTGGCCGATCGCGACCACGCGGTCACCGAGGTCGTGGATCTCCGAGTACTCGAAGTGGATCAGGTCCAGGACGTCGTCGAAGTCGTCGAACATCGCGCCGATTCCGGCGTGCCCTCGATACGCCTGCGCCTGCTCCGCGAGCAGCCCCGGCAGCGCCGGGTGCCACTCGACCTCCGGATCGAGCTCGGCGCAGAGCGCCTCGACGTCGCGGCGGTTGTACGCATCCACCGCACGCCTGAGAAGCTCCGCGTTCTCCTCCGACATCCTCCGCCCACCCTAACCCGCGGCCGCCGGAGGCTCACTTAGCGAGGGCGAGATGCGCCGGCTCTAAGCTCATGTGAATGCGGGAAATCTTCGGTCCACCGCTGCGGGCGGCCGCCCTGATCGCCTTCCTCACCGGCCTCGTCCTGCTCTTGCTCAACCCGCCCTCGTTCGGGGGCGTGGGCGACCTGGTGGTGATCCTGGCCGGCGTCGTGGCGATAGTCCTAGTCACCGCCTGGGCGACCGTCGCCCTGCTCGGAAAGGAGATGCCCGAGCGGGAGTTCCGGCGGCTCGTCGACCGCAGCGACGCCCTCGCCGCGCTGCCGCCGCCCGACCGGCCGCCGAGCGAGTTCGACGAGCTGGTGATGGAGGCGCTCGACGATCTGCCCGAGCCGTTTCGGGAGGTGCTCGAACGCACTCCCGTGACCGTCTCCAATCGCGGTCACGAGCACCGCGCCTACGGCCAGTACATCGGCGGGACCGTGGCCCGCGACATCTACCCCGACCACATCGTCATCTACCAGGACACGCTGGAGCGCGACTTCGGCCACGACCCGGCGCTGCTGCGGGCGCAGGTCGAGCGCACGGTGCGCCACGAGGTCGCCCACCACCTCGGCTGGGACGAGCCCGGAGTGCGCAGCCTCGGGCTCTGAGGGGCGGCCCCGGTCCTCGCTACAGCCGGTCCTCGTCGCGCCGAACGGCCTCGTAGACCTCCGGCGCGTAGCCGGCCGCGAGCTCGCTCTCGGGCTCTCGTTCGGGCTGCCCCGCCGATAGCGCGGCGAGCCGCGCACGGACCGCGGACGGGCTCAGCATCGCCCGCAGGCGCCGGCGCTCGGCCGCCGTGAAGAAGCCGGTCGCGAGCAGCAGCGCCGGCAGGACAAGCCACAGGACCGTCCGCGACGCGAGGCCCGCGAGCCCCTCGGTCGGCAGCAGGAGCTCGCCGGCCGCAACGGTGACGGCCGTGACCGCGACCAGCAACGCCAGCCGGCCCCATTCGTACGGGACCGGGAAGAGCCGCTGGGTGAGCGCGTACATGAGGACCAGCACGACGGCGTAGGACGCGACCAGCGCGATGCCGGCCCCCACGATCCCCAGCGGCGGTATGAGGACCAGGTTGAGAACCACGTTGACCGCCGTTCCGGCGATCGTCGCCGGAAGGTTGAACTCGGTTCGCCCGGTGCGCCCCAGGACGACGACGAGGACGAGGTAGAGCGAGTAGAGCGCGATGCCGGTGGCGAGCAGGCCGATCGCCTCGTGCGCCTCGAAGTACTCGGGCGCGGCGAGCAGGTCGACGATCCATCGCGAGAGCAGCCAGAGCCCGGCGACGAAGAAGGCGCAGACCGCCGCGAACCACGTGACGATCAGGCTGTAGGCACGACGGGCCTCGTCGTCGTCGGCGATCGAGTAGGCGAGGGGCGGGAAGGCGAGCTGGAACCCTCGGGCGAGCACGTTCATCCCCTGCGCGAACTTGATCGCGAGGGCGTAGAGCCCGGCCTCGGCGAGCCCGGCCAGCCGCACGATCAGGATCCGGTCGATGAAGTTGAGCGAGTACAGCGAGAGCTCGGCCGGCATGGTCGGCAGGCCGAAGCGCACCATCCGCCGCAGGAGCGCCCGATCCGGGAACAGCGACAACCTCCGGCGCTCCCGCCACAGTCTCCAGGCCAGGAACACGGCCCCGGTGCCGAAGCTGCCGAGCAGGATCCCGGCCGCTCCCTGGTCCTCGACCACCACGAGCCACACCGTGACGGGAATCGTCGCGATCACGTTCAGCACCGTCAGGCTGAAGTAGGCCCGGGCGAGCTCGTCGAGCCGCAGGAGCGTGAGCACGTACTCCCACAGCGTCAGCACCCAGAGGCCGAGCACCGCGAGGCGCGCGAGCTCGGCGTCGGGGCGGTCGAGGAGCGCCTCGGAGATCGGCTCCGCGAGGACGAGCCCGACCACCGCCCCTGCGGTGGCCAGCCAGAACAGCGCCGCGAAGCCGGTGGCGACGACCTGCCGGGGATCCTCCCCGGCCAGGTAGTAGAAGCGCAACAGTGCCTCGATCAGGCCGAAGCGGATCAGGATGCTGGCCGCGACGAGCGAGGCGAGCATGACCTCGGCGGCGCCATAGTCGGCCGGGCTCAGATACGCGGTGTAGACCGGCAGCAGGACGACCGCGACGAGCTTCGAGAGCACGCTCGAGGCCGTGTACGCGGCGCCCGTGGTCGCGAGGCGGCGCAGGTACTCGAACACTTAGTGCTCACCCCCGCGGGCAGCGTCGCGATTGGGCGAGCGACAATCAAGCATGGCGAGGACGCAGGGAGCGCGCATGGCAGCGCCATGGGCGCGACTGAGGACGACGCCAGGCGCCGATTCGCAGCCGCCAATCGTGGCGATACCCGCGGGGGTGAGCACTGGCCTCAGATGGTCACCGAGTCGTCGGGCGGACCGCGGCGCAGCGCCACGCCGAGGCCGAGCAGGGCCCACGTCACGGGGTCGATCGCAAAGCCCGCGTACCCGAGGCTGTGGACGAACACCGCGACGAAGCACGCGGCGACGGTCGCGCGGGGGAGCGACCCGCGGGCGCGGTCGAACAGCGCGATCATGGCCGTGATCAGGAACGCGGCGTAGACGACGAGCCCGACCACGCCCTGCTCGGCGGCGACGGTCACGGGCTCGGAGTGCGAGACCGTCGAGCGCGCCTGCTCGATCTCCTCGTAGAACGCCTGGCCGAAGGCGCCCGAGCCCCATCCGGCCGCCGGCTTGTCCTCGAACAGCTGGACGCCGCCCTCGAGCAGCGATTCGCGCCCGCTGTCGATGGAGCGGTAGTCCTGGATGTCGCTGGTCGGAGTTCCGCCCGCGATGGCGAGGCCCGCGAGGCCTGCGAGGCCGAGAGCGGCCGCAGCGGCCGCTCCACGCCAGCCCCAGCGCAGCAGCGCGACGATCCCGAGCCCGGCGATCACGGCGGCGAAGCTGGTGATCGAGAAGCTGACCACGAGCCCGATGAGGCAGACCCCGGCGGCGATCGCGGCCAGCGCCAGGCCGAGACGTTCGCCCGACCACGCCATGTAGGCGCCCAGCGCCGTGATCGCCAGCGCGAGGTAGCGGCCGAGGATGTTGGGGTCGAAGAAGAGCGAGTTCGCGCGGAAGTAGACATGGAGCTGGTTGGCGTCGAAGAGCTCGGGGTTCAGGAACAGGTCCCTGGCGCTCCACTGGTAGATCGCGATCAGGGCGCAGACGACGGCGACTCCGGCGACCACGGCGAGCACCCGGCCGAGCAAGGCCCGGGTCCACTGCACCGTGGTGAGCAGCGCGAACATGACCGCGAACGGGACCAGGAAGAAGCCGATGTTCTCGATCGCGTTCGGGACATCCTCCGAGTAGGAGGCCTGGATCGCGTAGAGGACGAGGGTCGCCGCCAGCAGCCGCCGCAGCCAGAGCGACCACCGATCCGCCTCCTCGGGCTTCGGCGCCCGTGGAGCGTCGAGGGCGAAGACGATCAGGCCCGCGACGATGACCAGGTAGAGCGGGACGAGCAGGTTGGCGGTCTCGCCGCCGATCTCGATCGGGACCCGCAACGGCAGGGCGGCGAACGCCGCGATCGGAAACGCCACCCGCCAGCGGCGGAACGCGAGCACGAGCGCCGTGAGCGCGACCACACCGACCAGGAGCAATCCCCCGATCTGCGCCGGGCTCTCGCGGAAGTCGACGACCCGCGGCTCGTCCCAGACGTCTCCGAGGACTAGCACCGGCGCCGCTACCAACGCGATGGCCATCGCCCCCACCCGGAGCCGGCGGTCGTCGACCAGCAGCGCCGCGGCCGCACTGCCGCAGGCGATAAGCATGCCGGCAACCTCGAGAGCCGGGGCGTTCAGTCCTCGCCTCCGAACCCCGTGGCGAGCGTTATCCGCCGTGGCCAGACCATTTCCCGGTTCTCGGACGGGAGCTCGACAAACAGCCGGTAGCGGCCTGGCGGCGCGCGGCCGCCGGCGTCGGTCGAGCGATCCCACTCGTAGGTGACCTCCTCGCCCTCGGTCAGCTCGACGTCGGGATCCAGCGTGCGGACGATGTCCTCGGTGCTGTCGACGATCGCAACCCGCGCGTGATCGTCGGACTCCCGGACGAAGAAGGTGATCCGCGCATCGTCGTCCACGATCAGCGACGGCTGGCTGGTCACCTCGAGCACCAGGTCGGGGGTGCGCGCGCGGACGACGAGCACCCCGGCCACCAGCGCCGCGGTCAGGAGGGCGAAGAAGAGCACCGCGCCCGCGGAGACGCGGCTGGTCAAGAGGTGCGGTCCTCCCCGGCGATGACGACGACGTCGGCGTCGCCGGCCAGGCGCCGCGTCTCGCGGTCGACGGGCTCGACGGTCGCCTTGTCGACCCCGAGGTCGCGGGCGACCTTCTGCGCCGCGCGCTTTTGCCCGTCGGCGTAGAGGACAGCGGTCTTCTCGACGCCCGGCGTCGTGCTGCTCACCGGCCCGAGCACGTAGCCGCTCGCCTCGACGTCCGAGCCGACGTTGCCCGCGAGCCCGTTGACCGAGGTGCCGTTGAGGACGGCTACCGTGACGTCGGCCCGGTCGATCGCCCCCGCACGCGGCCCCCCGCCCTCGCCGCCGTCGCGCAGAAGCTCCTCGGAGGCGTAGATGGCCGCCCCGCCGAGCAGCAGCGCGCTGACGCCGATCGCGATGAGCACACGTGGCTGGGTTACGCGGGCGACGAAGCGGCGCCAGCGTGGGTGCGGCGCGAGCGCGGCGCGCTCCATCGTGATCCGCTCGAGCGCCGGTCGTTCATGCGTGACGCGGGTGGCCGCGGGTACCGGGGCCGAGGGCGTCGTCCCCGGCTCGGGCGCAGGTTCTGCGGCGGCGGCCTCCTCCGGTCCCAGCAGCTCCTCGAGCTCGCGCTCGGCGTGATCCAGGATCGCCTCGCTGGCGGCGATGTCGGCGGCGGGGTGGCCGGGCTCGCGATCCATCCAGGTGCGCATCCGCTGGACGTCGCGCCGCTGGGAGAGGTACAGCGGCAGGAGCAGCGCGATCGCGACCAGCGCCCCCAGCGCGACGAATCCGGTGGCGCTGTCGAAGATCTCCGAGATCTGCATCGCGGGTCAGAACTCGGCGTCGTCCTGGCCGATCACGAGCGCCAGCGGGGCGTTGCCGGACAGCTGTCGAACCTCGTCGACCATCGGCGTCACCGGGGTCTCCCCGAGCTGGTCGGAGACCGTCCGGGCGAGATCCTCCGCCTCGGCTTCGGCGTTGGGCTCGAACATGATCGTCGTCGCGTCGAAGCCCGACCCGGCCGTCTCCTCCTCGCCCACCTTGAATCCCTTGGCCGGCTTGATCACCTCGTCGGCGACCTTGGCCGCGAGCCCCGCCACCGCGTCGATCGGCACCGAGCCCTCGTCGACCTGAGTCGCGTTGAGCACCGCAACCTCGACCCGCTCGGGCTTCTCGCCACCGCGCTTTCCGCCGCCGCCCCCGCCCCCGCCATCGTCGCCGAGGAGACCGAAGCCGCTGGTCAGGACGCCGGCGGCGATCAGCGCGGCCGCGAGCACGGCGATCAGGTAGCGAGGGTCCATCGGCATCCGGCGGTCGAGCGCGGCGAACCGAACGGCGACCGCGTCGCGAAAGCGGGCGAACCGTCCCGGCTCGCCGGCTTCGGGCGCGGCCGCGACCGGCTCCTCCTCTTCCTGCTCCTCTTCCTGTGCGTCCTCGGCCGCATCGCCCCGCGCCTCGGCAGCGGCGGCGGCCGCCTGCGCCGCCTCGTCCGCCCGCTCCGGCGCGCGTCCGGCCCATTCGCGCAACCGGCGCACCTCACGGGCCTGCTGGATGATCAGGAACGCGAGCACGGCGAGGCCGAGGAAGGCGGCGACACCGAGGTACGGCCCGATCCGCTCCAGCAGGTCAACCATCAGTCTGCGCAGTCGCCGGCGCGCGGATCCGGATCACCCATCGTGGCGAGTGATCTTATGGATCAGACCAGCGTCCGCCCTGCCGCGCCCTCGGTCCCCATCAACTCCACCACGTGCTCCGCGAGGCCCGCCTCGTCGCCGGAGGCCACCAGCGACTCCAGGCGCTCGATCGTCTCCTCGACCCACTCCGGATCGAGGGGCCTCGCCCGCACCGCCCGCACGATCCGCTCGGCTGACGTCTGCTGCGAGCGCTCGCCGTCGTTGAAGAGCTCCTCGTGGATCTTCTCCCCTGGGCGCACGCCGACGATCTCGATCGCGATCTCCGCGTCGGGCTCGTAGCCGGCGAGCCGGATCATGTTGCGCGCGAGGTCGATGATCCGGACCGGCTCGCCCATCTCGAGTACGAACACCTCCCCTGACGTGCCCCCGAGGTCGCCGGCCTGGATCACGAGCTGGACCGACTCCGGGATGGTCATGAAGTACCGGGTCATCTCCGGGTGCGTCACCGTCACCGGGCCGCCCTGCTCGATCTGCGACCGGAAGATCGGGACCACGCTGCCCGAGGACGCGAGCACGTTGCCGAAGCGCACGATCGTGAACTTCGTCTGCGGCGTGCGCTGCCCCGCCGCCTCGACGATCCACTCCGCCATCGCCTTGGTCGCGCCCATGACCGTGCGCGGATTGACCGCCTTGTCGGTCGAGACCAGGACGAAGCGCTGGGCCCCGGCCACGGCGGCCGTCTTCGCCGTCACCTGGGTCGCGATCGCGTTGTTGCGCAGCGCTTCGAGCGGGTTCGCCTCCATCAGCGGCACGTGCTTGTAGGCGGCGGCGTGGAAGACGACCTCGGGCTTGAAGCGCTGCATCACCTCGAGCATCCGGTCGCCTTCCCTGCAGTCGGCGAGGACCGACTCCACCCGGTTGAAGTGCCAGCGGCCGGTCATCTCCCGATCGATCTCGAACAGGTTGTCCTCGGCGTGATCGAGCATCACCAGCAGCCGCGGCTGCACGCGCGCGATCTGGCGGCAGAGCTCGGCGCCGATCGAGCCCCCCGCGCCGGTCACCAGCACCCGCTTGTCCTCGAGGTAAGCGCCGACCCGCTCGAGCTCCATGACCACCGGATCGCGCCCGAGAACGTCCTCCACCCGGACCTCGCGCAGCTGGCGCGTGAGCTGCACGCCGCCGCGAAGCAGCTCGAACACGGTCGGAAGCGTTCGCACCGGAATCCCGCGATCGCGACACGCGGCGACGACCTTCGCGCGCAGCACTCCGGGAGCGGACGGGATCGCGATCACCACCTCGTCGGGGACGAGCCGGTCGCAGATCGGCCCGACCTCGTCGGTAGTGCCGATGACCTTGAGGCCCTCGGTGCGCATGCCCCGCTTGCGCGGATCGTCATCGAGGAATCCGATCGCGCGGGCACCCAGATTCGGGTTGAGCTTGAGCTCGCGAACCACCATCTGGCCGCCGGAGCCGGCGCCGACGACCAGCACCTCGCGCAGGCGGCGCTGGCCGGCGCGACGCGCCGGCCGCTCGGCGAGCGAACGGCGCGCGAGCCTCGCCCCGCCGAGCAACGCGCACGAGAGAATCAGATCGAGGATCACGACCGATCGCGGCAGGCCGTCGGGAAACGGCTTGGCGAGCACGAAGACGAGGACCATCAGGGCGCTCGCGATCGCCAGCGACCGGAACAGCGGCCAGAGATCGGGGAGGCGGAAGTAGCGCCACCACTGCTGATGCATCCCGAGCACCTCGAGCACCGCCGCCTTGCCGACCGCGACGAACGCAATCGAGCCGACGAGCATCGTCTCGTAACGCTCCGGCATGCGCTCGTCGAGGAAGCGGAGCTTGAAGGCGAGCGCGAACGCCGCGGCGCAGAGCAGCGCGTCAGCCGCGAACTCGAGCGCCCGCCGCCTGTAGACCGGATCCGTGAGGCGGGACAGAATCATCAAATTACTTGCGGGCGCCTACGGCGCCCTTACATGCTGCTTTCGGGGCAAGGCCCCTCGCGGCCAGTCTACGGTGGTCGGTGGGCGCCCGGCGGGTAACCTCTCCCGCCCGCATGGACCCGATCAGCGCGCAGACGCCCGTCGTGGGGGGGCTGACCGACTTCGTCGTCGATCCGATCGTCGAGGCGGCCGTCGACGTGATCGACGCGATGGGCTACGCCGGGGTCTTCTTCTTGATGCTGCTCGAGAGCGCCTGCATCCCGGTGCCCAGCGAGGCGATCATGCTGTTCGCCGGGTTCAACGTCTCCGAGGGCGAGATGACCCTGTTCGGGATCGTCGTCGCGGGGGTGCTCGGCAACGTCGTCGGCTCCTGGGTCGCCTGGGCGGCCGGCTACTACGGCCGCATGGAGCTGCTCGAGAAGAACCGTTTGATCCACATCAACCGGCGCCATCTCGAGTGGGCGGATCGCTGGTTCGAGCGCCACGGCGACGCGACCGTGTTCTTCGCCCGGATGCTGCCGATCATCCGCACGTTCATCTCGCTGCCTGCCGGGGTGGCCAGGATGCCGTTCTGGCGCTTCACCCTGCTCACGCTCGCGGGCTGCGTCCCCTGGGTGCTGCTGCTCGGCTTCATCGGCGAGCAGGTCGGAGACAACTGGGAGGAGTGGCGGGACTACCTCCACTACGGCGACTACGTGGTGCTCGCCGCGATCGTCGGCCTGATCATCTACTGGCTGATTCGGCGCCGCCGCAACGGGACGCAGCCGGCCGAAGCCGGCCCCTGATTCGATGACGGCGGGCGCTCCCGGTCTGAGCGCCCGGCGCGCGGCGATCCTCGGCGCCGTCCAAGGGCCGGCCGAGCTGCTGCCGGTCTCGAGTTCGGCGCACCTGGCGCTGGTGCCCTGGTTCGCGGGCTGGGATTTCGAAGGGCTCGACGCCGAGGCCCGCAAGAGCTTCGACGTCGCCCTGCACGCCGGGACGGCGGCCGCGCTGCTGATCGGCCAGCGCCGCGTGATCGCCGCTGAGCTCAGGGCCTTCGATGGGAGGCGGGCGGCGGTGGTCGCGCTGTCGTTCGTGCCGCCGGCCATCGCGGGCTACCGGCTCGAGCGCCAGATCGAGGGCCGGCTCGGCGGCCCGCGAAGCATCGCAGCCGGCCTGCTCGCCGGCGCAGCGGGGATGGTGGCGGCGGACACGCGTCCTCAGGAGCGCGGGCCGGGCGACGCCGGCCCGGCGGACGGGCTCGCGCTGGGCGTCGCTCAGGCCGCGGCACTCGTACCTGGGGTGTCGCGCAACGGCGCGACACTCACCGCCGCGCGGTTTCGGCGATTCACCCGGGAGCACGCGAACCTGCTCTCGCGAACGGTCGCGCTGCCCGTCATCATCGGCGCGACGGCGCTGAAGGGAATCCGGCTGCGCCGTCGTGGGGTCAGCAGTGAGCTCCGCCGGGCGATTGCCGCCGGCGTCGCGACCTCGTTTGCCTCCACCCTGGCGTCCCAGCGGCTCATCTCACTCGTGGAGCGCGATCGGGCGCTGTGGCCGTACGCGGCGTACCGCCTGGGCCTCGCGACCGCCGTTGTGGCGAGAATGCGGCGACGGTGAGCGATCGGGACGCATACGGCGCGGCGGGCGTCAGCCAGCGCGACGCGGACCGCGCCGTGGAGGCGCTCGTCCGCCACCTGCAGCTGATCGACACCGGCAAGCCCTCGCGGATCGTCGACCTGCCCGGCCACTACGCCAGCGTCCTCCGGCTCGGAGACGAGATCGGGATCGCGATCGGCACCGACGGCGTGGGGACGAAGATGATCGTCGCCGAGCGGCTCGGGCGCTTCGACACGATTGGCATCGACTGCGTGGCGATGAACGTCAACGACCTGATCTGCGTCGGCGCCGAGCCGGTCGCGATGGTCGATTTCATCCTCTGCGAGCGCGCCGACCCCGAGGTCTGCGGCGAGATCGGCGTCGGTCTGCGCCGCGGGGCCGAGCTGGCCGGGATCGAGATCCCCGGCGGAGAGATCGCCCAGGTCGGCGAGATCGTGAACGGCTGGGAGCTCGGGGGGACGGCGATCGGGACCGTGGCCCTCGACGCGCTAGTCACCGGGGAGTCGATCGAGCCGGGCGACGCCGTACTCGGCCTGCCCTCGTCCGGGCTCCACTCCAACGGCTACACGCTCGCGCGGCAGGTGCTCGCCGACCTCGACCCGGCCGAGGATCCCGACGGCAGGCTGGGCCGGCCCCTCGGTGAAGTCCTGCTCGAGCCGACCGAGATCTACGTGCGCGCGGTGCTCGAGCTGCTGCGGTCCGAGGTCGACGTGCGGGGCCTCGCCCACATCACGGGCGACGGGCTGCGCAACCTCACCCGGCTCGCCGCCCCGGTCGGGTACGAGATCGACGATCCGCTCCCCGTGCCCCCGATCTTCGACCTGATTCGCGAGCTCGGCGAGGTCGCCGACGACGAGATGTACGAGGTCTTCAACATGGGCTGCGGGTTCTGCTGCGTGGTCCGCGAGCCCGACGCGTCGACAGCGCTGGACCTTCTCGCGCTCCGGCATCCCGGCGCGCGGGCCATCGGGACCGTCACCCCGCGCGCGGGCCTCGTCGAGCGCTAGACGAGCGGCCGCAGAACGGTCAACATGTCTGCATGCGAATCGCGATCCTGATCTTCGACCAGCTCACGGCGCTGGACGCCGTCGGCCCCTACGAGGTTCTCTCGCGCCTGCCCGGCGCCGACCTACGGTTCGTCGCCAAGGAGCCCGGCCCGAAGCGCACCGACACCGGGCGCCCTCGCGCTCAGCGCGGACCTCGGGCTCGCCGACCTTCCCGACCCCGAGATCGTGCTCGTGCCGGGTGGCGAGGGCAACCGGCCGCTGCTCGGCGACGACGAGGTGCTCGACTGGCTGCGCTCCGCGCACGAGACGTCGGCCTGGACGACATCGGTCTGCACCGGCTCGCTGGTGCTCGGCGCCGCCGGCCTCCTCGAGGGCAAGCGCGCCACCAGCCACTGGGTCTATCGCGAGGCGCTCCGCGCGTACGGCGCCGAGCCCGTGGACGCGCGGGTGGTCGAGGACGGCAAGGTCGTCACCGCCGCGGGGGTCTCCTCCGGCATCGACATGGCCCTGACCCTTGCGGCACGGGTCGCCGGCGACGACGTCGCGAAGGCGATCCAGCTCGGGATCGAGTACGACCCCGACCCGCCGTTCGACGCGGGGGCGCCCCACAAGGCCACGCCCGAGCTCGTCGAGCTCATCCGCAGCCTCGAAAACGCCCCCTAGCGGGACCTCCGCTACTCGAACTGCTGCGGGGGCACGACGGCCTCGAAGCTGTCGCCTCCCTCGGTGATCGTTACGTCGACCGCGACCTCGTCGCCGTTCGGCGCGGTCAGCGTGCACTGGAACTCGTTGCCCTCTTCGGCCTCCTGGCCCTCCGGGCACTCGACCGACACCTCGGCCGGATCGACCCCGGCGTCGAGCGAGAGCTGTCCCACGAGGTCGTGGTTGATACGACCGCCGCGACCCCCTGATCGCGGGCGCGCGCTACAGCCTGACATACCGGGTAGGGAAGGAGCAGCCGGGTTCGGCGTCGTAGTAAGGCTGGACGGTCCATCATGCAGTCCGGGCCTTGCGCGGCGCGGGGCGTATGCGAGAGTAAAAAGCAGTGACGTGAGCGAGGCGACGACAGGGATGGCGGGCGCGCTGACCGGGACGGTGCTCTCGGGGCGGTACCGGCTCGAGCAGAAGCTGGGCAGCGGCGGGATGTCGACCGTGTATCTGGCCCGCGACGAGACGCTGGAGCGCTGGGTTGCGGCGAAGGTGCTGCACCGCGAGATCTCCGATCAGCCGGACCAGATCGAGCGCTTCCGGCGCGAGGCGCGGGCGGTGGCGCAGGTCTCGCACCCCAACGTGGTGGCGGTCATCGATGCCGGCGAGGACGGCGGCCGGCCCTACATCGTCTTCGAGTACTGCGACGGCGAGACGCTGAAGGAGCGCATCGAGCGGCTCGGCAAGCTGCCCCTCGACGAGGCCGCCGCCTACGCGATCGAGGTCGGCCGCGGCCTGCAGGCCGCTCACGCGCGCCGGCTCGTGCATCGCGACGTCAAGCCGCAGAACGTCCTGATCGACTCCGAGGGGCGGGCGAAGGTGACCGACTTCGGGATCGCGCGCGAGCTCGAGCAGGACGGACTCACGGCCACCGGGCGGGTACTCGGGACGACCGACTACGTCGCTCCCGAGCAGGCGATGGGCCACGGGGTCGACGCGCGCTCGGACATCTACTCGCTCGGCGTGCTCCTGTACGAGATGCTCACCGGAGAGGTCCCGTTCCGGGCGGAGAACCTCGTCGGCGTGGCGATGAAGCATGTCAACGAGCGCATGCCCGACGTGCAGGCCAAGCGCCCCGAGGTGTCGTCGGCACTGGCGGCCGTGGTCGAGCGCGCGACCGAGAAGAAGCCCGACAAGCGCTACCCGGACATGAACGCGATGCTGACCGATCTCGAGAGCGCGCTCGAGGTCGAGATCGCGCGCGCGGGGCGCTCGACCGGCGAGGCGACGACCGTCCTCGACTCGGTGCCACCCCGCCACCGGCGGATCCTGACCTCGCGCCGGGTCTCGGTCGCAGGCATCCTGCTCGTCCTGGCGGGGACCGCCGCCGCGCTGCTGATCGCCGGGCTGACCGGCGAGAGTCGCGAGCGCGGCAACGGCGGCGGTGGCACGGACGTGACCGGTGAGCCGATCGAGCTGGCGTCGGCCGTCGACTTCGACCCGATCGGCGGCGACGGCGAGCTCCCCGAGGAAACGGACTTCGCGATCGACGGCAACCAGAGCGGCACCCAGTGGGTGGGAGAGCACTACGACACCGAGCTCTTCGGAGGCCTCAAGGACGGAGTCGGGCTCTACGTCGAGACGGAGGAGCCCGTCACGCCGACGACGATAATCGTCCGCTCGCCCGTCGGCGGATGGGACGCCGAGATCTACTCGGCGGCGTCGGGGCCACCCGAGACGCTCGACGGGTGGACCGGCCCGATCGGCACGATCACGAACGCCGACACGGAGAGCCAGGCACCGCTGGAGGTCCCGGAGCCGAGCAGGTTCTTCCTGCTCTGGTTCACGAAGCTCGCGTCCGCCTCCGACGAGGACCGCTTCCGGCCAGAGGTGTCCGACATCGAGCTGGTCAGCTAGGGGCGCGCGGCTCCGTTCAGAACCGGTATTCGCGCTCGCGGCGGTGGCGGTCGGCCCCGAGCCGGACGAGGCGGTCGCAGAGCTCGGCGTAGGGGACGCCGCTGGCCTCGAACAGCTTCCCGAAGACGCTCGTCGCGGTGAACCCCGGGATCGTGTTGATCTCGTTCACGAGGACCTCGCCGTCGTCCCGAACGAAGAAGTCGCAGCGCGCGAGGCCGGTGCCGCCGATCGCGACGAAGACCCGCTCGGCGAGCTCGCGGACGCGGGCGACGGTCGGGTCGTCGAGCGGCGCCGGCACGATCAGCTCCATCCCGCCCTCGGCGTACTTGGCCTCGAAGTCGTACCAGTCAGAAGCCTTGGTGACGATCGCCCCGGGCACCGACGTCTCGATGCTCTCGTCGTCCCCGATGCCGGCGTTGCCGATGACCGAGCACTCGACCTCGCGGGCCTCGGCGTCAGCTTCGACGATCACCCGCGGGTCGTGGGCGCGCGCCGTCTCCACCGCCTGGTCGAGCTCCCGCTCGGGGTTGGAGACCCGGGTGATGCCGACGCTGGAGCCGAGGCGCGAAGGCTTCACCCAGAGTGGCCTCGGCATCGCGGCCACGTGCTCGCGCCAGCCGTCCTCGCCGACCTCGGCGAACTCGACCTGGGGCAGGCCGCCGAACGCGAGCAGGCGCTTGCAGGTCAGCTTGTCCATCGCCACCGCCGCCGCGAGCACGCTGGGACCCGCGTAGGCGACGTCGAGGCACTCGAGCATCCCCTGGACCGTTCCGTCCTCGCCGAACGGGCCGTGAAGCACCGGAAAGGCGACGTCGCAGCCGAGCAACCCGGCCGCGGCGCGGAGCTCGACCTCCTCCCCGGCGGCGAGCCAGCGGCCCTCGCGGTCGATCAGCACCTCGGTGACGTCGTGGCCCGCCTCGCGCAGCCCGGCGGCGACCGAGGCGCCGGACTGCAGCGAGATCTCGTGCTCCGAGGAGCGCCCGCCGGAGATCACCGCGACCTTCACGGTGTGACAGTGTCCTCGGTCGTCGCGTCGCCCGGCGGCTCGATCTCGACCGGGGGCTCGAAGACGGCGACGAAGATCGTGACCGTGTCGCCCTGGCGCACCCGCGTCCCCGCGTCCGGCGCCTGATCGAGCACCCGGTCGTCATCCCCCTCGTCCTCGGTTCCCTGCTCGACGATGTTCACGTCGAGGCCCCGTCCGGTGAGCGTGGCCGTGGCCGCGTCGCGCGGCTGACCCTCGACGCTGGGCACGAGCACCGAACCCGCCCCGGTCGAGACGATGATCGTCACCGCGTCGCCCCGCAGCAGCTCGGACCCCGGGCCCGGATCCTGCCCGATGACGGTGCCCTCGGGCTCGTCGGCGTTGCGGGTGTCCACGTCGACGATGAAGCCACGCCGCTCGAGCTCGGCCTCGGCCACCTCCTGCGAGTCCCCGAGCACGTCGGGGAGCGTGACCAGGTTCGGGCCCTTCGAGACGATCAGGGTGACGGTCGACTGGCAATCGGTCTCCTCGCCGCCCGCCGGCATGCTCTGGATCACCCGCCCGGCGCGGATGTCCCGCGATGGCTGCTCGCGGGTCTCCACCAACAGGTCGACCCGCTGAAGGCGCCTGCGCGCCTCGGCCAGCGGCAGGTCGCGCATCGGCGGCACCCTGACGCTCAGTCCGAGGCTCACGGTGAGGGTCACGCGCGACCCCTCCTCGGCCTCCGAGCCGGCCGGCGGGTCCTGCTCGACCACGGTGTCCTCCGGGGCGCAGTTGGAGACCGTGGCCACCGAGACGTCGAAGCCGCGACGCTCGAGCAGCTCCCGCGCCTCGTCGCTCGGCTGCTCGATCACCGCGGGCACGTTCACCTGGTCCGGCCGGGTCAGCGCCCAGGCGGCGACGCCGCCACCGATCAGCGCGATGGCCGCCAGCACCGCGACTCGGCGCCGTGTGATCCAACCGCCTCCGGCGCCCTCGCTCGGCGCGACCGCCCCGTCGGGGGCGCCCGCGCCGCCGGCCCGATCGGCGCCCATCGCGGCGCCGGCGAGGGCCCCGGCGGCAGCGGGCGCGTATGCGGCGGTGTTGCCGAGCGAGCCCCCCGAGGGGTCGGCCTCGGCCGCGTCGAGCGCCCGTATGAACTCGTCCGCCGACTGGAACCGGTTCGCGGGGTCCTTGGCGAGCGCACGCAGCACGACCGCGTCTAGCGCCGGGGGCACCTGCGGATTGAGCTCCGAAGGGGGCCGGGGTTGCTCGGAGACCTGCTTGAGCGCGACGGCGACCGGCGTGTCGGCATCGAAGGGCACGCGGCCGGTCAGCGCCTCGTAGAGCATCACGCCGACCGAGTAGATGTCGGACGTCGCGGTCACGTCGAGGCCCTGCGCCTGCTCGGGCGACAGGTACTGGGCGGTGCCCAGCACGGAGCCCGTGGCGGTGATCTCGGAGGCGCCGGCGCGCGCGATTCCGAAGTCGCTCACCCGCGCGCGTCCCTCGCCGTCGACGAGCACGTTCTGGGGCTTGAGGTCGCGGTGGACGATGCCCCGCGCGTGCGCGAACCTCGCCCCCGAGAGGACCTGGCGGATGATCTCCACCGCCTCCCCGACGGACAGCCCCCGGGCGATCAGGTCCTTTAGCGCCGCGCCCTCGACGTACTCCATCGCGATCCAGTGGCGGCCGTCCGCGACGCCGCGGTCGAAGACGCCCACCACGTTCGCGTGCTGGAGGCCGGCGGCGGCCTCGGCCTCGCGGCGAAAGCGCTCGACGAACTGCGCGTCCTGCGCGAAGCGCTCATGCAGGAACTTCACCGCCACGAGGCGGTTGAGCATCTCGTCGCGCGCGAGCCAGACGTCCGCCATCCCCCCGCTGCCGAGGCGCCGCTCCAGCCGGTAGCGGTCGCCGACCCGCTGTCCCTGCTCGAGCCTCATCTAGTCGAGGAGCGATTCGGCGACCTGGGTGGCGATCGGCCCGGCCACCTCGCCGCCGAAGCAGCCCTGGCAGCGCTCGACCGTCGCCGCGACCGCGATCTGAGGGTCCTGGGTCGGCGCGAACATGATGAACCAGGGCTGGTTGGTGCCCTCGAGGTCGATCTCCGCGGTCCCGGTCTTGCCGGCGAACTCGACGCCGGCGACGCTGAGCCCGGCCGCAGTGCCCTCCCTGGTGACGTTGGTCATCATCTCGCTGAGCTGCGCCGCCGACTCCTCGGAGATCACGCGGTCCTGCTCGTCGCCTCCACCGAGCTCCTCGATCGTGCGCCCGTCCGGATCCTTGGCCTCCTGGAGGAAGGTCGGCTTCATCAACACCCCGCCGTTGCCGATCGCGGCCGCGACCTCCGCCATCTGCGTCGCCGTCGCCAGCAGCTGGCCCTCGGCGCCGCCTTGTCCGATGGCCACGCGGCCGACGTCGAAGCCCTCGCGCACGAGGTCGCCGTCGGAGTTGTAGACGCCGCTCGGGGCCATCTGGTCCGACGGGTAGTCGAGCTCCGGGTCGGAGTAGAACCCGAACCGCTCCATGTAGGTGACCATCGTCTCGGCGCCGAGCTGCTCGCCGACCTGGGCCCAATAGGTGTTGACCGAGTTCGTGAGCGCAGTGGTCATGTCGATGTCGCCGAAGCTCTGGCCGCCGGAGTTCTGCAGCTCCACGCCGCTGATCTCCTTCGGCGAGTCGGCGTTGAGCACGGTCGAGGGCTCGAACTCCCCGGAGTCGAGCGCCGCCGCCGCGGTGACGACCTTCATGGTCGATCCCGGCGGATAGGTGCTCTGCGTCGGGCGGTTGAGCAGCGGCGCCGACTCGTCGCCGGTCAGGGCCTTGAAGCTCTCGGGGTTCTGGACCTCGTTCGGGTCGTAGCCCGGGATCGAGGCCATCGCGCGCACCGCGCCCGTGGCGGGCTCGATCGCCACCAGCGCGGCCCCGGTGCCCGGGACGCTGATCGCCGACTGCAGGCCCTCGGTCGCGACCCGCTGGGCCTCGGAGTCGAGCGTGAGCGTGATGTTGGCGCCCTCGGGCTGCTCGTCGCGAAGCTGGTCGATGATCGTCGCGAACTCGTTCTCCTCGCCGATCAGCAGGTCGTTCTCCGCCAGCTCGATCCCGGTCCGCTCGACCTCCACGTAGCTGTATCCGACCGGGTTGCCGAACAGCGAGCCCTGGGGGTACCGGCGGACGTAGACCGGGTTGCGGCCGCCACCCTCCGGCAGGCTCTCGGCGACCAGCACGCCGTCGGCGGTGGCGATCGAGCCGCGCGGGATCTGCTGCTCCTCGATCAGCGGGCGGCGGTTCTCGCGGTTCGCCTCGAGCTCCTCGGCGTCGAAGACGGCCCACTTCGAGGTGAAGTACACGAGCGTCGCCAGCAACAGCAGCACGAGCACGTAGATGCGGACGATCGGCCTGTTCAAACCGGCAACCCCTGGATGTCGCGGACCTCGGGCTCGCGCCGCTCCGGGGGCGGACGGCGCGCGCGGTCGGAGACGAGCAGGAGCAGGGCGAGCAGGATCATGTTGGCGACGATCGAGCTGCCGCCGAAGGAGACGAAGGGCAGGGTGACCCCGGTCAGCGGGATGACCTTGGTGACGCCGCCGATGATCACGAACGCCTGGAGGACGAAGATCGCGGTCAGCCCCGCCGCCAGCAGCTTCGAGAAGCCGTCGGGCGCCATCACCGCGGTCTTGAAGCCGCGCGCGGCGATCAGAGCGTAGATCAGGATCACCCCGCACGCGCCGAACAGGCCGAGCTCCATCGTGATCACGGCGAAGATGAAGTCGGTGTGCGGGGCGGGGAGGATGCTGCCGCACTCGGGGAACGGCTGCTGGCAGTCGGGGGCGAACGGGCCCGGCAACTTGAGCAGCGACTCACCGAGGCCCTGGCCGAAGAGCCCGCCGTCGGCCTGCGCGAACAGGGACTGGCGGACCTGACCGGCGCCCTCCGGCGCGTTGCGGGCGAACGGGTCGAGCCAGATGTCGAAGCGATCCTGGACGTGGGCGATGTTGCTGCCGAGCACCAGGGCGCCAACCGCGAACAGCACCAGCCCGGCCAGCACGTATGACAGGCGGCCGGTTGCGACATAGAGCAACGCGAGGAAGGCGCCGAAGAACATCAGCGAGCTGCCCAGGTCACGAATGAAGACCAGCATCAGCATCGCCGCGCCCCAGACCACGAGCAGCGGCCCGAAATGCTTCAGGGGCGGGATCGTCAGCCCCGCTATTCGCCGGGCCGCGACCGAGAGCATCTCGCGCTTCTCGGCCAAATAGCTGGCGAGGAAGATGACGATGCAGATCTTCGCCAGCTCGGCCGGCTGAAAGGAGATCGGCCCGATGTCGACGCTGAGGTAGGCGCCGTTGACCTCGTTGCGCGTGATGAACGGCCCGAGCAGGAGCACGATCCCCGCGATCGCGATCAGGTATCGGTAGCGCTCGAGGACGTGGTAGTCGCGCAGCAAAAGAATCGTGAGGCAGAAGAGCGCCAGCCCGAGCACGAACACCGAGGCCTGGTCGAACGCCAGGTCGTCCTTGATCCGGAAGATCACGACGAGCCCGATCGCCGCCAGCAGCGCGCAGAGCGGAAACAGGTACGGGTCCGCGTAGGGGAGTCGGACGCGCAGGAACAGGTGCGCGGCGAGGCAGAGGGCGAAGAAGTAGCCGCCGTAGATCAGGCTCAGGTCCCCGATCTCGTCCGACCGGGTGATGAAGACCGCGGTGAATCCCGCGATCAGCAGGACTGCCACCGGAACCAACGCCAGCAGCTCGCGGTTTCGGGCGCTCATGGCTCTTGGTCGCCGCCGCCCTGACGCTGCCGGTCGCGGGAGCGCTGGCCGCCGCCCGAGCCCCGCCGCCGCCGCCCTTCGGCGGCCTTTGGTTCGGCTGGGTCGCAGCGTCGGCACCGCCCTCGGGTGGCGCCGGGAGCGGCGCGACCGCCGCCGACTCCAGGTCCTCGATCAGCGAGTCGGCGTCGTCGCGCGAGCGGAGCTCGTGGTCGGTAAGGCTGTCACGGCGGTCCTCGGGCAACGACGCGGCCTGGACCGGCACCGAGTAGACCTCGTTGTAGAGGTTGAGGTCGAGCGGCAGCTCGTAGGGCAGGCCGCGGTACAGCGTGATCCTGCCGCCCTCGTCGATGCCCAGGAAGTAGACCTGGCGCGCTCCGTAGACGGCGGCGACGCCGATCCCCGCGATGACGAGGAGCGCGGCGAGGACCTTCGCGGCGGTCTTCAGGCGCCGGCGCCGGGCCGAGGCGGGAGGCTCGGTCCGCGCCGCCCGGCGCTCGGCCGCGGCGCGCACGCGCTCGGCGTCGAGCCCAGCCTCCTCGGCGCTCGGGCCGATCAAGGTCGCGTCGTCCGCCAGTTCGGCGTCGTCGGCCTCCTCGAGCCGGAAGGCGACCACCGTGATGTTGTCGCGACCACCGGCCTCGTTGGCCTCGGCCACCAGGCGGGCCGCCGCCTCGTCGAGGTTCCGAGACGACTCCAGCACCTCGGCGATGCGCTCGTCCCGGATCATCGTCGTCAGGCCGTCCGAGCAGATCAGGAACACGTCGCCGGGGCGGGCGCTGAAGGTGAGCGTGTCGATCTCGACCTCGGCCTCGGGGCCCAGCGCCCTGGTGATGATCGACCGCTGCGGATGATCCTCGGCCTGCTCGTCGGTGAGCCTGCCCTGGCGCCGCAGCTCCTCGACCAGAGAGTGATCGGAGGTGAGCAGCCGGAGCTCGCCGTCGCGATAGACGTAGGCGCGACTGTCGCCGACGTGCGCGAACGAGACCTCGTCGCCCTCCACCACGGCCGCGGTCAGCGTCGTCCCCATCCCCGAATGGCTCTTGTCGTCCTGGGCGAGGCTGTGGATGCGCTCGTTTGCGGCCTCGGCGATCGAGCGCAGGTACGACTCGCCCGACTCGCCCGACTCGCCGAGCGCACCGCGGACTCGAACGAGTCTGCGGCGATTCTGGACGCGACCTCGCCGGCCTGGGCGCCGCCCATCCCGTCGGCGACGGCGAACACGGGCCCGTGGACGTAATAGGAGTCCTCGTTGGCGTTCCGCTGGCGACCGGTGTCGGTGCGGAACGCGTGATCGGCGACCTTGAGCATCGAGCCGCTAGTGCTCCCCAGGGACCTGGAGCTCGAAGCGGAGCTCCGTGTCGCCGATCTTGATCTCGTCGAGGTCCGAGAGCTCCGCCTCGCCCGCGAGCTGGCCGCCGTTGAGGAACGTGCCGTTGGTCGAGCTCATGTCCTCCACGTAGTAGGAGGCTCCGCGCGAGTACAGGCGGGCATGGATCGCCGACGCGAAGCGGTCCTCGATCCTCACGTCGGCGTCGCTGGAGCGGCCGATCGACAACCCGCCGAAGAGGTCATAGCGCTCGCCCGGGGGCAGGCCGCCGCCCCGGACGGCGACCAGAAACGCGTCGGTCGCCGCCGCGCGTCCGCCGGGGCCAACCGGGTGGAAGCCGGTCGCCTCCGGCGCGGGCGCCGACGTGCGCCGGAGCTCGCGCAGGGCGCTGCGCGAGACCCAGAACAGGAACAGGTAGAGAACGGCGAGGAAGCCGAACTTGAGGGCGACCGCGATCGGTTCGGTATCCAAGAGGCGCTAGTGCTCGATGTCGAAGATGAACTGGATCGTCCCGAGCGTGACGCGGTCTCCGGGCGACAGCCTGGAGGCGTCGACACGACGGTCGTTCACCTTTACCCCGTTCGTCGACTCCAAGTCCACGATCTGCCAGTCGCCGGTCGAGCCACGGCGCAGCTCGGCATGGCGTCGCGAGACGTTGGGGTCGTTGAGCACGCAGTCGCACTCGCGCGAGCGGCCGAGCACCGCGATCGGCCCGTCGAGCACGTAGCGGCGATCGTCGAGCGAGACGATCGCCTTCGTGTCGGTGAGATGCGCCGCCGGCTGGCGCCTGCGCGATTTGGTCTGCTTGGGCGGCACGGCGTAGACCATCGTGTGCCCCTGCTCACCCTGCGAGGGTGCCTCGCCCTGGCGCGCGGGGGGCTTCACCAGTCGCGTCTGGATCCCGAACTCCCCGAGGCGGAGGCGCTCGTCGGACTCGAGGTCGACCTCGGGACGAGTCAGCAGCGCGTAGTCGTGGCGACGCGCGTGCTCGAGCAGATACGCCGACAGCTCCTGCTCGAGCGACCGCTCGTACCCCTCGAGCCGCTTGCGGTCCTCGACCGAGAGCCACACGGTGTACTGGTTGGGCACGTAGACGCGTGAGACGGACGCGGTCCGGTGGGCGTCCATCTCCTTCGCCAGCTTACGGGCGATCTCGACCGGCTGCACCTGGGACGAGAAGGCGCGGCTGAAGACCCCCTCGACGAGGTTCTCTATTCGTTGCTCAAGGTTGCGCAGGACGCTCATGGCTTCTGCTCCGCATCCAGGGCACGGCGGCACGGCCACGCCGCCCCCCGGACGGGGAACCCCGAATCCTAGGTGGTCAGCGGCTGGGAGCCGTTCGCCCGGCGCGGCCTGTGCCAGACCGGCTCGCGGCCGCGCATGACCAGGAACTCGATCCCGACGGCGGCCACGGCTGCGCCCACGACGCCCAGTGGCCGGCCTCCGAGTGCGCCGTTGCCGACCGCGGAGAGCCCGGTGTCGACGGCCGCCGCCCAAACCATCGCTCCGAGCAGGGCAATCGAGGCGTGTCGCGCGGCGAGCACCCAGCCGAGGACCGCTGCAGCGAGCGCGAACACACCCGCGCCGAGCAACGACTCGAGCTCCAGCAGCGGGGCGAGGATCGCATTCGCGGCCAGGCCCGGGTCGCTCACCCAGCCGTCGGGCGCCGGTGGCGCGATGCCCAGGTCGGAGCCGAAGCCGAGCGCGATCGAGCCCGCCAGCAGCCATGCCCAGGCGGCGGCGCCGAGGACCGCACGGGCGATCGGCGTGGGGCCGGCCGCGCCGAGCGCGGCCGAGGCGCTCCCGATACCTGCCGCGCCCAGCAGCGGTGCGACGGCGGGAGCGAGCGCCGCGGCCGGGGCTCCGACGAGGAGGGCCGGCAGGCAGAGCGCAGCAAGCACGAGCGCGAGTCCGCCGGCGCCGAGTGGGCCGGCGAGCAGCACAAGCGCCGTGGCGACGCACGCGAGCGCGGCGAGTCGCGCTGCGCCGATCGCGGATCGCCGTGCCGGCTCGGGGTCCTCGGCCCCCTCGGGCAGGGGGACGGGCCGGTCCGGGTCGAGCGAGCCGAGCTCGGCCTCGAGCACGTCCCGGAGCTCCGTCGCCGTCGGCCTCAGCTCCGGCTCAGGGGCCAGGGAGGCGTCGATCGCGGCAGCGATCGGCTCAGGCAGGTCGGGGCGGTACGCGTACAGGGGCGGCATTCCCTGGCCGATCCGCCGCACCGTCTGCGCCGGGCTCGCCGCCGCCGCCGGGTTCTCCCCGGACCAGCACTCGAACGCCGTCAAGGCAAGCGAGTAGACGTCGGACTCGGGGCCCGCGAGGCTGCCGTCGGCCTGCTCGGGCGACATGTAGGCGAGCGTGCCGACGACCTCGCCGGCGGCGGTCAACGTCGGCGCGCCGGCGATCCGGGCGATCCCGAAGTCCATGAGCTTGGCGCGCTGCCCCGCACCCTGATCGTCGCGCACGATCACGTTCTGGGGCTTGACGTCGCGATGGATGACGCCACGAGCGTGCGCGTGCGCAAGCGCGTCGCTCAAGTCGGCGGCGATCTCGGCGACCTCGCGGTCGCGAAGCCGGCCGCCCTGGTGCAGTCGCGACAGCGTCGGCCCGGGGACCAGCTCGGAGACCAGCAGCGCGTGACCTTCGCGCTCGCCGAGCTCGTACAGGGTGACGATGCCCGGGTGGTTGAGGCGTGCGGCGGCCTGCGCCTCGCGGAGCACGCGTGCCGGCTCCGCGCTGGGGATCTCCTTGAGCGCGACCTGGCGCTGAAGGCGCTCGTCGAAGGCGCGGTACACGGTGCCCATGCCCCCGGCGCCGATCCGCTCGAGGACGCGAAACCGGCCCATCAGCAGCTCGTCGCCCACCACCTTCGGAACTTCGCCGGGCGCGCCTGCTCTCCTGCCGGTGCGCCGAGCGGGGGGCGCGTAGGAAGACCGACGGTGGCCTCCGCAGCAGGGTTCATACTCTGGCCGCCGAAGGCGTCCCCCAGGTTTCAGCGTGTCATACCTCGACGAGGACGAACTAGATCCCGCGGCCAGCGGACCCGGCGCGAGGCGCGGACCGGCGGTACGCCAGCGCCAGGTGCTCATGCGCAGGGTGATCGCCCTGGGCGTCGGGGTACTCATCCTGATCCTGCTCCTGCTGGGCGTCCGAGGCTGCCTCAACGCGCGCAAGGAGCGCGGTTTCGAGAACTACGTCTCCGACCTCGACGGGATCGTGGATCAGTCGAACCAACTCTCCCAGGAGTTCTTCGGCCGTCTCGAGGACCCGCCGAGGGGGCTGACCGAGCTCCAGCTCGAAGCCGAGATCACGACCGATCGCGGCACCGCTGAGAGCCTCCTGCAACGGGTCGAGGGGCTCGACGTGCCCGACGAGCTCTCCGACGCGCAGGACGAGCTCCTGCAGTCGTTCGAGCTGCGCCGCGACGGCCTGGCCGGGATCGCCGAGGACATCCCCACCGCGCTCGGGAATGAGGGGCGCAACGACGCGATCGAGCGGATCGCGACCGAGATGGAGGCCTTCCTCGCGAGCGACGTGCTCTACGACCGCGCCCGGGCCGAGATCCAGGGTGTACTCGCGGAGGAGGAGATCGGCGAGAAGGTCGGCGCGAGCCGCTTCCTTCCCGAGCCGGTGGAGCGTTGGCTGGACAGCGCCGAGGTCACGCTGACACTCAACACGTTCGCCGCCGAGACCGGCAACGTGCCCGGCGGCATCCACGGCGTCGAGCTGCTCAGCACCTCGATCGACCGGACGACGCTGCTCGCCGAGACGGAGAACACGGTCGGGATCGGCAACGACCCGCCGGAGCTCACGGTCGAGGTTCAGAACGGCGGCGACAGCCGCGAGCGCGACGTCACCGTCAACTACTCGTTCAGCGGCGGCGTGGAGCCGATCGAGGGCGAGACAACGATCCCGAGAATCGACGCGCAGGGAATCGCCGAGGCGACGGTGCCGTTGGAGACGCTGCCCGAGACCGACGTCCCCCTCACCCTGGTGGTCGAGGTCCTGCCGGTCCTCGGCGAGACGCTGATCGACAACAACGCGCTCACCTACACGGTCACCTTCAACTGAGCCGCGCGCGGCGTCCGGTAGCTTCGCCGGCCATGCGAGTCGCCCACCTCGGCCCGGCCGGGACCTTCAGCGAGGACGCGCTGCACGCGGCCACGGCGGGCGCGGCGATCGAGGCGTTGCCGATGCCGACCATCTACGACGCGATCACCGCCGTCGACGAGGGCCGCGCCGAGCGCGCGCTCGTCCCGTTCGAGAACTCCATCGAGGGATCCGTGCGTGCGACCCTGGACGCGCTCACCTTCGACGCGCCCTCAGTGACGATCGTGGGCGAGCACGATCAGCCCATCAGCAACAGCCTCATCGCTCGCCGGGAGCTCGAGCTGGGGCGGATCGAGGTCGTGGTCTCCCACCCGCAGGCGAGTGCGCAGTGCGCCCGGTTCATCCGGGCGGAGCTGCCGGCAGCCGAGGTTCGGGCGGCGCCGAGCACGGCCGAGGCGGTACGCGAGGTCGCCGGCCGGGACGAGCCCTGGGCCGCGCTGGGCGGCACTACGGCGGCGCGGATCTACGACTGCGTCGTCCTGCGCGAGGGGGTCGAAGACGACGCCGGCAACGTCACGCGGTTCGTCTGGCTCGCTCCGCCGGGAGTCGCGCCGCGGGGACCGGGGCCGTGGAAGACCACCCTCAGCTTCTCCGAGCTCGGCGCCGATCACCCGGGGGCGCTCGTGGAGGCGCTGACCGAGTTCTCGAGCCGCGCGGTCAACCTGACACGGATCGAGTCGCGACCGCTTCGACGCGGCCTCGGCCGCTACATGTTCTTCATCGACCTCGAGGGCGCGGTAGCGGACCCGAGCGTCGGCGACGCGATCGAGGCGCTGCGCGGCAAGGCCGAGAACGTCCGCGTCCTGGGCAGCTACCCGCTCCACACCACCGGGGTCCCCGGCGCGTAGCCGGCCCGACTTCGGGCCGCTCTACAATCCGGCCACCATGGAGGACCTCGCCGACCCCGAGGTAGCAGGGCGCCGCGTGGCGGCGCCGGCCGGAACGGCCGCGGGACGGATCTCCGTCAACGGCCACTCCCGCAACGGCAACGGCGCAGTGCGCGCGCGGCCGGGCAGCACGAGGGTCCTGGTCCTGAACGCAAGCTACGAGCCGATCAACGTGTGCACCGTGAGGCGGGCCGCGGTTCTGGTCCTGAAGTCGCGGGCCGAGGTCCTCGAGAAGGGCGACGGCGTCCTGCACTCGGAGCGGCTCGAGCTCGATCGCCCGTGCGTGATCCGCCTGATCCGCTACGTCCGCATCCCACGCGACGTACATCGGCGCAAGATCACGCGCAAGGCGGTCCTCGCGCGCGATTCCTACACGTGCCAGTACTGCGGCCACGAGGCCGCAGGGCTGACGGTCGACCACGTGATCCCGCGCAGCCGCGGCGGGCGCTCCGAGTGGGAGAACATCGTGGCCTCGTGCGCGCCGTGCAACCGCAAGAAGGGAAACCGGATGCCGCGCGAGGCGCGCATGCAGCCGGCGCGCCGGCCGAAGGCGCCGGGCCCGACCGTCTTCATCCGCATCGCGGCCCCCAGGGTACCCCTGGCCTGGGAGCCGTACCTGGTCGTCGCCTAGGTGGCTGCGGAAAGCGAAGGGCCGCCCGAAGGCGGCCCTTCCAAGGTGCGATTTCGGGCGGGTCCCGGATTCGCGGCCGGGTGGGACAGCTCCCGGCCTCCGGTACCCGTCGGTGCCTGGGGTTGGACTCCGCCAGGCGGCTCGCACGCTGCCTGCCCGTGTCGACGGTCGCCCGCCGGACGGACGAGGCGGCCGACTAGCGGCCCCGCACCTCCAGCGTCCCGAAGAACAAGTCACTCAACTTCGGACCACCTCCTTTCTCTGGTGCTTCGATTGAAGCAGACGCGGTGGTCAGCCGACCGCCGGCTCGAACCGGACGTCGCGCGCGGCGGCCTCGGAGCCGACGAGTTCGACCAGCCGCGCCGCCTCGTCGCCGACCTCGGCCCGCTCCGTGGCGGAGAACTCGCGGAAGGGACGGATCGCGAGGATCACCCGCCGCCTGCCGTCGCGCTCGAGCCACCAGGTAGCGCGCAGGACCCCGTCGACAAGGACGTTGGAGATGAAGCGGCCCTCGGCGCGCATCGCGTCCCACGGGAAATCGGCCGGGATGATCCGCGCGCGGTCCGCGTGGCCGAGCAGGACGTTGTCGTACTCACCCAAGAACCGCGCGGGCGCGGGCGTGGCCGGATCCGGGTGCGGCGCGTCGGGGAGGTCGAAGAGGTCGGTCCCGCGCTCGTCGCGAAAGTGGCTCAGCCGCGGGCCGAGGCGTTCGAACGCCGCGGCGAGCCGCGTCAACCCGGACCAATTCTGCATGTCCATGACCGAGGCCGGCCCGAACGCCCGCAGGTAGCGCACCACGAGGCGGTCGACCGAAGGGGCGGGGTCGAGCCCCCGACCGGTCCAGGACTCGAGCGTCGCATACAGCGCACGACCGCCGGCGCCCCAGACGCCGCGCGGCGGAACCTGGACCAGCGGCACGTATACGCGCGCGGCATTGCCCAGCGCCTCAGGGTCGTCGCCGATCCCGCGGGCGACCAGGCGGCGGCCCAGTTCGCGCGCGCCGAGGGCCTCGTCAGCCAGCTCATCGCGCACCGCCGCCGCAATCCGCTCGGGGTCGGCACCACCCATCCGCCGCCCGAAGGCGCCGTTGTGCGCCCGCTCGATCACCGTCTGGACGAGGGGACGCAGCGAGCGCGCGTCCGCGACCGTGGCCATGTGAATCGTGCCGCGCACCAGTGTCATCCGCACCGCCGCACGCTCGGTCAGGAGCGCGGCGAGCCGAGCCGGGTCGAAGTCGCAGAGCCGCGACCAGAGCCCGATGTAGGGCGACAGCGGCTCCTGCGCCTGGAGCCCGAGGAGGTGCGAGACCGCGGCGGCGGGCTCGAGCTCGACCCGCTCGAGCAGTCCCTGGCGCGCGAGCAGGGCGCGGTTCAGCGCTCGACCGTCGAGAACGGGAGTGTCGTCGGCGATCAGCTCTGCGCGGCGGGCCTCGCGCCCTCCGCGGCGGCCTCGGCGACCACGTCGGCCTCCGCGGCGACGTCCGCCGAGGACTCGACCACCAGCGCGACCGCGCTGATCCGGTCGTCCTCCCGCATGTTCATCACCCTGACGCCCTGGGTCGCGCGGCCCATCTGCGAGATCCCACCGGCGTTGGTGCGCTGGACCATCCCGTTCTGGGAGATGAACAGCAGGTCCTGGTGCTCGCGGACGATCAGCGCGCCGGCGAGCCCGCCCTTCTTCTCGGTCAGCTTGATCGTCAGCACACCCTTGGTCCCGCGACCCTTGACCGGGTACTCCGAGACGGCGGTCCGCTTGCCGTAGCCGTTCTCGGTGACGACGAAGAGCTCGGTGTCGTCGCGGGCCACGTCCATCGCGAGCACCCGGTTCGGCTGGGAGCCGACCTTCCCGGAGACGTTCATGCCCTTGACGCCTGAGGTGTCGCGACCCATCGGCCGCACCGCCTTCTCGCTGAACCGCGAGGCGTGCCCGGACTTCGAGACCAGGAGCAGGTCGTCGTCGCCCGAGGTCAGGCGAACCTGGACCAGCTCGTCGCCGTCGCGGACCTTGATCGCGATGATCCCGTCGGCGCGGATCGGCGTGTTGTAGGCCTTGAACTCGGTCTTTTTCACCAGGCCCTTCGCGGTCACGAAGGCCAGGTACTGGCCCTCACTGAAGTCGCGCGTCGGCTTCACCGCCATCACCCGCTCGCCGTCACGCAACGGCAGCACGTTGACAAGCGCGCTCCCCTTCGACGTTCGCGAGCCCTCGGGCAGCTCGTAAACCTTGAGCCGGTAGACCTTGCCGCGGTTGGTGAAGAAGAGCATGAAGTCGTGGGTCGAGCAGATGTGCAGGTGCTCGATGTAGTCGCCCTCCTTGAGGTCCATCCCCATCACCCCGACGCCGCCGCGGCGCTGCTGACGATAGGTCGCGAGCGGCAGCCTCTTGACGTAACCGGAGTGGGTGATCGAGATCACCATTTGCTGCTCGGCGATCATGTCCTCGATGTCCACGTCGCCCTCGAAGTGGGCGATCTCGGTCCGGCGCTCGTCGGCGTAGGCCTGTTCGAGCTCCCCCAGCTCCTCGAGGACCAGGGCGTCAACGCGGGAGGGGTCGCCGAGGATCGCCCGCAGCTCGGCGATGCGATCCATCAGCTCCTCGTGCTCGGCGCGGACCTTGTCGGACTCGAGCGCGGTGAGGCGCGCGAGGCGCATGTCGAGGATCGCCTGCGCCTGCTCCTCGGTGAGCTCGAATCTCTCAACCAGGCCGTTGCGGGCGGCGTCCGTGTCGGCCGAGCCGCGGATCAGCTCAATCACCGCGTCGAGGTTGTCGAGCGCAACGAGCAGTCCCTCGAGAATGTGCGCCCGGGCCTCGGCTCGGCGCAGCTCGTACTGGGTCCGGCGGGTGACTACCTCTCGCTGGTGGACGACGTAGTGGTGGACGAGCTCCTTCAGCGAGAGGGTGCGCGGCACCCCGTCGACCAGCGCCACCATGTTGAGGCCGAAGGCCTGCTGGAGCTGGGTGCGCTTGTAGAGGTTGTTGGTGACGATGTTCGGGTCGGCGCCCCGCTTGAGCTCGATCACGATGCGCATCCCGGAGCGGTCGGACTCGTCGCGCAGGTCGGAGATCCCCTCCAGCTTCTTGTCGCGGACCAGATCGGCGATCTTCGTGATCAGACCCGTGTCGCCGCCCTTCTTGACCATGAACGGCAGCTCCGAGACGATGAGAGCGTCCTTGCCGCCCTTGAGCGGCTCCGCGTGCACCCGCCCGCGCACCCGCACGCTGCCCCGACCCGAGGCGTAGGCGTCGCGGATGCCCTCCATGCTCATGATCCCGCCGCCCGGGAAGTCGGGGCCCTTGACGTGCTCCATCAGGCCGGCGACATCGATCTCGGGGTTCTCGACGTAAGCCCGCACCGCCCCGCAAACCTCGGCGAGATTGTGCGGCGGGATATTGGTCGCCATCCCCACGGCGATCCCGGCAGCGCCATTGACGAGCAGGTTGGGGAACCGCGACGGCAGCGCCAGCGGCTCCTGCTGGGACTCGTCGTAATTGGGCCCGAAGTCGACGGTGTCGGACTCGATCTCGCGCAGCATCTCGGTGGCGAGGCGCGCCAGACGCGCCTCGGTGTACCGCATCGCGGCCGGCGGATCGTCGTCGATCGAGCCGAAGTTGCCCTGGCCGTCAACGAGCGGGTAGCGCAAGGAGAAGTCCTGCGCCATCCGCGCCAGGGTGTCGTAGATGGCCGTGTCGCCGTGCGGGTGGTACTTACCCATCACCTCGCCGACGATGAACGCCGACTTCCGGTACGGGCGGTTCGGCTGGAGGCCGAGATCGTGCATCGCGTACAGCACCCGGCGGTGGACGGGCTTCAACCCGTCCCGCACGTCGGGAAGCGCCCGGCCGACGATCACGCTCATCGCGTAGTCGAGGTACGACGAGCGCATCTCCTGAGAGAGCTCGCGCTCCTCGATATTGCCCGTCAGGGCCGCGAGTCCGCCTTCCATCAGTGACCCCCCACTAGACGTCGAGGAAGCGCACGTCCTTGGCGTGCTTCTCGATGAAGATCTTCCGCGGCTCCACCTTGTCGCCCATCAGGTCGGCGAAAACGCGCTCGGCCATCGCGCCGTCGTCGATCGTCACCCGCTGGAGCGTGCGGCTCTCCGGATCCATGGTGGTCTCGCGCAACTGCTCGGCGTTCATCTCGCCGAGGCCCTTGAAGCGCTGCATCGTGACTCCATGCCGGGCCAGCTCGAGGACGCAGCGCCGCAGCTCGGCGAACGAGTCGGCTTCGCGCGAGCGGTCGCCGAGCACGACCTTGAAGGGTGGGCGCCCGACCTGCTTCAGCAGCTCGGCGTGGACCTCGACGAGGCGGCGGTAGTCGTGCGACCGAAACAGCGCGGCCGGCAGCCGATGGGTGCGGGCGAGGCCGTCGCGACGGTGGATCGCCTTGACCTCGAGGCCCTCATCGGAGGAGGAGACGAGCTCGGTCTCGAACGGCTCCTCCTCGGGATCCTTGCTCTCCACCAGCTTCCGCACCGCGGCGATCGTGGCGGCGCCGGCGTCGAGAATCTGCGACTCGGAGAGGAAGCGCACAGCCTCGTGGCCGAACGCCGCCTGCAACGAGTCGGCCCAGCCCTCGTACTCGTTGAGTCGCCGGTTGAATCGCTGCCAGCGGGCCTCGGTGAGCTTTCGCTTCTTGTCCGCGGCGTCGGTGAGCTCGAACCGCTCGATCTTGTCGCGCAGCAGCAGCGCCTCGAGCTCGGACTCCTTCTCGACGTACGTCTCCTGCTTACCGTTCTTGACGCGGTAGAGCGGCGGTTTCGCGATGAACACGTAGCCCGCCTCGATCAGCTCCGGCATCTGGCGATAGATGAAGGTGAGCGCCAACGTACGGATGTGGGCACCGTCGACATCGGCATCGGTGGCGAGGATCACCTTGTGGTACCGGGCGTCCTCGATGTTGAACTCCTCGTCCCCCACGCCGGTCCCGATCGCCGTGATCAGCGCCTGGATCTCGTTGTTCGCGAGCACCTTGTCGATCCGGCTCTTCTCGACGTTGATGATCTTTCCGCGAAGGGGGAGCACGGCCTGGGTGTTGCGATCGCGTGCCTGCTTCGCGGAACCTCCCGCGGAGTCGCCCTCGACAACGAAGAGCTCGGCGAGGGCCGGGTCGCGCACGGTGCAGTCGGCGAGCTTGCCGGGCAGGGTCGAGTTCTCGAGTGCCGTCTTGCGGCGGGTGAGGTCGCGCGCCTTGCGCGCCGCCTCGCGGGCGCGCGCCGCGTCGACCGCCTTCTGCAGGATGCGCCGGGCCTCGCCGGGGTTCTCCTCGAGGAACTCGCCCAGCTTGCGGTTCACCGTCTCCTTGACCAAGCCCTCCACGGGTGGGTTGCCGAGCTTGGTCTTTGTCTGACCCTCGAACTGGGGGTCGGCGAGCTTCACCGAGATCACGGCGGTCAGCCCCTCACGGACATCATCGCCGGTGAGGTTCTCGTCCTTGTCCTTCAGCAGGCCCTTGTTGCGGGCGTACGCATTGAGCGTCCGTGTGAGCGCCGAGCGAAAGCCGGAGAGATGGGAACCACCCTCGTGTGTGTTGATGTTGTTCGCGAACGAGAAGACCGACTCCTGGTAGGAGGAGTTCCACTGCATCGCGACCTCGACCTGGCCGTCGTCGGTTTCGTTCTCGAAGAAGACGGTCTTGCGGTGCAGCGCGTCCTTGTTCTCGTTCAGGAAAGCGACGAAGTCGACGATCCCGCCCTTGTAGAGGAAGGTGTCCCGCTGACTGGAGCCGCGCTCGTCGACCAGGTCGATGCGCAGGCCACGCGTGAGGAAGGCCGTCTCGCGCATCCTTTCAGCGAGCGTCTGATAGTCGAAGTCGAGGGTCTCGAAGACCTCGGCGTCGGGAAGGAAGGTGATGATCGTGCCGGTCCCCTTGATTTTCTCTCCGCGCTTCAGGTCGCTCTGGGGCTCACCGCGGGAGAACGCCTGGTGCCACTTGTGTCCGTCGCGCCGGACCTCGAGGTCGAGCCTCTCCGAGAGCGCGTTGACCACCGAGACGCCGACACCGTGGAGGCCGCCGGACACCTTGTAGCCGCCGCCCTCGCCGAACTTGCCGCCGGCGTGCAGCGTGGTCAGCACAACCTCGGCGGCTGGGCGCTTCTCCTCTGGATGCTCGTCGACGGGGATCCCGCGGCCATCGTCAACGACGGTGACGCTGTTGTCCGGGTGGATCGTGACCTCGATGTGATCGCAGTGACCGGCGAGGGCCTCGTCGACGGAGTTGTCGACGACCTCGTAGACGAGGTGGTGGAGCCCGCGGGGCCCGGTCGACCCGATGTACATGCCGGGGCGCTTGCGCACGGGGTCGAGGCCGCGCAGAACGGTGATCTCGCCGGACGTGTACCCGTCCGACTTCTTCGACTTCTTCTTCGAGCGGGCCGCGCGGTCGCGGTCCGAGCCCGCCTTGGTTGCCACTAGGTGGTGAGCCCTCCGGTCGCTGTCATGAGAAACCCCGGCCACCGGGCCCGGCGTGGAGGCCGAATCCGATCGGCTCGGGGCGAGGGTGCTGGTTCACATAAGGATACCAGCCGAAGGACCCGGAATGACACACTATCCGTCACAAAATACCTGCAAATCACGCATTAGATACGGTCGTCTGCCGAATCGTCTCCGACGATGAAGCGAAGGGACGAGACCCGCCGCGGAGCGAGCGCGGCGTTGAGACGCGCGAGCAGTTCGCCCTGCAGCAGGTCGAGCTCCTGCGCCCAGGTCGCGGCGCGACAGCGAACGGTGACGACTCCGTCGCGCTCGCGCACCGGCTGTGCCTGGCCCGCGATCCGCTCGCCTGCGCTGGATCCCCAGACGCTCTGCACGGCCGCCAGCAAGGTCGCCGGCTCGCTCGTTGCGCGAGCGCTCCGGATGGCGGCGCCGATCGAGCGCGGATTGCTGCGCGGGCTCACGCCGCCGCCCGGCGCTCCGTCGCCGGTGCGTCGCCGTCCGCCGGGGCCGCAGTCAGGGCTCGGCCGCCCCGGATCGCGATCTCGTGGCGATCGCCGGCGCGCGGGAGGTGCTGCGGCTCGGTCGCGGTGACCAGCGCCTGCCCGCCGCCGGCCGCGAGCCGCTCCACCAGCAGGTCGCGGTGCTCGGCGTCGAGCTCGCTGGCAACGTCGTCGAGCAGCATCAGGGGCGCAGGGCGGCCGTCGTCGATCAGGACCCGGTGCTCGGCGAAGAGCAGCGCGAGCAGCGCCGCGCGTTGCTGGCCCTGGGAGCCGTAGCGGCGCAACGAGCGACCGCCCGTCTCGAGGGAAAGCTCATCGAGGTGGGGACCCCAACCGGTGTAGCCGCGGGCGAGATCGGCCTCCCGGCGTTCGCGGAGCTCGGCCGTGAGCGTCTCCGGGTCCACCGCATCGCTGCGCGGCCGGTAGCCGAGCGTGGCAGCGTCGCCGAAGCCGAGGCCGCGCGCCGCGCGGGCGAACTCCGGCGCGAGCAACTCGGTCGCCTCGCGACGATCCGCGATCAGGCCGATCGCCGAGGTCGCGAGCTCCTGATCCCAGGCGTCGAGGCCGTCGAGGCCGGCCGTGCCGGCGCGGATCCGGCCGAGCAGGGCGTTGCGCTGTGCCAAGGCACGCGCGTAGCGCCGCCGGGTCTCGGTCCGGGCGGGCCACAGCGCCGCGCAGAAGCCGTCGAGGTGGGCCCGTCGACCCGCGGGCGGCCCCTTCACCAGCGCCAGGCGGTCCGGCATGAAGACCGCCAGGGCCGGACGCAGGGACGCGGTCTCAACCCCGGTCGGCAGCCCGTCGACGAGGTGGCGACGCCCGGCGCCGCGGCTCACCGAGCACATGAACGAGCGCTTGCGATCACCGTCGGCGACGCCCGCCTCGACGCGGGCCAGCGACTCGCCGAACGCGATCGCCTCCCGATCGTCACGGGTCCGACAGGAGCGACCGGCGAGTGCCATGTACGTGGCCTCGAGCAGGTTCGTCTTCCCCGCGCCGTTCGGCCCCCAAAGCAGGTTCAGGCCCGGCTCGAGCTCGACCTCGAGGGCGGCGAGGTTGCGCAGATCGAGGGTGCTTACGGACTCGACCACCATGGCCGGCTCCAGACGGACGCCGCCTACGCGTTGAGCCGGATCGGCATCACGAGATAGCTGAAGTCGTCGCCGTCGACCGGCCGTAGCAGCCCGGGCCGAAGCGGCGAGCTGAGCTGAACCGCCAGCTCTTCGGAGCCGACGCTCTCGATCCCCTCGACCAGGAACTGCGGGTTGAACGCGATCTCGAGGGGCTCGCCGTTGTAGGGGGCGGGCATCGCCTCGCTCGCATCGCCGATGTCCGGGGTCTCGGCCGCGACCGTGAGCTCGCCCTCCGTGAACGCGAGCCGCAACGGGGCGTTGCGCTGGGCGAGCTGGCTGACCCGGCTCGCGACCTCCAGGAACTCCTCGCGCGGCAGCCGGATCTCGTGCTCGAACGACTCCGGCACGAGCTGGCGCCAGCTCGGGAACTGCCCCTCGATCAAGCGGGAGGAGACCAGGACGCCCGCGGCCCTGAAGACGATCTGGTTGCGCGGCAGGGCGATCTCGACTTCCTCCGCCCCCTCCGCCACGACGATCCGCGCGAGCTCGCGCAGCGCGCGGGCCGGCACGTTGGCCTCGAGCGCCTGGGCGACGGCGGCGTCGAGCTTCGTGTGCTTGACGCTGAGCCGGTACGAGTCGGTGGCGACCATCGTCAAGGTGTCGCCCTCGGCCTGAACCAGAACCCCGGTCAGGATCGGCCGCACCTCGTCGCGCGACGCGGCTCGAGCGACGAGCTCGATCGTCGCTGCCAGGGGCTCACCCGGCAGCTTGATCAGCTCCCCTTCGAGCTCGGGCAGGCGTGGAAAGTCCTCGACAGGAAGGGTTCTGAGATGAAAGCGCGCACCGCCGGCCGCGATCTCGACGTCGCGCTGCTCGGCCCGCTGCTCGAGCGAGACCTCACCAGGGGGCAAGCTGCGAACCACGTCCGCAAACAGGCGGCCGGGCATGAGCACGCTGCCCTCGCGCTCGGGCTGCGCGTCTGCAAGCGCGCGCGTGATCGCCAACTCCATATCGGTCGCGCGCAGCGTCAGCTGGTCCTGCTCGACGATGAGCAGGACGCCACCCAAGGAGGGCAGCGCACCGCGGGTCGAGGCCGCGCGGCCGACGAGCTGAAGCGCGCCGGAAAGGGAGTCGCGAGGTATGGATAGCTTCATGCGGGGTCGCTCATCTTCCTACTTTGATCAGATGTATCTGATTCGTGGACAGTTGTGGATCGCGAGCGGAACTCGGCCTGGTTGAGCCGCTACCCGCTGTGGATTACTTCTTGCCTGCCTGTGGAGAGGATGCGATGTCCGTGGGCTTGAGGTCCCGTGCGGGGCGCTCTCGCCCCAGGGTGGCACGGATCCTGTGGATGGTCTCGGCGGTTTCGGAACCGGGCTCGAGCCGCGCCGAGACAGTGCGGATCGCATGCAGGACGGTGGTGTGATCGCGGTTGAAGCCGCGGGCGATCTCGGTGAGCGACAGCGGGGTGAGCTCACGGGCCAGGTACATCGCCAGCTGGCGAGCCCGTGCGATGCGGGTGGAGCGCCGGGGCGAGAGGAGCTCGTCGAGCGTCAATCCCTCGGCCGCGCAGACCGCGTCCTGGATCGCCGTCAGCGTCGGCGGCTCGGCTCGCTCGGCAGCCGACCCGCCGGCGGGGTCGAGCGCGCGACGGACCAACGGCATCGACAGCTCCTCGCTGAGCAGCGACGAGACGGCCAGCACGCGGGTCATGGCGCCCTCGAGCACTCGCACGTTGTCGGGGACCCGTGTCGCGATCTCCTCCAGCACCGCGGGGTCGGGGAGGTTGCGCTCGGAGTCGGCGGCGAGGCGCCACAGCAGCGCGATCCGCGTGCGCAGGTCCGGTCGCTCGAGCTCGACCCGGAGCCCCCACTGGAAGCGGTCGCGCAGCCGGTCGGCGATCTGCGAGAGCGCCTCTGGCGGGCGGTCGCTCGAGAGCACGATCTGCTTTCCCGCTCCGTAGAGGGTGTTGAAGGTGTGGACGAACTCCTCCTCGGTCCGCAGCTTTCCCTCGAGCACCTGGACGTCGTCGATCAGCAGCGCGTCGAGCGCGCGGTAGCGCGCCTTGAACAGTTCCGGGCCGTCACGTCGAAGGGCTCCGACGAACTCGCTCGTGAACCGCTCGGCAGTCGTGTAGTGGACGACGAGGGCCGGGTGGTTGCGGCGCAGGTAGTCGACGATGGCCCCCAGCAGGTGGGTCTTTCCGAGTCCCGGCGGGCCGTGGAGGAACAGCGGGTTGTACGCCTCGCCCGGCAGCTCGGCGACGGCCAGGGCGGCGCCGTGGGCGAGTCGGTTTCCGGGGCCGATGACGAAGCGGTCGAAGGTGTGGGCGGGATCCAGCCGCAGCGACTCCGGCGTCCCGCGGGCGTCCGGCCGACCGCGGTCGGCGTCGACGAAATCGAACCCCGTCACGGCCGGCGCCTGGCGCTCGAGCGCTCGCTGCAGCGCGGCGCCGTAGCGGCGCTCGACCCAGGTCCGCACCGATGCGGGGGCCGAGAGCACCAGGGTGGTTCCCTGGATCGACACGGCCCGCAGCGGCTTCAGCCAGAGGTTGAAGGTGGAGGTGGGGAGCGAGTCCCGGAGGTCCCCGCGGACCCGCCCCCAGATGTCCTCGAGGTCGTCGGCGGGCGCGTCTGCGGGCACCCGAGCGACCATACATCCGGGCCTCCGCCGCCTGGCCCGACCATCCCGCAATTCGCGGGGAAGAAAAGGGTGGGCCCGCGCTCGCACGCGACCGCCCCGGCGACCGGTGTGATCGGGATCGGCTCCGGATCGGCTCCGGATCGGCTCTGTAGACTGGCGCCTCCTCATGAAGCGCACCTGGCAGCCGAAGAAGCGCAAGCGCGCGCGAACCCACGGGTTCCGCGCCCGGATGCGCACTCGTGGGGGCCGGGACGTGATCCGCCGCCGCCGCCGCAAGGGCCGCAAGCGCTTGGCGCCGTAGCGTCCTGATGGCCGATCGCAAGCAGCGCGGCCGCCTGTCGCGAAGCGGTGACTTCGACCGCGTCTACCGCGACGGCCGATCGCACGCCAACCGCTACCTCGTCCTCTACGCCTTCCCGCACGCCGAGCGCGAGGGTGCGGACGGCGTCCGCCTCGGGATCTCGGTGAGCCGCAAGGTCGGCGGGGCGGTCGAGCGCAACGCGGTCAAGCGGGCGCTGCGCGAGGCTTTCTGGGCACTCGACGAGGGCCTTACGCCCGCCCACGACTTCGTCATCGTCGCGCGACCTGACTCTGCAGGTCTGGTTGAGCGTGAGGGCACGGAGGGTGTGCGAACGGCGCTTGCGGAGCTGATGGTCGAGGCCGGGTTACGGCCGGCGTAACACGTGAAACGGTCCCGATGAACAGACGTTCGACATTCGTTCGAGCCCTGCGTGAGCTGTGCCTGGCACCGCTGCACCTGTACCGGCGCTTGGTCTCCCCGGCGATCCCCAACCGCTGTAAGTACTACCCGACGTGCTCGACCTACGCCGTCCAGGCGGTGCGCGAGCTGGGCGTGCTCAGGGGGACCGTGGTCGCCGCTTGGCGCCTCGCTCGCTGCAACCCATGGAGCGACGGCGGCGTCGACGAGCTCGCCGACCGACGCCTGTTTCGTGACAGCGACCACCACCACAACCACGAGGCCCACGCCTGATCCCCCTGGCGAACATCCTCCAGCCGCTGATCGACCTCGCCGACTCGGTGATCACGTTCCTGCACGACGACGTCGGGCTCATCTGGGGCCTCTCGATCGTCGGGCTCACGTTCATCACCCGGCTCGTGATCCTCCCGCTGTCGCTCAAGCAGATCCGCTCGATGCGCTCCCTGCAGCAACACGCCCCCGAGCTCAAGGCGCTCCAGGCGAAGTACAAGGGCGACAAGGAGCGCCTCCAGCGCGAGATGATGGCCTTCTATAAGGAGAACCAGATCAACCCGCTGGCCTCGTGCTGGCCGCTGCTGCTGCAGCTCCCGGTCTTCCTCGCCCTCTACCAGCTGCTCAACAGCCAGACGTTCAAGGACCAGATCCTCAACAACCCGCCCGAGGGCTTCCTCTTCATCCCCAACCTGACCGAGAACGCGACCGGGGTCGAGCTGGCGATCCTGATCATCCTGTTCATCGGCACCCAGATGGGCGCCGGGCTCGTGATGTCGTCGCGGGTCCAGGACCGCAACCAGAGGCTGATCATGTTCGGCCTCCCGTTCCTGTTCGCGCCCTTCGTCGCCACCTTCCCCGCCGGGCTGGCCGTGTACTGGATCTCGACCAACATCTGGACGCTCGGTCAGCAGTGGGTCGTGATGACCTTCTGGCCGCCGCCGAAGCTGCCCACCCCGGATGAGGTCGCGGCGAAGAGGCCGCCCCCGCCCCCGCCGCGTAAGAAGAAGCGGCGGAAATGAGCCAGGCGTTGCCGGACGAGCCCGCGGAGCGGGTCGAGGCGCTGCTCGACGAGATCGTCGACGCGCTCGACCTCGATGCCGAGGTGATCGTCGAGGAGACCCCGGATGAGATTGCGGCGCGGGTCGAGGGCGAGGAGCTCGGCCTGCTGATCGGCCGCCGCGGGCAGACGATCGACGCTGTGCAGCTGGTCTGCTACCGCGTGGCGTTCCGCGGCCGTGGGGAGCGCAAGCGGGTCTCGGTCGATGCCGCCGGCTACCGGGAGCGGCGCCGTGAGACGGTGGAGCGACAGGCCGACCGCGCCGCCGACCGAGCGCTCGAGACCGGGAAGGAGATCGAGCTCGAGCCGATGAGCCCGACGGAGCGCAAGATCATCCACGACCGGCTCAAGGAACGCTCTGGGCTCGAGACGTTCAGCGAGGGCGAGGAGCCCGAGCGCTGCGTGATCGTGGCGCCGCTCGTCGGCGATTGAGCAACGCCGGGCTCCGCGCGCGCCTCCATCCCGTCCTCGACCTGCTCGCGCACGACCGGGCGTCGCTCAGCTCGGTCCGCGATCCCGAGGAGGCGTGGCGGGTCCACGTGATCGACTCGCTCAGTGGCGTCGAGCTGGTCGGCTCGCCGGGGCGGCTGGCCGACGTCGGTACCGGGGCCGGATTCCCGGGGCTCGTGCTCGCGGCCGCGCTCGGAGAGACGCAGGTGGACCTGGTCGAATCGGTGGCCCGCAAGTGCGACTTCGTCGAGCGCGCGATCGAGGCCGCCGGGCTCGACAACGCGCGCGCCGTCTGCGCCCGGGCTGAGGACTGGGCCACCGCGCCGGACCCCATCGGTGGCCGCGAGGCCTACGACGTGGTGACCGCCCGGGCGGTCGGGCGCCTGGCCACGCTCGCGGAGCTCGCCTCGCCGCTCTTGCGGGAGGGCGGGGCGTTGGTCGCCTGGAAGGGGCGCCGCGATCCGGGCGAGGAGGCCGAGCTGCGACGCGCGGCCCCCCGGCTGGCGATGACCGCCGCGGAGGTCCGCGCGGTGGGTGCCAGCTCGGGCTTCGAGCATCGACACCTGCATCGAGTGCGCAAGACGGGCCCGACGCCGGACGGGCTGCCCCGGCGGCCCGGGATGGCGAAGAAGCGCCCGTTCGGACGCGCCTGAGGGCGCGCTCAGCCCAGGTCGAGTACCGGCGAGCGGACGTTGCGGCAGAGCGCGCCCGTCGGGCTGTCGTAGCCGGGCGTGGTCGCGTAGAAGCTGCCCTTGCGGGCCTTCTTCGTCACCGACCAACCGCCGTCGGACGCCGCCGAGTCCGAGCCGATCACGATGTTCGGGCCGCGCTTGATCTTGTGCACCGTCACGACGCCGCCGTTGCACACCGGGGGGTCGGACTTGATCTTGCCCTTGAACTCGTTCTTGCTCCCCTTGTAGTGGAGCGAGACGCCGCGCTGGATGTTGTGCGACGCGGTTGCTCCGCCGACGAGCCCCAGCACCAGCACCGCGCCCAACGATGCGGCGCCGATGCGGGTCGAGAGTGCCATGCGAGAAGGCTATCCGCCGCCGGCGCGGCGGGTCCGACGCCGCCGGCCTGGCTAAGGTCGGGTGGCGCAATGGGACTCGTGTACGCGATCGCGAACCAGAAGGGCGGCGTCGGCAAGACGACGACCGCCGTCAACCTCGCGGCGGCGGTCGCGGCGCAGGGGCGCCAGGTCCTGCTCGTCGATCTCGACCCGCAGTGCAACGCCACGGTCGCCCTCGGCCTGGACCGCGACGGCTCCCCGTCGTCCTATGAGTGCCTGTGCGGCGAGACCTCCGTCGCCGTCGCGGCGCGGCCCGCCGGGCCGGACAACCTGTGGATCGTCCCCGCCAGTCGCGACCTCGCGGGCGCCTCCGTCGAACTGCCCAGGCTCGAGGGATTCGAGCGACGCCTGCGCGACCGCCTCGGTCCGGTCCGTGAGCGCTTCGCGCTCACCCTGCTCGATTGCCCGCCGGCGCTCGGGCCGGTGACCGTGAACGCGCTGGGCGCCGCGGACCGCGTGATCGTCCCCGTGCAGGCCGAGTACCTGGCGCTCGAGGGACTGGTGCAGTTCCTCGAGACCCTGGACCTGACCCGGCGCGAGCTCAATCCCGCGCTGGTTCTGACCGGCGTGCTGATCACCATGCACGACGAGCGCACCCGCCTCGCGCAGGACGTCGAGGCGGAGCTTCGCAGCCACCTGCCCGAACATGTGTTCGCCACCGTGATACCACGCAGCGTCCGAGTCGCCGAAGCCCCCAGCCATGGCGTCCCGGTGATCGAGCACGCGCCGGATTCGCGCGCCGCGGCCGCTTACGGCGCTCTCACCCGCGAGCTCGCCGCCCGCGAGCCCGAGCTGGCGGTCGCCGCGTGAGCCCGGCCGCGCGCCAACGTGGCATGGGCCGCGGCCTGGCCGCGATCCTGCCCGAGTCGGCCTCCGGCGAGCCCGACTACCGCGAGATCCCGGTGCAGATGATCCGGCCGAATCCCGATCAGCCGCGCCGCCGCCTCGACCCGGAGACCATCTCCGGCCTCGCCGAGTCGATCGCGGAGGCGGGCGTGATCCAGCCGCTGATCGTCCGGCCCCTCGCCGACGGCCGCTACGAGCTGATCGCCGGCGAGCGCCGCTGGCGCGCCGCGCGCGAGGCGGGCCGCGAGACGGTCCCGGCGCTGCTGCGTGACGAGGACGAGCCGCAGCGCCTGCAGACGGCGCTGATCGAGAACGTCGTGCGCGAGGATCTGAACCCCGTCGACGAGGCGCGGGCCTGCGCGGCGCTGGTCGAGGACCTCGGCCTCTCCAAGGAGGAGCTGGCCCGCCGCCTCGGCCGCGCCCGGCCGGCGATCTCGAACCTGATCCGGCTGCTGGACCTGCCCGACGACGTCCTCGATCTCCTCTCAGACGGCGAGCTGACCGAGGGCCACGGGCGCGCGATCCTGCAGGCCAAGGGCAGCGACGCCCGCCGCCGACTCGCCCGCGACGCGGTCGCCGCCGGATGGTCGGTGCGCGAAACGGAGCGCCGCGCGAAGGGTGCCGGCGACACCCGGGCCAGGGTGGTCGCCCATCCCGACCAGGAGGCCGCATTGCTGCGCGCGGAGGAGGCGCTCGAGGAGGCGTTCGGTCACGGGGTCCGGGTCCGTGCCGCGCGCCGGGGGATTCGCGCGGAGCTCCGCTTCGACGGCATCGAGGAGCTGCTCGAGTTCGCGCGCGGGATCGGCCGCGCCTGAGCCGCCCGGCGCCGGCGTCACATTCGTCCAAGACCGGGGCGCCCGCCGCGCTCTAGCCTCGCGACCAGCGCAATGCGAACGAAGGAGTGACCATGGCTGGTGAGCCCTACTGGTTCGAGATCGGCGTCACCGATGCGACCAAGGCGCGTGCGTTCTACGGCGGCCTGCTCGGCTGGGAGTTCGAGACCGGGCCCTCCGGTGACGACTCGGCGGGCGCCGTGATCCGTACGCCGGGCATCGACGGGGGCCTGCACGGAGGGGACGACGGAGCGAGCCCCTATCTGTTCTTCCGCGTCGACAGCATGGACGGCGCGCTGGAGCGGGTGGCCGAGCTCGGCGGCAAGGTCGAGCCCGGCCCCGGCGTCGACCCCGACCAGGAGTCGGAGTTCGGGCGCTTCGCGCTCTGCCGCGACGACCAGGGCTCGCCGTTCGGGCTGCACGAGCCCCCCGCCTGAGCGTTCCGGCCACCGAGCGTCGACTCGCTTGCCGTATGCGCAACTCAGTCGCGCCTCAGGGTGCGAGGCGCTCGATCGCCCACCCGTCGCCGCCGCGGGCATAGCGGAAGCGATCGTGCAGGCGACCGACCTGGCCCTGCCAGAACTCGATCGTCCGCGGTCGCACGAGATAGCCGCCCCAGTGGGCCGGCCGGGGAACCTCGCCCTTACCGAAGCGGGCCTCGGCTTCGCGCACGAGATCGTCGAGCCCCTCGCGCGACTCCAGCGCCTGCGACTGCGGCGACGCCCAGGCGCCGAGCTGCGAGTCGCGCGAGCGAGTCGCGAAGTAGGCGTCCGATTCCGCCGCGCCGAGGCGCTCGACCGTTCCGCGGACTCGCACCTGGCGATCGAGCTCGCGCCAGTAGACGACCAGCGCGGCTCCGGCGCCGGACTCGAGCTGGGCGCCCTTCGCCGACTCGTAATTGGTGAAGAAGCGGAAGCCCTCGACGTCCACGCCCTTGAGCAGAACCATCCGCGCATCCGGCTCTCCGTCCGCGTCCACGGTTGCCAACGTCATCGCTTCGGGCAGCGGTGCCTCGCGCTCGGCGACCGCGAACCAGGCGGCGAACTGGGCGATCGGATCGGGGTCCAGATCCTCCCGCCGCAGCGGCGGCATGTCCGGTCGTCGCGGCATCCCTCTTCTAGAATGCCGTCTCGGAGGGCGATTAGCTCAGTTGGTTAGAGCGCGTCTCTGATAAGGACGAGGTCCGTGGTTCGAGTCCACGATCGCCCACTCGCCTCGCGCCGCTATGGCACCACGGGTATGGGGACAGCGTTCGCTCGGCGGCGGGCGCCGGTGCGGCGCCGAGCTGGCGCCGGTTTCGATTTAGCCGGAGCGAGGCGAATTCTCGTGCTGATCGCCACGACAAAGCTCAGCAGTCGGTGCCCCGCTGTTCTGCCTCACTCTGGACATATCGACGACCTCGGAACCCAGTATTTGCCCTAAGACTTGACAAATAGGGCAGCGTGTGAATGGATTCGCGCGCTGTGAGGAGGAGAAGCGGCTCGCTGGCATCGCTGCGGGAGGGCAACCGCAAGCGCGTCGTCGATGCTCTGCGTGAGCGTGGCCTGGCGAGCCGGGCCGAGCTGGCCCGGATGACCGGGCTCTCGCGATCGACGATCTCCACGATCGTCGCCGACCTGCTCGAGGCCGGCCTCGCCGGCGAGCGTGACGGTCAGCCCCCGGGCGAGTCTCATGCCGGCCGGCCTCCGGTCATGGTCGCGCTCAACCGATCGGCGGGCCTGGCGGTCGGGCTGGACTTCGGCCATCGTCATCTGCGGGTCGCCGTCTCCGATCTCTCGCACACGGTGCTCGCCGAGACCTGGTGCGAGATGGATGTCGACCACTCCGCCGATCAGGGCCTCGACACTGCCGCCGAGTTCGTCGAGCGGGTCCTCGACGAGGCGGACGTTGATCGGGAACGGGTGATCGGCGTCGGCATGGGCCTGCCGGCGCCGATCGATCGCGGAACCGGGTCGGTGCAGGCCTCCTCCATCCTGCCCGGCTGGGTCGGGGTCGACGCTGCGGCGGAGGCGGCGAGCCGGCTCGGGCTTCCGGTCGAGGTCGAGAACGACGCCAACCTCGGCGCGCTCGCCGAACTGGTTTGGGGCGCGGCGAAGGGTCGGTCCGAGGTTGCATACATCAAGGTCTCCTCCGGCATCGGCGCCGGGCTCGTGTCCGGCGGCCGGTTGCAGCACGGCGTCGGCGGCACCGCCGGCGAGATCGGCCATACGCTCCTCGCGGAGGGCGGTCCGGTCTGCCGCTGCGGCAACCGCGGCTGCCTCGAGACGCTGGCGTCCTCGCGGGCCATCGCAGAGCTGCTGAGCGCGAGCCGGCGCGAGCCGGTCTCCACGCGCCGCCTGCTCGACCTCTGCACGGACGGCGACGCGGCCGCGCAGCGGCTGATCGGCGATGCGGGCCGGGCGATCGGGGTCGCGGTCGCGAATCTCTGCAACATGCTCAACCCCGAGAGCGTGCTCGTCGGCGGCGACCTGAGCGCCGCCGGCGAGGTTCTGCTCGCGCCGATGCGCGAGGTTGTTCATCGGAACGCGATCCCCAGTGCCGTCACGGACCTCGAAATCGTCGCCGGCGTGCTCGGCGAGCGCGCCGAGATGCTGGGAGCCCTGGCGTTGGTGCTGCGCGAGTCGGATCGGTTTGCCGGCGCCGAGACGTTGCAGGCGGCGGCATGACTCTTGGAAGCGAAAAAATCAGCGCGACAGGTGCGCGAGAGAGGAAGGAAGGGATGCAAGCGAAACCCCACAGTAAGAGGAGGACGACCGTGACTGCGAGGACGCCCGGGCTGCGCACGCTGCTGCTTGCGCTGGCCGGACTCGCCGCGGTGCTCGCGCTGGGCGCGTGTGGCGGCGACGACGACGATGACGACGGTGGCTCGGAGTCCGGCGGCGGCGGAACGATCGGGTTCCTGTTGCCGGAGACGCAGACAGCTCGTTACGAGTCCCAGGACAAGCCGTTGTTCGAGGCCAAGGTCTCCGAGCTCTGCCCCGACTGCGAGATCTTCTACCAGAACGCCGATCAGGATCCGACCAAGCAGCAACAGCAGGTCGAGGCGGCGGTGACTGAGGGCGTGGACGTCCTCGTGCTGGATCCGGTCGACTCGACCGCGGCCGCGGGCCTCGTCGAGCGGGCGAAGCAGTCCGACATTCCCGTGGTCAGCTACGACCGGCTGATCCTCGATGCGGACCTCGACTACTACGCCGAGTTCAACAGTGTCAGAGGTCGGAACTCAGCAGGGCGAGGCGCTGGCCAAGAAGCTCGCCGAGGACGGCAACCCGAAGGGCCCGATCATCCAGATCAATGGCGACCCGAAGGACAACAACGCGAAGTTGTTCAAGGAGGGCGCGACGGCCGTCTTCGAGGACAAGGGCATCGAGGTGGCGGAGGAGTACGACACCGCCGACTGGCTGGCCGAGAACGCGCAGCGCGAGATGGAGCAGGCGATCACCGCGGTCGGCAAGGGCGGCTTCGCCGGAGTCCTCGCGGCGAACGATGGCACCGCGGGTGGCGCGATCGCGGCGCTCAAGGGGGCCGGGCATCGATCCCAAGTCGATCCCGGTCACCGGTCAGGACGCTGAGCTGGCCGGAATCCAGCGGATCATCGACGGTGAGCAGTACATGACCGTCTACAAGCCGATCAAGCCGCTGGCGGATTCCGCCGCAGAGATCGCCGTTGCGCTCGTGAACGGCGAGGACGTGCCGGAGGGCGTCATCAACGGCGAGGAGGACAACGGCATGGAGCAGGTGCCGTCGGCGATCACGGACACGATCCCGGTGTTCGTGGACAACATCAACGACACGATCATCAAGGACGACTACTGGTCGGTCGATGAGATCTGCACGCAGCAGTACGCGCAGGCGTGCAAGGACGCGGGCATTCAGTAGCACGTCCGCGGGTACCCGGAAGCGCGAGGAGAGGCCAGAAACGATGAGCCAGAGCCAGAGCACATCAGCGGGCGCTGGACCCGCCCCTCTCTCGGAACCTCTCCTCGCGCTGAAGGGCTACAGCAAGAGCTTCGGCGCCGTGGAGGCGCTGAAGGACGTCGACTTCGAGGTCCGCCCCGGCGAGGTCATCGGTCTGCTCGGTGACAACGGCGCGGGCAAGTCGACGCTGGTGAAGGCGATCGCCGGCGTGCAGCCGGCCGACAGCGGTGAAGCCGAGTTCGAGGGCCGGCACGTGAGTCTCTCCAGCCCGCAGGCCGCGTCGCGCCTCGGGATCGCCACCGTCTATCAGGACCTTGCCCTGTGCGAGAACCTCGACGTGGTCGCGAACCTCTTCCTCGGCCAGGAGGTCTCAGACGGCGGCCCCGGGGTGCTCGACGAGACCGCGATGGAGCACCGGTCGCTCGAGCTTCTCGGCGTGCTCGGCGTGACCACGATCACGCAGTGTCCGAACCGCCGTCGAGCGCCTCTCCGGAGGCCAGCGCCAGGCGGTCGCGATCGCCCGTTCGATGCTCGGCGAGCCAAAGATCGTCCTGCTCGACGAGCCGACGGCGGCGCTCGGAGTGGTTCAGACGCGCCAGATCCTCGAGCTGATCGGCCGTCTGCGGGAGCGCGGGCTCGGAGTCGTCGTGATCAGCCACAATCTCGCCGACGTCTTCCAGGTCGCCGACCGCGTCGCGGTGCTGCGGCTCGGGCGGATGGCGGCGAGCTTCGAGATCGCCGAGTCGAGTCAGGAGGAGGTCGTCGCCGCGATCACCGGCGCCGAGTTCGGAACCGAGGATCGCGACACCGAGGAGACTCCGCTGTGAGCGCCCCGACCGTCGCGACGACGCCCGAGGCGGAGCGCTTCTCGCCCGCGGCGGTGCTCCGCCGTCTCGGCCGTGGCGAGCTCGGGTCGGTTCGGGTCCTGCTCGGGATCGCGGTCATCTGGACGATCTTCCAGCTCGCCAACGATCGCTTCCTCTCCGCGGTCAACCTCTCCAACCTGACCCTGCAGATCGCCGCCGTGGCGACGATCTCGATCGGCGTGGTCCTCGTCCTGCTGCTCGGCGAGATCGACCTCTCGGTCGGCGCGGTCAGCGGGCTCGCGGCATCGGTGATGGCGGTGCTGAGCGTCAACGAGGGACTGAATCCCGTATTGGCGCTCGTCGTCGGGCTTGCTGGTCGGCACCGCGATCGGCCTCTTCAACGGCTTCTTCGTGACCGCCTTCGGCATTCCCTCGTTCGTGGTCACCCTCGCCGGGCTGCTCGGCTGGCAGGGCATGCAGCTCCTGGTCCTCGGCGACACCGGCTCGATCAACCTGCCGCCGAACATCATCACCGACCTGACGACGACGTTCTTCGAGCCCGCGGTCGGCTGGGCGATCGCGATCGGTGCGATCGCCGCCTACGCCGCGAGCCTGCTCTTGGCCCGGCGCCGACGAGTCAGCGGCGGGCTCGAGGCCGAGCCGCTGGCGGCGGCCCTGGTTCGGATCGGGCTCGTCGCGGCCGCGATCGTCGCCGCGGTGCTGGTCCTGAACGAGGACCGCGGCGTCCCGCTCGCGGCGCTGATCGTCGTCGTGCTGACGACGCTGTTCTCGTTCATCACCGAGCGGACCCGCTACGGGCGCCACATCTTCGCTGTCGGCGGCAACGCCGAGGCCGCGCGGCGGGCCGGGATCCGGATCAACCGAGTCAAGTTGAGCGTGTTCGCGCTGGCCTCGACGCTGGCGGCGGCCGGTGGGATCCTCGCCGCCTCGCGGCTGCTGGCCGTCAACCAGCAGTCCGGCAGCGGCGACGTCCTGCTGCTCGCGATCGCCGGCCCGGTGATCGCCGGCACCAGCCTGTTCGGCGGCCGCGGCTACGTCTGGTCGGCGTTGCTGGGCGCGATCGTGATCGGCTCGATCTCGAACGGGATGGACCTGCTCGGGCTCGAGTCCGACATCAAGTTCATCATCACCGGGGGCGTGCTGCTGCTGGCGGTGACGATCGACGCGCTCGCCCGCCGGACCCGCGAGTCAGCGCGCTGACCGCGACACCCGCCGGCGTTCGTGCCGGCGGGTGCCGCCGCCGTCAGGCTCAGCGGATGAACTCGACGTAGACGTCCTTGTCCGTCGCCGGGTTGGTGCCGCTGGTCAGCTTCGTCAGGGTCACGGCGTCGGTGAAGGGCGCCGCGCATCCCGCCGTCGGATTGATCACGAGCTCGACCGTCGCCCCTGGCTGAGCCGGGGCGTCGCCGGCCACGGTCCCGGTCCCCGAGACCGGCGCGAACGCGAGGTCGTAGCAGATCACCCCGGGGCCGCCGGAGGCGACGCCGGTGATCCCGACCGCCCCGGCGCCGGGCGTGACCGTCGCGCCGCTCTTATTCACCCGGCCGTAGGCCTGCTGCGGGACCACGCCGGGGGCGAGGTCCTGCGCCTTCACCTTGCCGTCCGCGATCTTTCCGCTCTTCACCGAGTCCCTGGCGAGCTTGGGTCCGGTCACCGCCTTCTTGGCGATGTCGTTTGTCTGGACCTTGGTCGCCGCCACCGCCGCTCCGGTGAACGCGAACACCAGCGCAATCGTGGCGATCAGCGCGCCCGGGCTCGGGCGCAGGTTCTTGATCCTCATGTTGGATCCCACCTCCTGATGGGTCGCTTTCGACTCAGGCCCCCCGCCTGAGGATCTCGTCCCCCTAAAACACACTCGCCGCAGCCGAGGTGCGGTGCCCGGAAGGGAGGCCCAAGAGCCGCACCTATAATGGCCCGGAGGCCGCCGCGGGCGGCCTCGAGCGGCCCCGAGGCTCCGAAAGGCGAGGATCCAGAGCCACGATGCAGCAGATGCAGATCTACGGCGTCAGCTTCGACATGGTCGGCAAACAGCCGATCGTGCTGCTCAAGACCGTGGACGGCAACCGGTTCCTGCCGATCTGGATCGGCCATCCCGAGGCGGCGGCGATCCTGATGAAACTTCAGGGAGCCCAGACCCCGCGGCCGATGACGCACGACCTGATCAACGACCTGCTCGAGCAACTCGAGGCAAAATGCGAGCGGGTCTCGGTCACCGAGCTTCGCGACAACACCTTCTACGCCTCGATCACGATCTCGGTCAACGGCTCCGAGATCGAGATCGACTCGCGCCCCTCCGACGCGATCGCGCTCGCCGTCCGCTGCCAGGCGCCGATCTTCGCGGCCGAGGAGGTGATCGAGGAATCCTCGATCGAGTTCGAGCACGAGGTCGAGGACCAGGAGGAGGTGGTCGAGAAGTTCAAGGACTTCCTCGACGAGGTCTCCCCGGAGGACTTCGCCTCGGGCTCCGACTGAGCGGCCGCCCCCGCTCAGGGATCGATCCGGGCTCGCTCGGGGTCATCCCCAATAGACGCGACGCCAGGCCGGCGCCACGATCGAGTCGTCCACCGTTAAGACCATTTGGAGGCTCGACATGAACGACGAGGAACGGACCGAAGACCAGGCCCCGGAGGAGCCCGAGACCGGGCACCGAGCCGCGGAGGAGCACGAGACCGAGCCGACCGCGGTGCTCGAGGACGGCTCGAAGCCGAAGCGGCTCCTACGAAGTGGCGACGACCGCATGATCGCCGGGGTGGCCGGGGGACTGGGGAGGTACTTCCAGGTCGACCCGGTGATCTTCAGGATCGGCTTCGCGGTCTCCGTTTTCTTCGGCGGCCTCGGGGTGCTCGCGTATCTGGCCCTCTGGCTGTTCGTCCCGGCGGAGCCCGAGCCGGGGCAGGAGGCGTCGCTTGCACCGGCGCAGCGCTCGCGGCTGCTCGGCATCGGGGTGATCGTCGTCGGCGTGATTGTCGTCCTCTCGGCGGCCGGGTCGTTCGTCTTCTGGGGTGACTGGGGCTGGGGCGGCGACGGTCCCTGGGGATTGCTGGTGCTGCTCTTGATCGGGGCGGGTGTCTACGCGCTGCTCCGCGACCGCGAGCCGGGCAAGCCGATGACGGCCGGGCGCGGGCTGGCCATGATCGGGTTGGCAGTGCTGGCGGCGATCGGCCTCGGGGCGCTCGCCCTGGTGAGCGCGTTCACCGCGGCGACCGGTAGCGGCACCGTGATCGCGTTGGTCGTGATCGCCATCGGCGCGATGCTCGCGATCGCGGCCTTCCGCGGAGGCGCGCGCTGGCTCATCGCCCCCGCGCTTGCGATCGCGATCCCGCTCGGGATCGTCTCCGCGGCGGACATCAGCTTCGCCGGCGGGATCGGGGAGCGCTATCACCAGCCTCCCTCGAGGGCCGAGCTGGCCGATCGGTACGAGCTCGGGGTGGGCCGACTGGTCGTCGACCTGCGTGACATCGACTGGAGCCGCGAGTCGAGCGACGTCCCGCTCGAGGTCGACCTCGGTATCGGGGAGGCGGCCGTGATCATCCCCGAGAGCGTCTGCGTCTCCCCCGACCTCCACGTCGGCGCCGGGGAGATCGAGCTCGGCAGCGGGAGGACCGACGGCGTCGACCTCGACGAGGTCTCCGCGACCGCCCCCCCGGCCGGACCGGCGTTGCTGCTCGAGGGCGAGGTCGACCTCGGGACCCTCCGGGTGCTCACCGAGTACGACGAGCACGACGGACCCCCGTTCGGGAGGTTCGACGAGCACGGGAGCGAGGATCGTGCAGCAGTCTGCTGACCGGCGCGACGACGTCTCGCTCGCCGCCGGCGTCGGGCTCGTAGCCCTCGGCGCGTTGCTCCTGCTCGACCAGTCCGGCGCGATCGACCTCACGCTCGGCTGGCTCGGGGCCACGGTCGCGGCGGTCTTGGGCACGGTGCTGCTGGTGAGCGGCCTGCGGGACCCTGCCCCGCCGCCGCCACCGAGCCCCCCGCCTCGGCTCGCGAGGCAATCCGAGTGAGCGCAACCCCGGCCAGATCGACCCCCCTCCGGCGCGACCCCGAGCACGGGGTCGTCGCCGGTGTTTGTGCCGGCATCTCCGAGCGCCTCGGCATCGACCCGGTCCTGCTGCGGGTCGGGTTCGTCGTGCTCGTGATCGCAACCGCCGGGCTCGGCGCGGTCGCCTACGCGATCGCCTGGCTGGTGATCCCGGCGAACGGCGCGACCTCCCCCCGCGAGCGCGCGCCCACGAGACCGCCGCGCGTCCGGCGCGGCGGCTGGCGAGTGGCGGCGGGCGCCGGGTTGCTGGCGCTCTCGGCCCTGCTCGTGTTTCGCGAGCTCGGCATCTGGTGGAGCGACGCGCTCGTCTGGCCGCTCGTCCTCGCGACCGCCGGCGCGGCGCTGCTGTGGCGCCAGTCGCGCGCCATGCAACCCGCCGCGGTCGACGCGACGCCGCCGAGCGCCTCCGCCGACCCGGCGACCGCCGCCCCCCGGCGGGCCGGCCCCGCCGACCTGTATCGCGGTGGCTTCGGGATCGCGCTCGTGGTCGGAGCGGCACTCCTTTTCCTCTCCGCCAACGACGCGCTGGGCGCCACCCGGGAGGCCGTGCTCGCGGTCCTCGTCGGGGTGATGGCGCTGGCGCTGATTCTCGCTCCGTTTTTGTGGCGGCTCGGCCGCAACCTCGCCGCCGAGCGCGCCGAGCGGATCCGGTCGCAGGAGCGCGCCGAGCTCGCCGCCCACCTGCACGATTCGGTGCTCCAGACCCTGACCCTGATGCAGAAGCGCGCCGGAGACGAGCGCGAGGTGGCGGCGCTGGCGCGGCGGCAGGAGAGGGAGCTGCGCTCGTGGCTCTTCGACGGTCGTCGCCAGCGCGACGAGTCGAGCCTCGCGGCGGCGATCGACTCGGTGGCGGCCGAGGTCGAGGATGGCCACGGCGCCGCGATCGACGTGGTCACGGTTGGCGACCGCCGGCTCAACGATCCTGGTGAGGCGCTCGTGGCCGCCACCCGGGAGGCACTCACCAACGCAGCGAAGTTCGCCGGCGGCGCCGGCACGATCGCCGTCTACGCCGAGATGGGACCGGAGCGCGCGCAGGTCTTCGTCCGCGACCGGGGCGCGGGCTTCGACCCGACCTCGGTCCCGGCCGACCGCCGCGGCCTCCGCGAGTCGATCGTCGGCAGGATGGAGCGCAACGGCGGCCGCGCGATGATCCGCTCGACGCCGGGGACGGGAACCGAGATCGAGCTGACCATCGAGATGGAGCCGGCATGAGCGACGATCGGAGCAGGCGGGCGGACGACGCCGAGCCGGCGGTCGTGATCGTCGACGACCACGCGATCTTTCGCAGCGGCGTGCGGGCCGAGCTCGAGGGCAGGCTCGACGTCCGCGGCGAGGCGGGCTCGGTCGAGGAGGCCGTCCGCCTGATCGCCGCCGAGCACCCCGACGTCGTCCTGCTCGACGTCCACATGCCGGGCGGCGGCGGGGTCGAGGTGATCCGCCGCGTGGCGCGCGAGAACCCGGCGCAGCGCTTCTTGGCGCTGTCGGTGTCCGACGCGGCGGAGGACGTGATCGCGGTGATCCGGGCTGGCGCCCGCGGCTACGTGACGAAGACGATCTCGGGGCCGGACCTCGCCGAGGCCGTGCGCCGGGTTCGCGACGGCGACGCGGTGTTCTCCCCGCGCCTCGCCGGGTTCGTGCTCGACGCCTTTGCCGGCCAGATCCCGGAGGCCGAGGTCGACCCCGACCTCGATCAGCTGACCCTCCGCGAGCGCGAGGTCCTGCGGCTGATCGCCCGCGGCTACCTCTACAAGGAGATCGCGCTCGAGCTCTCGATCTCGCCGAAGACGGTCGAGGCGCACGTGAGCGCCGTATTGCGCAAGCTGCAGCTCTCGAATCGGCACGAGCTCAGCCGCTGGGCGGTTGAGCGACGGCTCCTCGACTGATGCGGCGCGGCTAGCGCGCCGCGGGCGGCGTGGCGTGGTCGTGCGTCCCGGCCACGTCCGCAGTCTGCCGCAACAACCCTCGATCGGCGCGGAGGGCGACCGGCGCATGGCCGCGACCGTGGGACTAGATTCGCTCAAGCGCCGCATCGCCGGCTCCTACCTGGTGCCCGGGCTAGCGCAGATGCCGATAGCCCCGGAGGAGCCGGCGGGCTCGCCGCGCCGACGGGTACCTTCAACGCATCCTCTAGCCTGCCCGCGCGATGGATTTCTTCCTCGCATCCTGCCAGGGAGCCGGCCTGGCGCTGGCCGTGGGCGCTCTCGCCGGCGCCCCGGGTCGCCGGGAGGGGATCGGGATGTACCTGCTCCTACTCGCCGTGGTCGCGGGCGCGATCCTGTTCGGTGTCTCGCTCGGCTCGGAGGATCATCCGGCCTGGCCGGGCTGGCCGATCGGCGCTGCGCTCGCGGCGTTCTCGTTCTACGTCATCAGCGGACTCGCAGCCGGGGCGGCGAGGCGGGCGGAGGGTGGCGGTTTCATCTCGGCGCTGATCGGGCTCGCGGCGCTTGCCCTCGCCGGGCTGTCGATCCTGGTGCAGCCGATCGCACTGGTCGCGTTGGTAGCGCTGCTGTGGCTGTTCGCCGGGCAGCGCCGCCGGGCGGGGCAGAAGTACGAGGGCCTCAGGACCCTGCGGTGAGCCGACGCAAGCTCGTCCTCTGCGTCGTCGACTCGCTGCGCACCGACATGCTCCTCGAGGCGGCGAGGGGTGGAACGGCGCCGACCTTCGCGACGCTGCTCGAGCGGGGCTCGCTGATCGGCGACTGCGTGGCCGCGTTTCCCTCGGTGACCCCGGTCTGCAACTCGGAGATCGTCACCGGCGAACGCCCAGATCGCCACTGGATCAGCGGCAGCAACTGGTATCACCGCACCGAGGGCCGATACGTCGAGTACGGGAGCTCGTTCGAGGCCACCAGGGCCTTCGGTCTCTTCAGGAGCCTCTACGACATCGTCTACAACATGAACATGTCCCACCTCTCGCACGAGGTGGAGACGCTGTTCGAACGGCTCGGCGACCACGGCGTGCGGAGCGCCTGCACCCCGTTCCTCATCTATCGCGGGCGCACGCGCCACGAGCTCGGGCTCGAGGGCCTGCTCCGCCGGGTGGCGGTGGCGGCCAGCTTCCACCATGCGACATGGGGCCCGGACGAGCTCTTCTACGGCGAGCTGTACTCGAGCCGGGCGGTGGGCTGCAAGCCCACCCTGGCGCGACCGGGCACCCGCGACGAGTACTCGGCCTGCGTCGGGCGCGAGCTGGTCGCCAACGACCTGTACGAGTTCCTGCTCTTCTCGCTGCCCGACAACGACTACCACTCCCACAAGTTCGGGCCCGAGGCGCAGATCGAGTCGATCGGGCGCGCCGACGCGGCGTTCGCCGAGCTCGCGGACGCCGCCGGGGGGCTCGACGAGTTCCTCGAGCAGAACGCCGTCGTCCTGCTCGCCGACCATGCGCAGACGCGGGTCGACCACCCGGTGCCGCTGGCCGAGGCCCTCGGCTCGGACTGGCGGGTGCTCGAGCCCAACGAGGGCGCCGAGCCGGCGGAGCTCGCGGTGAGCCCGATCGCGCGCGCGGGCGCGGTCTACGTGCTCGACGAGGGCCGGCGCGCCGAGCGCACCCACGCCCGCGTGCGTGCACGCCTGCGCGAGATCGAGGGCGTCGACCTGTTCGCCTGGCTCGCCGGCGACGAGGCGGCGGTCGAGCGCGACGGGGCGGAGCTTCGCTTCCGCCCGGGGTCGGAGGTCGCCGACCGTCGCGGCGTCGGCTGGGACCTCGAGGGCGACCTCGGGGCCCTGCGGGCGGAGACCCGGGACGGTACGTTCGATTCGGAGACGTACCCGGACGCCCTCTCCCGGCTGTGGTCGGCGCTTCGGGCGCCGTACGCGGGCGACATCCTGATCTCGGCGGCGACCGGCTACGAGCTGGTCGACTGGGGCGGCGTGACGCACTGCCCCGGCGGCAGCCACGGGTCGCTCGACGCCGGCGACTCGCTCGGGCCGCTGCTGCTCTGCGGGCTCGAGCCGGGCACCGAGGCGATCCGCGAGCGCTGGGGGCTCCACGACATCGCCGGCCTCGTGCTGGACCACTTCGGGATCGACGGGCGGCCAGGCGCGCTGCGCATGCGCTCGGCGGGCGCACCCACCGGCTCGGAGGTCCAGGGATGACCGGGGCGCGGGCGGCCGACGAGGCGATCGCGGATCGCGCCTGGAGCCTGGTGCGGCGCGTCCACCTCGGCACGCGCAAGCCCGCGAACTGGATGCAGCTCGTGAAGTTCGCGCTCGTCGGGGGCTCGGGCTACGTCGTCAACCTGGTCGTATTCGCGCTCCTCGCCGAGGTGGCCGGGCTGCACCACATCCCCGCCGCGGTCGGGGCCTTCTGCGTCGCGGTGACGAACAACTTCCTCCTCAACCGCCACTGGACCTTCCGCGCTCGCGACGGCCACGCCGGCTTTCAGGCGGCGCGGTTCTTCGCCGTCAGTCTCGTCGGTCTCGGCTTCAACCTCGCGGTGCTCGAGCTCCTGGTCTCCGTCGCCGAGCTGCCCGAGCTGCCGGCGCAGGCGCTCGCCGTCGCGACGGCGATGCCGGTGAACTTCATCGGCAACAAGCTGTGGACCTTCGACGGGCGCTAGCGCTGCTCGTCACCACACTGGCCGTCCTCGCGCCGGCCCGCGCGCTCGCCGCCGAGCCCGCTCCCGTGCCGCCGAGCCAGCTCCCCGCGACGCCCGAGGGCTACGCGGTCGATGCCCAGCAAGCGCTGCGGATCGCCGGGCGCGATCCCAACGTGGCGGAGCAGAGCGAGCGCCACGGGCGGCTCGAGACGGCGATCGAGACAAAGGACGGGTGGGCCTGGCAGGTCGGCTACATCAGCGACGACGGGACCGAGGTCGCGCAGGTGATCGTCGACGGCTCCAGCGGCGACGTGCGCGAGTCGTGGACCGGCGATCAGGTGGCGTGGCCGATGGCGCGCGGCTACGAGGGCCAGTTCGGGCACGTGCTGAACGCGCCCTACGTGTGGCTACCGCTCTGCGGGATCTTTCTCCTCGGCCTCGTCGACTGGCGCCGTCCATGGCGGATCGCCCACCTCGACCTGCTCGCGCTGCTCGCCTTCGGCGTCTCGCACGTCTTCTTCAACCGGGGCGAGATCGGGGTCTCGGTGCCGCTCGTCTACCCGGTGCTCGCCTACCTCCTGGCGAGGATGCTCTGGCTCGGGTTTCGCGGCGGCGCACCGCTTCGACCCGCCTGCCCCGCGGCCTGGCTCGCGATCGCCGCCGTCTTTCTGATCGCCTTCCGGGTGACGATCAACGTCGCCGACTCCGGGGTGATCGACGTCGGCTACGCGGGGACGGTGGGCGCGGACCGCATTGCCCACGGCCAGCCGATCTACGGCGAGGGCGAGTTCCCCGAGGACAACCGCTTCGGCGACACGTACGGGCCCTCCAATTACTACGCGTACGTGCCGTTCGAGCTGGCCCTGCCCTGGAGCGGCGAGTGGGACGAGCTCGCCGCCTCCCACGCCGCCGCGATCGCGTTCGACCTCGCCGCGGTCGCCGGACTGTTCGTCTTCGGCCTGCGGCTTCGGCCCGGACGAGCCGGCCGCGAGCTCGGTGCGATCCTCGCCTTCGCCTGGGTCGCATACCCGTATACGGCCTTCGCCCTGCAGTCGAACTCGAACGACTCGTTGATCGCCGCGCTGCTGGTGTGGTCGCTGGTGCTCTTCGCGCGCCCGCTGGCGCGCGGGGCCCTGCTCGCGCTTGCGGCGGTCGCGAAGTTCGCGCCGCTGATGCTGGCGCCGCTCTACGTCGCAGGCGACCGCGGGCTGCTCGAGCGCCGCCGGGAGCGAGGGCTCGGCAGGTCTCGGCTCGGTTGGCTGCGCCCCGTCCTCGGCTGCGCCGCGGCCTTCGCGGCGGTCGTCGTGCTCATGCTCGCCCATCCGGCGATCGACCCGGGCCTGGCGACGTTCTGGGAACGGACGGTCGAAAACCAGCTCGATCGCACGTCACCCTTCAGCATCTGGGGCCAGGCGAATGGGATCGGCTGGCTCCAGACGGCCGTGATCGCTTTGGCCGTCGGGCTCGCGGTGGCCGTCGCGTTCGTTCCTCGGCGGCGCTCGATCGCCCAGGTCGCGGCGCTCGCCGCCGCGGTGGTGATCGCGGTCGAGCTCGCGGCGGAGCACTGGTTCTACCTCTATATCCCGTGGTTTTTGCCCGCGCTGCTGATCGCGCTCGCGATCGCCGCGCCGCTCAGTCGGGGGCCGGCTCGAGCACCTGGGTGATCGACTCGGCGAGACCGTTCGCGCCGACCTCGACCACTACCGCGTTCACCCAGACGTCCTCGTCCGCGGTCGTGAACCTGACCGCCATCTGGGTGCGAAAGCTCTCCAGCGCCTGCTCCCAGCGCACCCCGAGGACGCTCGCTCGTGACCCGGTCATCCCGACGTCCGAGATGAAGGCGGTGCCCCGAGGCAGCACGCGCGCGTCGGCGGTGGGCACGTGGGTGTGGGTCCCGACGACCGCCGCCGCGCGCCCATCGAGGTGCCAGCCCATCGCCACCTTCTCGGAGGTCACCTCGGCGTGGAAGTCGACGAAGAACGCGTCGGCGCTGGCGCCGAGCCGGTCGAGCAGCGCCTCGGCTTCGGTGAACGGCGAGCGCGCCGCGCGCAGTTGGACCTGGCCGATCAGGTTGATCACGCAGACGCGCAGCCCGCCGGCCTCGACGATCGTGTGCCCCCGACCGGGGTTGCCGGTCATGAAGTTGGCCGGGCGGATCACCCGCTCGGACCGGTCGAGATAGGGGAAGACCTCACGGTGGCGGAAGGCGTGGTTGCCGAGCGTGATGACGTCGGCGCCCATCCCGAACAGCTCCTCCGCGGTCTTCGGTGTGATCCCCAGGCCGCCCGCGGAGTTCTCGCCGTTGACGATCACGAGCTCGGGCGAGTGGCGCTCGCGCAGGCCGGGCATCGCGCGCTCGAGGGCGGCCCGCCCCGGCTTGCCGACCACATCGCCGATGAACAGCACCTTCATCCCGGCCAGCGTATCCGCGCGGCCCGGGTGCCCGGCCACTAGCGTTCCCGCGGTGAGCGGGACCGAACAGGGCGTCGCGGCGGTGATCGAGGTCCGCGGGCTGTCGAAGAGCTTCGGCGATCGCGCTGCGCTGCGCGACGTCTCGTTCTCCGCGCGCCGCGGCGAGCTGCTCGGCGTCATCGGCCCGAACGGCGCGGGCAAGACCACGCTGCTCTCGATCCTGGCAGGCATCCTCGAGCCCGACTCGGGCACCCTTTCGGTGCCGGGCGAGATCGGCTGGGTGCCGCAGCTCGCCGGCCTGTACCGGCGACTCACCGTGGCCGAGAACCTGCGCCTCTTCGCGCACCTCGAGCAGGTTGCCGACGTCGACGGCGCGGTCGAGCGGATGCTCGAGCAGACCCGGCTCGGCGACCGCCGCGACGATCAGATCGGCACGCTGTCGGGCGGCAACGAGCAGCGGGTGAACATCGCGATCGGCCTGCTTGCCGAGCCCGTCGTGCTGCTCCTCGACGAGCCCTCGACCGGGCTCGACCCCCGCCAGCGCGAGCGGCTCTGGGAGTTCGTGCTCGATCTGGCGGGCGGGGGGACGACGGTGATCTACTCGACTCATCACCTGCTCGAGGCCGAGCGCTACGGCAACCGCCTGCTGGTGCTCGCGGACGGCGAGGCAGTCTTCGACGGCACCTCCGACGAGCTCCACGAGGCGGTCGGCGGCAGCGAGCGCGACTTCGAGGCCGCGTTCGTCCGCTTCCTGCGGGACCGAGGCCACTAGGTTCGATGCGCTGGCTGCTGCTGAAGGATCTGCAGATCCTGCGACGCTCGCCGCTGGTGGTCGCGCTGCTGATCGCCTACCCCGTCGTGCTCGGGGTCCTGATCGGCTTCGCCCTGTCGAGCGACGGCTCGAAACCGCGGGTCGCGTTCCTCAACCTGGTGCCGGAATCCGAGACCGAGCAGTTCCAGATCGGGGGCGAGCAGGAGGGCATCGACCAGGGCATCGCCCGCGACGAGCTCTGCTCGCGGGTCGAGTGCGTCGACGTCTCCACGCGCGAGGAGGCCGAGCAGAAGGTCGAGGACGGCGACGTGATCGCGGCCCTGATCCTTCCCGAGGACCTCCTCGACGAGCTCGAGTCGCTTGCCAGCCTCAACCCGCAACAGCCGACGGTGGAGGTGCTCGTCAACGAGGACGACCCGGTGAAGGCGAGCCTGGTCGACGACCGGATCTCGGCCCTGGTAACGGAAGCGAACCTGATCCTCTCGCAGCGGATCTCCGACGAGGCGGCGACGTACCTCGACCTGCTGATCGACGGCGGCGTCTTCGACCTGCCGCTGATCGGGGAGTTCGACGTGCTCGGGCTGAAGCGCAGCAACCAGATCCTGGAGGCGCTTCGCCAGCAGCTGCCGCCCGCGAGCCAGAAGGCCCTCGACCGGGTGATCCGGTTCGGGGAGCTCGCGGGGGACAACCTCGACTTTGCGTTGCCCCTGCTCGGCGCCGTCGCCGAGCCGATCGCGGTCGACAAGACCGTCGTCGCCGGCGACAGCTCGGCGCTCGACACCTTCGCGATCGCGGTGGCGATCACGGTGACCCTGATGTTCGTGACCGTGCTCCTGGTCGCGGGCTCGCTGGCGCTCGAGCGCGAGGAGAACGCGTTCGCCCGGATCACCCGCGGGCTGGTCGGCAAGACCGGGCTGCTCGTGGAGAAGATCGCGCTCGGGATCGCCGCGTCGATCGCGGTCACCCTGCTCCTGCTGGCAGCGCTCACGGTGCTCGTCTCGATCGACTGGGCCCGCGCGCCGCTCATCCTCGTCGCGATCGCCGCCGGCGGTGCCGGATTCGCCGCGTTCGGGGCGGCGATCGGCAGCTCGGCGAAGGAGGTCCGCGCCAGCTCCCTGCTGGCGTTCATGATCTCGCTGCCGATCGCGTTCCTCTCGCTCGTGCCCTCGGGGACGGTCAGCGGCGGCGTCTACGACGCGATCGAGGTCGTCCGCGCCCTGTTCCCGTTCGACCCCGCGCTCGACGCGATGGAGAGCGCGCTCGAGGCCGGCGGCCCGGACATGATCGTCGCGCTGCTGCACACGGCGGCGATCGTCGCGGCCTACGGCGTCCTCGCCCGCCTCGCGCTGCGCCGCTTCGCCTAACCTCGGACCATGCCCGCGATCGAGACGCTCTGGCTGTTCGCGGTCGCCAGCGCGGCCTTGGTCGCGATTCCCGGGCCGGCCGTCATCTACATCGTGACCCGCGGGGTCGCGCACGGGCGCCGCGGCGCGATCCTCTCGATGCTCGGGATCGAGGCGGGGAACTTCGTCCAGGTGCTCGCGGCGACGGCCGGGCTGGCGGCGGTGGTCGCCTCGTCGGCCGCAGCGTTCTCGATCGTCAAGTACGCCGGCGCCGCGTACCTGGTGGTGCTCGGGATCCGGGCGCTCCGCGAGGGCGGCGCGGTGCTCTCGGGAGTCGGTCCCGCGCGTCGGTCCGATCGGCGCCTGTTCACCGAGGGCCTGCTCGTCGGCACGCTGAACCCCAAGCTGGCGATCTTCCTGCTCGCCTTCCTGCCGCAGTTCATCGATCCGAGCGCCGGGCCGGTGTGGCTGCAGACGCTCGTCCTCGGCAGCCTGTTCAACGTGATCGCGATGGCCGGCGACACCCTGTTCGCGCTCGCGGCGGGGACCGCGGGCGCCGGTCTTCGCGCCCGACTGGGCAGGCCCGGCGCCCTGATGCGCGCGGCCGGGGTCGTCTACATCGCCCTCGGCGTCTCGGCCGCACTCGCCGAAGGCCGCTCGGAGCACTAGACCGCAACCGAAGAGAGAGATGCCGGACAACGTCGACACCGCGAAGGCCATCTACGAGGCTTTCGGCAAGGGCGACATGGAGGCTCTGAAGGAGCTGTTCGCCGACGGGAAGCTCGCGCGCGCGGAGTTCTACACCGACAGCGCGAAAACGAAGGCCGCTCTCGGGTAGTAGGGAGGTATGGATCGCCAGGAGGCGACGCCCGAGGACCTTCCGCCGCTGGAGCTGCGAAAGCTCCGCGACCTCGACGTCCGGCGCCCCGACGACGACCCCCGCGGCCCCTACGTCTACGCCGCGTCGGCGGTCGTGCGCCGCGGAGACTTCACCTATGTGATCGGGGACGACGAGCTCGACCTGGCGGTCTTCGAGCTCTCCGCCGGACGGCCCGGCGAGCTTCGCCCGGTGCTTCCGGGAGAGCTGCCCACCGGAGCCGACGAGCGCAAGCGCGACAAGCCCGACCTCGAGGCGCTTACCGCGATGCCGCCGTTCGATGGCGCCCCGTACGGCGGGCTATTCGGCCTCGGCTCCGGGTCGAAGCGAAGCCGCGACCGCGGCTTCTTCTGGGAGCTGGGGCCGGAGGGAGCGCTCGAGGGCGAGCCGCGGCCGATCGACCTGCGACCGCTCTATGACGCCCTGAGAGGGGAGATCGAGGAGCTCAACATCGAGGGCGCGGCGGTGCTGGGCGGGCGCTTCGCGCTCTTTCACCGCGGCAACGCCGCCGAGAGCGAGAACGCCGTCGCAGAGCTTGCGCTCGAGCAGGTGCGTGACTCGCTCACCGGCGACCAGGACCTCGATCCCCACGAGCTCGAGCGGATCACCGCCTACGATCTCGGCGAGCTGGACGGGGTGAGGCTCTCCTTCAGCGACGCCACGGCGCTCACCGACGAGCTCGTCGTGTTCACCGCCTCCGCCGAGGGCGGTGGCTCGAGCTACGACGACGGGTCGATCCACGGCTCGGTGGTCGGCACGATCGACGCCGACGGCAAGATCAGGCGCCTCCGCACGATCGATCGCAGGTGGAAGGTCGAGGGCGTGCACGCCGCGCTCGACGCGGGCGTGATCGACTTCGCCTTCGTCTGCGATCAGGACTCCGAGGACGAGCCCTCGCCCCTGCTCAGCGCGACGATGCCCGCCGCGGAGGGGCTCGAGTCCTAGAATCCGTGCGGTGAGCTTCCCCGCAACGCGCATGCGGCGCCTGCGGCGGACGAAGGCCCTCCGCGACCTCGTGCGCGAGACGGAGCTCTCGCCGCGGCACCTCGTCCAGCCCCTCTTCGTCGTCTCCGGCGAGGGTGTGCGCGAGCCGGTCGAATCGATGCCCGGGATCGAGCGCTTCTCGATCGGCGAGCTCGTCGCCGAGGCGTCGGAGCTCCAGGCGGCCGGGATCGAGGCGGTGATCCTGTTCGGCATCCCCGCGACAAAGGATGAGACCGGCTCGGGCGCCTATGACCAGGAGGGGGTCGTCCAGCTCGCGGTGCGGGCACTGAAGGAGGCCCACCCGGACCTCACGGTGATCACCGACGTCTGCCTCTGCGAGTACACCTCGCACGGCCACTGCGGCTTCGTCCGCGACGGCGAGGTCGACAACGAGATCACGATCGAGCTGCTCGCGCAGACGGCGATCTCGCATGCGGAGGCGGGCGCCGACGCGGTTGCGCCCTCGGACATGATGGACGGCCGCATCGGCACCATCCGGTACCAGCTCGACGAAGAGGGGCACCCGAACATCCCGATCATCGCCTACTCGGCCAAGTACGCCTCGGCCTTCTACGGGCCGTTCCGTGAGGCGGCCGAGTCGACCCCGGAGTTCGGCGACCGCCGGGGCTATCAGATGGACCCGGCGAACGCCCGCGAGGCGCTTCGCGAGGCGCGGCTCGACGTCGAAGAGGGCGCCGACATGGTCATGGTGAAGCCGGCGATGCCGTATCTGGACGTGATCCGCGCCGTCCGCGAGGACCTCGATCTGCCGCTCGCCGCCTATCAGGTCTCCGGCGAGTACTCGATGCTCAAGGCGGCCGCGGCCAACGGCTGGCTCGACGAGCGCGACGCGGCGCTCGAGGCGCTGACGGCGATCCGGCGCGCCGGCGCCGACGTGATCTTCACCTACTTCGCCAAGGAGGCTGCAAGTTGGCTGGCGTGAGGCGAAGCGAAGCGAAGCCGAACCGCGCCGCCGTTGAGGCGCCTGTTCTCAAGGCTCCGCAGCCCAAGGTCCGCTCGCGCCGCGACGGCGCCGCGATCCCGCTCGACGAGACCGACAAGCGGCTGATGAACCTCCTGCAGTCGAGCTTTCCGCTCACCGTCGAGCCGTACGCCGCGCTGGCGCCCGAGGCCGGCCTCGACGTCGACGAGCTGATGGAGCGCACCGCCCGGCTGCTCGACGAGCGGATCATCCGGGAGATCACGCCCATCTTCGACACCCGCGCGCTTGGCTACGCCTCGATGCTGGTCGCGGCGAAGGTGGACGCCGAGCACCCGCACCGGGCGGCGAAGATCATCAACTCGCATCCCGGCGTCTCGCACAACTACCTGCGCACGCACGAGTTCAACCTCTGGTTCACGATCGCGACCCCGCCCGACTCGGAACTCGGGATCGAGGGCACGCTCGAGGTCCTCCAGCGGCTCACGGGAGCGGAGTCGATCCGGCAGCTGCCCACCCTGCGCCTGTTCAAGATCAACATGAACCTCGAGATGGAGAAGGGGACCGAGGCGCTCGCCGCGACGGTTGATGCGTCGCCGCCGCGCGAGCTCGACCCACAGCCCTACGACGACCGCGACGTCGCGGTGATCCGCGCCCTTCAGGGCCCGATGAAGGTGGTCCATCGCCCCTACGATGAGGCCGCGGCGACCGCGGGCATCACCACCCACGCCCTCCTCGACCATCTGCAGACGATGGTCGACCGCAAGCTCCTGCGCCGGGTCGCGGCGATCCTCTACCACCGCCGCGCAGGCTTCTCGGCCAACGGGATGGGGGTCTGGCGCGTGCCCGAGGACCGGATCCCGGAGGTCGGGTCGCGGATGGCCTCCGTGCGCGGGATCTCGCACTGCTACCAGCGCCCGACCTATCCGGACTGGCCCTACTCCGTGTTCACGATGGCCCACGGCCGCTCGAAGGACGAGTGCGACGCGATCCTCGCTTCGATCGCCGACGAGCATCGGCTCCACGGCGACGATCGCGCGACGCTCTACTCCTCCACGGAGTTCAAGAAGATCCGGCTGCACTACTTCACCGACGACTACGCGAGCTGGGAAGCGGAACACGCGGGTGGCTGAGCGGACCGCGTCGGGGATCGACACCCGCACGTCGGCCGTGATCCATGCGCGGGCGGTGGGCTTGCTGCCCGGCGGCGTCAACTCGCCGGTGCGCGCGATGAGGTCGATCGGCCGCGACCACCCGATCTTCGTCGAGCGTGGCGAGGGCTTCGAGCTGATCGACGTCGACGGCAACCGCTACATCGACTGGGTCTGCTCCTGGGGCCCGCTGATCCTGGGGCATGCCGACGCAGACGTGGTCGCCGCGGTCTCGGAGGCCGCGAAGCGCGGAACGAGCTTCGGCGCTCCGACCGAGGGTGAGGTTGAGCTCGCCCAGGAGGTCTGCGACCGCTTCCGTTCGGTCGACATGCTGCGGATGGTCAACTCGGGCACCGAGGCGACGATGAGTGCGGTTCGCCTGGCCCGCGCCGTGACCGGACGCGAGAAGCTGATCAAGTTCGCCGGCGCCTACCACGGCCACGTGGACGGCCTGCTCGCGGAGGCCGGGTCGGGCCTCGCGACTCAGGGGATCCCCGCCAGCCCCGGCGTCCCGGAGGGGCAGGCCGGGGCGACGATCGTCGTCCCGTGGAACGATTCCGACGCCGTCGCCGCCGCGCTCGCCGCGCACGAGGTCGCGGCGATCCTCGCCGAGCCCGTGCCCGCGAACATGGGCCTGGTCCCGCCCGCCGACGGCTTCCTCGAGCGCCTGCGAGCACAAGCGGACGAGCACGGGGCTCTGCTCGTGCTCGACGAGGTGATCACCGGCTTTCGGATCGGCCGCGGTGGAGCCCAGGAGCGCTACGGGGTCGAGGCGGATCTGACCCTGCTCGGCAAGGTCCTCGGCGGCGGGTTGCCGGCGGCCGCCTACGGCGGGCGGCGCGCGCTGATGGAGCGCGTCGCTCCCGCGGGGGACGTCTACCAGGCCGGGACGCTGGCCGGCAATCCGCTCGCGGTCGCCGCCGGCATCGTGACGCTCTCGAAGCTCGACGCCGAGGCCTACCGCCGCCTTGGTGCACTCACCGATCGCCTCGCCGAGGGGCTCGCCGCCGCGGCCGGCGACGACCGGGTCAGCCTGGCGTCCTCGCCCGGGCTCGTGACCCCGTTCTTTGCCGCCGAGGCCCCGCGCGACTTCGCGTCCGCGTCGGCGTGCGACCTCGACGCCTACGGGCGCTTCGCGCGGGCGCTGCTGGATCGCGGCGTGTACCCGCCCGCTTCGCAGTTCGAGGCGTGGTTCGTCTCGCTCGCCCACGACGAGGCGGCGATCGACCACACCTGCGAGGCGGCAGCAGAGGCGTTCGCCGAGGTGCTCGTGTGATGCTCGCGCGTGGTGTGTGTTCAAGGTCCAGATGCGCATCGTCGGCACCTCTACAGCGCCGATAGCCGCCGTGCTCGCCGCCGCGGTTCTGGGCGTGGGCGCCGCCGGCCTGATCGCATGCGGCGATGACGACCCCGTCACGACGACGGTGACCGAGCAGGCGACGTCGCCGACGACCACCGGCTCGACGACCTCCACGACCTCGACGACCACTGGGTCCACGACCACCGGATCGACCACCACCGAGTCCGAGGACGTGTCGGGCCACTGCGACGAGGCCGAGCATGCCGACGACCCGGAATGCGCCGGCGGGATCGAGGCAGGCGACGACAGCTCCGGCCCCGGCTCGGGCGGATCGAGGCCGGCGACGACAGCTCCGGTTCCGGATCGTCGGGCTCGGGCGGCAGCGGCCCCGGCTGAGAGCGCCGCCCGGGCACGGCGCGGGCACTAAGCTCGCGCGCCGATGACCGAGCCCCGCGACGCGCTGCGCGTCCTCGCCGCATCCCTGCACGACGACGACTCCGTGGTCAGCCCGCACGTGGCGGACGCCGGTGACGTCGAGCCGAGCCTGGGCATGCTGGCGGCGGCCGGGCCGCGCGCCGCCGCCGCCCCAGGCGAGTACGCGCTGGTGGTCGAGTCCGTGCGCGAGGGCTATCTGCTCCATTACGCGTGCGGGCGGGTCGTCGCGGGGGTGGACCCCGACCTCGCTCTGCTCGCGGGCGACTATCTGTATGCCCTCGGACTCGAGCGCCTCGCCGCGCTCGGCGACCTCGACGCGGTGCGCGAGCTCTCCGATCTGATCAGCCTGGCCGCGCAGATCCACGACGGCAGCCGGACGCCCGAGGCGGCCGCACCCGCCGCGAAGGCGCTCTGGCTCTCCTCCGCGGCGGCGATCGGCGCGGGCGCCTCGACGGCCCACGACGAGGCCAAGGCGAAGCTGCGCGGCGAGTCGGATGGCGCCGCCGAGGCCCTCTGGGCCGCCGCCTCGGCGACCGCCGCGGAAGCGGGCCTCAGGGACGAGCTTGGGCGCGCTGCCGACGCAATAGACTTCCGCGCGGACCCCCTCTGAGACTTGGCTGAGCCGGCGGACAAGAAGCGGGGCGCGAGCCCCGAGAAGCCCAAGCCCGCGGGCTATTTCGAAGGCGAGACGATGACTCGCCGGACCGTGTTCGCACTCGCCGGCCAGGCGGCCGGGGGCGTCGCGGTGGCCGTGGTCGCGCTGCCGGTGGTCGGGATTCGCCGTCGCGCCGATCTTCGACCGCCCCGAGGAGACCTGGGAGGGCGTCGGCTCGCCCGACGACTTCACCGAGGACACCTACCGCCAGGCGGTGATCACGATCGTCGACGGCGTCGGCGATTCCGGCAAGACCACGGTCTACATCCGGCGCGGGAGCCCGGCCCTCGACGAGGACCCGAACGAGTTCATCGCGATCTCGACCCGCTGCGCGCATCTCGGCTGCCCCGTTCGCTTCGTCCGCGCCGCCGGGAACTTCATCTGCCCGTGCCACGGCGGCGTGTACGACTTCGAGGGCCAGGTGATCGGCGGGCCACCGGTGCGCCCGCTCGACCGCTTCCAGACCCGCGTGACGGCCGACACGCTCGAGATCGGCCCCCGGTACAGCGTCACCAACGACCTCGAGCCGGTCCGCGCCCGCGATCCGGGCGAGTACACCGGCGGGATCTGGGAGTACCTCTATCCGCCCCGCCCGACCACGGCGCCGCCGCCGAGCTGAGCCCGACGATGCCCAAGCTTCCCTCCGCACTACGCAAGCCGTCAGAAGCCGGGCGAGCGCGGCAACGGCGCCCGGCGCGACGGCGGCGCGACTGGCGGCCCGCAGCCGCCAGTCGCGGGAAGGTCAAGGAGGGCGCGATCGATGTCGTCGGCTGGGTCGACCAGCGCACCGGCGCGTCGCCGTTCCTGACCGGATTGCTGCTGCGCAAGGTCCCGAAGGGGACGAACTGGTTCTACACGCTCGGCTCGGCGACCCTGTTCGCGTTCGTCGTCCAGGCGCTCACCGGCGTCTTCCTGGCGTTTTATTACGTGCCCTCGGCGACCGAGGCGTACGAGTCGATCTCCCACCTGACCAACGACGTCTTTCTCGGCGAGTTCGTCCGCGGCCTCCACAAGTGGGGCGCGACGATGATGATCATCCTGATCTTCCTGCACATGGGCAGGACGTTCTTCTTCGGCGCCTACAAGTACCCGCGCGAGCTGAACTGGGTGATCGGCGTCGTGCTCCTGATCCTCACGCTGGTCATGGGCCTCACGGGCTACCTGCTGCCGTTCGACAACCGCTCCTACTGGGCGACGATCGTGGCGATGAACATCACCGCGTCGGGCCCGATCGTGGGCCCGTACCTGGCCGACTTCCTGCGGGCCGGTTCGGAGTTCACCGCCACGACCCTGCCGCGGTTCTACTCCATCCACATGCTGCTCGTCCCGGGGCTGATCATCGCCCTGATCGGCGCGCATCTCTATCTGGTCGTGAAGCTCGGCACGACGGCGCCGCCGTGGCTGCGGGCGCAGACGAAGCCGAAGTCGCTGCGTGAGGAGAAGGTGGGATGAACCGCGCCGAGCAGGAGTCCTACCTCCTCGAGTACGAGGTGATGAAGAAGAAGGGCAAGCCCTTCTTCCCCTACGCCGTCCTCAAGGACTCGGTGATGATGATGATCGTCGCCCTGGTGATCGTGGCGATGTCGCTGATCCTGGGCGCCGAGCAGGGACCGAAGGCCGACCCCACGACCACCACCTACGTCCCGCGGCCCGAGTGGTACTTCTTCTTCCTCTTCGAGCTGCTGCGGGTGATCAAGCCGCCGGAGCTGGTGCCGGTGGCGACGATCGGGATCCCGACGCTCTGCATGGTCCTGCTCTTGCTGCTGCCGTTCTACGACCGTAATCCGGAGCGGCGCATCGAGCGGCGGCCGGTGGCGCTGACCGCGGGCATCCTGACGATCATCGCGATGGCGTATCTGACCTTCCTGGGCGCTTCGGCCGGCTCGCCGACCGAGATCGACCTCGAGGTGCCGCCACAGTTCGAGACCGGCAAGCAGGTCGCGGCGCAATCCGGGTGCCTGGCCTGCCACAAGTTCGGCGAGAACGGCAACGACGGACCGGGGCCGGAACTGACCGAGATCGGCGCGAAGCTGCCCGCGCAGGCGATCGAGCGAACGCTCGTCAACCCGTCCGGGATCATGCCCGAGTACGGGAGCCTGCCGCCGGAGAAGTTCAACGCGCTGGTCGAGTTCCTCGCCTCGCTGCAGTAGCGCGCGCGGCGTCCCCGATGCCCACCACAGTCGAACAGGAGGCCTTCGCCGGCCAGATCCGCGGCATGTTCGACCGGATCGCCGGCATCTACGACCTGATGAACAGCGCGATGACGGTCGGGCTGCACCATCGCTGGCGCGAGCGCGCCGCCGACCTGGCCGAGCTGGAGGCGGGCGACTCGGCCCTCGACGTCTGCTGCGGGACCGGGGACCTGGCGCTCGAGCTCGCACGGCGCACGGGGCCCGAAGGGCGGGTGATCGGCTCCGACTTCTCCGAGCGGATGCTCGACCTCGCGCGCGAGAAGGCGGCCGAGCGGCGTACCGCGGGGGTCCGGTTCGAGTGGGGCGACGCGCTGTCGCTCCCCTACGACGAGGGCGCCTTCGACGCGGTCACGGTCGGCTTCGGCGTCCGCAACCTGGCGGACCTCGAGCGAGGCGTGGCGGAGCTGGTGCGTGTGCTGACGCCGGGCGGTCGCCTCGTGATCCTCGAGATCACGCAGCCGCGACGGCCGCCGCTCTCGATCTTCTTCTCGGTCTGGTTCGACCGCGCGGTGCCGCTACTCGGCACGCTCGCCGGCGACCGCGACGCCTACTCGTACCTGCCGGACTCGGTCAAGAGCTTTCCGCCGCCCGAGGGGCTCGCGCTGATCATGGACCGCGCCGGCCTCGAGGGAATCCGCTACACCGTGCTGGCCGGCGGCATCATCACGATCCACTCCGGGACGCGGCCGGCCTGAGCCGGCGGCGCCGACGCATATGAACCGATCAGCCGTCCCACCCCCCGTGACCATGGTCCTCGACGCGGCCGAGGTCTGGCTGCCCCGCCGCATGGCGGCGGTCGAGGAGCGCCTCGCCGCCCTCGTCGGGGGCCACGGCGGCGGGCTGGGGGCGGAGGCCGCGGCGACGCTTGCGGCCGGCGGCAAGCGCCTGCGGCCGATGCTGGTGCTGCTATGCGCCGGTCCCGAGGCGGGCGACGGGGCCGAGGGCGCGGCGACAGCGGTCGAACTCGTGCACATGGCGACCCTGGTCCACGATGACGTCCTCGACGCCGCGCCCCTTCGCCGGGGCCATCCGACCGTCGTCGCGCGGGCGGGCCGCGACGCGGCGACGGCGGTCGGCGACCTGATGTTCTCGCGCGCCTTCGCCGAGCTCGCGAACGGTGACGCGGGGGCCGAGCGGCGCGTGCGCCTGCTCGCCGGGGCCTCGGTCGGCCTCGCCGAGGGCGAGCTCGCCCAGCGCCGCGACGCCTATCAGACGGCGATCGGCGCCGAGCGCTACCTCGAGCGCTGCCGGCTGAAGACCGCTCGCCTGTTCGAGTGCGCCTGCCTGATCGGCACCGACGCCGCACCCGGCGATCGCCGCGGCGAGGCGCTGGCGACGTTCGGACGCGAGATCGGGCTCGCCTTCCAGCTGCTCGATGACGTGCTCGACGTGGCGGGGCCCGCCGAGCGCACCGGCAAGGCGCGCGGCACCGATCTGCTCGACGGCACGGTCACCCTGCCGCTCATCCTCGCCCGCGAGCACGACCCGGTGCTCGCCGAGCTCGACCTGCGAGCCCTCGATCCCGCCGCGGCCGAGGCTGCGTGCGACCGGATCGCCGCCACCGGCGTGCTCGACCAGGTCCGCGGCGACGCCCGCAAGCGTGTGGAGCGCGCCAAGCGGGCGCTGCGGACCGGCGTCACTGGACGATCAGCGCAGCGAGCTCCTCGAGCTGGTCGCCAACGGGGTCGTCGAGCGCTATTCGTAAGTCGGCACCATGGCGCGTTTCCTTTAGGGCTCGCGCGTAGACTGGCGCCCCGATGGTGCTCTCGGACCGCACGATTCGCGCCGAGGTCGAGGCGGGCCGCATCGCGTTCGACCCGTTCGACCCGAACCTGATCCAGCCCTCCAGCGTCGACATGCGTGTGGATCGCAAGTTCCGCGTCTTCCATAACGCCCGGCGCCCGTACATCGACGTCCGCGAGGCGATGGAGGATCTCACCGAGCTGGTCGAGGTCAAGGGCGACGATCCGTTCATCCTGCATCCCGGCGAATTCGTGCTCGGGCAGACGCTCGAGCGCGTGCGGCTCCCGGACGACATCGTCGCCCGGCTCGAGGGCAAGAGCTCCCTGGGCAGGCTCGGCCTGCTGATCCATTCGACCGCCGGCTTCGTCGACGCAGGCTTCGAGGGCAATCTGACGCTGGAGCTCTCGAATGTCGCCAACCTGCCGATCACGATCTACCACGGCATGCCGATCGGCCAGATCTCGTTCATGCGGATGGATTCTCCGGTCGAGCGCCCGTACGGATCGGAGGAGACGGGCTCGAAGTACCAGGGCCAGGACGAGCCGACGCCGTCGCGCTTTCATCTCAATTTCGACCGGGAGTGATCTGCCCGGGCGCGGGCTGAGTAACATCCCGTGTAATGGATTTCTCCATCTGGCAAATCGCGATCGTGCTCGTCATCGCTTTGCTCGTGTTCGGGCCCAAGCGTCTCCCCGAGCTCGGCTCGTCGCTGGGCAAGGGCATGCGCGAGTTCAAGGACTCGATCACCGGAAACAACAAGGACGATGACGACGAGAAGGCTGAGCGGGCGAAGCTCGAGATGTCGGCCTCTCAGCCACAGCCCGAGCCGGGCGCGGAGCCCGTCGAGGGCGAGGTCGTCGAGAACCGCTCCTGACATGGGCGTCCGCGTGGCGCGGGCGCCGGTGACGCCGTGGCGCGCCTGAAGTCGGCACGCGCCCAGTTCGACGATCGGCTGACCCTCGTCGATCACCTCGACGAGCTGCGCAATCGGATGATCGTCGCCTTGCTGGCGCTCGGTGTCGCCTTCGCCCTCTGCTTCTGGCAGAACCCGCTGCTGCTCGACATCGCCAACGACCCGCTGCCGGCGGACACGCCCGTGCCGCTGACGTTCGGGGTCACCGAGCCGTTCTTCACCACGGTCGAGGTCTCGGCGTACGGCGCGATCATCCTCGCGCTGCCCATCGTCCTCTACCAGCTGTACGCCTTCGTCCTCCCCGCGTTCTCCCCCCAGGAGCGGCGCACGATCATGCCGTTCCTGATCGCGATGCCGATTCTGTTCATCGTCGGCGTCGCCTTCGCCTACTTCGTCGTGATGCCGGTCGCGGTCAAGTTCCTGCTCAACTTCAACGAGGCCGAGTTCAACATCCAGGTCCGGGCGCGCGACTACTACAGCTTCTTCGGCCTGATGCTGGTCGCGATGGGGCTGCTGTTCCAGATCCCGATCGCGATGCTGTCCGTCACTCGGCTCGGGATCGCGCCGCCCGAGTGGTTCGCGCACAACCGGCGCTACGCGATCTTCATCATCGCCGTGATCTCCGCAGCCGCCCCCGGGGGCGACCCGATCAGCATGATCATGATCATGATCCCGCTGCTGCTGCTGTATGAGGGCAGCATCGCGGTCGCAAAGCGGTTCGGCCGGCCCCGCGAGGAGGCGGTCGGCACCGAGGTCTCGCCCGGCGAGGCCGGTTGACCGGTTGCGTCCTCTAGCCTTCCCCGCCCGATGATCTTCGATCTCAAGAGCGGCAAGCGCCGGCGCGTGGTCCAGGTCGTCTTCGGCTTCCTCGCGTTCATCTTCTTCATCAGCTTCGTCGGCTTCGGCATCGGCAGCGACGTCAGCGGCGGCATCTTCGACGCGATCGGGCTCGGCGGCGGCGACAGCGCGTCGACGCCCGAGTACGAGCAGCAGATCGAGGACGCCAACGAGACGCTCGAGACCGACCCCGACAACGAGCGCGCGCTGCTCGACCTCTCCGGTGCCTACTACCGCTCGGCCACCGAGACCGGCGTGACGGTGAACCCGCAGACGGGGGTGATCGAGATCAGCGAGGAGTCGAGAGCCGACCTCGAGCAGTCGATTGCGGCCTGGGAGCGTTACATCGAGACCAAGCCGAAGCGCCCCGATACGACCGCCGCCGCGCAGGCCGCGGAATCGTATCGCTACCTGCTCGATCCCGACGGTGCCGCCGGGGCGCAGGCGATCGTCGCCAAGGCGCAGGGGACGAGCTCCGCATACGCCCAGCTCGCGTTGTACCTCTACGCCGACGGCCAGATCAGCAAGGGGGACGCGGCCGGCGAACGGGCGGTCGAGGCGGCGGATCAGTCCCAGCGCGCCGCGATCCAGAAGAACATGGACGCCCTCGCCGAGCAGGCGCGAAAGCAAAAGGAGCAGCTTGCCCGGCAGCGCGAGCAGGCCCAGCAGGGCGGCGGCGAGGAGGCCTCGCCGCAGATTCAGGACCCGTTCGGCGGCCTCGGCGGCGCCGGAAGCACCGGCGCTCCGCTGCCCGCGCCGGCACCCTGATCGAGCCCCCGGGCGTCCCGGGTCCCATCGCTACGATGCCCCTCCCGGGCCGTTAGCTCAACTGGCAGAGCAGGAGACTCTTAATCTCAAGGTTGAAGGTTCGAGTCCTTCACGGCCCATGCAGACGAAGCCCCGCTCAGCGGATTTCATCACGATCATCATCGGTCGCTCCGGCCCGACGAGCTGAAGCATGCTGATCTACTCGATGAGCGTCTCGGTGGACGGCTTCATCGCCGACCGCGAGGGCGCGTTCGAGTGGGGGGCCCCGAGCGACGAGCTGTTTCGCTTTCACCTCGCGCAGGTACAGCGAGCTCGGCGGGTATCTACTCGGCCGCAGGCTCTACGAGACGATGCTTGTCTGGGAGACGGATCCGTCCCTGCGCGACAACGAGGCCAGGGCCGCGTTCGCCGACGTCTGGTGCGCGATCCCGAAGATCGTCTTCAGTCGCACGCTCGACAGCGTTCAGGGGAATGCCCGGCTCGCCGAGGCGCTCGGTGGCCGAGGAGGTCGGCGCGGCGCTCGACGCGACCGACAAGGACGTCTCGATCGGCGGTGCCGGACTGGCCGCGGCGGCGATCGAGCTGGGCCTTGTCGATGAGCTGCGCATGTTCCGCTATCCCGTCCTCGTCGGTGGGGGCACGCCGTTCCTGCCGCCGGTCACCGAAGACGTCCCGCTCGACCTGATCGAGACCAGGACGTTCGGCTCCCGCGTGATCTACGAGCGCTACGGGCGCGCCCGCGAGGAGTCGGACTGACACCGCACGCGGCCCTCCTATGCGCCGACGAGGGTGAGCCAGCAGCCTCGTGACCGCCTTCTGTTTGAAGTGGGAGCTGCGTCGCGGGCGCCTGCTCTTCGTCTCCATGAAGAAGGGCCTCGTGTCAAGTAATGGTCGGTAGCTGCCAGTCGTCCTCCTTCCAGGTCTCGGGGTGTGGAGCAGCGCTCATGTCTCCATGGCCTCCTCGGCGGGAGGATCAGGCGAAATCGGAACGGTCGCTCGCGGGCGCATGTCCAAAAGGGGCGGTCAGGCCGCCAGACGAAAAGCGGCGCCTCTAGGAGCGAACTCCTCACCTCGAGAAGGCATGTGCCAGATCGCGTGGGCAAGGCGACGGGCGACGTCGACCTGGGCTACCTTCGCGCCGCGCTGCTTGCCGAGCCTCTTCTTGGTGCGCTGGTAGCGCGCCGCATAGGCGGGGTGGCGGAGGGCGTGCATGGTCGCCTCGAGCAACGCCCACCGCAGGTAGGTGGGGCCGTGCTTGGTCAGCGGGCCGCGCCGGTCGGAGTCGCCCGACTGGACGACGCGCGGGCAGAGGCCCGTGTAGCCGGTCAGCTTCCGCGGCTCGCGAAGCGCTGCTATCGCGCCGATAACGGCCCGTTCGTTGAAGGCGCGCACCCAGGGTATACCCGTGACGCTCATTAAGAGCGGGATGTAGGGATGGTCTGCGTGGCCGGCGCGGAGCCGGCGGTTGATCTGGTCGATCTCGCCCTCGAGGTGATCGATCAGCTCGATCGAGGCGCTCCACGTTCGAGCGCCACGGCTCGGGCACCTCGAGCCTGGCCAGCAGCCGGCGGCCCTCGGCCCCGAACAGGTCGGTGACCGGGCAGGGTTTGCCGAAGTTGATCAGGGTCGAGTGGATCCGGCACTTAAGCGCAGACTTGTGGTGGACCAGGTGCATGCGAAAGCGGGCGAGCTCCCGTAGGTCCTCTCGACCCTCGGGTCGGGAAGCCAGATCGCCGGCACCAGGTCGCGCTGCGAGAGGGTGGCGAGGACGAGCGAGTCGGTCTTATCCGTCTTGCAGGCGAGCGGAGCGAGGCCCTTGACCCGCTGCGCGTCTGCGATCTCGACGTCCCAGCCCTCCTGCTCCAGGGTGTCGTGGACGAGTCTCGCTCCCGTCATCGACTCGACCACGGCGCAGACCGGCTCTGCGTGGACCTCGTCGATTCGTCGAGCCAGCGTTCGAAGGCGACTCGACGTCGGGCGGACGGCGAGCTGGTCGAGGTGCTCGCCCTGCTCGGAGAGCAGGCAGACGTCGATCTTGCGCCGACTCAGGTCTAATCCAGCATGCAACATTGAAGTGGGCCTCCTTGGTGCCTCGGTTGGTGGATACCGCTGAGGGTTTCACCAACGGGGCCCTTCTTCATGGCAGTCCTGAGCGGGAGCCGGCCAAAGGGCCGCCGGCGGGCCCGGGCGCGGCGGCAGCGTTTATCCGGCCGATTGTCGCTCGTCGTCCGAATGCGAGGGTCTAGTCAGCCGGGGTCGGTGTCGGCGCGAAGAGCTCGTGCACCGCGGGCGCTACGGGCGGCCCGGTCTCAGAAGCCGACGTCCCCGCCGCCGAAGTCCCCGCCGCCGAAGTCCCCGCCTTCGGTATCACCGCCCGCGTCGCCCGCAGCTCCCTCGGCACCACCGTCACCCTCGGCGGCGGCCTCTTCGCCGCCGAACTCCGAGAACAGCGACTGGGCGACCAGGCTCCCGGCGAAGGCCGCCGCGAAGCTGCCGAGCAGGGTGCCGCCCATGCCGCCGCGCATGCCTCCGCCGCCAGCGAAGGCTCGCTCTACGGTGCCGGGCCGGTTCATCTCCGCGCGGGTGGCCATCCGGGCGAGGGAGCGCGGGTCGTCGCCTCCGGTGCGCTCGTGTTCGGGCGCGGCCGCGCTCAAGTCGCGCAACGCCATGCGCCGTTGCTCTGGCGTCAGCTTCGCGAAGGCCTGCTCATGGGCCCGCTCGATCGCCTCCGGCGGTGCGGTCCGCACCAGGTAGCGATAGCGCTCGAGCGCTTGCTCGTCCGTCAGTGGGCCCGGGGCGCCCGGCGAAGACGCGGAAGCGTCCTGCCGGGACCGCGATTCGGGCTCGGTACTGCGGCCAAGGAGACGATCCAGAAATCCCATGGTGAGATGTTTGCGGATTAGGGTGTCTCGTGCGCGTCACGTACGCAACTCGGCCGGAGGACGCGTGACCGCCCGGCTGCGAGGAGTCGGTGGAAGGCTCCGTCACGACGCGGCGTGGCGCACGAACCACCTCGAACCGCGCTTCCCTGACAGGGCGAATCCCGTCTCACGCAGGAACCCACGTCTTGCGCGTCCGAAAGTGACGGTCGAGCTCGCTTGCATATCCACGGCCGAGTGCCGGCCCGCTCTCCTTCAGCCATTCGATAAAGGACACCTGCCCGAGCGCAGGTTGACGCGAGGCGAGCAGCCCGCAGGTCAGGCCGCGAATTTCCTCGGGGGTGAGGACTACGTCGCGCAGCACAATGCCGAGCGCACGAGCCAGCACCGCCATCGCGGGCCGCGATGCGTGCAAGATCGGCGTTCGTCTACCGACGGCCTGGCGAATGGCACGGACGAGCTCCTCAAACGACATCGTGTCGGGTCCGGCGGCATCCATGATCACATCGCTGGGACCGTGCGCGGCGCCGAGGCAAATGTGCGCAAGGTCGTCAATGTGGATCGGCTGCACCAGGTAGCGGCCATCGCCCGGCACGAAAAAGATCGGCATCCGCCGCAGGATCCATGCGATGTTGTTGGCCAGAACCTCGCGCCGACCCCCGAATATCCAAGTCGGCCGCACGATCGAGCAGGGAACATCAGCGGCGGTTAATGCCTGCTCGACGAGCGCTTTGCCGCGGTAGTACGGCAGCGGCGAATCGACTGAGGGATTGGCGATGCTGAGGTGAACAACGCGCGCGACTCCGGCCCGCCGAGCCGCCTCGAACAGCGCCCGGGAATTGGCCACAGCCTTGGCGTAAGTCGTCCCGCTCCGCTCGAATCGGACCCAATACGTGTTGTAGAGAGTGCTGATCCCTTCGAGACTGCGCTTCAGCGCGACTGGGTCATCGAACCGGTAGGGCTGGGCTTGAACTCTTGCTCTCAGGGGATGCTCGCGATCCGGATGATGAGTGAGGGTTCTCACCTCTCGTCCGGACTCGATCAGGAGCTCGGCGATACGCGAGCCTGAGTAACTGAACGCCCCCGTGACCAGGTCAGTCTCGGTGCCCCGGCCGCTCATCGACTTCGTGCCTCACCTCCTGATCGGTGGCTGGATCGCATCGTCGCGCGCCACGGCCGCCTGCCGGCAGCGTGCTCGAGCCGACCTGCTGTTGCCATTCTTGGCGACGAGCTCCGACGGAAGCGTGACCAGGGATGCGATCGCGATGACCGTCCTCCCGATCGCGGCCCCGTAGCCGCGGATGAACCCCGTCCCCATTCGCCGATCCTATCCGCGGTCCCAGAGCCCCAAGAGACGTGCAGGGGAACGATGATCGGCGCCAGGTTGTGGGCGCGCCTACGCCCGCCGGCGGCCGGGCGCTTGAGCGCCTCGCGTACGTCGGCCGCGAATATGTCTTTCGGCCAGTCAAGGATTGCCACTGACGATCTTTGACTACAGTCGCCGCCTGATACGGCTTCTGGAACAGCGGACCCCGGGTAGGAAGCCGAAGTGGCCGAGCCGGCAGGGCCGGCCTCCGAGATCGCAGCAAGCTTGGATCGAGGCCACTGACCAGCCCTCCATCGTGACTGCGGCGAACATCCGGCGCATAGAAGCACAGGCCCCGAGCCGAGGCCAGAGTCTTAGCGCAAGCCGACTCAAGTCTTCGCCCCCGTTGATAGCGTCGCGCGCGTGAGCCAGATCGATGCCGTCGAGACCGCACTGAAACGTCCGGCGACAAGATCGGACGGCCCTCGGCTATGGCGTCGAGACGACAAGGGCGATGAGACCTGGTGGCTTCGCCGGGATGAGCCGCTGATCTGTGTAGTGATGGATCAGGCGGTTCTGCTCGCCTTGGCCGAGGACGAGACAGATGCCCTGGTGGACGGCTCGACTAAAGAAGAAGAGCGCTCGATCCTTGAACTACGCGATGGTTGCACTCTCCGCTCTCCGCCCCGACCCACCAGGCGCCGCCCGTTAGCACGCATCTTTGCCCCCTCAGCCTGGGCCGACCCACGGTCGAAGGTGTATTACTGCGGCCGGGTAACCGGCACTTCCAGCCCACGTCCGCTTTTGCGATGGAGCCGCGGGCAGCCACGACCATGCTGCGCGCCGGGGAGGTGACCCGGCGGCGTGCCCTCGGCCCGGCCCTGCTCGCCCGATACCGGCGGGCGGGCGCCGATCCGCCCTTCGGCGATCCGGCCCGCGATCACGGTGCGCGGTTCGAGGGCTACTACTGGCGGATCACCGACGCCGACAGGGGAAGGGTGGTGATCGCGCTGTGCGGCGTCTGCCTCCTCCCGCGGCGTCGCTGGGCGGTGCTCGCGCTCGCCTCGCATCCAAGCGGGCGCGTCCACGCCGTGATCGCCGACCGCGCGGCTGGCGATCCTGCCCGCTTCGGCGTCCGGGCTGAGGGCATCGGCGAGGGCTCGGAGCGCGAGTTGCGCCTGGCGCTCGGCCCCGATGCGGCGCTCGAGGTCGAGCTGCGGGATCCGGTTGGCTGGCCGCGCCCGGCGCTGGGAGGGTCGGGACCGGCTCAGCTCCTCCCCGGCCTGCCGCAATACTGGCATCCGTGGGCGATGGGTGGCCTGGTGGCGGGCGAGGCGAGGATTGGCGGAGAGTCGGTGCCGCTCGACGGGGCGCGCGTGTACATGGAAAAGAACTGGGGCCGAGCGTTTCCGGAGCGCTGGTGGTGGGGCCAGGCCGACGCCTTCGAAGGCGGCGACGTCTGCGTCGCCTTCGCCGGCGGCCCGATGCGCCTCGCAGGGATGTCCTTGACGCCCACCCTCATCGCCGTGCGGGTCGGCGAGCGCCTAATCACCCTCGCCCCGCCGCTCGCCCGCACCGTCGCCCGCGTCGGCGGCGGCGCCTGGGCGGTGCACGCGAGGTCGGCCGCCTACGAGGTGGAGCTCGAGGGCGACGAGGCCGGGAGCGCCGTCGCGCTGCCGGTCCCGCTTGCTGACCGCGTCGCCACCGAGCCACGCTCCCGGCAGGCCCTCGCGGGGCGCCTCGGGGTCGTCGTTCGCCGACGCGGGCGAACGCTGCTGCGGGCCGAGTCTTGCCTCGCCGGTCTGGAGCGCGAGCGTGAGGAGGGCGATTGCACCTGATCCAACACAAGAAGGAGGCCTACTGGTTCTACCGCTTCCTCTCGATCACCTACGACCGGTGGGTCAACCCGCTGTTCTGGACGCCGCAGATGCGCTCGCAGGCGCTGCGTCTTGCACGCCTCGATCAGCCCTCGCTCGCCACGGTCGACGTCGGCGCGGGGACGGGCTTCACCACCGAGGGGATCGTCCGCCACGTGGCGCCGGAGAACGTGACCATGCTCGACCAAAGCCCACACCAGCTCGCCCGCGCCGCCGCCAAGCCCCCGCTTCGAGGTTGCCGGCGTCTCGAGGGCGATGCCGAGGCGCTCCCATTCGAGACCGACAGCTTCGACCGCTACGTGTCCGCGGGCAGCATCGAGTACTGGCCCGAGCCCCAACGCGCGGTGGCCGAGGCCTACAGAGTTCTTCGACCAGGCGGAGTCGCCGTGTTTGTGGGGCCGCTGCCTCCCGCGAACCGGGCCGCGAGTTGGTTGTCGAAGCAGTGGATGCTCTTCCCGCGCGAAACCGACTACCGCGCCTGGCTGGCCGCCGCCGGCTTCACCGACATGGTTACCGCCTATGTCGCCCCCAGCTGGCATCGCGATCGCCGCTCGCCGTATGGCCTGGCGATCGCAGGCACGAAGCCGGCGGCGGGGCCGTCGCCGCTTCGCCTTCCGGCGCCCCGGGAGCGCGTCGACGAACCGATGACGCCCGCACGCCGCCTGCGCTTCGCCGCCCGCTTTCTCGCCGGGTCGGCAGCGGGAGCCGCGTTCGTCCCGATCGCAGCCGCGCTCGCGCTGCGCGAGAGGCTCGGGAGAAGGTCGTGAGCACAGCCGGGACACAGGGGACCACGCTCGCTTCCGGGGCGCGCGCGATCGGAGCCCGTGCCGGCGCGCTGTGGCGCTTCTCACGCCCGCACACGATCGTCGGCACCACGGTCAGCGTGATCGCCCTCTATGCGATCGCGGCAGCCGCCGGTCACGCGAGCGGTGCGCTCGATCTCGCCGCGACGCTGCTCGCCGCCTGGTGTGTGAACGTCGCGATCGTCGGCCTCAATCAGATCGAGGACGTCGACATCGACCGCGTCAACAAGCCCGATCTGCCGCTCGCCGCGGGCGAGCTGAGCCCCGCGGCGGCGAAGCTGATCGTCGGCGCGACGGCGGTGAGCGCCGCGACGATGGCGATAACCCAGGGGCCGATCGAACTCGCCGCCGTGCTCGCCGCCCTGTTCGTCGGCGCGGCCTACTCCTCGCCGCCGCTGCGACTGAAGCGCTTCCCGGTCGTCGCGGTGATCAGCATCAGCATGGTGCGCGCCTTGGCGGTGAACCTAGGAGTCTACGGTCACTTCGCCGGGTCGCTCGCCGATCTTCCCGCCGCGATCTGGGCGCTGACCATCTTCGTGGTTCCCTTCAGCGCGGCGATCGCGCTGCTCAAGGATGTCCCGGACATCGAGGGGGACAGGCGGTACCGCATCCGCACCTTCAGCGTCCGACTTGGCGCACGTCGCGTATTCGCGATCGCGCTCGGCGTGCTGTGCGCCGCGTATCTCGGCATGGCGATCCCCGTGGCGCTCGAGCTCCCGCACGTGAACCGGCCCCTATTCGTGGTCGGACACCTCGGCGCCCTGGCGGTCCTGCTCGTCTGGGCGAGGCGGGTCGATCCGGACGACGCCGTCGGGTTCACCCGCTTCTACATGCGTGTCTGGCAGCTGTTCTTCTTCGAGTACGTGCTCGTCGGCGTCAGCTTCCTCGCCGGATCGACTCCGTGACGCAAGAGACCGAAGAGCAGCTCCAGGCCAACCGCGGGCGGGGATCGCAGAGAAGCTCGGTCTGAGCGTTCAGACGCGCCCATGAACAGTCGGAAACCGCGTCAACCCGCATCGGCGAGAATCTTGCGTACGCCCGCGGCGATCTCGAGGTCCTCGCGTGCGGTGACCACCAGCGCCGCCACCTTCGCGCCGTCGGAGAGCAGTCGCTCTCCGTCACCCTGAGCATTGGCGCGTGGGTCGATCTCGAGCCCGAGGAAGGCGAGGCGGCGGCAGGCCTCGGCGCGCACCTCCGGGATGTTCTCGCCCACGCCCCCGGTGAACACGAGCGCATCGACGCCGCTCAGCGAAGCGGCCATCGCCGCCACCGCACCCGCGAGGCGGTGCGAGTAGACGTCGAAGGCCAGGCGGCAACGCGGGTCGCCCTCGCGGACGCCGGCGAGGACGTCGCGCATGTCGCTCGACCGCCCCGACAGCCCCAGCAGCCCGGCGTCGTGGTTGAGCGCTTCCTCGACGTCCTCGACGCCCAGGCCCCCGTGGCGCTGGACCCAGAGCACGAGGCCCGGGTCGAGGATCCCCGGACGGGTCGCCATCACCAGTCCGTCGAGCGGCGTGAAGCCCATCGTCGTGTCCACGGATCGCCCGCCGTCGACGGCCGCAAGCGACGCGCCCGCTCCGAGGTGCGCGGTCACCAGCCGCAGCTCCCCAAGCGGTCGTTCGAGGAGCTCGGCCGCGCGCCGTGCCGCGTGCGCATGCGAGAGCCCGTGAAAGCCGAACCGGCGCAGCTGCCAGCGCTCCGACCAGTCGCCGGGGATCGCATACGTCGCGGCCTCGGGTGGAAGCGTGGCGTGAAAGGCGGTGTCGAAGCAGGCGACGTTCGGGATCTCGGGCCGCAGGCGCAGGGCAGCGTCCACCGCCGCAAGCGCCGGGGGATTGTGCAGGGGCGCCAGCTCGGCTAGCCGCTCGAGATGCCGCTCGGCCGATCGATCGACTCGGACCGGAGCGGTGTACTCGATGCCGCCGTGCACGATCCGATGCCCGATCGCCTCGGGCTCGTCCTCGGCGAGGAAGGCGGCGAGCGCAGCGGCGGGGTCATCCGGCGGCGGGAGGTCACTGGCGGCGAGCAGCTCGTCCTCGGCGTCGAGGAGCCGCAGCTTGAGCGACGACGAGCCCGCGTTGACGACCAGGACTGCGCCCGGGGTCATTACCCGGGCCACGTCCAGTCCCGGACCTCGGGCATGTCTTCGAAGTGCTCGCGCACGTAGGAGCGATGCCGCCGGAGCATCTCGTGGCAGTACCCGAGGCAGGCGTTTGCGGACGCGGGGGGACGGCGGCTGCGGCGGATCGCCTCGGCCGCCAGATGGAAGCGGCTCATGCCGTTGATCACCGTCATGTCGAACGGTGTCGTGGTCGTCCCCTGCTCTCGAAACCCGTGAACGTGGAACCGGCTCGGATCCGCGCGGCCGTGAAGGAGCTGGTGCAGTGCCCGGGCGTATCCGTGGAAGGCGACCACGACGTGATCGTCGCGTCCGAACAGTTGCTCGAAGTCGTAGTGGCGCAGGCCGTGCGGGTGGATCCCCGGCGGCGGCAGTCGCATCAGGTCGACGACGTTGACGAACCGAAGCGCGAGCTCGGGCACCCGCTCCCGCAACAGGGCCGCCGCGGCCAGCGCCTCGAGCGTCGGCACGTCGCCGATCGAGGCCAGGATCACATCGGGATCGTCGTCCGCTGTCCCCGCCCACGCCCATTCGGAGGCGCCCGCGGCGGCGTGCTCGCGCGCCTCGTCGAGGTCGAGGTACTGGAGGTGGTCCTGCTTGTCGGCGACGATCAGGTTGACGTAGTCGCGGCTGGCGAGGCAATGCTCGGCGACCGAGAGCAGGGTGTTGGCGTCCGGCGGCAGATAGACGCGGACGACGCTGCCGCGCAGCGAGATCATCGTGTCGATCAGGCCGGGGCCCTGATGGCTGAAGCCGTTGTGGTCGTTGCGCCAGCAGGTCGAGGTCAGGAGCACGTTCAGCGAGGGGATCGGCTCGCGCCACGGAAGCTCCTCGGCGCCCTCCAACCACTTGGCGTGCTGGATCGCCATCGACGCGGAGACCATGGCGAACGCCTCGTAGGTCGCGAACATCCCGTGCCTGCCGGTGAGCGAGTAGCCCTCGAGCCAGCCCTGGCACAGGTGCTCGGAGAGGACCTCCATGACGCGGCCGTCGGGAGCGACGTGCTCATCGTCCGGCCCGGCGTCCATCAGGCAGCGGTCCTCGACCTCGAACACCGCCCCGAGACGGTTGGAGTTCGTCTCGTCGGGACAGAAGAGCCTGAAGCGATCGGGGTTGTCGGACAGCAGGTCGCGAGCCATCTCACCGAGGGGCCTCGTGTTCTCGTGCGAGCCGGTGCCGGGGCCCTCCACGGGCACCCCGTAGGCCTCGAGCTCGCGCGTGGCCAGCGGCTCCGTCAGCGCCCCGCCGTTCGCATACGGCGTCGCTCCCATGCGCTTGTCGCCGTTCGGGGCAAGCTCGGCGAGCTCGGTGACGAGCCGGCCGTCGGCGTCGAACAGCTCCTCGGGCCGATAGCTGCGCAGCCAGGATTCGAGCATCGCCAGGTGCTCGGGGTTCTCGCGCACGCCGCTCAGCGGAACCTGGTGCGCCCGGTACGTCCCCTCGACCGGCACGCCGTCGACCTCGCGCGGCCCGGTCCAGCCCTTCGGCGTCCGCAGCACGATCGCCGGCCACTCGGGCCGGCCGCCGGAGCCGTTCTCCTGCGCCCGCGACTGGATCTCACCGATCCGCTGGTGAGCCTCGGTCAGCGTGTGCTCGAAGAGCCGGTGAACCGCGCCGGGCTCGTCTCCCTCCACGAACATGGGCGTCCAGCCGTGCCCGCGCAGCAGGCTCTCGATCTCCGACCTGGCCGCGCGTCCGAGCACCGTCGGCCCCGAGATCTTGTTCTCGTTGAGATTGAGGATCGGCAGGACCGCGCCGTCGCGTGCGGGGTTGAGGAACCGCGTGCCCTTCCACGAGGCCTCGAGCGGGCCGGTCTCCGCCTCCCCGTCCCCGATCACGCAGGCGACCAGGAGGTCGGGGTTGTCGAACGCGGCGCCGAAGGCGTGGACGAGGGCATAGCCGAGCTCACCGCCCTCGTGGATCGAGCCGGGCGTCGGCACGCTGACGTGACTCGGGATGCCGCCTGGCGTCGAGAACTGGCGGACCAGCCGGCGCAGGCCGGCCTCGTCGCGGGAGACGCGCGGGTAGATCTCCGAGTAGGTGCCCTCGAGGTAGACGTTGGCGACGACGGCGGGACCGCCATGACCCGGGCCGGCGACGTAGAGGACGTCCTGGCCCGTGCGGCGGATCAGGCTGTTCAGGTGGGCGTAGACGAGGTTGAGCGCGGGCGAGGTGCCCCAGTGCCCGAGCAGGCGCGGCTTGATGTGCTCGGGACGAAGGGCCTCGCGCAGAAGCGGGTTCTCCTGCAGGTAGATCTGGGCGACGGTGAGGTAGTTCGCCGCGCGCCACCAACCGATCGTCAGCTCGGTTTCGTCGGCAGCGGCGGTCGCCGGCGCTGCTTCCTCGCTCATCTCATCCCACCAGCTCGTCCAGGATGTCGCCGAAGGAGGCGATCGCAAGCGAGAGGTGACCGTGCCCGTCGAGCAGGTGAGCGCGGGCGCCGGCGACGTTGGCGGCGAGCCACTCGCCGTGGGCCGGCGGCACGAAGCGGTCCTCGCGGCCCTGCCAGATCGTGACCGGGGTGGTGATCGCGTCGAGGTCGAAACCCCAGTCGCCGAGCAGCGCCAGGTCGTCGTCGAACCATCCCCAGATCCCCGTGCGCACGCGAGTCCCGGATCCCGGCGGCGGCGAACTCGGCGTACTCGCCCGTGAGCACCGCCGCGTCGGGCGCCGAGACGAGATCGCCGAGCGCCTTTCGCACCTGCTCGCCGGTGACCGAGCGAAGCTCCTGCGCGTAGCGGTCGATGAAGCTTTGAAGCTCGGCCGGCCCCGCCCGGGCGGCGGCGAACTCCTCGAGGTTTTCCTCGCCCATGCCGGCCAGCCAATCGAGGTCCTCCGCGTAGGTCGGGGCGACGCCGGCGATCGTGGCGGCGCCCGCCACCCGCTCGGGCAGGAGCGCGGCGCACGCGAGGGCGTGCGGCCCGCCTCCGGAGCCGCCGATTGTGAAGAAGCGCTCGGCGCCCAGGGCGTCGGCGACGGCCGCCGTGTCGGCCGCGCAGTCGCCGACGGTGCGCCCCTCCGCGCGCTCGGAGTCCGCGTAGCCGGGCCGCCCGTAGAGCGCCAGGCGAATCCCTCTCGCCGCCGCCTTCTCTGCATGCGGCGGGTAGATCGCGTGCGCGCTACCGGGGGTGCCGTGGTGAAGCACGACGAGCGGGCCCTCCTCGGCGCCGGCGACCACCGTCTCCAGCGCCCGCCCATCGGCGGCGGTGACCGTGAACGCCTCCATCGGTCGCACTCTAGGCGGAACCGATTTCGGCGGCGGCTTGTAGGAATGGTGCAGTGGAGGACCGGCCACTGGACGAGCCCGCGCTCATCGAGCGCGCGAAGCGCGGCGACGTGGCTGCCTACGAGCGAATCGTGAGCGAACACCAGACGATCGCCTTCCGCACAGCCTGGACCATCACCGGGTCGCCCGCCGACGCCGAGGAGGCGGCCCAGGACGCGTTCGTGAACGCCTACCGGGCGCTCGGGCGGTTCCGAAGCGGGGCGCCGTTTCGGCCCTGGCTGCTTCGGATCGTCGCCAACGAGGCGCGCAACCGGCGCAGCGCCGCAGGGCGCCGGCAGCGGCTGGCGGTGCGCGCAGCAGGGGAGCGTCGCGAGGACGACGCGGTCCCGTCGCCCGAGTCGGCGCTCCTCGGCTCCGAACGCCGCCGCGAGTTGCTGGCAGCCGTCGAGCGCCTCGGGGAGGCCGACCGGGAGGTGATCGTGTGCCGTCACCTGCTGGAGCTCTCGGAGGCCGAGACCGCCGCGGTGCTCGGAGTGCGTCCGGGAACCGTGAAGTCGAGACTGTCGCGGGGCCTGGCGCGCCTGCGCGGCGAGCTGGAGGCCGGTGGTGGCTGATTTGGAGCGCGAGCTGCGGGCCCTCGGGCGCTCGGTCGAATATCCGCCTACCCCGGCGCTCGATCGCCCGGTTCGTGAGCGCCTCGCGCTCGAGCCGGCGCCGCGGCGGCCACGCCTCGTGTGGCCTCGCGGGCGCCGGGCGGCGGCGCTCGCCGGCGTGGTGGTGCTCGGCGCGGGTGCGACGGCCTACGCCGCATCGGAGTCCGTGCGCGACGCCATTCGCGACGTGCTCGGCCTCGAGGGCGCGACGATCCAGCGCAGCGACTATCCGCCTCCCGCGCCGACCCAGCGGCGGCTGGCGCTCGGCGAGCCCGCGTCGCCGGCGGGCGCCTCGCGCGCGCTCGCTTTCGCGCCGCTGATCCCGAGCGAGCTCGGCGATCCCGACCGGCTCTTCGTCCGCCGCTCGGTGCGCGGCGGCGAGCTGTCGCTCGTCTACCTGCCGCGGCCCGGCCTGCCGCGGACTGCGACCACCGGTGTCGGCCTGCTGATCGGCGAGTTCCGCGGCGACCTGCTCGGCGAGTACCTGCGCAAGATCGTCGGGGACGCGACCCGGGTCGAGCGGCTGCGGATCGACGGGTCGCGGGCCGCCTGGATCGCCGGCGCGCCGCACTTCTTCTTCTACGGCGACCGGGGCACGATCGCCGAGAGCGAGCTGCAGCTGGCCGAGAACGTGCTCCTTGTCGAGCGTGACGACGTCCTGGTGCGGATCGAGGGTGCACTCGGCCGCGCCGCTGCCGTGCGGATCGCGCGCTCGCTGCGGCCGAGCTGAGGGAACCGATCCCTTCCTGAGTTTGTAGTGGAGGCACGAGCCGAGAAAGGAGCCCCGATGCCTCGATCCGCCACCGCCGCCGTCTTCTCTGTCTGTCTGCTCGGCGTGCTCGCGCCGGCCGCCGCGGCAAAGGAGCTGCAGGGGGCGACGATCTGCGGCGCCGAGCGCTGCGTCGACGTGCCGAAGGACGACCTCGGGTTCGAGCTGATCGAGGGCAACTCCTACGCGACGCCGCCGAAGCATGCCGAGCGCTTCTACAGGGTCGAGCTTCGGATCGGGGGCGGCGGGCACCACGAGACGTTCGAGCTCGTGCTCCTGCCCCGGCTCGCCTACCTCAGCGACTTCGGCGGACGTCCGAACACGTGGCTGGCGCTCTACGACGATGGCGCTCGGATCTACCGGCAGCTGACCGCCCCGCTTGAGCCGTTCCCGGCCGCGGACACCGCGCGGATGCTCGCGGTGGCGGATTCCGGCCCCGACCGCGAGCCCTCGCCGCCCAGCACGCCGCCGAGCCCGCCGGCCGCTGCGTCGCCGCCCCTCGCCGACACGGGGAAGGACGGTGGCGATGGGATCGCGATCGCCGGGATCGTCGCCGGCGTGGCACTGGTCGGCGTCGTCGGGCTCTCGCTGGTGCGACGCAGTGCCCGCGGGCGCTAGCTCCTTAGAGGCCGGCGCGAGTCAGCGGCGCGGCCTGGTCTCGCCGTTGACCTGGTAGTTCAAATACCAAGCGAGATGGCGGGCGGCGTTGACGCCGAAGGACCAGGGAGCGAGCAAACGCTTCATCGATAATGGACCCTACCCGGCGCGGCGGATAAATGGCGCGGTCAGCAAGCCTTTTGTTGACCGACTTTGTGGAAGATCCCGGTTTGAGCGAGCTCATAGTCAAGGGCGCCCCGCGGGCCCCGGAGGGGACGTCGATCGACGGCCTCGCCGCGCTGCTGCTCGAGTTCGAGCGCACGTTGAGCGCCGATCCACCCGACCGCGTGGTCCTGGCCGACGACTCCGACGAGGCGCTGGCGGCCGCCCTGGTGGCGGCCAAGCTCCTGATCGAGGTCGAGGCCACCGCGAGCGCGAGCGCGACGACGAGCATGAACGGGCGGCTGATCGCCCAGCTCGCGGGCGGCCAGGCGCCGGGAGTCGACGGTGTCGCCACCTACACTCCCAGCCGATGAAGGGATCAGCGCCGCGAACCTGATCCGGCTGTAGTGCCCCTGCTGTCGCGAAAGGCCGAGCGCCGGGCCGACGGCCTCACGCTCGGCCTCGCCGGGCTGGCGCTGGCGAGCGCGGGAACCGTCGTCGCCGGCGAGGTCCTGCGGCTCGCCCGGCGGCGAAGCCGTGCCGTCGGCTCGCCGGAGGGGGTGCTGGACACCGCTGAGCAGGCGGCGGCCGTCGCCGGCGAGGCGGCCCAGGACACGGTCGTCGTCGCGCTCGAGGGCTACGACGCGACACCGCGTCACGAAACCGTCCTCTTCAACATCCTCTCGGGCTTCCTCGGCGGCTTCGCGCTGATGCGCTTCTCGACATGGGGCATCCGCAGCGGCTGGTGGCCGTTCGGCAACGTCCGGCTCGGCGGCCGTCACATCCATCACTTCGTGCCCGGCATCCTGCTCGCCTTCGGCAGTGGCGCCGCCGGCCTGATCACCCGGTCCGAGCGGATCGAGACGACGCTCGCGTTCCCGTTCGGCGCCGGCATCGGGCTCACCTTCGACGAGGCGGCCCTGCTGCTCGACCTCGAGGACGTCTACTGGACGCGACAGGGACTGCTCAGCGTCCAGATCAGCCTCGGCGCCGCGGCGCTGCTGGGGGCGACGATCATCGCGCTGCGGATGTTCGGCCGCGGTGAGCGCCGCTCCGCCGCCCGCGGCCTGATTCCCGAGCAGGACTCCGGCGAGCTGCCGGCGTGGCGCGCCGCTGCGCCCTAGCCACCGCCGTCGCCCGTGCCACGTCGCGCTCGGCGGGCGCGACACGACAGTCCGCCGGCGGTCCGTCACGATGTCGCGATGGCCTCCTACTCGCTCAACGAACCCGGCATCGCGCACGCCCGCGAGCTGATCGACGCACGCCAGTACGTCCTCGACAGCGACTGGGGCGAGGTGCAGCCGCGCGCCGCGCAGGAGAACGAGTTCCTCGCCTCGCACTCGTGGGACGACTACGCCAAGTGGCACCTCGGCCTCACCGACGGCGCCGCGGATGAGACCAAGGCCCGGTACGCGTTCGTGTACGGCGACCTCCGGCGCCTGCACCGCTCGGGATTGATCGCCTGCCACTACCGGGCCGCGGAGTGGCGGCACAAGGAGGTCGAGCTGGCCGCCCACGACCTGCTCCAGCACCTCGACCGAACGAGCGCGAAGCGCTAGCGCGCGACCCGGTACCGGCCGAAGAGCTCGCCCGTGGCCTCCTCGGCCAGAAGCCAGGCGATCTCCACCTCGCGCACGCGCTCCGGGAGACCGGCGACGAGGCCGGGGCCGGAGCCGCCGGCGAGCTTCGCGGCCTGGGTCACGAACAGCTCGTCGACCAGGTCGGCGTCGATCAGCTCCCCGTGCAGGTGGGGACCGCCCTCGCAGAGCAGCGCCCGGACGCCGAACTGGTGGCGCAGGCGCTCGAGGAGTGCGGCGAGGTCGAGCCTGCCCGCTTGGCGCAGCACCTCGACCGGGGTCTCTAACTCGGGTGGCTCGGCGTCGGACGTGGTCGCGATCAGAACGCGACCGTGTCCCTCGGTGAACAGCGGGGCGTCCCAGGGCAGGTGGAGCCGCCCCGAGACGATGACCATCAGCGGGTCCGGGCTCAGGCCCTCGCGCTCGCGCCGCCTCCGTTTCTCCGGGTCGCCCATCACGCGCCCGTAGCCCTCCGCGCGCATCGTCCCGGCGCCGATCATCACCGCGTCCACCCGGGTGCGCAGCCCGACCAGCATCGCCGTGTCGGTCTTCGAGCCGATCGGCCCGGAGCGGCCGGAGATCGTCGCGCGGCCGTCGAGCGTGACCGCGAAGTTCGTGATCACGTATGGGCGCTGCTCGGGCGCCCGCGAGACGAGCTCGAGCGAGCCGACCTCGTCGGCGACCGTGGTCTCGGCGACGTCCGGGAGCAGGCGGCGCATCGGCGCCTTATACCGTCATCGGCGCGCCCCGCGTTCAGCCGCCGGTCTCGACCTCGGCCAGATGCTCCACGTTGGCGCGGTCATCGGCCTCGTTCAGGCGCCAGTACAGCGCCGGCCCGTCGGCGGTCGCGGCGTCGACGCAGAGCGCGGCTCGGACTCCGGGCACCTTGTTGGCCGCGATCGAGGCGCCGGTGCCGGTCCAGCAGCAGACGACCGCCTGCTCGGCGCGCCCGTCGGCCACGTCGCGGGCGGCCGCCTCGCTGGCCCAGGCCCAGTCGTCGCGCTCGCCCTCGGCGAGCGCACCGTGCGCGAGCGGCTCGTGGCCGCGGCGCCGCAGCTCCTGGACGACGGTCTCGGCGATCCCGGTCCGTTCGTCGGCTGCGACAGCGATTCTCATCGGGGACACAGATTAGAGTCGCGCCCGTGGTCGATCCCGCGACGCTCGACGCCCCGTCGTTTCCGCGCATCGCCGACTACGCGATGCTCTCTGATTGCCACACGGCCGCCCTGGTCGCTCCCGAGGGAACGGTCGAGTGGCTCTGCGTGCCCCGCTTCGACTCCCCGAGCATCTTCGGCGCCCTGCTCGACCGCGGCGCCGGCCGCTTCCGGCTCGGTCCGCGCGAGACGGTGCCGGTGGCGCGCCGCTACGTACCCGGGACCAACGTTCTCGAGACGACCTGGGCGACGGCGACCGGATGGCTGCTGGTGCACGACGCGCTCTCGGTCGGGCCGTGGCGCGACCGCCCCGACGACCCGCACACGCGCCCGCCCCCGGACCTCGATGCCGAACGGGTGCTGATCAGGGTCGCGGAATGCCTCCAGGGCGAGGTCGACATGAACCTCCTCTGCCTCCCGGCTCCCGACTACGGCCGCGGCGCCGTCGCCTGGACGCTCGCCGACGACCGTCACTCGGCGATCACCGGCGGCGATGGCGATGCCCCGGACCTGCTCTTCACCAGCGACCTGAACCTCGCGGTCGAGCACCAGCGGCTCGAGGCACGACATCGCATGGTCGACGGGGAGCGCCGGTTCTGCGCGCTCGCCTGGGGTGCCGAGCCGGAGCCGCCCGAGTCGGCCGAGGACGCTCTCGACCGCATCAACGCGACCTCCGAGTACTGGCGCCGCTGGCTCGCGGCCGGCAGCTTCCCCGACCATCCGTGGCGGATCCACCTGCAGCGCTCGGCGCTGACCCTGAAGGCGCTCAGCTACTCGCCAAGCGGAGCGATGCTCGCCGCCGCCACCACCTCGCTCCCGGAGACGCCGCGGGGCGAGCGCAACTGGGACTACCGCTACTGCTGGATCCGCGACGCGACCTTCACGCTCTGGAGCCTGCACGTGCTCGGCCTCGACGCCGAGGCGGAGGACTTCGCCCGCTACATCGGCGACATCTGCTTCAGGCACGGCAACCAGCTCCAGATCATGTACGGCATCGGCGGCGAGCGCGACCTGACCGAATCGACGCTCGACCACCTCTCCGGCTACGGCGGCGCCCGTCCGGTCCGGATCGGGAACGGCGCCTTCGACCAGCGCCAGAACGACGTCTACGGCGCGCTCGTGGACTCCCTGTACATCCACGCGAAGACCAACCGCGAGATCCCGACCCCGATCTGGCCGATCGTCGCGGATCAGGTCGACACCGCGGCGAAGGCCTGGCGCGAGCCCGACCAGGGGATCTGGGAGGCCCGCGGCGAGCCCAAGCACTACGTGTCCTCCAAGCTGATGTGCTGGGTCGCCCTGGACCGCGGCGCGCGGCTGGCAAAACGCCACGGGGAGTGGGAGGAGCGCGGGGACCGGTGGCGCCAGAGCGCCGACGAGGTCCAGGCCGACATCCTCGCCAACGGGGTCAAGGACGGGATCCTGCGCCAGCACTACGACACCGAGGCGCTCGACGCCTCCACACTGCTCGCCCCCCTGGTCCGCTTCCTGCCGCCCGAGCACGACGTCGTCCGCGCCACGGTGCTCGCGATCGCCGACGACCTCACCGACCATGGACTGGTGCTCCGCTACCGGGTCGAGGAGACCGACGACGGCCTCGAGGGGGAGGAGGGCACCTTCGCGATCTGCTCCTTCTGGCTCGCCGCCGCGCTCTCGGAGATCGGCGAGCCCGAGCAGGCGCGGGCGCTGTGCGAGAAGCTGCTGGCGTTCGCCGGCCCGCTCGGCCTCTACGGCGAGGAGATCGAGCCGCGCAGCGGCGCCCACCTCGGGAACTTCCCGCAGGCGTTCACGCACCTGGCCCTGATCAACGCGGTCTCACATGTGATCGCCGACGAGCAGCGCGAGGACGACGGGCCGACCAAGACCGCGGTGTTCACGGAGATGCGCCGCGACCGCTGAGCCAGCCGAAGCTGCGGCCCGTGAGCCGCTCGAGCTCGGCGACGTCGTCGCGGAAGAGTCCGGCGAGGCGGTCGTAGAGCTGCGGGTCGAGCGTCGGCTTCGGTGCGGCGCCGGTGTCCGGATCGTGGACCAGGCGCTCGACCAGCCAGCGAAGCGACTCCGGCAGGCGGTCGAAGTTGCGATCGAGGGCGCGCAGCCCGGGGAGCCGCACGGCGCGGTCCATGAACCGAAATCCCCCGGTCGACTTGGCGCTGCCGGTCTCCCACTCGCGCTCGAACTGCGACGAGTCGAAGCCCGGGTCGACGCCGCAGAACCCGAACACGCGGCGCATCGTCGCCCGGCGCTCGGCGGCGAGCTCCTCTCGGGCGACGATCAGCAGCCGGTCGGCGCCGAACTCCCGCAGGTAAGGCTCGGCCTGCATCGCGTATCGGCTGCGGGCGACGTAGGCGGAGTCGGGATCGGCGAGCGCCGCCTCGAGCGGCCTGGCCTCGTAGCCCCCGCCGACGTTGTGCAGGTAGTGCGAGAGCATCCGGTCGACCGGGTCGCGGACCATGTATACGAGTCGGGCGGAGTCGGGCAGCAGCTCGCGCATCCGCTCGGCCACTCCGGCGAAGCGGGGGAGGTTGGTGTAGTGGGGAGAGGTCTCGCCCCGCACGCCAGCGGCCCCGTCGAAGTGGCTCGCATACCAGTCGGGACCGAGGTCCCAGTTGAGCTCGGCGACGAAGAAGTTGAGCTCCTTCGGCCGCGACATCGCGATCTCGGGATGCAGGTTGAGGTAGTGGTGGAGGCTGGTCGTCCCGCACTTGAGGCCCCCGATCACCAGCAGGTTCGGGAGCGCGCCGTGGCGCACGCCCCGCCGCCGCCGTCGGCCCAGGTGTCGCCGCTCCGCGGCGAACCGCTCGCGGGCCCGGGCGACCATGGCCTCGTCGGCAGGATCGCTCGCCTGCGGCGCGTCAGCCGCCGGCACCGAGCTTCTTCGCCGCGTCGCGGAAGTTCTTTGACTCCGCGTCGGGCTTCTTGCGCCCGTCGAGCTTCTCGCCCCTGCGGTTGACCCAGATGACCGGCACGTTCATCTTCAGCAGCGGGGCGACGTCGGCGTCGTATCCCGAGGCGATGTGGACCCAGCCCTTCTTCCCGCCGATCCGCCGCGCGCCCTCCTTGAAGTGGGCCGGGTCGGGCTTGTAGCTGCGCACCTGCTGCGCGGTCACCACGAGCTCGAGATCGGTGCGCAGGTGGCGCCGCGAGACACCGAGCAGCTTGTCGTCGATGTTCGAGATGATCCCGAGCTGGTAGCGCTTTCCGAGCCGGTCCATGGCGGCGTTCGCCTCACGGAACGGAAGCCAGCGGGCGACGCTGTCGGGCAAGAACTGGGCGCGGGAGGGCTCCAGCTCCCAGCCGATCTCCCCGGCGACCTTCACCGCGGTGCGGCGCAGGACCTCGGCGTAGAGCTCGTAGGAGCCGCCCATGATCTCCGCCTGAACCTCGAGGAAGCGGTCGATGAACTGCTGCTCGTCGAACGAGAAGCCGTCGCGCTCGGCCTCCTTGGAGAATGCCTCCAGGATCCCCTTCTCCCAGTCGATCAGGGTCCCGTAGCAGTCGGTGGTCACCCACTGGATGTCTTTGAGCTTCGGTAGGGCCATGAAGGGGCGCTCGGCGCGCGGGTCCCACCGATGTCCCTTGGCGACCGCGCTCGCGCCGCGGCATTATGGCAAGCGATAGGCTGCCGCCCCCGCACCCCCATGGACCTACTCGAATATCAGGGCAAACAGCTCTTCGCCGAGCACGCCGTTCCGGTCCCCGAAGGGCGTCACGCCGCGACCGTCAACGACGCCGTGGCGGCGGCGAACGAGATCGGATACCCGTGCGTGGTGAAGGCACAGGTGGCGATCGGCAAGCGCGGCAAGGCGGGCGGGATCAAGATTGCTCGCGACGAGGACGAGGCGCGCGCGCACTCGGAGGCGATCCTCGGCATGGACATCCGCGGCTTCACCGTCCACGACCTGTGGATCGAACAGGCGTCGGAGATCTCGTCCGAGTACTACGCCTCCGTGATCCTCGACCGCTCGGAGAAGAAGCTGCTCGCGATGCTCTCCAGCATGGGCGGCATGGACGTCGAGGAGATGGCGGAGACCGACCCGGACGCGCTCGTGCGCCGCCACGTCGAGCCCGGCCGCGAGTTCGGCGCCGACGATGCGCACGAGCTCGCCGTCGACGCCGGTATCGACGAGGACGTGACCGGACAGGTTGCGGAGATGCTGGTGAAGCTGGTCCGCCTGGCGTTCGACGAGGACGCGACCCTGATCGAGGTCAACCCGCTGATCGTCACCGGCGACCGCCGGGTGATCGCGCTCGACTCGAAGGCGACGATCGACAACAACGCCCTCTTCCGCCACCCCGAGCTCGCGGAGCTCACCGACAAGTCGGCCGAGGACCCGCAGGAGGCGATGGCGAAGGAGAAGGGGCTCACCTACGTCAAGCTCGGCGGCAACATCGGCATCCTGGGCAACGGCGCCGGCCTGTGCATGTCGACGCTCGACGTCGTCGCGCAGGCGGGGGGCAAGCCGGCCAACTTCCTGGACGCGGGCGGGGGGTCGAAGGCGGAGGCGATCGTCGATGCGCTCGAGGTGATCACCTCGGACCCGAACGTCACGGCGATCCTCTTCAACATCTTCGGCGGGATCACCCGCTGCGACGAGATCGCCAAGGGGATCATCGAGGCCTCGCGGCAGATCGAAATCACCGTACCGTTGGTTGTTCGGCTCGACGGCACGAACTCCGAGGAGGGCCTCGGAATCCTGGCCGACGCCGAGCTCGGCAACCTGCACGTGGAGCAGACGATGCTCGGCGCAGCCGAGGCGGTCGTGGAGCTGGCGAGGTGACCGCCGGCTGATGTCGATCATCGTCGACGAGCAGACCAAGCTTGTCGTCTCCGGCCTCACCGGCCGCGAGGGCAGCTTTCACGGGCTGCGCAACCGCGAGTACGGGACCGACCTCGTCGCCGGTGTGACGCCCGGCAAGGGCGGACAGGAAGTCGATGGGGTGCCCGTCTTCGACTCGATCGCGGAGGCGGTCGCCGATCGCGGCGCGAACACCTCGATGATCTTCGTCCCGGCACGCTTTGCCTCGGCGGCGATCGAGGAGGCGATCGATGCCGGGGTCGGCACGGTGATCGCGATCACCGAGGGCATCCCCGTGCTCGACATGCTCCGCGTCTACTGGAAGGCTCGGGCGGCAGGCGTGCGGTTGATCGGCCCGAACTGCCCCGGGGTGCTCTCGCCGGGGAAGTCCAACGTCGGGATCATCCCCGCGCAGTTCTTCGATCGTGGCTCGATCGGGGTGGTCTCGAAGTCGGGCACGCTCACCTACCAGATCGGAAACGAGCTCAAGCAGGCCGGGATGGGCAACTCCTCGATCGTCGGCATCGGGGGCGACCCGATCGTCGGCTCCGACTTCATCGACGTGCTCACCCTCTACGAGGAGGACCCCGAGACCGAGATGATCGTCATGGTCGGCGAGATCGGCGGCGATGCCGAGGAGCGCGCCGCGGACTTCATCGCGGAATCGCTTTCGAAGCCGGTGGTCGCGTACATCGCGGGCTTCACCGCCCCGCCCGGCAAGCAGATGGGTCACGCGGGCGCGATCATCTCCGGCTCCTCCGGTACTGCCGACGCGAAGAAGAAGGCGCTCGAGGCCAAGGGCGTGCGGGTCGGGAAGAGCCCGACCGAGACCGCCCGCCTCGCCGTCGAGACGCTGTCCTAGCCGCCCGCTCGGCCCGGTCGTGGGTGGCCGGACTAGGCGCCGGCAGCGGCCCGCTCGGCCGCCAGATCCCGGGCTCGATCGCGTTCCTGGGTCGCCCGCTCGCCTCCGAGGAACGGCTGCACGATCAAGAAGACCAGCTCGGGGAGGAGCGCCGGCAGCTGCGCGGTCGCGCCGTGGATGATCTCGCTGTAGACGAGCTCGTGGATACCCCCGACGACGGCGAGCGCCGTGATACCCGGGAGCTGCGCCGAGGTCTCGGCGCGACCGGCGTCGATCAGGTAGGTGAACTGGCGGATTCCCGCGTCGCGGCGGGCGACCGCGCGCGGACCCGCGGCGAGCACCTCGACGATGCAGAACCGCGCCGGCGCCGGGTGCTGGGCGACGAAGTCGACAAACGCCGCGAGCCCCTCCTGGACGCCGTCGACCCACGACTGCTTCGCTCCCGCCTCGTACGCCTCGGCGGTTGTCGAGAGCATGCGCCCGAGCCAGAGTTCGTAGGCGGCGAGGAAGCAGTCCTCCTTGTCGCGGAACAGCTCGTAGAACGTCTTGCGCGAGACGCCGGCGTCAGCGATCACGCGCGCGATCTGGCACTCGGCGTAGCCGCGTTCCGCGGTGACCTCGACCATCGCCGCCAGGATGCGGCTGCGCTGCGACTCGGCAACCACCTCCCGGGGGAGCCCGTGCCGCCCGCGCGGAAGCTGCTGCAGTCGCTCCGAGTTCGTACCGGTCTTGCCCATCGAGGAACACCATAGGCCCCTGAGCGGTGTTTGACCAGCCACAAGTGGCGTCCTCTGCGTCCAGCAGCGTTTATCGAGCCAACCCGGGCGGGATTCATCGAGCGTGCCGCGTTGTGCCGCTGGTACGCTCGCGAGGATGGCCGCCGACACGATCAGCTTCGCCCGCGGCGCGCCGAGCGCCGACATTCTGCCGGCCGAAGCCGTGCGCGAGGCGGCGGCCAGGGCGCTCGCGTCTGACTGGGAGCGCGCGCTCTCCTACGGCACCGGCATCGGGCACCCGGCGCTCTGCGAGTGGATCGCGAGCGAGCTGCACGGGATCGACGCCGGGCAGGTGATGGTCACCAACGGGTCGATGGAGGCCGCCGCACTCCTCTTTCGCTACATGGTCGAGCCCGGCGACCGGGTGATCGTCGAGCAGCCCTCCTACGACCGCACCCTCCTGTTGCTGGGGCGGACCGGCGCCGAGCTGATCGGCGTGCCGCTGGAGGCCGACGGCATCGACATCGGCGGGGTCGAGGCCGCGCTCGCCGACGGGCCCGTGAGCCTGATCCACGTGATCCCGAACTTCCACAACCCGGCGGGCTGCACGCTGTCGGCGGCCAAGCGCGAGCGGCTCCTCCAGCTCGCCGACGAGCACGGATTCAGGATCTTCGAGGACGACCCGTATCGGCTGATCAACTTCGGCGGCGAGCTGCCGCCGACGATGCTCTCGGCGGACGGCGGCGACCGCGTCATCCACGCGTCGTCGTTCTCGAAGACGGTCAGTCCCGGGGTCCGGGTGGGCTACCTCGCCGGACCGCCCGACCAGATCGCGACGCTGGCGAAACGCGGCAGCGAGCACTACATCTCGCCGAACATGCTCGCGGAGTCGATCGTCCTCGAGCTGTGCCGCTCGGGCGCGCTGACCGAGAACATCGAGTTCGTCAACGGCGCCCTGGCCGAGCGGCGCGATGCGCTCGTCCGGGCGCTCGGCGAGCGGATCCCGGAGGCCGAGTTCGTCGTCCCGGGCGGCGGCTACTTCCTTTGGCTCGATCTCAGCGAGGGCACCGACACTCCCGCGGTGCTCGCCGCCGCCAAGGACGAGGGGGTCGCGTTCGTGGCCGGCCCCGACTTCATGCTCGAGGGCGGCGGGTCGAGCCTGCGCCTCTCGTTCGCGAGCGTGCCCGCCGAACGCGTCGACGAGGGCGTCGCGCGGCTCGCCCGCGCGCTCGAATCGGCGCGCGCACAAACCCCCGCCTAGGCGGCGAACACCGCAGCCACCGTTCTACGCGGCGGGTGTAAGCCGATCAACGAAATCTTGACTGTTTCACTCAACAAAGTGCTAAGGTGATCTTCACAGAAGAGGACCACGCTTCGGCAACCAGGGGATCAGCCTTTGAGGCGATCGCGAAGACGAGGAGGTGGCGAGATGAGCCCGGTCCGGATTATCGAAGGAAGCAGGAAGCTCGATCCTGTGAGCGAGCGCAACCTGGCGGAGCGGCGATTCTCGGCGCTCGCCGCCGCCGTCCGCGAGCACGAGGCGAACGTCCGCCGCCGCGAGTTCCAGATGCGCCCCCAGGACCAGGCGCTCTACCGCCGCCTGCGCCAGATCTGCGGCGACGTCTGACCGCCGGCGCTCAGCGACCGTAGCGGTCGCTCGAGAGCACCAGGGCCTCGGGAAGCGGGGCCCGGGCCGGCGGCGCAGGCTCGGCTCGGACGGAGACGGTCTCGGCGACGCTGCGCGAGACCACGTGGCGTCCGTCGTCGGAGACGAGCACCACCTCGCTCTCGCCCGAGTCCTCGAGCTTCCCGTCGAGGCCGGGCCGCAGCCCGGCCTGCTTCAGGTAGTGCAGGAGCTCCTCGGCCTCGTTCTCGAAACGGAGCACGTGGATGTCGGCGCCCGACTCGACGTCGGCGAGCAGGACGCCCTGCTCGCGGGCGCCCTCGACGATCGGGTGCCCGTGCGGGCAGGTGGTGGCGTCGCCGATCGCGGCCAGCATTCGCTCCTCGAGCACCGGCGACATGGCGTGCTCGAGCCGCTCGGCCTCCTCGTGGACCTCGTCCCAGGGGATCCCGAGGACGTCGGTGAGGAAGCGCTCGATCAGGCGATGGCGCCGGACGATCGCCTGCGCGTGATCGCGGCCCTCATTCGTGAAGCCCAGGGACTTGTCCTCGTCGCGGCTCACGTAGCCGTCGCGCTCGAGGCGCCCGATCATCTCGTGGACCGTCGGCGGTGAGAGCTGCATCGCGCGGGCGATGTTCGCGCCGGTGATCGGCAACCCCGCCTCCTCGAGCCAGAACATGGTCTGGAGGTACTCCTCCTCGGCGATCGTCGCATGCTCCTGGGACACGCCGCCGAGTCTAGCCATCGGCGCCGGGCGCCCCGAGCGGCGCGGTCGGATCGGGCTGGCTTGCGATCATGACGTCGTGCCATCGCTCAGCGCGAAGGAGCGCCGGGCGCTGCCCGACAGCGCCTTCGCCTACATCGACTCGGGAGGCAAACGTCGGCTGCCGATTCACGACGCCTCGCATGTGCGTAACGCGCTCGCGCGGTTCGGCCAGGTCGCGTTCGAGGACGAGGAGGCGCGAGACCGGGCGCGCATCCGGCTGCTGCGGGCGGCGAAGAAGCACGGGATCATGCCGATCGGCTTCATCAGCGCACAGCTGGAGCCCCGGCGCAGGCTGCCGACCGGCGACCTCACCTTCCTGCTGAGCGACATCGAGGGCTCGACCGAGCTGCTGGGGCGTCTCGGCGACCACTACGCCTCGCTGCTCTCCGAGGTCCGGCGCCGGGTGCGCCGCGCGATCCGGCCCGTAGGCGGCATCGAGGTGTCGGCCCGCGGCGACGATCACTTCGTGGTCTTCGAACGGGCCCCGGCAGCGCTCGAGGGCGCGCTCGCGATCCAGCGCGCGATGCAGACGGGCGCCTGGCCCGGAGGCGACGACGTACGGCTGCGGATCGGTCTGCACCGGGGTCGCCCGAAGCTCACCGACACGGGGTACGTCGGCATCTCGGTCCACGCCGCTGCGCGCATCTGCTTCGCTGCACATGGCGGCCAGGTCGTGATGTCGTCCGCGGTGCGCGCGGCGCTTTCCGAGCCGCCCGCGGACGGCACCAGCCTGAAGGACCTCGGCGCGTGGCGATTCCGCGGCCTCCCCGAGCCCGTTGCCATGTTCCAGGTCGAGGCGGCCGACCTGCAGGCCGACTTCCCGCCGCTGCGATCGGCCGTCCGCGCCGACTAGGACGGTCGTCGGCTCAGCGCTCGACGAGCGTCGAGATCACCGCCTCGTAGAAGCCGTCGCCCATCGCCCCCTCGGTCACCGTGGCGTTCGCGAATCGCGGCAGGGCCTCGCGCAGGGTGTCGTCGCGCTCGGGGCCGTTGGCGACGACGAAGAAGCGGCCGACCGCCGCCGCGGCCTCGAGGTCCTCGATCGAGTCGCCGATCCCGATGCACGATTCCGGGTCATAGCCGCGGGCGCGCAGGTGGAAGGCGACCCCCTTGGCCTTGCTCGCCCCGCCGGGGACGAGGTGATAGGCGTGTGTGTGGCCGTCGATCCCCTCCATCCGGCGGCCGATGGCCCCGTTGTCGAGAAAGCGCAGGTCCCGGTGGCCGTGCTCGCGCAGCACCTCGTTGACCTCCGCGACGTCGACCTTGCCCCGCATCAGCAGCGACAGCTCGCGCCCGACGTGCCACGGCGAATGCCACTCGAGCCGGCCACCGAACCGCTCGAACAGCAGGTCCGGAATCCCGGCGGCGTGCATCAGCTCCGCGGGCGTGGCTCCGTCCTCGTCGAGCGTCCAGTCCCCGGTCAGCAGCGTGCGCTCGCCATCGATCATCACGCCGCAGCCCGCCTCGTAGATGTAGGAGCTCTGGCCGAGCAGGCGCGCGTCCGCCAGCACCTGGGCCTCGCGGCGGCCCGACATGATCACCACCTCGACCCCGGCTCGGTGGCAGGCCTCCAGCGCCCTGGCCTGGCGCAGGGTGAAGTTCTCCTCCGGGTCGCGAAACAGCGAGCCGCGCGGTCCGAGGAGCGTCCCGTCGAGGTCGGTGTAGACGCAGCGCAGGGCCATCGGCGCACTAACTTAGTCGGGGATGCTGGTCTGGCGCCTGACGAACGCAACGCTCGATTTCCCACCGCCGGTCGCGGCCGGGATCGTCAATGTCACCGATGACTCGTTCTTCCCCGGCGCCCGCAGCGGGACGCCGGAGGCCGCGGCGGCGGACGGGATGCGGCTGGTGGAGGCCGGCTTCGACCTGCTCGACGTCGGCGCCCTGGCGGCGCGCAGCGGGCCCCCGGTCGGCCCCGAGGAAGAGGCGGGCCGCCTGGTTCCCGCGATCGAGCGCCTCGCGCGCGAGGCCGGGGTGCCCGTGCTCGCCGACACCTTTTCCCCCGAGGTCGCCCGGCTCGCGCTCGACGCCGGCGCCGCCGCGATCAACGACATCGGCGGCGGCGCCGACCCGATGCTCGAGCTGGTCGCTGAGCGCGGCTGCGGCTACGTGCTCATGCACATCGAGGGGCCGCCGCGCGTCGACCGGCCGACGCCCACGTACGAGGACCCGGTCGCTCATCTGGTGCGGTGGTTCGAGGAGCGGATCGAGCGCGCCACGGCCCTGGGCGTCGACCCCGAGCAGATCGCGATCGACCCCGGCCTGGACTTCGACCTCGGCACCGACGACGATCTCGAGCTGCTGCGGCGGCTCGGTGAGCTGCGATCGCTCGGGCGGCCCCTGTTCGTTTCCCTCTCACGCAAGGACTTCCTCGGCGCTGTGCTCGCCGGCTCGTGGGAGCGGCGCCTGCCGGCCACACGGCGCGAAGCGGCGACGCTGGCGGCGACCGCGCTTGCGGTCGACGCGGGCGCCGACGTGTTGCGGCTCCACGACGTGACGGCGCTCGACGCCATGCGCACGGCGGCGGCGATCGCGGCCCCCCTCGACGCGGAGTCCGAAGGACGGAGCGGAGTCCCGCCGCTGTTGAGGCGGCTCGTTCCATGACCGCCCTCGGGGACGCCCCGCCGCTGGCCTGGGAGCGGCTGCTCGAGGCGGGCGAGATCGACGAGCGGCTCGTTCTCACGAGCGCCGAGGAGGCGCGGGCGGCCGCATCCGCGGCCCAGCCGACGGACCTGGCTCCGGAGCTCGTCGCGGCGCTCGCGCGAGCGGGAATCGAGCGCCCCTACTCGCATCAGCTCGACGCGCTGGCCGCCGCGCGGACCGGCGACGTGATCGTCACCAGCGGCACCGCGTCGGGCAAGTCGCTGTCGTTCAACCTCCCGGTCCTCGACGCGATCGCCCGCGATCCGAAGGCACGCGCGCTCTACGTCTATCCCACCAAGGCGCTCGCCCAGGACCAGGCGCGCAAGCTCTCCGAGCTCGGGCTGTCGCACCTCCGGCACGCGATCTACGACGGCGACACCCCGCGCGACGATCGGCCGGCGATCCGCCGGCGCTCGAACCTCGTGCTCACCAACCCCGACATGCTCAACATGGGGGTGCTCGCCCATCACAAGGGCTGGGGCGACTTCCTCGCCAATCTCGAGTGGATCGTCGTCGACGAGGCACATACCTACAGGGGCGTGTTCGGCTCGCACGTGGCGAACGTCCTGCGACGGCTGCGCCGCGTGGCCCGTGTCTACGCCTCCGAGCCGCGGTTCGTGCTCGCCTCGGCGACGATCGCCAATCCGGTCGAGCTCGCCGGCGGCCTCACCGGAACCGAGTTCGAGCTCGTCGACTCCGACGGGGCCCCGCGGGCGCGCCGGCGGATCGCGATCTGGAACCCGCCCGTGATCGACCCCAAGACGATGCGGCGCCGCTCGGTGCTCAGCGAGGCCGCGGAGCTGCTCGCGGACCTGATCATCAACGACGCCCGCACGATCTGCTTCCTGAAGAGCCGGCGCGGGATCGAGCTGATCCAGCGGTTCACCCGGATGCGCCTCGAGGACCTCGGCGAGCCGCGCCTCGCCGCCCGCATCGCCCCGTACCGCGCGGGCTACACGCCGCAGCAGCGCCGCGAGATCGAGGGCCGGCTCGCGGCCGGGGAGCTGCTTGCGGTGGTCGCGACGGATGCGCTCGAGCTCGGCATCGACATCGGCGAGCTCGACGCGGCGATCTGCGTCACCTTCCCGGGCACCGTGGCCAGCCTGCGTCAGATGTGGGGGCGGGCGGGGCGCCGCAGCGACGGGATCGCCCTCTACGTCGCGGGCGAGGACGCGCTCGACCAGTTCTTCTGCCGCCACCCGGAGGAGTTCCTCGCCCGACCGGTCGAGGCGGCGATCCTCGACCACACCAACGAGCGGATCCAGACCGCGCACGTGCTCGCCGCCGCGTACGAGGCGCCGCTCGGCGGGCGCGGCGACCAGCCGGGCGCCGCCGACGACGAGATCCTCGGGCCGCGCTGGCGTGAGCGCGCCGACGCGCTGGTCGCCCGCGGGCGCCTGCGGCGCGCGCGCGACGGCCGCTACCTGCCGCGCGCATCCGGATTCCCCGCGGGCGAGATCTCCCTGCGGTCCGCCTCGCTCGATTCGGTCGTGGTCGTCGAGCGCGCGTCGGGCGAGGTGATCGGCCAGGTCGAGGCCGAGCGGGCGTTCTCGACCGTTCACCGGGGGGCGATCTACCTGCACCTCGGGCGCGCCTACGAGGTGGCGGAGCTCGACGTCGACTCCCGGCGCGCGATCGTGGACGCGTTCGACGGCGACTGGTACACGCAGCCGAAGAAGGAGACCGAGGTGTTCGTCGAGGGGATCGAATCCCGGCGTGCCATCGGCCCCGCCGGCTCGTCGCAGGTCGAGCTCCACTTCGGCGACGTCTCGGTCACCGAGCAGGTGATCGCGTACCAGCGCAAGAGCCTCGCCGACCACTCCGTGCTGGACCTCGTCGCCCTGGACCTGCCCGAGCAGAACTTCCCCACCCAGGCGCTCTGGTACGTGCTGCCCGACGAGCGCGCCGGCGCCGCCCTGCCGCCCGACGTGCTCCTCGGGGCGCTGCACGCGGCCGAGCACAGTCAGATCGCGGTCCTGCCGCTGCTGGCCATGTGCGATCGCTGGGACATCGGCGGCCTCTCAACGAACATCCATTTCCAGACGGGCCTGCCGACGATCTTCATCTACGACGGGCATCCCGGCGGCGTCGGGATCGCCCGGCGCGGCTACGACGAGTTCGAGCGCCTGGTCGCCGATGCCGCGCGGCTCGTGGGCGAGTGCCCGTGTGCCGACGGTTGTCCGTCCTGCATCCAGAGCCCGAAGTGCGGCAACCTCAACGAGCCGCTCCACAAGGCAGGCTCGCTCGAGCTGATGGAGTCCATCATCAACCGCATCGCGGCCGAGCGCCGGCCGGGTAGGGCGGCTTGAGCCGGCGACCGCAGATCGCCGTCATCGGCAAGGGCGTCGTCGACGACGACCTCGCGGCGCTGGCTGAGGAGGTCGGTCGCCGACTGGCGGAGGCGGGGGCCGTGGTCGTGTGCGGCGGCCTCGGGGGAGTGATGGAGGCCGCGGCCAGGGGCGCGTCGTCAGCCGGGGGGACCGTGATCGGCATCGTCCCCAGTGCCGACCCTGCGACGGCGAACGCCCATTGCTCGCACGTGGTCGCGACCGGGATCGGGTCCGCGCGCAACCTCGCCGTGGTCGCGTCGGGCGATGCCGTGATCGCGATCGGCGGGGAATGGGGGACGCTGTCCGAGATCGCCCATGCGCGGAACTTCGGGCGCCCCGTCGTCGCGTTGCGGTCCTGGTCGCTGCGCCCGCACGTCCCGATCGCCGGCGGCGACGGGATCGAGGTCGTCGAGGACCCCGCCGCGGTTGCCGAGCGCGCGCTCGCGCTCGCCGGGAGCGCCGCGGCGTGAAGGTGCTCATGACCACCCGGGGCAGCTCGGGCCACATCGGCCCCCTGGTCCCGTTCGGGCAAGCCTGCGTTCGCGCCGGGCACGAGGTGACGGTCGCCGCCCAGCGGCAGTTCGCGGCGAACATCGACCGCTCGGGTCTGCCGTTCGAGCCCTTCGACGATCCGCCGAAGGAGGAGTGGATGCCGCTGATGAGCGAGTTCGCCGCGCTCGACATCGCAACCGCGAACGAGGTGATGGTTGGGCAGTTCTTCGCCGGGATCGACGTCCGCGCCGAGCTGCCCGGCCTGCGGGCGATTGCCGAGCGCACGCAGCCGGACGTGATCGTGCGCGAGAGTTGGGAGTTCGGCTCCACGCTCGTCGCAGAGCTCCTCGGGATCCCGCTCGCGCGCGTCGGGCTCGGCTTGGTCTCGCTCGAGGAGCAGACGATCGAGCTCGCCGCTGCCTCGGTGGACGACGCCCGTGCGGCGCTCGGGCTCCCGTCGGACCCCAACGGCGAGCGGCTCCGCGACGCCGTCTACCTCACGTCGATACCCGAGCAGCTCGAGGACTCGAGCACGACGGCGCCGTCGCGGACCCACCGGTTCCGCTTCGAGGTCAGCTCGAGGACGGCGCCGCTTCCGGACTGGTGGCCCGGCGCCGAGGACCCCCTCGTCTACCTGACCTTCGGCTCCGTCGCCGCGGGCGAGCACCTCCCCTACTACCCGGAGCTCTGGCGGGCGGCCGTCGACGCCCTCGCCCGCCTGCCCGTCCGGCTGCTTGTCACCGTGGGCGACGCCGAGCGCGCCGTCGACGACCTCGGCGACGTCCCGGACAACGTCCACGTCGAGACCTGGGTGCCCCATGACGACGTCGCCGCACGCGCCGACCTGATCGTCTGCCACGGCGGCTTCGGGTCGACGCTCGGGGCCCTGGCGCACGGAGTGCCGCTTGTAGTCCTGCCGCTCTTCAGCTCCGACCAGTGGGCCAACGGGAGAGCCGTGGCCCGGGCCGGGGCGGGCATCTGCCTCGACGCGGACGGCGAGACGCGGAACGTGCTCGAGCTGCCACCGGCGAGCGCTCTAGCGGAGTTGCCGGGTCACGTGGAGGATGTCCTCGCGGAGGACGCGTACCGTCGCCACGCCGAGCGCATCGCGGAGTCCATGCGCGCGCTGCCGCCGGTCGACCGCGCCGTGGAGGTGCTGGAGGCGGTCGCCGGCCGGCCCGGTTGACCCCACGACCGTGACCGAGCTGGCGCTAGCCTTTGCCGCCGCGGCGAGGTAGCTCAGTTGGTAGAGCACACGACTGAAAATCGTGGTGTCGGCGGTTCGATTCCGCCCCTCGCCATCTTGTAGGCGACGCGGCGTCCTTCCGGACCGGCCTGCCGACGCTAGCCTGCCGCCATCAACGCGGCGCTCACACCGAAGGACATCGCGTGGGACAAGCGACAGGTCGCGGCCAGCTACGAGATCGGCGGCCGCCGTCACCGGGTGCGCGTGGCGGCGTCGGAGGATCTCGGAGAGGGGGCGGATGCCTTCCTCGCCATCGGCCTCGTCCCTGCGATGGCACTCGGTGGCGGAGGTGGGCGAGGAGCTTGCCGGCCATTGCGATCCCCTTTCTGACGGTGATGCAGCTGCGCGCCCGATCGTCTCACGGACGGCTACTCGTCCGATCCCGCCGCCTCGAGCGCCTCGGCGCGCGACGTGAACGAGCGTGCGCGCACCACCGTCTCGCCGTCGAACGTCCACAGGACGGCGAACTCCTGGGCGACCGGCACGCCGCTGCCCGCGCCCTCCGCGGAGATGGCGAGCACGACCACGACGTCGTCTCCGAGGTCGATGATCTCGTCGACCTCCTGCTTGTAGTCCTTCCACGTCTCGCGCGCGTCCGCGAGCCATTCCATGGTGCCCTCGTAGCCCTTGAACACCCGGCCGTCCCAGACGTGGTGGAACTCGAACTCCGGGCCGATGCGGTCGCGCGACAGTGACTTGAAGGTCTCCAGGTCCCCGCGCTCCAGCGCCTCGTAGCCCTGGCGAAGGAAGTCGGTGTTCTCGGTCGACATCGCCACGTCCGTACCCCGTGAGAGCGGGGCGCGAACCGGGTAGAAACCACGCATGGAGCGCGTCGAGCGGCCCACCGACCTCACCGTGCGCGCCTGGTGGCAGGCGCTTCGCGACGCGGCGAAGGCGTTTCACGACCGGGACCTGATCGACAACGCCGCGGCGCTCACCTACTACTCGGTGCTCTCGCTGTTTCCGTTCCTGATCGTCCTCGTCGCGCTGCTCGGCGTGCTCGGCTCCGAGGAGTCGATCGACGGCCTCCTGCGGATCGTCGAGGACCTCGGCTCGGATTCGGCGGTCGACACGCTGCACCCGCCGATCGAGAACATCGTCGCGCAGACCTCGGGCGCCGGCCTCGCCCTCGTGCTCGGCGTCGTCGGCGGCCTCTGGACGGCGTCCGGCTACATCGGCGCGTTCATGCGGGCGTCGAACGAGATCTACGAGGTCGACGAGGACCGCCCCTTCTACAAGCTGCGGCCGGTGCAGATCCTGATGACGCTGGTGATGACGGTGATCGTCGCCGTCGTGCTGATCGCGCTCGTGCTGACCGGCCCGCTGGTTGCGGCGATCGGGGCCGAGCTCGGGGATCGGCGACGCCGGGGTGACGATCTTCTCGATCGTGAAGTGGCCGGTCGCTGTTCGCGATCGTCGTCCTGGTCATCGGCCTCCTGTATCGCTTCTCGCCGAACGCCCGCCACGCCGGTCTGCGCTGGATCCTCCCCGGGAGCATGCTGGCGACGTTGCTGTGGCTCGCGGCGTCGGCGGGATTCAGCTTCTACGTCGCCAACTTCGGCGCCTACTCGAGCATCTACGGGAGCCTCGCGGGCGTGATCGTCTTCCTGATCTGGCTCTGGCTCACGAACGTCGCGATCCTCTTCGGCGCCCAGTTCGCCGCCGAGCTCGAGCGCACCGGCCGCGCGGCCGAGGAGGCGACCCCGCCGGCCGGATTCGCACCGTTCGTGAGCCCCGCGAAGGACGCCGAGCCCGAGCCAGAGCCGGCGCCGCCGGCCTCCGAGCGCGGCTGAGTCAGATCACGGACGCGCGCACCGACCCACCTCATGTGACGCCACAGGGGAGAAATGGGCCGTCCGGGCCTCTGACTAATTTGAGCTCGATGAGTGGTCAAGCCAGGATCGAGGCGTTGCAGGCGCCACTGGGGGCCGCCCCGGCTGCGGTACCGCTGATGAGGGTGTTCGTCCGCGAGCTCGCCGAGGGCCAGGAGGTCGCCGGGGCGTTCGCCGTCCGCGAGCGCGATCGCCGCACACGAAAGAACGGCGAGGACTTCATCCGCCTCGTGGTGGCCGATCGCACGGGGACGGTCGAGGCGGTCGCCTGGGAGGGCATCGAGGAGTGCTGGGATTGCGCCGCGCCCGGGGCGATCGTCTTCATCGAGGGGCGCTTCTCGGTTCATCCCCACTACGGGGCGAAGATCACGCTCAAGTCGATCCGGCGGGCGACCGATGGCGAGTACGAGCCGGACGAGCTCGCGGAGGGACCGCAGGTCGCGGTCGAGCAGCTGGAGGCCGATCTTCGCGAGCTGCTGGCCACGATCCAGACCCGGATGCTCACGGCGCTGCTCGACCGGATCTTCCGCCCCGACTCCGAGCTCTACAGGCGCTTTCGGATCGCGCCGGCGGCGAAGTACTACCACCAGGCCTATCGGCACGGGCTGCTGGACCACACGGTCTCGGTCGCCCAGGCGGTGAGCGCGGCCGCGGCCGCCTTCCCGGGCATCGACCGCGATGTCGCGGTCACCGGTGCCCTGCTGCACGACATCGGCAAGACGCAGGCCTACAACGACGATCCCCTGGCGATCGACCTCACCGACGCCGGGCGCCTGTTGGGCGAGATCCCGCTCGGCTACTACCTGGTCCGCCGCGCGATCGAGTCGATCGAGGGCTTCGACCGCAACCTCGCCAAGGCCGTTCTTCACATCGTGCTCTCTCATCACGGGAGCTACGAGAACGGCTCGCCGGTGGTCCCGGCCACCCGGGAGGCGACGCTCGTGCACGCGATGGACAACCTCGGCGGCAAGCTGGGCAGCTTCGACCGGATCGAGCGCGAGCTGCCCGAGGGCGAGCGCTGGTCGCGCTTCGACCGCGGGATCGACTCGGCGGCGTACTTCGGCTCGCGGGCCGCCTAGGACGCGAAGCGCTCGACGCAGCGATTTATCTGCCTGTTCGCCTGACCCCCGTCGAGCGCGCGATCGATGCAGTTCCGAAGGGCGCCGGAGCTATTCGACGCCTCGAGCGCCGCGTCGACGTCCTCCTGGATCTGTGCGGGCACGTCGTCGAAGCCGCCGCCAAACGCGTCGAAGCTGCGGTCGATCGTGCTCTCGGTCGTGTCGAGCACCGGCTTGACGATGAACACGTAGGTCGCGGCGAGGATCGCCACGACCGTGACGATCTTGATGATCGGGTTGATGACTGTGCCGGCGCCGAGCATCTTCCCCCAGTGGCGACGCGACTCTAGTACACGTGTCCGCGTACTAGCCGAACAGCAGGTCGTCGGCCAGGTTTCGGCAGCGCTGCATCGCGGCGGGCCGGTAGCCCGCGCGCTTGACGCAAGCCTCGACCCGCTCGGCCGCGGAGCCGTTGCCCTGCGCGGCGAGGCTGTCGGCGTAGGAGAGCGCGAAGCTGCGATCGGACTGGACCGTATGAGCAAGCCGCTGGCCGAGCTCGTCGCAGCGATCCATCGCGCGTACGTCGTTGCGGGCGCGCTTGATGCACTGATTGACCTCGCGTCCCGCCGCCGGCCAGGCCGCCTGCAGGCTCTGGGCGAAGGACTCGGCACGGCTCGTCGCGAACTGCAGGTCGGCGTCCCGGCTCGCCTGGCGGCTCGCCCGCTGCTGGGCCTCGATCTGGCGTCCCGCCCCCTCGACCGCCTTCTCGGTCGTCTCGAGCACCGGCTTGACGATGAAGATCCCGACCGCGGCGAGGATCGCGACCGTGGTCACGATCTTGATGATCGGGTTGATCACCGTCCCCGCGCCGATCACGGCCGCAAGCCTAATCCACGCCGGCGGCCGAAGCGGTTCGCAATTTGCGCGGGTTTCGGCGCGCCCGCCGCGCGAGAAAGCGGTTGACGCTCAATATGCTCGGAGGCTCATGTCCGGGGAGACGGAGAAATGGCCAAGGACACCGAGAAGCTGATTCGCCAGCTCTCGTTGATCTCGTTCTTGATGGCCAACCGTCGGCCGGTGTCGGCGCTCGAAATCAAGCGGGAGGTCGAGGGATACAGCTCGATGAACGAGGATGCCTTCGCGCGTCGCTTCTACGCCGATCGCGCGGAGCTCGAGAGCCTCGGCATCTCGCTCCAGGTCGAGAAGCCGGCGGAGGGCTTCTTCGAGGCCGAGCTCTACGCCCTGCCCCCCGAGAACTACTACCTGCCGGCGATCGCGTTCTCGGACCCCGAGCTCGCGGCGCTGCGCACGGCGCTCGGCCTGCTCGACGGCGAGTTCGCCTACGCCGAGCCGCTGCGGTTGGCCCTGCAGCAGGTCTCGTGGGGGCGCCCGAGCCCGCTCACCGAGGAGGCGGAGGCCCCGATCGACGTCAAGCTCTCCACCGCCGGCAGCGGGCGCGAGCTCTCGCAGCGACTGGCGAAGATCGAGACCGCGATCTCGCGTCGCAAGACGATCGAGTTCTCCTACTACTCGCTGCAGCGCGACGAGGTCTCCGACCGCAAGGTCAACCCCTACCACCTCGTCTTTCGCGACGGGCAGTTCTACCTCATCGGCTACTCGCACGAGCGCGATCAGGTGCGGGTCTTCCGGCTCTCGCGCATCAGGGCCAAGGTCTCCTATGCGACCAAGGCCGAACACGACTTCGCGGCACCCGAGGACTTCGATCGCCGCGACTACGGCAGGCGCGCGGACTGGCAGATGGGCGAGATCGTCGGCCGCGCGAAGATCTTCCTGCGCGAGCGGATTGCCTGGCTCGTCGAGCGGGACTTCGGCCGTCACGGTGAGCTCCGCAAGCCGGCGAAGCGCGACGGCGTCCGGGGTCGCGGCTCCGTGTTCGAGACCGACTACGCGTCCGCGCGGCAGCTGATCTCATGGGTCCTGAGCTGGCGCGAGAACGCGCGCCTGCTCGATCCGCCCGAGCTCGCCGCCGACGCCGACGAGCGGCTGGCGCTGCTGCGCGAGCGCCACCGGCGCGAGTTCGCGGTCGCCGAGACGGTTCGCCGACCGCTCGCGGAGGGCAACGGCAGCCGGGCGCGGAGCTCGAACGGCCGCTCGGAGTCGGTGATTCGCCCGGAGCGCTTCGCGCGCCTGGTCACCCTCGCCGGCCTGCTGATCGGCGCCGCGCGCGATGAGGGCAGCCTGCCCACTCAGCAGGTGCTCGACGAGCTCAACATCTCGGCCGACGAGCTGCGCGAGGACCTCGACGTCCTCAACGTCGTGAACTTCGGCGGCGGAACCTACGTGCTCTACGCCGAGATCGACGGCGACCGCATCGACGTCGATCCCGACACCTACGGGGAGAACTTCGCCCGGCCTGCGCGGTTGCTGCCCCTCGAGGCGAAGGCGCTGGTCGCGGCGATCGACCTCTTCGGCGACCACCTGCCGCAGTCGGGTCTGCAGACCGCGCGCCGCAAGATCGTCGCCGCCCTCGGCCACGATCCCTCCGAGGAGGGGCTTGAGATCGCGCCCGGGCGCGACGACTCGTCGGTGGTGCGGACCGTCAACGATGCGATCCAGCGTCACCGGGTGCTCGAGCTCCACTACTACAAGGAGAACGAGGACGAGTTCTCCAAGCGCGCGGTCGAGCCCTACCAGCTCGTGAGCGGCCCCGAGGGCTGGTATCTCGGCTGCTTCGATCTCGATCGCTCCGACACCCGCCACTTCCGGCTCGACCGCATGAAGGAGGCGGTGATCACCGAGCGCGAGTTCGAGCCCCGCGACGGGGTCGAGGAGCGGCTGGCCGAGCAGGAGTGGCTGGTGCACGGGGAGGTGACCACGGCCGGCGTCGCCCGTGTGTGGGTCTCACCCGACCGTGCCCGCTGGCTGCGGGAGGAGCGCACCGTGGTCGAGGAGCTCGACGACGGCGCGGTGGTGGTCGAGCTGCCGTACGGCTCCAGCGACTGGCTCGTGCGCGAGGTGCTCAAGGGCGTCGGCGACCTGGTCGTGCTGGAGCCCACCGAGGCCCGCGAGGCGGTCTCGAAGGCCGTCGGCAGCCGCTAGCGCGTCGGCCCCGTGAGCGACTCGCCGCCGGGCCATCCCGAGATCGAGCGGATCGTCGCCCCGAACCCCGGGCCGATGACGCTCGACGGGACCAACACCTACGTGGTCGCCGTCGGTGACGGGGCCTTCGTGATCGACCCCGGGCCCGCCGACCAAGCGCACGCCGCGGCCGTGCTGGCCGCCGCCGACGCTCGGGGCGGGATCGAGGGCGTCCTGCTCACCCACTCGCACGCGGATCATTCCGCGGGCGTCTCGCTGCTCGGCGAGGCGCCGCTTCGGTGGGGCGACGTCGGCCACGCCGACGAGAGCTCCGGCGAGAGCGGAGCCGCGCGCCAGGACGAGGGCTGGCCGCGCCCCCGGGGCCGAGTCGGGCCGTTCGAGGTGATCCCGACGCCGGGTCACGCCGTGGATCACGTGTGCTTCGCGCGCGACGGCGTCCTGTTCAGCGGCGATCTGATCCTCGGTCGCGGCTCGAGCTTCGTCCCGCCCGACGGCGGATCGCTGGCCGCGTATCTCGAGTCGCTGCGGACGATCCTCGATCGCGACGACGACCTGCTCTGCCCCGGCCACGGCCCCTACGTGACCAACCCGCGCGCGAAGGTCTCGGAGTACCTGGAGCATCGCCTCGACCGCGAGCGAAGGCTGCTCGCCGCTCTCGCCGACGGCGAGCGATCCCGGGAGCGGCTGCTGGCCCTGGTCTGGGACGACGTCGCGCCGGGTCTCCGGCCGGCGGCGGCGCTGGTGATGGAGGCGCACCTGGAAAAGCTCGACGCCGAGGGCCGACTGCCCGGCGACCTCGAGGGGGCCGGTCACTAGATTTCCGGCACTGTGCTGTCGGGGCTGACCAGGCGCTTCGAGTTGGCCGGCGCGGGCGTCGCCGCGCTCGGCGCCGCACTGATCGCCGGGCTGTGGTGGGGTCTGTTCCGCCGGCCGTTGCCCCGGACGTCGGGTGAGCTTCGCGTCGATGGGATCTCGGCGCCGGTCCGGATTCGCCGCGATCGGTGGGGGGTTCCTCACGTGCGGGCGGCGACGATCGAGGATGCCTGGTTCGGCCAGGGGTTCTGCCACGGCCAGGATCGGCTCTGGCAGCTCGACCTCTACCGGCGCTTCTCGTGCGGTCGGGTGGCCGAGATCGCCGGCGACGAAGGTCTCGCGCTCGACCGTTTCGTGCGGACGCTCGGGCTGCGGCGCCTCGCCCTACTCGAGGAGGTCGCGCTCGAGGCCGAGCTGAGGGCGGCGCTCGAGGCGTACAGCGCCGGCGTCAACGCGGCGGCGGAGGCGGCGCGGGTGCTGCCGGCCGAGTTCCAGGTCCTGCGGATCGGCTTCGAGCCCTGGCGCTCGGCCGACACCCTGACCCTGACCAAGCTGCTTGCGCTGGGCCTGTCGACCAACTGGGAGCGCGAGCTGGTCCGCGCGGACATGACCCGGGACCTCGGCCCGGAGCTGGCCGCCCGGTTGGACCCCGCCTATCCCGCGGGCAACCCCGTCGCGCTCCAGCCCGGCGTGCCCTGGAGCGGCGACGGGCTCGCGGTCGCCGAGCAGATCGACGCGCTCCGCGATGCGCTCGGGTTCGCGCCCGAGGCCACGGGCTCGAACAACTGGGCCGTCTCCCCGCGGCGCTCGGCCACCGGCGGGCCCCTGCTGGCCGGCGATCCGCACCTGTCGCCCGCGATGCCGGGGATCACCTACACGCTCGCGATCGAGGTCGACGGCCGTACCTGCCGCGGTGCGTCGTTCCCCGGTCGGGTCGGGATCGTGTTCGGCCAGAACGACGACGTCGCCTGGTCGCTGACCAACACGATGGCCGACGTCATGGACCTGTACGTGGAGCGGATCGACGGCGACGAGTACGAGTTTCGCGACGAGCGGCTCCCGGTCGTGCTGACCGAGGAGGAGATCGTGGTCAAGGGGCGGTCGGAGCCCGAGCGGCTGCTCGTTCGCTCCACGCACCACGGCCCGATCGTCAACGAGGCGCTTCGCGCGGAGCCCGACGAGCCGCTCGCGCTGCGGTGGTCGGCGCTCGACGGCCCCTGCGTCACCCGGGCGAGCCTCGGAGTGCTACGGGTGACGAGCGGCCCGGAGCTGGTCGCGTCGCTGGAGCCGCACGTCGCGCCCGTCTCGAACATCGTCTGGGCGGATCGGCACGGCTCGATTGGACTCAAGGTCATCGGCAGGGTCCCGCTGCGGCGCGGCGGCTGTCCCGACCTGCCGAAGCCCGGCTGGAGCGGCGAGTACGAGTGGGACGGCTGGGTCCCGTACGACGAGCTGCCCGATCTGGTCGATCCCGAGCAGGGCTACGTGCTCACGGCGAACAACCGCATCACGCCCGACGACTACCCGCATCACATCACCAGCGACTGGCTCGACGGCTACCGCGCGCGGCGGATCGAGGACCTGCTCGCCGTCGGCGAGGACCACGACCTCGACGGCTTTCAGCGGATGCAGACGGACATGCTCTCGATCCCCGGCCTCGAGACCGCCCACCGCCTCTCGCGCCTGCGAGCGCGCGATCAGCGGGAGACCGCCGCGATCGAGCGCCTGCGCAGCTGGGACGGGATCATGGGCCCTGACTCGGTCGCGGCGACGATCTACCAGGCGTTCACGCTCCGGTTCGCCCGCGAGGTCGCGCGGGAGGCGATCGGCGATCGCGACCTGGCCGAACGCTGGCTCGACCGCGCCGACAACGGGTTCATGCGGCATGTCAGCTCGCCGTGGCGCTGGCAGTCGCATCTGCTCACGCTGTGGGCCGAGGGTGACCCCGACCTGATCAGTCGGTCCTGGGACGAGCTGGCGCTGGACTCGCTGCGCGGCGCGCTGGACGATCTCTCCGAGCGCTTCGGGCCCGATCCCTCCGCTTGGACCTGGGGCAGCGTCCACGCGCTCGAGTTCCCCCACGCGCTGGGCGTCGCGAGCCCGCTGCTGGCGAGGATCTTCAACCGGCGGCTGGAGGTCGGGGGCGCCGAGGAGACCGTCGCCCAGGTCGGCTGGGACCCGAATGACCCGTACCACGCGATCTGGGCTCCGGCGTGGCGCGTGGTCGCCGATCCCCGCGATCCGGGCCGCTCACGCTGGCAGGCGTTCACCGGCCAGTCCGGTCACGCGGCGAGCGCGCACTACGACGACCTTCAGCCCCGCTGGGCGGCCGGCGAGATGCAGCGGCTGGCCGGCGAGAGCCCCTGGGAAGAGCTGAAGCTGTCGCCCGCCGCGGGATGAGCCGGCGAGCCGAGATCGTGCTCACCGAGGCGGAGCAGCTCGAGCTGCTGCGCTCCGAGCGCGTCGTCGTCGTCAGCAGCAACGGGCCGCGCGGCTGGCCGCACTCGATGCCGATGTGGTTCGTGCTGCGGGACTCCGAGATCTGGATCTGGACCTACGCCAAGTCGCAGAAGGTCCGCAATCTGGAGCGCGACCCGCGGGCCACGCTCCTTGTCGAGACCGGGCGGGAGTACGTCGAGCTGCGCGGTGTCCAGATCGAGGCGGACGCAGAGATCGTCCGCGACCCCGACGCTGTCTTCGAGTTCGGCAAGGAGCTGACCGTCCGATACGCGGAGGGGATCGAGTCGATCGAGGGCGACGCCGCGGCGGCGCTGCAGGCGCAGGCGGCGAAGCGCGTCGCGATCCGCTTCACGGCGCGAAGGGTCGCGAGTTGGGATCACCGAAAGCTTGGCGGCACCTACTGAAGGGATGCATGCGGCCGCGCTCGCGCACCGACGCTAGCCTTGCCGCGTCATGGAAGCGCTAAAGGGGCTGATCCTCTCCGGTGGAGCGGGGACGCGCCTCCGCCCGATAACCCACACCTCCGCCAAGCAGCTCGTGCCCGTCGCCAACAAGCCCGTCCTGTTCTACGGCATCGAGGCACTGGTCGCGGCGGACATCACCGAGATCGGGATCGTGATCGCGCCGGAGACCGGCGACGAGATCCGTGACGCCGCGGGCGACGGCTCCGCCTTCGGCGCCTCGATCACCTACATCCCTCAGGAGCGACCCCTCGGCCTGGCGCATGCGGTCCTGACCGCCGAGGACTTCCTCGGCGACTCCCCGTTCGTCATGTACCTCGGCGACAACCTGCTCCGGGACGGCATCAACGCGCTCGTGGACGCCTTTCGCGAGCACGAGCCTGAGGCGCTGATCCTGCTCACCAGGGTTCCCGACCCATGGCACTACGGCGTCGCCGAGCTCGACGGCGGTCGCGTGACCCGGCTGGTCGAGAAGCCGAAGGACCCGCCCAGCGACATGGCGCTGGTCGGCGTCTACATGTTCACTCCCGCGATCTTCCAGGCCGCTCGCGCGATCGAACCCTCCTGGCGCGACGAGCTCGAGATCACCGACGCGATCCAGCAGCTGATCGACGGCGGCAACCGGGTCGAGAGCCATACGGTGAGCGGCTGGTGGAAGGACACCGGCCAGCTCGCCGACATGCTCGAGGCGAACCGCCTGGTGCTCGAGGACGTCGAGCGACGGATGGACGGCAATGCGGACTCCGAGAGCCGGGTCGAGGGCCGGGTGGCGATCGAGGCCGGGGCGAAGCTCGAGCGGTCCGTGGTCCGCGGCCCCGCGATCATCGGCGCCGGGGCCCGGGTGGTCGACTCCTACGTCGGCCCCTACACGTCGATCGACCGCGACGTCGAGATCATCGGCTCCGAGGTCGAGCACTCGATCCTGCTTGCCGGGGCGAGCGTGCGCGACCTCGAGACCCGCATCGAGGCGAGCCTCCTGGGCCGAAACGTCAGCCTCTCCCGCACCCACGAGATGCCGAAGACGCTGCGAATGATCGTCGGCGACAACTCGCAGGTCAGGATCCCGTGAGGCGGAGCGAAGCGAAGCCGAGCCGCGCCGCTGTTGAGGCGCCTGCCGTGAGGCGGAGCGAAGCGAAGCCGAGCCGCGCCGCTGTTGAGGCGCCTGCTTCTCTGAGGGTGCTCGTCGCCGGCGCCCGCGGGATGCTCGGGCGCGACACGACGGCTGCGATCGCGGCGCGTGGCCATAGCGTTCGCGGGCTCTCACGGGCGGAGCTGGACATCACCCGCCCCGCCGACGTCGAGCATGCGATCGGCGCCCTGCGCCCCGACGTCGTCGTCAACTGCGCGGCGTGGACCGACGTCGACGGCGCCGAGGCCAGCGCGGGCGAGGCGATGCGCGTGAACGACACCGCGGCTGCGCTCGTCGCCGCGACCGCGGGCGCGCACGGGGCAAGCGTCGTCTACGTCTCCAGCGACTACATCTTCGACGGTGAGAAGCGGGCTCCGTACGTCGAATCGGACCTGCCGGCCGCGATCTCGGCGTACGGCCGCTCCAAGCAGGCGGGCGAGACCTCGGTCGCGATCGCGAACCCCCGTCATTTCATCGTTCGCTCGTCGTGGCTGTTCGGCGCCGGCGGCGCCAACTTCGTCGAGACGATGTTGCGGATCGGCCGCGAGCAGCCCGAGGTGATCGTCGTCTCCGACCAGGTCGGCTCCCCCACCTATACCCGGCATCTCGCGGCGGCGATCGCGCAGCTCGTCGAGGGGGAGGAGTTCGGCATTCACCACCTCGCCGCCTCGGGCCAGTGCTCGTGGTTCGAGTTCGCGCAGGAGATCTTCGACCAGGAGGGCCTCGAGACCCGGGTCATGGCCGGGACGACCGAGATGCTCGGGCGCCCGGCGCCCCGCCCCGCCTACTCGGTGCTCGCCACCGAGCGCCGCGACCCGATCGTGCTCCCGCACTGGCGCCTCGGCCTGCGGGAATACCTCCGAGCGCGCGAGGACCACGACGCGCCGGGCCGTGCCCAGGACGTGTCGCGCCTCGGTGGCTCGGCGTGAACGTCCTGGTCGCCGGCGGCGCCGGCTTCATCGGCTCGGCCTACGTCCGCTACCGGCTGGCGACCCACCCGGACGCGCGGGTCCGCGTGCTCGACAAGCTGACCTACGCCGGTCGCCGCGAGAACCTGCGCTCGTTGCCCGAGGACCGTCTCGAGCTGGTGGTCGCCGACATCGCCGACGGGGATGCCGTTCGCGCCGCGCTCGACGGCTGCGACGCGATCGTCAACTTCGCCGCCGAGACGCACGTCGACCGCTCGATCGAGGCTCCCGGGACGTTCATCGAGACCGACGTCCTCGGCAGCTACGTGCTCCTGGAGGCCGCCAGGGACGCCGGCGTCCGGCACCTGCAAGTCTCCACCGACGAGGTCTACGGCTCGATCGAGGAGGGCTCCTTCGACGAGCGCTCGCCGCTCGACCCGTCCTCGCCCTACTCGGCCTCGAAGGCGGGCGGGGACCTGCTCGTGGGCGCCTTCCAGCGCACCTACGGCTGCGACGCCGTGATCGTCCGCGGCTCGAACAACTACGGACCGCGCCAGTACCCGGAGAAGCTCATCCCGCTTTGCGTGCTCAACGCCCTCGCCGGCGACGCGGTGCCCGTATACGGGGACGGGGACCAGGTCCGCAACTGGCTCTGGGTCCAGGACTTCGCGAGCGCGATCGACACGGTGCTGGAGTTCGGCGAGCCGGGTCAGGTGTACAACGTCGGCGGACCCGACGAGCTGCGCAACATCGACGTGGTCCAGCGGATCCTCGCGCTGACGGGCCGGGACGAGTCGCTGATCGAGCACGTGACCGATCGCCTGGGGCACGACCGCCGCTACTCGCTCTCCTCCGAGAAGGCGGAGGGGCTGGGGTGGAAGGCGGCGATCGGGTTCAACGAAGGCCTCGAGCGCACGGTCGAGTGGTATCGCGAGAACGAGTGGTGGTGGAAGCCGATCCGCTCGGGCGAGTACCGCGAGTACTACGAGCGCCGTTACGGGCGGGCGCTGAGCTGATGGCCGGCGCCCTGTCCGGGCCCGGGGGTTGATTTGGCGCGCAGGCTCGAGACGAAGCTCGACGGCGTCGTGTTGCTGGAGCCCGACGTGCACGGCGACGAGCGCGGTTTTCTGGTCGAGATCTTCAGCGCCCCGGCGTGGCGCGAGCTCGGCGTCGACGTCGACTTCGTCCAGGACAACCACTCGCGCTCGCGCGAGGGCATCCTCCGCGGCCTTCACTTCCAGACCGCGCCCGGGCAGGCGAAGCTGGTGCGCTGCTCTCGGGGACGGATCTGGGACGTCGCCGTCGACCTGCGACCCGACTCGCCCACCTACGGTCGCTGGGAGGGCCACGAGCTCGACGACGGGCTCCACCGCCAACTCTTCGTCCCCGCGGGATTCGCCCACGGCTTCTGCGTGCTGAGCGAGATCGCCGACGTGCACTACAAGCTCTCGAGCCTCTACGACCCCGCAACCGAGGCCGGCATCGCCTGGGACGACCCCGAGGTCGCGGTCGAGTGGCCGATCGACGAGCCTCAGGTCTCGGAGCGCGATCGCACCGCCCCGCGGCTCGCCGAGATCGCCGCCGAGCTTCCCTTCTAGCCGCGTCGGCCGGGCGCCAGCTCGTGCTCGACCTCGTCGACGAGGTCGAGGTGCAGCGCCAGCAGTCCCCGCAGGAAGCCGATCACCAGCAACAGGTACTTGCGCCGGTGCGGGAGATCCTCGGCGGTCCGCTCGCTCGCGTCGAGCGTTAGCTCGAGCTCGGCGATGTCGTTGCGAAGCGTCGCGAGGCTCTCGCGGGTGGGCGCCTCGCCGACCAGGTCGGCGATCAACAGCCGCAGCAACGGCTCGCTCTTCAGGGGGGTGAACGACACCGGGGTGCGTGCCCATTCGCGCAACGCCTCGAGCCCCGTGTCGGTGAGCGTGTAGACCGTCCGCTCCCTGGTCTTGCCCGGTTCCTTGCGAGTGTCCAGGTAGCCGAGCTGCGCGAGCCGCTTCGGCTCGACGTAGTACTGGCTCTCGCCGGCCCAGTCGAGGATGCGGCCGCGGCGCGCCATCCTGAGCATGTCGTGGGCGCTGGCGCCGGTCTGTCCAACCAGGCCGAGGATCTCGTACGAGAAGAGGTGGAGGTCGCTACTTGACAATACTATGCTCCATAGTTTATAACTACGAAACGTAGTTTACCGAGAGGAGCGGCCATGATCTCATCGACGAGGACAACCGGGAGGGAAGAGCGAAGCGGGAGCGCCGAGCGGTGGGGGCCTCTGTGGGGCTCGCGGGCTCGCGACTGGGCGGCCAACGAGGAGCAGCAGGTGCCGACCTATGAGGCCGCCATTCGCCGGGTCGGCGTCGAGCCGGGAGATCGGGTCCTCGACATCGGCTGCGGCTCGGGAGTGTTCCTGCGGCTGGCCGCCGATCGGGGCGCCGAGGTGAGCGGGGTGGATGCCTCGAGCGCGCTCCTGGAGCTCGCCGCCGAGCAGGTTCCCCGGGCCGATCTGCGCACCGGCGAGATGGAGGACCTCCCCTTCCCCGACGACGGCTTCGACCTGGTCGCCGGCTTCAACTCGTTCTTTTTCGCCGAGGACATGACCGCGGCGCTGCGCGAAGCCGGTCGGGTGACGCGCCCTGGCGCCGCCGTGCTGATCCAGGTCTGGGGCAACCCCGACCGCTGCGCGATCGAGGCGATGAAGGCGGTGGTGCGGCCGTACATGCCCGGGCCGCCGCCCGGCAGGCCACAGACGTTCGAGCTGTGGCAGGAGGGTGTCCTTGAGGAGATCGCGATCGAGGCCGGCCTGCGCCCGCAGGAGGCGTTCGGGGTCGAGTGGGCCTACGAGTATCCGGACGAGCCGGCGCTTGTCCGAGCGATGCTGGCGCCCGGCGGGGTCGCGGAGTTGGTGGGAGACCGGATCGACGAGGTCGCCGCCGAGATCGTCGCCGCGCTGGCGCCGTACCGGCTCGCGGACGGCAGCTATCGGCTGCCGAACGAGTTCCGTCTCCTGCTGACGACGGCCTGAGCCCGCGGCCGGGCTGGCCGCAAACGGGCTGTCCCGCTACGCTTCCCCGCCGCCGATGGACCTGGGGGACGGCGGCGCAGCCCATCGCGGCCCAATCACAAAGGAGTGTGAAGACCCGGATGAACACGATTTCGAACCTGCGCGCGGCGAGCACGCTCGCGCTCGGTGCGCTGGCGCTCGGTGCGCTCGGGGCTTGGAGCCTGCGGTGGGGGAGACGAAGACGAGGAGCCCACGACCATCACCGCCGCCCAGGTGACGGAGTGCTTCGAGGCCGCCGGACAGAAGGTGCGCAAGGTCGAGGTCAGCTTCGCGAAGCTGCCGCCGGACCTCGGCGTCTCGAGCCAGGCCGGCTCGGCGAACGTCTGGATCACCGACGACGAAGCCGGCACCCAGGCGGTGATCGACCAGGAGGAGGAGCTCGCGAAGCTCGACCCGGCGGATTCGGTGACCCCCGTCGAGGACAAGGTCGTCCAGAGCGGTAACGCGATCGCGGTCGTGAGTTCGGACTCCTCGCCCGACTATCGCCCGACGATCGAGGAGTGCATTCCGCCTCCCTCGTGAGCGCCGCCGTCGGTCGCCGGCGGGGTGCGTAAACTCGATCGGTTGAGCATGGCCACCGATTCGAGTGCGAAGTCCACCCCGCTGGCGCTCTTCAGCGAGCCGACGAGGCGCTGGTTCGACGCCTCGTTCGAGGTGCCCACGCCGGCCCAGGCGGCAGGCTGGCCGAAGATCGCCTCGGGCGCCAACACGCTCATCTGCGCGCCGACCGGCTCGGGCAAGACCCTGAGCGCCTTCCTTTGGGGCATCGACAACCTCAGCCGCAGTCCCCAGGAGCTCGGGACCGGGGTGAAGATCGTCTACGTCTCGCCCCTGAAGGCGCTCTCCTACGACATCGAGCGCAACCTGCGGGCGCCGCTTCGGGGCATCGGCGCCGAGCTGAGCGTCGCCCTGCGCACCGGCGACACACCGCAGCGCGAGCGCCAGGCGATGCGGCGCAACCCGCCCGACATCCTGATCACGACGCCGGAATCGCTGTATCTGATCATCACTTCGCAGGCGCGCGAGATGCTGACCGGGGTCGAGGCGGTGATCGTCGACGAGATCCACGCCGTCGCCCAGTCGAAGCGCGGGGCCCATCTGGCGTTGACGCTCGAGCGGCTCTCGCATCTGGTCACGGACGAGGGCAACCCGGAGCCCCAGCGCATCGGGCTTTCCGCGACTCAGCGCCCGCTCGAGCGGATCGCCGAGTTCCTGGTCGGGCCGAAGCGCGAGTGCGAGATCGTGGACGCCGGCGTGCGCAAGGAGCTCGACCTGGAGATCGTCGTCCCGGTCGACGACATGACGGAACCAGGTGCGGGGGCCGTCCCTGCGGCTGACCCGCCCGGCCCCGGACGCCAAGCGGAGGAGGCGGGCGGAACGTTGGATGTTTCTCCGGACCGCATTGACCCGGGGCCGATCGAGTCGAGCCTGGACCCCGTCGCCAACCCGCGCTCGATCTGGCCCGCCATCTACCCGGAGCTGCTGCGCCTCGTGCGCGAGCACACCTCCACGATCATCTTCGTCAACAGCCGCCGCGGCGCCGAGCGCCTGGCCAAGCGCCTGAACGAGCTCCACAACCAGGGCGACGTCGAGCCCGAGCTTCCCGCCACCGAACACGGGGGCAACGCATCGTCTGCCACCGACGCATCTCCGGCGGGTGGCGGGGAAGAGGGGCCCCATCCGAGCACTGTCGGCGCGCATGATGGGGCTCGCTTCCCCGACAGGACCCGCCGGCCGGAACCGCCCGGCCGCCGTGCTTGAGGAGATCGCCCGAGCCCATCACGGATCGCTTGCACACGAAGAACGGCTGGTAGTCGAGGAGCTGCTCAAGTCCGGCCGGCTCCCCTGCCTCGTCGCCACCTCATCACTCGAGCTCGGCATCGACATGGGCGCCGTGGACCTGGTGATCCAGGTCGAGTCGCCCAAGTCCGTCGCCCGCGGGATGCAGCGCGTCGGCCGGGCCGGACATCAGCTCGGCGAGACCTCGAAGGGGCGGATCTTTCCGAAGTTCCGAGCCGACCTGCTCGAGTGCGCCGTGGTCGCGAAGCGGATGCGCGCCGGCGAGATCGAGGAGACGGTGATCCCGCGCAACCCACTCGACGTCCTCGCCCAGCACCTCGTCTCGATGGTCGCCGACTCCGAGTGGCAGGTGGACGAGGTCGAGCGGGTGGTGACCGCAGCGCAGCCGTTCTCCGAGCTCTCCCGCGAGCAGCTCGAGAACGTGCTCGACATGCTCGACGGGCGCTACCCGTCGGAGAAGTTCGCCGAGCTCCGCCCGCGCGTGGTCTGGGACCGCACCGCCGGCACGGTGCGCGGACGCCGGGGCGCGCGCCAGCTCGCGGTCACCAACGCGGGCACGATCCCGGACCGCGGCCTCTACGGCGTCCACCTGCCGGACGGACGCCGCGTCGGCGAGCTCGACGAGGAGATGGTCTACGAGGCGCGGCCGGGGCAGACCTTCCTGCTCGGCGCCACCACCTGGCGGATCGAGGACATCACGCGCGACCGGGTGATCGTCACCCCGGCGCCCGGCGTTCCCGGCGCGGTGCCCTTCTGGCGCGGGGACGGCGTCGGGCGCCCGCCCGAGCTCGGCCGAGCGATCGGCGCCTTCGCCCGAGAGGCGGTGCGCCAGGACGCCGACACGCTGGCGGCCGAGAACGACCTGGATCAGCGCGCGGCCGCCAACCTGGTGACCTACCTGCGCGAGCAACAGGCCGCGACCCGGGTCGTGCCGTCCGACGAGACGCTCGTCGTCGAGCGCTTCCGGGACGAGATCGGGGACTGGCGACTCTGCGTCCTCTCCCCGTACGGCGGCCGCGTCCATGCGGCCTGGGGGCTGGCGCTCTCGGCCCGCATCCGCGACGAGCTCGACCTCGAGGCGCACGCGATCTGGTCCGACGACGGCATCGTCGTCCACCTCCCCGACGCCGACGAGCCGCCCGACGCCGACCTCGTCCTGCTCGAGCCCGACGAGGTCGAGGACCTGGTGGTGCGCGAGCTCGGCGGCTCGGCCCTGTTCGGTGCCCGGTTTCGCGAGAACGCGTCGCGCAGCCTGCTTATTCCGCGCGCCTACCCCGGCAAGCGCACGCCGCTGTGGCAGCAGCGGCTGAAGTCGCAGAGCCTGCTCGAGGTCGCCAGGGACTTCCCGCGCTTTCCGGTCATCCTCGAGACCTATCGCGAGTGCCTGCGCGACGTGCTCGACCTCCCCGCGCTGGTCGAGCTGCTGCGCGACCTGCAGTCGCGCCGCATCAGCCTCGTCGAGGTCGAGACGCAGACCGCCTCCCCGTTCGCCTCGTCGCTGCTGTTCGACTACGTCGCCACCTATATGTACGAAGGCGACACGCCGAACGCCGAGCGGCGCGCGGCGGCCCTGGCCCTCGACCGCGAGTTGCTCTCGGAGCTGCTCGGCGCCGACGAGTTGCGCGAGCTGATCGATCCCGAGGCGCTCCAGGAGGTCGAGCGCTCACTCCAGCTCCGTCACCCGGACGCGCTCGCCAAGGACCGCGACGCGCTCCAGCAGGTCCTGCGCCGGCTCGGCGACCTGACCGTCGAGGAATGTGAGCAGCGCACGGCGGAGGGCTATTCGGCCGAGTCGATGCTGGCCAAGCTCGAGCGCGAGCGGCGAGCGGCGCCGGTGCGCATCGCCGGCGAGGAGCGCTGGATCGCAGCCGAGGACGCGGGGCTCTACAGGGACGCGGTCGGCGTCCCGCCGCCCGGTGGCCTGCCGGACTCCTTCCTGGCCGAGACGCCGGACGCGATGCTCGCCCTTGTCCGCCGCTACGCCCGCACCCACGGCCCCTTTCCGACCGCCCAGATCACCCGCCGCTACGGCGTCGACATGAGCGCTGCGCTGCGCGAGCTCGAGCGCTCCGGCGAGCTCGTTCGCGGCGAGCTGCTGCCCGGCGGCAGCGAGCGGGAGTGGTGCGATTCCGACGTCCTGCGCCGCGTCCGCCGGGCGAGCGTCGCAGCGCTTCGCCAGGAGGCCGAGGCGGTCGATCCGGCCGAGCTCGGCCGTTTCCTCCCCGCGTGGCAGAACGTCGACGCCCACCGGCCCGCCGGCGCGGGCCCGGATCGCCTGCGCGAGGCCCTGGTCGCGCTACAGGGCGTCGGCCTCACCCCCGAGGTCTGGGAGCGAGACGTGCTGCCGCGGCGCCTCGGGGCCTACAGCCCGACCTGGCTCGACCAGCTCACTACCAGCGGCGAGCTCGTGTGGATCGGCGCCGGCTCGCTGGCGCGCACCGGCAGGGTCGCCCTCTACTTCCGCGAGGACGTGCACCTCGCCGGCCCCCCGCCGGCGAACGCGAAGCTCGACCGTCCCGAGGGCGAGGCTCACGACGCGATCCGCGAGCGGCTCGCCACCTCGGCCTCGTTCTGGCTCGACCTCGTCACCGACCTCGACTTCGAGCGCGAGGAGCTGCACGCCGCGCTCTGGGACCTCGTGTGGGCCGGCGAGGTGACCAACGACGCCTTCGCGCCGCTCCGGGCCCGACGTCTCAGCGCGGTTCCAAGCCGGCGCCGCCAGGCCCGGCGCTTCGCATCGCGTCGCAACCCGAGCCAGGAGGCGATCCAGGGTCGCTGGTCGTTGACCGAGTCGCTGTTTCGCGGCGCACCGGCGCAGGGGCCGCGTCTGCGGGCGCAGGCGGAGCTGATGCTGGAGCGCTATGGCATCGTCACCCGCGAGACCGTGCTCGCCGAGGGCGTTCCGGGCGGATTCTCCTCGCTCTACGGGGAGCTCTCGAACCTCGAGATGCTCGGCACCGCTCGTCGCGGCTACTTCGTCGAGGGCCTCGGCGGCGCCCAGTTCGCCCTCGCCGGCGCGATCGAGCGGCTGCGCGGGATGCCCCGGCGCGAGGGCGAGTACCTGCTGCTCGCCGCCACCGATCCGGCACAGCCCTACGGCGCGGCCCTGCCGTGGCCGAGGCGCGCCGAAGGCAGGCGCCCCTCCCGGACCCCGGGCGCCTACGTGCTGCTTCGCGACGGCAATCCGATCGTCTACGTCGAGCGCGGCGGCAAGGGCATCGTGCGCTTCGTGGAGCTCGAGGGCGAGGCGCTGGTCGAGGCGATCGCGCACATCGCCGAGGCCGCCCGCGAGCAGATGATCCCGAAGCTCGGCATCGAGCGGGTCGACGGCGAGCCCGTGATCGGCTCGGGCCTCGAGGAGCAGATCATCGCCGCCGGCTTCTCGCGCCAGCCGCGGAGGCTGGTAGCCACGGCCTGAGCCGGGCCGCTCGGCGGCGGGCGTGGGCCTATGCTCGCGCCGGTGGCCGAAGGCGACACGATTCACCGTACCGCCCGCAGGCTCGCGACAGCGCTCGGGAACAGCCCGCTCGTGGCCGCCGAGGCGCCGAACCCGCGCAGCCCCCTACGCCGCCAGCGCGAGCGGCTCCGCTCGCTCACCGGCCGGCGACTGGAGCGCGCCGAGGCGCGCGGCAAGCACCTGCTGCTGGGCTTCGAGCGCGGCCTCGTCCTGCACGGTCACCAGGGGATGCGCGGCAGCTGGCGCGTGTATCGCCGGGGTGAGGCCTGGCAGCGAGCGCGGTCGGGCGCGTGGGTCGTGCTCGCGACCGAGCGCTCCGAGGCAGCTGAGTTCGGCGGACCGCGCCTGGCGCTGCTGACCGAGGCGGAGGTCGCCGCCGAGCCGCGTCTGCGCTCGCTGGGGCCGGATGTCCTCGGTGACGGGTTCGACGTGCCCGCAGGGGTCGACGCGCTGCGCCGCCGGGCCACGCGCGAGCGCGAGCTCGGCGAGGCGCTGATCGACCAGTCCGTGCTCGCCGGGGTCGGCAACATCTACAAGTCGGAGGGCTGCTTCGCGGCCGCGATCAGTCCGTGGCGCCGGCTCGCGGACGCATCGGACGACGAGCTCCGGCGCGTGGTGCTCGAGACGGCGAGCCTGATGCGCGCCGGGGTCGAGACCGGGCGCCAGCCGCGCGACGTCTACCGCCGCGCGGGCCGCCCCTGTCCGCGCTGCGGCGAGCCGATCTCCTCCCGCGGCCAGGGCGACGCCAACCGGACGACCTACTGGTGTCCGAACTGCCAGCCCTGAGCTTCCAGTTCCTAACCTAGACGGATGGAGGCAAACGGCACGGCGCTGGCCATCCGCGGGCTCGAGAAGCGCTACGACGACGGCACGCTGGCACTGGAGCGGCTCGACCTCGAGGTGCCGGCGGGTACGTTCTTCGGCCTGCTGGGGCCGAACGGCGCCGGCAAGACGACGCTGATCAGCGCGGTGTGCAACCTGATCCGCGTGAGTGCCGGAGAGATTCGCGTCTTCGGCCACGACGTCTCCTCGCTCGAGGCCCGGCGGATGATCGGCGTCGCCGAGCAGGACCCGAACCTCGACCGCTTCCTCACCGTCCGCGAGGCGCTGGTCTACCACGGCGGGTACTTCGGGCTCGGCCGCGAGCACGCGGTGGAGCGGGCGGAGGAGATGATCGACATCTTCGACCTCGGCGCGAAGGCCGACGTGCGGGCGCCGAAGCTCTCCGGCGGCCAGCGTCGCCGCCTGCTGCTCGCCCGCGCGCTCCTGCACGAGCCGCGGCTGGTGATCCTCGACGAGCCGACGGCCGGGGTGGACATCGAGCTTCGTCGCGAGCTGTGGCGCTACATCCGCCGCCTGCACGAGGAGGGCACGACGATCCTCCTGACCACGCACTACCTCGAGGAGGCCGAGGCGCTGTGCGAGGACATCGCGCTGATCTCGCGCGGTGAGATCGCTGCCCGGTCGACGCCGCAGGAACTCAAGCGGCAATTCGGCGTCGACTCGCTCGAGGACGTCTACATGGAGACCGTGGCGCGATGAACGCCCCGCGTCCGTGGATGAGCCTGCTCTCGCTCGCCGGGCGCGAGTGCCTGCGGGTGAGTCGCCTGTGGACGCAGACGATGCTCGCCCCGGTCGTCTCCTCGGTGCTCTTCATCGTCGTCTTCGGGCTCTCGCTCGGCGGTCGGATCAGCGGCATCGGCGACGTGCCCTACGACGTCTTCATCGTCCCCGGCCTGGCTGCGATGGCGATGGCGCAGGCCGCATACTCGAACAACTCGAGTTCGATCTTCCAGGCGCGCTCGGATCGCTACATCCACGACGTGCTCTCGGCGCCGATGCATCCGTGGCAGATGAACCTCGGGCTCTCGCTCGGCGGCGCGTACCGGGCGCTGGTCATCGGGGTCGCCGTGATGGCGATCGCGATCCCGCTCACCGACGCGCCGGTCGAACGGCCCCTCGCACTCCTCGCCGCGGCCCTGCTGCTGGTCATTCTCTTCGGGGCGCTTGGGACGGTGATCGGCATCTACGCCGAGACCTTCGACCACCACACGTTCGTCAACAACATCGTGATCCTGCCGCTGACCTTCGTCGGCGGGGTCTTCTACTCGATCGAGGTCCTGCCCTCCCCATGGGAGGAGATCTCGCACCTGAACCCGATCTTCTACATGGTCAACTCGGTCCGCTACGGCTTTCTCGGGACGAGCGACGTCAGCGTCGCGCTCTCCTTCGCGGTCACGGCCGCGATCGCGCTGGCGACCGTCGCCTGGTCCCAGTACCTCTTCTCGACCGGGCGCAAGCTCAAGGCGTAGCTCGAACTAGGCGTTTGCCCGGTGCTATTCCGGCCTTGTGCGCGTACCGTCGCGATCCGCGATGCGATCGACGACGCTCCGAAATCACCTGCGGTCGAATGTGATCGGCTACGCGGCGCTGTTCGTCGCCCTCAGCGGCACGGCGATCGCGAGCCACCCCGGGGGCGCCGACACGATCAGCGCCGCCGACATCATCAACAACGAGGTCAGGACGGAGGACATCAGGGACGCCAACGTGACCACTACCGACATTCGTTCGGACGCGATAATCACGGGCAAGATCGCCGACGGCGAGGTGCGGAGCGCCGACGTGCTGGACGAGAGTCTCGGCACGGCCGACCTCGGCGTCGACTCGGTCGGTAGGTCCGAGCTCGTCGGCGGCGCCGTCGGCACCTTCGAGATCGGCGCGAACGAGGTCCTGGGCCGCAACATCGCCGTGGGTGAGGTCAACGGCGGCCACATCGCCACCGACGCTCTCAGCGGCAACGACATCGCCAACGACGCGGTCGGTCGCCTCGAGATCAGACAGGACGCGGTCGGGTTCGTCGAGATCGCGACGGACTCCGTCGGCGGTGCCGAGCTCACCACGGACGCGGTCACGGGTGGAGAGTTCGGCTCCGTTCAAGAGCGCGACGGCCTCGGGCTGGTCGAGGACCCCGTGGCGCACGACGGCATCTGGACGGTCGGCACCGACACCGTGTCGTGCGACCCGAACGAGGTCATGCTCAGCGTGACGATGAATTGGACCGACGCCGGCATCGACGTGAACCACGGGGAGAAGGCGTTCGTCGGTGTCCCGGAAATCGATCGCAGCGGCGACACCGACACGGCGACCGTCCAGGCGGCGTTCGACGGCGGCGGAGGATCGGCCGATCCGGCCACCTTCTCTCCCGTCGCCACGTGCCTGGCCGCCTAGCCGCCGCGGTCGGACGCTCGCGGCCCGGCACAGCGATACCTTTCCTGCATGGGAGAGGAGTCCCAGGAGATGCTCCGTCGCGTGCCCCTGTTCGCGGAGCTCTCCGACTCCGAACTCGACCGGGTCGCCTCGGTGGCGATCCCGCGCTCGTATCCGAAGGGCGTGCGGGTGTTTCACGAGGGAGATTCGTCGGACGCGTGCTACATCGTGCGCCTCGGCGACCTGCGGGTCACGCGCGAGCACTCCGACGGCCGGGCGATCGCGCTCGCCACGCTCGGCCCGGGTGACATCTTCGGCGAGCTCGCGATGCTCGACGGGGGCAGCCGCTCGGCCAGCGTCGAGACCCTCAGCGACGCCGAGCTCCTGGCGCTTCCCGCCTCCGACGTGCGGCGGGTGATCGCAACCCACGGCGACATCGCGGCGAAGCTGATCGTCGCGATCACCCGGCGCCTGCGCGAGACGAACGAGCGCGTTGCCCGGCAGTCGTTCCAGACAGTTCCGAGCCGGGTCGCCGGCGTGCTCGCCCAGCTGATCGCCGAGGAGGCGATTCCCGAGGACCGCCAGGGGGTGACCGTGCGGATGACCCAGGCCGACCTGGCGCAGCTGGCCGGCACGTCACGCGAGAGCGTCAGTCGCTTCCTCGCCACGCTCGAGCGCGCGGGCGTAGTCAAGGTCGGTCGCGGGCGCGTGACGGTGGTGGAGCCCAGGCGCTTGCGTGCCTACATCTTCTGATCCGGGCCAGGGGGTATCGCCCGACGGTGTGACCGACTTTGACCGCGAGCGCGAGCGGATGGTCGAACGGCAGCTGCGCCGTCGCGGGATCGGCGACGAGCGGGTGCTCGAGGCGATGGCCGAGGTCCCGCGCGAGCGCTTCGTCGGCAACCGCTTCCGGCGGCGCGCCTACGCCGACGGGGCGCTTCCGATCGGCGACGGGCAGACGATCTCCCAGCCATGGGTGGTGGCGGCGATCTGCGAGGGGCTCGGGCTGCGGGGCGACGAGCGGGTGCTGGAGATCGGGACCGGGTCCGGCTATTCGACCGCGATCCTGGCCCGGCTCGCCCGGGAGATCGTCAGCATCGAGCGGATCGAGGCGCTTGCTGCGGTCGCCAGGGAACGACTCCGCGAGCTGGGTGCCGGCGACGTCGAGGTCCGGGTTGCCGACGGGACCCTGGGCGCGCCCGACCGGGCGCCATTTGACGCGATCGCCGTCCACGCCACTGCGCCGGCGCCGCCGCGGAGCCTGCTCGAGCAGCTCGCGATCGGTGGGCGAATGGTGATCCCGATCAGCGAGCGGCGAGCCGACATGCTGACCGCGATCACGCGAACCGCCGAGGCCGTCGACCCCGAGCGCGGCGAGGGGTTCAGCTCAGTGCGGATCGCGCCCTGTCGCTTCGTCCCCCTGCTCGGCGAGCAGGGCTTCGAGTCGCACTGACCCGGCATCGGCCCCGATCTCCCGCGATAGGCTCACGCGGTCATGGCCAGGGGCCTCTATGCGCTCAACTTCTTCTCGCCGGCGTTCGTCGACCAGCTCAAGCGCGGTCGCAAGACGGCGACGATCCGCCTCGGGGACAAGGCGAGCAAATACGAGCGCGGGCAGCTCGTGTGGATCACGGTCGGCCACCAGCACAGCCCCCGGGAGAAGATCTTCACCGCGGTCATCGACGACGTCGAGGTCAAGCGGGCCAAGGACCTTTCGCCGCGCGACATCGAGCACGACAACCCGGAGTTCCGGCGCGTCGAGGAGACGCTCGGCTTCATGCGCCAGATCTACGGCCGCGAGATCGGCCTCGACGAGACGGTCACCGTGGTCCGCTTCTCGCAGGTGATCGAGACACCGCATGGGGCGCAGTTCGGCAACGGTGAGACTCCCTCGCCGAACTGAGCGAGCCGATGGGGGCGCAGTACCACTTTCTGACGACGTGGCTGCTTCAGTCGCCGCGCGAGCCGGTCTGGGACGCGATCTTCGATCAGAAGGCCTGGCCGGGTTGGTGGCGGGGGGTCGAGGACGTGGTCGAGCTCGATCCCGGCGACGAGGACGGCGTCGGCTCGCACTCGCGGCTGACCTGGCGCTCGCGGCTGCCCTACGACCTCGTCTTCGAGGCCCGGACACGCACGGTTAAAAAGCCGCACCTGATCGAGGCCGAGGCCGACGGCGAGCTGGTCGGAGAGGGGCGCTGGCGCCTGTTCGAGCAGGACGGGCTCACCGTCGTGCTCTATGAGTGGAACGTCGCGACCGGGAAGCGCTGGATGAACTCACTCGCCCCCGCCCTGCGGCCGGTCTTCGCGTGGAACCACAACCGGGTGATGCACAACGGCGGCACCGGGGTCGCCGCGCTGCTCGGCTGCCGGCTGCTGGCTTCCGGCTGACACGGATCTAAGTCTTCTCGGCTCAGATACTTGACCTCGAGCCCGGGCCCGCTACACTGAGCGCCAGCTTTTGGCACTCTGCCTTGTAGAGTGCCAAGAAACGTCCAAAAAGACTTGTAGACAAGCGAACCACGCACCACCACGGAGGTAAGACCGAATGAACTTGAAGCCCCTTGGCGACCGGTTGATCGTCAAGGCGATCGAGGAGGAGGAGACCACCGCGAGCGGCATCGTCCTCCCCGACACCGCCAAGGAGAAGCCGCAGAAGGGCACCGTCGTCGCGGTCGGCGACGGCGCCTGGGACGAGGACGGCGAGAAGCGGATCCCGCTCGACGTCGCCGAGGGCGACGAGGTCCTCTACAGCAAGTACGGCGGCACCGAGATCAAGGTCGACGGCGATGACCTGCTCGTGCTGCGCGAGTCCGACGTCCTCGCGAAGGTCGTCTGACCGACTGACTTAGAACCAAGGAGGAAAGAAAGAAGATGGCTCACAAGGAGCTCAAGTACGACGTGGAGGCTCGGACGGCGCTGCAGGGCGGCGTCGACGCGGTCGCCAACGCGGTCAAGGTCACGCTCGGCCCCAAGGGTCGCTACGTCGTCCTCGACAAGAAGTTCGGCGCGCCGACGATCACCAATGACGGCGTGACGATCGCGCGTGAGATCGAGATCGAGGACGTGTTCGAGAACCAGGGCGCCCAGCTCGTCCGCGAGGTCGCCACGGCGACCAACGACGTCGCCGGCGACGGCACGACGACCGCGACGCTGCTCGCCCAGACGATCGTCCGTCACGGGCTCAAGAACGTCGCCGCGGGGGCGAACCCGCTGGCGCTGCGGCGCGGGATCGAGGCGGCCGTCGACCAGGTCGTCGATCACCTGCGCGACAAGCAGTCGAAGGAGATCGAGGGCAAGGAGCAGATCGCCCGCGTCGCCGCGATCTCGGCGGCCGACGAGGAGATCGGCAACGTGATCGCGGACGCGATCGAGAAGGTCGGCAAGGACGGCGTCGTGAACGTCGAGGAGGGCCAGACCTTCGGCATGGAGCTCGAGTTCACCGAGGGGATGCAGTTCGACAAGGGCTACATCTCGCCGTACATGGTCACCGACCAGGAGCGGATGGAGGCGGTGCTCGAGGACCCCTACATCCTGATCGCGAACCAGAAGATCGGCTCGGTGCGCGACATGCTGCCGATCCTCGAGCAGGTGATGCAGGCCGGCAAGCCGCTGGTGATCGTCGCCGAGGACGTCGAGGGCGAGAGCCTCGCGACGCTGGTCGTCAACAAGCTCCGCGGCACCTTTACGGGGGTCTCGGTCAAGGCGCCGGGCTTCGGCGATCGCCGCAAGCGGATGCTCGAGGACATCGCGATCCTCACCGGTGGCGAGGTGATCACCGAGGAGATGGGCCTCAAGCTCGAGAACACGCAGGTATCGCAGCTCGGCCACGCACGCCGTGTCGTCGTCTCCAAGGACACGACGACGATCATCGACGGGGCCGGCGAGAAGGAGCAGATCGAGGGCCGGATCAACCAGATCCGCCAAGAGATCGAGAACACCGACTCCGACTTCGACCGCGAGAAGCTCCAGGAGCGCCTGGCGAAGCTCGCCGGTGGCGTCGCGGTGGTCAAGGTCGGCGCTGCGACCGAGACCGAGATGAAGGAGAAGAAGCACCGCGTCGAGGATGCGCTGCAGGCGACCAGGGCGGCGCTCGAGGAGGGCATCGTCCCCGGTGGCGGAGTGGCACTGCTCAACGCCCAGGGCTCGATCGACGGCAGCAACCTCGGCCCCGACGAGGCGACGGGCGCGGAGATCATCCGCCGCTCACTCGAGGAGCCGATCCGCCAGATCGCCGAGAACTCCGGGCTCGAGGGCTCGGTCGTGGTCGAGAAGATCCGCGGGCTGAAGCCCGGCGAGGGCCTCGACGCGGAGACGGGCGAGTACGGCGACCTGGTCAAGGCCGGCGTCATCGACCCGACCATGGTCACCCGCTCGGCGCTCCAGAACGCCGCCTCGATCGCGAAGAACATCCTCACCACGGAGGCCATCGTGGCCGAGCCGCCCGAGAAGGACGGCGCCGGGATGCCCGCCGGCATGCCGGACATGGGAGGGATGATGTGAGGGGCTTTAGCCCCGAAAGGAGCATGTCAGGGCGGCGAAGCCGCCCGCATGGTCCGCTGATGTGAGGGGCTTTAGCCCCGAAAGGGACATGTCAGGGCGGCGAAGCCGCCCGCATGTTCTCTGATGTAATCGCCGTAACAGGCGAGTGTTTGGAGCGAAGGCCCGGGTACGCCCGGGCCTTTCGCGTTCGGGACCGCGGAAAACCCGCAACAGGTTTGCGGTCGATCACCGTTGCGCGAAGCCCGCCGAGAGGCGAGCCTTGGGTACCTGGTTGCCACGGACCGGTTACGCGCTCGGCGCGGAGGGGCATGGATGCCCCGGTTCCAGGGGGCCTCCTCGGCGGCGGTCCCAGGGCCCGGTCGGTGGCCCTGTCCGCGCAGGTCCGGCGGGTCTCAGGGGCCGCCGCCGAGCACCCCCGCCATCCTCCGGGGTACGACGTCGAGCGCGCGCACGTCGGCGTCGGCGCGCTCGGCGACCATCGGCACCTCCATGAGCTCCGCCTCCTCCCAGGTGGCGAAGACAGCGTCGCCGACCACTCGCCGCAGCGCGGCGAGCCCGTAGTGGACGAGGCCGAGGGGGACGTGGATCACCGGGCGCTCGCGGCCGGCGGACCGCGCGATCAGCCGGGCGATCTGCTCGTATGTGAGCCGCTCCGGGCCCGCGACCTCGTGGCGCCTCGAGCCGGGACCCGCGTCGAGGTCGGCGAGCACGCAACGGGCGACGTCGTCCGCCCAGATCGGCTCGAACGCGGCGCTGCCCTCGCCGGAGATCGGGATCGCCGGCAGCAGCGCCAACCGTCGCTGGAGCGTCACCCACGGGTCGCCCGGTGCGTAGATGATCGAGGGCGCGAACACGGTGCTGTCGAGCTCCGAGCGCTGCACGGCGGCCTCGGCGAGCGCCTTGGCGCGAAAGAAGCGGGTGCGCTGGACCGGGGTGGCGCCGAGCGCCGAGAAGAAGGCAAACCGCTCGACCCCGGCCGCTTCCGCCGCGCGCAGGAGGCGGGCGGTCGCCAGGCCGTTGAGCTCCTCGACCGGCGCATGCGGCTGATCGCGAATGGCCGCGGCGAGGTGGATCACCGTTCGCACCCCGCGCAGCGCGCCCCGGAGCACCCGCGGGTCGGAGAGCTCGCCGAGATCCCCCAGCACGATTCGCACCTCGACCCGCAGGCGACCGAGCTTCCGCGGATCGCGGACCAGAACGCGCACCTCCGCCTCGCGCTGAAGCAGCTTCGGCAGCAGGGCGCTGCCGACTGTCCCCGTGGCCCCGGTGACCAAGATCATGTCCTCACTCTAAAATGCGGCTTCGCTCGAATGGGCGACGTGCCCGGCACCCCGCCACGAGATCAGAAGGGATCACAAGACTTGGCCTACGTCATCGCCGAGCCCTGCATCGGTCAAAAGGACAACTCCTGCGTCGAGGTCTGCCCGGTCGACTGCATCCACCCGACTCCCGACGAGCCGGACTACGACAACGTCGAGCAGCTCTATATCGACCCTGACGAGTGCATCGACTGCGATGCCTGCGTCGAGGCCTGCCCCGTGGACGCCTGTTTTGCCGAGGACCAGCTCCCCGACGAGTGGGCGAAGTACACGCCGATCAACGCCGAGTACTACTCGGGTAAGTAGACCCTCGGCCGGGTAGCTGCGGGTCACGATCCCGCCGCTTCGCTTCTACCTCACGCTCTCAGGAGGCGCTTCGCTGGGCGCTTATGAGGCCGGCGCGGCCGCGGGGCTCGCGCTGGCGGTGCGCCATCTCGATGCCGAGGGGGACCAGGAGGCGAGCATCGACGCGATCGGCGGCGCCTCGGCGGGCGCGCTGGTGAGCTTCTTCACCGCGCATGCGTTGATGCAGGGCCTCGATCCGGAGGAGCTTCTGCACGAGACCTGGGTCGAGCGGGTCAGCCTCCCGCTGTTGCTCAGCAAAGGCGCCGACGCGCTGCTCTCCTTCGACGATCTCCGCGAACGGGTCCCCGACGTGCTCGCCGACGACGGACCGGCGCGCCCCGGCGCGGACGGCGTCGACTACCAGCAGCGCCGATCCCTCGCCCTTCACCTCCAGGTCACCGGGCTGCGCGGACTTACCTACCCCATCCGCGGGTTGCGCCGCGACGCCCCGCTCACCGGGGCCACCTATGCCGATTGGGGCCGCTTCGAGCTCGAGCCGGGGGCAGGGCCCGAGCAGATGCTCGAGCCGCCGCGCCGATCGCCGCTCGACTTCGCGCTCGCCTCCGCCGCGAGCCCGGGAGGGTTCGCGCCAGAGTTGCTCGACCGGCGTCCCGACGCCGACGCCTACGAGCGCCACGGGATCGAGAACTTCCCCGAGTCGGGGCACCTCTGGTACACGGACGGCGGGCTGCTCGGTTCGCAGCCGCTCGGGCGTGTGATCGCGGCCGGAAGGGCCCTGCACGGCGGCAACGAGGATGCGCAGGGCGTGCATCTGCTGATCGATCCGCGCTCCGAGAACGCGTCGCTCGACATGTGGAGCGATCCCGACGGGCGGCCGAGCTGGCAGGCCGGCGCCTCGCGGGCGCTGGCGGTCCTTTCGGAGCAGAGCCTGTTCGACGACCTGCGGCGGATCGAGAAGGACAATTCGCGGCTCGAGTGGGCAGAGCGCCTCGCGGACCGGCTCGCGGAGGGCCTCGACGAGGATGCGGCAGCCGGTTTGCGGGAGTTCATCACCGAGGTCGAGTCCGAACGCAAGGGAATGCGCGCCGACGAGCCGCACCGCGACGGGGAGCGGGCCGACCAGGAGGCCGGCGAGCTCGCCGGACTGTTGCGCCGCGCGCTCTGCGAGGTCGGCGGGCTCGTGGGCAAGGAGCGCATCGCGAGCGACGTGATCTCACCCTTGCTGCTCGAGGACGACGACGGCGATGTTGGCACCCTGCTCGCGGGCGAGTTCATGGGGGACTTCGGGGGCTTCCTCAGCCGCGACCTGCGTGCCAGCGACTTCGCGCTCGGCTACGAGAGCGCGATCGCGTGGCTCGGCGACGGCCTGCGTGCGTGCGAGCTCGAGGACGAGGCCATCGATGGCACCCTGTCGTTCGTCCGAGCCAAGCGCCGCTACGACCCCGACAGGACCCGCAGCGGCGAGGCCGAGCTCTCCGATCTATCCCTCGCAGACCGCCTCCAGCTCGTGCGCCTCGGAGCCCACCTCGCCCGGGTGCTGGGCGCCGGAGCGCTCGATCTTCGTTCGCGCATACCCGACCCCCTCGGGCGCGCGATCGATGCCGCGCGCGAGCGGCTGCCGGGCCCGGCTAGGTCGCGGATCGGCACCGGCGAGCGCGCAGCGAGTACATCAGCGGCAGCCGGGGCGCGCCCTCGGGCTGGCGGTAGATCCTGCCCGGTTCGGCGACGAGATGGGGCCAGCGCGGGAACAGCGTGTAGTCGTGCTCGTGGAAGAGCTCGATCTGGAGCCCCTCGTCGAGTACCGCCTCGATCACCTCGGAGATCGGATGGGCCCATTCGTGGGTCGCGTTGTGGGTGGTCGAGGCCGACAGGTCCGCATAGGTTCCGCCGTCGTCCTCGAGTCGGATCCCGGCAGGGTCATGGAAGTAGTCGTAGACGATCGTCATGTCGTCGTCGGCGAACACATCCGAGAATGGATGGAACTCGGCCAGGTAGAGAAACCCGGCGTCGGCGAGCAGCGATCCCACGACCTCTGCCCAGCGGCGCAGGTCCGGGAGCCAGTTCAGGGCGCCGAGTCCCGTGTAGACGATGTCGAAGCGCTCACCGCCGAGCGCGGCCACGGCGTCGTAGAGGTCGGCGGCGACGAATGTTCCGTCGAGTCCGGTCTCCGCGGCGAGCCTGGTCGCCGCCGCAACGGCCGGCTCGGAGAAGTCGAGCCCGACGACCGATGCTCCGCGCCGCGCCCACGACAGGGTGTCGAGCCCGAAATGGCTTTGGAGGTGCACTAGCCGCTTGCCGGCGACGTCACCGACCTCCTCGGGCTCGAACGGCCGCAGGGTGCTGGCGCCGGCCCGAAACGCCTCGACGTCGTAGAACTCGCTCGCGGTGTGGATCGGAACGCGCTCGTCCCACCAGCGGCGGTTGAGCTCGCGGTGCTCGGAGCGCACTGCGCGGGTTTCAGCCCTGGACCTGCACGACCGGCAGCTCGGTGCCGCCGATCGGTGCGGCCGGGGCCGGCGCCGCGGGCGACTCGGCCTGCATCACCGGCAGCTCCTGCGGGGTTGCGGCGACGATCCCGCGCGCGGCGGCGCGGATCGCCTGCGCCGCGGGATGGTCCGGCTGGTCGAGCACGAGCGGCGACCCCGAGTCGGCGTGCTCGCGCAGCTCGGAGGCGAGCGGCACCTTGCCGAGCAGGGGCACGTCCAGCTCGTCGGCGAGGAGCTGGCCTCCGCCCTCGCCGAAGATCGTGAAGCGCTGGCCATCGGGGGCCGTGAAGCCGGACATGTTCTCGATCACCCCCAGCAGCTCGAGGTCGACCTTGGCCGCCATCTCGGCCGCGCGGCGGGCGACCGACTGGGCGGCCGGCTGCGGGGTGGTGACGACGACGACCCGCGCCTGCGGTAGCAGCTGCGCGAGGGTCATCGAGACGTCGCCGGTCCCGGGGGGCAGGTCGAGGAGCAGGTAGTCGAGCTCGTCCCAGGCGACGTCCTCGAGGAACTGCTGAATCGCCTTGTGCAGCATCGGGCCCCGCCAGACCACCGCCGCGTTGCGCTCCAAAAAGAAGCCGATCGACATCACCTTGATCCCGGCCGGACCGCTGGGCGGGATGATCTTGCGCTCCGCGTTCACCTCGGGCCGCTGGTCGACACCGAGCATGCGCGGGATCGAGTAGCCGTAGACGTCGGCGTCCAGGGCCCCGGCGGTGCGGCCCTCGGCCTGCAGCGCCGCGGCAAGGTTGGCGGTCATCGTCGACTTGCCGACACCGCCCTTGCCGGAGGCGATGCAGATCACGTTGCGGACCTGGGCGAGCGCGCCCTCGGGCAGGCCGCCGGGCCGCCCCAGCGCCTGCTGCAGGCGGCCCTTCTCCTCGTCGGTGAGCACGTCGAAGCCGACTGCCACCTCGGCGACGCCGTCGAGCCGGCCGACGTTCGCCGCGACCGCCTGCTGGAAGTGGGAGCGGATCGGGCAGCCCGGGGTCGTCAGGGAGACGACCACCTCGACCTTGCCGGACTCGCCGATCTCGATCGAGCGCACCATCCCGAGATCGACGATCGAGCGTCGCAACTCGGGGTCGATGACCGCGCGGAGCGCGTCGGTGACCTGTTCCTGTGTGGGCATTACACGCATTCTCGCAGAGCCCGTCCCTCCACCAACCCTGGCAAGGCGGACGCGGGAGCAGAAGTGAAATGTCCGCGGCATAGCCGCGGACAAGTGATTCGAGCGGGAGCCGGAGCATTTGCCGGGTATTTATGCGATCGACCGGCTTGCGCCGGTCGATCGGGGAGGAGAGGTTGCTGTTTCTGCCCGCGAGATATGTGCGGACAGCTCCTCCGGGCGCGCCCACCTCTCCAGGGCGGCCCGGGCTAAGTGCCGGTCAGACCAGCTCGGTGACGCGCTCCTGTGCCTTCGTGAGAGCGTCCTCGGCCTTCACGCGGTTCTGCTTGACCGCCTTCTCGACCCTGGTCCGGTTCTGCTTCACGGCCTTCTCGACGTCGCGCCGGCGGGCCTTCAGCTCGCGCTCGACGCGATTGCGGGTCGAACGGACGCGCTGCGAGGTCTTGCGACGAGCCTGGCCGCCGCGGCGCTCGAACTTGTTGAGCTCGCGGGTGACCTGCGTGCGCAGGGACTTGAGCTCCCGCTCACGCGTCTCGGTGCTCGCCCACGGCTCGAACGCGTCGTTGACGCGATCGCGGGCGATCAGCACCGCGCCGACGGGGACGTCGAGTGCGCGCTCGGCACCCTGGCGCACGATGCTCGTGGCGCCGTGACGCGCCTTGGTGACGCCCTCGCGAACCTGCGAGGCGTCGCTGCGGCTCGCGGTCGTGGTCGTCCTCGGCTTGCTGCTCGCGGTCGTGGTCGTCCTCGGCTTGCTCTTGGTGGTTGTGCTGTTGGACTTGGCGGTGGTGGCCATCTGGGATTACCTCACCTGGGGGGTTGGTCGTGATGTCTGTCTCTAATGTCCTTATCTCTAAGGATGTTCAGTGTAGCAACTACCCGAACAGGTGTTCTTAAACCGGGCTGGTTGCCCGGTTACGCCTGCGCTTTGAGACTGCCGGTCAGGCGGCCAGGCTCGACGCCCGCGCGACGCGGTCCAGCCAGCGCTTCGGATCCTCGAGCTCGTCCATGTCCGGCAGGTCCGCGGGCGAGCGCCAGACCGCGGTCAGCGCCTCGGGTCCGCTCGTCCTAACGACGGCATCGCAGAACGACTTCCCGAGCTCGTACTGGCGCAGCTTCAGATCGAGGCCCAGCAGGCGCGCGACCACGTCGCCGAGGCCGCCGCGCCGGGCGCGACGCCGGTCGAGGCGACGACGCAGATCGGCGATGCCCGCCCCGAGCTCGCCGGCGGCGGCGTCCATCACGTGCTCGGCGTGTCCCTCGATCACCGACATCGCGGCCTGCAGGCGGTCCAGGGCGCCGAGCTGGGCCGGATCGGCAAGCAGCCGGGCGAGCTCGCCGCGCAGCAGCCGGCGCACGACGTCGCGCGGATCGCCGATCAGCCTGCGTCCCAGCGTGCGGACCGCGGCGGGGTCGAGCCCCGCCGCGGCGCCCTGCAGCAGCTCACCGACCAGCTCGCGCATGTGGGGCGCCAGCCACGGAACGCGATCGAACTGGATCACGTGAGTGGTCTCGTGCAGCGCCACCCACCGCAGGAAGAGGCGGCGGTCCGCCCCGAGCTCCCGCCGTGCGGACGCCAGGTTCTCGGCGACGAACAGGAGCCGGGCGGGGCGCTCGGGCCCGATCAGCGCCACGTCGTACTGCCCGAGCACCCGTCTCGCCGCATAGCCCACCGCGACCCCGGCCTCGGCGGCGGCCGCGGCGCCGACGACCGAGCGGGCGACGGGCGCCAACGGCCCGGGGAGGTCGAGCTCGGCGAAGGCGCGCTCCTCGATGGGAGTGGCGGCGTCTGCGAGGTTTGCCAGCGTGGCCCGCGCCCACGCGCGCCGATCGATCAGCTCGGGCTCGGGTGGTGCGTCGATCGCGCCGAGCCCCGCATAGGTGGCCGCGGCCTCGATCGCCCCGGCGCACGCGTCGGCGACCTCGGCCGCGCCGTAGGCGTCGGCGGCGGCGACCCGCGGGGGCTGACCGAACGGCCCGATACCGCCGATGACCGCGCCGGCGGTGCGCTCGGCAAGTCCCCAGTCGACCAGCCGGGCGGAGCTCAAACCGTCTCCGCCGGCGCCGCGCGCTGAATCCGGAGCAGTGTGCCGAGGATCTCCTCGTCGAGGCCGGCGGCGACGTCGTAGCGCGCCTCGAGGCCGAGCGGGGCCTCGGAGAGGGCGAGGCGGTCGAACTTGACGTTCGCCCCGGCCTCGCGCACGATGAGCTGCGCGGCCGCGACGTCCACCGAGCGCGCCGGTCGCCCGCTGAGCATCCCGTCGAAGCGGGCAGCCGCGACGTAACAGAGCGTGAGCGCGAGCGAGCCGACCCCGCGGATGCGGTACGCCTTCCCGGCCAGTCCGTCGATCAGCGGCAGGATCCGGTCCGGCTTGGTCCCTTCCAGCCCGATCAGCTCGAGCCCGTAGCCGGGCCCGCGGGCGAGGAGCGCGTCGCCGTCGAGGTTCGCGCCGGCGCCGTGCTCAGCCGTGAATTCCTCCCCGGACCCGAAGTCGTAGACGAAGGCGAGCTCGACGTCGGCCAGGCTGGGGCCGGACGCGATCGCGACGCTCAGCGCGAACGAAGGCAACATGCGGCGAGCGTTGAGCGAGCCGTCGATCGGGTCGATCACGACCCTGACCGCGGAGTCCGCATCGCCGAAGACGACGTCTCCGCGCTCCTCCGAGATCGCGGTGAAGTCGGCGCCGGCCTGGTGAAGTCCCTCGAGCTCGGCGAAGGCGATCTCCTCCGCCGCGCGGTCGATCACGAGGCTGCGGTCCCCGCCCTCGCCGACGCCGTCATAGACGGTCCGAGCCTCGATCCCGCGCGTCTCGGCGAACAGCTTTCGCTGGGCGGCGACCATCCTCCGGCACGCGTCGAGCCACTGGTCCGCGGACAGCGGCAATAGGTCCGATCCGGGCACTAGCGGGCCGATGCAGCTTCGGATCCGAGCATCCGGCCATGCTAGACAGTGACTGGTGGCGCCGAATCCCCCGACCGAGGGCCAGCGCGCCGTCGCCGAGCACGGGGACGGCCCGCTTCTCGTCCTCGGCCCCGCCGGATCGGGGCGCTCGGAGGCGCTGGCGCGGCGGCTGGAGGCGCTCGTGTCCCGCGGCGAGGCGCCCGAGCGCGTGCTCGTGCTCGCCCGCTCGCGGGCCGCCCGTTCGCTCCTGCGCGAGCGCGCTGAGGTTCTGCTCGACTGCTCGCACTCGGAGCTCTGGATCCAGACCTACGAGGAGGCCGCCGAGGCGCTCCTGCGCGATTACTCGATCGAGGCGGGCCTCGATCCGTTCTTCACTACGGTCGGCGCCGCCGACCGCCTCGCGATCCTGCTCGACCGCGTCGACGAGCTTCCCCTTCGCCGGCACGAGATCCGCGGCAACCCCGCCGGGCTGCTGGCGCGCCTGCTGCGTCGCATCGACGTGCTCAAGGCGGAGGCGGTGGCGCCCGCCGCGCTGCGCGAGTGGGCGGTGGCGCTCGAGCGCGCCGCCAATACGGCGGCCCAGCGCGAACGCGCCGAGCGCGAGATCGAGTTCGCGGACCTCTACGCCCGCCACGACCGGATCCTCCGCGAGGCGGGCAGCCTCGACGGCGGCGACCTGGTGCTCGAGCTCGGCAAGCTGTTGCGCGTTCGCGCCGACGTCGGTCAGGACGTGCGAGGTCGTTTTCGCCACCTGATGGCCGACGAGCTCGAGGATGCCGGGCTGGCGCACCGGCAGGTGCTCGATGCGCTGGCGGCCCATGGCAACCTCGTCGTCGCCTGCGACCCGGCGCAGGCGACGCGCCGCTTTCGCGGCGCCGGCCAGGCCGCGCTGGACGCCTTTCGCCGGGCGCACCCGGGCGCGGCCGAGGTCGAGCTCACCGCCTCCCTGCGCAGCCCTGAGGCGGTGCGCTTCTGGCGCTGTCAGAACGACCGCGCCCAGGCACAGGCGGCCGCGCGCGAGATCGAGCAGCTGCTCGCCACCGGTGAGGTGGCGCCCGAGGGGATCTGCGTGGTCGCCGGCTCCGGATGGCGCGAGGGCCGGCTCGCGGCCGCGGCCCTCGAGGAGCGCAGCGTCCCGTTCCGCTTCGCCGGCGACGCGGCCTTCTTCGGCCGGCCCGAGGTGCGCGACGCGCTCGCCTGGCTGCGGATGCTCGCCGACCCCGGCGACGCGGCCGCGGTTGTCCGCGCGCTCACCCGGCCCCCGGTCGAGCTGCGATCGGCCGACCTGGCCAAGGTGACCACGATCGCGCGCCGGCGCAAGCTCGACATGGTCTCCGCGCTCGAGGCCGCGCTCGAGAGCCCGCAGCTGCCGCCCGAGGCGCGCGACCGGATCCAGGCCTTCCTGCGCCTCCACCGCGCCGCCGCCAACGCGCTCGAGCAGATGCGGGCCGATGTCTTCGTGCGGCGGCTGGTCGAACGGGTGGGCCTGCGCCGCCACCGTCTGTTCGCCGCAAGCCCGGAGACCGCCGAGCGCCTCGTCAACCTCTCGCGCCTCGCGGAGCTGGCGGCCGACTGGTCGCGCCGCGAGCCTCGAGGCTCGGCGCGGGACTTCGTCCGCCATCTCAACGCGGTCGCCGACGCGGGCGAAGTGGGCGGGCACGACTGCGACCGCCCGGCTCCCGGAGCGGTCCTCGTGGCGGAGCCCGAGCAGGTCAAGGGGCTCGACTTCGATCACGTCTACCTGCTCGGCCTGCGCAGCGGAGCGATCGCGGCGCGCCAGACCGAGGACGCCTGGATTCCGGCCGAGCTGCTGGACGAGCCGCTGCCCGAGCCGGGGGACGAGCTGACCGCCGCCCGGCGGCTGATGCTCGCCCACGTCGCGATGACCCGCGCCCGCCGCGCCCTGGTCCTCTCCTGGCCCGAGCGCGCCGAGGAGGGGGAGACGGTCCCCTCGCGCATCTACCGGGCGGCGCGCGAGCTTCACGGCGGCGACGAGCAGTATCACGAGGAGGAATTGTTCGGGCCCGCGGAGGGCCTGCACTCGACCTACCGAATGCTCCGCGACGAGGTCCTGGAGGCGTCCTGGCGCGCCGGCGCCGCGCTCTCGGAGATGCGCCTCGACACGGCCGACGACGTCAACGCCGCCGTCGCCCGCTACCTCGAGCTCGTGAAGCTGGCGGCGCTGATCCAGCGGCCCGGCGCGGAGCCGGCGCCGGAGGCGGTCGCGGCGATCAACGAGCTCCTCGGCCGTGTCGCGTCGCCGGAGCAGCGGGCGGCGATCGAGGCCTCGGCGCTCGACGAGTACGTGATCGGGGAGGAGCGCGAGCGGGGTGCCCGCCGCGCCCAGATCGCCGCCCGCCGCGAGCCCTCGCTGGAGCAGTTCCTGCCCCGGCGCCAGGGCGGGCTGGCGCTCTCGGCCTCCGACATCGACCTGTATCGAACCTGCCCGCTCAAGTACAAGTTCGCGCGCGTCTTCTCGATCCCGCAGGAGCCGACGATCAACCAGCGCTTCGGGATCCTCATCCACCAGGTGCTCGAGCGCTTCCACGCCGAGGAGATGCGCGCGGCGGGCGGTGGCGACGATCCGCTTGTCGGCCCGCGCGCCGGAAGCCTCGATCGGTTGCTCGCCCTGTTCGAGGCGGGCTGGCGGCGCCAGGGGTTCGGCGCCTCCGACGACGAGCTGCAGTATCGCGATCGCGCCGTCGCCGCCCTCGCCCGCTACGAGGAGCGCCACTCGCGGTCGGAGTCACGGCCGGTGTGGCTGGAGCGCAACTTCTCCTTCGCGATCGGCCCCCACTCGCTGCGTGGTCGGGTCGACCGGGTGGACCGCCGTCCGGACGGCGGCTACGAGCTGATCGACTACAAGACCGGCGACCCGGGCACGGGCCCGAAGCTGAGCGGCGACGTCCAGCTCGCGCTCTATCGACTCGGCGCGCGCGAGGCGTGGCGCGTCGACGCCGACGTCGGGAGCTACTGGTACGTGCTCGCCGACGAGCGCGTCCCGATTCAGGCCCAGCCCGACGACGCCGAGCGCGTCGAGCGCACCGTGCTCGAGGTCGCCGCAGGGATCGAGGACCAGGACTTCGAGCCCCGCCCGTCGTACGAGATCTGCTCGTGGTGCGACTACCGCCTCATCTGCCCGGCTTCCGAGGCATAACCAACCGCCGGCTCCTCCGCTCCCGCAAGGAACACCTGGCCCGCGGCTACGCCGCGGGCTCTCATGCTGCTCCCGCGTCCGGGGCCGGCGGGCGGTCCTCTCATGCTGCTCCCGCGTCCGGAGCCGGCGGGCAGTTATTCCTCGTCTGTGCGCTGGCGTAGGAAACGCTGGAAGTCGCGGGCGATCGTGTCGCCGGACGGCATCTCACCCGTGTCGAGCTCGGGCGCGTCGTCCTGCTCGGATTCGAGCCGCCGGACCAGCTCCTCGATCTCCGGGTTCGACGCTACCGCCCGGTCGACCTGGGTCTCGAAGCGGTCCATCGCGTCCTCGAGCTCGGATGCCTCGATCGCGATCCCGGTGAACTGCTCGAGCCGTCGCAGCAGGGCGAGGGCAGCCTTCGGGTTCGGCACCGCTGCGACGTAGTGGGGGACCGCGGCCCAGAGGCTGGCCGACGTCAGCCCGTGCCGCCGGCAGGCGTCGTGGACGATGCCGACGATGCCAGTCGGCCCCTCGTAGCTCGACCGCTGCAGGTTCAGGCGCTCCACCAGGTCGGGGTCGGTGGCCAGGCCGGTGATCGGCACCGGGCGGGTGTGCGGGACGTCCGCGAGCAGGGCCCCGAGCGTGATCACCATCTCGATGTCGAGGCGCTCCGCGGCCTCCAGGACCGCGCCGGCGAACGTCCGCCACCGCATGTTCGGCTCGATCCCCGCGAGCAGGACGAGGTCGCGGTCCGCCGTCGGCGCGCGGGCGGCGAAGAACGAGTTGAGCGGCCAATCCACCTCCCGGGTCTGGCCGTCGGTGAGGCGTATCGTCGGCCGCGTGACCTGGAAGTCGTAGAAGTCCTCCGGGTCGAGCTCGGCGATCCGCTCGGCCTCGAGCGCGTCGGCGACCGAGTCGAGCGCGGTGGTTGCCGCGCTCGCGGCGTCATTCCAGCCCGCAAAAGCCGCCACGAGGATCGGCGACCGAAGCGTCGGCGGATCCCCGTCCCAGTTCAGTGCCTCCACGCATCCGAGACTACAGCCCGGACGCCGGTACGCACGCCGTTAGGGTCCGATTCGACGGCCAGAATGGGGATGTGGAGGCCGCGGTCGCCCAGATCCATCCCGCAGTCGCCGAGCTGCGGCCCGGCCGGCGGTTCGAGGGGCGCTACGCCTGCCTCGCGAAGGAGCGCCTGACGGCGCGAAACGGCTCCTCGTACCTGTCGCTGCGCCTGCGCGACCCCAGCGGAACGATCGGCGCCCGCGTCTTCCGCGACGCCGACCGGATCGGGCTTCGGTTCGAGGCCGGGGACGCGGTCGCCGTCCGGGGCAGGGTCGAGCGCTACCGCGGTGAGCTGACCGCGGAGCTCGACGACGTTCGCCGGCTCGATCCCGGCGCCTTCGACCCCGGCGAGTTCCTGCCGGCCGCCTACCGATCGGTGGAGGAGCTCGAGGGCTTCCTGGAGCACCTCATCCGCGAGGTCCACGATCCCGCCCTGCGCGGGGTCGTCACGTCGGTGGTCGTCTCGGGCCCGCTTGCCGCCGAGTTCCGGCGCGCCCCGGCCACTCGCGGCAGCCACCACGCCTACCTCGGAGGTCTGCTCGAGCACACGGTCGCCGTCGGGACGCTGGTCGGCGAGGTCTGCCAGCTGCACCCCAGGCTCGACTCCGATCTGTTGATGGCGGCGGCGATCGTCCACGACGTCGGACGGGCCCGAGAGTTCACCTACGGAGCCGACTTCGGCATCAGCCCTGAGGGCCGGATGCTCGGACACCTCGCGATCGGCGCGGAGGTGGTCGGCTCGGCGGGGGCGTCGCTGCCCGAGGAGCGACGGCTGGCGCTGCTTCACTGCGTGCTCTCGCACCACGGCGCCGACGCCGGCCCCGGTCGCGCGGGATCCGCTCGCGGCTTCGCCTCGGCGGAGGCGCTCGCGCTGTATCGCCTGAACGCCCTCGATGGCTCCGTCAAGGGCGCGCTGGAGTTCGGCTAGGTCCCTTCCGCGTCGCTGCGGGCGAGTGCCCGATGGGTGAGCTGCACGGCGATCACGAGCACGAGCGCGGCGAACGAGAGCTCGAGGGTACGCTGCGAGACCGCGTTCGCGATCACCACGCCCGCGACCGCGCCGAGCGGCGACAGGACCCCGATCCAGATCGCGTCGCCGACGTTCAGGTTTCCGAACCCCCGCTGGCGCCAGGCGCCGACGAGTGCCACGGGGACGATCACCGCCAGGGACGTGGCCTCCGCCTCGATCTGCGGCTCGCCGAGGAAGATCGTCAGCGCAGGCACGAACAGGACCCCGCCACCGACGCCGAGCAATCCGCCGATGGCTCCGCCGGCGAACCCGAGCAGTGCCGCGGAGACGTAATCCATTACGGGATCACCAGCTGAATCGCGATCACGACCAGCAGCGCCGCGAACAGCAGCGAGATGGTGCGCTCGGGAACCCGCTGCTGGAGCCCGGTCCCGACGACCACGCCCGCGACGGCCGGCGTGCCGACCACCAGGCCTTGGAGCAGATCGACGTTCCCGTACACCGCCTGGGCGATGGCCGCGAACACGGCGATGATCCCGATCGCCGCCAGGCTGGTCCCAGTGGCCGCACGCTCCGAATAGCCGAACCAGAGGATCAGCAAGGGCACGACCACGCTGCCGCCCCCGACGCCGAACACACCGCTGAAGACCCCTGCGGCGCTTCCGATCGCGGCGAGCTTCAGCATCCGGTCCCGCGCCATCCGCCGCGATACTAGTCCCGCCTTCAGGCAGTCATCTCATGAACGACACCGACGCGATCATCGAACCGCTTCGCGCCGAGCCGAGCCGCAGCGCGATCCTCTGCGATGTCGACGGGACCCTGGCCCCGATCGTGCAGGATCCGGATGCCGCGGCGGTTCCGGCGCAGACCCGTGCGGTGCTCGGCGAGCTCGCCGGCCGCTACCTGCTGGTCGCCTGCATCACCGGGCGCCGCGCCAGCGCCGCCCGGCGGATGGTCGGGCTCGACCAGCTCACCTACGCCGGCAATCACGGGCTCGAGCTGCTCGGTCCCGGGGAGGCATCGCCTCAGCTCGACCCCGCCCTCGGGCACCGGGGTGCCGCGGCGGCGGGATTCGTCGGGCGACTCGATTGGCGGCGCCTGGCGAGCCTCGGCCTGCGGCTCGAGGACAAAGGGCCGATCCAGGCGATCCACTGGCGCGGGGCACCCGACGAGGCGGTCGCCGAGCAACGCGCGCAGGGGATCGCCTCGCTCGCGAGCACCGAGGGCCTGGTGCCGCACTTCGGCCGTCGGGTGCTCGAGGTGCGGCCCGTCGCGGGGGTCCACAAGGGGGTTGCGGCGCGGCGCCTGGTGGAGGCCTCCGGCGTCGACCGCGCCATGTTCGCGGGCGACGACCAGACCGACCGCGACGCCTTCACCGCACTGCGGGCGCTGGAGCGAGACGGGTCCCTCGAGCGGGCGGTCTGCATCGCGATCGCCTCCGCCGAGGGCCCCGAGGAGCTTCAGCGCGAGGCCGACGCCGTCGTCTCGGGCCCGACCGGCTTCCGCGAACTGCTGCGCAGCCTCTGATGCTGTTCTGTGACCTGCTGCGAAGCACGGTGCTTCTGGTGGCGGGCGTGGCAACGGCGCTCGGCGCAGTCAGCGTCGTCGTCGCGAACCGCGACGGCGACGGCGTCGCGCTCGCGGTCGCCGGGGGATGGTGGCTCGTCGCGGCCGCGGTGGGCGTCTACCTCGGGCGCCCCGGGCGCGCCGCCGATGCGATGGCGCGGGTCCTCGCCGGGGCGCGCACCGCCACCAGCTTGCCCCCCGAGAGCCCCGGACGAATCGCGTTCCTGCGCCTCTGGCCGGTGGGCCTCTTCGCGCTCGTCGTCGGCGGTCTCGGCTGGATCTATCCGCAGGTGGCGGCCATTGGTGCGGGCTACGCCATCCTGATCGCGCTCGCGTGGCGCGGGCGCGAGGCGGCGGTGGCGGCGATCGAGGAGCGCGACGGGGTGCGCTTCTACGTCGAGCCCTCGTCGGCGCTCGAGCCGCTGCGGCTGATCCGCACGCCCGGCCTCTACCGCGACCGCGCCCCGTCGGCGAAGCCGCCCCCACCCCCGCCGGCCCGCGGCTAGCTCCGGAGCGACCCGCTCCAGCGCCGGCCGCGCGACCGCGGCCAGCGGCGCCTCCTCACCGCGGCGTCGAGCGAACGCGTACCAGCCGCCGGCGGCCGCGGAGAGCGCCGCGACGCCGCCGAGGACCAGGCCGGCGCGCGGGCCGGCAACCTCGGCGAGCCAGCCGACGAGCGGGCCGCCGATCGGCGTCGAGCCGAGGAAGACGACCGAGTAGAGCGCCATCACCCGGCCGCGCATCGCCGGGCTCGCCTCGAGCTGGAGGGTCGAGTTGACGCCGGCGGCGAACGTGACGCTGACTGCTCCGAGCGGCACCAACGCGGCCAGCGCCAGGGGCAGCGACGGCGCCGCGGCGGCGAGCAGCGCGGCCGCGCCGAAGGCCGCCGCGGAGCCGACCAGCAGCCGTTCGGTGACCCGGCCGCGGGCGCCGGTGGCGAGGGCGCCGGCTACCGAGCCGACCGCCATCGCGACGGCGAGCGCCGTATACGCGGACGCGCCGCCGTCGAAGGTGAACCGTCCTAGCAGCGGCAGCAGGACCTGGTAGTTGAAGGCGAGCGTGCCGACGACGGCCATCATCACCAGGGGGATCAGCAACGTCGGCTGGCCCCGTACGTAGCTCAGCGCCGCGCCGACGCCCCGCTCGTCCTCGGACTCCGGGCGCGCCGGCTGTGAGAGCCGCTGCGAATCCATAGCCCGCAGGGCGAGGATCATCGCCCCGAAGGTCGCGGCGTTGATCAGAAAGCACGGTGCGACGCCCACGGTGAGGATCAGGGCGCCGGCGCCGGCGGGGCCGAGAATCCGGGCGGCGTGGATGAGCACGCTGTTGAGGCCGACGGCGTTGACGACCCGGTCGGCGCCGACCATCTCGATGACGAAGCTCTGGCGGGTCGGGTTGTCGACCGAGTTGACGGCGCCGCGCACGAAGACGAGCCCGAAGACCATCCAGGGCTCGACGGCGCCGGACGCCGTGAGCGCCCAGAGGACGAGTGCCGGAACCGCCATCGCGGTCTGAGTCACGACGAGGAGGTTGCGCTTCGGCCAGCGGTCGGCGAGCACGCCGCCCCAGGCGCCGAAGAGGAGGATCGGCAGGAACTGGAGCGCCGAGGTGACGCCGACGGCGACCCCGCTCCCGGTGAGCTCGAGGATCAGCCACATCTCGGCCACCATCTGCATCCAGTTGCCGCTCAGCGAGACGATCTGTCCCGCGAAGTACCGGCGGTAGTTGGGGATCTGAAGGGAGGTGACCGATCGGCGCAGCGCGGCGCTCATCCGTCACCGCGCTCTTCGTCGAGCAACCGCTCCAGGATCGTGGCGGCGCGCTCGAGCGTCTCGACCTCGTCCGGGTCGAGGCCGCGCAGGCGCTTGGCGAGGTACGCGTTCTTGCGCGTGCGCAGACGCCGCAGCAGCGCACGGCCAGCGGCGGTCGTCGCCACCAATGAGGCGCGTCCGTCGCCGGGATCCGGCGTGCGGGTGACGAGGCCGAGGCGGGCGAGGTTGGTGAGGATCCGGGTGGCGGTCGGCCGCTTGACGCGCTCGCGCTCGGCGAGCTCGCTCGGGGTCAGCGGGCCGTGCACGTCGATCGTGGCGAGCGCGGCGCTGAGGCTCGGGCTGAGCTCGCCCCGCCCCTCGGCCGCGAAGGCCTCCTGTCGCAGGCGGCGAGCGGTCCGCGCCACAGCGAGCCGCAGGTGAGCGGCGACCTCGGCGGTTTCCAAAGTAGTTACCATCGCTAACTAGTTTAGCGAACTATCCACCGATCGTCTCTAGGAGGTCCGGCCCCGGAGCTTCATCAGCTCGCGCCAGCTGCGCGTGTTGGCGACGTTCCGCTTGGTGAGCCAGGCGCGGCGCGCGGTGGCGATCCCGTAGACGATGTTCGAGAGGGTGTCGACCCCGTGGGCGTCGGTGTTGACACAGATCGAGACGCCGGCGTCCGCGGCGAGGCGCGCGTGGCGCTCGGAGAGGTCGCGGCGGTTCGGGTTGCCGTTGATCTCGAGAAAGGTCCGGTTCGCGGCGGCCGCCTCGGCGACCGCCTCGACGTCGATGTCGTACGGCTCGCGGCGGCCGATCAGCCGCCCGGTGAGGTGGCCGATGCAGTCCACGTGCGGGTTCTCGATCGCGGTGATCACGCGCTTGGTCATCTCCTCGCCCGAGATCCGGAACGAGGTGTGGACGCTGGCCACGACCCAGTCGAGCGCCTCGAGCAGGTCATCGTCGTAGTCGAGCGAGCCGTCGGTGGCGATGTTCACCTCCGAGCCGGCGAGCAGCTGGAACCGACGCTTGGCGGCGCCGTTGTAGGCGGCGACCTCCTCGATCCGCTCCCACAGCGCCTCCGGCGTAACGTGGTCGCCGAACCCATGGCTGGCGGAGTGGTCGGTGACCGCCAGATAGGTGTAGCCGCGCCCGCGCGCCGCCTCCGCCATCTCGCTGAGCGAGTTGCGGCCGTCCGAGAGCGTGGTGTGGCAGTGCAGGTCGCCGCGGAGGTCGCCGATCGCGACCAGGTCCGGCAGCTTGCCCGCGGCCGCCGCTGCGATCTCGCCATTGCCCTCCCGCAGCTCGGGCTCGATGTAGGACAGGCCGAGCCGCTCATAGACCTCTTCCTCGCTCGCGTAGCGGGCGACGTCGCCGTCCTCGACGGCGGCGATCCCGTGCTCGGAGACCGAGAGGCCCGCCTTCACCGCGCGCTCGCGAAGCTCGATGTTGTGGGCTGCGGAGCCGGTGAAGTGCTGGAGCAGGTTGCCGTAGGCGTCCGGAGGGACGATGCGCAGATCGACCGAGATCCCGTTGAAGGTCACGATCCGGGCCCCGGCCTCACCCCCCGATCCGGACTGCGCAGCGAGCGGATGCTCGTTCAACGCCGTGGCGAGCGCCGCGGGGTCGGTCGCCGTGGCGATCAGGTCGATGTCCTTGCAGGTCTCCGCCATCCGGCGGGCCGAGCCGGCGACGGTCACCCGCTCGCTCGCCGGGTGCTCGCGTAGCGCCTCCGCAAGCTCCTCGGCGACGGGCAGCACCTTCGAGAGCAGCACCCGTCCCGGCGCCCCCTCCTCGCTGAGGCGGTCGATCGCTGTGATCACGCCGGCCTCGAACTTCTCGCCCAGCCCCTTGACCCCGCGGATTCGCTCCGCGACGGCCGCCTCGCGAAGCTCGGTGAGGTTGGTGACCCCGAGCTCGTCGTACAGCCGCCGGGCGGTCTTCGCGCCGACTCCGGGCAGTCGCGTGACCTCGACCAGCGATGCGGGGAACCTCCGCTTGAGCTTGGTGGCCGAGGGGATCTCGCCGGTCTCGACGAGGGCGACGATCTTGTCCTGAAGCGTGGCGCCGATGCCCGGGAGCTCCGTCGCCCGTCCGGCGAGCGCGAGCTCCTCGACCGAGACCGGGCTCTGGCGGATCACGCGGCCGGCCTCCTTGTAGGCGAGCACCCGGTAGCGAACCGCGCCGTCGAGCTCGTACAGGGTCCCGAGCTCCTCCATCGCGGCGGCGATCTCGGCGTTGCGCATCGGCATCGGCACTGACTCTAGATTGCGGGCGTGACCGCGAACCGACCCGTCTGGCTGGTCCTGCCGACCTACGACGAGGCCGCCAACCTGGAGGCCGTCGTCGCCGCCGCGCGCGAGCACCTTCCCGCGGAGCGCCGGCTGCTGATCGTCGACGACAACTCCCCCGACGGCACGGGGGAGATCGCCGACCGGCTCGCCGCCGAGCACGATGACATCGCGGTGCTGCATCGCGACCGCAAGCAGGGCCTCGGCCCCGCCTACGTCGCCGGCTTTCACGCGGCGCTCGCCGGCGGCGCGGGGCTGATCGCGCAGATGGATGCCGACTTCTCGCACGACCCGGGGGACCTGCCGCGCCTGCTCGCGGCGACCGAGCGGGCCGACCTCGTGCTCGGGTCCCGCTACGTGGTCGGCGGCGGCGTGGCCGACTGGGGGCCGACGCGGCGGCTGATCAGCCGCGGCGGGTCCGCGTACGCGCGGGCGATGCTCGGGGTCGGCATCCGCGACCTGACCGGCGGCTTCAAGGTATTTCGCCGCGAGGTCCTGGAGCGGATCGGGCTCGAGGCGATCCCGTCGCTCGGCTACGCGTTCCAGGTCGAGACGACCTACCGCGCGATCCGGGCCGGGTTCCGCGTCATCGAGGTGCCGATCGTCTTTCGCGACCGTCGCGTGGGCGAGTCGAAGATGAACGGCTCGATCGTGGCCGAGGCCGCGTTCCGAATTCCTATGATGCGCCTGGCGCGTCGCCCCTAGCCGCGCGGTACTATATTTTCTGAAGTAGCGATCGGGGCAATCCCCACAGCATCGAAACCCGTAAGCCAGGGTTAGGAGACCAAGTGACAGGAACGCTTCCTGACGTGACCGACGCCAGCTTCCAGACCGACGTTCTCGAATCCGACGTTCCGGTGCTGGTCGACTTCTGGGCTCCCTGGTGTGGTCCCTGCCGCGTCGTGCACCCGATCCTCGAAGAGATGCTGTCCGAGCGCGACGGCGACCTGCGGATCGTCAGCCTCAACGTCGACGAGAGCCAGCAGACGGCGGCGCGCTACGAGGTGCTCTCGATCCCGACCCTGATCCTGTTCCGCGACGGCGTCGAGGCCAAGCGGGTCGTCGGGGCGCTGCCGAAGCGGCGCCTCGAGGCCGAGCTCGAGCCGGCGCTGGTGTCGTCGTGATCCGGCGCGCCACACTGGCGGTCATGGTCGTGCTCGTGGCTGCGCTCGGGGTCGCGACCGTGCTCGGCGGAACCGCCGGCGCCCGAGCGTCGACGACGGTGAAGGTCGGCGACAACTTCTTCTCCCCGGACAAGAAGTCGGTCTCCAAGGGCACCAAGGTGAAGTTCAAGTGGGTCGGCTCGAATCCTCACAACGTGACCAAGTCCTCGGGGCCGGGCGGCAGCTTCGCCTCCGGCACGACCTCCAGCCGCGGCGTCAACTTCACGAAGAAGTTCAAGAAGACCGGCAAGTACAAGCTCATCTGCACCATCCACTCCGGGATGAAGATGACGCTCAAGGTCAAATGAGCGCCTGAGCCCGGGCGCGCGCGACTACACCGGCGGACAGCTGCTCGAGCGAGTCGAGCCTCGCTGCGGCCAGGTTGAGCGCGTCGGGCGCCGGGGGGAACTTCGGATCCGGGACGACGATCACGGCAAGCCCCGCCGCGTGCGCCGCGCGGATCCCCGCGGTCGAGTCCTCGACCGCGACGCTCGCTTCCGCGTCGACGTCCAGCCGCCGCGCCGCCTCGAGCCAGACGTCGGGCGCCGGCTTGCCGCGCGCGACCTCCTCCGAGGAGACGAGGACGTCGAAGTGCCGATCCAGACCGGTCTCGGCGAGCACCAGCTCGAGCAGCCGGCGCGGCGACGAGGAGGCGAGCGCGAGCGGCCACGGCGACGCCATCCGCGCGACCGCCTCGCGCGCGCCGGGCATCAACGGCACCTCCTCGCGGTAGTAGCGCTCGAGGAGGTCCAGGACGGCGTCGCGGATCTCAGTGGGCGAGAGCCGGACCCCAAGGGCATCGTGCATCCACTGCGTCCACTCGGGCGTCGACATGCCCATCATCTGCGTCTGGGCATCGGCAGGCCACGTTCCGCCGTGCTCTCGTGTGACCCGCTCCCGCACGGCCGCCCAGATCGGCTCGGTGTCGATCAGCAGGCCGTCCATGTCGAACAGGACGGCCGCCACCGGCCCCTGGCGTGAGCCGTCCACCATCTGGCCTCAGCTCGGGCGCAGGGCGATCCGCAACGGGCGGCCCTCGATCGCGGTCTCGACCGCGCCGTCGCATTCGACCCCGAGGGCTATCGAGGTCGCCAGGGTCTCGCCCGCCAGATACTCCTCGTGCTCCCGGGCCGCCTCGAGCAGGTCCTCGTCCCCCGCGAGCGCGAGGTCGATGCGGTCGGACACGTCCAGGCCGGCCTGCCTGCGCGTGTTCTGGACCGCGTGCACGATCTCCCGCGCGAGCCCCTCGCGCCGCAGCTCGTCGTCGAGCTCGAGCGCCAGCGCCACCGCCCGTCCGGCCTCCGCCTCGACCTCGTAGCCCTCCAGCGGCTGCATGACCAAGTTCATGTCGTCGGCCTCGAGCGTGTGGTCGGAGCCGTCGACGTTCACGCCGATGCGGCGCTCGCCGCGAATCGCCTCTGCCGCGTGCCCGGGGTCGAGCGCGGCCACGGCGGCGGCGGCCTGCGGCATCAGCTTGCCGAACCGGGGGCCGAGCGTGCGGTAGTTGGGCTTCACCGCATAGGTGACCAGCTCCGCCTCCTCGGAGACGAACTCGAGCTCCTTGACGTTCAGCTCGGAGGCCACGATGTCGCTCAGTCGCTCGAGCTCCCCGCGCTCGGCGGCGGTGGCGACGATCACGGCCTTGCGCAGCGGCTGGCGCATCTTCACCTTCGCTGCCGCGCGCGCCGCCCGGCCGAGCTCGATCGCCCGCATCGCCGCCGCCACCCCCGCCTCGAGCTCGCCGTCGCTCAGCTCGGTGTCGGGCTTGGGGAAGTCGCGAAGGTGCACCGAGTCGTCGAGCTCGGCCGACCCGGCGGTGAGGTTTGAGTAGATCTCATCTGCGAGGAACGGGGTGAACGGGGCGAGCAGCTTCGCGACCTCGACGAGGCAATGCCGCAGAGTCGCGAACGCGGCCGGCTCGCCGTCCCAGAAGCGCCGCCGCGAGAGGCGCACGTACCAGTTGGAGAGCTCGTCGACGTAGGTTGCGATCGCGCGCCCGGCGTGGGTGCAGTCATAAGCGTCCATGTGCTCGATCACGGTGGCGATGGTGCCCTGCAGGCGGCTCAGCGCCCACCGATCCAGTGGGGCCCCGGCGCCGGGCCGAACGCCCGCCAGGTCCTCCGGCCCCAGCCCCTCGGCGTTCGCGTAGAGGACCCAGAACGAGTACGTGTTCCAAAGGGTGAGGATGAACTCCCGCAGCGACTCGCCGACCGTATCGGCGTCGAAGCGATAGCCCGTCCAGGGCTGCTGGGAGCTGAGGTAGTACCAGCGAAACGCGTCGGCGCCATGGGTATCGATCACCTCCCAGGGATCGACCACGTTGCCGCGACTGGTGGACATCTTCTGACCCTCGGGATCGGCGATCAGGCCGAGGCAGACGCAGTGCTCGTAGCTGCCCCGCCCGAAGACCTGGGTGGCGACAGCGAGCAGCGAGTAGAACCAGCCGCGCGTCTGGTCGATGCCCTCGCAGACGTAGTCGGCGGGAAACCGAGCCTCGAATTCGTCGCTGTTCTCGAACGGGTGATGGAACTGCGCGAACGGCATCGACCCCGAGTCGAACCACGCATCGATCGTCTCGACCACCCGCCGCATCTCGCCGCCACACTTCTCGCAGCGAACGGTGACCTCGTCGATGTAGGGCCGGTGAAGGTCGTCGGGCACCTGCCCGCCGCGCTCGCGGAGCTCCGCGATCGAGCCGGCGCACCACCGATCGTCGCAGTCGGCGCATTCCCAGACCGGCAGCGGGGTGCCCCAGTAGCGCTCCCGCGAAAGGGCCCAGTCGACATTTCCCTCCAGCCACTTGCCGAACCGGCCGTGCTTGATGTGCTCGGGATGCCAGTCGATCCCCTCGTTGACTTCGAGCATCAGCTCGCGAAGCTCCGAGGTGGCGACGTACCAGCTCGACGTCGCGTAGTAGATCAGCGGCGTTCCGCAACGCCAGCAATGCGGGTAGGCGTGCTCGTACCTCTCGGCGCGAAACAACCGTCCCGATTCGCGGAGCGCCTCGACGATCTCGTCGTTGTGCTCGAACACCATCTTGCCCTGGAAGTCCGGCACGCGCTCGTCGTAGGTCCCGTCCGGCCGAACCGGGTTCTGAAGCGTCATCCCGTATCGCTCGCCGAGCTTGAAGTCGTCCTCGCCGAAGGCGAGCGCGGTGTGGACGAGTCCCGTGCCCTCCTCGGTGCTGACGAAGTCGGCCAGCAGCACCGAGTGGCCGAGTGGGCCGAACTCCTCGCCCTTGATGAAATCGAACGGGGCCTGGTAGCGAACGCCCTCGAGCGCGGCGCCCGGGAGATGCGCCAGCACCTCGGCATCCTCGCCGAGCACCCGCTCGACCAGCGGCCGGGCAACGATCACCGTCTCCTCACCAAGCCGCGCGCGGACGTACTCGATCTCCGGACCGGCGGCGACCGCGGCATGACTGATCAGCGTCCAGGGGGTCGTCGTCCAGACGAGCAGGTTGTCCCCGGCCTCGATCGAGTTCTCGGGAATCTCGTCGGCGGGGGGCACGTTGGTGACCGGCAGGCGCACGTAGACCGATGGGTCGACGACGTCCTCATAGCCCTGCGCGACCTCGTGCGAGGAGAGCGCGGTGCCGTCGCGGGGGCAGTAGGGGACCACCTTGTGCGCCTTGTAGAGACGACCGCTGTCCCAGATCTGGCGCAGCGACCACCACACCGATTCGATGTATTCGTTGGTGAGCGTGACGTAGGGGTCGTCGAGGTCGATCCAGAAGCCGATCCGCTCCGTGAGCCGGTTCCACTCCTCGACGTAGCGGAACACCGACTCGCGGCAGCGAGCGTTGAACTCGGCGATCCCGTAGTCCTCGATCTCGGCCTTCGAGGAGATACCGAGCTCCTTTTCGACCTCGAGCTCGACTGGGAGCCCGTGGCAGTCCCAGCCCGCCTTGCGCGGCACGTAGTTCCCCCGCATCGCCTGATAGCGCGGGTAGACGTCCTTGAACGCGCGCGCGAGCACGTGATGCGACCCGGGCTTGCCGTTCGCCGTCGGCGGGCCCTCGTAAAAGCTCCAGATCGGCGCGCCGGCGTCTCGCCGCTGGGCGAGCTGGCGGGCGAAGACGTCGCGCTCGCGCCAGCGCTCGAGCACCTCGAGCTCCAGCTGCGGGAAGGACTGCTTCGGGTCGACCGGCTTGAATCCGCTCACGAGCGGCGGATTCTAGGAGCGCGCGCGTGGCGGCCCGGGCCGGCGCTCACCAGACGACCAGGATGTCGTCGGGATCCCGCGGGTTGACGTAGACGGGCAGCACCAGGCCGGGCTGCATCAGGTGGGCGGCGAAGTCGGAGATGATCAGCCTCCGCCGGACGCGGCGCGGCGCGTGGCCGGGGACGTCGACCTCGAGGCCGTGCGTCTCCGCCAGCCTCGCGTACGCGGGTGTCACGACGTCGGCCTTCGTCCGCCGAGCCAGCGGCGGATCTCGTCGCCGTGCTCGTCCAGGCGCGGCGGGCGGCGTCGCGTCGTCGCCGGCGTCCCTCGTAGGCCGAGCGGGGAAGAGACGGTGCGCACCCCGTCATGCTCGTCGACCGGCTCGAGCCCGAGCGACTCGGCGAGCTCGAACGCGGCGCCGATGTCGTTGACCGGTCCGGCAGGGACGCCGGCGGCCCTCATCCTCCCGACCCACTCGTCGATCGGGGCATCGGCCAGTCGGCTCTCGATCGCCTCGCGGAGCGCCTCGCGGTGCTCGACCCGTGACGGGTTGGTCGCAAAGCGCGGGTCGGCCGCCAGTCCCGGTTCCCCGAGCACGCCGGCGAGGGCCGCGAACTGGCGGTCGTTCCCGGCGCAGATCATCAGCGGCCCGTCGGCGGCGGCGAAGGTCGCAAACGGCTCGATGCTGGGATGCACGTTGCCGAGCCGGCGCGGGATCGCGCCGGCGTTGAGGTGGCCGCTCGCCTGGTTGACGAGCGCCGCTAGCGCGCTGGACAACAGATCGATCTCGATTCGCTGCCCCTCGCCGGAGCGTTCGCGGGCCGTCAGCGCGGCGAGGATCGCGACCGTGGCTCCGAGACCCGCGATCACGTCGACGAGCGCGACGCCGACCTTCGATGGATCGCCATCCGCCGGCCCGGTGATCGACATGAGGCCGCTGAGCGCTTGGACCAGCGGGTCGTAGCCCGGAAGCGCTGCGCCGCCGCCGTCGCCGAAGCCTGTGATCGAGCAGTGCACGAGCCCCGGGTTGGCGTTCCTCAGCTCGTCGGGGCCCAGCCCGAAGCGCTCCAGGGTGCCGGGCTTGAAGTTGTCGATCACCACGTCGGCGCGGCGGGCGAGCTCGGCAGCCAGCCGGTTGTCCTCGGGGTCGGCCAGATCGAGCGCGATCGACCGCTTGTTGCGATTCACGGCGAGGAAGTAGGTCGCGGCGCCGTCCGGCGTGGTCGGCGGGCTCCAGGTCCGGGTCTCGTCGCCGGCGGGGGACTCGACCTTGATCACGTCGGCGCCGAGGTCCCCGAGGGTCATCGTCGCCAGCGGCCCGGCGAGCACGCGGGTGAAGTCGGCGACGAGGACGCCCTCGAGCGGCGCGGTGTCGGTCACGGTCCGGAGACGATATTCCGGCTCCCTACGATTTGATCGGATGAGGCGGGTCTCGACCAGCCTGGTGGGGATGCTTGCGGTGGCGCTCGCGGGCTGCGGCGCGCAGGAGCCGGATACCCCCGTGGCGTGCCTGTCGCCGGCGCCGGCCTACCTGACGGCCCTCAAGGCCGCGCCCGGCGACGTGCGGCTCGGGGGCACGACGCCGATCAGCGATTGCCTGGTCGAGGAGCAGCAGCCGGGCCAGATCGCGAGCGTGGGAAAGTCGATCATCGCCACGGCCACCGCGCTCAACCGACGAGTCCGCCGCGATCCCGAGCCGCAGACGATCGTCCAGCTCGGGTACCTGGTGGGCGCGGTGCAGGAGGCCGAGGCGAGCACGGGCGGCATCCATCAGGACCTGAAGCTGCGGCTCGACTCGGCCGCCCGCTACAACGGCCCCGGGGAGAAGCCGTTCTCGGCCGCGTTCGAGCGCGCCTTCGGCGAGGGCTACGCCGCCGGCCAGGCGGCGGGCTGAGCCGCCGACGGCTTGACCACCTAAAACCAGCGGCGGGTGCGTCGCACCCGGCGCAGGTGCGCCGACTCGGCGTGCCGGCTGCGCGCGCGCCGCTGGAGCTCGGCCCGGTTTGCCTCGAGGTAGAGGAGCGTCATCGTCGGGTTCATCGCAGTCTCCGGTCGGTCGGGGGTAACCACTGTCCGCGGTTGAGTAGTTATAGCATAACCGGTGTAGTTATGATGTTGGTTATGGCAACGAAGCAGCTGGCACCCGGTCGGCTCGAGCTGGTCCGCGGGTTCGTCAACACCCGCGACCTGGACCGGGGGATCGACGAGCTCGCCGAGCCCGTCGACGCGGTGGGCTGGCTTGCCGATCGGGGGCTGCCGACTCCCGACGAATCGATCACCGATCAGGACCTCGAGCGGCTGGTGGCGGTGCGCGATGCGCTGCTCGCGCTCCTGCTCGCCAACAACTCGGGCGAGCCGCCCCCCGCGAGCGCGCTCGAGACCCTGAACGAGCAGTCGAACGAGGCGGCCCTCGGTCTGCGCTTCGACGCCGACGGAGCCGCGCTCGTGAGCACGTGCGGCGGCGTCGACTCGACCATCGCGGAGCTCCTGGCGATCGTCCACGAGTCGATGCGCGATGGCACCTGGCGCCGGCTCAAGGCCTGCCCGGCCGACGACTGCCGGTGGGCCTTCTACGACCGCTCCCGCAACCGCTCGGGCACGTGGTGTGACATGTCGGACTGCGGCAACCGGGCCAAGGCCCGCGCCTACCGCGAGCGCCACCAGGCCGAGAGCAAGCGCTAGTACGCGTGCGGACGCGTGTACTAGCCTCAGCGGTCGATGGCATTGACCGATGCGCAGCTCTGGGGGGGCGAGACCGCGAAGGCCGTTGAGAACTTCCCCGTCTCGGGCCAGCCGATCCCGGCGCCGGTGATCCACTGGCTGGGGCGGATCAAGGCCGCGGCAGCGCGCGTGAACGCGGAGCTCGGCGGCCTGGACGCGGATCTCGCCGACCGGATCGCCGTGGCTGGCGACGCCGTCGGCGCCGGCGATCACGACGACCAGTTCCCGGTCGACGTCTTTCAGACCGGGTCCGGGACCTCGTCGAACATGAACGCCAACGAGGTGATCGCCAACCTGGCCGGGGATGGAGCGCACGCCAACGACCACGTCAACATGGGCCAGTCGTCGAACGACGTCTTCCCGTCGGCGGTCCACCTCGCCGCGCTCGGCGAGGTCTCGGCCGACCTGTTGCCCGCCCTCGACGAGCTCGCCGAGTCGCTCGCCCGCAAGGCCGACGAGTTCGCCGGGCACGTGAAGGCGGGCCGCACGCACCTCATGGACGCGGTGCCGGTGACGCTGGGGCAGGAGTTCGGCGGCTACGCGGCGCAGATCCACCTCGGCGCCGACCGCGTCCGCGACACGCTCGGGCGAGTCGGCCAGATCCCGCTCGGTGGCACCGCCACCGGCACCGGCCTCAACACCCATTCCGAGTTCGCCCAGCGGGTCCGCGGCCGGCTGGCCGAGGCGACCGGGCTCGAGATCTCGGCCCCCGCCGACCCGTTCGAGGCCCAGGGCAACCGCGACGCGCTGGTCGAGCTCTCGGGCGCATTGCGGGTGGTCGCGGTGTCGCTGATCAAGATCGCCAACGACATCGCGCTGATGGGGTCGGGCCCACGTGCGGGCCTCGCCGAGATCCGCCTGCCCGAGCTGCAGAAGGGCTCGTCGATCATGCCCGGGAAGGTCAATCCTGTGATCTGCGAGGTCGTGATCCAGGTGGGCGACCAGGTGATCGGCAACGACGCCGCGGTCGCGATCGCCGGCTCGCAGGGGCAGTTCGAGCTCAACGTCCGGGTGCCCCTGATCGCCCGCAACCTGCTCGACTCGATCAAGCTGCTCGCTGCCGCCTCGCGACTCTTCGACCGCAAGTGCGTGAGCGGGATCGAGCCGAACGAGGAGATGCTCGAGCGGCACGCCGAGAACACGCTGGCCACCGCGACCGCGCTCAACCCGCACATCGGCTACGACCGCGCCACGGAGATCGTCAAGGAGGCCGCCGACTCGGGCCGGCCGCTGCGCGAGGTCGCCCGCGAGCTCGGCGTCGACGAATCGGTGCTCGACGAGGCGCTGGACCATCACCGGCTCGCCCGACCGCACGACTTGATTCCACGGCCTCGCGTGCGTGAAGGCGTGGGATCACCATCCGGCCGGTCGGCCGCCCCGAGATCGAGGCCGCCGCGGCGCGGATCGCCGGCCGGGTGCGCGAGACGCCCGTCCTCGACCTGGAGCCTGGTGCCCTCGGCCTCGACGGCGTGCTCACGCTGAAGCTAGAGCTGCTCCAGCACACCGGATCGTTCAAGCCCCGGGGAGCCTTCAACGCGATGCTGGCGGCCGATGTCCCTGCGCCCGGCGTGGTCGCCGCGTCCGGCGGCAATTTCGCGCTCGCGGTGGCCCACGCCGCCGCGCAGCTCGGCCACCCCGCGGCCATCTTCGTCCCCGAGTCCTCGCCGGCGGCGAAGATCGACCGCCTACGCCGCAGCGGGGCCGAGATCGTCGTCACGGGCGCGTACTACGACGACGCGCTGGCGGCCGCCCGCCAGCGTGCTACGGCGAGCGGCGCAGTCGAACTGCACGCATTCGACGATCCGCTCGTCGTCGCGGGACAGGGCACCTGCGCGCGCGAGCTCGACCGGAGCCGCCATGCCCTCGACACAGTCGTCGCGGCCGTCGGCGGCGGCGGGTTGTGCGGCGGGGTCGCCGCCTGGTATGGGGATCGTGCGCGGATCGTCGCGGTCGAGCCCGAGCGCTGCCCGACCCTGGCGCGGGCGCTCGAGGCCGGCGAGCCGGTGGACGTCGAGGTCAGCGGCCATGCGGCGGACTCGCTGGGCGCCCGGCGGATCGGCGCGCATCCGTGGGCGGTGCTGAGCCGTCACGTCGACGAGGCCGTCCTGGTCGGCGACGAGGCGATCGCCGACGCCCAGCGGCGGCTGTGGGCCGAGCTGCGGATCGCGGCGGAGCCCGGCGGCGCCGCCGCGCTCGCCGCCCTGCTGGCCGGCGCCTACGTCCCCGCGGCCGACGAGCGCGTGGGGGTGCTGGTCTGTGGCGGCAACTTCGACCCGTCCGAGGTCGCATGAGCCCGCGCCAGGCGTAACGAAAGCGCCGGTTGCGAGACTGTATGGATGGAGACGAAGAGGAAGGACGACATGGACAACGGCAACGAGACGACTGCGACGCGGACCGAGAAGGCGACCTTCGGCGCCGGATGCTTCTGGCAGGTCGAGGAGACCTTCCGGGGCGTCGACGGGGTCGTCGACACGGCGGTCGGCTACGAGGGCGGGCACGTCGACAACCCGACCTACGAGCAGGTCTGCAGCGGGACCACCGGCCACGTCGAGGTCTGCCAGGTCGAGTTCGACCCCGAGCGGGTGAGCTTCGAGGCCCTGGTCGAGAAGTACTTCGAGATCCACGACCCGACGCAGCTGAATCGCCAGGGTCCCGACGTCGGCTACCAGTACCGGTCGGTGATCTTCACCCACTCCGACGAGCAGGCCGAGATGGCCCGCGAGGTGATCGAGCGGGTCCAGCCGCGCTACTCGGCCCCGATCGTCACCGCGATCGAGCCCGCGCAGCCATTCTGGCGCGCCGAGGAGTACCACCAGTGCTATCTCGACAAGCGCGGCTCGGGCTCCGGGCTGCTGGGTCAGCTGCTCGGCCGCTAGGGCCGCGCGCAACCGTCGCGTCGACCGCCCCGCGAGGGGCGGTCAGACGTTGACGGCGATGTACTTCGTCTCTAGGAACTCGTCGATGCCCTCGTTGCCGCCCTCGCGGCCGATGCCCGACTGCTTGACGCCGCCGAACGGCGCCCCGGCGTTCGAGACCATGCCCTGGTTGAGCCCGATCATCCCGGTCTCGAGCCCCTCGCAGACACGAAACGCGCGCCGCAGGTCGCGGGTGTAGACGTACGCGACCAGCCCGTACTCGGTGTCGTTGGCGGCCGCTACCGCCTCCTCCTCCGAGGCGAACCCCCTCACCGGCGCCACCGGCCCGAAGATCTCCTCGCGCAGCATCCGCGCCGAGTCCGGAACGTCGGCGACCACCGTCGGCTCGTAGAAGTACCCGGAGCCGTCGGGGATGGAGCCGCCGACGACCGTCCTCGCGCCCTTCTCGACCGCGTCGCGGACCAGCTCGTCGACCTTGGTGCGTTGATCGCCGTCGATCAGGGGCCCCACGTCGACGCCGTCCTCGGTGCCCCGGCCGAGCTTCATCGCGCCCATCCGCTCTCCGAGCCGCTCGGCGAACTCGGAGGCAACCGGCTCGGCCACGTGGAAGCGATTGGCCGACGTGCAGGCCTCGCCGATGTTGCGCATCTTCGCGATCATGGCCCCCTCGACTGCGGCGTCGAGGTCCGCGTCGTCGAAGATCAAGAACGGCGCGTTGCCGCCGAGCTCCATCGATACGTTCAGCACGTTGTCGGCCGACTGGGCGATCAGCTTGCGGCCGACCTCGGTCGAGCCCGTGAACGACAGCTTTCGCAGCCGCGGGTCACCGATGATCGGTGCCGAGATCGCGCTCGACGACGAGCCGGTGATCACGTTGAGCACGCCCGGGGGGAGCCCGCATTCCTCGAGCAGCTGCGCCAGCGCCAGCATCGAGAGCGGGGTCTGCTGGGCGGGCTTGACCACCATCGTGCAGCCGGCCGCGACCGCGGGGCCGATCTTGCGGGTGCCCATCGCGGTGGGGAAGTTCCACGGGGTGATGAAGTAGCTGGGGCCGACCGGCTGGCGCATCACAAGCACCCGGGACGCGCCGTTGCCGGCGAGCTTGAAGTAGCCGTCGATGCGCAGCGCCTCGCCCGAGAACCAGCGGAAGAACTCGGCGGCGTAGGTGATCTCCGCCTTCGACTCGGCCACGGTCTTGCCCATCTCGAGCGTCATCAGCACCGCGAGCTCGTCGGCGCGTTCGCCCAGCAGCTCGAACGCCCGCCGCAGGACCTCGCCGCGCTCGTTCGGGGAAGTGGCCGCCCAGTCGGCCTGCGCCTCGGCGGCGGCGTCGATCGCGGCCTGGGCGTCCTCGGGGGTGGCGTCGGCGATCTCGCAGATCGCCTCGCCGGTCGACGGGTCCTCGACCGCGAGCGTCGCGCCGCCGGTCGCATCGCGCCATTCGCCGCCGATCAGGAGCTGCTTGGGCGCCGCGTCCACGACCGTGCTCTCCAGCTGTGCAGTGCTCATTCCCACCTCCGGATCGACAACCGGGCCAGCGTAGCGGTCGCCCCGCGGCGATCGTGACCCGCGGACTCCGTACCCTGTCGGGGCCGGGGGACGGGAAGCGATGAGGCTCGGCAAGCGGACACTGATGCTCGTGCTCGCGACCGCGCTCGCGACGCCGGCGGCGGCGTGGGGGGCCTGGACGATCGAGGGGCGCGGCTTCGGACACGGCGTCGGCCTCTCGCAGTACGGGGCCTACGGCTTCGCCCGCCAGGGGCGCGACTACCGCGAGATCGTCGAGCACTACTACCGCGGCACCGAGCTGCGCAAGGCGAAGGGCGAACGGGTCCGCGTCCTGCTCGGCTCGGGCCGCGGCTCGGTCGGCTTCAGCGGCGCCCGGCGCGCGTGCGGCAAGCGCATCCGCCCGGGCCGGCGCTATTCGCTCGCGGCCGAGGCCCGCCGCGTCGTGCTCCGCAACCGCGCCGGCGACCGGATCACGGCCTGCGGTCCGCTGGGCAAGGCCGGGGCGGGAGTGCGGATCGGGGGCTTCGGGCGCTATCGCGGCAGCCTCGTCGCCCGCAACGCCGGCGGCACGCTGCAGGTGATCAACGCGCTGGGGGTCCAGGGCTACGTCAAGGGCGTGGTCGCGAGCGAGGTGCCCTCCTCGTGGCCCGCGCAGGCACTGCGCGCCCAGGCGGTCGTCGCGCGCTCCTACGGGCTGGCGACGGCGCGCGGCGGCGCGTTCGATCACTATGCCGACACGCGCAGCCAGGTCTACGGGGGCCGCGCCGCGGAGACAAAGGCCACCAACAGGGCCGTCGCCGCGACCGCGAACCGGGTCGTCACCTATCGCGGCAAGCCGGCGGTCACCTACTACTTCTCGTCCTCCGGCGGGCGAACCGAGAGCTCGGAGTTCGGCTTCTCGGCGGGGACGCGGGTCCCGTACCTGCGGTCCGTGAACGATCCCTTCGACGACGCCTCGCCCGAGCACCGATGGACCGAGCGGCTCTCCGACGAGCGGATGGAATCCGAGCTCACGGGCCTGTTCGAGGGCAGGCTCGAGCGGATCGAGGTGCTCGAGCGGGGCGACTCGCCGAGGATCGTCCGGGCGCGCGTGGTCGGCTCCGCCGGCAGCACGGCGATCAGCGGCGTCACGCTGCGCGAGAGACTCGAGCTACGGTCCACGTGGGCGCGGTTCGTCCACCGGTGAGGCCCGCTTGCGGCGGCGCGGCGGATCCGACCGGTGCGCGGCGACTTTCGGTCTCTATGCGACCGAAACCCGCCGCGCGTTGGGCGTGGACGATGCGTTGCGGCGCGCGCCGCCGCCCCCTCAGCCGTCCGGGTAGGGCTGCAGTGGGATCCCGTGATCGGTCTCGCGCATGCCGAGCTCATATGCGCCCGCGCCCACGCATATGAGGCGCTGCGGCGCCCGCCCCTTGCGCTCGACGGTGAGCTCGAGATCGGAGATCGAGCAGTTGAGCGTGTTGTGCTCCGGGCCCTTCGGGTCCGCGTAGATCCAGGCGACGAAGTTGCGGGGCTCCGATGAGACCCGGCCGCGCACCCTGATGTCCTTGCCGGTGAGCTCGAACTCGCACCGCGTCGGCTCGTCCTCGATCCTGGTCGAGCGGATGCGGTCGAACCCGCCGAGTCGGTGGCGTTCGCCGTCGAGGGAGAGGATGCCGTTGCCGACCCATGGCGTGGTCATCGGGCCGATCTTGATCCGGCCGACCGCCGCATCGAAGTACCCGTCGCCCTCGCGAAAGTCGTTCGCCTGGATCCAGGTCCACCGCTCGGCGTGCTCGGCGCCCCAGTTGTGGCCGATCATCCCGGGCCAGGCGTCCAGGTCGGTCCGCTCGCCGTCGACCGTCACCGTCCCCGAGTAGCGCGCATCGGGATAGGGGGAGAGGAACTTCGTCCGCGGCAGCGGTGCCCCGTAGAGGAACGAGTAGGGGAGGTGGTGGAACGCCTCGGCCGCGGACTCGAACTCGAGGTCCCACGAGACCTCCATCTCGTCGGTCGCAAGCTCGGCGCGCGCCCGCCCCGGCTCCAGCCGCGCGCCGTCGACCTCGATGTAGGCGCCCGCCGGGGCCGAGACCTCGGACGCCGGAACGGTGACCTTGGTCGCCCGGGGCCCCGGCGCCTCGGCGTCGAACAGCGTGAACCAGACCGAGCCGACGAGGGGCTCGCCCGGGCGCTTGTGCACGGTGTGGCGGATCCAGACGCCCCGGCCGCCACCTGGCCGGTTTGCCTTGATGTAGAAGCTCTCGTAGTGCCCGGCACCCTCGCCCGCGCCGGGAAAGCGCGCCTCGGTTCGCACGCCGCCTACTGCTTCGGGATCACGACCTGCGCGCAGGGCGGGGCGCCGGGGACCGAGAGGTTGCCGGTGTCGCGCACTGGTTGGTCGTTGCTGTCGAGCAGGTCCACCGTGAGCTCGTTGCGGGACACCTCGACCTGCGCGTAGCTGAACTGAGCGGTCGCCGCGCACTGCATCCCGACGCCCTCGGGTGGCTGGGGCTTGAGGAACAGGCTCGTGGCCAGCTCGCCGGCGAGGGGGTTGCCGACGGCGTCGCTGATCTCGAGCGCGTAGTTCGCGGTGGCCACCGGGCCCGTGACGACCTCGGTGATCCCGGAGTTCTCGGGGCCGCCCGGCTCGAGCGTCCTGAAGCGGGCGTCGTTGACCAGGTTCGCGTGCACGTCGGTGGTCAGGAAGACGACGTTCTCGATGCCCTGTAGGTACCGCAGCAATTCGACGCGCTCGGCTTCATAGCCCTCCCAGCGGTCGTAGGGAAGGATGTAGTACTGCTGCACCGGCACCTCGCTGAAGATCACCTTGAAGGTGGCCTTCGAGTTCGCGACCTGCCGCTTGAACTTCGCCATCTGCGCCGATCCGAGCATCGTGCGGCTCGGGTCGTTGATCGCCGCGAGACATGCCGGAGGCGCCGGGTCCGCGAGCGCCGGGACCAGGGGCGTGAACCGATTGCGGGTGCTCTGGGGCGCCGTCGGGGCGACGTCGGGATTGCCGCTGCCGGCCGGGCTGTCGCAGTTGCCCAGATAGTCGGCGCCGTTGGAGCGGAAGGAGCGCTCGTCGAGGAAGAAGATCTCGAGGTTCTTACCCCAGCGGACGGATCGGTAGAGGCCGGTCTGCTTCTTGTAGGCGATCGGGTTGTAGTCGGTGAACGCCCGGACCCCGCGCTTGTAGAGCTCCTCGCCGTCGATGTTGACGTCGCCCACTCCGAGCGGGAACACGCTCTCGCCGCGTGCGAAGTCGTTGACGAACTCGTGGTCGTCCCAGCCGCCGTAGTAGGCCGCCGACCCGCGCGCCTTCGCCCACGGCTTCATCGCCAGATTGGTCCTGTAGGCCTGCCACTTCTGCTTCACGGTCAGGGCGACGTCGGCGAGCGTGTAGCCCGGGACCTCCGTGTCCGAGTACATCGTGTCGCCCAGGAGCACGTTGAAGTCGTTCTGCTGCGCGCGGATCCGGTCCCAGACCTCGAAGCGGTTCCAGTACGGCTCGGACTGACCGGGCGACGGGCGCGCGTCCTGGTCGCCCGAGAGGGCGAAGTTGATCGTCTGCTTGGACTTCGGGTCGGGGGCGGTCGTGAATCTGCCGGTTTCGGAGCGTCGGCCGCCGTCCATGCAGAAGCGGTACTTGTAGGCCGTATCGGCGTCGAGCTTCTTGACCTTCTTCTGGACCGTGTTGTCGTTGCTGCGCTTCGCGTTGACCCGCCGGTTTGCGGGTGCGTCCTCGGGGTCGCACCTGCCGAAGCCGCCCCTGCGCACGATCTGGATCTCGGCCGTGCCGCTCCTCGAAGCCTTCGCCCAGAGGATCGCCGAGTCGGAGGTGACGTCGGCGGCGGTGACGCCGAACTTGAATCCGTTCGCCCTCGCTCCGGCGCCGGGCGCGAGCGCCAGCGCCGCGAACGCGGCGAGGCCGAGCGTCGTGCCGATCAGGCGTTGGCGGCTCCCTGCTGCCACTGCGGCGCAGCCTAACATGGGCCTCCGTGGAGTCTGAGCGAGGCAGGGGATTCTTCGCTCGCGTCGCCGCCGGCGTGCTGCTGCTCGTCGCGGCTGCGGGCACGCTGGCGGCTGCCGCCCTTGCCCTCGGGCTCGGCGACCGCGAGCCGCTCGATCTGCGGGTCGCAAGGATCGCGCGCGAGGCGAGCGCCGCTGCGGCGCCCGAGGCCGATCCGCTGGCCTGGACGGCTGCGCGCCAGGGCGAGTTCGAGTCCCGTGCGGCGACGGGCGCCTCCCACGTGATCTACGAGATGAGCCCCGGCGGCGTCGTCGCCTCGGCGGAGCGGACCGCTGAGTTTCGGCCGCAGATCGAGGCTGCGGCCGTGCGGCACGGTGTCGACCCGGACACGCTCGAGGCCGTGATCTTCCTCGAGAGCGCCGGGCGTCCCTACGTGAGCGCCGGCCCGACCCCCGAGGCGGCGTCCGGCCTCGCCCAGATCATTCCCTCGACCGCGGTCGACCTGCTGGGGATGAGCGTCGACCTCGACGCGAGCATCGCGCTGACCGAGCAGATCGCGGCCTCGCGCGACCCCGAGGAGGTCGAGCGCCTGCGCGCCGAGCGCGCGGCGGTGGACGAGCGCTTCGATCCGGAGAAGGCGATCGACGGCGCCGCGCGCTACCTGGAGATCGCAGCCGAGCGCTTCGGCGCCGACGACCTCGCGATCGCGTCATACCACATGGGGATCGGCAATCTCGAGAGCGTCCTGCGGGCCTACGCGGACACCGGAGGTTCCGGGCCGATCGGCCGCCTGGTCGCCGACGAGGGCCTCTCCTATGCGCGCGTCTACTTCGATTCCTCCCCCTACGAGGAGCGGGACGCCTACGAGCTTCTGGCCGGGTTCGGCGACGAGTCCGCCGAGTACCTGTGGAAGGTGCGCGCCTCCGAGAACATCCTCCGGCTCTACCGCGACGATCGCGAGCGGCTCGCGGAGATGGCGGACCTGGCGACCGCGAAGGCGACGCTCGAGGAGCTCTTCCATCCCGCCTCCGAGACGGAGGTCTTCGACGATCCCGGCGCGATCGAGGACGCGGTCGACGATGGCGACCTGGCCCCGCTGCCGTTCGATCCCGGCCTCGGCTGGGTTCCCGACAAGGACCTGGGCGAGCTCGCCGACGACCTGGGTCAGGACCCCCACCTGTACCGTGCCCTGCGCCCGGAGGCGCTGGCCACCCTCAGCTACCTCGGCGGACTCGTTCTCCTCGAATCGAACGAGCCGGCGCCGCTCCTGGTCACGAGCGCCGTCCGCGACCGCGAATACCAGGACCTGCTGGTGCAGACGAACCCGCAGGCGACCGAGGAGTACTCGCTCCACACCACGGGGTGGTCGTTCGACATCCGCCGCGACTACGCCTCGCGCGCCCAGGCGGACGCCTTCCAGTACGCCCTGGACCGCCTGAGCTCCCTGGCGCTGATCGACTACGCCGTCGAGCCGGGGGCGATCCACGTGACCGTCTCGAACCTCGGAGGCGAGCTGCTCGACCCGTAGCGCTGAGGCGGCGAGCCGTCGAGCGGATCAGGTCTTTATGTGGACGACGTCGCCGTCCGCGACCAGGTAGTCGCGCCCCTCGGTGCGAAGCAGGCCGCGCTCCCGGGCCCCGACGTAGCCGCCCGCCTCGACGAGGTCTTCCCACGCGACGACCTCGGCGCGAACGAACGCGTGCTGGATCTCGGTGTGGACCTCGCCCGCCGCCTCCCAGGCGGTCGACCCCGCCCGCACGCTGCGCGCCATCGCTTCCTTGCCGGTGTCGGCGGTGAAGAAGACGATCAGGTCGAGCAGGTCGAATGCGCCGTGGACGACGCGCTCCAGCCCCGACTCGGAGATCCCGAGCTCGGCCCGCATCTCCGCGGCCTCGGCCTCCTCGAGCTCGCCGAGCTCCGACTCGACCCGCGCGGAGATCGCGACCGCGACTGCGCCGGCCGCCCGCGCGTGCTCGGCGACCGCGGGCGGGACCTCGTCCTCTCCCTCGTCCACGTTCGCGACATACAGGACCGGCTTCGACGTCAGCGCCGAGAGCTTGCGCGGGGCGTCCGCCGCCGCCTCCGGCACGGGCACGTCGCGCACCGGCCGGCCCGTCGCAAGCGCCTCGACCACGCGCTCGAGCCACTCGCGCTCGGCGATCGCCTCCTTGTCCTGCGAGCGCGCCTGCCTCGTCACTCGCTCGAGGCGCGACTCGGCCTGCTCGAGATCTGCCGCCATCAGCTCGGTCTCGATCAGCTCGATGTCGTCGCGCGGGTCCACCCGGCCCTCGGGGTGCGGAACGCCACCGCTCGTGTGGCAGCGGACGATGTGGCAGATCGCGTCGGTCTCGCGAATCGCGGCGAGGAACCGGTTGCCGAGCCCCTCGCCCTGCGATGCCCCGCGCACGAGGCCCGCGATGTCGTGGAACTGGATGGTCTCGTGTACCGCCTCGCTCGAGCCCACGGCCGCGGCGACGCGCTCGAGCCGCGGATCGGGGATCGGCACGATCGCGACGTTGGGGTCGATGGTGGTGAACGCGTAGTCGCCGGTCTCGGCGCCGGCGCGCGTCAGCGCGTTGAACAGGGTCGACTTGCCGGCGTTCGGCAGGCCGACTATGCCGACCTTCACGCGGTCTCGGAGGCGGCGTCGGCGGGCGCCGCGGCGCCGCCGTTCCCGCCCGCATGACGCGTGGCCTGCGCGCGCTCGTTCGCGTCCACGGCGAGCTCGAACAGCCGCTCCTCGGCCGGCTCGGCGCCGAGCCCGGGCACGAGCCTGCCGATGCAGAAGCCGAGCGCGACGCCGCCGAGCACGTCGGACGGGTAGTGCATGCCGAGATACGGACGGCCGATGCAGATCGCGGCCGCGAGCGCGAACAGGTAGGGCCGCGCGCGGGGCTCGACCCGGCCGAACGCGGTCGCCGCGGCGACGGAGGAAGTGGAGTGCGTCGAGGGAAACGAGAGCTTCGTCGGCGCCCGCGCCAGTGGGGGATGCTCCTCGATCAGGGGTCGCTCGCGACCGATCGTCCGTTTCGCGATGAAGTTGACCCCGATTGCCGCCGGCCCCGTGGCGGCAGCGGCGAGCCACTGGCCGCGGCGCCGCTCGTCGATCGAGGCGCCCGCCGCGCCGATCGCCACCCAGATCGCCGCCAGCTCGCCCGAGAGTCCGAGCGCCTTCATCACCGTCTCCACCGGCTCCGCGTGACCGCGGGTGCGCAGGAAGCGGAGCACCACCTGGTCGGCGTCGCCAAGCGCCGCGAGCAGCGGATGGCGCCGGCGCCGAGCGAACAGAGAGCGGCCGCGAGGCTCAAGCCGAGCCGCGCCGCTGTTGAGGCGCCTGATTTCGCGGGCGAGCACGCTGCCGCGTCGGTCGCTTCGGAACACGCGCGCCAGGATACGACTCCCGGGTCAGAGCTCGCGGCGGGCCGGCGTCGTGGCCGCTTCGGCGAGCCGCCGGGCCATCCCGCGGCGCTCCCAGCGCCCGCGGTCGAACTCCTCGGCGCGCTCGAGGTCGCGCTCGAAGGCGTCGTGCAACTCGCCGGCGAAGCGCCGATCCCAGACGCACAGCGTGACCTCGTCGTGGAGCTGGAACGAGCGGTTGTCGAAGTTGACGGTCCCGACCGACGACCAGGAGCCGTCGACGCAGAGGGTCTTCGCGTGGAGCATCGTCGGCTGGTACTCGAAGACGCGCACCCCGGCCTCGAGCAGCTCGTCGTAGGCGGCGCGGCCGGCAAGCCGGACGAAGCTCTTGTCGATGTGGGGACCGGGGACCAGGATCCGCACGTCGACGCCCCGGCGCGCCGCGGAGCACAGCGCGTCGGTGAACGCCGGGCGGGGGACGAAGTAGGCCGCGGTGAGCTCGATCGAGCGGCGCGCCGAGGCGAGGGCCAGGTAGTACAGGGCCTCGGCGTTGGTGTCGCCGACGGTCGCGCTGGAGCGCACGAGCTGCATCGCCCCACCGTCCTCGACCGGCTCGAGCTCGGGCAGGTACGACTCTCCGGCAAGCACCTCGCCGGTGCCCTCGAGCCAGTTCTCGGCGAAGGCGCCCTGCATCCCGCGAACAACCGGTCCGCGAACCCGCACGTGCGTATCGCGCCAGTGATCGGGATCCTCGGCGTCGCCCGTCCACTCGGCCGCGATCCCCACGCCGCCGGTCATCCCGATCCGCCCGTCTGCGACCAGCAGCCTGCGATGGGTCCGGTTGGCGACACGTCTGATCGCGTAGGGCTTGGGCGGCCGGAAGCGGATCACGTTGACCCCGGCCGTCTCGAGGTCGCGGATCAGCGAGCGCTCCATCTTCGCCGCTCCCAGGGCGTCGAGGATCAGGTTGCAGCGGACGCCGCCTCGTGCCTTCGCGGCGATCGCGTTCGCGACGTCCCCGGCGATCTCGCCCCGCCAGTAGACGTACGTCTGCGCGTTCAGCGTCGACTCGGCCGCCTCGATCGTCTCCAGGAACGCGGGGAAGATGCGATCGCCATTGATCAGCAGCTCCGCCTCGTTGCCGTTCGAGATCGGCGCTCCGGTGAGCGCCTCCGCGGCGCGCAGGAAGTCCTCGGAGTCGACCTCGATCTGGGTCGCGATGTCGTATCCGAACGCGCCCTCGCGTCGGTGCCGCAGGCTGTCAGCGGCGTACCAGCCGGCCGCTGCCGCGGCGATGGCCCCCGCGAGCCGGTACTTGCGCCAGGCGCGCTTCCAGCCCGGCTCCTTGCGCCGCAGCCGCGGTGGCTCGACGCGGATGTCGCTGAGCCCGCGCATCAGGGGGCCACGACCTCGAACGCCCGCGGGCGGACGGTGAACCGAAGCGAGGCCGCATCGACCAGCTCCCCGTCGACGTTGAAGCTGGTGCGCGTGTCGGTTTCGACCTCGACCTCGCGGCCGTCGCCCGTGATCACGCCGGCGTGGCGCTCGACCCGGCCGGCGCGCATGCCGTAGGCATGCAGCGCGAGGCGCGCCCTCGAGCCGCCCTCGATCACGACCACGTCGAGGATCCCGTCGCGAGGGTCGGCCTCGACGCCGGCGCCGCCGCCGAACGCGCCGGTGCACGCGACGGTCACCTGCCAGGCGCGGCCGGCGAACAGCTCGTCACCGTCGCAGCGCACCTGGCAGCCGAGCGGCTGGGCGGTCAGGCCGGCGCGCAGGGCCCCGACCGTGTAGGCGAGCGGTCCCAGCACGCGCTTGAGCCCGTGCGCCTTGCGCGCCGCGGCCGGCGAGAGCCCGGCGCTCGCGGCGTTGACGAACGGGCGCTCGCCCGCGGCGCCGAGGTCGAGCGGCCGGGTTCGCGTTCCGCGCACCGCGAGCTCGGTGGCCTCGGCGACATCGAGCGGGATCCCGAGCGCGCGCGCGAAGTCGTTGGCGGTGCCGACCGGGACGACCGCGAGCGGCGCCGGAGCACGGGCTGCGACGTCGGCGGCACAGCCGACGGACCCGTCCCCGCCCGCGACCACGATCCGCTGCGGCTCCGACGCCAGGACGGCCGTGGCCTCGTCGAGCGAGAAGCGGCTCACGTCCGCGCCCCGGTCGCAGAGCAGCTCCTCGACCCGATCGGCCTCGCCGGACCCGGATTGCGGGTTGGCGAGTAGCGCGATTTCGCCCACGTCAGGTGGGCATCTTGGAGCGGCCCTCGCGTCCCTTCTGCGCGCTCTTGTTGGCGGCCTTGCGCGAGGTCTCGAACGGCTTCTCGGCCAGGTCTCCGGCCTTGCCGGGGAGCTTCGATGCGGTCCGCTGGCCGGTGCCGAACGTCTTGTCCACGCCCTTCTGTGGCCACCACGAGGCGCGCGGCAGCAGGAACCCGAGGATCAGCAGGATGATGCAGACGCCGACGATGATCGCGATGGTCATGAAAGTCTCCTTCGGTCGCTTCCCTGCACCGCGCAGCTACCCGGCGGCCGCGGCCCGGAAACGGGGGCACAATCCGGGCCGTGACCAGCGACGTCAGCGCTTATGAGCGCCAGTTTCGCCGCGCGGGGCTGCCGCTGTTCGTCGAAGGGTTCTCCGCCTCGACCGACGTCTTCAACCGGGCAGCGCCGCTGCTCGGCGTGATCGTGCTCGCCGAGCTGCTCGGCGCGGGGCAGCTCGACTGGAGCTGGTGGCAGAACCTGCTCGCGCTGCTAGGCGGGCTCGCCGTCGTGATCGCTGGAATCGCGGCGATCAACGTCGTCCAGAAGCGCCCGATCAGCGCGATGCCGAGGCGACTCGGGAAGACGGAGCTCGCCGGGTTCGTGGTCCTCCCGGCGCTGCTGCCGCTGATCTTCGGCGGTCAGCTGGGCAGCGCGGCGGCGACTGTAGTGATCAACCTGGCGATCCTCGCGGTGATCTACGCGGTCTTCGTCTACGGGCTCCTGGCGATCCTGCGCTGGGTCCTCGGCCGGCTCGCGGGTCAGCTCGCCTCGTCGCTCGGCCTGTTCGCGAAGGCTGTGCCGCTGCTGGCGATCTTCGTGCTGCTGTCCTTCACGACCGAGGAGATCTGGGACATCTTCGGCCTCATGAGCGACGTCGCCTACGTCGGCGTGATCGGCCTGTTCGTCGTCTTCGGGTCGGCGTTCCTCACCGTCCGCGTCCCGCGCGAGACGCGCCGCCTCGAGCGCGAGGCGGGCGCCTCCGCGCCGCCGCTGCGCCGGGCGCAGCGGATCAATGTCGGGCTCGTCCTGTTCGTCAGCCAGGCGGTCCAGGTGCTGTTCGTCGGCCTCACGATCGGGCTCTTCTTCGTCGTCTTCGGGATGCTGGCTGTCGACGCGGCCCTGCGCACCGAGTGGATGAACACCGCGGGCACGGACCTGGTCTCGGTCACCATCGCGGGCGAGAGCTTCCAGCTCACGGAGGAGCTGCTGCGGGTCGCCGGTGGCCTGGCTGCTTTCTCGGGGTTCTATTTTGCAGTGGCGATGCTGACCGACACGACCTATCGCGAGGAGTTCTTGACCGAGCTCACGGACGAGATGGGCGCCAGCTTCAAGGCGCGATCCGAGTACCTGCGCCTGCGTCGCGGCAGTTGCGTGATGAGGTGCTTCAGCACCGAAAGAAGCGTGTCAGGCGGCGAAGCCGCCGGAGGTGACTCGTGAGTCAGACCATGGTCAGCGGTTACCGGCATCTGCCGGGCAACCACTGCGGCTCGACCGCTCTGCGCAACCTGCTCGACTTCTCGGCGATCAGGATCTCCGAGGAGATGGCGCTCGGCCTGGGCGCCGGCGTCTGCTTCTACTACGTGGCGCTCGACGGCCAGTCGCCGTCGCGCTTCATCAACGGCCGCGTCGGCAGGCTCGAGGAGCAGTTCCGCGAGCTCACGGGTCTCCCGCTCGTGCTCGAGACCTTCGACGACGCCGACGAGTCATGGGCTGCCGCCCGGGCGGCGGTCGACGGCGGCCGGCCGGCGCTGCTGCTCACCGACCTCTACTACCTCGACCACTACGGTAGCTCCGCGCACTTCCCAGGACACGCCGTCGTCCTCGCCGGCTACGACGACGACGTCGCGTACCTGTCAGACACCGGGTTCGACGAGCTCCAGACGACGCGACTCGAGAACCTCGCTCGCGCCCGCCACGGCCGGCACCCGATCTTTCCACTCGACGGCCACATGCTCACCGTCGGTGACGATGGCGACGTCGACGACCCGCGATCGGCTGCCGGCCGGGCGATCGAGCGGAACGCCCGGCAGATGCTCGAACCCCCGCTCGGCGACTACGAGGGCCTACCGGCGCTGCGCCGGTTCGCGGCCGAGGTCGGCGAGTGGCCGACGGCCATCGAGGACTGGCAATGGTGCGCTCGGTTCGGCTACCAGGTGATCGAGCGCCGCGGCACGGGGGGCGGCAACTTCCGGCTCATGTACTCGCGCTTCCTCGCCGAGGTCGGGCGGGACGAGGCGGAGCTGGCGGCTCGGGCGGCCGCCGGGTGGTCCGCGTTCGCCCAAGCCCTGCTCGCCGCGAGCGAGGCCGAAACCCCGGAGCCCCGCCTCTGGTCGCGGATCGGCGACGAGGCCGCGGCGGTCCTCGCCACCGAGGAGGCGCTCTGGCCGGCGCTAGCCGGCTGAGGCCAGCTTTGCCCGGTAGGCGGCGTGAAGGCGTTCCGCCGCCTCCCACGGGTCGGCGAGGTCGACCGTGCCGCCATCCAGCGCGGTAGCCAGGGCGTCGAGGTGGTAGTGCCAGCCGCCCGGGACCATTCCGCGCTCCTCGTCGGTGAGCTCAACGACGTTGGTGAAGCGGAGGATCGTGTCGTCGCCATCGGCCTCGAGCTCCCACCGCAGGACGGCGTGCCGCTCGTCGATCGACTCCCCGCTCTGGCTCGTCGAGGCCCAGACCCCGATCGTCTCGAGCAGGCGAGGCGGGTCGAGGCTCGCGATCGTCGCGTTCATCGCCACGGCGTTGCCTTCGTCGTCGGTGTTCAACCACCGCAGCTTGAAGTCGCCCCCCTCGACCAGTTCGAGCGTCGCGTCACCCCACCACTTGATCAGCTCGCCGCGCTCGGTCAGCGCCGCCCAGACCTTCTCGATCGGATGGGCGAGCCGCCGCTCGAAGCGGATCTCGTCCAACCCGCCCTCGGTCTTTAACACGATGCCGTCAGCGAGTGTCGTCGCGTTCATAGGCCACTCTCCTTCGCTTCGTCGTCGAGGTGCCGTTCGAGGGCGTCGAGCTGCCGCGCCCAGAGCCGCCGGTAGGGCTCGAGCCATTCGTCGACCTCGGCAAGCGGCTCGGCGCGGACGCCGTACACGCGCCGCTGGGCCTCGGTCCGCGATCGGACCAGGCCGGCCTCGCGCAGCACACGCAGGTGCTTGGAGACGCCGGGCTGGCTGAGCCCGATCCGCTCGACCAGCTCGCCGACCGGTCGTTCCCGCTCGCGCAGGAGATCGAGGATGCGGCGGCGGCTCGGCTCGGCGAGGACCTCGAACGTAGTCATCGCACATAACTATACAGATATATAACGTGAAAGGGATATAGCGCTATTTCAGAAGCCGAAGCACCGCGCGCTCGATCCGCTCGCGGTCCGGGAACTCACCCGGATCGCTGCCGGCGACGATCCGCTTCAGCGGGCCGCGGATCGTCTCCCCGGAGTCGTAGCGGTCGAAGACCCTCGGGTCGATGTAGGCGCTGCGGCAGACCGCGGGCGTGTTCGACAGGTACGCCGCGACGCGTCGGGTCGCCGCGCTCGCCGCCCGCTTGCGCGCGGCCCGCGTGCTGGCGTCCTGACCGTTGGCGGCCAGCTCGACCGCGGTCAGCACCGTGGCGTTCCAGGTGCGGAAGTCCTTGGCGGTGTAGTCGCCGCCCATCACCTGCTTCAGGTACTCGTTGATCTCGGCGGCCCGGACGTCGACCCAGCCGCGGCCCTCCCGGTAGGCGAGCAGCTCGTATCCGCCGCCGTCGCGCGTCCGGAGCGCCCGGACCGTTGGCACGATCGCCGGGTCGGCGATCTCCTGCCGGTGGCGCTTTGCGCCCTTCGCGCGGTAGTCGAACAGGGCCACGCCGCGCTCGATCCGCACGTGCCGTTTGCGCAGGGTCGCCAGGCCGTAGGTCTCGTTCTCGGCCGCGTAGCGCTCCGAGCCGATGCGGAAGAAGCCCAGGTCCAACAACCGCACGGAGCAGGCGAGCACGCGCTCGCGCACCAGCCCGCGGCGGCCGAGATCGTCGTCCGTCTGCGCGCGCATCCGCGGGAGCGCCCGTGCGAAGCGCTCCATCGCGGCGTACTTCTCGCGGTCCCGATGCTCGCGCCAGGCCGGGTGGTAGAGGTACTGCTTGCGCCCGGCCTGGTCCTGTCCGGTCGCCTGGATGTGACCCCGGGGGTGGGGGCAGATCCAGACCTCCTCCCAGGCGGGCGGGATCGCGAGCTCGCGGATCCGCTCGACGACCTCGCGGTCCTCGATCGGGGTGCCGTCCTCCTCCAGGTAGCGGAAGCCGCGAGCGTGGCGGACCCGCCGGATCCCGGGTCCCGTGCAGTCGACGCGCCGAAGACGGGTCATGGGAGGGCACTTCTACCCGTCGCGCGCGGCGACGAATCGACCCCCGCTAGGCGGCCAGGCGGGCGAAGTACCCGAACGCGGGACCGTTGCGGCGCTCGAAGCGCAGCCCGGCGGCCTCGCCGCGCTCGCGCAGGGCGCCCGGCGACGTGTAGTGCGGGTCGCCGAGCACCTCGCCGACGACGAGTCGCCCGCCGGGGCGCAGCACCCGTGCGATCTCGCGCAGGGCCGCGTCCTGATCGGGGATCTCGCCGAGCACCGTGGTCAGCACGACCGCGTCGACGCTGGCGTCCTCGAACGGGAGCGCCTGGGCGTCGCCGCGGGTCGGGGTGACGTTCCCGAGCCCGCGCTCGCCGACACGCTGCATGGTGTGGTCGAGCATCTCCTGCTGGATGTCGAAGATCTCGAGTGCCCCCTCGGGACCGACCCAGCCGGCCAGATCGAGCGTGTAGTAGCCGGTGCCCGGGCCGATCTCGAGCACCCGCTCGCCCGGCGCGGGGTCGAGCGTCGCCCGCAGGCGCTCTCGGGTGATGAAGGGATGAGGCGCCTGGACCCAGAATCGCTGGCTGTACGGGCAGGCGGATGGGTTTCGCCGCCACCAGAGGGCGGCGCCGAGCAGTGCGGCCAGGGCGAGCAGTGCGAGCTTTCGCATCAGTTGCCCGAGAAGCCGATGCTGTGCGAGCCGCCGGCGGTCCGCACGAACACGACCTTGCCGAGGTCGAGCGCGAAGTTGCCCTCCTCGGTCTCGAGATCGTGCCAGCCGTCGCCGCGCTCGACCGCGGTCCGAAGCTCGGTCAGGCCGGCCTCGTCGAGCCGCGCGCTGACCACCTGGCCGCCGTTGAATCCGATCTCGATACGCCTCGCGTCCGCCATCTCGCAGGCAGACTAGTGAACGTCGGCGGCCGGCTCGACGATCTCGGTCAGGACCCCACCGGTCGCTCGCGGGTGCAGGAAGGCGACCCTGCTGGCGCGGATTCCCGTGCGTGGCTCGCTGTCGATGAGCTCGACCCCCTGCTCGCGAAGCTGCGCGAGCGCGGCGTCGATGTCGTCGACCCTGTAGGCGACGTGGTGCAGCCCGGGACCGCGGCGGGCGAGGAACCTGCCGACGGCGGTGTCCTCGCCGAGCGGGCGCAGGAGCTCGACATGGCCGTCGCCGACGTCGAGGAGGACGGCCTCGACCCCCTGGTCGCTGACGGTTTCGCGATGGGCGACCGGCATTCCGAAGGTCCCCTCATAGAGCGCGAGCGCCGAATCGAGGTCCTCGACCGCAACGCCGACGTGATCGATCAGCCCGAACACCTTGGGGGGCTAGGCGCTACGGCCAGCCAGCTCCTCGGCCCGCAGGACCTCGCTCAGGGCCGCGACCCCGACCTCGAGCTGCTCGGGGGTCGGCTCGCGGGTCGAGACCAGGCGCTGGATCTCGTGCCCCGGCCCGTGCACCGCGCGCCCGACGGGCGACTCCGGATTGCGCTCCGCGTAGACGAAGAGCTCGACCGCCGCGCCGACCCCGACGACGGCCGTCGCCGCTCGCGCGACGGGACCGGGACGCCGCGCGAGCCGCTCGATCAGCAGCTGGCCGCCGATCGAGAGCGCCAGCATCGGTGCGATCAGGTTCGAGCCGCAGCGTTCGTGCTCCTTCGGCACCTCCGCCGGGTCGGTGCCCCGCTCGTAGCCACCGATCGCCTTGTGCTCGACCCCGTGGTACGCGGCGAGGTCGCGATCGCGCAGCGCCGCCGCGGCCGGAAGCGCGCCCAACGCCGCGATCAGCGCCTCGCGCCCGATCGTCGGTGGGCGCAGCCGGCGAAGCGCGCCGCTCGCGGCGCTCGAGACGACCATCGCAGTTAGCACAGTGCGGTCCTCGAACGGCAGCCGGGCCGAGGCGAGCCGCAATCGGGCGACCGGGATCACCGCCAGCGCCTCGGCCAGCCGAAGTGCCCCGCGCAGCAGCGGGACCTCGGCGAGGCCGCCGCGGGCAAGGCTCGGCTTCGGGCCCGAGGCAACCTCGATGGTTCCGTCGGCGGCCCGCGCCGCGATCGCCCACGAGGTCGGCCCGTGGATCAGCAGCCCGTTGCGCAGCGCCATGCCCCCGAGCCGCATGCGCTGCTCGGAGTCGGGCGCGGGCCCGTTGGCGCCGGCGCCATTCGAGCTCGGTGCGCCCCCGCCCTCGCTGCTCATCCGAGCACCCGCCGGCAGAGGTCGGTGTAGAAGCCGGCTGCGAACTCCAGGTCGGCGACCGCCCCGCGCTCATCGGCGTTGTGGACGAGCGGCTGCGCCTCGAGCAGGCCGAACTGCCGCTGGGGGCAGAAGCCGTAGACCGTGGCGGCGCCGAAGGCGTTGCGGAACCAGTGGCTGTCACTGAACCCGGGCATGACGACCGGCACCAGTTCCGCGCCGGGGTCGGCCTCGGCGAGCCAGGTGCCGATCGCATCCCTGAGCGGCGAGGCGGGCGGTGAGGTGTTGCCCACCGTCTGCTCGGCGAACTCGATCTCGAGCCCGTCGGCGAGCGGGCCGAGCACCTCCACGGCTCGCGCACGTGCGTCCTCGGCCCCGCGTCCGGGGGGGACGCGGCAATCCACGAGCACCTCGGCTCGTGACGGGATGACGTTCGATTTCTCCGAGGCGCGGATCCGGGTCGGTACCAGCGTCACCCGCAGCATCGGCTCCGCCAGCAGCTCGACCACCTTCGGGGCAAGCCCGCGCAGTCGTTCGATCGCGCCCTCGAGCTCGGTGGCCTCTGCGCCGTCGAGTTCTTCGTTGAGGAGCGTCGACAGGAACGCGACCCCGACCGGGTCCGGCTCCAGGGGCGGCTGCTTGCCGAGGGCGGCGAGCGCCGGCGCGAGGCGCAGCAGCGCGTTGTCGCCGAGCGCCGGGATCGACCCGTGCCCGGCGACTCCACGGGCGCGGAGCAAGAAGCGGTTGACTCCCTTCTCGCCGACGCAGAGCGTGTAGAAGCGCCGGTCGCCGACCTCGAACGCGTAGCCCCCGCCCTCATTGAGCACCATGTCGGAGCGGACCGCGTCGGGGTGCTCAGCGCACAGCCAGGCGGCGCCGATGTCGGCGCCCTTCTCCTCGTCGGCGGTCGCGATCACCTTCAGCTCGCCGCGCGCCGGGCGCCAGCCGTCGTGCGCGAGGGCGATGGCGGCCACGACCTCGGCTGCCACCTGGCCCTTCATGTCCTGGGCCCCGCGCCCGCGGACCACGCCGTCGACGATCTCGCCGCTCCAGGGGTCGAAGCTCCACTCCGAGGCGTCGGCCGGCACCGTGTCGACGTGGCCGAGCAGGGTGAGTGTGGGCCCCGGCGCCTCGCCGCCCAGCCTGGCGACGAGGTTGGGGCGCTCCGGCTCGGCCGCGAGCATGCTGCACTCGAATCCGGCGTCCGCCAGGCGCGCGGCGAGCAGCTCCTGCGCCGGCCGCTCGTTGCCCGGGGGGTTCTGTGTGTCGATCTTGATGAGATCCGAGAGCAACTCTCCGGCCTCGGCGCCCAGCCGGCTTGCCCTCACCGCGGTCTCCTGGCCCATGGGCGCAGGTTACCCGTGGTCCGCTGTCTACATACTGAGGCGGACCATGAGCGGCCGATTGTTCGAGTCCGAGGGTCCCGCCGCTGGCGATCGCCGCACACCGGTCCCCGAGGCCGAGGCGCCGCTGGCCGTCCGCATGCGGCCGAAAACCCTCGACGAGCTGGTCGGCCAGGAGCATCTGCTCGCGGACGGGTCCACGCTGCGGACGGCGATCGAGACCGGCGAGCCCCATTCGATGGTCCTGTACGGGCCGCCGGGGTCGGGGAAGACGACGCTGGCGCGGATCGTCGCCGCCGCGGCGCGGGGCGCCTTCGAGGAGGAGTCGGCGGTCAACGCCGGCCGGGCAGAGGTGCGGGCCGTGATCGATCGCGCCGCCGAGCGCCGGCGCGCCACCGGGCAGCCGACGATCTTCTTCCTCGACGAGATCCACCGCTTCAACAAGGCGCAGCAGGACGCGCTCCTGCCCGCGGTCGAGGAGGGGCTGGTGACGCTGATCGGCGCAACGACCGAGAACCCGTACTTCGAGGTCAACTCGGCGCTGCTGTCCCGCAGCCAGATCTACGAGCTGAGGGAGATCGAGGCGGACCGGATCCGCGAGCTGCTCGAGCGGGCGCTCGCCGACCCCGAGCGCGGCGTCGACGACCCGCCGAAGGTCGGTCCGGAAGCCCTGGAGCTGCTCGCGGAGCGCTCCGGCGGCGACGCCCGCACCGCGCTCGGGGCGCTCGAGCGGGCGGTCGAGGCGGTTCGTGCGGTGGGGGGCGAGGTGGACCTCGCGATCGCCGAGGATGCCCTCCAGCGCAAGGCGGTCACCTTCGACAAGCAGGGGGACCGCCACTACGACTACGCCTCGGCGCTGATCAAGGCCCTGCGCGGGTCGGACCCGGACGCGGCCGTGTACTACCTCGCGGCGATGCTCGAGGGCGGCGAGGACCCGCGCTTCATCGCCCGGCGGATGGTGATCCTCGCCTCGGAGGACATCGGCAACGCTGATCCTCAGGCGCTGCTGGTCGCCACCGCCGCCGGCCAGGCGGTCGACCGGGTCGGGCTTCCGGAGTGCGCGCTCAACCTCGCTCAGGCGGCGGCCTACCTCGCGCTGGCGCCAAAGTCCAACGCGTCGACAACCGCGATCGCCGGCGCCATGCGCCACATCCGCGAGCGCGGCGCCAAGCTGCCGCCGGACTACCTGCGCGACGCCCACTATCCCGGGGCGAAGAAGCTGGGCCGCGGCGAGGGCTATGTCTACCCCCACGACGAGCCCGAGGGCCTCGCGGCGCAGCCGCTGCTGCCCGAGGAGGTCCGCGACCAGCGCTTCTACGAGCCGACCGACCGCGGCTTCGAGGCCGAGCTCGCGGAGCGCCTGAAGCGCGCCCGCGAGCGGCGCTCCAAGTAGAGCCGCTGCGGTCAGAGGACCGCCGCCGGTGTCGGCGGAACGGCTCGGCCCGCCCGGCGACGGAGGGCCGGCGGCGGTCACCCTGTCAATACCCGTCCGCGCTCCCGCCCGAACCCCGGGCGCGCCCGCTCCGCGCGTAGAATCGCGCCGGGGAATGGGAACGCTCGAATCCTTCAACCCGGCGACGGGCGAGCTCGTCGGCACGGTCGACACGATCACGCCCGAGCAGGCGCAGGAGGTCGTCGACGACGTCGCCGAGGTGCAGCCGTTCTGGGCGCAGCTCTCGTTGGCCGACCGCGCCCGCTACATGCGCCGTGCGGCAGGCGTCCTCGTCGAGGACATGGAGGAGGTGGCCGACCTGCTCACGCGTGAGCAGGGCAAGCCGATCACCGAGAGCTACGTGATGGAGGTGATCCCGACGATCGACGCGCTGCATTGGTGCGCGAACGCGGGCCCGGAGATCCTCGCCGACGAGAAGATCCCCTACCCGCAGGCCTTCCTCAAGACCAAGCGCAGCGTGTTCAGCTACGAGCCGCTCGGGGTCGTGGGTGTCATCGCCCCGTGGAACTACCCCTGGTCGATCCCCTTCGGTGAGGTGGCGATCGCGCTCATGGCCGGCAACGGCGTGGTGCTCAAGCCCGCGAGCCTCACGCCGCTGCTCGGCGAGCGGATCCAGAGGGTGTTCGACGACGCCGGCTTTCCGCAGGGCCTGGTGCGCACCGTCCACGGGGGCGGCGCGATCGGCCAGGCGCTCTGCGAGGCGAGCACCGCGAAGATCTTCTTCACCGGCTCGGTCGAGGTCGGGCGCAGCGTGGGCGAGATCTGCGCCCAACGATTGAAGGGCTCGGTGCTCGAGCTCGGCGGCAAGGACCCGCAGATCGTTTGCGCGGACGCCGACCTCGCCAACGCGGTCTCCGGCTGCGTCTGGGGCGGGTTCGCGAACGCGGGCCAGACCTGTTCCGGGATCGAGCGGACGTACGTGGTCGAGGAGGCGGCGGACCGGTTCCTGGAGGGGGTCCGGCGGGAGACCGAGCGGCTGACCGTCGGCGACCCGCTCGACTGGGAAACCGAGATCGGGCCGATGGTCTCCACCGAGCAGGCCGATCTGGTCACCGGGCTCGTCGACGACGCGCTCGCCGCCGGCGCCGAACGGATCACCGGCGGCCCGCGCGAGGTCCCCGGCTACGAGGGCCGCTTCATCGCCCCGACCGTGCTCGCGGGGGTCACCGACGAGATGCGGATCATGAAGGAGGAGATCTTCGGCCCGGTGGTCCCCGTGATCGTGGTCGCCGACGAGGCGGAGGCGCTCGAGCGCGCCAACGACAGCCGCTTCGGCCTCGGTGCGTCGGTGTGGACGAAGGACCGGGCCAAGGGCGAGCGGATCGCACGCCGCATCGAGTCGGGGATGGTCTGGATCAACGACCACTCCTACTCCCACGGTGCCTGTCAATGCTCGTGGGGCGGGGTCAAGGAATCGGGTCTCGGCCGCTCCCACTCGAAGTTCGGCTTCTACGAGTGCGTCAACGTCAAGCTCGTCGCCTGGGAGCCGGGACTCGTCCGCGACTTCTGGTGGCAACCCTACGACGCGACGCTCGGGACGGCGCTGCGCTCGTCCGCGCGCTTGCTCTACGGCCGCAGCGGCTCGCGCCTGCGGGCGCTGCGCGAGGGGCTCGTCCCGCTCGCCAAGGTCGGAGCCCGAACCCTGCGCAAGGGAGGCTGAGCTGCGCCGCCCGGCGATCAGCGCTCTCTTCGGTGCGACCGGCGCGGTGCTGACGCTCTTTGCGCCGGCCGCGGGGCACGGCGCCGAGGGCGGTGGCGCGGCCGAGCATTCCCAGACGGCGACCTCCGGGCAGGTCACGGCGACCGTGTCCTGGCGCGGGAACTTCGCCGAGACGCGGAACTTCCGGCTGACGGTCGATCGCGCCGGGGTGCGGGCGCTCCAAACGCGGGTGCGATCGCGCGAGTGCCCGCGACCGACGGGCGGGTTCGCCTGCCCATGGCCGGCGGGCGACGAGCCCCTGGCGGTGCGCGACCTCGACGGCGACGGCGAGCCCGAGGCGATCGTGGGCGGCTTTACCGGCGGCGCCCACTGCTGCGTGCTCGCGCTCGTCTATCGCTGGAACGGGTCCGGGTACGCGACCTTCGAGAACAACTTTCGCGACCCGGGCTACCGGCTCGTGGACCTGGACCGCGACGGGCGCTACGAGTTCCGCACCGCGGATGCCCGCTTCGCCTTCCTCTATGGCTCGTTCGCCGAGTCGGTCTTCCCGATCCAGATCGTCCGCTTCGAGGGCACCGGGTTCGCCGACGTCACCGACGAGTTCCGCGACGCGGTCGCCAAGGACACGCGCCGGGTGCAACGCGAGTATCGCCGCCGGGCGCGCTCCTCAAACCAGCTGGGCGTTCGCTCGGCGCTCGCCGCCTACGTCGCCGACCTCTACCAGCTCGACCGGGGGCGGGCTGCGAACCGGACTTTGCGTTCGGCCCTGCGTCGCGGCCTGCTGGAGCCGGGACGGTTCACCGTCGGCCCAGACGGGCGCAGGTTCGTCCGCAACCTCAAGCGGCACCTGCGCCGCTGGGGCTACATCGGCTAACCGGTCGGGGCTGGCGCGCTCTAACCCGGCAGCTCGGCCAGCAGCTGCTTCGCCTGCGCAGAGACCTCGTGGTCGACCTGGACCTCGTAGCGCTCGGCCTCCATGGCGCGCACCGAGGCGAAGTCGCGGCGCCCGCCCTGCGCCGCCTGGATGATCGCAGCGAAGGTCGCGCCGAAGAGGGCGCCGACGATCAGCCCGTAGAGCAGGACTCCGAAGAACGCCTCGCTCACGGTGAAGAAGATCCCGATCAGCAGCGCGAAGATGAGCCCGATCATCGCCCCCTGGCCGGCGCCCATGAGCGCCGCGCGTCCGGTGGTGATCCGCCCCGCGATCTGCTCCACCGTGCGCAACCCGGTGCCGACGATCGCCGCCTTCTCGACGGGAAAGCCCTTGTCCGAGAGGAAGTCGACCGCACGCTCGGCCTCGCGATAGTTGTCGTACGTGGCGACGGTGGTCCGCGCAGGCGCTCCCGGGCTCGGTGCGGAGGGTGTGGTGGCCTCCTCGATGGCGTCGAGTCTATCCCGCGACGACCTACGGGGCGATTCGAGCGTGGAGGTGGTTGTCGTGGTTCGCCAGCGGCGTGACCACGCCGGGTGGCCCGTCCAGCGGCAGGTTCGGGCCGACGTAGACGGTGGTCGCCCCGGCGGCGACGAACAGGTCGACGAGCTCCTGCGCCAGTCCGACGTCGACCTGGTCGACCGAGCGCGGCGGGCGCTCGCGGCGATCGAGGCGCGGGTAGTAGACGTCGACGTCGAGGCCGTTCTGGTGGGTCGCATGGCCGATCCCGCCGCTGACCTCGGGCCCGAAGTAGCCGCCGCGCGGCAGGCTCAGGTCGCCGATCCCCACCCGCGGCGCGTGGGGGTGACGGCGCCGTAGGTCATGCACGACCCCGAGCGTGGTCCGGACCAGGTCGTCGGTCGCCCAGCGGCGCCAGTCTCGATCCGGGCGTCGCTTGAGCACCGGATCCCAGGTGAAATACGTTCGGCCCTCGGCGGGCAGCCGGACGCCGTCGACGAGCCGCCCGGCCTCCGGCAGCCCGAGGGCCGCCGACTGTCGCCACTCGACCCGGGATCCGGGCGCAGGCGCGGCCACGGGGTCGATCGGCCCCGGCTCGGCGAGCACGGCGAATGATGCGATCCCGATCGCGATTTCCGCCCACATGCCCCGAGTACGAACGCGGGGCTCGGCGGGGTCCGCGATCCTTCCGTTCAGATGGAGAGCGCCGTCGAGTCATCAGCAGCGCCGCCCGCCCAGGTCGGGTCCCCGCCGGCGATCGCGCTCGAGCAGTTGCGGCGCGACTACGGCGAGCGTGCGGTCCTTCGCGATGTCTCGATCGAGCTGCCCGCGGGCGAGACGCTCGCGGTCCTCGGCCCCAACGGCGCGGGCAAGACCACGCTCCTGCGGATCCTGGCAACGCTGTTGCGACCAACGGCGGGCGCCGTGTCGGTCCTCGGCGCGCCGCTGCCCCGGTACGCCCTGCGCGCGCGCGGGCGAATCGGCTACCTCGGGCACCAGCCGCTGCTCTACCGCGACCTGACGGTGCGGGAGAACCTGCGGTTCAACGCCCGGCTGCACGCCGTCGAGCGCGCGGCCACCCGGATCGAGGAGCTCCTCGCTCGTGCCGGGCTCGCGCGGCGCGGCGACGAGCTGGTCCGCAACCTCTCCGCCGGAATGCTGCAGCGGGCCGCGATCTGCCGCACGCTGCTCCACGAGCCCGAGCTGCTGTTGCTCGACGAACCCCGCTCCCACCTCGACGCCGCCGCCAGCACGGTCGTCGACGAGCTGCTCGGCCCGGCGCCGGGGCGGTCGCGGGTGATCGTCACCCACGAGCCCGAGGCCGGGCTCGCGGACGCCGACAGGGTGCTCCTTTTGCGCGCCGACGGCGGCGTCGTCCACGCCGGCGCGGCGTCGGAGCTGTCGGCCGGCGACGTGCGCGCGGTCTACACCGGGAGTTGTGACAGATGAGATGACCGCGTTTCGCGCGATCCTCGTCAAGGACCTGCGAACCGAGCTGCGGACGCTCGAGTCGGTGCCGGCGATGGCGCTGTTCGCCGCCACCACCTTCGTCCTCTTCCGCTTCGGCCTCGACCGGACCACGCTCGAGGGCGCCCTCGCCGCCGGCGTGCTGCTGGCAACCGTGCTCTTCGCCGCGATCCTGGCGATCAACCGGGTGTTCGTGGCCGAGCGCGAGCAGGGCGGCTTCGACGTCATCCGGCTGGCGCCGGTCGACGGAGCGTCGCTGTACGCGGCCAAGGTGTGCGTGCTGGCGATCTACCTCGGCGCGCTCGAACTGATCGCGGTGCCCGTGTTCGCCGTCCTGTTCTCGGTCGAGGCCGGCGGGCTGCCGGCGCTCGCGGCGGTGCTCGTGCTGGCCGACATCGGACTCGCGGCGGTCGGCGCGCTGGTCTCGTCGATCGCCGTCAACTCGCGGGCTCGCGACCTGATCGCGCCGCTGCTCCTGCTGCCGTTGCTGGTCCCCGTGATGATCGCCGCCGCCGGCGCCGCCGAGCCGCTGCTGGCCGCAGGCGGGCCGTCGTATGACGACTTCGGCCAATGGATCGGGATCCTCGCTCTCTACGATCTAGTGTTCATCGCCGTCGGCTACGCGGTCTACGACTTCCTGCTCGAGGACTGAGCCGACCGCACTCACGCATGAGCTTCAACGCCCCGCGAATCCTCCCCGCCCTGACCGTCTTGACGCTGACAGCGGGCTTCGCGCTGGTGTTCTTCTTCGCCCCGAACGACGCCGACCAGGGCTTCATCCAGAAGATCTTCTACCTGCACGTGCCGATCGCGATCTGCGCCCTGGTCGGGTTCATCGTCGCCGCGGTCCAGGCGATCATGCACCTGCGGACCGGCGAGTCGAGCTGGGACGTGCGCTCCTACGTCTCGATCCACATCTCGGTGATCTTCGGCGTCGCGGTGCTGATCACCGGCTCGATCTGGGCCCGGGCGTCGTGGGGCAAGTGGTTCGTCTGGGACGAGCCGACGCTGGTCTCGTTCCTGATCGTCTTCCTCCTCTACTGCACGTATTACCCGCTGCGCTACGCGATCGAGGACCGCGAGCGCCAGGCTCGATACGCGTCCGTGTTCGCGGTCACCGCGGGGGCGTTCGTGCCGCTCAACTTCATCGCCGTCCGGCTAGCCGAGAGCCTGGTCCACCCACGGGTGTTCGCCACCGCCGAGGGCGGCCTGACCCCGAAGATGACCGTGACCTTCCTCGTCTGCCTCGCCGGCATGGCGCTCCTGTGGTTGACGCTGGCCCGCTTCGAGCTCGCCGCGAAGTCGACCCGGGCGCGGCTCGGGCGGCTGCGCCGAGCGCTCGAGGGCGACGAGGTGGCCGTCGGCGCCTCGCGGATCGCGCCGGTCCCGCGCCAGGCCGGGGAGGCGGGCTGATGCCGGCACTCCCGCTCGACGAGGCGGGCAAGTACGTCGCCGGCGCCTACGTCGCCTTCCTCGCCCTGCTGCTGCTCTACGTCGCGATCATGGCCGCCCGCATCCAGCGAATCGACCGCGAGCTCGCCGAGCTCGCGGAAATCGCGGAGAAACGCAGCGATCGTCCTGCCCCAGACCCTGCCGGAGCCGACGCGGGAGCAGAAGAAAATGCCCGAGGCGAAGCCGAGGGCAAGGTATTCGAGCGGGAGCGGAGCAGCCGGCAGGAGGTGATTCCGTGAGCGAGCTTCTCGCGCTCGGGATCTCGCACAAGACCGCGCCGCTGGAGCTGCGCGAGCGACTTGCCTTCACCGAGGGGCGAGCGGTGGGGGTCCTCGGCGAGCTGGTCGAGCGCGACGAGGTGCTCGAGGTCGCCGCGATCTCGACCTGCAACCGGACCGAGCTCTACCTGTACGTCGCGGACGCCGTCGGCGCCGAGTCGCTCGCGCTCGGGCTGCTCGCGCGGGAGGCCGGGATCCCGCCCACCGAGCTCGTGGGCCACCTGTACTCGCTTCGCACCACCGCCGCCGCGGGCCACCTGCTGCGGGTGACCGCCGGCCTCGACTCGATGATCATCGGCGAGGCCGAGGTCCAGGGCCAGGTCAAGCGCGCCTACGAGCTCGCCCTGGTCGAGGGCGCGACCGGGCCGGTTCTCAACCACCTCTTCCGCTCCGCGCTCGCGGCGGGCAAGCGGGCGCGGACCGAGACGGGGATCACGCGACGCTCGCTGTCGGTGCCCTCGGTCGCGGTCGATCTCGCCCAGCGCACGCTCGGCGAGCTCGACGACCGCCGGGTGCTGGTCGTGGGCGCCGGCGAGACCGCCGAGCTGACGGCCCGCGCACTCGCGGCGAAGGGCGTCCACGCGGTCTTCATCGCCAACCGCCACTACGACCGCGCGATCGGCCTCGCCCAGCGCTTCGGGGGCCACGCCGTCCGCATCGACGCGTTGCCCGACGAGATGGTCGGTGCCGACATCGTCGTCTCCTCGACCAGCTCGCCTCACCACGTGATCGAGCGCGAGGAGCTCGCCGAGGTGATGCGGGCGCGCCGCGAGCGGCCGCTGCTCCTGATCGACCTCGCGGTCCCGCGCGACATCCAGCCCGCCTGCCGCGAGCTGACCGCGGTGAGCCTCTACGACATGGACGACCTGCAGGCGCTGGTCGAGCGCAACGTCTCCGGCCGCGAGGCCGAGGCTCGGCGAGCCGACGCGATCCTGCGGGCCGAGGCCGGTCGATTCGATCGCTGGCTCGCGACCCAGGACGTGACCCCGACGGTCGCGGCGCTGCGCGAGCGCGCCGACGACGTGGTGGCGCGGGTTCTGGCCGAGAACGAGCAGCGCTGGGAGGGACTCACCGACGCCGATCGGGCGCGGCTGCGGGCAGCCGCCCGGGCGATCGCCTCGCGGCTCCTGCACGAGCCGACCCTGCGGCTCAAGCGCGCCGCGGGCGACGACGACGCCTACGTGAAGGTCGCGGCGCTGCGCGAGCTCTTCGGCCTGGATCCCGACGCCGAGCCGCTCGAGGCGGAGGGAGCCGAGGTCTCTCATCTTCGCGATCGCCGACGCCGCCGCGGCGGCCGCTAGCGGCGAGCCGGTGCGGCTCGGGACGCGCTCGAGCGCGCTCGCGCTGGCGCAGGCGGAGGCCGTCGCCGCGGCCCTCGGTGGCGCCGAGGTGGTGCCGGTCAAAACGGCGGACGCCCGCGTCGGCGACAAGGCCCGCTTCGTCCGCGGCATTGAGGCGGCGCTCCTCGAGGGCGACGCCGACCTCGGTGTGCACTCGGCCAAGGACCTGCCCGGCGAGCTGCCCGACGGTCTGGCGCTGGTCGGGGTCCCGGGGCGCGAGGACCCGAGCGACGCGTTCGTCGGGGCTGCCGATTCGCTGGCCGCGGTCGGCGACGGGGCGCGGATCGGCACGTCGAGCCTGCGCCGGCGCTCGCAGCTGCTCGCCCTGCGGCCCGACCTCGAGGTGGCCGAGCTGCGCGGCAACGTCGACACGCGGTTGGCGAGGCTCGAGGCGGGTGATTACGACGGCGTCGTGCTGGCCACCGCCGGGCTCGCGCGGCTCGGCCGTCGCGGTGAGATCGCCTTCCGCTTCGAGCTCGACGAGCTGACGCCGGCACCCGGCCAGGGGTGCCTCGCGCTCGAGGCCCGAGCCGACGACGGCGAGGCAGCGGCCGCGGCGGGGCGCATCTCCGACCCCGCGGCGCTCACGGAGCTGACCGCGGAGCGGGCGGCGACCCGATCGCTTGGCGCGACCTGCGACACGCCGCTGGGCATCTGCGCCCGTTTCGAGGGGGACGAGCTGTCGGTCACGGGCTATGCAGGGCTGCCGGACGGCAGCGAGTGGGTCCGCGACCGGGTTGCCGGAGATCCGGAGCAGCCGGCGGCGCTCGGCGAGGCGCTGGCCGAGCGGATGCTCGGCGCGGGGGCCGCGGACATCCTCGAGCGCGCGGCGGGAGAAGCGCGATGAGTGCGCGCGCGGGCGTCGTGTACCTCGTCGGCGCCGGCCCCGGCGATCCCGGCCTGGTAACGGTGAAGGCGATGGAGCTGGTCGCCTCCGCCGACGTCGTGCTCCACGACCGCCTGATTCCGGCCTCGGTCCTCGACGGTGCGCGTCCGGAGGCCGAGCTGATCTACGTCGGCAAGCAGCCCGGGGACGGTGGGGCGTCGCAAGAGCGGATCGAGGAACTGATGGTCGAGCGCGCGCGCCATGGGCGCAGCGTGGTGCGGCTCAAGGGCGGTGACCCGTTCGTCTTCGGCCGCGGCGGCGAGGAGGCAGAGGCGCTCGCCCGGGCGGGGGTCGAGTTCGAGGTGGTGCCGGGCGTGACGTCGGGCGTCGCGGCGCCCGCGTACGCGGGGATCCCGGTCACCCATCGCGACGACGCGTCCGCCGTCGCGTTCGTCACCGGCCACGAGGACCCGGAGAAGGACGAGACGGCGCTCGACTGGGAGGCGCTCGCCCGGTTCCCGGGCACGCTCGTCCTGTACATGGGCGTGAAGAACCTCCCACGGATCGCCGAGTCCCTGCGGGCCGGCGGGCGCGATCCGAAGGAACCCGCGGCTGCAATCGAGCGCGGCACCGACGCGGCCCAGCGGACGGTGACCGCGACCCTTTCGGAGCTGCCCGCGGCGGTCGCCGAGGCCGGGTTGCGCGCCCCGGCGATCCTGCTCTTCGGGGCGGTCGCCGCGCGCCGCGACGCGATCGCCTGGCTGGAGCGCCGGCCGCTTCACGGCAAGCGGGTCGTGGTCACCCGAGCCCGGGCTCAGACGAGCGGCCTGAGCGCGACCCTGCGGGCCCTCGGCGCGGATGTGGTCGAGCTGCCGGCGATCCGGATCGTGCCCCGGCTCGATGCGCCCGAGGTTCGCGAGGCCGTCGCCGACCTGCACAGCTATGCCCTCGTCTGCCTGACGAGCCCGAACGGCGTCCGGCTGCTGTTCGAGGCGATGGCGGAGCAGGGGCGCGACGCACGCGCGCTCGCGAACGCCACCGTCGCCGCGATCGGTCCCGGCACCGCGGCCTCCCTGGCCGAGCACGGGGTGATCGCCGACGTGGTCCCGCAGCGATTCGTCGCCGAGGCGCTGGTCGAGGCGCTCGCCGCCGTGCGACGTGCGCGACCGTCCGGTGCTCGTCGCCCGCGCCGCCGAGGCCCGCGACGTCCTGCCCGAAGCACTCGCCGAGCGCGGCGCGCGCGTCGACGTCGTGGCGCTTTACGAGACGGTCCGCGAGGATCCCGACCCGGCCGCGATCGAGGCCGCCGCCGGTGCGGACTACATCACCTTCACCTCGTCCTCGACGGTCCGCAACCTGCTGGGCGCCACCGGCGATCGATTCCCGCGATCGGCCCGGGTGGTCTCGATCGGCCCGATCACCAGCGAGGCGGCGCGCGAGGCCGGCCTGGAGGTGCACGTCGAGGCCGAGCGCCACGACCCGTCGGGCGTGGTCGAGGCCCTGATCGCCGACGTGGGGCGGGAGTAGCGGTTCGCCCAGCGACCGAACCGTGCGGAAGCTGAGACGATGCGGGCGGTGATGCCCGGAGCGCGTCCGATCACCTTCCTCTCCGACTACGGCGCCACCGACGAGTTCGCCGGCGTCTGCCGGGCGGTGATCGCTCGGATCGCGCCGGACGCGCAGGTCATCGACCTCACCCACGGGATCCCGCGTCACGACGTCGCGCGCGGGGCCGCCGTGCTCGCCGCGACGCTTGGATACGCACCCGCGGGCGTTCACCTCGCGGTCGTCGATCCCGGGGTGGGCTCGCCCCGCAAGGCCGTCGCCGTTCGCGTCGCCGAGGAGGACCGGCTCCTGGTTGGTCCCGACAACGGCCTGCTGTCCGGGGCGATCGAGCGCTTCGGCGGGCGCCGTGGACGCGGTCGACGTCTCGCTGTCCGCCGTCCGCCTCGAGCCGATCTCGGCGACCTTCCACGGGCGCGACATCTTCGCCCCGGTGGCCGCCCACCTCGCCCTCGGGACCCCGCCGGGATCGTTGGGCGAGGCGCTCGATCCCGCCGACCTGGTCACGCTCGAGCCTCCGCTCGCGGAGGTCGAGCGGGACCGCGGCCTGGTCGCCGTTGTCGGCGACGTCGACGTGTTCGGCAACGCCGGCCTGATCGCGTCAGCCGAGGCCGCCGCCGAGGCGGGGCTGAAGCTCGGGCGGCCGCTCGTGATCGAGGTCGAGGGCGCCACCCACGAGGCCGTCTACGCGCTCACGTTCGCCGACGTCCCCGAGGGCGGGCTGCTCGTGTACCTGGACGCCGCCGGCAGCCTGGCGCTGGCGGTGAACCGCGGCAGCGCCGCAGAGCGACTCGGGCTCGAGTCCGCCGACCGGGTCGCGCTGAGGCCGGGGTGACCCGCTTCGGGGCCCCGCACCTGCACCTGCGGCTGACCGACTCGACCAACGAGCGCGCTCGCGAGTTGGCGGAGGACGGGGCGCCGAGCGGCGCCGTGGTCACCGCCGGCGAGCAGAGCTCCGGGCGCGGCAGGCGCGGGAGGGTCTGGTCGGCGCCGCGCGACCGGGCGCTGCTCTACTCGGCGATCCTGCGCCCACTGGAGCTCGAGCACGCCCTGCTGCCGCTCGCCGTGCCCGTGGCGGTCTGTGATGCGATCGAGGCCGTGGCCCCGGTCGCCTGCCGCATCAAGTGGCCGAACGACGTCTGGATCGAGGCGCGCAAGGTCGCGGGGGTGCTGATCGAGGCGCGCCCTCCCGAGTGGGCGGTGATCGGGATCGGGATCAACGTCGCGATCGCCGACGACGAGTTCCCCGCCGACCTGCGCTGGCCCGCGACGTCGATCGGCCACGGCGCCGAGGTCGGCACGGTGCGCGATGCGGTCTCGGCGGCGCTCGGCGAGTGGGTGGAGGCGCCGGAGAGGCGCGTGCTCGCCGCCTTCGGCGAGCGCGACGCCCTGGCGGGCCGCGCGGTCGAGTGGGACGGCGGGACGAACGACGCCGGCCGGGGCGTAGGGGCCGGCGTCGACGAGCGCGGGAATCTCGTCGTCGAGACCGAGGGCGGCGACCGCCTCAGCCTCGGCTCCGGCGAGGTGCAGCTGCGCCTGGGCTGAGCCGGCCCGGCTCGCGTATCAGCCGCGGTCGGTGGCGGCGAGCCGTTCGGTGTAGAGGTCGATCTTGTAGTCGATCAGCTCGAGGTGGCGGCGGACCTCGCGCAGGCGCTCGCGCACCTCCTCGCGATGCGCCTCGAGCAGCGCCAGGCGCTCGGCCTCGTTGCCGTCCCCCGCACGCACCAGGTCGGCGTACTGGCGGATCCGGCGGATCGGCATACCGGTTGCGCGCAACCGGGTGCAGACCACGATCCACTCGAGGTCCTCGGGGCTGAAGCGCCGGTGCCCGGAGCCGTTGCGCTCGATCGGCGTGAGCAGGCCGGCGCGCTCGTAGTAGCGAAGGGTGTGGACGCTGACTCCCGCCTCGGCGGCCGCCTCGGCGATCGTCAGATCGGTGCTCGTCTCCGTCGCCATATCAGCAGGGTAGAAGTTCGAGCGCGCTCTAGGTCAAGCAATCGCGATACCCGGGGCCTTGACTTCGAGCGCACTCCAATTCCTACCCTGAACCAGAGCACGAAACGAGACGAAAGGAAGCGCAATGGAACAGCGCAAATTGGGCACCCAGGGCCTCAGCGTCTCCGCGCTCGGCCTGGGCTGCATGGGCATGTCGGCCTTCTACGGCGCCACCGACGAGGCAGAGTCGATCGCCGCGATCCGTCGCGGGCTCGAGCTCGGGATCAACTTCCTCGATACGGCCGAGCTCTACGGGCCATACACGAACGAGGAGCTCGTCGGCAAGGCGGTCGCGGGGCGGCGCGACGAGTACGTGATCGCGACCAAGTTCGGGGTGCGGATCGATCTCGAGGGTCCGTCCGGTCCGCGCCGGGTGCTCGACGGATCTCCCGAGAACGTCCGCCGGTCGATCGACGCGTCGCTCGAGCGCCTCGGCACCGACTACGTCGACCTCTACTTCCAACACCGCATCGATCCGGGCGTGCCGATCGCCGAGACGGTCGGGGCCCTGGGCGAGCTGGTCGCGGAGGGCAAGGTGCGCTACATCGGGCTCAGCGAGGCGGCACCGGAGACGATTCGCGCTGCACACGCCGCCCATCCGCTGACGGCCGTGCAGACGGAGTACTCGCTGTTCACCCGCGAGCTCGAGGACGCCGTCCTGCCGACCCTGCGTGAGCTCGGGATCGGCCTGGTCGCCTACTCGCCCCTCGGCCGGGGACTCCTCTCGGGCCGCTTCGAATCCCGGGAGGACCTCGACGCCGACGACTGGCGGCGCACGCAGCCGCGCTTCGGCGACGAGAACGCGGACCGCAACATCGCCCTCGCCGCAACGGTCAAGGAGATCGCCGGCGAGAAGGGCGTCACGCCGGCCCAGCTGGCGCTCGCCTGGGTGCTCGGCCGGGGCGACGACGTGGTCCCGATCCCGGGCACCAAGCGGCGCAGCTACCTGGAGCAGAACGCCGGCGCGGCCGAGGTCGAGCTCACCGATGAGGACCTGGCTCGGCTGGCCGAGCTTCCGGAGCCCGTGGGCGAGCGCTACGACGCGGACGGGATGCGGGCGATCAACCTGTAGCCGACTCCGCTTCGGCCTCGTCGGCCTCGGCCTTCGCGGCCGACTCGCCGTCCTGCGGCTTGCCGTCGGCCCCGGCGTCGACGGCAGGCCCAGCGTCATCGCCCTCGTCGGCGTCCGCGCCCTCGCCCGCCTCCGCCTCGAGCTTCTCGCGCTCGGGCGCCTCGCCGTTGCCACCGTCGCCGCTCGACCGGCTCGAGGAGCGCCGCCGCCGGCGCCTGCTGCTCCGCGGGAAGTTGCGCAGCAGCTCCCGGGCCACGGCCGAGGGCTTTCTCGCCATCCGCATGCGCGCCCCGCGGAGGACCTCCTCGGCCTCCGGCGTGTGCGCGATTGCGGCGGCGAGCAACGCGACGGCCAGCCGGCGGTCCTGTTGGCGGGCGGCGTGGACGATGCGGCGCGCATTGCGGCCGTGCGCGCGCCCGGAGGAGTTGACGAAGAGGCCGAGCAGGCGCTTGGTCTCGGGCCAGCGCTGCACGGCGTACTCCTCGTGCAGCTCGCGGCTGATCGCCGCGAGGCGCCAGACCCATGCCTGCGCCTGGTCGCGCCGGCCGATGCGACGCTCCGCGAGCGCCGTCAGCAGGACCTTCGCCCCGGCCCGGCGCTCGTCGCGCGGCCAGGTCGCGACCACCTCGACCGCGTCGTCGAAGGCCTCGGCCTCGCGCAACGCGGCGACCTCGGAGAGCGCCTTCAGGCGCAGCTGATGGTTGCGGTTGCGCTGCAGGCAGGTGAGCAGGAATCGGCGGCGCAGCTCCTTGGCCTGGTCGTGCTGGATCATCGCCTTCGCCCGGCGCCAGTTGCCGGCCGTCACGCGGGCGCCGGCGAGGGCCGCCCAGGCGTGCTGCTCGGAGTAGTTCAGGTTCTCGACGGCGATCCGCCATAGCTCGCGCTCGAGGACCGCGAGCCGCCGCTCCGGGTCCGCCGAGACGGGCACCACGCGGCGCTCCACCCGGACCCGGCGCCCGCGCCCGCGGCGCACCGGGCCGACGACGATCGCGCCGCCGCGGTAGACGTCGCGGTCGAGCAGGCTGTGCAGGGAGATCACCGTCTCGTCGTGGGTGGTCGCCGGGTGGACGAAGTCGATCACCAGCCCCGCTTCCTTGCCCGGGTTGCGGCGGGTGACGCGCCCGACGCGCTGCTGGTAGACGCGTCGCGAGGCGGTCGGCGCGAGGTGCATGCAGATCGTCGCCCGCGGCGAGTTCCAGCCCTCGGCGAGCAGCATCGCGTTGCAGAGCACGTCGACCTCGCCGCGCTCGAAGGCGGCCAGGATCTCGGTCAGCTCGCGCTTGGGCGTCTCGCCGGAGACCGCCCGCGCGTTGATGCCCGCTTTCTGGAACGCCTTGGCGACGTTGTTCGCATGCCGGACGCCGGCTGTGTAGACGACGCCGGGCACGCGCCGGAAGCGAGACTGGTAGAGGTCGGCCACGGCGACGTTGAACGGTTCCTGGTCGAGCAGTGCCGCCAGCTCCTCCTGGTCGAAGTCCTGATCGACCTCGCCGCGGCGCAGCGGCACGTTGGCGATCGTCCTCACCCCGGGGCCCGGGGGGATGCGGATGCAGCGCAGGGGCGCGATCACGCCGCGGCGAGCGGCCTGCGCGAGGTCGAAGCGTGAGGTCTGCGTGGGGAAGAGGTCGGCGACGTGGCGGGCGATCAGGGCGCCGGTCGCGGTCATACCGATGAACACCGGGCCGGTCCAGTTACGGATGCAGGCGCTGGTCTTCTCGCCGAGCGCGGTGTGTGCCTCGTCGCAGACGACGATCGAGTACACGTCGGATACGCGCCCCGCGTTGCGTACGAACCACTGGTAGGTCTCGACCGTGACCGGGCCGTAGGGGTGGTCGGCGCCGTCCAGGAGCGGCGGTGAGAGGCGCTCCTTGTAGCCGCGGTCGGAGATCTCCCCGATGAACTGGTCGACGAGGTTGCGACGGTGGGTGAGGATCAGCACGCCGCCCGTGCGCGAGGCCTCGACGAAGCCCACCGCGGCGACCGTCTTGCCGGCGCCGGTCGCGTGCTCGAACCAGAATCGACGGCTGGCGCCGGGGTCCTCGGGCGCCTCCTCGACCACCTCGGCGGTCTCGGCCTCATCCCAGTCCTGCGGCTCCTCGTCGGGCGCCAGCAGGTCGCTCTCGCCGTCGAGCCCGCCCTCGCCCTCGCCGTTCGCCCCCTCGCCGTTCGCCTCGCCCCTGGCGCCGTTACCGCGGCCGTTGCGCCGCGCCTCGCCCTCGGGGCCCTCGACCTCGGCGGTGATCGCGGCCAGGGTTCCCGACAGGGCGTCGACCTGGTGGTCGTTGAGCTCGGCGCCGTCGCGCAGCGACGGCTTGGGCTCCCAGAGCAGCCGCTCGAGGCCGAGCAGCAGCGAGTAGTCGCGCCGCCACTCGAACGAGGGCGCCTCGCGGCCCTCGGCGAGCTCGGCCAGCGCGGTCTCGACAGCCCGGCGCCTCGCGGTGCCGGGCTCCAGATCGGCGATCGTCTCGCCCTCGAGCAGGATCGGTTCACGGGAGAACTCCCGCACCCGATCGAGGTCGGCCTCGCTCAGTTCGCTCGCGGTCTCCGCGGCAACGTCAGTGGTATTGGCCATGGGAAAGGAAAGTGAGTCCCGCGCTCGCAGTGACCCGATCGGGGACGGCGAGCGAAGTAAGCTCGGGAAGGGCGGGCGCCGGGCCGAAGTCCCCTCCGACCGGACCGACGTCCCCCCGCGGTCCACGAACTCTGGGACCGACATGAATTGAACCACACTGGGCAGGCGATGGGCTTCCGAATCACCAAACCGGTCGCGATCAGTGCGGTTGTCGGCGTGATCTGCGTCGCGGCCGTCGCCTACGCCCTCGCCTCGCGGGAGGAGCCCGGCGACCCGGGCGCCGCCAACCCCGAGTCGGCCGCGACCGACTACGAGGCCGCCCTGTCCGACGCCCCGCGGCCGCTGGCCGAGCTGTACGCGAAGGGCGATGCGCTGATCCCGGGAGGGCTCGACGCCTATGAGGCCGAGCTCGCCAAGCTCGAGGGACATCCGGTGGTCGTCAATCTCTGGGCGTCCTGGTGCGGGCCATGCCGCTCCGAGTTCCCGTTGTTCCAGCGGGCGGCGGCCGAGTACGGCGACCGAGTCGCCTTCCTCGGCGTCGACTCACTCGACACCGACCCGGCGGCGGAGACGTTCCTCGAGCAGTTCCCGGTGCCCTACCCGAGCATCACCGACCCCGATCGCGAGATCTGGGACGAGCTCCGCCTGCGCGGGCTGCCCGGCACCGCCTTCTACGCGGCCGACGGTGAGCTCGAGTACCTCAGGAACGGCCCGTATACGAACGAGGACGATCTGATCGCCGAGATCGAGCGATACACGGGCTAGCGGATAATTCGCTCATGCGCCCGCGCGCGCACATCTGGCTGTGGTCCGTGCTTGCCGGATTGCTCCTGCTGCCTGGCGCGGTGGGGGCGCAGTCGGCTCAGACGGTGCCCTCGATCGAGCTCTCGGGCACGATCGACCCGGCGACCGAGAAGTGGATCGGTTCGGCGCTCGACGACGCGGCCGACGAGGACGCGCCCCTGGCGATCATCCGCCTCGACACCCCGGGCGGGCTCGACACCTCCATGCGGGAGATCATCCAGTCGATCCTCGACGCCCCCATGCCGGTGGTCGTCTACGTGTCGCCGAACGGCGCCCGGGCCGCCTCCGCCGGCGCGTTCATCACCGAGGCGGCGGACGTGGCGGCGATGGCCCCGCAGACGAACATCGGCTCGGCGAGCGCGGTCACGTCCACCGGCGGGGACATCGGGGGCACGCTGGGCCGGAAGATCGAGAACGACGCCGCCGCCTTCATTCGCGCCCTCGCCCAGGGACACGGACGCAACGGGGCGCTCGCCGAGCGGATGGTCACCGAGGCCGAGAACGTCACCGCGGCCGAGGCGCTCGACGCCAACGCCATCGACATCGTCGCCGCGAGCGAGGAGGAGCTGCTCGCTGACCTCGACGGTTACGAGGTCCAGGGCCCGAAGGCTCAGACGCTCGACACCGCCGGGTTCGTGATCGACGAGCGCGACATGCCGTTGCAGTACGAGCTGCTGCAGATCCTCGTCAACCCGACGGTCGCCTATCTGCTGCTGCTGGTCGGCCTGGTCGGGATCGCGATCGAGATCTTCAGCCCGGGGCTGTTCATCCCGGGGACTCTCGGAGTGGTCTCGTTCCTGCTCGGCGCCTACGGCACCGCCCAGCTCCCGGTCACCGCCGCCGGGATCGCGTTGCTCGTGGTCGGGATCGGGTTCATCGTCGCCGAGGCACATCTGCCCACGAACGGGATCCTCGGCGGGATCGGCGTGCTCGCGCTCGCGTTATCGGGGCTGCTGCTCTTCGACACCGGGACCGACGAGGTCGAGGTCTCCGTGCCCGCGGTAATCGCGGTCGCCGTGCTCGTCGGCGGGTTCTTCGTCTTCGCGACCCGCAAGGTGGTGCTCGCCCACCGGCGGCCGAAGCTCACCGGATGGGAGGAGATGATCGGCGCCACGGGCGACGTCCGCGTGCCGCTCGACCCTGTCGGCCAGGCCTTCGTCGGCGGGGCGCTGTGGCGCGCGACGCTGGCCGAGGGCGCCCGCGACGGCGACGCCGAGCGGGTCCGCAAGCGCGGCGCTAGAGTGCGCGTCGAGTCGATCGAAGGGTTGACGCTGCGCGTCCGCCCGGTTGAACACGAGGCAGAGGAGTAGGCATGGTCGCGCTCATCGTCATCGGGATCGTCGCCGTCTTCGTGCTGATCCTCCTCGCCTCGGCGATCCGGATCCTGCGCGAGTACGAGCGCGGGGTGATCTTCCGGCTCGGCCGGCTGATCGCCCAAAAGGGGCCGGGGCTGATCCTGCTGATCCCGATCATCGACCAGATGGTCAGGGTCGACCTGCGGACGATCACGCTCAACGTGCCGCCGCAGGAGGTGATCACCAAGGACAACGTCACCGTGCGGGTCAACGCGGTCGCCTACTTCCGCGTCGTCGATCCGAACAAGGCGGTCACCGAGGTCGAGAACTTCCTCCTCGCCACCTCGCAGATCTCGCAGACGACGCTGCGCTCGGTGCTCGGCAAGGCCGAGCTCGACGCCCTGTTGGCCGAGCGCGAGCGGCTCAACGTCGAGCTTCAGCAGATCATCGACGAGCAGACCGAGCCCTGGGGGGTGAAGGTCTCGACGGTCGAGGTCAAGGACGTCGAGCTGCCCGCCGATATGCAGCGGGCGATGTCCCGCCAGGCCGAGGCCGAGCGCGAGCGGCGGGCGAAGATCATCGCCGCCGACGGCGAGTTCCAGGCCTCCGAGAAGCTCTCGCAGGCGGCGAACATCATGAGCGCGAATCCGGCGACCCTGCAGCTGCGTTACCTGCAGACGCTGGTCGAGATCGGGGTCAACAACAGCACAAGCATCGTCTTCCCGCTGCCGATCGACCTGCTCAAGCCGCTGCTCGAGCCTCACGCCCCCTCGAGCGTCGCACCGCCCGAGAATGTTCCCCCGCTGCGCTCGGCCCCGGGGGAGATCCCGCCGCCGCCCGACGATATCCCGCCCCCGCCCGACGCACCCCCGCCGCCGCGCTGAGCCGCTCGCCCGAGATCCGGATCGACCAGCTCACCGGCCTGCGGGTGGTCCTGGCTCCCGGGCGCGCCGAGCGGCCGGATGCTTTCGCGCCGGCCCCGGTGGAGGTCCGCCCCGATGCCGCCGAGCGCTGTCCCTTCTGCGAGGGCCGCGAGGACCGAACCCCGCCCGAGGTCTGGGCTCACCGTCCCGCCGGCGGCGAGCCCGACACGCCCGGCTGGCTGCAGCGCTCGGTCCCCAATCTCTATCCGGTGCTCGGCGGTGACCCGGACCAGGGTGGGACGGGCGCCGAGCGGCCGCCGGAGACCGGTTTCGCCAGCTCGATCGACCCGCTCGCGGCCGGTCCCCGCGGCGCCGAGGCCGACCTGTTTCGCTCGCAGCCGGCCGACGGCGCCCACGAGGTGATCGTCAGCGCTCCCGAGCACTTCACCTCGCTGACCGAGCTCTCTGATGAGCAGGTCGCCGGCGCCGTCGCCGCCTGGCGCGAGCGGATGCGCGCCCATGCCGACGCCGCCTACGTTCATCTGATCGTCAACGAGGGCCCCGACGCGGGCGCCTCGCTCGAGCACAGCCACGCCCAGCTCTACGCGCTCGGCTTCGTGCCCGCCGAGATCGCCCGCGAGCGCGAGCGCGCGACCGCGTACCACGAGCGCACGATGGGCTCCCACCTGCTTGAGGACGTCGCGACCGAGGAGGTGCGCCGCCGCGACCGCCTCGTCGCGTTCGACGACGGGACGATCCTCGTCTGCCCGTGGTCCTCGCGGTCGCCGTTCGAGCTCCGCGTGATCCCGCGTCGGCCCCAGCCGCGCTTCGAGGAGGACGACGCCGGCGCGGCGATGATCGCCACGGCGCTACGCGCCCTCGGCGGCGCCCTCGGCGCGACCCCGCAGCTCAACCTCTGGGTGCGCACGGCGCCGCGGGGGACCGACGAGTTCTGCTGGCACGTGGACATCGCGCCCCGCGTCACCGTGCGCGCGGGCTTCGAGCTCGGCACCGGGGTGGAGATCAACGTCTATGAGCCGGAGCGGGCCGCCGCGGACCTGCGGGCGGCGCTCTCGCAGTCGGTCGCCTAGCCTGCCCCGTTCCGATCCCGAAGCAGGAGGTTGAGCAGGATGGCGGTCGAGCAGGCGCTTGCGCAGTTCAAGGAGACCGAGGGCGGGGAGGCGTTCCGGCTCCAGAACTCCAAGCTGCTCAAGGTCGAGCTCGCGGGCGTGGAGATCCAGGCGAAGCTCGGCTCGATGGTCGCCTACCAGGGCGACGTGAGCTTCGAACACGCCGGCTCCGGCGGCCTCTCGCGGATGATCAAGAAGGCGGTCACGAACGAGGGCGCCGATCTGATGAAGGTCTCCGGGACGGGGGAGATCTTCCTCGCCGACATGGCCCAGGACGTCCAGCTGCTGCGCCTCGAGGACGAGGCGATCACGGCCAACGGCCCACACGTCCTCGCCTTCGACGCGGGAATCGAGTGGGACATCAAGCGCGTCGAGGGTGCATCCGGGGCGTTGTCGGGCGGCCTCTACAACATGGAGCTCTCGGGAACCGGCAACGTCGCCCTGGTCTCCGACGGACCGCCGGTGCTCATCGAGATCGACGGCGAGAGCACGTTCGCCGATCCGCAGGCGGCGATCACCTGGTCGCAGGGCGTGAGCAGCTCGGTGAAGACCGACGTCAACGTCAAGACCCTGGTCGGCAAGGGCTCCGGCGAGACGTTTCAGCTCGCCTTCTCGGGCAGCGGGTGGCTGCTGCTGCAGCCGTCGGAGGGCAGCGCCGGGACGCCGGCCGGCGGCGGGGCCGGCGGCGCCATCGGCAGCCTGCTCGGCGGGCGCTAGCGAGGCGCAGGCTCCGTCGCGCTAGTCTGGCGCCCCGCGTGCCCCCTATTCGCCGCCCCTTTCCGCGCTCGATCGCCGACGCTTCCCAGGAGGGGCGTCCCTATGGCCGCTGGGAGGACCGCCTGCGGGAGACGTTCGCCGCCGAGTGCGAGTCCCTCACCGCCGAGGCCGGCGCGGCGCTCGACCCGATGACCGTGAAGTGGTTCCCGGACCGCACCTGGGGCGGGCGCGTCTACGTGCCGGCGACCGGCCGCGCGGTCGAGCCGACGACGGGTGAGGACGGCGAGGCCATGCTCGCCGAGTACTACGGCTGGGTGTCGTTCGATCCGGGCGGCGAGGAGGACGGGCCGGCGGACCTTCGCGCCCGGGCGGACTTCACCGACGTCACCGCCGAGGAGAACCCCGACTGGAAGATCGACCTCAACGACGACGTGATCGGCAGCTGGCGGACCGACGGGGGGCGCGGCGGCGACGTCACCCTGATCTGGGGGCTGCCGCTGGTTCGAGGCGCGGTCGCGGCGACCGCCGAGCTCGACGGCGACACGCTCGACCAGACGCCGGTGGCGGATGGCCGCTTCACCCTGGTCGGGGTCGACGCCGTAACGGGGTTCGGAGACGACCTGTTCCTCGAGATCAACCTCTGGGACCGCTCCGTGCGACAGATCGCCTCCGAGAGCCTTTACGCGGACCCCGACGACGAGGCGCCGGCACAGGAGCCCCAACCGGGATAACAGATGGGCAGGCTGCTCGCCGGGGGATTGGCGATCGCCGCCGTTGCGGGTGCGGCGGTCGCGATCTGGCTGGTCTGGGTGGACCCCGAGGAGGACGGCGCCGCGAGCCCCCGACCGCGCGCCGAGCGCGCGCGAGCGCGCGCGAGCGTTCGGCGCGCGCACCGAAGGCCGGGGCCGAGCGGCGGCGGTTCACGATCGCCGCGAGCGGCGACCTGCTGATGCACCAGCCGCTGCTCGATCGCGCGCTTAGCAATGGCGGCGGGGAGAAGTACGACTTCGCACCGTTCTTCGGCAGGATCCGCCCCTATCTCGAGAAGCGAGCAGACCTGGCCCTCTGTCACGCCGAGACGCCGATGGGCCCCGGGCCGCCCGCCACGTACCCGATCTTCAACACCCCCGCGGACCTGGCGCGGTCGATTCGAAAGAGCGGCTTCGACGCCTGCAGCACCGCATCGAACCACTCGCTCGACCAGGGGATGGCGGGCATCGCCGGGACGATCGCGGCGCTCGACAAGCGGGGCATCGCGCACACCGGCACCTTCGCGTCGAAGCGGGCCGCCGGGCAGCCGACGATCCTCCGGGTCGCCGGGGTCAAGGTCGGATTCGTGAGCTACACGGATGCGACCAACGGCCTCCGGGCGCCGACCGATTGGGCGCTCAACGAGTACGCGGCGACGGCGCCGAAGGCGGGAGCGAAGGCGATCATCGCCGACGCCCGCGATGCCCGCGACGCGGGCGCCGACGCGGTGATCGTCAACCTCCACTGGGGCACCGAGTACGCGAGCCGGCCGAACGGCTCGCAGCGGGCGGTCGCGCGAGCGGCTCACCGATACGAAGGTCATCACTGCGGTCGTCGGGCAGCACCCGCACGTGGTCCAGCCGATCGAGCGCGTCAACGGGAAGTACGTGGTCTTCAGCGAGGGCAACCTGGTCTCGAACCAGTCGGCGGCCGCCGGGCTTCCCACTCAGACGCAGGATGGCCTGATCGCGCTGTTGCGGTTCGAAGCCAAGGGCGGCAAGGTCCGGGTGCTCAGGGTCAAGTACGTGCCGACCTGGGTGCGGCCGGGCGACTTCACCGTCCTCCCGGCCGAGCCGTCGGCCGACCGGCGGTACGCCGCCGAGCTGCGCGCGTCACGCGCGCGCACGGTCGGCGCCGCGGGCTCGAGCGACGGGGTCAAGCCGGTCGGCTGACGCCAGGTGGCATAGGAAGTTCGCTCGCTAGTGTTCGGCACGGTGAGAACCGGCAGGGCTCGAAGCTGGAGGCTGCTCGTCCTGGGCGCGTCGCTGGCGCTCCTGGCCCTGCCGGGCTCCGCCGCCGCGGAGACCTTCACCGGCAAGACGGCGCAGGGCAAGCAGGTCGTGATCGAGACGACGCCCAACCGCGAGCTGCGCAAGGCGACTTGGCGCTGGAGCACCAAGGACTGCGACCGGCCCGGCGTCACCCTGCGGACGCAGTTCACCCGGCTGCGAACGCCGAAGCGCTCGCGTCCGGGCTACTTCAAGGCCACCGGCGTCTACCGCGTCGAGTTCACCGATTCGACGGTCCGCTTCGAGGTCTCGAGCATCGGACGCCAGCGCGGGCAACGGCGCTGGTCGGGGACCTTCCGTGCCCGCGCCTTCGTCGCGCTCAATGACGGCGGCCGCGTCGAATGCAAGCTGCGTCGCATCGACTGGACTGCGAAACACTGAGCGCCGTCCGCGCGCGGGGACCCGCTCAACAGAGCCGTAGACTCGGCGGCGGCCCCGATAGCTCAGCTGGATAGAGCGACTCCCTCCTAAGCAACTCGGTCTCGTGCCTGGCCGTGCCTGGGCCACTACGGCGGATATGGTCGGATTCGATCCGATCCGACGCGATTTAGGCAGAAATCGGGCCTTCTGCCGATTGCCTATTGAACGAGGCGGTGGAGCCACCGCGGCTCCCGGTGGGATGCCACGGCTCCTGGCGGCCCTGGCACTGGCGTTCCGGGGGGCTGAGCGAGATCCTGGGCGGGCGATGTGGGAGGAGAACGCTCTCGAAAGAGCCGGGCTGTCGTAGTAACGTCCTCTCCTGCCCCGGTAGGTTCGGCACGCGGCTCCCCTCTGGGGCGCGAAAGCGTTGGAAAAGGAGGGTGGAGATGATTCTGCGATGGAAGCGACGCAGCTTGATCGGTCTGGGTCTGAGCGTGGCCCTTGGGTTGGTGGTCGCCTTGCCCGCCACCGCCGCCGCCGTGCCCACACTGACGGGGGAGAGCTTGAGCGTGAGCGGCTCAGGCTTCACGGGGACGTTTGACTGTTCCACCGGGGGGTCGTACAACGCCACCGGAACCGCCACCGGTCCGTATGCCGGAACCTTCCAGGAGTCCGGCGGTTTTGGGCCGCTACCAATCTTCGGCGCCACGTTCACGATTACCTCTGGTACCACCACGATCACCGGCACCAAGCAGCAGTCGGAACCGTTGTTTGGCTGCCCTCCGCTGTCCGTCGGCGCGCAGCGGGCCGCGTATACGGCCACGATCCAGACCTCGAACGGGAGCTTCCACGATCGGGGGATGTCCGTGGTGGGGGTCGATTGGGGGGAAAACAGGCTGGATGAGACCTTCACGTCGTCGCTGGCCGAGCCGGTGCCGATCGTGGGACCGACGAGCAAGGACCAGTGCAAGAAAGGCGGCTGGAAGGCTTTCCCCCAGTTCAAGAACCAAGGGCGGTGCATCGCGTTCGTCAACCACGGCCCGTAGACGAAGCCGCCGGGCTGTCGGACGGATGAAAGTCAAGTCCAGCCTGGACGCAGAGCCCCCTTTTTGCGATCGTTCGTTCGGGCGCCGGTCCTGACGACGAGCTAAAGCGCAGGTCCTGGGGCTGATCCCTGCCGCGCTGCTTGGCCGCTTGACGGCCCACGAGATGCGCGCCCCCGTGTCGCGCCGGCGCCCTTCTCTCTTCGGCTTCTGCTGCCAGTCGTCGACCAGCCGTCGATAAGCCGCCTTCGAATTTGCTCGGAGAGCTCGCGCTCATGGGGCCTGCTCGCGCTTGGACGCCGCAGAGCCGGAGCGCCTTCCCCCGGAGCCATCGCCGAGCAGTTCGGACACTCCGATCCCGCGTTCACCTTCCGCGTCTACCAGAAGGCCGCGAAGCGCCGCGACCGCTCTCAGGGACCTACCTCGAAGTCTTCGACCGGGCGCTCCATTGGGCAGAAATAGGCAGAAATGCCGGTTCTCCGTATTTGGCACAGGGCGCCGCGCCGGACGCGGCCACCTGGAGACCGCTCCAACAAGCCGTAACCTGCGGGTCGGCCCCGATAGCTCAGCTGGATAGAGCGACTCCCTCCTAAGGAGTAGGCCCCAGGTTCGAATCCTGGTCGGGGCGTTCGACGTTCGCCGGCCCCCGTCGACATTTCCCATTAGATCAGCGTCTTCTCGAGCCAGTGGTCGGCAAACGGCTCTTGGTTGAAGGCTGGAACGTCGAACCAGCCGGCTGACCGATAGAGGGCCAGCGCTTCGGTGAGGACGGCGCTGGTCTCAATGTGCGCGACCCGCGCGCCGCCGGCGAGTGCGCAGGCCTCGAGTTTCTCCAGTAGGAGGCGGCCCAGTCCGAGCCCGCGTGCGCTGGGCGCGATCCACATGCGCTTGATCTCAGCTGGGGCGTCGGCGTGATGCTTGACCGCGCCACAGCCAATCGGCTCGCCATGCAGGTACGCGACAAAGAACTCTCCGGCGGGCGGCCGGACCTCGTGCGGCAGAGCGGTCGCACCGACCGACGGGTCGAAGCCTCGGTCCGAACGGCGGTTGAGCTCGGCGACGTATTCCGCGAGGCAGTACCGCGCGTCGCTGTGCTCGGGGTCCACGGCGGTGATCTGCGTGCTCGCCACTGTCAGTAGACGCTCGACCTCGCGCATCGCCGCGACCAGCCGCTCGCGCCGCTGCAAGCTCAGCGGCGCGAGGAACGACTGCGCGAGTTGGTCGGAGCGCTCGTCGAGCACGGCGCGCTCGCGGCGGCCGGCAGCTGTCAGGCGCGCAACCCGAATCCGCCGGTCGGCGTTACTCACCGCAACCTTGACCAGCCCGGCGGCCTCAAGCGAGCGCAGAAGTCGGCTGAGATAGCCAGAGTCGAGCCCCAAGCGCGCGCGCAGCAGCCGCAGCTCGCAGCCGTCCAGTCCAATCTCCCAGAGCAGCCGGGCCTCGCCGAGCGGCCGCTCTCGACCGAGGAAATGATCGCTGAGTGCGCCGACGGACTCGGTCACGATTCGGTTGAAGCGGCGCACCTGATCAACCATCGCGTCGGGCATTCTCTGACCTTAGTCAGCAAACTGCGAAGCTTCAATGCCCGACCAGAAAACAGAAGCGTCAACGGCGCGCCGACGTCGTCGGTGAGCCGGCGCAACGCGCTGGCGGAAAGCTCGACAAAGCGATACGTCTGAGCTACTCCGACAGCCCGGCGGCTTCGAGGGCTTCCTCGCGGCTGAGGTAGGTGCGGGCGTCTCGGATCAGTCCATCCTCGACCCGAAATACCCATCCGAACGGTCGTTCAAGACCCACGCCACTACCGGCGCCGGTGCTCCGAAACCCGCCGAACGCAACGACCCAGCCGTCGCGTGGACTACGAGTCTCCGAGAAGACGATGTCCAGTTCCTCCCAGACAGCGTGCCATTCGTCCCAGAACCTCCCTATTTCCTCGCGTCCCCGGTAGACGCCCTGCCACCCTCGACCTGCCTCTTGATCGCAGAGGACCACTGGCCGTCCGGATGAAAGCGGCAGTTCGCTTCCCTTGCGAAGCGGACACGCAGGGTTTGACCGGCATTGTGCCGTCCCAGAGCTTGGCTCAAGCGCCGCGAGGTCGGCATGGACGACTGGGGCGTCACGACGCGGCGTGGCGCACGAGCCAACTTCACGGTCCATCCATACGCTCGACCCACTGCGCTCTCCAGGCGGGTGGGTCCCACGGGTCCCCGAAGTAGATGCGCTCGCGGACGACCTTGTCGTCCTGGAACTCCATGATCCCTACCGCTAGCACGGGCTTGCCGTCGTATCGGATCGTGTACTCGTTCACCCACAGGTCCTGGCGCCCGATCGTACGATGCACCTCGAACTCCAGACGGGCTGGATAGGCGGATCTGAACGCGATGATGTTGGCCTTGCCCCGGATGCGCTCGCCGCCCTGCGGCCATTCGAGCACGGCGTCGTCGGCATAGATCTCCGAGGCGCAGGCGATGTCGTCGCCCGGGCCCCCGCCCGGTGCGCTGATGCCGGACGCGGCGAAATGTTCCTCGATCATCTTCCGCGCGCGGGTTTCGTCCATAGCTGAGCCTCCTTGGCCGCTGTGCCTGTCGGGTAGGCCGGCGCGCTCACCAGCAGCGTCGGCCGACCCGATCCGTTGCCGCCAAGTCTCTCGAACCGAGGATGGCTGGTTCGCGGCGCCGACTTCGTTTGCGACGCTTCTTACTCGAGGTATGTGGCGGTTGTACCGTCGACGGATCGTGAACCTGATGGTCCGCCCCTGCGCCGGCCGGTCGCGGAGCCCTACCCGGCTCCTCGCGGCGGTGGGTTGTGTCGTCGTCCTCGCCCTGACGGCCTGTGGCCAATCCTCGGACACGCGTGCGGTCGTGCCGCCGCCCGCGGGCTCGACGTACACGTTGATGCAGATGAACCTGTGCCTGTCCGGTCTGGGCGGGTGCTACGGCCAGGTGGCATACCCGGCCGTGGTCGAGGAGGCAGTTGCCCGGATCCGCGAAGCGCACCCAGACGCGATCACCTTCAACGAGGCCTGCGGGGGTGACGTCGCGCAAATCGCACGGCGAACCGGTTACCACCTTCGCTTCTCGAGGGTGATCTACCTCGGCGAGCCTTTCGCCTGCATCCAGCCGGGCGGCCGCGGACTCTTCGGTGACGCGGTGCTCACCAAGGCAGCCGTCGAGAGCACAGACAGCCGGCCTTTCGAGGCACAGGCGGGCATCGAGCAGCGTCGGTGGCTATGCGTCACCACCCGAGTCGACGTCGACGTGTGCACCACCCACCTCGCCACCCGCGGGGCCGATGAGGTTGCTGCAAACGACCCGCAGTGCACCGAGCTCCGGGCGCTCCTTGCACGTCGCGCGGCCGACCGCACCGTCATCCTCGCGGGCGACGTCAATCGTCGCTCCTCCTGCGCCCCTGAGGGCTTCTGGACCCGCACCGACGGGTCCCCGGAGCAGGATCTCGGGCGTCAGCACGTCTATGGAACGCGCGCGCTCCGCTCGCCCTCGGCCGAGGTGGTCCCCGCCACGCATACCGACCATGACATCCTGCTGGTCCGGGCACGCCTCACCGCACAACGATGATCCCAGCAGCTCGCCCTCGGTCTGCCTGCACGATCGCCTGGCCGAGCGTTGCTTATCGCGACGGGCTCAGCGCGGCGACGTAAATCGCTGCGGGGTTGCCGGGCGGCCAGCCCGGAAGGGGATCGATGGTGTCGATCTGGATGAAGCCGCGTCGCTCGTAGAACGCGTTCGTGACGGCGTAGGGCTGGTAGTTGGCGGATCTATCCAGGGTCTTGACCTCGATCAGCTGGACACCCTCAGCTTGCCAGCTCGGTGATCAGCTGGTCGAGCAGTACCGAGCCAACGCCCTGACCGCGCTCGGCGTCAGCGACCGCGATCCAGAGGATCTCCGCGGCGCCTGGTGAGCGGCGATCGACCACGGCGAACCCGACGACGCGCTCGGTCTCGACGGCCACCCAGCCCGAGTGGGCACTCAGGTCGCTCTCGACCTTCGCGGGAACATCCTCTGTGAAGTAGTCCGGCAGCTCGCGGACGATCGCAACGCAACGTTCGATGTCTCGAGCCGCGGAGCGCCGGACCGTCAGCACGGACCGATGGTCGCAGGTCTCTCGCCCCCGAAGCTGGATCCGGGAAGTCGACGCTGGCCCGTTCCGACCTGCGCCTCAGGAGGCGTTGGCAGGTCAGACTGTCGCGGGCGTAGGATCGACGCATGGCTGATCGCCTGCTCCACCACGCAGGCCCGGTGTTACGTGCCGCGCGCCAGCGTGCCGGCGCGACACAGCGAGAGATCGCCGAGCGCGCGGGGGCGAGCCACTCGACCGTTTCCCGCCTTGAGAGCGGCAGAGCGTTGCCGTCGGACCCGCTGCTGGACGCGATCCTCGACGCCTACTGCGTAGTCACCGGTGTGCCTCGGCTGGAACTGCTGGAGCGTGCGACGGCCGATTGGCAGCGGGATGAGTACGGCGCGGTGAGGGGTCTTTAGACTCGCCCGCCGGTCCCGGTTCGGATCGGCCATCGGTGTCCCGGCCCGGCGGCCCGCACCCGGTTGATCGCTGCGACGTGGCGGCCTAGCGTGCGTTTGCATGGGGTGTAGATCGGGTCGATAGCCTCGTCGGAGAACGCCCGAAGACGGGCGAAACGCGCGGGCGGGGCGTGCGCGCGCGCGGGATACTGCGTGCCATGCAGGAGAACGTCGAGATCGTGCGCCGCAGCTTCGAGGCGATCGGCCGCTGGGACATCGACGGATTGCTCGATCTCTATGACCCGGAGATCGAGTTCCTCCCGCTCACCGGAATCCGCGTAGAAAGCGGCGGCTATCAAGGGCACTCGGGCGTTCGCGCCTACTTCGAGGAGGTCTCCAGTGTCTGGGACGTGCTGCGCCCATACGGCGATGACTTCCGGATCGCCGGCGACAACGTCGTCGTCCTTGGCGGCTGCGCGGTTCGAGGCCACGGGAGCGGCGCCGAGACCGACACCCCGATGGCGTGGATGGTCACCGTGCGGGATGGCAGGATCACGCACCACCGCGGCTACCGCACGCGTGAGGACGCCCTCGAGGCCGCCGGGCTCTCGGAGTAGGCCCGGACGAGGCGGAGGCCTCAAAGCCGCCGGCGTTCGTCGACCCGTCCGTCTCGAGCGTCGGGCCACCGGGTGACGCCGGATGACCAGCGGGCCCGACCGTCTCGAGGGTCGCCGCGATCGCGGTGCCGCCTGCGTCCGCAGCATCTCGACGAGCCGCGCAGACGGGGCTCTGCCAGTCGAACTCGAGGTGCGTCATCCAGGTCGCGCGCCGGCCGCGGGGGCGCCGGGGCCGACCGATGAATTGGACTACGCGGGACGGTCTTCAGTTCAAAGCCCCGACACGAAGGAACGAAGATGGATTGGACGCTCGAAGTGGTGGTGGTGCCGGTAGCGGACGTGGACCGCGCGAAGGACTTCTACGCGCAGCGGCTCGGCTTCAACGTCGACCACGACACCGAGATCAGCGACGGGAATCGCGCCGTCCAGCTGACCCCTCCGGGGTCGGGCTGCTCGGTCGTGATCGGCGAGGGGATCGTTCCGGACATGGCGCCCGGCTCGCTCAAGGGCCTGCAGCTCGTGGTCGGGGATCTGAACGCGGCCCGCGACCAGCTCGCGGAGCGCGGGGTCGAGGTCACCGAGATCCAGATCATGGGCGAGAGCCCGACCCCGCAGCCGGATCCGCTCGACAACGTGGGCTTCTTCTTCTTCAGCGATCCGGACGGAAACGGCTGGGCCGTGCAGCAGATCTCCGCCCGGGCGTAGCCGGGACGGCACCGCCGCAAGCGGCGCTGCAGGCGCAGGAGCGACCGCGACGCGACCGAATCACGGGCTTCATGAGCTGGCCCGAGAAGATCCTGCTCACGACCGGGATCGTGTTCTTCGTCTTCGCGTTCGCCCTGATCGCCATGATGCTCGGCGACATCGGGGCCGGCCCCCAGGTCAGGGCCGCGTGAGCTCCTCGAGCGCGAAGACGAACGACTCGTAGGTCCTGCCGGTTCCCTGCTCCAGCCCGATCTCGCAGGTCCGGTTGGAGCAGAAGGCGGCGTCGAACGTGCGCCCGGCGAGCTCGCCGGCCTCGTCGCGCGTGGCGGCGAGCGACAGCTCGGGGTGCAGCAGGCCGCGGTCGCCGGCGAAGCCGCAGCACGTCGTGGTCACCGGGACGACCACCTCCTCGGCGAGCTCGCGGGCGATCGCGACGAGATCGCCGTCGAGCTCCAGGTGCTTGCTCGCGCAGGGCGGGTGCAGGGTGGCGGTGGCGAGCCTGCGCTTGGGCCTCAGTCGCGGCAGGAGCCGCTCGCGCGCCCAGGCGATCGAGTCCACGATCCGCAGCGAGGCGTGGCGCTCTGCGTTGACCTCGCTCAGCAGCGGCACCGCGTCGGTGGCGAGGCCGAGCGTGCACGACGTCGCATCGCAGACGATCGGCAGCTCGCCGCTGTCGCTCCAGCGCCAAAGCGCGCTGACCGTATGGTTGGCCATCCGGCGCGCGCCCGCGGCATAGCCCTTCGACGACCAGGGGGTGGCGCAGCAGTATCCGTCGACGTCGTCCGGGATCCAGAGCGCCAGCCCGGCTCGCTCCGAGACGGCCACCATCGCCTCGGGCAGGCTCGGCCGCTCCCCGTCGCCGTTGCGGGCGCGCCCGAAGATCCGGTTGACGCAGGCGGGCAGATAGACCGCGGCGGCGCCGTCGCGCGCGGTGGGCGGCAGCCTGGCCGGCGCGGGCTTCGGCATGTTGGGGGGCCATTGCGGTACGAGCTCGTCGCCGAGCGCCCTGCGCGCCGCGCGCGTCACGCCGCGCATCGGGGCCGCTCCCAGGCCGCCCCCGGCCCGCAGGCCGGCGCGCGCCGCGCGCTCGACTGATGCCCAGCGCCCGGCAAGGCGCAGCGCCACCCGCTCGGCCCGCGGCGAGTGACGGTCCGCCCGCAGGCGCTTGACCAGCCGGCCGGTGTCGATCCCGACCGGGCAGGTGAGCACGCAGGTGCCGTCGGCGGCACAGGTCTCGAGCGCGTCGTAGTCGAACTCCTCCAGAAGCGCCCGCTGCACAGCCGACCCCTCGGGCTGGCGCGCGATCTCGCGACGCAGGACGATCCGCTGGCGCGGCGTGGTCGTCAAGTCGCGACTGGGGCAGACCGGCTCGCAGAAGCCGCATTCGACGCAGGTGGTCGCCTCCTCCTCGATCGCGGGGGTCGTCTTCAGGTTGCGCAGGTGGACACCCTGGTCCTCGTTGAGCACGACGCCGGGCGCGAGCACGCCGTCGGGATCGGCGAGCGCCTTCACCCGCCACATCAGCTCGGTCGCCTTCGCGCCCCACTCCCGCTCGACGAACGGCGCCATGTTCACACCGGTCCCATGCTCGGCCTTGAGCGAGCCGTCGTACTTGTCCACGATCAGCTCGATCAGCCTCTCCATGAACGCGTCGTAGCGCTCGAGGTCCTCAGCCTTGGCGAAGTCCGGGGTGAGCATGAAGTGAAGGTTCCCGGCCGACGCGTGGCCGGCGACGCCGGTGAGGAACCCGTGCTCGCCGAGCAGCGCCTGCAGGTCCCTAGCGCCCTCGGCGATGCGCTCTGGGGGCACGCACACGTCCTCGACGATCAGCGCCGTGCCCGGCGGGCGCATCTTTCCGATCAGGCCGTGCATCCCCTCGCGCACCCGCCAGTACATCTCGACCGTCTCCACGTCGCGATGGAACTCGGGCTCGCGGATCGGCTCGTGACCGGTGAGCGCATCGGCGGCACGGACCTCGCCGGCGTCGAGCTCGACGTCGTCGGCGCCGCCGAACTCGACGAGCAGGGCCGCCGCGGCGGGGTCGAGCTCCCGCCAGCTCTCGGGCGTACCGCGGATGTTGTGGCTGGCGACCATCAGGGCCGGGGCAACCATCAGCTCGACCGCCCGGGCGCCTGCCGCAACCAGCGACCGCACCGGGGCCACCGCCGCGTCGATGTCGGCGAAGTGAAGCCATGCGCAGGTCGTCCGCGCCGGCTGCGCGACCGTCTCGAACACGGCCTCGGCGACGAAGCCAAGCGTTCCCTCGGAGCCGACCAGCAGGCGGCGGAACATCTGGACGGGCGTCTCGGCGTCGAGGAAGGCGCACAGCCGATAGCCGGTCGTGTTCTTGATCTCGAACTTGCGCCGGATGCGCTCGCTGAGCTCGGCGTCGGCGCGGATCTCGTCACGGATCTCGACCAGCCCGCGGGCCAGCTCGGGCTCGGCCTCGGCGAACCGCTGCTCGGCGTCCGCGGCCTCGGTGTCGATCACGGTCCCGGAGGGGAGGACGAAGGTCATCGCGCTCACGGTTCGGTAGCTGTCGTGGGTCACGCCGCAGCGCATCCCGCCGGAGTTGTTGGCGATCACGCCGCCGACGCAGGCGATGTCGGTGGAGGCGGGGTCGGGGCCGAGCCGGTAGCCGTGCGGGGCCAGCACCCGGTTGACGTGCCCCAGGAGGGTGCCCGGACGCACCCTCGCGCGCGCCCCGCCGTCCTCGACCGCGACCCCGCGCCAGTGGCGGCGGACGTCGACGAGAATCCCGTCCGACTGACCCTGGCCGTTGAGGCTCGTGCCTGCGGCGCGGAAGGTGAGGGGCGTCCGGGTCCGGCGTGCGTAGGCGAGCAGCTTGGCGACGTCGGCCGTGTCGTGTGGCATTGCCACCGCGCTCGGGAACAGCCGGTAGGGGCTCGCGTCGGAGGCGTAGCGGACGATGTCGCTGGCACGGGTCAGCACCCGATCGGGGCCGAGCAGTGAGCTGAGGGCGGAGCGCATCGGCTCCGGCGTCCCGCGCGCAACCCACTCGGGCGCCGCGTCGGCGCTGGCCGGACCGCGTTCCGCTAGTGCCCCGTCCACCAATGCACACCCGCTCTGGCGGCTGCAAGCCTTCGCCTGGCGGCGTCCTCGGTCGTCCAGGTAGCGCTGCTACCTGGACTCCCTGCGTCCTTGCCATGCTCGGCTTTCGCTCGCCAGATTCGGGCGTCCATTGCTGGACGCGACACTAGAACAGCCACATCCCCGGGGCGACCCTGGCCTCGACCAGCTCCGGCCGGCCCGCGGCAATCGCTCGTGCGAGCGCCTCGCGCAGCTCGTCCGCCGACTGGACGCGCACCGAACCGATGCCGTAGCCCGTCGCGATCGCCGCGGTGTCGAGACCGGGCAGGTCGAGCCCCGGCGCGCCGCTGACGCCCTCGATGTCGGAGAACCACTTCAGGATCGCGTACTCGTCGTTGCGCAGGACGAGGAAGGTGACGGGGGCGTCGTGGGCGACGGCGCTCCAGAACGCGGTGACCGCGTACTGCACCGAGCCCTCGCCGACGACGCAGACGACGGGCCGGTCGGGCTCGGCCAGCTGCACCCCGACCGCGGCCGAGAGGCCGTAACCGAGCCCTCCGCCGGCGCAGAAGTAGTAGCTCCCGGGCCGCGAGATCCGGAGCTGGTTGCGCAGGGCCAGGGTCGCCGAGGGCGCCTCGAGGACGATGATCCCGTCGTCGGGAAAGGCGGCGGCAAGCGCGTTCATCGCCGCGGTGCCCGTGATCGGATCCTGCTCGGGGCCGCCGACCGGGTCGGGCAGCGACTCGCCCGGGTCGCGATCGGATTCGCCGACCTCCTCGGCGAGGCGCTCGAGCGTGAGGCCGACGTCCGCCACGATCGCCTCGCCCATCGGTGCCCGCGCAGCCTCGTCGGGGTCCGAGGTGATCGCCACCAGTTCTGCGCCCTCGGGCAGCAGCGCCCCCGGTATGTAGGGGTAGTAGGCGAACACCGACGCCCCCGCGACCAGCACCAGGTCGTGCGCGGCGAGGGTCTCGGAGACGGGGCCGATCGCCGGCGGCAGCACTCCGCGGAAGTTCGGGTGGCCCTCCGGGAACCCGAGCCTGCCGCCGCCCGGTGCCGGGATCGCGAACACCGGGAGTCGCTGGCGCTCGGCCAGCGCCACGGCGGCGTCCCAGCCGCCGCCGGCGTCGACGTCGGGGCCGGCGACGAGGACCGGGGCGGAGGCGGCCTCCAGGCGCCGCGCGAGCGCCTCGATCGTCGCCGGGTCGGCCACCGTGCGGCCGTCGGTGCGCCGCGCGATCGCCGCCCGCGCGTAGTCCTCGGGCACCTCGGCCTCCCAGTCGTCCATCGGCACGGAGACGAACGTCGGTCCCTTGGGGGGCAGCGTCGCCAGATGGGTCGCGCGGGCGAGCGCATGGGGGACGTCCTCGGCGCGCGGCGGCTCGTAGCTCCACTTGACCAGCGGATGGGTCATCCGGATCGCGTCGCGATTGGTCAGGTTGGCCTGCATCGTGATCGCGGCGCGCACCTGCTGGCCGGCGGTGATCACGAGCGGGGAGTGGTTTGCCTGCGCGTTGAAGATCGCGCCCATCGCGTTACCCACGCCCGGGGCGGTGTGGAGATTGACGAGGGTGGGGCGCCCGCTCGCCTGGGCGTATCCGTCGGCCATGCCGACGACGACCGCCTCCTGCAGCCCGAGGACGTAGGTGAAGTCGTCGGGCCAGCCCGACAGCATCGGAAGCTCGGTCGAGCCGGGGTTGCCGAACATGGTCGTCATCCCGTGAGCGCGAAAGAGCTCGAACGAGGCCTCGCGAACGGTGATCACGCGCTCACTCTATGGATTACCGGCACGGTCCTCGTCATGCGATCGTTACACCGTCTGGTGTAACGGTTCGCTCGTAGGTGGTGTAATCCAGACGTGGGGAACGCCGAGCACAGCGACGGCGGGGGATCCGAGGACGAGAGCGCGATCGGCCCGAGGTTGGTCAGCGCCATGAAGATGGCGCGGGAGCTGCTCCCGGGCGACAGCCGCTTCGGCGATCGGCTCTCGACGGTCGGCTCCGAGCCACGGCAGATCATGGCCCGCCGGCGGGGCGAGCTCGCCTCCGAGCGCCCCGGGATTCTCAAGGAGGCGGGCCTCTCGGCACTCCAGGTGTGGGAGGCGGTTGCCGTCGGCGGGGGAGCCGATGGAAACGATTGAGGTCGGCGGCCTCGAGATCGCATACCGGCGCTCCGGTGACGGGCCGCCGATCGTCTTCCTCCACGGCACGGCGGCGGACAGCAGGGTGTGGCGGACCCAGCTCGACGAGCTGGCCGACGGGTTCACGGTCGTCGCATGGGACGAGCCCGGCGCCGGTGGCTCGTCGGACCCGCCGGAGGATTTCGGCCTCGCGCGGTACGCCGATGCGCTGGCGGCGTTCCTCGCCGCGCTCGGCCTCGGCCCCGCGCACGTCGCCGGGCTCTCGTGGGGCGGGGTCCTGGCGCAGGAGCTCTATCGCCGCCACCCCGCCGCGGTCGCCTCGCTGATCCTCGCCGGCACCTACGCGGGCTGGAAGGGCTCGCTCTCCAAGGCGGAGGGCGCACGCCGCGTCGTCACGATCCTCGAGCAGACCAGTGTCCCGGAGGAGGATTTCGCGGCAGCCCTCCACGGGCTCTTCGGCGAGCATCCCCCCGCCGGCGTCGTCGCCGAGCTCGACGCGATCATGGCCGACGCACGGGCGGGCAGCGTGCGAAGCACCTCGCTGGCGCTGGCCGGCGACGACCGGCGCGAGCTCCTTTCGCAGATCGAGGTCCCCACCCTGCTGATCTGGGGTGAGTCCGACATCCGCTCGCCGCTGCACGTCGCCGACCAGCTGCGCGAGAACATCCCGGGCGCCCGCCTGGTGGTCATCCCGGGCGCCGGGCACGTGAGCAACATGGAGCAGCCCGCTGCCTTCAACCGGGCGATCCGCGACTTCTGCGCCGAGGTGGGGGGAGCGGCCTAGCGGTCGGGGCGGTCCGGATAGACGTCGTCAACCGTCGTCAGCGCCTCGAACGGGCCGTCGACCGCGGCCGCGATCGCCTCGGTGCCGCCGGCCAGCCGATCGACGACGCAGAGCCCACCGACCGCCTCGAGCCCCTCCTCTCGCATCCGCTCGATCGCGGCGACGGTGGAGCCGCCGGTCGTGACGGTGTCCTCGACCACGAGACAGCGCATCCCCGGCTCCACGGGCCCCTCGACCCAGCGCTGCATGCCGTGCTCCTTGCGCTCCTTGCGGACGAAGAAGCCGAGCAGCTCGTCCCCCCCAGGGACCGCGATCGCCGCGCAGGCGAGCGGGATCGCCGCCATCACCGGCCCGCCGACCGCATCGGCGCCGAGCCTGCGCGCGGCGTCGGCGATCAGCTCACCGGCCGCCCGAAACCCCGCCGGTCGCAGCAGCGCGCGCCGTGCATCGACGTAGTACGCGGCCGTCTGTCCGCTGGAGAGCGTCACCTCCCCGACGACCAGCGCGTGCTCGCGCAACTCTCGGATCAGGGTGTCGCGGGCGCCGCTCAGCTGTCCACGTACATCTTGTTGCCCAAATCGATCCAGTTGTAGATGAAGATCGAGTCGGGGATCGGGTTGCGGATGCAGCCGTGGCTCGCGGGGTATGGCGGCACCGAGTGGTAGCCGTGCGTCGCCTCGCCGCGGTTGTAATAGACCGAGTAGTACATCCCGATCGCGTTGAAGCCGGGGTCCTTGCGGTAGAAGGTGAAGCCGCCGACGTCCGACGGGGTCGCGGCCGCGCCGGTCGCCACGTGGAAGACGTATTTGGCCTCGCCGCCGTCCGCGAGCGCCATCACCTGCTTGGAGATGTCGACCTCGACGTGCTTGCCGGCACCGGGGTGGGCGATCGTAAAGCTGCCCTCGCCGGAGGCGAGCCTCGCGAAGATCTCCGGGGTCGCCTGGAAGTTGCGCGCCATCCCGTTGACCTTGCGGAAGGCCATAACCGCGCGCTCTGTATGCGAGCCGTACCGGCCCTTGTCGGTGTTGTAGTAGTTCTGGCGCCGCAGCAGGTCGTTGAACAGCTCGACCGCCGGCCCGCTGTCGCCGGGGTCGAGGTCGACGAACTTGAGCGTGAACTCCCTCGATTTGGCGCTCGCGCCGACCTGGGCCGCGGTCGGGGCCTTGCGGGCGCGGACGCGGTACTTGCCCGTCTTGACGAGCGGCTTGGAGCGCAGCTTGAAGCGGCCGAAGTCCTGGCCCTTGACCCGGCGGACGAACGGGTCGCGCTTGAGCACGGTGTCACCGCGGTTGCCGAGCTTCACCTCGACGCGTTGGCCGCCGACGTACGGGGTCACCTTGCCGATGATCTCGATCCGCTCGCCGACCTTGGCCTGGCCTCCGCTCAACCCCTTGATCTTGAGCTTCATCCTCGCCGGCGCCGGCCCGGGCGCGGCACCGCCGCCCCCGCCGGCCCCTCCACCGCCGCCACCCGGCGCAGCGGCGACCTCCGCGGGGGTGGCGGGAGTCTGAGCAGGCGTATCGGCCTGGGCAATCGCGCCTGCGGGAACCATCAACCCGGCTGTGATACCCCCCACGGCAACCGAGGAGCGAAGCTTCATGGCGCGGGATTGTGGCAGACGGACCCGGCGACAACGGGCGAGCGCTCGCTCCCCTGCACGGCGCGTCCCGCAAACCGCCGCGCCACCGCAGGCGCCTCTCAGGCGGTCAGGATCGCGAACGCGATCGCGTTGTTGAAGGCGTGCACGGCGATCGCCGGCCATAGCGAGCCCGTGCGCTCGTAGAGCCACGAGAGCCAAATCCCGAAGACCGCGAGCTGGACCACGACGCCCCACGTGTCCGCGCCCGTGTAGTGGAAGAGGCCCCAGATCAGCGACGGGATCAACGCCGCGGCCGCGAACGGGAGCGCCCGGCGCATGCCGGCGAACATGAACCCGCGAAAGAAGAGCTCCTCGGTGAACGGGGCTACGCCGATGATCAGCACGCCGGCGACGATCGCCGCCAGGGCGCCCTCGTCGACGCCGAGCTCGCGGGTCACGTCCTCCTGCTCGGGCTGCAGCAGGGCCGCGATCACGAGGGCGCAGACGAAGTAGCCCCCGTAGGCGATCAGGGTCGCGCGCACGAACCTGCCGCGGGGGCGGCGCAGGCCGAGATCGGCGGCCGAGGCCTGCGATCCGCGGACGTTGGCGGCGACGAACGCGGTTCCCACGAGCGTCGCCGCGAGCGCCGCCTGGAGCACGAGGGTCGCGCCCAGCGACTCGAGCTCGGGGTCGAAGATACCGGCGATCACGGCCACCTCGGCGAACAGGGCAAGCAGCATCACCCCGAGCGCGGCCAGGGTGCGAGCGGGCCCCCAGGTGACCCGCGGCAGCTCGCCCAGGGGCGGCTCCGGCCCGCCCACGGGGGGAGTCAGCGGCGGGCCGGTCGGAGGCGGCGGCTCGCTCGCCGGCGTTCCCGGCACGTCCGCGGGCGGCCACTGGCTTGGCCGCGGCGCCGGCTCGCCCGGGGGCGGCGGCTCGCTGCTATGGGGGTCCCGGCTCTCGCTCAAGGGCCGAGATGGTCCTCGATCTCGGCCAGCGACGCGATCCCGCCCCCGCCGTTGCGGTCGATCAGCAGGCCCCGGATGCCCGCCGCCTCGGCGCCGGCGAGGTCCTCCTCCGGCCGGTCGCCCACGTGTAGCGCCTCTGTCGGGGCGCAGCCGGCGAGCTCGAGCGCGGGGGCGAAGATCGCCGGATCGGGCTTGCGCACGCCCGTCCCTGCCGAGGTCACGACGCCGTCGACGGCGCCGCCGAGCCCGCAGCGATCGAGGACCTGCGGCAGCGAGACGTCCCAGTTCGAGACGCAGACCAGCGCCAGCCCGCGCTCGTGCAGCGCGGCGAGCGCCGGCGGCGCGTCCGGGTAGGCGCGAAAGCGGATCGAGCGCATCATCTGCTCGACGTCGACCTCGCAGTCGAGCTCGCGCGAGAGCAACGCGGCGCAACGGGCGCGCAGGTCGGCGAGCGCTGCCTCGTCGGTCCCCTCGTGGGCGTGGGCGGCGTAGTAGTCCATCTCCTTGCGCACCGCGGCCACCACGCGCTCGTCGGGCTCGATGCCCAGCTCGGTCGCGAGATGCGTCCACGGCGGCTCGAGCTCGACGAGCGTTCCGAGTGCGTCGAGGAATACGGCCCGGGTCGTCACGCGACGGCGAAGCTTGGCAGGATCGGACCCGTGGAAGAGACGTTCTGGGAAGCGAACGGCGATTGGATCTCGGCGGCGATCACCCTGCTGATCACCTTCGCCGTCGCGTTCTTGGTCGACCGCGTGGTGATCGGCAGGGCGACGCGCGTCGCCTCGCGAGTCAGCGAGACGACGGTCTCGCGCGCCGCAAAGACGCGCCTTCGGATGATCCGGCGACTGGTCTTCGCCGCGATCATCATCGTCGGGCTCGGGATCGCCCTGAGCCAGTTCGACAAGCTCAACAAGCTCGCCAATGCCGTACTGGCCTCGAGCGCGGTGATCGGGATCGTGCTCGGGTTCGCCGCGCAGAGGATCCTCGCGAATCCGCTCGCCGGGATCCTGCTGGCGATCTCGCAGCCGATCCGGATCGGGGACAAGGTGACGATCGAGGACGAAACCGGCCGCGTCGACGACCTGACCCTCTCCCACACCTACATCAACACCGGCGACGGGCGGCTGGTGATCGTCCCCAACGAGAGCGTGGTCACCAACGTGGTGGTGAACCGCTCGACCGGTGACCTCACTGCGCCGGCCATGGCGTCGCTGTGGGTGCCGCCGGACGCCGACCTCAGCCGGGCGAAGGAAGCGCTCGCGCGCCTGGAGCCATCGCAGGTGGAAGTGGCGGAGATGACGCCGGACGGGATCCGGCTCGAGGTCCACGGCCCTCGCCGTCCCGGAGGCACGGGGGCGAGCGGCGAGGAGGCTGCGCTGCGCGAGCGCGCCCAGCGGGCGCTTCGCGACGCCGGCGTGCTGGGGGGCGACGACGCGTAACCGTCGCGGGGCGGGGCAATACTTGATCCCTGCCGTGCACCTCGCTCGTACTTACCTGGACCTTATGTCCGCCCCGGTAGCCTTGGGGGGCAACTCATGAGTCATCGAGCACGCAGACGCCACCGGCAGTCGCGGGGCTCGGTCGGCAAGAAGATCCTGCTGGCATTCGGGGTGATTCTCGCGCTCGTCGGCATCGCCGCCGGGACCGCGGGGCTCTGGGTCCAGGACATTCGCGCGTCGGCCCCCTCGATCGACACGCTGAAGCCGGCCGAGACCGGGGCGAACTCCGAGGTCTTTGCCGCCGACGGATCCAGCCTTGGCTTCGTCGAGTCGGACATCATCCGCGAGAAGGTGCCGCTCAAGGAGATCCCCGAGCGGCTTCAGAAGGCCACGATCGCGATCGAGGACGAGAACTTCTACGAGCACGACGGGGTCGACTACAGCGCCGTTGCCCGCGCCGCCCTGGAGAACATCGAGGCCGGCTTCGAGGTCAAGCAGGGCGGTTCGACGATCACCCAGCAGCTCGTCCGCAACCTCTACATCCAGGACCCCGAGGACACGATCGAGCGCAAGATCATCGAGGCCGAGATGGCGACGGAGTACGAGGACGAGTACCGCAAGGACCAGATCCTCAACCAGTACCTCAACACCGCCTCGTACGGGACCAACGACGGGAACACGGCGATCGGCGTCGAGGCCGCCTCGCAGGTCTACTTCAACAAGCACGTCTCCGACCTCAACGTCGGCGAGGCGGCGCTGCTCGCGGGGTTGCCCCAGGCGCCGACCGACTACAACCCGTTCCTGAATCCGGACGGGGCGAAGCAGCGACGGGCCGCTGTCCTGCGTGCGATGCGCGAGCAGGGATACATCGGCAGGGCGAAGTACCAGAAGTCGCTCGGCGCCGGGCTGGGGCTCGAGCGGGGCTACCGCTACGAGACCCGCGAGGAGCAGTACTTCTTCGACTTCGTCCAACAGGAGCTGATCGACCGCTACGGCGTCGCGACCGTGCGGGACGGTGGCCTCAGGGTCTACACGACGCTCGAGCCCGCGCTGCAGGCCGCCGCCGCTCAGGCGATCGCCGATCAGCACACCACCCCCAACGCGTCCGCGGCCCTGGTCTCGACCCGCACCGAGACCGGCGAGATCCTCGCGATGGCCTCCTCGGAGGCATATGAGTCGACCGAGTTCAACCTCGCCGCCCAGGGACTGCGCCAGCCCGGGTCCGCGTTCAAGCCGTTCGTGCTCACGGCCGCTGTCGACCAGGGCATGGACCCGGACTCGACCTACTACAGCGCCCCGGGGTCGATCAGCCTAGATGTCGGCTACGGGGAGATCTGGTCCGTGACCGGCGGCGGCAGCGGCACGATGAGCCTGCGTGACGCGACCGCGAACTCGGTCAACACCGTCTTCGCCCAGCTTGGGCTCGACGTCGGCCCGGAGAACTTCACCGACATGGCGCGCCGGATGGGGATCACCTCGGAGCTCGGCGGATACCCGGCGGAGGCGCTCGGCGGCCTCACGCAGGGGGTCTCGGTCCTCGACATGTCGAACGCCTACGCGACCCTCGCCGACGGCGGCGTCCATCACGACGCGACCGCGGTGCGAAAGGTCGAGTTCCCCGACGGCGAGGTCGACGAGCCCGAGGACCCCGAGGGCGATCGCGTGGTCACCGACGGGGTCGCCTACACGGTCGCCGACGTCATGAAGGGCACCCTCGACTCCGGCACCGCCGCGTGTTGTGACATCCCGTGCCCCGCCGCCGGGAAGACCGGGACGACGGAGGAGCAGTCGGACGCCTGGTTCGTCGGCTACACGCCACACGTCTCGACCGCCGTCTGGGTCGGCAACGCCGACGCGCGGATCCCGATGCCCGGCTACGGCGCCGACCTCGCCGCCCCGATCTGGCAGCAGTACATGCTCACCGCGGCGGATACGCCCTGCGACGACTTCCCGGCCCCCGAGAACCCGGCCGAGCTGTCTGGCTACTCGAGCGGCAACGCCGCATCGTCCGGCTACGACTCGAGCTACGACACGGACACGGACTACGACACGACCACCCCGCCGGCCGACGACACGACCGACACCGGCGGCGCCTACGACCCGGACCTGTACGCGCCCGGCGCCGGGCAGGAGCCGCTGGCGCCCTAGCAGTAGCTGCGCGCGCTTCAATACGCGCGTGAGCGACCCCCCCGGCGAGTTTCAGCTGATCGCCGCGATCCGCGAGCGGATCGAGCGCGCCGGCGCTCCCGAGAGCGTGCCCGGCCTGATCCTCGGCAGCGGCGACGACGCGGCGGTCAGCGTCCGTGAAGGCGCCTCGGCGATCACGGTCGACGCCCTGGTCGAGGGCATCCACTTTCGGATGCCCCCGTTCGAACCTCGCAACGTGGGCCACAAGGCGCTGGCCACGGCGCTCTCGGACCTGGCCGCGATGGGCGCCGGGGGGAGCGAGGCGTACGTCCAGCTCGGCGTACGCGAGGGGATCACCGAGGAGCAGCTGCTCGAGTTGGCCGACGGCCTCGGCGCCCTCGCGGCCACGCACGGGCTGGCCATCGCGGGCGGCGACGTGACTCGCGCACCGTCGCTGCTGCTGGCGGTGACGGCCGTCGGCCAGGCCGCCACGCCCGATGCCCTGGTGCGGCGAAGCGGGGCCCGCGCCGGAGACGTCCTCGCGGTGACCGGGGAGCTCGGCGGCGCCGCCGCGGGACTGATGCTGCTCGAGCGCCCCGAGCTCGGAGCGGCGCTCGACGACGCCGTGGCGGGGGGGCTGCGCCGCCGCCAGCTCGAGCCGGCGCCGCGGCTGGCCGCCGGTGCCGCGCTGGCGACCGCCGGTGCGACGGCGATGATCGATCTCAGCGACGGCCTCGGCGGCGACGCCGGGCATCTCGCGGCGGCGAGCTCGGCCGCGATCCGGATCCAGGGCGACCGGCTGCCGGTGCAGGCCGGCGTCGCGGCGGTCGCGGAGGCCGCCGGCGCGGACGCATTCGAGCTCGTCACGGGCGGCGGCGAGGATTACGAGCTGCTCGCCACGCTGCCGCCCGATCGGCTCGAGGAAGCCGCCGCCGCGGTTGCCGCGACCGGCTCGGATCTGACCGTGATCGGCTCGGTCGATTCGGGGGCGGGAGTGGAGCTCAGTGGACCGGGCGGCGAGAGCCGGCCGGTCGGGGGCTTCGATCAGCTGCGTCGGAGGCCAGCGCCGCCCGACCGCTCCTGACCAGCCGGAGCTTGTCGAGGATCGCGTCTGCGACCGCGCCGGAATCGACCTCGTATCGGTTGAGTGCGATGTCGCGCTTCAAAGTCTTCAACGCTTCTCCGTGGAACGTGGGATCCCTTGTACAGCAACAATCGGCGGGTGCGGGCGCGGACGCGAACCTGTCGCGCCCACCTCAACGCTCGTCCGACCCGGGACGCCTGAGGCACAGTGCGGCGCCGCCCACCAGGGCGCCGGCGACGAAGCACGCCGAGACCATGGTTGCCAGGCCGATCTGGCCGTCGGCGATCATCAGCGCGAACGTCCACGGCGCGCCCGCGCCAAGGTCGAGGGTGCTCGAGACTGCGGCCAGGGCGGCGATGACCGGCACGCAGGCCAGCGCCGCGGCGCCGACCGCGAGCGCCCCGCGGGTCGGCCCCGGCGCCCCATCGGCTAGCAGCCACGCATGCGCGGCCGGGACGAGCAGGAGCCCGAGATAGGGATTGGCGAGCCAGGCCAGCAGACAGGCCGCCACCACGACGAGGCCGATCGCGGGCACGGCCGCGGGCGGCGCGCCGGCCCCTCCGACGCCGGTCCTGCGCAGCAGCACGACGCTGGCGACGCCGGTCAGCACGACGAGCACGAGCGTGATCCCCGCCCTGACACCGAGCTCGTACAGGGCGGGATCGAAGGGGAAGTCGGGACTCGGCACCAAGCCGACGATCGCGAGCGCGTAGAGCATCAGCAGGGCGCCCACGAATGGCAGGCTGCGTCCCGCCGCCCAGGCGAGGCCGGCGCCGAGCCCGAGGCGCATGCGCGCGGCGCGGGCACACGCGTCCACCGCGGCGACCGCCGCCGGCAGGATCAGCGCGAGCGCCAGCAGGGCGATCGTCCAACCGGGCACGAGGTTGTCGGAGAGCTCGAGGTGGGTGCCGGGACCGTGCGCCAGCGGACTCGTCGACTCGTCGACCGCGTGGACGGTCGACTCAACCGCCCTCCCGAAGGCGTCGAGCGTGGCGCCGGAAAGCTGGTCGAGCTCGTCCTCGGACTCGGCCAATGGACGCTCTCCTGCCGCCGAGATCGCGATCGCATCGACGCCCTCCGCGATCAGCGGCGCCTGGGGACCGAGGCCGGAGGGGAACGCGAGCCGCGCGAGCTGGGTGAAGGGGGAGGTGGTGGGCGAGGGCTCCTGGGCCTGGTCGTTGACCGCCTCCTCGGCCGTTCGCGCCAGCTGCACCGGGCCGCTGCGCGTGCTCGTGGAGCTGGCGATCACGAACGGCGGATGGGGCCCGGCGGCGCCGGGCTGGGTGATCGCGATCATCGCCTCGACCGAGTCGCGCTCGGGCAGTCCGTCGAGCAGCGCCCGCGCTCCCGCGGCGCCGGCCGCGCTGCCGCTGGTCGAGGCGAGCACGAAGGTCTTGGCGCGCTCGCGATTGCCGAGCGCCTCGGCGAGCTCGATCAGGACCCCGGTCGCGGCGGCGCTGCTGGCCGCCCCGGCCCCCCGCGCTGAGTCGCGTGGCGCGAAGACGACGACCGTGCTCGCGGCGCCACCGGGCAGTGTCAGCAGCACGTTCCGGAGCGAGACCTCCTCACCCTCGAACTCTCCATCGAACTCCTGCTCGGTGACGGCGCCGGCGGGAATGTCCGCGAACCGCTCGGCCACCAGGTCGGCGACGGCGTTGTCGCCGGAGCTGCCCGGCTGGCGGTCGGGAGCGAGCTCGACCACCTGACGGGCGGTGACCGCGGCTCGCTCCTCCTCGAGGCCGGGGGACGCGGCGGGCTGGATCGCGTCGGGGGTCCCCTCGAGCGAGAACATCACCGCGATCACGGCGAGCAGGGTGGGGGCGAAGGCGAGTCGGTAGAGCCGGAAGTCGATCACGGCGTGGCGGAGTCGATCACGGGGGCTGCATACTGCCGACCGGGGACGGCCAGGGCCCGCGATTACGCTTCCCTGCATGGCGAACGCCGCAGGCGGCGAGGGATCCGCACGCATCCTGCTCGTCGACGACGAGGAGTCCGTGCAGACGCTGCTCACCTACCCCCTGCGCAAGGACGGCTACGAGGTCGTCTCGGCGCTCGACGGCCGCGAGGCGCTCGACCGGTTCACCAACGAGCGCTTCGACCTGGTCGTGCTCGACATCATGCTGCCCAAGCTCGACGGGATCGAGGTCTGCCGCCGGCTGCGCAGCCGCAGCCAAGTCCCGATCATCATGCTCACGGCAAAGGACGACGAGATCGACAAGGTGCTCGGTCTCGAGATGGGAGCGGACGACTACATCACCAAGCCGTTCTCGGTCCGCGAGTTCCGCAGCCGCGTGAGGGCGGCCCTGCGCCGCGTCGAGATGCTCAGTGGTCGACCGGGCGGCGACCGGCCGATCCGCGCCGGCGACCTCGAGATCGACTTCGAGCGGCGGGCCGTTAGCGCTCGGGGCGCGCCGGTCAGGCTGACCTACGTCGAGTTCGAGATCCTCACGACGCTCGCTGCCGCCCCGGGCCGCGTGATGACCCGCGAGTTGCTGCTCGAGCAGGTCTGGGGCGACTCCGCCTACCGCGACCCGCGCACGATCGACGTCCATATCCGCCACCTGCGCGAGAAGCTCGAGCGCGACCCGCGCCAGCCCGAGTACCTGTTCACGGTGCGAGGCGTGGGTTACCGGTTCCGAGATGAATAACTCCGCCGAGATGCTCCGAGGGAGCCGAAGGCGACCGGTGATCCGAGCCTGCTCGGATTCGTCCGCTCTCGGCGGGTCGCAACGCGTTACGGGGAGGCAGGTCGTAAGCGCACCAACCGCGACTTCGTCGCTAGCCCCGGCCCATGAATTCGGTACGTAACCGGCTCGCGCTGCTGTTCTTCGCGATCACGGCGGCGGCGGTCGGGTTCATCTACCTCTACGTGGTGCCGCAGCTGCGCTCGAGCCTGACCGCGGAGCAGCTGCGGCGGCTCGAGCAGGTCGGGACCGAGCAGAGCGCGCGCCTCGATCGGGCGATGGAGGCCGGGATCTCGCAGGCACGCCTGCGCGCGCTCGTGCGCGGCATCGACCAGGAGACCGGTTCGCGGGTGACCGTGCTCGGCGTGCGTGACGGGGCCGCCGGGCCGGAGCCCTCGTTCGTGATCGCCGACTCCGAGCTCGAGCGCACGGCCGTGCTCTCCGGGTTCCCTGCGGCGGCCGCCGCGGCCGCCTCGGGATCGATTGCGAGTGCGGTCGAGACGAGCGGCGATGAGCGGCGCGGCGAGTCGGCGGTCGCTCTGTCGGAGGGCGGCGAGCCGCGCTGGGTTGCCGTCTTCTCCACCAACCTCGCCGACGTCGACGACGCCGTCGCGCTGATCCGGCGTCAGATCCTGATCGCCGGCGCGATCGCGCTACTTGCGGCGCTGGGCGCGGGCTGGCTCGTCGCTCGCGCGCATGCCCGGCGCCTGCGACGGCTCGAGGAGGCCGCGGAGAAGGTCGCCGACGGCGACTTCTCGAGTTCGATCCCGGTGGACTCCAACGACGAGGTCGGCCAGCTCGCGATGACGTTCAACGAGATGCAGAAGCGCTTGGAGCGGCTCGACAGCGCGCGGCGCGAGTTCATCGCGAACGCCTCGCACGAGCTGCGGACGCCGATCTTCTCGCTCTCAGGATTCGTCGAGCTGCTCGAGGACGACGAACCCGACCCCGAGGTCCGAGCCGAGTTCGTGCACACGATGCGCGAGCAGATCGCCCGCCTGACGAAGCTGACCGTGGACCTGCTCGACCTCTCGAAGCTCGACGCCGACGCGATGGAGATCCGCCGCGAGCCGGTCGAGCTGGGCGAGGTCGCAAGACGCGTGGCTCGGGAGTTCGCTCCTGCCGCCGAGTGCCACGACTCCCCGATCGAGCTCGCCGCCGGAGCCGCGACGGCTGCCGGCGCCGACCCGGACAGGGTGGCTCAGATCATGCGTATCCTGATCGACAACGCACTGACGCACACACCGGAGGGAACCACGATCAAGGTAGGGGCTCAGATCGACAACGGCTCGGCCAGCCTCGTCGTCGCCGACGACGGGCCCGGGATCGAGCCGCGCTCGCGCGAGCGCGTCTTCGAACGCTTCTACACGGGCGATGACGTCAGCGGCTCGGGGCTCGGCCTCGCGATCGCCCGCGAGCTCGCGCGGCGCATGGACGGCTCGCTCGAGCTGCGCTCGCGGCGCGGGCGGACGGAGTTCGAGCTGCGGCTTCCGGCTGCCGCCGCGGCCGGGGGCCGGCGCTGATGCGCCGCGCGCGGATCGCGGCCGTCACTCTGATCGCGGCCGCCTCGGTGGCGATCGCTGCCTGCGGCGATGAGGAGTCCGTGGCCCCGCCGATCTCGTCCACGACCGACGAGCAGGACGACGCCAAGCGGGTGGTCATCGAGGCCGAGGACGGCGCCTTCGACGCGCAGACGATTTACGAGACCGCCGCCGAGGGCGTGGTCACGGTGCGCTCGGTGATCGGCGGTGGCGGGACCCCGGACATCTTCGGCGGCGGGGGCGGCCAGGGACAGGGGTCCGGGTTCGTCATCTCCGAGGAGGGCGAGATCCTCACCAACGCGCACGTGGTCACCGACGCCGACGCCGCCGGCGCGCAGAGCGGCCCGCTGCACGAGGCGCGCGAGGTCTACGTCCAGTTCGCCGACCTCAATCAGGTCGAGGCCGACATCATCGGCTTCGATCCGTTCGCAGACGTCGCCCTCCTGCGAGTCGACCCGGAGGGCCTCGACCTGCACCCGCTGCCGCTGGGCTCCGAGAACGACGTCGAGGTCGGCGAGGGCGTGGCGGCGATCGGCAGCCCCTTCGGCCAGGAGCAGTCGCTCTCGGTCGGGATCGTCTCTGCCTCCGACCGCTCGATCGAGTCGCTGAGCTCGTTTCGGATCGACGGCGCGATCCAGACCGACGCGTCGATCAACCCCGGAAACTCCGGCGGGCCGCTCATCGACGCGGCCGGCGAGGTCGTCGGCATCAACCAGCAGATCCAGACCGCCTCGGGCGGCAGCGAGGGCGTCGGCTTCGCGGTCCCGATCGACCTCGCGCAGCGCTCGATCGACGACCTCCGCGGCGACGGCGAGGTCTCCTACGCCTACGCCGGGGTCACCACGACGCCGCTGTACCCCCAGCTCGCGGAGGAGCTCGGCCTGGACGTCGACACCGGGGCGCTCGTCTCCGAGGTGGTCGACGGCGGCCCGGCGGACGAGGCGGGACTCCAGGCCGGCGACGACGCCCCGATCCGCTTCCAGGCGCAGGACGTGGACGCGGGCGGCGACGTGATCGTCGCGGTCGACGGTGAGCCGATCGACGCCGAGGCCGATCTGCCGCGCCTCATCTCCCTGGCCGAGCCCGGCGACGTGGTCACCCTCGACATCATCCGCGACGGCGACGAGGAGCAGATCGAGGTCGAGCTGGGCGAGCGCCCGGTCGAAGTCCCGCGTCCGTGAACGACGATCCGCGCGGCCTCGCCCGCCGGCTGGCGCTGGCGCTGCGCGAGCGGATCGCCCCCCAGCTCGGCGAGCACGCCGGGCGTGCGCATGCCGGCGCCGGTCGCGGCGGCGACGTCACCTTCGCCATCGATGAGCAGGCGGAGTCGTACATGGAGGAGTTCCTCGCCGAGCACGCGCCGCGGATCGCCTTCTACTCCGAGGATCGTGGGTTGGTCGAGCCTTCGGACGACGACCCGCGCTGGGTCCTGGTGGTCGATCCGATCGACGGCACCCGGCCGGCGATGGCCGGCTTCGAGGCGGCGTGCGTATCGGTCGCCCTCGCCGAGCTCGGCGACGGGACGCCGACGATGGGCGACGTCGTCGCGGGATCGGTCGTCGAGCTCAAGTCCGGTCGCACCTTCTACGCCGAACGCGGCGGCGGGCTCGACCCGGCGCCCTCCCTGTCCGCGAACCGAGACCTCGACCGCCTGTTCTGGGCCTACGGCCTGCGGGGGCGGCCGATGCGGGCCATCGCCGAGGTGATCGGCGAGCTGATCGACGCCTCGTCGGTCGGCGGCGGCACCTTCGACCTGGGCTCGGCCTCCTACGACATGACGCGGATCGCGACCGGCCAGCTCGACGCCTACGTGGAGCCCGGGCCGCGCATGGTCGCCGACGTCCCGGGGATGCGCGAGCGGTTCGAGCGGCTCGGCGGCGGAGCGGTGCTCAACAACAGTCCCTACGACATCGCCGCGGCCGCCCTCTGCCTCGGGGAGGCGGGGGCCGTGATCACGGACGCCTACGGGGCGCCGCTCGCGAATTGCCCACTGCTCGGGTCGGGAGCCGAGTTCCAGATCTCCTGCGTCGCGGCGGCGAACGCCGAGCTGCACCGGGGCATCCTCGAGTCGATCGAGCGCGGGATCGAGCGCCTCGCGGGCAGGTAGCCGGCACACGCGTGCGCAAGTACGCCCACGGTCAGGTGTACCGGCCGGAGCGGGGGTTTCTGTAGTTTGCGCGCGTGCTTACCGAGGTCCCCCTGGGCCACAAGTCGCTCGCCGACTACACCCATATCGCCGGCCGCGGGCTGATCGAGCAGATCCGCGACCTGGTCGAGCCGCTGCAGGGCCGCAGCGTCCTGCACGTCAGCGCGACAGCGTTCGGCGGCGGCGTGTCGGAGATCCTGTACACGCTGGTGCCGCTGATGCGCGACATCGGCCTGGACGCCCATTGGCAGGTGATCCTGGGCCGGGAGGACTTCTTCAACGTCACGAAGCTCATGCACAACTCGCTGCAGGGCGATCCGCAGGCCATCGACGACGAGCAGTGGGAGGTGTTCCAGGGCTACAACGCGATGAACGCCCAGGACCTCGAGGGGGACTGGGACGCGATCGTCGTACACGACCCGCAGCCGGCCGGGCTGCGCGAGAACGCGCTCGACCGCGCGCGGCGCTGGATCTGGCGCTGCCACATCGACCTCTCGACCCCGAACCCGGCGTCCCTGGCGCGCCTCGAGCCGTTGATCACCGGCTACGACGCGAGCGTTTGGCATCGCGAGGAGTACATACCCGCCGACCTCGACGGCGGCCTGCGCAAGATCATCCCGCCGGCGATCGACCCGCTCTCGCCCAAGAACATGGCGCTCTCGCCCGAGGACGCCGCGTTCGTCTGCGAGCAGTTCGGCATCGACACCGACCGGCCGCTGATCTGCCAGGTCTCGCGCTTCGACCCCTGGAAGGACCCGATGGGGGTGATCGACGCCTACCGGATCGTGACCGAGACCGTGCCCGACGCCCAGCTCGCGTTGGTCGGCTCGATGGCGACCGACGACCCCGAGGGCTGGGAGTTCTTTCACCGCACGTTTCGCCACGCCGACGGCGACCCGGACATCAAGATCCTCAACAACCTCAACAACGTCGGCGCGATCGAGGTCAACGCGTTCCAGTCCCAGGCCGACGTCTGCGTCCAGAAGTCGATCCGGGAGGGGTTCGGGCTCACGGTCACCGAGGCGCAGTGGAAGGGGCGGCCCATGATCGGCGGCGACGTCGGCGGCATCCCGCTACAGATCACCGACGGCGTCTCGGGCTTTCTGGTCTCGTCGCCGGATGAGGCGGCGCAGCGGACCATCGAGATCCTCGAGGACCCGGAGCTGGCGAAGCGGATCGGCAGGGCCGGCAAGGAGCACGCCCGCGCGCACTTCCTCAGTCCGCGCCTGCTGCGTGACTGGCTCCAACTGTTCACCGAGCTGAATCTCTGACGTTCCGACCGAATGCTCCGAGTGAGCCGAAGGCGAACGGTGATCCGAGCTCGCTCGGATTCGTCCGCTTCGGTCGGGCCAGCCGGCAGCTCAGGTCTTCCGCGGACTAGCCTGAGGGGGCGATGGCCGAGCAGCGACTCGTGATCGTCTCCAACCGCGGCCCGGCGCAGTTCGAGCGCGGCGCCGACGGCGAGCGGGTCGTGCAGCGTGGCGGCGGCGGCCTGGTCACGGCGCTGACCGGGCTCGTGGCCAGGCGACACGCGCTCTGGGTGGCGTCGGCGATGACTGAGGAGGATGTCGCGGTTGCGCGCGAGGCCGGGGACGACCCGATCAGCCTCGAGCTCGACGAGGTCTCCTACGACGTCTGCCTGGTCGAGAGCGACGCGACTGCCTACGACCGCTTCTACAACGTGATCGCGAACCCGATCCTCTGGTTCATCCAGCACTACCTCTGGGATCTCTCCAATGCGCCCGACATCCGCCAGGAGGAGGCGGACGCCTGGGAGCTCGGCTACAAGGTCGTCAACGCAGACCTCGCCGACAGCGTGCTCTCGCGGGTCGCCGACGAGCCGGCGCCGCTGGTCATGTTTCACGACTATCACGTGTACACGTGCCCCGGCCTGGTCCGCGAGGCGCGACCGGACGCCGTCCTGCAGCACTTCGTCCACATCCCGTGGTCGCAGCCCGACTCGTGGCGGATCCTCCCGGCCGTGTGGCGTGAGGAGATCTATCGCGGGCTGCTCGCCAACGACATCATCGGCTTCCACACCACCGCCTACTGCCGCAACTTCCTGCACTGTTGCCGCGAGCTTCTCGAGCTCGAGGTCGACTACGAGCGCGGGGCGGTCCTGCACGAGGGTCGCGAGACCTGGGTCCGGGCCTACCCGCTGGGGATCGACGCCGGCCGGCTCGATCGGGCCGCCGGCTCGCCCGAGGTCGCCGAGTACGAGCGCGAGCTGTTGCGACGCCGGCGCGACCACATGATCCTGCGGGTCGATCGCGCCGATCTGTCGAAGAACGTGCTCCGCGGCTTCACCTCGTTCGACGTCTTCCTCCAGCAGCACCCGGAGTTCCGCGAGCGGGTTACGTTCATCGCCCACCTGCAGCCCTCGCGCCAGGATGTGCCGGAGTACGCCGAGTACCTCGAGCGGATCGAGGCGCTGGTCGCGGTCGTCAACCACCGCCACGGGACCACGGACTGGATGCCCATCGACCTGCGGATCTACGAGAACTTTCCCGAGGCCGTCGCGCGCTACAAGCACTTCGACCTGTTGATGGTCAACTCGATCTTCGACGGCATGAACCTCGTGGCGAAGGAGGCGCCGGCGGTCAACACGCGAGACGGGGTCGTGATGCTCTCCGAGAACACGGGCTCGCACGAGGAGCTCGGCGACTGCACGCTCTCGGTGAATCCGTTCGACATCCAGGAGCAGGCCGACACCATCCATCGCGCACTCACGATGGACCCGGAGGAGCGCCGGCTGCGGGCCGCGCGCCTGAACGAGATCGTCCGCGAGCGTGACCCCGGAGTGTGGATCTCCGAGCAGTTGGACGACATCAGGGCGAAGCGCGAGGCGATGGCTCGGGCGTAGCCGCGGTGCGGTGGCGGGCCTGAGGCGGCTCAGCGCCTCCGTCTCACCTTGACCCGCGCGATCTGCGAGTTGCCTGCCTCGTACGGATAGCCCGCCTGCTCGGGGACGAGGGCGCGGAAGCGGTAGCGCCTTGCGCGACGGGTGGCGCGCAGCTTGTAGCGGGCGGCGAACGCGCAGTCGCGATCCGTCCGGTCGGTGCGGAAGACCTGCCAGCGACGCTTGCCGATCCGCGCCTGCACCTTGACCACGCGCTCGGTGCACGCGGGTCCCGGCAGCCGGCCCGTGAAGTGCAGCCGGTCGCCTCTGCGCACGCCGTGGTTGGGCTTCGCCACCAGCGTCGGGCGGACGATCGAGCGCCTGACGAGGCCGTGCCGGGCGACGACGCGGTCGCCGTCGGCGTAGTGGACGAACACGTCGCGGCTCGGGCCCGGCTGAAGCTCGATCGCGAACGCGCCGTCGGCGCCGGTGGTGGTGGTGGCCCCGACGACGATCGGCGCCTCGGGCGAATGGGTGCGGGTGAGCGCGCAGATCGTCGCCCCCGCTCCGACGCCCCCGAGCCGTCCGCGGACCATGGCGCGGCGGTCGGAGCGCACGGTCACGGACGCGCCGCCGTCGGCGCCGAAGCCGGCGCTGAGCGCGGTGCCGCCGGCCACCGCCGATCCGGGGCACGCGTTGTCGACCCACGCCGTGTGTTCCTGGCAGGCGCGATTGGGCGCCCCGTCGAGTGCGAGGTCGTCGGCGCAGGCGGTGACGGTGTTCGGTCCGGTGACGAAGGCGGAGTGGGCGGTCGGTACGGCCGCGGACTCGCCGGTCTGACCCGGGCAGGGGCGCAGCGCGGTCGCGTAGCCGGCGGCGAGCGCGCAGTTGCGCACGTCGGTGACGAGGAGGGTGCCGTTGGCGGCGACGTAAAGGCTGCGGATCCCGCCACCGTCGTCCACCGCGTCGAAACGCAGGCCGCGCACCCCGCGAACCACCGGATCCTCCAACAGCGAGCCCCCGGTGAGGGTCAGGCGCGGAGCGGCGCGGTCCTCGGTACGCAGGTAGACGCCCCGGACGTACGCGTGGGCGCCGTCGTAGCCGGCCCGGCCGCAGGGGCGCCCCGGGCCTGGCGCGACGCAGCGCAGCCAGGCGTGGAACTGGGTGAACTCGCCGCCGATCCCGTGCACGCGGAAGTCGTTGTGCTCGGCGCCGAAGTCGACGAGCTCGCCCGTGGGACGCGTGACGATCAGCTGGCCGCGGTGGCCGGCCTGGTAGGTGAGGCTCGCGTTGGCCTGGACGTTCGTGAACACGGTCCCGGCGGGCGCGCGCCAGACCCAGGCGCCGTAGTGCCAGAGGCCGGACTCCTCCGCCGCGTGGTAGACCTGAAGCCCGGCGTCGGTGCCGCAGCCGTTCCGGCCCGCGTAGTTGGCGGTCGACTGCTCCCAGCTCACCTCTCCTGCGCTCGGGCTGACGGAGCTGCATTGCGTGACCACGTACTCGCCGGCCCTCGCAGGTCGGGCGACGAGCAGCGCGCCCGCCACCGCGAGCAGCAGGGCGAGCAGAAGGGTCCGGGCGCGCACTGGCGAGCGCGATCCGGCGTCCTGTGGCAGTGGCCGGCGGTGCATGGCGCTCACTTCGCTCAGTGCTCGAACCCGAACTGGCTCGGCTCGCTGGACGGCTCGGGTCGATCGGGCGGCGCGGGATTCGGCGGCGCTTGGGGTTGGTTCGGCGGGGGCGGGGTGGGCGGTGCCGGGGTGGGTGACGGCGGGCTGGGCGGCGACGGCGGGCTGGGCGCCGGTGGCGGTGGCTCCGGCGGGGGGACCGGAGGCGGCGGCGCAGCGGGGGCCGCGGGGGCGGGAGCGGGCTCGGATGGCGGCCCGCCCCCGTCGTCCTTCGGCGGGCTTGACGGACGCCGCGACCGCTCGGACCCGCGGTCACGGTGTCGCTCAGGGGATCGCGGCTCGCGACCGACCGGGCGCCGTTCGCTGCGGCCTTGCACGTCCCCGGCCCGCGCGCCCGGTGGCGTGGGCGCGTAGGCGTAGGCACCGTCGGCCGCGGCGGTGAGGCCCACGTCTGCCGGCAGTGGCTCGGGCTCGGGCGGCTCGAGCATGCCCGGGATCACGGCGACCAGCACGCCCGCGCCGCCCACGGCCGCGGCCATACGGCCGACGTTCCTCCATCGAATCCGGGTTCGATCCATGCCCGCCTACAAGCCCGTTGCCGCATGCCGCGCCCCCGGCGGTCGCTATAGTCACCCGCCGCTTTGGCAACGTCTGACTACGAACTCGTGCTGATGCTCGACCCGGAGACCCCGGACGAGCGACGCGACCAGATCGCCTCGGAGGCGCGCCAGCGCATCGAGTCGGCCGGCAGCCTGACAGCCGAGCGGGCTTGGGGAATGCGCAAGCTCGCATACGAGATCCGGCAGCGGACCGAGGCCGACTACCGCTTCTTCCGGTTCGAGACCGAGAGCCCGCTGCTCGACGAGCTCGACCACAACCTGAAGATCACCGACGGGGTCCTTCGCTTTCGCATCTTCAAGGTGGATCCCGACTCGCCGGTGACCGAGCCGCCTCCCCCGGTCTCGCTGGCGAGCTCCGCGCCCAGCCGCGGCGGCGGTCCGCGGCGCGGGCCCGGCCGCGGACGCGATGACTACGAGCAGCGTGAGCCCGCGCCCGCCGCGCCGGCCCCCGCGCCCGCAGCCCCACCGGCGCCGCCGGCGGAGCCCGCCCAGCCCGCCGCCGCCCCGGCGGCCGAGCCCGCCGCCGCCCCGGCGGCCGAGCCCGCTCCGGCGGAGCCCGCCGAGCCCACGCCGCCGGCCGAGTAAAGCCGCAGGTTCCGCCTTTCGCTCGCCCGGGGGGCGAGAACGCGCCGACCTCCGGCTTAGACTCCAGAACGATCCAACGATTTCGAGAGAAGGACTGATTTCAGTGGCAGCTACGAACATCAATGTGGTCGCGATCACGGGCAACCTGACCAGGGACCCGGAGCTGCGCACCCTGCCCAGCGGCACCAGCGTCTGCGAGCTGCGGGTGGCGGTCAACTCACGCCGCAAAGACGAGAGCGGCAACTGGGTCGACAAGCCCAACTACTTCGACGTCACCGTCTGGGGCGCCCAGGGCGAGAACTGCTCGACCTACCTGTCGAAGGGCCGACCGGTTGCGATCGAGGGCCGGCTCGACTGGCGCGAGTGGGAGGCCAAGGACGGAACCAAGCGCCAAGCCGTCCAGATCATCGCCAACTCGGTCCAGTTCCTCGGCAGCCGCGACGGCGGTGGGCAGGGCAACGGCAACGGCTTCCAGGCGCCCCAGTCCGACGTGCCCGCCGACACCTCGGACTTCGAGAGCTCCCAGCCGAGCGCGGTCGGGGCCTCCGACGACGACATCCCCTTCTAGCGCCGGGACGCGATAGCCGGCGCTCGGGGGTCGTCATCGGTCGCTCGCGTGCCTAGCACGCGTCGCTCCCTGCTTCCTACCCCGGCTTGGCTCTCGCCGCCCTGCGCGCGCAGGTAGCTAGAATCGCCTTCGCGTCGCCCGTCGTGCGGCGCATTCGTCTGAGATGAACGACCTTTCCGACAACGCGGCGGTGGGCGGCTGATGGCGCGCAAGCAGCGCGCGCAGCCTCAGCAGGCCGGCGGCCGTCGCCGCGGCCGGTTCGGTGATCGCTACCGGCCGCGCAAGTACACGCGGATCAACGTCGAGAACATCGACTACAAGGATCTGGCGACGTTGCGGCGATTCATCTCCGACCGCGGCAAGGTCCGCTCTCGCCGGGTCACCGGCCTCTCGCGCCGCCATCAGCAACAGCTCGGCCTGGCGATCCGCCGCGCGCGCGAGCTCGCCCTGCTGCCGTACGTGGGCGAGCGTTAGGAGTTCCCCGCGTGGCGCAGGCAATCCTGCTGAAGGATGTCGAGGACCTCGGAGCCGCCGGCGACGCGGTCGACGTCTCGCCCGGCTACCTGCGCAACTACCTGGTCCCGCGCAAGCTCGCGCAGCCCGCCACCGATGCCTCGCTGCAGGAGGCGCAGCGCCGTCGCGAGGCGGCCGAGCGCGCCGCCCAGGAGGCGGCCGACCGCGCCGAGGAGACCGCGGCGCTGCTCGCCAAGACGGTGCTCACGATCCAGCACCGCGCCGGCGAGGACGGCAAGCTGTACGGCTCGGTCACCAACGCGGAGATCGCCGAGGCGATCTCCGAGGCGCGCGGCCTCCGTGTCGACCGCAAGAAGATCCGCCTCGAGGAGCCGATCCGCGACGTCGGCACCTACATGATCGAGATCGAGGTCTCAGGCGGCGCAACCGCCCGCGTCAAGACGATCGTCGCCGAGCAGAAGTAGTCGCGGCCGACTGGCGACTTCTTCTCGCATAACGGGAACAACTCGCCAAGGCGTTCGCGGAGAATCCCTGTGCCGTGATCGTGCGGGACGCAAGGACTGAGGACGCCGAGGCGCTGGCGCGAGTGATTGCCGCGGTCGCCGAGGAGGGATTGATCGCGACCGAGCCCCCCGTCGACGTCGCCGCACGCGCCGGCCGGTTTCGAGAGTCGATCGAGTCCGAGGGGCCGGACGCCGTCTGGGCGCTCGAGGACGACGGTCGGATCGTCGGCAACGCCGGAGTGCAGGCGGCCGGCACTCCCGGCGTCCTCGTGCTCGGGATGGCGTTGCTTCCCGAGGCGCGCGGCCGCGGCGGCGGGCGCGCCCTGCTGGAGGCGATGATCGAGCACGCTCAAGCGACCGGATCGCACAAGCTCGAGCTCGAGGTGTGGCCCGACAACGCCCCGGCGATCGCTCTCTACGAGTCGGCGGGGTTCGAGGTGGAGGGCATGCGCCGCGACCACTACCGCCGGCGCGACGGGTCGTTGCGCTCGGCTCTGTTGATGGCCCTGCTGCTCGATCCGGCTCCCGAGACGTAAGTCCCCTAGTTAGCGGGAACAGCGCCTGCGGTGACCGGGCGCCTGTGGTTTGCTCGGTGGCAGGGGCAGTGAGGGGCGATTCCGCCGCCCTCGGGCCTCTAATTAGAGGCAATGGCAACCGCAGAGGCACACGTCCCGCCGCAGAACCTCGAGGCAGAGGAGTCGGTGCTCGGGGCGCTGATGGTCTCGAGCGGGGCGCTCGACGCGGTCGTTCTCGACGTCCGCCTGAACGAAGACGACTTCTACCGCGAGCGCCACCGGCTGGTCTTCAGGGCGATCAAGCGCCTGTACGAGCGCAGCGAGGCGATCGACGCGATCACCGTCTCCGAGCTGCTGCGCTCGGAGGGTGAGCTGGAGGAGGCCGGCGGGCGGGACACGGTCTCGCATCTCGCATCGGTCGTCCCGGTGCCCGGCAACGCGAAGCACTACGCCGAGATCGTCAAGCGCAACGCCCTGCTCCGCCGCCTGCTGTCGGCCAGCCACACGATCCAGCAGTCGGTCAACCAGCGCGAGGGCGAGCCTCGCGACCTCGTCGAGCGCGCCGAGGCTCTGCTGTTCCAGGTCGCACACGACGAGCGCTCGAAGGACTTCTCCCGCCTGGCCGAGATCCTCGAGTTCGAGGTCGACCGCCTCGAGGCGCTGGCGAAGGGCGACCTCGAGGTCACCGGTACGCCATCGGGCTTCCGCGATCTCGACGGGGTCCTCGGCGGCTTTCAGCCCGGGAACCTGATCACGATCGCCGCCCGGCCCTCGGTCGGCAAGTCGGCGCTCGTGTGCAACATCGCGGAGAACGTCGCGACCAAGTACCAACTGCCGGTCGCGTTCTTCTCGCTCGAGATGTCCGAGGCCGAGTTGGCCCATCGTTTCATCGCCAGCCGCTCGCGGATTCCGAACGATCGCCTGCGCAAGGGAAAGGTCGCCGAGCGCGACTGGCCGCGCGTCGTCCGCGCCTGCAACCAGCTCGAGTCGGCGCCGTTGTGGATCGACGAGTCCTCGGACCTGAGCCTGCTCGAGCTGCGCGCCAAGTCGCGGCGCCTGGCGGCGAGCGAGGGCGGAAAGCTCGGTCTCGTGATCGTCGACTACATGCAGCTGATGCGGGCCGAGGACCCGCGCGCGAACCGCGTGGAGCAGGTGGGCCAGTTCTCGCGCGGGCTGAAGATCCTCGCGCGCGAGCTCGACGTCCCGGTGATCGGCCTCTCGCAGCTCTCACGCGCCCCCGAGCAGCGCCCCGACAAGCGCCCGATGCTGTCGGACCTGAGAGAAAGCGGCTCCATCGAGCAAGACTCGGACGTCGTCACGTTCATCTACCGCGACGCGCTCTACAACGACGAGGCCGATCCGAGCGAGGCGGAGCTGATCGTCGCCAAGCACCGCAACGGGCCGATCGGGAAGGTGGACGTGGTCTTCCTCGAGCAGTACCCGCGGTTCGTCGATCGCGCCCGGGGCGGCGAGCGGCCGATCGAGCAGAAGGCCGGTGAGGGCGGTCCGCTGGTCGACCTCGCCGACGAGGCATGAGCTCGCCGCCGCGCCGCACGGCCCACCTCTCGAGCGTCGACCTCGGCGACCGCCCGGCCTGCAAGCTCGGAGTCTGCGACGGCTCGGGCTGGATCGTCGGGCCCGAGAACGTCGCGCGGCCATGCGAGTGTCGCGATTCGCTGGTGGCCAAGCGTCGTGCGCGCGGCGTGTCCTCGGTGATCCCGCGGCGCTTTCGCGACGTCAGCTTCGAGCTCGCCGAGAACGACGGGATCGCTCCGGACGTGCTCGACGCCGTGCGCGAGTTCGCCGACCAGGTCGAGGACCGGCTCGACAGCGGCAGGGGCCTGTGGCTGATGGGCGATGTCGGGACCGGGAAGACGACCTTGGCGATGCTCGTCTCCAAGGCCGCGGCCGAGGCCGGGCGCACGGTCGCGATCTATTCGCTGCCCCGGCTGCTGGCCCGCATCCGTCGCACCTACGACGGCGAGCCCGGCGAGGACTCCTACCTGGAGTTCTTCGACCGGCTCACGTCGGTCGACTTGCTGCACATCGACGACCTCGGCGCGGAGAAGCGAAGCGACTGGGTCCTCGAGCAGCTGTACGCGATCGTGGACGAGCGCTACCAGTCCCAGCGCTCGATGGTCGTGACCTCGAACCTCGACCCCGACCAGCTCAAGGAGCAGATCGGCTCGCGCGTCGTCTCCCGCCTGGCGGAGATCTGCAGGGAGTTGCCGCTCTGGGGCGAGGACCGGCGTTACAACCGATACGTCGGGTAGCGGTCGTTCCCGCATAATCACCGGTCGCATGCCGGGAATCGTGATCATCGGAACCCAATGGGGCGACGAGGGCAAGGGCAAGGTCGTCGACCTGCTCGCCGAGCGCGCCGAGATGGTGGTGCGCTTCCAGGGCGGCAACAACGCCGGCCACACGATCGTCCGCGACGGCGACGAGTTCAAGTTCCACCTGATCCCGTCCGGGATCCTCTATCCGGGCAAGACCTGCGTGATCGGCAACGGCGTGGTCGTCGATCCCGAGGTACTGATCGAGGAGCTCGACGGCCTGCGCCGGCGCCGGGTGGACGTCGGCGGTCTGCGGCTGTCGGCGAACGCCCACCTGATCATGCCCTACCACGTAATGCTCGACACGGCCGGGGAGGCGAAGCTCGGCAAGCTCGAGATCGGGACCACCAAGCGCGGCATCGGCCCCTGCTACGCCGACAAATCCGCCCGCCTCGGGATCCGCGTCCAGGACCTGCTCGACGCCAAGATCCTGCGCAAGAAGATCATGGCCGCGCTGGAGCCCAAGCAGCAGCTGCTGCGGCCCTTCGCCCGCGACCCGAAGCTCGACCTGCACGCGATGACCGAGGAGTACCTGCGCTACGGCCATCGCCTCGAGCCGCATATCGCCGACACCTCGCGGCTGTGCTGGGAGGCGCTCGACGGCGGCGGCACGGTCCTGTTCGAGGGCGCCCAGGCGACGCTGCTCGACCTCGACCACGGCACCTATCCGTTCGTGACCTCGTCGAACCCGGTTGCGGGGGCCGCCTGTGTCGGGGCCGGGGTCGGCCCGACCGACATCGACGAGGTCTGGGGCGTGTGCAAGGCGTACACCACCCGGGTCGGCGCCGGCCCGTTCCCGACCGAGCTCGACGACGCCATCGGCGACCATCTTCGCGACCGCGGACACGAGTTCGGCACGACCACCGGCCGCGAGCGCCGGTGTGGATGGCTCGACCTCGTCGCCCTGCGCTACGCCACTCGCCTCAACCGCCTCTCGGCCCTGGCGATCACGAAGCTGGACGTGCTGTCCGGGCTCGACCCGCTGCGCGTCGCAGTGCGCTACCGGGGCCGCGAGGGCGCCGTGTTCGAGGAGTTCCCATACCACCAGTCGATCCTGCACACCGCGGCGGCCGAGTACGTCGAGTTTCCCGGCTGGGCGGAGGACATCAGCGGCGCCCGCAGCGAATCGGACCTGCCGCCGGAGGCTCGCGACTACCTCGCCGCGATCGCCGAACACGCCGGGGTCCCGATCCGCCTGGTCGGCGTCGGCCCTGGCCGTGACCAAGTGATCTGGACCGGCGCCGCGGAGCTCAAGGCCGCCTAGCCCGGGCCTCTGGGGCGCGCTGTGCGAGCGCCTCCCAGCTCATGTCCCGCTCGCGGAGCTCCTGGTCGACGCGGCCGCCACCGCGCAGCCCGAAGAGGCGTTTTGCGAACAGCAGGTAGACGAGGATCGCGATGTTCACGACCAGCGCGGTCACCTTGAGCACGGTGACGCTCTCGTAGAGTTCGTAAAGCTCGAGCGGGAGGAATGCCGCAGTCGAGACGACCGCGAGGTACTCGGCCCAGCGCTTCTGCAGCCAGAGACCGACTCCCTCCGCCGCCTGCAGGAGCGCGTAGGCGGCGAGCGCCAGTCCGATCAGGTGCAGCTTGTCCGCCGGCAGGTTGAGGAGGTCGTCGATCCGGTGCACGAAGCCGCCTTCGCCATCGGCGGTCGGGCCGCCGAGGCCGCCGTGCAGCGCCCCGAGCACCGCGTAGAACTTGTCGCGCAGGTCGATCTCGTTGGCGCTAACCAAAAAGACGCCGACCGATAGCGCGGTCAGGACCAGGAAGTGCAGCGCCCGATCGACGGCGATCGCGCGCAGGACGATCTTGTCGCGCAGCGCCTTGCCGCGCAGCGGCAGCGCGATCGCCTCGCGGGGCGGCGGGTGACGAGTCGTCGGAGCCGCCGGGGGCGCGAACGGCAGCCAGCTGTCGCAGCGCAGGCAGCGGTGCCAGCGCGCGCCGTCCATCTCCCGGGCGAATGCCGCGTCCTCGGGCCGCAGCTCGGCGGCGTCGAGCCCGACGAGCGCGTGACCCTCGACTCCGCAGACGAGCAACTCCCAGTGAAAGCGCGGCCGGAAGCGCCGCGGCTTGGCGACCCCCGGGAGCTCGTCGGGATCGGGGCGGCGCACGGCGCTCGGCTGTCGGATCGGTCCCCCCAGGTTGCGCACAATCTACGGAGGGCGCCTCCCGTGCTCCGGCTGCGGGCGAGCGCGTCGGGGTGGTCAGCTCCGGCGGCGCTCGATGATCGCGAGCGCCGCGATGCCCGCGATCACGGTCAGCGGCACGACCGCGAACCCGATCGTCTCGAGCCAATGGCCGGCGTGGGCGACCAGGAACGCGCTCATGCCGGAACCTCCCGGGTGCCGACCCGGCCCCCCGCGCGCTCGGGACCCGGTCGTCCCGGTTCGCCGGCGCCGCCGAGGCGCCGCAGGACCCATCCGAGCAGCACGATCAGCGCGAGCACGATTGCCCCGACGATGAGATAGGCGACGATCGCCAGGGAGCCCGGCACGTCGTCCTTGAGCTCGCGCTGCAGGATCTCGGTCTCGTCGACGAACGGGCGCTCGAAGGTTGCGGTGGCGGGGACCTCACGGGCAGGGATCGCCGGGTCCTCCGGCAGGAAGATGGGCAGCCCGAGCAGCGCGTCGTCCTGGTGGACGCGGATCAGCGCTTTCCAGCTGCCGTCGACCGGTAGCGGCTCGCTCGTCTCGTAGACGCCCGGCGCCGACTCTGAGAGATGCTCGAGGTGGAGCTTCTCGCCGCCCTGCCAGGCGATCGCCGTCACCCACCGCGGATCGTCGACGGCCGAGGGCGGGTCGATCGCGACCCTGGCATCGACGGTGCGGCGGGGGGCCGGGCTGACCTCGGTCAGCCGGACCTCGCCGCGGACGTCTTCGACGGCGGAGTCGCCGACGTTGAGGGCGACCAGTACCGCGATCACGGCGAGGCCCGCCGCGGCGGGAAGGATGGTCGGCATGCGCCCCGTTGCGCCCGCGCGCGCGACGCCTGCGCCGCGCTCGGCGCCGACGAGGGCGCTGGCCAAATAGCCGCCGATCATCCCGCCAGCGATCCCGGTCGCCAGCACCGGGAGCCAGGCGTCGGCGATCAGGTTCTCCGGCCAGGGGACCGGCATCCAGACGTGCGACCACGCGTACTCGGCCGCGAATCCGAGGGTTCCGATCAGGCCGCCGGCGACGGCGCCGTACACGTAGGGGCGCCGGGTCGAGAGCACGAGCGCGACCAGCTCGACGCAGGCCGCCTCGGCGAGGTAGAGGGGGAAGTGCGGGGTCGTCTCACCCAGCACCGGCCCGACGATCAACGCGAGGCCGCCGCGGACGACGATGAAGAACAGCGCGGCGCCGAGCGCGGCGCCCGGGCCGATCCAGATCCGCGCGCCGACCAGGGCGACGCCGGCCGCGAAGGCCAGCATGATCGGCTCCAGCAAGAGGTTGAACTGCGGCACGCCGAAGTCGAACTCGGCCTGGAAGGTGGACAGGCCGATCAGCAGGCCGCCGAACGCGAACATCCGCCGGCCGCGGGCCAGCGCCGTCCGCCAGCTCCGTCGTCCGGGCGCGGGCTCGCGGCCCTCGACGATCAGGATGCAGCTTCCGATCAGGGTCAGGCCGGCCCCGCCGATCAGCATCAGGTGGGTCGGGCCCCAGAGGGTCACGTCCTGGCCGAAGATGCGATGCCAGACGTCGTCGAGCGGGAAGCCGATCAGCGCGAAGGCCGCCGACGCGATCATCGCGATCCCGCCCAGCGGCGCGTACCAGTCGCCGCTGATCCGCACCGCGGCACGGCTCGGGCGGCCCTCCGGAAGCACGATCGCGAGGAAGCCGGCGGTGAAGATCCCGTAGAGCCCCACCAGGATCAGGTAGTGGGCCGGGTTGGCGAGGGGGCCGGCGTCGCGCCCGTCGTCGATGTGCAGGGAGATGTCCCAGTACATGCCGAGCACGGCGATCAGCAGCGAGACCGCAGCGATCATCGACGGCAGCGCCGCCCAGGAGGCGAGGCCGGTGTCCTTGGCGACGAACGCCGACAGCCTGCGCAGCAGGTCGGTGCGCCCGCTGCGGTGCGCCCAGCCGAGGTAGAGCAGGACGGCGGTGGCGATCAACGCGCCGCCGCTGGCGAGGATCACCTCGCCGATCCCTGCTCCGCCCGCCGGTGCGCTCTCGGTTGCGTTCATCACGCTCTCTCGATCGCTGTCATTTGGCGATGTTACACCGAACGATGTAACGGTTACCCCCGCCTTCCGGGCGCGAAACACACGACGGAACAGGGCGCCGGACCGGCTAGTCTCCCGCGCCTATGTTCGAGAAGGTCCTGGTCGCGAACCGGGGCGAGATCGCGATCCGGGTCATGCGGACCCTCGAGGAGATGGGAATAGCCTCCGTCGGCGTCTACTCGGAGGCCGATCGTGAGGCGCCCCACGTCCACGAGGCCGACGAGGCCTTCCTGCTCGGCCCACCGGTTGCGGCCGAGAGCTATCTGAAGATCGACCGGATCCTCGAGGTCGCGGCGCAGGCGGGCGCTGAGGCGATCCACCCCGGCTACGGCTTTTTGGCCGAGAACGCCGATTTCGCACGCGCCTGCGACGAGGCCGGGGCCGTGTTCATCGGCCCGCCGGCGGCCGCGATCGACGCGATGGGGTCGAAGACGCGCGCGCGCGAGATCATGAAGGAGGCCGGGGTCCCGATCGTGCCCGGGGCGACCGATCCCTCGCCCGACCTCGAGGCGGCGCGCGAGACCGCTGCGGAGATCGGGTATCCGGTCGCCTGCAAGGCGGCCGGGGGCGGCGGCGGCAAGGGCTTTCGCGTCGCCCGATCCGAGGACGAGCTCGCGGACGCCTTCGAGGGCGCCGCGCGCGAGGGCGAGAAGTTCTTCTCCGACGATCGCGTGTACCTCGAGCGCTACCTGGACGATCCGCGCCACGTCGAGGTCCAGGTGCTTGCGGACTCGCACGGGAACGTGATCCACCTCGGCGAGCGCGACTGCTCGATCCAGCGGCGTCACCAGAAGCTGATCGAGGAGGCACCGGGGCCGCACGTCGACGCCGAGATGCGCGACCGGATCGGCACGATCGCGACCGAGGCCGCCCGGGCGGTCGACTATCGGGGTGCCGGCACGGTCGAGGGGATGCAGGTCGACGACGAGTACTTCTTCCTCGAGATGAACACCCGGGTGCAGGTGGAGCACTGCGTAACCGAGATGGTCACGGGGATCGACATCGTCCGCGAGCAGATCCGGGTCGCCGCCGGAGAGGAGCTGTCGATCGGTCAGGAGGAGGTCGAGCTCCGCGGCCACGCGATCGAGTGCCGGATCAACGCCGAGGCGGCGCACAAGAACTTCGCCCCGGCCCCCGGGAAGATCGACCACTACATCGAGCCGGCCGGGCCCGGCGTGCGGGTGGACTCGGGGCTGCGGGCGGGCTCCGAGGTGACCCCGCTGTACGACCCGATGGTCGCCAAGCTGATCACCTGGGACGTCGACCGCGAGCGGGCGACGGCACGCATGCTGCGGGCGCTCGGCGAATACGAGATCGAGCCGCTCACCACGCTGATCCCGTTCCACCGCGCGATCCTCGCCACCGAGCAGTGGGCGAGGGGCGAGACCTGCCGGGACCTGACCGAGGACCGCGAGTGGCTGAAGTCGCTCGCGCCCCAGCCCTCCGTGGACCCCGCCGCCCCCGGACGCGAAGCGGAGGAGGCGGCGGGCGGTGCTTCCGAGGACGAGGCGGAGCAGCAGGCCGAGCGGACCTACGCCGTGGAGGTGGACGGGCGGCTGCACAGCGTCAAGGTGATCGGTGGGACCGCGCCGACCGCCGACGGCGCCGCCCCGGGACGCCGGCCCCGGAAGCGACAGCGCTCGGGAAGTGGTGGCGGAGGCGGCGGCGGGCCGACGCTCACCTCGCCGCTGCAGGGGTCGGTGTTCAAGGTGGTCGCCGAGCAGGGCGCCGAGGTCGAGGAGGGTGCGCTGATCTGCGTGATCGAGGCGATGAAGATGGAGAACGAGATCACCGCCCATCGCGCCGGCAAGATCACCGAGCTGAACGTCTCCGAGGGCGCCGCGATCAGCACCGGCGACCCGATCGCAACGATCGAATGACGGAAGAGCTGCCCTGGCGGGGGCCAGGGCCGGAGCGCCCCGACCTGCCGCTGCCGCCCGGCAAGGTGCCGGTGCGCCGGCACGGCTCGTGGCGCAAGCGCTGGCGATATCTCGGCGCCTTCTCCGACGAGCTCCTGCTCTGCGCGGCCCGCGTCGGCGTCGGGCCGATCGGCCAGACGTTCTGGGCGGTCTGGGATCGTGACGCGGCCGAGATGCGCGAGCGGACGCGCATGCTCGGGCCGGTCGCCCGCGGCGAGGTCTGGACCGAGCCCGCCGACGGCGAGGACACCGGCCGGGTCGACTGGGCACCCGAGGGCGGCCGCGCGCTCGTGCGCATCGAGGCGGCGGCAAAGGGTGGCGAGGACCCGCTGCGGGCCTTTCTGCACGTGGGCGAGGGCGAGTGGGTCGAGTCCGTCTGCGCGACCGGAGAGGACGGAGGCGGCTACACGTGGACCCGGAAGCGCGTCGTGCCGGTCGAGTGCGACGTGCGGATCGCCGACCGCCGGATCCGTTGCCAGGCGCGCGGGATCGAGGACGAATCGTGCGGCTATCACCCCAGCCACACCGTCTGGGACTGGTCCGCCGGCGTCGGGCGAACCACCGACGGCCGGGACGTGGCCTGGAACCTGGTCAGCGGCATCAACGATCCGCCGCAGGGCTCCGAACGGGCGGTCTGGGTGGACGGGCGCGCGAGCGAGCCCGCCCCGGTGACCTTCGAGGGGCTCGACGCGATCGCGCTCGAGGGTGGCCGGCTCGAGTTCGCCGCCGAATGCGAGCGTCGCAAGGACGAGCAGCGGGCGTTCGTCCGGTACTCCTACCGCCAGCCGTTCGGGACCTTCACCGGGACGCTTCCCGGCGGCCTCGAGCTCGAAAGGGCGCTTGGCGTGATGGAGCACCACGACGCTCACTGGTAGGGCGGAGCGCTACCGCCGGTCGATCTGCCAGCGCCACGGCGGCTCCTCTGGTGCCGCGAAGTCGTAGTGGTTGGCGCCCGGGAGGGTCTCGAGCGCGACCAGGACCGGGACGTCGGACTCGAGCAACGGCGTGGACCCGAGCCGGGCGACGTCGGCGGAGCTCGCCCTGCGGACGATGCGCTCCCAGGCGAGCGTCGGGCGGTAGAGCCAGTAGGTGATCTCGGCCGGGCCGCCGGAGCTGCGCCGGTCGTCGACCGCCACGAAGTCCGTCACGCGGCGGTTCGACGCGGTGAGCCCCGGCCGCTCGCCCGGGATCGCGCAGCTCTCCGAGCGACAGCGGCGGAAGTCCACCGGCAACAGCGGTGCGCCCGAGGCGCCGGGGCGGGTGAGGGGAGCCGGCGCGAGTGCGCGCACGGCGCCCGCCAGCGGGCGGCCGTAGGCCTCCGTGAGCGGGTCGCGCCAGCAGGGGCCGGGGCCGACCGCCGCACAGCGAATCTTTCGCGCCAGCGTCGAGCCGAGGTCGCGCCCGGCCTCCTCAGACCCGGACGCGAGCGCGGCGATCGCCGCGATCGCCAGCAGCGCGATGAGCAGCGTGAGGCCGGCGTGCTCGACCGTGGCGGCGCCCGATTGCGATCGCGGCTGCATCGGCGCGCGAGGCTAGGCCGCGCCGCCGCGCGCGGGGTGCGCCGAGGGTGCCCGGTGTGTGCCGGTTCAGGACAGCCCCTCGCGCGCCTCGCGCACGAGGGTCACCGATTCCGGGAAGACGATGCGGATCGCGTCGCGAACCTGCATCGCCTGCTCGTCGCTCGTCCCGTTGAGCTCGAGTCGGGCGATCGCCGCCACGGTCATGTCGACCGCGAGCTTGATCGCGTTGTCGGCCCAGGCGACGCGCTGGGCGCCCTGCATCTGCTCGGCCATCTCGGAGAGCCGCGCGCGCAGTTCGTCGGGGTCGCCGCCGAAGAGGCCGAAGGGATCGGTGCCTTCCATGCAGACGACTATAGAGAGCGGCGGAACCGGGCCGGGGCGGCAGACCGTCGGATAGCCTGCGGCGATGGCCCTGCCGCCGCCACACGTGACCTCGACCGCGCTGATCACGGGGGCGTCGGCCGGGATCGGGGCCGAGATCGCCCGCGAGCTCGCGGGGCGCGGCCACGGTGTCACGCTCGTCGCGCGGCGTGAGGCGCGGCTCCGCGAGCTGGCCGACGAGCTCGCCGGCGCCCACGACGTGCGCGCCGAGGTGATCGCCGCCGACCTCGGCGACCCGGCAGAGCGCGACCGGGTCGAGGGGCGCCTGCGCGAGCTCGGGCTGATGGTCGAGATCCTGGTCAACAACGCCGGCTTCGGCGACTCCGCTGACCTCGCGCGAACCGACCGCGAGCGGGTCGTGGCGATGGTGAGGCTCAACTGCGAGGCGCTGCTCGACCTCCAGGCTCGGTTCACCGGTGAGATGGTCGAGCGCCGCCGCGGTGCGGTGATCAACGTCGCGTCGACGGCCTCCTTCCAGCCGATCCCGGGCACCGCGACCTACGCGGCGACGAAGGCGTTCGTGCTGAGCCTCAGCGAGGCAACCCACGCCGAACTCGATGGCTTCGGTGTCACCGTGACCGCGCTTTGCCCGGGCCCGGTGAAGACCGAGTTCGTCGAGGTCGCGGGCGTCGGGGGCGCCGAGGAGAACCTGCCGGGGATCTTCTGGACCGACGTCGAGGACGTCGCGCGCGAGGCGGTCGACGGGGCGGATGCGGGCAAGCGCGTGGTCGTCCCGGGGCTGCTCAACCAGGTCGGAGCGCTCACCGGCCAGCACTCACCGCGGATGCTGGTGCTGCCGTTCGCGAAGCGCCTCTGGCATCAGGCGACCTAGTCGCCGACGGGCTCGTCGCCTGCGCGACGCCGGGTGGCGGCCATCTCGCCGCCGCGGCGGACGATCGCGGCGATCAGCTCGAGCGGCACCGATATCAGAGCGACCAGGGGGGCCCCGAGCACCGTGACCACGGCGTCGGCCGCGAACGCGAAGCGCCCGCGGGCGTTGGCGAGCCGCAGCCGGCCGGCACGGACCTCTCGGGCGAAGTTCGGGTGAAACGTGAGGCCGTTGAGCATCGTCTGCAGCATCCATGCCTGGGCACGCCCGGAGACCGGCGTTCGCACGGACTCGATCGCGCGGCCGGTGCGCTCGGCGAGCAGCTCGAGGCTGCGCGGCGTCAGCAGCAGGCTGCCCGGGCCGCGGTCGATCCCCGCCCAACCCTCGACCCCGAGGCCCGCCTGGACGCTGGCGCGGTTGGGAACCACGATCGCGCCGTCCCCCGACCCGTTCGACCGGTCGATCGCCGTCCATTCGCTCTCGAGGTCGATCGTCCGTCCGTGCTCCAGCGCGACCCCGCAGTGGTCGCAGCGGTCGATCACGCGCCGGGACTGCGGATGGGCGCCGAGCGGCATGCCGACCCCGACGTCCCCCGGGGCCGGCGGCATCGCGATCCAGCCGTACAGCGGCCGGCCGCAGAGCGGACATGGGTTGTTCTCGGTCATGGCGCCGGCAGCGGGTCGACCTCGTAGCTCAGTCCGGCGGCTGTCAGGGAGTCGAGGAAGTCACGGGGGTCGAAGGCCTGCGACGGCGCCAGAGCTCCGGAGCGGGCGTATCCGGGTGCCGCGCACCGAAGTGCCGCCTCCACTGTGGTCACGGCGGTCAGGCGATAGACGTCGGACCCCTCGACGACTCCGCGCCGCCGTCTTGATCCCGCGGTCGCCTCGCAGACGACCTCGAACCGCGCCCGGCGGCGCGCCTCGGGACTTGGCCCCTCCGGCATGCGCTCGACCGCCTTGGAGATCAGCCGTCGCGCCGGGGTGCGCAGCGCGAGCTGCAGCGGAGCGGCAAGCCCGGCGAGCGGCGCAAGCCGCTCGTGCGGAACCACCGTCGCGGCGGTCAGCACCGTGCGCACGTTGCGGGTCTCGACGTGCCGGGGTACGGTGATCTGCTCGCCGGCCGGGTACCGCACCATGCGCTGCCTTCCGATCGGCGGGTCGAAGTCGAAGTTGCCGCGGCCCAGGCGTTGTGATGCCGACACGAGCGCGCCGTCGCGCCACTCCACGTCGCCGCCGGCGAGCATTCCGATCGCTGACTTCGCGGTCCCGCGCGAGGCGCCGAAGCCCCGCGGAGCGTAGGCGAGCAGGACCTCGTCGAGCGGCCCCATGCCCTCGGCGGTCAGGGCAGCGATCATGTCGCCGGGCACGTAGTCGAAGCCCATCGCCGTGATCAGCGCGACTCCCGCCCGCTCGGCCGCCGGGCCGTGGTCGTCGAAGACCACGCGCATGAACGGCTGCTCCCCGGTGGTGTCGACGTAGTGAGTGGAGCTCGCGACGGCGGCCCGCACGACCGGCTCGCCGTGCGCGATGAACGGGCCCGCGCAGGAGATCACCGCCGCGCATGGCTGGAGCAGATCGCTCAGCGCCGCCGGGTCGTCGAGCGGGGCGACTGCGGTCGCAGCACCGCCGACGTCCTCGGCGACGATCTCGAGCTTGACCCGGTTGCGCCCTGCGAGCACGAAGTCGGCGCCGCGTCGGACGAGCTCGGCCGCGACCAGCCGCCCGGTGTACCCGGTCGCCCCGTAGACCGCGATCGGGCCCGTCTGCTGAAGCTCCGCCAAGGGCGTCGCATGCTAGTGGGGCCCGCTAGTCGTCCGCGGCGGCGAAGCCGACCCGTCGGACTTGCTCTCCGCCGGGATATCGTTCCCCTATGCAGCTGCGCGAGATCATGACCCTCGGGGTGGTCACCGCACGCGCCGACGCCGATCTGCTGAGCGTCGCCCAGCTGATGCGCGACCACTCGGTCGGCTCGGTGGTGATCTGCGACTCCGAGGGCGAGCCCGCGGCGATGGTCACCGACCGCGACCTGGCGGTGCGCGCGCTCGCGGAGGAACGCTCGCCGGCGGAGTCGGTCGGCGAGCACGCCTCGCGACCGCTGGTCACCGGCGAGCCCGAGATGGACCTCGAGGAGGCCGCGGCGTTGATGGTCCAGCACCGGGTGCGCCGGCTGCCCGTGCTCGAGGACAGCGCGCTGGTCGGCATCGTCACCCTCGACGACATCGCGGTTCGCACCGGCAACCTCGAGGTCGCCCAGCGAATGACGCAAGAGGTGATCGAGGGCGCCCTGCCCGGCTTCTTCTTTCACGAGCGCGGCTGATCTCGGTGGCGCCGCCGACCCCCCAGCAGCAGCAGCGCCGCGCGAGGTTCGAGGGAATGATCGGGCTCGCGGCCCCGTTCCTCGACCTCGTGCTCGTGGTCGGCGACCGGGTTTCACGCGTCGTCAGTCCGGACGACGACTACATTCCGATCCGCGCGCCGTCGGAGGCGTTGGAGCTCGGCCGCGTCCGTTCCGGGCCCACCGAGCCGCGGCGCCGCGAGATCGCGGACTGAGCCCGCTTCCATGAACCGCAAGGAGATCCTGGAGCGAGAGCGCAACCTGGCGCCGTACGCCGGGATCGCCGCGATCCTGGTCCCGGTCGTGTTCATCGCCTCGACCGCGATCGCGACCTCGATCTCGGTGTCCGACGGCGTGGCGACCGACGAGATCCGGACGTTCTCCGACGACAGTACGGCCGTCCTCGCCGCCTCGCTCCTTCGCGCCATCGCCCTCGGTCTCATCGCGCTGCCTCTGTACCTGCTGTTCCGCGCGGCGCAGGCGCGCAGCGAGCGGGTGATCGGGGCCATGGTCGGGTTCGCCGTCATCGCCCCCGTGTTCCTCGCCGCCCAGAGCATCCTGATCTTCGTCGGCCAGGACCAGCTCTCGACCGACTTCGACGCGCAGGCGGCCGCCGGCGGGGACGTCTACTCGCTGCTCGACGACCTCGCCGCCGACAACTCCCTGCTGGTTGCGGCGGGGATCGCGGCTCAGCTGGCGGGCCTCGCCCTGATCGTCGCGATGATCTACATCCCGTTGCAGGCGATGCGGGTCGGGCTGCTGACCCGCTTCTTCGCGACCCTCGGGATGGCGCTCGGCGTCGCGGCGATCCTGTTGCCTGCGCTGACTCCGTTGCCGCTCGCGATCTGGTTCGGCTGGCTGGGGTTCCTGATCCTCGACCGGGTGCCGAAGGGGCGCCCGCCCGCCTGGGACGCCGGCGAGGCGATTCCGTGGCCGAGGCCCGGGGACCAGCAGGCGGAGCCGCAGCAGGCGGCGGGCGACGACGCGGTCGAGGGCGACGCGACCGAGGTCTTCGAAGAGGACGAGAAGCCGAAGGATCACTCGGCGCGCCGCGACCGTGCGAAGAAGCGCAAGCGCAAGCAACGTCGATGAGGATCGCGGTCACGGGCGCCGCCGGCGACTTCGGCACCGCGATCCTTCGCGCCCTGACCGACGACGAGCGGGCGAGCGAGCTGATCGGCATCGATCGCGCACCGCTGCGGCTCGAGCACCCCAAGCTCCGGACCGAGTCCTGCGACGTGCGCTCCGAACGCCTGGGCGACCTCTTCGCGGGCTGCGAGGCGGTGATCCATCTCGCGTTCATCCTGATCCCGGGCCACGACACCGACGAGGCGCATTCGATCAACCAGGACGGCACCGAGAACGTGCTCGCGCGGTCGGCCGCGGCCGGTGTGGGCCGGCTCGTCGTAGCCTCGAGCCTCTCCGCTCACGGAGCGCCGCGCAACGGCCTGCCGGTGGTCGATGAGCAGACCGCGCTGGAGCGCGATCCGGACCACTTCTACTTCCGCGAGAAGGCCGAGGTCGAGGCGATGCTCGATCGCTGGGAGGCCGCCGACCCGCGCCGCGCGCCGGTGATCACGCGCCTGCGGCCCGGGTTCGTCTACGGCCCCGACTTCTCCAACCCGGCGCTGGAGCTGATGGGGACGCCGCTGGCGGTCGTTCCCGACGACGGCGGGCGAACCCAGCTCGTCCATCAGGGCGATCTCGCGCACGCGTTCATCGAGGCGGCGTTTCGCGACGTCCCGGGAGCGTTCCTGCTGGTCACCGAGGACTCGATCGCGCTCGAGGACCTCGCTCGCTTGTCGGGCGGCCGCGTCGTGCGCGTGCCGCCCGCCGCGGCGCGGGCGGCGCTCGACGCCACACACGCGCTGCGGCTTTCGCCGATCTCGGGTGACTGGGCCGTCTCCGGTGATCGGGTCGGGCGGCTGGGCGCGGCACGCGCGGCGCTCGGCTTCGAGCCCTCGCTGAGCTCGCGCGAGTCGGCGCTCGCGGTGCTCGCCCAGCACGGGCGCCGCCTCGTCTACGCCGATGGACCGCCGCCCAAGCGGGTGGCGGAGCGGATGCTCGAGATCCCGACCGGGCTGCTCCTGGAGGCGCGCAGCCGCAATCGCGCGCTCGCGGCCCTCGACCTCGAGGGCGAGCTCGAGCGGCTGGAGCACGAGTGGCCGGTCCACCGGGGCGTGCGAATCCATCTCGAACGCCACGAGGTCGACACGGCGGCGGCGACATTCGTCGTCGTCCACGGCCTCGGCGATCACGCTCGCCGGCACCTGGGCCTGGCGGCCGCGCTCGCCGCGCGCGGGTACAACTCGCTGCTGGTCGACCGCTGCGGGCACGGGCTCTCGGAGGGCCGGCGCGGGGACGCCACGCTCGAGGACGACCTCGGCGCGGTCGAGCTGGCGATCGGGCTCGCCCGCTCGCGCTACGACGGGCCGGTGATCCTGCTCGGGGACTCGCTCGGCGGGATCATCGGCTGGTACCTGCTCACCCGCGAGCCGGACATCGACGCGGCGGTCTGTCACTGCATCGGCCACCCCGACGTCGACCACGATCCGTCGGCCGCGCGGCTCGTCCCGCTCCTGCGCGGGCTCGCCCGCATCGCCCCGCGAGCGCCCGTCCCCGTGCAGCGGATCGCCGACTACGAGCAGGTGGCGCTCGACCCGAAGACGAAGGCCTACTTCGACGAGCGCCAGGACCGGCTGTTCAACTTCACGATCAGCGCCCGCGCTGCCGCGAGCTACTCCGCCTTTCGGCCCCGCATCCCGTGGGAGCGGGTCGAGACCCCCGTGCTCGTCGTGATCGGCGGCGCCGACCGGATGGTGACCCCCGAGTTCACGCGCCGCGCGCTCGACCGCGCCCGGCCGCCCCGTGCCGACTACCTGGAGCTCGACGGCGCCGGGCACCAGCTCTTCCTCGACGACCTCGGCACGGCGGTCGACCCGGTGACGAGCTGGACCGAGGAGGCGCTCGGGTAAACGAGCGGTTACCATTGGTAAACGATCGTTTACCGATGAGCCGAGGTACCGAGACCCGCGAGCGCATCGTCGCCGCCGCGCTGGAGCTGTTCGGCGAGCGCGGCTACACGGCAACGTCGATCGGCGAGATCGAGAGGGCCGCGGGGCTCGCCCCCCGCTCGGGCGCCCTGTACAAGCACTTCCCCAGCAAGCAGGCCCTGCTCGAGGTGGCCTTCGAGGAGCGGATCGACGAGATCGAGGCCTTCAATGACCGGGTCGAGCTCGCGCCGCTCGGCGACCTCCGCGCCGAGCTCACCCTGATCGCCCGGTGGGGTCTCGCCGAGCTCGCCCGCGAGCGCGTGCTGCTGCGGTTGGTGATGCGCGAGGGCGACCGGGTCCCGGGCCTGGCGGACCGCTTTCACGAGGCGATCGTCCGGCGCGGGCTCGACCTCTCGGTCCGAATCCTCGAGCGGTACGCCGCCGAGCGGGGGTTCGAGCTCGCCGACTCCGAGGCGCTCGGCGAGGTCGTCTGCGCCTCGCTGGTCGGCTTCAGCCTGCAGCAAACGATCTTCGGCGCCCGCTTCGCGGGCCTGGAGGACGAGCGTTTCATCGCCGCCTGGGTCGATTCGACTATCGCGGTCATCGAGAGCCTGGAAAGGAGCCACGTCCATGTCTGACCCCGACCGCACGATCACGCGTCACCGCCTCGCCGTGCGCGCGGCGCTGGGCGGCCTCGGCATCGTCCAGGTCGTCGACGGCCTCTGGGCGGTTCTCGCGCCGCGCTCGTACTACGGCGACTTTCCCTTCGGGCGCGGCTGGGTCGAGGCGCTCCCCGCCTACAACGAGCACCTGATGCGCGACGTAGGCGGCCTGTTCCTCGCCACCGGACTCGTGTTGCTCGCCGCAGCCTGGGCGCTCGAGCGGCGCCTCGTGATCGTCGCGGCAGCCTCCTACCTGCTGTTCGCGGTCCCGCACACGGCCTACCACCTCTTCAACCTCGAGCCGTATCCGACCGGTGACGCGATCGCCAACGTGCTCGCCCTCGCCGCGACCGTCCTGCTGCCGACATGGGTGCTGTTCGTCGTCGGCCGGCGACCGCCGGCGCAGCGGTCCCCGGCGCGCGCCGCCACTCCGGCCGCCGGCGAGAACGCGCGGATCGCCGGCGTGCCCGACGGCACGGGAGGCCCGGTGGTTCGCGCCAGCTATCGCGAGTCGCGGCGCCGCTACGGCGAGGTGATGGACCCGCTACGGGTCTTCGCCCACCACCCGAAGCTGCTGGTCGGCTACGGGGCGCTGGAGATGGCCTCGGAGCGCTCGCATCTCGTCGACGACCGCCTCAAGCATCTCGCCGAGCTGCGCGCGGCGATGCTCTGCGGCTGCGAGTGGTGCCTGGACTTCGGCTCGTCGATCAGCGGCGGGGCCGGCGTCTCGGAGGAGGAGCTGCGCGAGCTGCCCACCTACGAGACCAGCGATCGGTTCAGCGAGCTGGAGAAGCTCGTGCTCGATTACGCGACCGGCATCTCGCGCAGCCCGGTCGACGTCCCGGCGAAGCTGTTCGACCGGCTCCGCGGGCACCTCGACGAGGCGCAGCTGGTCGAGCTGACCAGCATCATCGCGCTCGAGAACTACCGCGCTCGCTTCAACTGGGCGTTCGGGATCGAGGCTCAGGGCTTCTCCGAGGGCGCGTTCTGCGTCCCGCCCCAGGTCCGCGGCCATGCGCTCCCCGCGCGCTCCGGAGCGACGCTCGCCCGGTGAGCTCCTCGACGCACCGGCTCCTCTACGACGCCCAGTGTCGCTTCTGCCGCTGGTCGCTGGCCTGGGTACTGCGCTGGGACCGCCACCGGCGCCTCGCGCCGGTCGCACTTCAGGACGACCGCGCTGGGGAGCTGCTCGGCGCGATGCCGGAGACCCAGCGGATGGCTTCGTGGCATCTCGTCGAACCCGACGGATCGGTCGCCTCGGCGGGCGCGGCGGCCGCCCCGCTTCTGCGCCTGCTCCCGGGTGGCGGTCCGTTGGCGGCGCTCACCGGGCGCTTCCCGGGCGCGGTCGAGCGCGGGTATCGCTGGGTCGTCGAGCGCCGCGGCGCGTTCGGTCGTCGCCTCTCCCAGCGAGGCCTCGCGCGTGCGGACGCCGTCATCGCCGAGCGCAGCGCGCCGAAGTGACTCCGGCTGTCCGGCGGCGTTCCGCTCGGGCCGGGTTGGGCCCGGAAGCGTGGTCGAGGCAAGTAGGAGAGGTGGACATTGCGCGGCGCGGAGCTCCCTAAGTCCCATCGGTCGCGGCCGGCGGTCGGTCCGTGGGACTTAGGGTCGAATAGCGCCCTCAAGGCCCATCGCTTGGCATGAACGTCCGGACCGGTGGGACTTGTGGTCGGGGCAATTACGGCCGGCGGCGTCCGCGCTCATCTACGCTGGACGGGGTGATGCGGACGCGGCGGGGGACAACGGCGATGCGATCCGCCTGCGCTGCACTGGCGCTGGCGGCCGTGCTCGCGATCGCGGCGCCGGCGCGAGCCGAGGAGCAGGTTGCCTCCGCTCCGGTCGCCGAGGCCGTCGTGGGCGACCCCGGCGAGATCCGTGACTACTGGACGGCGCGCCGCATGCGGGCGGCCGAGCCCGCCGGTCTTGGCCTCGCGGGCAGCGGTCGGGTCACCGGGGCGCCGCCACGAGCGACGGCGCCGGAGCGGTCCGCCGCCCCGGTGCGGGTGCCGGCCTCGCGCGCCGCGGTCGACGCCAGCGCCGCCAGCGCTCGCTTTCCCGAGCGCGTGCACGGCAAGGTCTTCTTCACGATCCAGGGCGGAACCCAGCCGGGCGACTATCTCTGCTCGGCCACGGTCGTGGCCTCCAACGCGCACACGCTCGCCTGGACGGCCGGCCATTGCGTCAACGACGCCCAGTTCGGTGGCGGCTTCGCCACCAACTGGATCTTCGTCCCCGGCTTTCGCAACGGCGAGCGGCCGTTCGGCACCTGGCCGGCGCGCGAGCTGTTCACCACCGAGGGCTGGGGCCGCGACGTCAACGTCCGCCAGGACCTGGGGGCCGCGCTGCTCGCCCGGGACGAGGAGGGGCGCGGGATCGAGGACGTGCTCGGCGCTCGCGGGATCGCGTTCAACGGGTCGCGGACGCGGAACATCACGGGCTTCGGCTATCCGGCGCTCGCGAACCCGCTGTCCCTGCCGCCGCGCTTCGACTTCGACGGCCAGCGGCTGTGGTCGTGCGCTTCGCCGATCACCGGGTCGGACAACCCGCCCGGCCCGGGCCCGGCGACGATGCAAATCGCCTGCGACATGACCGGGGGCTCGAGCGGCGGCTCGTGGGTGACCGGGGGCGGGCGCGTCAACGGCGTGACCAGCTACGGCTATGTGAGCGACGGCAGCCACCTGTACGGCCCGTATCTCGGTGTGGTCGCGAAGCGGCTCTATGACGACGCCTCCGGACGGCGGATCGTCTGTGGCGGCCGCGAGGTGACCAACCTCGGCGGCCCCGGCAGGGACGACTTCGAGGGCACCATCGGCGACGACGCGTTCAAGCTGCTGGGCGAGGCCGACCGGATCGCGGGTGCGGCCGGCGAGGACGTGGCCTGCGGTCAGGCCGGCCGCGACCGGCTGGCCGGCGACGCCGGCGACGACCGGTTGCGCGGCGGGGACGGCCGCGACCTGCTGCTCGGGGGCCCGGGGCGCGACGTCTGCGATGGCGGGCCCGGCCGCGACCGGGCGAGGGGCTGTGAGCGCAAGAAGCGAATCCCTTAGCGGCCGCGACCGGCCGCCCGCCTGAGCCGCTAGCCCAGCGAGCTGACGCCGGGCGGCGCGTCGGGGGCCTGGGTCGCCGCGAGCCGCTTGCGGTGGGTGCGGATCTCGCTCAGGATGCGCTCGAGACGGGGCTCGGTCGAGGAGTCGACGTGGCGCATTGCGGCCGCGATGGCGGGATGCACGGCGGCGATTCGCTCGTGCATCGCCTGCGCGACAGCGCGGTAGGTCGGATGGCCCTCGCGCCCCGAGCGCAGCTCGCAAAGGTGCATCGCCTCGCGCGCGTTGAGATCGAGCACGTAGCGGATCCGGTAGCCGAGGCAGAGCGCGTACGGCGCCGCGTCCGCCGCGCCTGCCGCCTCGAGGCGCCCGAACTCGCGCCGCGAGACCTCCAGGGCACGCTCGTAGTCGCCGCCCGCGCCGGCCTCCCGGACCTCGTCGGGCACCCCGGCGCCGAGCTCGGGCCCCAGCCGCTGCCACTGGCAGGTCAGCATCCGGTGGCGCTGGAGGTCGCGGAAGCCGCCGTAGTCGGAGACGATCTCGAACCGGTAGCGGACCGCCTCCCAGCCGCGACCCGGACGGTGGCGGCGGTTGCGGCGCTCGCCGGCGAGCTCGCCGATCAGCTCCGCGCGCTCGATGGGGTCCAGGGCGCCGATCCGGCGGCGGATCTCGGACTCGGCGGTGCCGGCGGACTCGTAGAGCGATGCGACCAGGAGATCGTCCTCGGTGCCATCGACGTGGACCAGCTCGACGGCGGGCGCCCCGTCACCGCGACGGCGGTCGAGCCCGAGGCGAGCGACGGCTTGCTCGGTGGCCTCGCGGCGCTCGCGCAGGTGCGCGATCCAGTCGCCGCCGCGGTCGGGGCGGTCGACGCGGGCGACGAAGCTCGGCATCACCAGCCGCAGCTCCTCCAGCATCAGCTCGCCGAAGGCGCGCGCCTCGGGCAGCGGCGACGCGGCGAGCCGCAGCAGCAGTCCCTCGTATGCCTGGCCGGACGCGTACATGCCGACGTGGCTCAGCGTCGACGCCGGCAACAGGCCGCGCAGCAGATCGAGCGCCTTGGCCCGGACCGAGCTGCGCCAGGCTCCCTCGGGCTGGCCTTCGGCCCGCGGCCAGCGCTCCTCGGCCCAGCTCTGCACCCGCTCCAGGCTGTGCGAGTAGATCCGGAAGAGCTCGTCCATCGCCTGTCGGTACTCACGCCCGAGCTCGGCGTCGGAGTAGTAGCGATACCCACCGATCTCCTCGATCGGCTGGTCGTAGGGGATGTAGCGCGTCGACTGCTCCAGGTAGGCCGCCAGCCGCCCGCGCTGGAGGATCTTCGTGAGCACGTTGGAGACCCACTCGCAGGCAACATGGGCGCCGCCCACCTGCGCGATCGAGTCGTCCCCGTAGCCGATGAAGACCCGCTCGTAGAGCCCTGCGGCGCGCTCGCCCTCGACCCCGTCGAATGGCCGGCCGCCGGAGGGCACGTCGTCGGCGAATTCCTCCAGGAAGAGCCGCCGCAGCGTGCCCGGATAGCGCGAGTACCGGGCGAAGAGCGCTCCCTTGACCGTTTCGGGGAGGTTCACGAGGCAGAAGACCGGCCGGTCGAGGTTGGTGAAGTGAGGCTCGAGCAGGGCGCGCTCGGCCGGGGTGAAGGATTCGACCGGGTATCTCACGGGCGGCCCATACTAGGAAGGCAAGCGGCGTCCGCGAATACCGCAGTCCGCTACTTGCGCAGGAGGATTTCCTCGCGGCTGTAGTGGCCGGCGGCGTCGAACCAGCGCTTCGCTCGCAGGGCGGCGCCGAGGTCGCAGTCCGCGACCACGATCCCCTCCCGGTCGTACAGGGGGCCGGCGATCACCTCACCGTCGTCGGGCTCGCAGATTGCCGCGCCGCCACGTCCGAACACCTCCTGGCCGGCCGGGAGGTCGGCTGGGAAGTCGTCGGGGAAGGCCGCCGCGGGGATGTACTGCGGCACCGACACCACGTAGGCGCCCGACTCCATCGCGATGTGTCGCATCGAGGCAAGCCAGCCGTCGCTGTCGTCCGCGGTCGGGGCCACCCAGATCTGGGGGCCGCCCCGATACAGCGCGTAGCGGGCGAGCGGCATCCGGTTCTCCCAGCAGATCAGGCCGCCGACGCGCCCGATCGGCGTCTCGGTCACCGCGAGGTCGTCGCCGGCCCCGATCCCGTGAAAGAGCCGCTCGTGCATCGTCGGCATCAGCTTGCGGTGCTTGTGCAAGAGCCCGTCGGGACCGATCAGCAGCAGCGTGTTGTAGAGCGAGCCTGGACGCTCGGCCTCGCGCTCGTTGACACCGATCGCGCAGTAGAGGTCGAGCTCGCGGCAGCGCTCGGCGATCCGCTCACAGAGCGGCCCGGGGACGTCGATCGAGTTCTCCCACAATCGCTGCCACAGCCGGCCCCAGCCGCTGAACGAGCCCGCGTCGTGCGCCCAGGCGCCGCTCGGATAGAGCGGTACGAACGCCTCGGGGAGGACCGCCAGCCTGGCTCCCTGCTCGGCGGCCTCGCCGAGCAGCCGACACGCCTTCTCGACGCTCGCCTCGGCGTCGAGCACCACCGGCGTCGCCTGGACCGCGGCCACCCTGACGGTCTCGAAGCTCGGGCTCACGGCGGGTACTCCATCAGCTCGACTCGGTGGCCCCCGGGGCCGATCGCGAACGCCCGCCGGGCCCCCCAGAGCTGCCGTGTCTCCTCGACCTCGTGTCCCGCATCGCGGACACGGACGAGCGCCGCCTCGAAGTCGTCGACCACCACCGCCGCGTGGCCGAGCACCGGCACGGTCGCGCCCTCGGTGTGGATCAGGTGGATCTGCGTAGCCTGGCGCTCGACCCAGGTGACGTAGCCGCCGAGCGCCTCGGGCGACTCGACGCGCTCGAAGCCGAGTAGGCCCCAGAAGGCCACGGCGGCCTCGGCCTCGTCGGGAGCGATCTCGATCGAGACGTGCTGGAGCACCGGTGGAGGATCGCAGGTCGGGCGAGCCGCGTCGGCCCGCAGCACTTACGCACGGCAGGCCGCGCGGAAGGAGCGGGGGAGCATCCCCGCGGCGGGAGCGCGATCATGCGGGGGGTGATCGGCGAGACCATCGAACGCGCGGAGGGCGAGGGCGCCCCGGCCGCCGACCTCGCTGCCCTGGAGGCGATCGAGGCTCGCGTGCTCTGGCTCTCGACCGCGATCGTCGACCACGCGAACCGGGTGCGGGAGAGCCCGTCCGGAATCAAGGTCGGCGGACACCAGGCGTCGAGCGCCTCGGTGGTGACGCTGATGACCGCGCTCTGGTTCGCGCACCTGCGGGCGCCCGACCGCGTCTCGGTCAAACCGCACGCGTCCCCCGTCCTGCACGCGATCAACTACCTGCTCGGCGAGCTCGACGGCGCGTTCCTCGAGCGGTTGCGCGACTTCGGCGGGCTGCAGAGCTATCCGTCGCGGACCAAGGACCCCGACCCCGTCGACTACTCCACGGGCTCGGTCGGCATCGGGGCGACCCAGGTGATCTGGGGCGCGCTCGCCCACCGCTACGTCGCGGGGCACTTCGACGTTCCACGCGGCGGCCGCCAGATCGCCCTGCTCGGCGACGCCGAGCTGGACGAGGGAGCCGTCTGGGAGGCGATCTGCGACCCCGTCGTCGCAAAGCTCGGAGAGGTGCTCTGGATCGTCGACCTCAACCGGCAGTCGCTCGACCGCGTCGTGCCGGACATGTCGGTCGGCCGCCTGCTGGCGATGTTCGAAGCCGCCGGCTGGCAGACGGTGACGGTCAAGTACGGCCCGCGGCTGCGCGAGCTGTTCGGGCGCGGCGGCGGCGGCGATCTGCGGCGGCGGATCGACGAGATGGCGAACGAGGAGTACCAGCGGCTGCTGCGCAGCGACGCGGGCGAGCTGCGCGAGCGGTTGCCCGGCTCGGGCCCCGGGCGGCGGGCAATCGCGCGCCTGGTCTCCGAGCTCGGCGACTCGGAGGTGCGCGCCGCGATCCGGGACCTCGGTGGCCACGACCTCGGCTCGGTGCTCGCGGGCCTGGCGGAATGCGACGCGGTCGCCGATCGGCCTTCGGTCCTGTTCGCGTACACGATCAAGGGCTGGCGCCTGCCGATCGAGGGCCATCCGGCCAACCACTCCGCCCTGCTAACCGCGGACCAGCTCGCGGCGTTGGCGGCCGAGCTGGGCGTCGCCCCGGGCGATCGGTGGGCCCGCTTCGACGGCGGGAGCGCCGAGGGCCGGATCTGCGCGGCGGCGGCCGAGCGCCTGCGCCGCGATCCGACCCCGCCGATCGAGCCGCCGCCGTTGCCGGTCGAGCTCGGTCGCTCGCACTCCGGGCTCGGCTCCACCCAGCAGGAGCTCGGCAGGCTGTTCGCCGACCTCTACCGTGAGGCGCCGGAGGCCGCGTCCCGAGTGGTGACCGTGAGCCCCGACGTCGCGTCGTCGACCAACCTCGGCGGCTGGATCAACCGGGTCGGGGTCTGGTCGCTCGGAGACCGGATCGACTGGTTCGCCGACGACACCGACACGCTCGTGCGCTGGCGCGAGACGGACCACGGCCAGCACGTCGAGCTCGGGATCGCGGAGGTCAACCTCGTCGGCCTGCTCGGCGAGCTCGGGGCGACCTGGTCGCGGGACGGGCAGCCGCTCCTCCCGGTGGGGACGATCTACGACCCGTTCCTGATGCGCTGCTACGAGCCGTGGGCGTTCGGGATCTACGCCGGCGGCCAGTCGATCCTGATCGGTACCCCGTCGGGGGTGACCCTCGGCCCGGAGGGTGGCGCCCACCAGTCGGTCGTCACCCCGTCGGCGGGCATCGAGCAGCCCGGCTGCGTCGCGTGGGAGCCGGCGTTCGCCCAGGACCTCGAGTGGACGTTCCTGCACGCGCTCTCGCGGCTGGGGAGGGCCGACGGCGAGTCGGCCTACTTCCGGCTCTCGACGCGGCCGATCGACCAGTCGCTCGCGGCGGTCCCGGGGCAGGCAGAGGCTCGCGAGCGGCGGCGGCGCGACGTCCTCGGCGGGGGCTATCGGCTGCGCGAGGCGGCGGGGCCCGCGCGGATCGTGATCTGCGCCGTCGGGGCCGTGATCCCCGAGGCGGTCGCGGCTGCGGAGGAGCTCGAGTCCGAGGGCGGGATCCCTGCCGACGTGCTCTGCCTGACCAGCCCCGACCTGCTCTTCCGCGCCCTGCGCGCCCGCCAAGGGCTCGCCGACGGAGATGCAGCGATTCTCGAGCGCCTCCTGCCCGCGGACCGCCCCGCCCCGATCGTGGGCGTGATCGACGGCCACCCGCACACGCTCTCCTTCCTCGGCTCCGTCCGCGGTGATCCCGCGGTCTACCTCGGCGTCACCGAGTTCGGGCAGTCCGGGGACATCACCGATCTGTACCCCCACCACGGCATCGATCCGGAGACGATCGCCGGCGCGGCGCTCGACCTGCTCTAGTGGCCACGCAGCGCGAAAAGGGCGAGGCGTTCCAAGCCCTGCACGAGGGCGACGCGTTCGTGCTCCCGAACGCCTGGGACGCAGGTTCGGCGCGCGGTCTGGCCGAGCTCGGCTTTCCGGCGCTGGCGAGCACGAGCGGCGGGTTCGCCCAGGCGCTGGGGCGCTCCGACGGCGATGTGGGCCTCGACGAGACGATCGAGCACGCCCGGGAGCTCGACCGGGCGACCGGGCTGCCCGTGTCGATCGACCTCGAGAACGGTTACGGCCCCGACCCTGCGGACGCGGCGCGTGCGATCGCCGGTGTCGCGGCGGCAGGCGCGGTCGGCGGCTCGATCGAGGACTGGGACCGCGATGGCGGCTATCTGTACGACACCGAGCACGCGGCCGAACGTGTGGTCGCCGCCGCCGAGGCGGCCCGGTCGCTCGACTTCCCGTTCACGCTCACCGCGCGGGCCGAGAACCACTTTCGCGACAACCCCGACCTCGAGGACACGATCGTCCGGTTGCGGGCATACGAGGCGGCAGGAGCCGACGTGCTGTACGCCCCCGGGCTGCGGAGCGACGACGAGATCCGCGCCGTCTGCTCGGCGGTCTCGAAGCCGGTGAATGTCCTCGCCTTCCCCGACATGTCGCTGGCCCGCCTCGCGGCTGCCGGGGCGCGCCGGGTCAGCCTCGGCAGCTGGCTCGCCCACATCGCGATGAGCGCCGCGATGGGTGCGGCCGGCTCGATCCGCGAGACCGGCGACTTCTCAGCGCTCAGGCCGCGGAACTAGCCACCCGCGCCTGGCCTTGCGCGGCGTCCCGCCCGGCCCTTAGGGTGGGAAGCGTCCAAGGGAGGTCCCAATCAGAGGAGGTCGTCTGATGCGACGACGTGTCTTGTTCGTAGCGGTCGGGGCGGTGATCGTCGGCAGCGGCGTATTCGCCGCGACCGGGATCGGCGGAAGCGATGACAAGGTCACCGTGGGCCCGACGGTCCACAAGCAGATCGAGCGCGTGAGCGCCGCCGACGCGCGGGCTGCCGGCGCCAATGTGCCGTTCGCCCGGGCGAGGGGAGCGAAGAAGCCGAAGCTGAGCTACTTCCTGGCCACCGTGCCGACGGTCGTCCCGGCGAACGCCGGCGCGACGGCGACCGCGGCGACGACGACCACGATTCTCACCTGCCCGTCGGGCCAGCGCGTGGTCACGGGCTTCTACGAGACCGACCGTCTGATCGCGGTCGACTTCTTCAGCGCGCTGCCGCCTAACGGCTGGGAGTTCGGCTTCGTCGATCTCTCCGGCATCCAGGGAGTCGCGTTCGAGGGGATCGTCTGCGCGAAGGGCGTCAAGTAGCGACGTGCGCGGCTGCGGGCTTCAGGTAACGAGGCCCGCGGCCGCCCTCGCCTCGTCCCAGTCGGCGTAGGCGTCGATCCGAGCGACCTCGTCGCCGCGGAAGGTGGCGAGGTGGGCGTAGGGCGTGGTCACCTCCTCGCCGGAGTCCCGCTCGGTGCCGGTGAAGGTGAGCAGGGCGAGGACGCGTTCGTCGCCGATCGCGACCATCTCCTTGACGACCAGGTGAAAGAGCGCCCACGGCTCCTCGATGAACGTCGTCCAGAACTCGACCATCCCCTGGCGACCCCGGTACAGGGGCTCGATGCCGGGGAAGAGCTGCGCGGTGTGGAACTCGAAGTCGGGCGTCGCCTGCTCGAGGATCCAGACCAGGTCGCGGCGGTTCCACGCATCCAGCGCCTCGCGGTAGCGCTCGACGTTCTCGATTGCTCCGGCCACGCGTCGGAGTATCGCCAAACGCGACCGCCCAGGCTGCTCAGTCGGCGGGCGCCGTCGCCAGCAGGCCCTGCTCGATCGCAGCGCGCTCGAGCGCCGCGGCCGCCTGCTCCAGCTGCGCCTGCGTGAGCGCCGCCGAGACCTGGATGCGCACGCGCGCCGTTCCCTCCGGGACGACCGGATAGCCGAAGCCGGTCACATAGACGCCCAGCTCGAGCAGCCGCTCGCTCATCCGGATCGCCGCCGCGGTCTCGCCGACGATGATCGGCACGATCGCGCTCTCGCCCTCGACCGGCTCGAGCCCGGTCGCGGCGATCGCCGCGCGCATCGCCCGGGTGTTCGCCCGCAGCCGCGCGACGAGCTCCGGGTGCTCGCGAAGCTCGGCCAGCGCCCGCCGGGCGCTGCACGCCACGGCCGGCGGGATCCCGTTGGAGAACAGCTGCGGCCGCGAGCGCTGCTCGAGCATCCCGCACAACGCCTCGCTGCCGGCGACGAAGCCGCCGGCGGCGCCCCCGAGCGCCTTGCCGAGCGTGCCGGTCAGGATCACGTCGTCGCGGCCCAGGAGCCCGAAGTGCTCGAGCACGCCGCGACCGGTCTCGCCGACGACACCGATCCCGTGCGAGTCGTCCACGATCAGCGTCGCCTCGTACTCGCGCGCGAGCGCCGCAAGCTCGGGCATCGGCGCCAGGTCGCCCTCCATGCTGAAGACGCCGTCGGTGATGATCAGGCGCCGGCTCGACGCGGGCGCCTCGGCCAGCGCGCGGCTCAGGTCGTCGGGGTCGCCGTGCTCGTACACCGCCTTGTGGGCCGGTCGCGCGAGCCGCATCCCGTCGATTATCGAGGCGTGGTTGAGGCGGTCGGAGAAGACCGCCGTGCGCTCGTCGCAGAGCGCGTCGAGCAGAGCGGCGTTGGCGTTCCAGCAGGAGACGTAGGTGAGCGCCGCCTCCGTCCCGGCGAAGGCGGCGAGGTCGCGCTCGAGCTCGAGGTGCGGCGTGAAGGTGCCGCAGATGAACCGGACCGACGCGGTCCCGGCGCCGAAGTGGGCGAACCCCTCGGTGCCGGCGCGGACCACCTCCGGGTGGTCGGCGAGCCCGAGGTAGTCGTTCGAGCACAGGCAGAGGACCTGGCCCCGGCCCTCGATCTCGACCACAGGCCCCTGTGCGGAGCGCAGCACCGGGATCCGCTTGAGCGTCCCTGCCTCGCGCATCCGCTCGAGCTCCGAGCGGAGCTCCGTCTCCAGCGCGGTCATGTCGACGGCCTCGCGAGCGCGTCGGCGATCGATTCGCCGACGATGTCGAACGCCCGGTCGAGCGCCTCGGCCGGCATCACGAGCGACGGCTGAAGGTTGAGCGAGGTGGTGCTCGAGTCGGCGATCACACCGCGCCGGCACATCGCCGCGGCCACCGCGTCCTGGAGCTCCGGCCACCGCTCCCGGGTCTCGTGGTCGCGCACGAACTCCACCGCCAAAAAGCAGCCGACGGCGCGCACGTCGCCGATCGCCTCGAACCGGTCCCGCAGCTCGTCGAGCCGCCCGCTCGCGAGCCGCTCGAGCTCGGCCACGTGCTCGAGCACCGGCTCACGGGCGTAGAGATCGAGCGTCGCCAGCGCCGCGGCGCAGGCCGCGGGCAGCCACGACCAAGTGCTGCCGGTGGGCACGTCATCGAAGCCGCCGAGCGCCCGCTCGGAGCCCAGCAGCGCCCCGATCGGCATCACGCCCCCGCCCAGCGCCTTGCCGAGGCAGATCAGGTCGGGCTCGACGCCCCAGCGCTCGATCGCAAGCATGAGCCCGGAGCGGCCCATCCCGGTCTTCACCTCGTCGGCGCAGAGCAGCCAGCCGTGCTCGGCGCAGAGGTCGGCCAGCGCGGGCCAGAAGGGGTCGGGGGGCGCGACGCACCCGCCCGAGCCGAGCACCGGCTCGATCACGACCCCGGCGACCTCACTCGGGTCGAGCGCATGGAAGAGAACGTGGTCGCGCAGGTAGTCGACCGTCGGGTCGCCACTGCCGCCCGGCCGCGCGTCGCGCAGCGGCGAACGGTACGGGTGGGGATAGGGGACGTGGACGAACCCGGGCACCAGGCCCCGCAGGCCGCGGCTGATCTCGGCGTGCTCGGCGCCCAGCGCCGCGGTCACGGTCGACTCGCCGTGGTAGGCGCCGTGGAACGCGAGCACCACCGGCCGCCCGGTCGCGCGGCGCATGATCTTGATCGCGATCTCAACCGCCTCGGTGCCGTTCAGCGCGATGTCGAAGCGGCTCACGCTCGGCGGCGCGATCGCCAGCAGCCGCTCGCCGAGCTCCGCGGTCAGCTCCGAGGCGAGGGCGTGGCTGTCCTCGTTGCCGAATCGGTGGAGCGCCTCGACGGCGGGCGCGATCAGCTCCTCGCGGCAAGCGCCCAGCGGCACCGAGGCCGAGGCCGAGGCGAGGTCGAGGTAGACGTTGTCGTCGGCGTCGGTGACCGTCCAGGCGCGCTTCGACGCAAGCGCGAGCGGCGCGAGCCCCTCGGCGAGGCCCGGATAGGCGCGGCGTCCGATCCGCTCGAGGATCTTCCGGCTGCGCGGGCCTGGCGGCTCGGTGCGCATCACCGGCGCTTCGATCGACTGCCACTCGCTCGGGACCAGCGGGCTCACCGCAGTGCCTCCCGCAGCCGCGCCCGCGGCGTCCGCACGTCGCGGAGCACCTCGCGAGCACAATTGCGCCCGTTGGCGCCGGTGACGCCTCCCCCCGGATGGGTGCCGGCACCGCACAGGTAGAGGTCGCGCACGGGCGTCCGGTAGTCGGCCCAGCCGCGCACGGGGCGCAGGTTGAAGAGCTGGTCGAAGGCCATGTCGCCGTGCAGCGCGTGACCGCCCCAGATCCCCAGCAGGCGCTCGAGGTCGGGCGGCGCCAACACCTGGCGCTCGAGGATCGACCCCGGCAGGTTCGGGAAGTACTCGCCGAGCTTCGCGATCGCGCGGTCGGCGACCTCGTCGCGGATCGAGCCCCAGTCGCCGCCGTTCGCAAGCGTGTACGGCTGCGAGTTGACGTCGATCGTGACCACGTGCTTTCCCTCCGGCGCGAGACTCGGGTCGTGGACGGTCGGGATGCAGAGCTCGATGTGCGGATCCGCGGCCGGGCGTCCCGCCCGGGCCTCGGCCTGGGCGGCGTCCATCTCGGCGATCGTCGGGTTGACCTCGGCGATGCCGCGGTGATACGGCTGGACCCCGTCGCCCGCGATGGCCGCCGCGACGGGGAGCGAGTCCACCGCGAGGTTGATCTTGACGCTGGTGCCCTCGCAGCGATAGGCGCGAACGGCCGCGACGAATCGATCCGGCAGCCGGTCGTCGTCGACCAGCCGCAGGAACGTCGTCTTCGGGTCGGCGTTCGAGAGCACCCGCGCGGCGCGGAGCTCCTCGCCGCCGGCGAGGCGGACCCCGGCCGCGCGGCCACCCTCGACGAGCACTTCGTCGACCTCGGCGCCGGTGCGGATCGTCGCGCCGGCCTCGCGGGCGGCGTCGGCCATCGCCTCGGTCAGCCGTCCGATCCCGCCGCGCACGAAGCCCCACTGGCGGATCCCGCCTCCGGCCTGCTCGGAGGCGTGGTCGTGCAGCAGCACGAACGCGGTCCCCGGCGTCGACGGGCCGGCGGCCGAGTCGTTGATCGCGTGCCAGCCGAGGGCCGCCATCACCTGGTCGGACTCGAACCACTCCGACAGGTACTGGGTCGCGGACGTGCCGAACAGGTAGCTGGCCTCGGCGAGCAGGTCGCGGTGTCGCGCGGCCCGGCCCCCGAGGCGGGCGAGGTGGGCGAGGTCGCGCGGGCGCAGCGAGGCCGGGTCGGGCGGCGTGTCGTCGATCAGCGGCGTGATCAGCGCAGCGACCCGCCCGAGCTCGGATTCGAAGTCGGCGAGCACCCGGGCGTCGGCGTCGGAGAACCGCCGCACCTGCTCGCGCGTACGGGCGAGGTCATCGTCGAGCTCGAGCGTCGAACCGTCGGCGTAGAGGTTGAGCGACGGGCCGGCGGGGTCGACGAGGATCCCGCGCTCGAGCAGGCGCAGGTCGCGCCAGACCGGCTCGCGGAGCATGCTCAGCACGTAGGCGCCGGTCGAGGCGCGGAACCCGGGCGCGAACTCCTCGGTGACGCAGCAACCGCCGACGATCTCGCGCCGCTCGCAGACCAGCGTCCGCAACCCGGCCCGGGCGAGGTAGAAGGCGGCGACCAGCCCGTTGTGGCCGCCGCCCACGATCACGGCGTCCCAGCTGGAGTCCGGTCGGGTCATGCCTCGAGCTGCTTGATCTTCGCGAGCCGGTACGCGATCACCGCGAAGATCGCGGCCGCCAGCAGCATCAGCATGCTCATCGCCGCACCGCCGTTCAGGTCGCCGGTCTCGAGCACCAGGTCGTTGACGACGTTGCCCAGCATGTAGCCCTCGGTGCCGCCGACCAGCGCCGGGCTGGCGAAGTCGGTGAACAGCGGGATGTAGACCAGCAGCAGGGCGACGAAGATCCCCGGCGCGATGAGCGGCAGCAGCACGCGGCGGAACGTGGTCCACCAGCCGGCGCCGAGATCGCGTGCGGCCTCGAACATGTTCTTGTCGATCGCCTTCATCGCGGCGTAGATCGGGATCACCGTGTACGTGAGGTAGCTGGTCGACAGCACGACGATCACCGCGAACTTGCTGAACAGCAGCGCGTCGATCGGCTGGTCGATCAGCCCGATGTCGATCAGGAAGCTGTTGATCAGCCCCTCGCGGCCGAGCAGCATCCGCCAGGCGTAGATCCGCACCATCGGGTTGAGCTCGTCGGCGAGCACGAAGAAGAGCAGCAGCGGGATCTCCCAGCGGCCCGCCTTGAACGCGAGCACGTAGGCGAGGGGGACGGCGAGCAGCAGCTGGATCACCATCGCGGCGGTCGCGATCTGGACGGTCGTCAGCGCGACGTCGCGGTAGAGCTCGTCGCCGAGGACGTCGGTGAAGTTCGAGAGCGTGAACCCGGACTGGCCGCTCAGGATCCCGTACTGGAGCGCGATCACGAGCATCACGACCATGGGGGCGACGAAGAACAGGAGCAGCACGGCCATCGGCGCCGACATGAACGCGAGCGGTCGCAGCAGGCTCCGACGGCGCGAGCGCCGCGGCACGCCGGGGGCCGGTACCGAGGCGGACTCCATCAGCGAACGGCCCCGGTCATGAGCTCGGAGATCGCCTCGTCGCCACCGCTGCCGCCGCGGCGCGAGAGCCGCTTGATCAGCAGCCAGGCGCCGAAGACCGCCAGCACCTGGGCCGCGGCGATCACGGTCGAGGCAGCGTTGACGACCGGCAGGTTCTCGGACTGACGCAGGATCGAGAACACCCAGACCGGGAACGTCTGCTCGAAGCCGCCGGTAAAGAACGAGATCTCGAAGTTGTTGAACGACCACGCGAACGCGAAGATCCCGGCCGCGGCCAGCGAGGGGGCGATCTGCGGCAGCACGACGTAGCGCAGCATCTGCAGCTGCGAGGCGCCGAGGTCGATCGCCGCCTCCTCCTGTGAGCGCGAGAAGCGGACGAGCCCGGCGGAGACGATCGCCACCACGAGCGGGAACGTGACCACCAGCTGCATCAGGCCGACCGTCTGGAGCGAGAGCGCGACGCCGACCTCGCTGAAGAAGATCAGCCCGGCGACGCCGATGATCAGCCACGGCACGACGAGCACCGAGCCGTGGAGCCCGGCGGCGAGCCCGCGACCGAAGAATCGCAGCCGCGTCAGGCCCCAGGCGGCCAGCGTCCCGAGCACGAGTGACACGGTCGCGACGATGCTTGCGACCAGCAGCGAGTTCAGCACCGCGTCGCGCGCCTGCCCCTCGTTCCACGCCGCCTCGTACCAGCGGGTCGTGAAGCCCTCCCAGGGAAGCGAGATGATCGACGAGTCGTTGAACGAGAACAGGGCGAGCATCAGCACCGGCCCGAACAGCACCACGAGCACGATCACCACCAGCGCGACGCTGGCGATGCCCGGCAGCCGGCGGCGCGCGCGGGCGCCGAGTCCCGCCCGGACCCGGGGCGCCGGCGCGGCGACCGGCGGCGACGGCAGCGCTACTGGGCCAGCACCTCTTGCCATGCGCGCTCGTAGACCTCGGCGTTCGGCGGCTCGGTCGTGGCGATCGCGGTCTCGAGCGTGCGCGGGTCGGCCGTCTCGCGGTAGTCCTTGGACACCAACGGCATCGCGTCGGGGTTCATCGCCACGAACCCCATGTCGCCCGAGATCGCCTGCGCCTCCGGCGAGGCGTAGTAGTTGATCAGCTTGTAGGCGGCGGGGATGTTCTGGGCCTTCGACGTGATCGCGAGCCCGCACACCCACGCGAGCGCGCCCTCCTTGGGGGCCACCCATTCGACGGCGAGGCCGTCGTCGACCATCGCCTGGGTCGTCCCGCGACCGCCGTCGGCGAGCACCACCTCACCCGACTTGAACAGGTTGACCATCGAGGAGTCGGACTCGGCAAAGGCGCGGAAGTTGTCGCGGTTGTCGAGCAGGTACTGCTTGGCCTCCTCGACCTCCTCGTCGGTCAGGTTCGTCGGGTCGTCGGCGCCGAGCGCCATCGCGGTGATCGCGATCGCGGTCAGCGGAGTCGCCTCCAGCGCGACGTCGCCGGCGTAGGCCGGGTCGAAGAGATCGTTGTAGGAGTCGACGCCCTCGGGGATCGCAGCGGTGTCCACGATCAGCCCGTGCGGGCCCGCCGACGCGGGCACGAACAGCACCTCGCCCGCCTCGTTGCGGACCTCCTGCTTGTCGGAGAACGCGAGCTTGTCGAACTCCGCGACCCCGCGCGGGTCGAGCGGCCGGATCAGGCCACGCGCCAGGAGCGGCGCCATCTCGTCGGTGCAGACCTCGACTACGTCGGCCTCGAAGCCGCCGGCGAGCTTCGCCGCCGCCGCCTTGTTGGAGTCGAACGTGGCGACCTTGAGCTCGAGGTCCGGGTTCGCCTCGCGGAACGGGTCGAGCATCTCGTCCGGCACCGTGTCGCCGTAGGCGAAGATCCGCAGCGTGCCGGAGACCGGCGCGTCGGGGTCGTCCGGCGGCGGCGCGACCTCGGAGGTGCCGCCGCCCGAGCCGCAGCCGGCGAGCGCCAGCAGCGCGGCCGCCGCCGCGGTAGCGATCGCGCCCCGGATCACGGGCTCACCTCGGCGGGATCGTCGGCGCCGGACTCGACCACCAGGCTGTGCCGCGCGGCCCAGCTGAGCGTCACCTCGTCGCCGGGCTCGACCGCCGTCGCCTCGTCGTCGTTCAGCTCGTGGACGACGAGCCGCTCCCCCGTCGTGATCTCGACCATGGTTTGCGACAGCGAGCCGAGGTAGATGCGCTCGACCACCCGGCCCCGGATCCGCGAGCCGGAGCCGTTCTCGCCGGCGCCGAAGCTGATCTTCTCCGGCCGGACGGTGATCCGCAGCCGCGTCGCGGTTCCCCCGGGGTCCGAGGCGACGACGCGCATCCCCTCGCCGAGGTCCATTACCGCGACGTCCCCGTCGCGGCGATCGATCTCGAGCCCGATCGAGTTCGAGGTGCCGATGAAGCCGGCCACGAAGGCGGTCCGCGGCTGCTCGTACAGGGTTCGCGGGTCAGCGAGCTGCTGGACGATGCCGCCCTCCATGACCGCGATCCGATCGGACATCGTCAGCGCCTCCTCCTGGTCGTGGGTGACGTAGACGAAGGTCGTCCCGGTGGTCTTCTGGATCCGCTTGAGCTCGAGCTGCATCTCGCGCCGCAGCTTCAGGTCGAGGGCGCCCAGCGGCTCGTCGAGCAGCAGGGCCGCGGGGCGGTTCACCAGCGCCCGCGCGAGCGCAACCCGCTGGCGCTGTCCGCCGGAGAGCTCCGCCGGCCGCCGCGAGCCGAGGCCCTCGAGCTGGACCACAGCGAGCATCTCCGCGACCCGCCGGCGCGCCTCGTCGCGGGCCACCCGCTTCAGCCGCAGCCCGAACTCGACGTTGTCGGCCACGCTCATGTGCGGGAACAGCGCGTAGTCCTGGAAGACCATGTTGACGTGGCGCCGTTGGGGTGGAACCAGGGTGACGTCCTCGCCGGCGAGCAGCACGCGCCCGGCGTCGGGCTCCTCGAAGCCGGCGATGAGGCGCAGGGTGGTGGTCTTCCCGCAGCCGCTCGGCCCGAGCATCGAGAAGAACTCGCCCTCGCCGATCGCCAGCGACACGTCGTCGACCGCGCACACGTCGCCGAAGGTGCGGCTGACGCGGTCGAGGACGATCATCGGCTCGCTCATGAGGATCCAGAGCTTGTGCGCGCCGACGTCCGAGATCAGCAGGTCCTGCGGGCGCAGCAGGTCGCGCAGCTCGTGGAGGGCGTGCTGCGGCTTGATCGGGAAGCTGTCGCCGGACTGCGACTCGAGCGCGTCGCGGATCATCTGGTTGAACGCGGGCGGGCTGACCCGGGCCGGGGGCTTGTCCGAGACCAGGTTGCCGAGGTGGGTGAGGATGTGGCTGATGTCGCCGGTCAGCTCGACGTCGGGCACGAAGTGGGCGTCGATCTCGGCGGCGACGGTGTCGATGCAGATGATGCGGCGGTCGCGCTTGGGGTTCCACGCCGACCGGCGACCACTCGACCAGGTCGTAGCCCACGCAGACGACGAGGTCGGCCTTGCCCATGAAGCCCTTGGGATAGTCCTGCGCGCGCAGGCCGGCGGTGAACAGGGTGTGCTCGTCGTCGTGGTCGACGACGCCCTTGCCCATGAACGTGGTGATCACGTTCAGGCCGGTCTGCTGGACGAAGCGGCGCAGGGCGGAGGAGGCGTTCTGGCGGACGACGCCGTTGCCGGCCAGGATCACCGGCCGCTCGGCCTGCTGGAGCAGCTCCGCCGCGCGGTGCAGCTCGCCCGCCACCGGCTCCACCATCGGCGGGGGCCGGCGCGGCACCGGCCGCCCCGTGATCGGCGTCTCCATCACGTCGTCGGGCAGCTCCAGGTGGGTCGCGCCCGGCTTCTCGCGCTCGGCCACGGCGAACGCCTTGCGCACCGCCTCGGGGATGATCGCGGGGTCGTGGACGCGGGCGTTCCACTTCGTCACCGGCTTCATCATCCGCACCACGTCGATGTACTGGTGGCTCTCCTTGTGCATCTCGGAGAGGCTGGTCTGCCCGGTCAGCGCGACCACCGGCGCCCGGTCGAGGAACGCGTCGGCGAGCCCGGTGACCAGGTTGGTCGCGCCCGGCCCGAGCGTGCCCAGGCAGACACCGGCGTGGCCGGTGAGGCGTCCGTAGGCGTCGGCCATGAAGGCTGCGCCCTGCTCGTGGCGGACGGGCACGAAGGAGACCGAGCTGGAGTGGTCGAGCGCCTCGTTCAGGTCGAGCGTCTCCTCGCCCGGGATCCCGAAGACGTGGCGCACACCCTCGTTTTCCAGACAGTCGACGAAGAGCTGGGCGGCGGTGCGCATCGGAAGTTCAGTGTAACGATGCGCGTCCGCCGCCCATGACGGTCGATGTCAGAACTCGTTGTTGATCGTGATCGGCGTGCAGCGCCGGTTCGAGTGGTTGTTGATCGTCACCGCTCGCACGCACAGCAGGTAGCTGCCGTCGTGGAAGCGACGGGTGTCGAGGCCGTAGCCCATGACGTGGAAGATCAGCCGCGTGATGCAGGGGCCGCCGCCGCCGAAGCAGCGCACGTAGCGCACCGATCCCGGCGCCATCACCCGGTAGACCGCCGCCCCCCGCAGCTGACGGGAACCGTCGAACGTGACGGGCAACCCGAGCCGCGTCTGCGGCTTGTTGGGCGGCGCAATGTACGCCTGCACGGCGGCCGGCATGAGCGGCGGCTGCTGGAACCGGGTCATCCGGTGTGCAGGGAGGTCAACGACGGAGCTGCGCAGGTCGACCACGCCGTGCAGGTTGTCGAGGCTGACCGGACGCGACGCATCGCTCTGCCGTTCCGGCGACAGCTGGAAGTTGTAGACGCGGTACGCCGCCGACCCCGCGACGAACGCTGTGGGCTCCCCGATCTGCGGCTTCTCCGTGTTGGCGGGGTCGTGGAACGGGCCGGTGGGCCGGCGGGGATCGACGTAGCTGCATCCGGGCGTCAGCTCGGCGAAGTGCACGTGGTTGACCTTGAGGATGACGCGGCCGACAAACTGGCCGGCGTTGACCCATGAGCCGCTGTGCAGCCATGGCGCCAGGTGGACGTGCCAGTAGCCCGCGACCCCGGCGATCCAGAAGTGGTCCATGAACCCGCCCGTGCGGGAGATGCCCGAGATCCGGCCGGCCTTGACGGCGAACACTGCCTGCCGCTCAACGCCGGCCGCGACGTCGACGCCCCAGTGTGATCCGGTGATCCCGCGGAGGTCGTTGAAGCCGCCCCGGATAGTGTGCGGCCGCAGCCGCGGCACGAGCGGCCACTGCCGCCCGATCGCCGAGGGCGCGAAGAAGCACGCCGCGTTGACGCCCTGCAGCGTCAGCGGGCGCACCGGGTACGCGGTCGGGTTCGCCTGGGCAGATACGGCGGCGAGGCAGCCGGCTAGGCCGGCCGCGAGTGCGACTGCCAGGAACCTGCGGAGCATGGTGCCCCTCCTTGCGGATCGGGCGCCCGCGGATCGGGCGCTGCGACCCCAGGCTCGGGTGACGCCCCAAGTCCGCTCTAAGCCGAGGCCAAGCCCGCTTGTTCCAGCCGGTAGGCTGGGCCTCTCGCGATGCTCGAGTTCCGCATCCTTGGGCCGGTGGAGGCCGATGCCGACGACCGTCCGGTCGCATTGCCGGCGCGGCAGGTGCGAGTCGTCCTGGCGGCGCTGGTGCTGGCGGCCGACCAGGTCGTCACCTCGGACCGGCTGATCGACATGCTCTGGGGAGAGCGCCCGCCGGCCTCGGCGCGGGCGGCGCTGCACAACCTGATCGCGGATCTTCGCCGCGCACTTGGGCCGGCGGGACCGACGACCGTGGCGACGCACGGCGGCGGGTACATCCTGCGGTCAGCCGGCTGCCGGATCGACCTCCGCCGGTTCGAGTCGCTGGTGTCGGAGGGGCGCGACCGGCTGGAGATGGGGGATCCGGCGGCGGCCGGGGATCTTCTGCGGCGTGCGCTCGGCCTGTGGCGCGGGGAGGCGATGGCCGACCTGGTCTACGAGGACGTGGCGGCGGACGCGGCCCAGCGGCTCGAGGAACTGCGGCTGCTCGCGGTCGAGCTCCGGATCGACGCCGACCTGGCCGTGGGCCGTGCCGCCGAGGTGGTGGCGGAGCTGCAGGAGCTCGTGGCTGCCGAGCCGTCCCGGGAGACGCTGCGCGGACAGCTGATGCGGGCGCTGCACGAGACCGGCCGGCAGGCGGAGGCGCTCGACGTCTATGCGACCTGGCGCGGGGAGCTCGCGGACAGCCTCGGCCTGGAGCCGGGCGCGCGGCTGCGGGAGCTGCACTCCTCGATCCTGCGCGGCGACCTCGACTCGGCTCCGCGCCGGGAGCCGGCCCGGAGCGTGATCGTCGCCGCGGTGAGCGTCGACCGCGCGATCGCGCTCGCCGACCTCGGCGCACTGCTCGCCGCGAGGGGCGAGGGGCCGCACGAGCTGATCCTGGTGGCCGGGCTCGAGGCCAGCGGCGACGCCGGCCGGGACACCGCCCACCTCGCTCGAGCCCGCGACCGGCTCGCCGGCACCTGCCGGCGGCTCTCGGCCGAGGGCGGGGTGGCCCGGGCGGCGGCGTTCACCTCGTCGCGTCTGGGCGACGACGCCTCACGGCTGGCACGCCATCACGACGGTGACCTGCTGATGATCGCCGGCGGCCCGGACCTCGCCGACCTCCTGCCGGAGCAGCCGCCGTGCGACGTGGCGGTTGCGATCACCGGCTCGGGCGAGGTGGGCGAGAGCATCCTGGTGCCGTTCGGCGGTGCTCCTCACGACTGGGCGGCGCTGGAGTTGGCCGCCTGGGTTGCGCGCGCGTCCGGCGCGGCGCTCCGCCTGGGCGGCGCGGCGGCGATGGGCGCGGGCGAGCCCGACGCCAGCCGGCTGCTGGCCACCGCTGCGCTGATCGTGGAGCGGTTCGCCGGGGTCAGCGCCGAGCCGGTGCTGGTCGAGCCCGGACCGGAGGGGATGGAGCGGGCGGCCGCGGTCGCCGGCTCGGTGGCCATCGGCCTGCCCAGCGGCCGGCGGGCGGATCCGCTGGGCGATCCGCGGCGGCGGGTGGCCGAGGCGGCGCCCGGCCTCGCGCTGATTGTCCAGGCCGGCGCACGGCCGGGCGGCCTCGTGCCGCCCCGATCCCTGACCAGGTTCAGCTGGTCACTTGCGCAAGGGGGTTGAGCGGGAGCGGTCGCCAGGCGGGCGAGCTGCCGGCCTCGACCACCCGGTCGCCGGTGCCGTCGGCGCGGATCACGTGCACCTCTTCTTGTCTTCCCTCCCGGCGGACGCTGTAGGCGAGCAGGCGCCCGTCCGGTGACCACGCGATCGGCAGGTGCGGGTACTTCTCCTTGGAGATCGGCACCTGGATCAGCCGCTCCACACGGGACACATCCAGATCCCAGTAGGCGAGGCAGATGTAACCGCTTCCACCAGCGCCGCTCCAGAATGCCAGCGTGGTGCCGTCGGGTGACCACGCGGGTGGGCCCGCGGGGGCGGTGTCGGCGCTCTTTCCGTGCACGACCCCGGAGAGTCCGTGACGCACCCGTACCTGAGGGAAGGTGATGCCCTGGGAAGCTGCGGCGTAGGCGATCCAGTGACCAGTCGGCGACGGGGAGGCGTGGTATGCGAAATCGCGCTGATCGTAGATGTAGCGCTCCGCAATGCCGTCCCGGAGGGTGTAGATCTGCGATTCATTCTCCGAGTTGTGGCGGGTGAAGTAGATCGCGGCTCGGGCTGCGGGGTCGTAGACCGGCGACGTGTCGCCCTCCTGGGTGCCGGAGAGCCTCGTCGCCCGCCGATCGGCCGCGGGCTCGGCCGTGTTGAGGACGTACAGCTCTTGCTGCTCGGGCCGCCCGCGGCTGAACAGGAGGCGAAGCCGGTCCGGCGACCACGACGGCGTCCCGTCTCTGGCGTTGGCTCGCAACAGTCTGGTCGCCTTGTCCTGCCCCGGCTCGCGCGACCAGATGTCGCCGCCGCGGGCGAAGGTCAGACCCGCAGTGAGCTCGATGGTCGGGCTCGCGACGCCCACCCAGATGCCGGCATCGCTGATCGCGAGGTCCGCCACCCGGCCGTCCACGGTCAGCGTCTGCATGCGGATGCCCGGCTCCTCGGGGTCGATCCGCCACACCGTCCCGGCATCGGCATCGGCGACCCAGACCTGACCGCGTGCGACCCTCACGATCGAGGGGCGATCGCGGTCGCCCAGCTCGTAGGGGATCGCGGTGCCCGTCGAGTCGATCCGGTACACCACCCCGTCCTCCGGTACGGCGGCCCAGACGGCGCCGTAGCCGGCGGCGATCGAGCTGATGCGACCGGTGTCGTCGGACTCCGGCGGCCAGATGTCGGTGCCGTACTGGTCGCTGACCGTCCAGCCGTCGCTCATCCACAGGGAGGTGTCGTCGCCCGAGTGGAGGACGGCGAGCATGGACTCGGCGTCGGTGGCGGCCTCCGGGCCCGGGCCCTTCACGCCGTCGGGCCCGCCGATCCAGAGCTCACTAGCGCCCATCGCCAGGGCGGCGGTGCCGCGGGCGATGGGCCCGCCGTCCCGCAGGTCGCCGTGTGTCAGATGGGCGAGCTTCTGTCGCATGCCCATGGCGATCCAGACCCCGCCCGGGCCTGCGGCCAGCGCGGTCGCCGGCGAGGGCAGTTGGATGTCCGGTGCCGATTCCTTCAGCGGGCGCAGCCAGGCTTGCCCGTCCCCCGCCGCCCAGGCCCGGTCGCCGCTGGCGACGAGCAGGGCCGGTGGCCCGCTCAGCGGCACGTCGTCGAGCAGCTCGCCGGTGTCCGCATCGAACAGCACCGCGGTGTTGGGCCCGGCTCGCGCGGGTGGCGGGGGCGGCTCCGTGTGCGCCACCTGCCGCACCGGCTCGTCGTCGCCGGACGCCCAGACCAGCGCCCCGGCGCCGGCCGCCAGCGCCACGCACAGGGCCGCTGCCAGCGCCATGCCGGCCCCGCGCCGCCGGCGCGGGGTGTCCGGGACGGCAACCGGGGCAGCCGCGTGCTCGAGATCCTCGACGAACAGCGCGCAGGAGGGATGCCGGTGCTCCGGGCGCTTGGCGAGGCCGCGGGCCAGCACCTTGTCGGTCTCCCCGGGAAGCCCCAGGGCATCGGCGATCCCCGGCGGCTCGTCGTGGACGTGGGCCCAGAGCGTCGGCAGCTCGGTGGTGCGGTGGAACGGGGCGAGCCGGTCAGGCACTCGTACACCACGCAGGCGAGCGAGTACAGGTCGGAGCGGCTGTCCGCCTCGGCGCCCTCGATCCGCTCCGGGGCGATGTAGTCCACCGTGCCCAGCAGCACGCGCGAGGTGGTCGAGGTCGTGACCGCGCCCGAGATGGTGAGCCCGAAGTCGCACAGGTACACGTGCTCGCCCCGCGCGGTCGGCGCCAGCAGCACGTTGCCGGGCTTGACGTCACGGTGGATCAGGCCGTGCGCGTGGGCCTCGTCGAGCGCCGAGGCGATCGCCTCCGCGAGCCGCAGGGTGCGCCCCGGCGCGAGCGCGCCCTCGTCGCGCAGCACCCGGCGCAGGTCGCTGCCGTCCACGTACCGCATGGCGATGTAGATGTCGTCCCCCTCCTGACCGGCGTCGTAGATCGGGATCACGTGGGGGTGGTCGATCGACGCCGCCAGCTCCGACTCGTGGATGAACCGGCGCCGGAACCGCTCGTCGCCCGCCAGCTCCGGGGCGAGCAGCTTGAGCGCCACGTGCCGGTGCAGGCGCCGGTGCTCGGCGAGATAGACGACGCCCATCCCGCCGCGGCCGATCAGCCGCTCGATCAGATAACCGGCGAGCTCCGTCCCGATGCGCTCGTCCGAGGCTTGCATCGACTTGATTATGCAACATCCGCGACAAGCGAACCGATCGCGGCCCGGGACCGCCCGCGACGGCTACCAGGTGGTGTTGCAGCGGTCGCCGTCGCTGAACAGCGCCCGCTGCTCGGCGGCCGACCATGCCTGGAGCGACGCGTCGAACGGATGCCGCGCCCAGCCGGTGGTGTCGAAGAGCCCGAGCTGGTCGCGGGTCAGCCCCTCGGACTGGGTGTAGTTCCCCGGGGGCGGGCCCAGCCAGCGGACGATCGGCGTCACCCCCGGCCCGTCGGAGACGGCCCGGTACTGCTGCCCGAAGCCGGGCGAGTTGGAGCGACCGAAGCGGTTGGGCCAGAGCTGGTCGCAGAAGGCGCCGCCGGAGGCGTTGTGCGTCAGGAAGCTGTTGATCCGCCGCCAGCCCGGTCCCCACGAGCTGTTGTACGTGTCCACGTAGACCAGCTCGCCGAAGCTGTCGGTGGGGTTGCCGTAGCGGTCGGACGAGAAGCCGTAGAAGCCGTGGCCGCGCCAGGTCAGCCGGCCGTAGAGCTGGTCGAGGTGCTTGCCCTGCCAGGTGGTGTTGGTCGTCCAGTGCCACTTCAGCCAGAGCTTCGCCAGATCGCCGGTGAAGTGGCTGATGTGCAGCTCGAAGCGACCCTGCTCCCAGGTTCGGCAGCACTTCCAGCCGCCGTTGGGCATCAGCCGCTTCCACTTCTGCACCACCCAGTGGCTGCCGTCGGGCATCGTGCAGGCCTTGACCAGCCCGAACTCGATCGGCGGGCCGGTGTAGGGGCCGCACACGTTCTTGACCCGCATCCAGTAGCCGGATCCGAAGCTGCCCGAACCGCCGGAGTAGTCGTACTGGAACCGCACCTGCGACTTGGGGTGCGCCGGGTCGGGAAACCTCGCGTTCACCGCGCCCCACCAGATCGTGTGACGCCAGCGGCCGTTGGCGTAGTAGCTGACCACGGCTCGGTTCTTGGCGCCCACCTTGAGCGAGACCGAGCGGGCGTCCCGCACGATCAGCTGGCTCGCCGAGGCGACCGTGGGCAGGCAGAGCGTGGCCGCGACGGCGGTCAGGGCGATGAGCAGCAGGCGGCGCACCATCCTGGTATCGGCAGAATATCCTGTGCGAAAACCCCTGGACCGGGTATCTCAGTGCGTTCGGGAGGCTCCTTCCCGGGAGGGGATGTGATCGTACGGCGGATGTTCCTGCTGCTGGCCGTGCTAGCCATGCTCGCAACCGCGGGCGAAGCGCCCTCTCCGGGCGGCCACACGGCCGCCGCGGCAGCCGCCGGAAAGCCCGACATCATCGTGTTCCTGCTCGACGACGCGCGCGCGGACGACTTCGCGTTCATGCCGATCGCGCAGAGCCAGCTGGCCGCCAAGGGCACCACGTTCACCAACGGCTACGTGGTCAACCCGCTGTGCTGCCCGAGCCGGGCCTCGATCCTGACCGGCCAGTACTCGCACTCCACCGGCGTCTACGACAACGGTGGCCTGCACGGCGGGTTCAAGACCTTCAAGAGCCTCGGCAAGGACCGCTCGACGGTCGCCACCTGGCTCGCAGCGGCCGGGTACCGCACCGCCCTGATCGGCAAGTACATGAACGGGTACAACCTGGGCAAGATCCCGTACGTCCCGCCGGGGTGGACGACCTGGCGCGGGATGGCGATCGGCAACAACGAGAACCTGGGCGGGTACTTCGACTACACGCTGAGCGTGGACGGCACCGCGGATCCGTACGGGTCGGCGGAGGCGGACTACTCCACCGACGTGTTCGCCGACATCGCGACGGACATCATCACCACCACGCCGGCCGCCCAGCCCCTGTTCCTCTACATGGGCATGCGGCCACCGCACACCCCCGCGACCCCCGCGCCCCGGCATGCGACGTCGTGCAAGTCCGTCACCCCGCTGCGTCCGCCGTCCTTCAACGAGGCCGACATCTCCGACAAGCCGAAGTGGGTGCCGAGGCAGCTGCTCGATGCCACGGACATCACCCAGATGGACCGGCGGCACAAGCGCCACTGCCAGTCGCTCCAGGCGGCCGACGAGGCGCTCCGGGACGTGCTCAACGCGCTGCAGGCCACCGGGCGGCTCAGCACCGCCATGATCATCCTCCTGTCCGACAACGGCGTCGGGCTCGGCGAGCACCGGTGGGAGACCAAGAAGGATCCCTACGAGGGCAGCCTCAAGGTGCCCTTCATCGTCCGCTACGACCCGGTCACGGGCGGCGTTGCGCGCCAGGTGCCGGCCCTGGCGCTGAATATCGACGTCGCCCCCACGGCGGCAGCCCTCGCCGGCGTGGCCGCGCCGGGGGCCGACGGCCGCAGCCTCGTGCCCGCCCTGACCGGAACCCCGGGCGACTGGCGGCAGGACTTCCTGGCCGAGCACTGGGAGCCGATCACCTCGGGCGGCTACATCCATCCCTGGTGCCAGGTGCACACCGAGCGGTACAAGTACACCCGCTACGCGACCGGCGAGGAGGAGCTGTACGACCTCCAGGCCGATCCCTACGAGCTGACCAGCAAGCACGCCGATCCCGCGTACGCGGTGCTCAAACAGACGCTGCGCGCCCGCCTCGTCCAGCTCTGCTCGCCGCTGCCGCCGGAGTACGCGCCCTTCAGCTGACCTGAGGCGGCACCGTTTCGGCACCGGCCCCGGCTTGTTCCGTGTCGTCGGCCGCGGCGACCCTCGTTGGGTCAATCCGCCGACGAGGAGGTTCCGTCATGCCCCATGCGATCGCCGCGTGGATCACCACCCGCGGGCTCGGCCGCGAGGACGGCCAGGGCACCGTCGAGTACGCCGGGCTGGCCATGGCCATCGGCGTCCTGCTGCTGGCCGTCAGCTCGTACCTGGGCGGCAAGGATCACGGCATCGGCTCGGTCGTGACCGGCGCCATCAAGGACGCCGTCGAGCGGGCCGCCGGCGCCGCCAAGTAGCAGGCGCTGCGGCGGGGCGGCGGCGAGTGGCCCGCCGCCGCCCCGGGCAGTAGGGTCGAGGCGATGAGGCTGGAGCCGCTCTATCGCGCGGAGTTCGCGTACCCGGAGGAGTGGGACGTCGAGCTTGCCGGTGAGCACGGCACCGAGTGGCAGCATTTCTTCCTGGCGGAGGGCCTGTGCACCGGTCGCCTCGCGGGGCGGCTGCGCGGTGCGAACCATCCCCGCCGCCGCACCGACGGCACCTTCTGCCCCGACTTCCAGGGCGTGATCGAGACCGGCGACGGGGCCGCCGTCCTGTTCGACTGGCGCGGCTACGGCCGGTCGTATCCAGCCGGCCGGCGGCAGATCGTGCTGGCCGCGACCCACCTGTGCGACGACGCGCGGTACCGGTGGCTGAACGACGTCGTCTGCGCCGGCACCGGTGAGGTTCGGGCGCGGCGCGACGGCAGCGGCTCCGACCTGGTGCTCGAGGTGGCGGAGCTGATCTGGGAGCCGCCGGCGGACTAGGCCGGCATGCCGGCCAGGAACATGTCCAGATGCACCGTGCGGCGCTGCAGTTGGTCGGCCAGCTCCGGACCCTGGAGGACCCGCCCGAACGCGTCGGTGTTGAGGGCATGGGCGACCCAGCCCAGCCGCAGCGCCAGCGTCATCGCCTGCTCGAGGTCGGCGCGCGGCGCGAACGCCGTAAACGGCTCCAGGTAGGCGTCGCGGTAGCGCTCGGTCGGCTCGGAGCCCTCGATGTCGTCGAGGCCGAACGACAGCACGCCTTCGAGCGTCACGGCCATGGTGAAGAACGGGTGCGACACGCACGCGTCGCCCCAGTCGAGCAGCCGGTAGCTGCCGTCGCGCGACGAACACCTGGCCGTCGTGGAAGTCGTCGTGCTGAATCGTCTCGGGGATGCCGAAGGCGGCCAGCCGGCCCGCCATCGCCTCGACCTCCGGGACCAGCGCCGCCAGCCGTCCGCGCTCCGGCTCGTCGTCCGGCAAACGGCCGACCAGCTCGGCGTAGGCCGCCGGCAGCACGGCCAGCCGGCGGTCGGGCGCGCCGAGGTCGAGGAAGGCGCCCGCGTCGTCCGCGGTGTCCACCTGCAGCTCGGCGTAGAGCGGCAGCACCTCGAGCCAGCGGTCGAGGCTGCGCTCCCGCTCGACCAGCTCGCGCAGCCGCCGGCCGCCGTCGGCCATCAGCATCCACTCGCGCTCCTCGTCCCCGGCCAGCCGCTCGGTGACGCGGCCGGGGTGGCGTGCGGCCAGCACGCGGACGACCCCAGGCTCGTTCGCCAGTCCGGGCAGGTTGGCCTTGAACCAGACCGTGCCCAGCGAGGTGGGCACCCGCAGCACGGTCGACCAGACCTGCACGTGCGGCTGCTCGATCGTCCCGGTCACCTCGCCGCCCAGCTCCGCGACGGACTGCTCGATCCAGGCGCGCGCATCGTGCAGGAACTCGGGGTCGGTCCAGGCGGGCATGGCCGCCGATGCTAGCCGTGGGCGGCGGGCATCAGCGCCGCGGCCGCGCGCCGGGCCTCGGCGCTGCCGCACAGTGAGCAGAAGTCGACCGGGATCTGGACGCGCTTGCCGTCGATCACGCCCCGGACGAGCGACGGCGGCCCCACGAAGGCGCAGTCGCAGATGGCCGAGCGCGGCCTGTCGTACGCGCGGACGAGCGCATGTAGCGCCCGGCAGGCCGCCGCCGCGTCGGCGTAGTCGCCGGCGTCGGGGTCGCAGGCCAGCTCGCGGTGGACGACGCGCGCCCATCCGGCCTGGGTCTCGCGGTCGGTGCAGGTCACGCCGGCCGGGCAGGGCGGGAGGTCGCGGCGAGCGGGCACGCCCGGCTCCAGGGGGTAGTCGATGCGCACCGTGGTGCTGGGCGCCGGCGGGGCCGTGCCGGTGGGCGGCGGCGCCGCCCCTTCACCGTCGAGGCAGCCAGAGGCGAGGACGAGCACGATCAGTGAGACGAGCAGCCGGGCCATGCATCTTCGACCGCCGCGGCCGGCGCATGGTTCCGCAGCCGGTCAGCCGCCGGACGGGTCGGCGTCGTCCAGCAGGTAGGGGCCGCTGACGTCGCCGAACCGGTCGAGCACACCCGAGCCGACCAGCCGGTCGCGGCCCTCGGCCGCATCCTCGAGGGACGCGAACTCCACCAGCACGATCACCTCGTTGGGATCGTCCTGCGAGCGCAGCACCCGGTAGCCGCGCGCCTTCGCCCGGGCCTCCGGCACGTCCTGGTCGAAGAGCGGCCGCGAGCGGTCGTAGTCGCCGGTCTGGATGCGCGTGAGCATGTAGGGCATGCCGTGAGCGCCCGCTAGCGCGGCTCGACCGGGAACCGGATCTTCACGAGCGCGTCCCAGCGCGAAATCTCGCCATCGGTCACCTCGCAGGTGACCGACACCACCTCGATGTGGGTGATGCCCCGGATCGACCGGGAGGCGGCGGCCAGCGCCTCGCGCACGGCGTCGTCGGATCCCAGCGGCGAGCTGCCGATCACCTCGATCACCTTCGTGACGGTCATGGCGGAGCCGATGCTACCGCGCGGCCGCGCTCAGACGGTCCGGTAGCGTTGCCCGATGCGGGTGCTGGTCATGCAGGACGTCTCCGCGGCCGGGCTGTCGGAGCTCGACGGCCACGAGCTGGTGCGGGGCAGCGACCCGGCCGGCTTCGACGCCGCGGTCTGCTACCTGGTCGACAGGATCGACGAGCCGTTCCTGGCCACGCGGGGCCTGAAGGCGCTGGCGACGGTGTCGGTCGGGCTCGACCACATCGACCTGGCCGCCGCGGAGCGCCACGCGATCCCGATCGCCTACACCCCCGACGTGCTGACCGAGGCCACGGCCGACCTGACCTTCGCGCTCCTGCTGGCCGCCGCCCGGCGGCTGGGCGAGGCGGAGCGCTACCTGCGGGCGGGACGGTGGACGGACTGGAGCTTCGACCTGATGCTGGGCACCGACGTCCACCACAAGACGCTGGCCGTGATCGGCCCCGGCCGAATCGGCCAGACGGTCGCCGACCGGGCGGCCGGCTTCTCGATGCGGGTGCTGATGGTGGGCCGTGACCGTGCCGAGTTCGAGCGGGCGCTGGCCGAGGCAGATTTCGTGGCCGTCACGGTGCCGCTCTCGGACGCCACCCGGCACCTGATCGGGCCGGTCGAGCTGGCGCTGATGAAGCCCGGTGCGATCCTGGTCAACACCAGCCGCGGGCCCGGTCGTGGACGAGGAGGCGCTGGCCGCCAGCCTGCGCTCCGGGCACCTGGGGGCGGCGGGGCTGGACGTGTTCGAGCGCGAGCCGCAGGTGCACCCGGCGCTGCTCGAGTGCGAGACGGCCGTGCTGGTGCCGCACATCGGCTCGGCCACGGCCGAGACGCGGACGGGCATGGCGCGGCTGGCGTGCCGCGGGCTGGCGCAGATCCTGCGCGGCGAGCGCCCCCCGAACCTGGCCAATCCGCAGGTCTGGGACCGCGCCGCCGAGCGCCTGCCGGGCTAGTCCTCGGGGCCTTCGGGGCTCTCGGTGGTGGTCGCCGCGAACAGGTCGCGCACGCCGGCCCCCCGGGGTCGCTCCACGGTGACCTGCAGCGGCTGGTCGAGCTTGTCGAGCACGGTCTCCATGCGGCCGCCGTTGCGGTCGATGAGGGCGACCATGGTGGCCGCGTCACGGCGCATCTCGGCCATCCCGGTCGAGATCAGGTCGACCACCAGCTCGAGATCCTCGACCCGGCCCAGCCGCTCGGCCAGGAGGTCGCGGTTGACCTGCTCGACCTGGCGCGAGAGCGCGGCGACGCCTCGCGCAGCTCGCGAGCGGCGCTCGTCGCCGTGGGTCGCCATCGCCCGCTGGACCGCCTGTTCCACCTCGGCCGGCAGCCGCTGCTCGAGCGTCGGCCGCGGTCGCCCGCAGCTGCTCGACGTGGCTCTCGGCCCGGGCCAGGATCGTGCGCAGGTCGGGCACCGCCCGGCCGCCGCCTCGGCCGCCGGCGCGGCGCCGGCCTCGGCGGCTGCGACGCTCCTCCTCCAGCCCCCGGGCGCGTGCCCGCAGCTCCTGGATGCGCCGGTAGAGCTGCGCCTCGGCGTCCTCCATAGGGGTGTGCTCGCCCTCCACGCTGCCCAGTCTACCGCCCCGTCCGGGGTCGCTGGTAGTGTCGGGGCCATCCCGCCGGAAGGGAGTCCGCATGAGCATGCATGCACACGACGACGACGTCAGCTACACCCGCATCATCGAGCCCGGCATCCCGATCGACGATGTCCCGCCGCCCCGCCCAGCGAGCACCCGCAGCTCGTCTGGCGGCCGCGGCTGGGCGAGCAGCAGGCCTACCCGCTGACCAGCGCGTCTTACCCGCATAGGCCGCCACGACGAGAACGACATCGTGCTGGCCGGGCCGACCGTCTCGGCCCGCCACGCAACGCTGCGGATCGAGCCGATCGGCGTGGTGCTGGAGGACGAGGGCAGCCTCAACGGCAGCTTCGTGAACGGCGAACGGGTCGAGCAGCGGCTGCTGGAGGAGGCGACCGGGTGCAGGTCGGGCCGCACCTGCTCTTCGTTCGTGCCGGCGATCAGCCGGTGAAGCGGAGCGCGACCAGGAGGGCACCGACGCCAGCTCCAGCAGCGGCGCCTGGTCGCGTCGGCATGCGGTAGCCGAACGTACCCGTGCTCTCGTCGAAGGAGACGTCCAGCAGGCCGGCCTTGACGCGATGATCGAGCCAGGCGCCCCGGAACACGAGCTTTCGCAGCCAGTAGACCAGGCTCGTCGGCATGCAACCGCTCCACTCGACGGATTGCGAGCGCAGGTAGCGACCGAGGGCGCTGCGGGGCGACGGCGACCTTTCCCTCGGCGGCCAGATCGGCGAGATCGGCCGCTTCGGCGCCATCCAGATCGCGCTGGGGCAGCAGCTCCAGCCGGATGGCGGCCGCCACGACGCGCTGGGTGAAGTCGATCCGCGCGAAGCTGTAGCGATAGTCGCAGGAACTCGACGACGATGTCGTCGCCGGAGTGGTACTGGGTCTCGGTCCGTCTCCTCCAGCCTACGTGGGGTCGGGTGATCGCACGCATCAGCATGGAGCGAGGCGGCGTGGTCTGCGAGCGCTGCTTGCTGGCCACCACCTTGGCACGCGCACGAAAGGGCTCCTGGGCCGCGACCGGGCTGGATGACGACGAGGGTCTGTGGATCCAGCCCACCAACTCGATCCACATGTGGTTCATGCGGTTCGCGATCGACGTCGTGTGGGCGGCGGCGAGACGGCCGGGTGCTGAAGCTGATGCGCGGCATCCGGCCCTGGCGGATCGCGTTCTGCCGCGGCGCGAAGGTGGCGCTGGAGCTGGCCGGAGCGATCGACCGCTGCGGGGTGGAGGTCGGTGACCACCTCGTGATCGACGCTGATCAGGTCAGCGTCAGCGTGACCGACCCGGTGTAGGTGCCGGACGGGTCGACCACCACCGTGTGGGTGCCGGTGGCGGCGAGCGTGACCATGACCGTCTTGCCCACGCTGGTCACGGTCGTCGGGGCCAGCACGTTGGCGCCGGTCGGCCCGGTGATCGAGACCTTGCTGACCGACACGCTCACCGCCGACACCTTCAGCGTCACCGACTGGCCGGCGGTGCCGGAGAACGTCCAGGCGCCGTTCTGGCCCGGCATCGTGAAGGTCGCCGTCACCGGCGGGCCGCCGGGTGCGATCGACCCGCTCAGGTCGGTCACGTCGTACAGGGTCAGGGTGAGGCTGCCGGTGGCGGCCTGCTGCGGGTCGATCGCGATCGTGTAGGTGCCGTTGGTGGGGAGGGCCTGGGTGTCGATGAAGCCGCCCGAGGCACTGACCAGCGTCACGCTCTTCCCGTTCAGCGTCACCTTGGTGGCGAGCGCCGTGACGCCGGTGGCGAGCAGGCTCACCCGCTGCCCGGCCGTGGCGGTGAAGGTCAGGGAGGCGTTCTGGCCGGGGGTGGTGGTGGTGACCGTGACCGGGCCGCCGCCGGGGGCGATCGAGCCGGCCGGGTCGGGCGGGACGGCGTGCAGCCGCAGGGTGACGCTTCCGGTGGCCGCCTGCTGGGGGTCGACGGTGACCGTGTAGGCGCCCGTGGTGGGCAGCGTCTGGACGTCCATGAAGCCGCCCGATGCGCTGACCAGCGTCAGGCTCTTGCCGTTCACCACCACCTTGGTCGAGATCGCCGTGACGTTCGACGCCGTCAGGCTGATCCGCTGGCCGGCCGTGGCGGTGAACGTGAGCGCGCCGTTCTGGCCGGGGACCAGTGGTGGTCACGGTGACCGGCGCGCCGCCGGGGTAGATCGTCCCGCCGGCGTCGGGCGGAACGGCGTAGAGGGTCAGCGTGGCGCTGCCGGTGTAGGTGCTGGCCGGGTCGACCACGATCCGGTAGATGCCGGTGAGGGGCAGCGTCTGGGTGTCCATGAACCCGCCGCTGCCGCTGATCGCGGTCGACTTGACGTTGCCTCCGGCCGGCGACTTCAGCACCACCGAGCCGCTCGAGAAGGTGACCGGCGCGATCCGCATGCTGACCCGCTGGCCGGCCGTGCCGGCGAAGGTGACGCTGCCGGTGGTGCCGGCCGTCGGCACGTTCACGGTCACGGGCGCGCCGCCGGGGACGATGCCCGCGGCCACGTCGCCGCTGACGCTGCGGCTGACGCTGGTTGCCCCGACCGTCGCCGTCACCGAGATCGTGGTGGCGCCGGGCGTGGTGGGGGTGAAGCTGCCGCGCCAGATCCCGTCCGCGGCCGTGGTCAGCGGGACGGCGGTGCCCCCGGCGTCGGCCGTCACCGTCAGCCCCGAGGGCTCGGCGCAGTTGCCCGCCACGGCGGTGATCGTCAGCGGGCCGCCGACGGTGCCCACGAAGCCGGCCACCGGTGCGTCCACCAGCAGCTCCGGGGTCGCCGAGCAGCCGACCGCGGCGGCGGCGTCCAGCCGGGTGCCGCTGACCGTCTTGGTGGCCAGCCCCGAGCGGGCGTCACCGGTGCCCATCAGCAGGGCGCGCAGCCCCGCCGCGGTGGCGTCCGGGTGCAGCGAGCGCACCAGCGCGGCCACGCCGGCGGCGTGGGGGGCGGCCATCGACGTGCCGGAGGCCACCTGCAGCCCACCGCCCGGCCAGGTCGAGGTCACGTCGCTGCCGGGCGCGGCCATGTCCACCGAGAGCACGCCCTTGTTGGAGTAGTACGCGATCTTGTCGCGATTGTCGGTGGCCGCGATGGTGAGCACGGTGGGCTGGGTCGAGGCGGCCGGGTAGTGGGGGTTGGTGTCGTTGTTGGCGCCGCTGTTGCCGGCGGCTGCCACGAAGAGGGCGCCGGACGCGCCGGCCGTGGCGATCGCGTCGTCCAGCGCCTGCGAGGGCGAGTCGCCGCCCCATGAGGCATTGATCACGTCGGCGCCCTTGGAGGCCGCGTAGAGGATCGCGTTGACCGCGTCGGCGGTGTCGCCGGTGCCGTCGGCGCCGATGAACTTGAGCGGCATCACCTTGACGTCCGGGGCCGACGCCGGCGATGCCGAGGCCGTTGTTGCCCACCGCGCCGACGTCCCGGCGACGTGGGTGCCGTGGCCGTTGTCGTCCGACGGGTCGTTGTCGTCGTTGGCGAAGTCCCAGCCGGTCATGTCGTCGACGAAGCCGTTGCCGTCGTTGTCGACGCCGTCGCCGCGGGATCTCGTCCGGGTTCGTGCCAGATGTTGGCGGCCAGGTCGGGGTGGGTGTAGTCGATGCCGGTGTCGATCACCGCCACGGTCACGCCGGGATCGCCGGTGGTGGTCTGCCAGGCCGTCGGGCGTCGATGTCTGCGCCGGCGGTGCCGATCGAGAAGCCGACCAGCTGGCCGAAGTTGTCCAGCGACCACTGCTGGTGGAAGGCCGGGTCGTCGGGGTCGCCGCCGGTGGTGGTCCCGCGGTCAGGACGCTGTTCTGCTCGACGTAGCGGACGCCGGCCGAGGCGCGCAGCTTGGCCGCCTGGCCGGGCGGCACCCGCACCACCACCGCGCCGATCCGGTCGAACCTGCGCTGCACCCTGGCGCCGGCCCTCTCGAGCGCTGTCGCCTTCGCCGTGGAGGACGTGCCCGGGCTGAAGCCGACGATCAGCTCGACGTCACGCGGCTTGGGACCGCCCGCGGCCGTGGCCGCCGGGATCGCGATCCCTGCGATCAACGCCAGCACGACAAATGCCCAACGGGCACGACCCATCCGAGACCCCCGAGTACTGGCCCTACCGTATAGGAACGTTGGCAACGGCACAATCCCTCGCCCGGCGTACTCCCGCGCCCCCTGTCGAGGCCGGGCTGCTCCCTTTCGACCGCCGCGCGTCCCCCGAGCGGGTCACGGCCCTACCCCGGATTCGGCACATTCGCCGTGACGAAGCTTCTCAATGGGGACGGGCTCTCCTAGCATGATGAGCGCTTCTCATGGTGCCGCTGGGAGCCGGTCTGGTCGCCGCCGGCTGGACGCACCCCGAGCTGCAGATGCGGGCCATGGCCGGGAGGCGGCGGGCGGCGATCGACCGTGAGGCGCCGGTGGTCGTCGATCTGGTCGCGGTGTGCGTGGCCGCCGGTGTCGGTCTGGACACCGCGCTCGAGCGAGCGGCGGCCGCGGCCGGCGGCCCACTTGCGGAGGAGCTCGAACGGACGATCACGGCGCTTCGCCTGGGTGGCACCCGGGCGGAGGAGCTGCGCTCGCTCGTCCGCCGAACCGGATCGCCGGTGCTCGAGCGGCTCGCGGCCGCCATCCGGCTGAGCGCGCTGCTGGGTGTCCCCATCGCCTCCGAGCTCGAGCAGCAGGCGCGCGCCGCCCGCCGTGAGCAGGCCCATCTGGTGGCCGAGCGAGCGGCCGCCGCGGGGCCCGCGCATGCTGCTGGTGGTCGTCCTTGTGCTGGTGCTCGCGGCGCTGATCCCAGTGCTGACCGCGGTTGGCCTTTCCGTTGCGGATGCCTTCACGCTTGCGTGATCGAACCGGTGCCGATCGCATCACACCCGCGCGTGGCTCCCGCGTACCGTCAGCCCGATGGCGGACCGGGGACAGGCGACCGTGGAGTACGGGCTGCTCACGACGGTGCTCGTGCTCGGCATCTGCCTGCTGGTCCGGTTCGTCACGCCGGTCGAGGACATCGGCCGGGCGACTGCTCGACCCGCTCACGCCTACCGGCGGCCGGGCGCCGACTCGGCACCGCCGCCGGCGGTCCGATCATCGAGACCACATCCTCGGGGTGCGAGACCATCGCCACGTGGTTCGTCGCGATCTCCGTGGTCGTGGCGCCCATCCGCGACGAGAACAGCCGCTGGGCGTCGGGCGGGATCGTCTGGTCGCCCTGGGCGACCAGGAACCACGTCGGCAGCGATCGCCAGGCCGGCGGGCCCATCACCTCGTCCAAGCGACAAGGCGTGCAGCGGCTGCTGTGCCGCGTGCATCGTACCCGGGCCTTGATCGCGATCGACGTCGGCCGCGAAGTGATGCAGGAAGTCCTCCTCCGGCAGCCACGCGAAGCCCCGCTCGTCGAAGTCGAGTGGGCGATGGCGGGCGTGGGAGGTCCCTGCGCCAGCAGGGCGCCGATCGACTCGCCCTCGTCGAGACCGAAGCCGGCGATGTACACCAGCCCGACGACGTTCGGCGTATCGTCGCCGAGCGCCGTGATGATCTGCCCCCCGTACGAGTGCCCCACCAGGACGGTCGGCCCATCCTGGCGGGCGAGCACCCGCCGTAGCCGGGCCACGTCGTCCGCCAGCTTCGCCAGGGTGAACTGGGGAGCGGTGACGTGGAACCCGTCCGCCTGCAGACGCTCGATGGCCGCGCTCCAGCTGGAGCCGTCCGCCCACGCGCCGTGGACGAGGACGATGTTCGGCCGATCAGCCATGCGGTTCTCCTTTCTGAGGTGAGGAGCCCGGCCACCATCTTGCCACGCTCGGCACGATGTCGCACGGCGCTCGGGTAGGATCGCGACGCAGCGCGAGAGGAGCGGGAGCCGGTTGGCGAGCAGGGGCGAATGAGCAAGCCGCGCATCTTCCTGGGGTCGTCGGGCAAGCAGTCCAAGCTGCTTGCGGCGCTCACCCGTGGCCTCGAGGACATCGCCGACGTCGAGCCCTGGACGACCTCGTTCAACCCCGGGCGCTCGACGCTCGACCGGCTGGTCGAGCTCACCAGGAGGTCGATTTCGCCGCCTTCGTCTTCGCGCAGGACGACTGGACGACGGAGCCCGGAATCGCGCCGAGCCGCCGCCGGGCCAGGCGTCGCCGCGCGACAACGTCGTGTTCGAAGCCGGCCTGTTCGGCGGCGTGCTCGGCATGCGCCGCACCTTCATCCTGCATGCGAGCGGCGCCAAGCTGCCCACCGACCTGCTCGGGCCTCACCTGCGTGCGCTACGACCCGCGCGACGACGCCGGCCGAGATCCGCGCCATCAACCAGAAGATCCGCAAGGCGATCGAGAGCGAGGGCCGCCTCGCGCGATCGAGGGTCTTTGGTGGCAGTTCTCGCTGACCGCGCGGAGCGCCAAGGAGCCGTCGGCGGTGAGCCTCTTGCGCATCGCGCGCGAGCGCGCGCGGCGGGCTGGCGCTCGCCGGCCGCTCGTGGCAGCGAGGACGGCACGCTGTCGGCGCGCTACTGGAGCGAGGCCGCGCGGAGAAGGACGGCGGGCTCCGGCATCTTCTACTTCTGGAGGGGCGAGCGGCCGCTGCGACCCGGACGCGCCGCAGCTCGACGGGACCGGCGAGATCACGGCTGGACTCCGCCGACCGCGCCTCCGGCTACTTCACGACCCGCTCCGACCGCGACCCGAGCCTCCGCGCCCGCACCTCCGGCGTCTACCTGCGCGCCGATGCCACCGACCTCGAGGTGCTGGAGGCCGGCAGCGACGAGGACCGCGCCGACCTGCTCGCGGAGCGGCTCAAGGAGTGGAAGGCCGCCGCGAACGCCTTCTGAGCGGGCGCGGCGGCTCCGGCTTCGCCGCGGCCGCCCGACTGGGTAGACTCCCGCGTGTGAACGCGCAATCGACCTCCCGCTGGTGGGCGCTCGGCATGCTGGTGATCCTGCTCGCCCTGCTGGCGCTGGTCGTCCACGTCTCGAAGTAGCCCGGGAGCTCCGGTGGCGGCGGCCGGCGAGATCGTCAGCACCAATCCGGCCGATCCGGCCGACGAGGTGGTGCGCGTACGTGCCGGGGGCGGCATCGAGGTCGACCGCGCCGCGGCGATGGCCGCGGGCGCCGCGGCCGGGTGGGCAGCACAGCCGGCCCCGTCCCGGGGCGAGGCGCTGCTGGCGGCCGCCGAGCGCGTGGACGCCGACGCCGAGGCGCTGGCGCAGCTGATCCGGCGCGAGGTCGGCAAGCCGATCACCGAGGCCCGCGGCGAGGTCGCCCGCAGCGCCGCCATCCTTCGCTTCAACGCCGGGCTGGTGCACGATCCCGAGGGGGAGAGCTACCCGCCCGCCGACGGCCGCTCGCTGCTCGTCACCCGGCGCGCTCCGCGGGGCGTGGTCGGGCTGATCACCCCGTGGAACTTCCCGCTGGCGATCCCGCTCTGGAAGCTGGCCCCGGCGCTGGCGTACGGCAACGCCTGCATCCTCAAGCCGTCCGAGCACGCCCGCGCCTGCGGCGAGCGGCTGACGGCGCTCTTCGACGGCCTGTTGCCCGAGGGCGTGCTGCAGGTGTTGCAGGGCGACGGCGACACCGGGGCGGCGCTGGTCGCCCATCAGGGCGTGGCGGCGGTCAGCTTCACCGGCTCCGAGCGCACCGGCCGCTCGGTCGCGGCCGAGCTGGCGGCGCGCGGCGCGCCGGCGCAGTGCGAGATGGGCGGCCAGAACGCCGCCATCGTGCTGGCCGACGCCGATCCCGCCCGGGCGGCGGCGATCATCGCCTGGGCCGCGATGGGGTACGCCGGGCAGAAGTGCACCGCCACCGGCCGGGTGCTGTGCGAGGCGCCGATCGCCGCCGAGATGCGCGACGCGCTGGTGGCCGCGGTGGAGGGATTGGTGGTGGAGGACCCCGCCGACGAGCGCTGCCAGGTGGGGCCGCTGATCGCCGAGGATGCCCGCGGCCGGGCGGTGGCGGCCGTGGCCCGCGCCCGCGACGCCGGCGGCCGGGTGCTGACCGGGGGCGATGCCGCCGGGGACGGGGGCTGGTACATGCAGCCGACGCTGGTCGCGGTGGACGACCCCGGGGCGGAGGTGGCGACCGAGGAGGTCTTCGCGCCGGTCTGCGCCGTGCTCGAGGTGGCCGACGCCGGGGCCGCGGCCGAGGTCTCGGCGGCCGTCCGCTACGGCCTGTCCACCGCCGTCTACACCCGCGACCTCGACCGCGCGCTCGATCTGGCGCGGCGGCTGGACACCGGCCTGGTGCGGATCAACCAGCCCACCTCGGGGGTCGACTTCCACGTCCCGTTCGGCGGCGAGAAGGCGTCCGGCATGGGGCCGCGCGAGCAGGGCCGGGCCGCGCGCGACTTCTACACGTCGCTGCGCACGGTGCTGATCTCGCCGTCCGCGTAGCTGATAATCTTTAGTCACAAGGTCTATAAGTGGCGAAGAGCAGCCCGCAGCCCAAGGTGGCCGCCGACGTCGCGGCCTTCGCGTTCCTCGACGGCGCCATGCACGTCCTGCTCGTGCGGCGGCGCTACGAGCCGTACGAGAGCTACTGGGCGCTGCCCGGCGGCGGGCTGGAGCCGGACGAGACGCTCGAGCAGGCCGCCGTCCGCGAGCTGCGCGAGGAGACCGGTGTTGAGGACACGTTCATGGAGCAGCTGGCCACCTTCTCCGAGCTCGACCGCGACCCCCGCGGCCGGGTCATCTCGTGCTGCTACCTGGCGCTGGTGGATGGGGCGGCGGTCACGCTGCGGCCCGGCTCGGATGCCCGCGAGGCGGCCTGGCGGCCGCTCGCGCCGCTGCTGGCCGAGATCGAGCGGGGCGCGGTGCTGGCCTTCGACCACGACCGGATCCTGGGCTACGCCCGGCGCCGGCTGGCCTACAAGCTCGAGTACCAGAACGTGGCCTGGAGCCTGCTGCCGGAGCGGTTCACCATGACCGAGCTGCGGCGGGTCTACGAGTCGGGCATCGGCCGCGCGTTCGAGCCCAACAACTTCCGCCGGATCGCGCTCGGCTGGGGCGTGCTGGCCGAGGACGGCGAGCGCCCGACCGGCGGCCGGCCGGCGGCGCTCTACCGCTTCGCCGAACGGCGGCCGCTGATCCTGGCCGAGAGCGCCCGCTACCGGAGGGCGACGTGACCAGCCGGCCGGTCGCGGTCCGGCGCCACCCCGATCCGCACGGGCAGCGGCGCTCGCCGCGGCTTGACCTTCTGAAGGAGCAGCTGGCATGACCGACACCCGCACCGCGCTGATCGTCGTCGACGTGCAGAACGACCTCGCCCCTGGCGGCGCGCTCGGGATCGAGGGCGGGGACGACCTAGGCGGCGCGATCCGGGAGGCGGCGGCGACGGCCGACCTGGTGGTGGCGACCCGCGACCTGCACCCGGCCGACCACCTCTCATTCACTGAGCGGGGCGGGCCCTGGCCGGCCCACTGCGTCGAGGGCACGCCGGGCGCCGAGCTGCACGCATCGGTGGCCGGCATCGAGTACGACCGTGTGCAGGACAAGGGCGTGGACTCCGAACGGGAGGCCTACTCGGCTTTCGGCGGGACGCCGCTGGCGTCCTGGCTGCGCGAGCGCGGCGTGGGCCGGCTGCTGGTCGCCGGCCTGCCCGCCGACCACGGGGTGCGGGCGACCGCGCTGGACGGGCTTCGCGAGGGGTTCCAGGTGACGGTGCTGACCGACGCCGTGGCCGCGCTCGACCTGAGCCCGGGGGACGGGCGGCGGGCGCTGGACGAGGTGCACGCCGCCGGCGGCCGGCTCGACCGGGTTCGGCTGCTGCGCGACGAGGACGCACTGCGGCCGCTGCTCGACCGCAAGGCGGAGCGGCTGCGGCAGGTGCTGGCGGCGTCTGGGCGCGACCGCGTCTGCGTGGGGCTGTCGGGCGGCATCGACTCGGCCGTGTCGCTGGGCCTGGCCGTGCGCGCGTTCGGGCCCGACCGGGTGACCGCCGTGCGGATGCCGTCGCGCCACACCGAGCAGGTGCACCTCGACGACGCCGCGTTGACCGCCGAGACGCTGGGCCTGCCGCCCGCCCGGCTGCTGACGCTCTCGATCGAGCCGATGCTGGAGGCGATCGAGGCCGTCCGTCCGGGCATCGCGGCGGCCGACCTGCGGCTCGGCAACGCCAGCGCCCGGTCGCGCATGATCGTGCTCTACGACATCGCCCAGGAGCTGCACGCGCTGGTGATGGGCACCGAGAACCGCAGCGAGGCGCTGCTCGGGTACTTCACCCGGTTCGGCGACGCGGCCTCCGACATCGAGCCGATCTCGGATCTCTACAAGACCGAGGTGCGCGCGGCGGCTCGGGTGCTGGGGCTGCCGGAGGCCGTCATCACCAAGCACCCGACCGCCGGGCTGTGGGGCGGGCAGACCGACGAGGACGAGCTCGGCTTCACCTACCGCGACGCCGACCTGGCGCTGGTCGCGACCGAGGAGCTGCGCATGCCGGCCGACGAGGCGGCCGCCCGCACCGGCGTCGATGCCGCCACCATCGCCCGGGTGCGCGACCGGGTCGACGCCGCGGCCTGGAAGCACCACGTGCCGCACGTGGTGTAGCCAGCCGCACCACGGACTCGCGCCAGCACCACGGACGCCGCCGCGCCCCGGTGCGATGGTCCTGCCGTGAACCAGCCCACGGAGGGAACGATGTTCGAGCACGATGCATACGACGAGAGCGGGGCCCGCGAGCTGTGCCGGCGCACCACCGACGGCATCGATGTGCAGCTCGTGTGGGAGCCGGCGACCGAGTCGCTGGCGGTGATCGTGGAGAACCGGGAAAGCGGCGAGTGGCTCGAGGTGCCGGTGGGGGACGCCGATCCGATGGACGTGTTCCACCACCCGTACTTTTACGCCGGTCGTGTGGACGCCGACCTGCCGCAGGCGGCATGAGTGGATTCGGTAAATCTTCTGGCGTCGCGCCGTCCGGCCTGTCACACTATTCGGGCATGAGCGTGATCCCGCACAGTGGTTCCGTGGTTGATACCGCCCGCGAGGACATCGAGTCCCTCCGGCGGCGGGTGATCAGCGAGCTGGTCGACCTCAACAACCGCATGCCCAGCCGGCGTCCGAGCCGGCGCGAGCGCATCATGCGCAAGCTGCACCTGCGCCCTCAGCGCGGCGGCCTGCTCGGCCGCTTCTCCCGCTGACGCGCGCACGGTGAAACAGCGGGGCGGGGCCCCGCTGTTTCACGAATGTGCGCTCAGGCCGCGCGCAGGGGCTGCATGTCGGCCGACGAGGCCAGCTCACGCAGCGCCTCGGCCTCGAGCTGACGCACCCGCTCTCGGGTGAGGCCGACGATCCGGCCGATCTCCTCGAGGTTGCGGGGGTCGTTGCCGTCGAGCCCGAACCGCAGCTCCAGGATCAGCCGCTTGCGCTCGCCCAGCCGGGCCAGGCCCTCGCGGAGCTTCTCGTGGCGCAGATGCGCCTCGGCCAGCTCCTCCGGGTTGCCCGCATCCGGGTCGGCGATCATGTCGCCCAGCTCCGAGTCGCCGTCCTCGCCCACCGGCTCGTGCAGCGACACCGTCTTGCGGGCCAGCCCCAGCGTCTCGGCGACGGCGTCCTCGGAGAGCTCGGCAGCCTTGGCGATCTCCTCGTCCGACGGCTCACGGCCCAGGCTGGCCTCGAGCGAGCGGCGCGCCCGCTCGATCGCGCGCAGCCGGTCGGAGACGTGGACAGGCAGGCGGATCGTGCGGCCGCTGTTCGCGATCGACCGCTGCACGGCCTGGCGGATCCACCAGGTGGCGTAGGTCGAGAACTTCAGGTCGCGGCGCCAGTCGAACTTCTCGACCGCGCGGTTGAGGCCGAGCACGCCCTCCTGGATCAGGTCGAGGAACGGCACGCCCTGGCCGCGGTACTGCTTCGCGATCGACACGACCAGCCGCAGGTTCGACTCGATCATGCGGCGCTTCGCGATCGGGTCGCCCGCCTCGATCGCCTTTGCCAGCACGACCTCCTCGTCCTTCGTCAGCAGGGGGTAGCGGCCCGCCTGCCGCAGGAAGAGGTCGAGGCTGTTGGTCGTCGCGATCTCCACCTCGACCACCTCGGGCGTCTCCGGGGCCGGCTGCTCCACGATCTCGACGCCAAGACCGGCCAGCTCGTCCCGGAGCGCCTGGACGTCGTCCGGATCGAGGTCGAGCTCGTGGGACAGGCCCTGGAGCTCCTCCTCATAGACCATGCCCCGCTCCTGTCCAAGCTCCACCAGCAGCCGGGCTTCCGGCTCGAGGACGAGCTGGTCAGTCATACGTATCAACTCCCTCGGTGCTCACCGCGGCCGCCTAGCCGGCCGCATGAGTTCTCAACGACTGTTCGCACACCAGTATTCCCGCCGCTTGCCGGGTTCTTACGCCTCCACCTGTGATGGTGGAATGCAGTGACGCTCACACAGACCCCATTTCCGTTCCGGCTGGACCGGACACGACAACCCTACGGGTGCGACCGGCATGCGCCTATCCCCAGTCTGTGGGTGCTCCGGCGGCAATCCTAACGTGCCCCGCAGTCCTCGTGCAGAGGAACTGACGAGCCTACTCGGCGACTCGGACGCCGCCGACGAAGTTGGCCGCGTAGTAGCCGGAAAGGCTGGAGATTTTGACCACGTCGCCGGTGTGGGGGGCGTGGATGAAGAGGCCGCCGCCCATGTAGAGGCCCACGTGGCCGAGGCCGGGTAGAAGAAGACCAGGTCGCCCGGCGCCAGCTGGCCCATCGAGACGTGGGCGCCGGAGCCCCACTGCGAGCCGGTGTAGTGGGGGAGCGACACGCCCAGCTGGGCGTAGACGTACATCGTGAGCCCGGAGCAGTCGAAGCCGGACGGGCTGGCGCCGCCCCAGACGTAGGGCACGCCCAGATAGCGCTGCGCGATCGCGACCGCCTGCTGGCCGACCGAGCCGGCCGGGGGCGGTGGGCTGGTGTCGACGGTCGGCACCGAGCCGCCGCCGGCGCCGCCGGTGACTCCTGCGTCCGCCTGCTGCTGGGCCAGCGCCGCCGCGCGCGCCCGGGCTGCCGCGTCGATCCGCGCCTGGCGCTCCTGGATCAGGTTGCGGAGGTCGCCGCGCAGGCTGGACAGCATGTTGGTGCGCGCGCTCAGGGCCGACTGCACCTCGTGCTTGCGGGCTGCGGCCTCCTTGACCAGCCGCTCGGCCGTCCGCTCGTCCGCCTTCAGCTCCTTCTGGCGCCGTTCGATCTCGGTCTCCGCCTTCAGCCGGCCTCGACCAGCTCGCCCTCCTGGGCGGAGATTCGCTGCGCGAAGTCCACCCGGTCGACCAGCTCGCTGAACGAGCCGGAGCTGAGCACGTAGGTGGTGACGTCGGCGGTGTCGCCCTTGTAGGTCGCGACCAGGAAGTCGGCCAGGGCGGCCCGCGCCGCCTTCAGGTTCTGGCGCGCGATCCCGAGGCGCTGCGTGTTGACCCTTGTCTTCCTCGCGCACCGTGTCGAGCTGGACCCTGGCCCCGTTGTAGGACTCGACGGCGGCCTCGAGCCGGCGGTCGAGCGCCGACAGCTCCTGCTGGACCTGGACGATCTCGGCCTTCTTGGAGTCGATCTTGTCGGCGTCGGCCGGGCCCGCGGACGCCAGCAGAGCTGTTCCGCCACCGTCACCGCCAAGACCCTGCGAAGCGACGCCGCCGGATGGCTGGGGGTGACGGCATGGCGGCGGATTCTACCAGGCTGTCTGACACGCAAAGCCGTACCTGATCGTGAGCATTTCGTAAGGAAACGCCTCTGCTCGTTCGGTCTCTGCCACGTCCGGTCGCGATCCGGCGACTCGTCGCCAGCGAAGGCGAGGAAGGATCACGGTCTGCCGCCGGTGCCTGCATGCCGACAGGTTCGACACGCAGGGCGAGCATCTTGCTCACAGGCGCCGACACCGGCGCCGCCGGCACCGACACCGAGACCCCGTGACGGTCGTGTGACGACGGGGAGAGCGGCTGTTCGACCGCTCCACAGGTGGTGGAGCACGGGTGTTGCAATGTGGGGCATCGTGGGGTAATGTGGGGCGAAATGGGAAAGAGGCCCCGTGCTGCTCGGCGAGTTCGTCCAGAAGCTTGATGGCAAGAACCGCGTCACCCTTCCGGCCAGGTTCCGACCGCACTTCGCGGACGGGGTGGTCGTCACGAAGGGGCTGGACGGGTGCCTCACGGTGTTCAACCTGGCGGGGTGGGAGTCCTTCGCCGAGGGGCGGCTGGGCCGGCTCGACCCGTTCAGCCGCGAGGGGCGGCTGGTGAGCCGCCACCTGTACGCCGGGGCGAGCGAGTCGGAGCTCGACGGTCAGGGGCGCGTGATGCTGTCGCAGCCGCTGATCACGCACGCGGGTATTGCGAAGGAGATCGTCGTCGCGGGCTTGCGAGACTACCTGGAGATCTGGGATCTCGAGACCTGGCGGCGGGTCGAGGCCGAGTCCGAGGGGAGCGTCGAAGATGTTGCCGAGCGTCTCTCACAGCAGTAGCGAACGATGGCTCATGTGCCGGTCCTGGCAATCGAGGTGGCGGAGCTCCTCGACTTGCACCCCGGCGACACGGTCGTCGACTGCACCTTCGGCGCCGGCGGGCACGCCGCGCTGCTGGAGCCGCGCCTGCGCGGGCAGGGCAGCTACATCGCGATCGACCGCGACCCGGAGGCGCGCGAGCACTTCGACGCCTTCGCCGCCACGGCCGCGCCGACGCCCGCTTCATCCGCGGCAACTTCGCGCTGGTGCTGCGCAACCTTGCCGCCACCGGCGTGCGCGCGGACGCGATCCTGATGGACCTCGGCGTCTCGTCGATGCAGGTCGACCGGCCGGAACGCGGGTTCAGCTACGCCGCCGACGCGCCCCTCGACATGCGCATGGACCCGGCGTCCGAGCTGACCGCCGCCACCTCGTGAACGAGTGGGACGAGCGCGACCTCAGCCAGGTGCTGCACCAGTTCGGCGAGGAGCGCTTCTCGCGCCAGATCGCCCGCGCCATCACCCGCCGCCGCGCCCAGCAGCCGTTCGAGCGCACCGGCGATCTGGTCGACGTGATCAGTCCGCCATCCCGACGCCCAGCCGCTTCGGCCAGGGCCACCCGGCCAAGCGCTCGTTCCAGGCGCTGCGGATCGCCGTGAACGACGAGCTGGACTCGCTGCCGAGGGGCTGGACAGCGCCCTCGAGCTGCTGGCGCCGGGCGGCCGGATGGCCGTGATCTGCTTCCACTCGCTGGAGGACCGGATCGTGAAGCGCTTCATCCGCGATCAGTCGCGCGGCTGCACCTGCCCGCCCGAGTTCCCGATCTGCGTCTGCGGCCCGGCCGGTGCTGCGCCCGCTGACGACCCGGGCGGTCGTCCCCGCGGTGGAGGAGCGCAGCGCGAACCCGCGGTCGGCGTCGGCCAAGCTGCGTGCGGCCGAGGGACTCCCCACGGCGTGACGGTCGTCGCCCCGGCACAGGGCGCCGCCCGCGCCAGGGCCGCACGGACGAAGGCCCGCCGACCCGTGCCCGCGCCCGGGCGCGCCGCGGCCTGCTCTCGCCCGCCGCGCTGTGGGTGATGCTGCTGGCCGCGCTGTTCGGGGGGGATCGTGGCGCTGAACGTGGGGGCGATGCGCAGCACGATCGCCGCCAACCGCCAGCGAGGCCGAGGCCCGCGCCATCCGCGCACGGACAACGCCCGAGGTGGCCGCCGAGGTGGCCGAGCTGTCCGGCTTCTTCCGCGTCACCCAGCGCGCCAAGGAGCTGGGGATGGTGCCGGCCCAGCCCCTTGCGGCGCGACTACATCCGCATGCAAGCCCGGCAAGAGCCGGCCCCTTCCGTCCAAGAGCCGCCGCGCCTACGAGGCCGGCCGTCTCCCCGGTGACCCCGCTCCAGCCGAGCACCGCCTGCGGCTGGTTCTCGTGCTCCACGGTGATCGGCTTCGCGCTGGTGATCGGACCGCGCGATCGGCTGCAGGCCGTAGAGCGCCAGGGCTCCTGTCCAAAGCTCAGCGCCGCAGCAGGTGGACGATCGAGGGATCCCCGTCACAACGGGGGACGATTCGCGACCGCAATGGGCTCCCGATCGCCCAGCAGGGCGTAGTCCAAGCAAGCTGCCTCGCGCGGCCCGCGGAGATCGAGGATCCCGAGGCCACGGCCGCGTTCATCGCCCAGAAGCTTGGGCTACAAGAAGCGCAAGGCAGCAGCGAGAAGGATGGTCGAGCGGCTGCTGCCGTCGCTGACCGCGGAGGGGGTTGCAGCAGGCCATCGTCCTGCACCAGCTCGACCCCGACAAAGGTGGCCGACATCCTGGCCGACGACCCGCCCGGCCTGTTCGCCGATCGACGAGCCGCGCCGCGACTACCCGTTCCGCAAGCTGGCGGCGCAGGTGCTGGGCTACACCGACATCGAGGTATCCACGGGCGGCCGAACGGCGCCGGCCTGGAGTATTCCCTCGACCCGGTGCTGCGCGGCACGACCCGGCGAGCGGCTCGAGAAGTGCGCGCGCCCGGCGGCGCGCCGATGGAGTCGTTCACGCTGGCCGGAGCCGCGGCAGGGCCACGACGTGACCCTTGACCATCGACCAGGTCATCCAGACCAAGGTGCAGGCGGTGCTCGATGCTCCCCACCGCCCGAGCGCTGGCCGTGCAACACTCGGCCACCGCGATCGTGCTCGATCCGCGCACCGGCGAGGTGCTGGCCATGGCCAACGCCCCCGGCTACGACAACAACCAGGTGCACGACCTCCCCGAGAAGCAGTTCGTGG
>CAVSMU010000017.1:0-71164 GCA_963729075.1 uncultured Solirubrobacterales bacterium | reverse complement strand
GAGGATCCGCTTCTTCTGTGCTTCGAACTCCTCGTCGGAGAGCACGTTCTGCTCGTGGAGCTCGCCTAGCTGCTTCAGCTGCTCCAATACCTCGGGGGTCAACCCGCCCGCTGCGGGGGCCTGAGCCGCCTGGGCGGGCTCGGCAGGTGCAGCCTGCTGTGGGGCCGCCGCCTCCTCCTGCTCGGCCTGCTTTGCGTCATGGTGCTTCTTGGCGGCAATCGCGGCTCCTCCGAGCGCGGCGGCGCGTCGTCTGCGCTGGCGTCTGTCTCGTCCCATCGTCATCCTCTCCTTGACACGATCGGCTGGATCGTCGTCGGCGTGTGCTTTGCACCTTGCGAGCTGAGGCTAACGGGCTGTTGGGGAGGTGTCTGTCGTGTCCACCCCCCAATCCTCAGGGGTGGCTGCCGGTGACCTATCGCGCTTCGGGGCGAGGCCTCCCCGGCTCCCGCCATCACCACTTGAGCTCGATCTCGAGCTCTCGCTCGTCGGTCTCGACCTCGAGCTCGACCTTGAGCTGCACCTCGTCCGGGACGTGGACCGTCATCGTCATCCCGCCCTGCTCGAATTTGACGTCGTTGCTCTTGGCGAGCTGGTTCGCGAGCCTCCTCAGCCGGGTCGCTACCTCCTTCCGGCTCACCGTTTCCTTCTGTTCGATCTCAACGACGTCCATGGTTCCTCCTTGCTTAGCGGTGTCCATCTGTCGTGTCATGGCGCAGCTGTTCGGGACGCCGAGCCGGCTCCCGCGGGTCGTGCCCAGTCGCGATCCCCGCAAGGACACCGATGCCGTCCCAGAAACCTTCGGGAATCGCGGCCGACGGCGAGGCGCCCGGATGGGCGCGGGCGATCCGTACCCGCAGTACACCGGGTCTGATTCGGAAGCGAAGTGGTGGGTCCAGCTTCATCGCCTCACCGTCGATTCCGGCGGGGACTGCGCCGTCTGCGTCGACTTCGAACTCGGGGGCCGACCACTCCCCCTTCGTGGGGCGCCCCAGGCCGACCGCCCCCCCTCCGACCCGATGCCACCGCGACCCCGAGCAGGCCGTCGTCGATCCTTGGGCGGGTTCCCGAGCCGACCGCACGCCCGAGCCGGTACCGGTTGTTGGAAACCAGGATGATCGCCCCCGCGGAATGGTCGGGGCCATCCGGCCCGCTCCAGCGCAGGTCGAGGCCCCCACCCTCCGGGCCGAGCGCTTCCGGCAGCGTATCGAGCATCGTTCGCAGCTTCGCATCGCGGTAGCCCTTCTGCTGCACCGCCTCGGCGTATAGCCCCAGCGAGACGTTGTTGACGAAGACGCGTCCATTTACCTCAGCTAGGTCGACGCGGCGCTCGCCCCCGTCGACAAAGGCCTCGAGAGCGCCGACGACGTCGTCGCGATCGACCCCGAGGTCGAGAGCGAAGTGGTTCCGGGTCCCGGCCGGGATGCAGGCGTAGGGCAGGTCAAGCTCGGCGGCGACCATCGCGACCACCGCCTGGGAGCCATCGCCGCCGGCCATCGCCACCGCATCGGCGCCGTCGGCCACCGCGTCGCGTACCAGTTGCTCCAGGTCGGAGCCGAGCGTCAACTCGATCGGCTCAATGCCCCTCTTTCGGGCCTCTTCGGCGAGCTTGAACTTCTCCGCCTTACCGCCCCCCGACTTCGGGTTGTAGAAGAGGACGGCTCGCTTCGGCGCCGGCGCCTCAGGAAGTGGCGCGTGGTAGGAGATCGCGGCTTTGGCCGCGGCGGCGGCCAGCGCCAGCCCGGCCACGATCACGATTGCGGCACCGACGTGGTCGCCGTTGTTCACGAGCACGACCACCATTGCCGCGATCGCGAGTATCCCAGCCGCGAAACCCAGGGCCCTGGCAGCGCCTCTGCGAAGAAGGCCGTACCAGAGGGCGGCCATCGCGACCAGCAGCAGCCCGAAAACGAACAACACTCGGGGGAACTCCTGCACCATGACCACGACCGCCAGGACCAGCATCAAAGGCGGGAGAAGGAGGGCCGCGATCGCGGCCATTCGCCGGGTCTGCCAGTACTTCTTCATCGCAGCCCAAGCGCGATCAGCACGGCAAACCCCGCTCCGCTGCGCCGTCGCCGGTGCCTTCCGCCAGGCAGGCGGCGAAGTGCTTCTCCAGGTCTCCGGGACCGATCGTCCCGGCCGCGCCGATCGCGACGATCCGCGTGCGCGGGGGCTGTCGGCCCCACTCGCCGTCGAAGGCGACGTCCACCCTCTTGCCCACCACCTGCAGCACCCCGCGACGCCCGGGCGCCTCGGCCGCGGCGATGACGCCCTTGGCCCGGTAGACGTCCGCGGGCAGCTTCGCCGCCACCTTGCGCAAAGCGTCCATTGAGAGCGGTCGGTCGGTCTCGAAGCTCCACGATTCGAAGCGACGGTCATGACCGGCGTGCTCTGCGTGGTCGCAGCCCGGATCGGAGCAACCCGGGGAGTGGGCGGCTCGGTCGAGCTCCGCGCGGTCGGGGTGGAACCTCCCGACGCCGAGCAGGACCTCGAGCGGGACGTCGCACCTGTTGGCCTCGAGCAACCTGTAGCGGTGCAGGTGATCGTCGAGCCATGCCCTGATCCTCTCGATCTGCTCCGGCCCGACGAGGTCGGTCTTGTTGAGGACCACCATGTCGGCCGTCGCGACCTGCCAGATCTTCAGCTCCATCTGCTCGGGAGCCGCGAAGACCTGCTCGGCGTCGACAACGCAGATGATGCTGTCGAGGCGGACCCGGTCGATCAGCGACGGGTCGTCGGCGAACGTGAGGGCGATCCCGGTCGGCTCGGCCACGCCGCTCGCCTCGAGCAGGATGTACTCGGGCCGCTCGGGCCGCTCGATGACCTCGATCACGGCCTCGGAGAGGTCGTCGCGGATCGAGCAGCAGACGCAGCCGTTGGCGAGGCTGATCACGTCGCTCTCGACATCGACGACGAGATCGGCATCGATGTTGATCGAGCCGAAGTCGTTGACCAGGACGCCGACCCTCATCCCGTGGTCGCCGTTGAGGATGCGGTTGAGCAGGGTCGTCTTGCCGGCGCCGAGGAATCCGGTCAGCACGGTCACCGGGGTCCGCCTGGCCCCGCGCGGATCCTCGTCGTGACCGGGACCCATCCCGCCCCCTAGTCCCGGCCGAAGCGGCTCTTGATCTTCTCGCCGACCTTCTGGGCGACCATCTTCGGGATCTCGATCTTGAACCCCTTCGGGAAGACCCGCACGAGGTCGCGCTTGACGTCCTCCGGGTAGTAGAGGTTCGGGTCGATCTCCTTCTCGCGGACGAACTCCTCCTGGACGTCGGTGACGTTGTGCCGGGGGTCGGGGAAATCGACGCTGAGATGGGTGGGACCGAGATCGAACAGCTCCTTGGCCTCGGAGGGGCTCGGCCGCGCCGGGCTGGCCGCCTCGGAAAGCGCCGCGTTGCGGGTCCAGATCGCGTCCTTGGTGACGTTGACGACGACGCCGTCGGGAGCGCCGAACTGGAACAGGCCGTCCCAGTGCACCCTGATGCCGGCGAGGATCTCGGGCAGCAGGTCCTCGTCGTAGGCGGTGTGGGTGACCATCGCCAACCGCGGGTTGACCTGCTTGGTCAGGTAGCCGACCGCGTAGTGGACCGTGTGGGCGGTGTCGACCGTGTTGTTGGTGATCATCTCCGGCAGCCCCATCTTCAGTTCCTGCAGCTTCGCCACGTCGGGCTGGACCTCGGTGACGAAGACGTCCACCCCCTTTGCGAACTCGGCGGTGAGCTCGTCCGGGCGGCCGTCGCCGGTCCAGACGAACGAGAGGCCGTTCCAGTCGAGGCGGTAGGCGGAGGCCCCGTCCTTGGTGTGGGAGCGGCGCCAGTGACGGATCGTCACCCCGTCCTGGTCGTAGCAGATGCCGTTGTCGTCGCGGAAGTCGAACTCGTTGACCTCGACCTCGTAGCCGTCGCCGATCGGTGAGGAGTTGAAGCTGTCGATGTGCCAGTGGGCCATCTGCTTCATTCCCTCGACCATGGCCTTGGTTCCGTCCTCGGGCGTCCTGCCCGATGGGCCGTGCACCCGCAGCGGCTTCCAGCGGGCCGCCCAGGGGGCGAAGGCGAAGAGGTAGGGCAGCTCGCCGTAGTGGTCGACGTGGAGGTGGGTGAGGAAGATGTCGTTGACCATCTGCAGCGGCACCTGCATCGCGAGGATGTTGCGCAGGCAGCCGGGACCGAAGTCGAAGAAGAAGCGCTTGCCGTTGCCGAGCTCGACCATGATGCAGGTGGCGGCCTGGTTTCGCCGCGGCGGGAACGGGCAGCTGCCGACGAAGGTGATCCGCATCTCGTCCTTGCCGAGCTCCTCCGACGTCGGGTAGTAGGTCGACCCGCTGCCCATGCTCTCGGTCGGCTTGTAGTAGGGCGGCATCGTGATTCCGCCTCCCCCAACTCCGCCGTAGGGATTCATCGGTGGGATCGACCCGTTGCCGTCTGACATCGCTTCCTCCTCGCGATTCGCTTGTCCCAGCCCGTGCTCCTTGTGATCCCGAGCTGCTGGGCTAGGGAGTCTGCGCTCAGCGGGGCGAGGCCACAAGGGAGCGAGTACCCGCTGCGCGATGGTGGTGGCACTACAGCGGTCGACAGGGACGCCCCATTGCCCGCTCTGACCGGTGGTGGGACGGTTCCGCCCAGCGCCCGAACGGGGCCGCTGAACTCGCGGGCGCCGGCGTGGACCGCCGGGGTCAGCCGTGATCGAGAGGATCTGAATGGACTGGGCACTGACGATCGTGGCGTTGACGCTGATCGCCGTCGCCGCCATCTCGAAGCGGCTTTCGGGGTCGCCGATCACACCGGCGATCCTGTTCGTCTCGATCGGGATCCTGGTCGGCCCCAAGGTCCTCGACGGAATCGACATCTCGAGCACCAGCTCGACCGTGCGGGCGCTGGCCGAGGCGACGCTGGCGCTCGTGCTCTTCGCCGACGCCTCGCGCATCGACCTCGGAGCGCTGCGGCGTGAGATCTCGGTGCCGCTGCGCCTGCTCGGAATCGGCCTGCCGCTGACGATCGCCCTCGGCGCGCTGGCGGCGGGCGTGATCTTCGACGTGTTGACCTTCTGGGAGGCCGTCATCATCGGGGTCATCCTGGCGCCGACCGACGCCGCCCTCGGCCAGGCGGTCGTCACCGAGCCGCGCGTCCCGGGGCGCATTCGCCAGGGGCTGAACATCGAGAGCGGGCTCAACGACGGGATCTGCGTGCCGCTGCTGTTTGCGGCCGTCGCGGCGGCGGACGTTGAATCGCACATCTCGGAAGGGCGAACCGGGATGACGCTCCTGCTCGAGGAGGTCGGCTATGGCATCGCCGGAGGGGTCGCCGCCGGGCTCCTGATCGGAGCCATCATCGTCTACGCCGGCCGCAGGGACCTGATCGAGGGCGCCTGGCGCCAGGTGATCCCGGCGGCCGGCGCGGCCCTCGCCTACGGCACCGCCGCGGCGCTCCACGGATCGGGCTTCATCGCGGCCTTCGTCGCCGGCATGGTCTTCCGGGCGGTGATCAAGCGCGACCCGGAGGACATCAACCGGCTCACCGAGGAGGTCGGAGGCGTGCTCAACGGGGTCACCTTCATCCTCTTCGGGGCGATCCTGCTCGGGCCCGCGCTGGGGAGCTGAGCTGGGAGCTCGCCCTCTACGCGGTCCTCAGCCTGACGGTCGTGCGAATGGTGCCCGTCGCGATCGCGATGCTGGGCTCACACGCCCGGATGCCGACGCTCGGCTTTCTCGGCTGGTTCGGACCCCGCGGCCTGGCCTCGATCGTCTTCGCAGTGATCGTGATCGAGGAGTCCCAGCTTCCCCACGAGCACCTCATCGTCCTGCGATCTACCTCACCGTGGGGCTCTCGGTCTTCGCCCATGGCCTCACTGCGGCCCCCCTTGCCGACCGCTACGCGCGGCTGGTTCGAGCGCCACCCCCGCGACACGGCACCGCCGATGGAGAGCGTCCCGACCGAGGTGACCCGCACCCGCGGGTCGGTCCTGCAGCGGAGCACCTCGGCCCGCTAGTCGGTCTCGCGCTCGATCTCGATCCGACCCGTCGCCGACCGCGTCCAGCAGAGCCTCGTAGTCGCGCTCGTTCTGGTCGGCGTAGGCCTCGGCGAACTCGGTGATGGCCTTGTCGAAGCTGGGCTTGCGACCGAGGTAGGCGCTGATCGCGATCCGGTCGCCCGAGCGGGCGTGGGCCCGCGCCAGGGTCGCCCCGCAGACCTGACCGTAGGCGGCCATGCCGCGCGGGCTCATCAAGTCCACCTGCGCCGATCCCTTCCAATCCCACAACTGCCGCACGTAGAAGTCCCGGTCCTCGCCGTCGATCCCGGTGGCCGTCACCCAGCCGAGGAAGACATCGCTCGCCGCCTGCGTCAGCCGCTGGCCCTGGACCACGCGTTCTCCGTGATGGTCGAAGCGGCTCGGCGCGACGTGCGGCTCGAGCACGGATTCCTGCGCCTCCTTGATCTGGAGGAAGAGTGGATCCTGGTCGTCGCGCCCAAGCATCAGCACGATCCAGGCGCGCGTCCCGACACTGCCCACGCCGACGACCTTCATCGCCGCGTGGACGTAGCGGTAGCGGTCGAAGAGGTGGCGGTGATCCTCGCTGAGAGTTGTGCGGTACTGCTCCAGTATCTCCCGCACCCGGCCCTCAACCTCTCCGCGTTCCCCGGGGTCGACGAGCTCGTCGATCGGGACGATCAGCGGCGGATCGCTGATGATCCGCAGCTCGCCGTCAACCTCATGCGTCAGCTTCTTGAACGCGCGCATGCTGTCCTTCGCGCGCGCCTTGGCCACGTTGCGCTCGAAGGCCTTGACCTGTCTCTTGCTCACATCCGCGGACCAGCGCTCGACGATCGCCGCGACATCGAGTCGCGTGTACCAGACGTCGAGCTCGCCCTCCGCGGCAAGTCGCCGCATCGCCTGGCGATATTCCTCCACCGCCGCCCCGACGATCCGCCGGCGGTCGGCAGGGCTGAAGCCTCGGTCACGTCCGCCCACGGCGATGCTCGCCGCGAGGCGCTTCACGTCCCACTCCCACGGCCCGGGAAGGGTCTCGTCGAAGTCGTTGACGTCGAAGACGAGCTGGCGGTCCGGGGAGCCGAAGGCGCCGAAATTCGAGAGATGCGCGTCGCCGCACGCCTGCACGGAGAATCCGGATTCGGGGCTCCCGGCGAGGTCCGCAGCCATGATCGCTGCGGCGCCCCGGAAGAAGGTGAACGGGGTGGCGAGCATGCGGCCGTGGCGCAGGGGGATGAGCTCGCTGACCCGGGTGGTCGCCTGCTGCTCGAGCACGGCGACAGGATCGGGGCGGTCCTTCGCCGGCCGCCAATCGGCGTGGCTGGAGCGCGGCACCGCCGATCGGGCGGCCTTGCCCGCGGCGGCGCGCTCGACCGCAGAAGGGAGGTCGCGAACGGCGTCGCGCTTCGTCTTCTTGGGCGGAGCGGTGCGAGCCATGAGAGACGATCTTCGCCTGCACTCGCGGCGAAGACCAGGGTGCCGGCATCCGGATCCGCCGACAGGCGGGCCTCACGGCGGGCGTCGCGCTCAGGGGTCAGTCGATGGCGTGAGCGGGACAGTGCCGCGGACCCCGAGTACCGGCGCCCGGGGCTGAGGTCACCCTCAGCGTGCCCCCGAGGGCTGCAACGCGATCGCGCATATTGGTCAGCCCGCCGCCGTTGACGGTGGCCGTCGGTGTGAAGCCGACGCCGTCATCGCGCACCTCGAAGCGAAGCTGCCCACCTGACTCTCGCACGTGGATCGCGATCGACCTGGCGCCATCGGCGTGCTTGTCGGCATTCTGGAGCGCCTCCAGACAGCAGAAGTAGATGGCGCTCTCGGTTTCGGGCGAATAGCGGCCGACGCCGTCGCAATCAACCGTGGCGGGCACCGCGGACCGCCGCCCCGCCGCGACCAGCGCCTCGCCGAGCCCGGCATCGACGAGGAGTGGCGGGTAGATGCCGCGCGCCAGGGAGCGGATTTCCTCGAGGACGTCCGTCAACCGAGTCCCTGCGCCACGGAGCTGCTCGGCCGCCCCCTCGGGGTCCGACTCGATCGTCTCGGCAATCAGCTCGAGTTTGATTCGGAGCGTGACCAGCTGCTGCTGCGCGCCGTCGTGCAGGTCGCGCTCTATTCGCCGGCGCTCGTCGTCGGCAGCCGCGGAGATCCTGGCGCGCGAGGCCGCCACCTGCTCCAGGGACGAGTCCAGTGCGGTGGAGAGTCGCTCGTACTCGTATGAGGCAATCCCGCAGGAGGCGATCGCCTCGAGGAACCTCGTCTGTCCGTGGAGCATCTCCTCGTGGACCACCGCCACCTTGTTCTCACCGGACTGGTACTCGGCGATCACCTGTGACGAGCCCGGTGCGGGCAGTTGCGCGATGAGCCCGGCGCCATCTGCCCACCGATCCGATCCGCCCGCGAGAGGCCGGGACCCGGTAGAGGACCCGGACCGACCCGCCGAGCCCTGAATCGGAGAGCAGCGATTCCAGGCCCTCCGGGCCGAGGTCGGGACGGAGGCCGGCCGTGACCTGCTCGAGCATCCTCGCCTCCACCAGGCGCCAGTAGATCAGCCCGCCGAGGAAGGCGATCGACATCGCCGGGATCCCGAACCCCGCCATCCAGCCGACGACCTCGGTGAACGGCGAGTCCGGATAATTGCTCGCCGCGAGCTGGTAGACGGCCACCGCGCCCAGCCGGACTATCGCCATCGCCAGCACGGGAACGAGCACCGGTCTCATCAGCGGCGTCGCGCGCCTGATTCGAAGCGCCAGGATCGAGAGGGCCGCGGTGAACAGGAGAACCGCCAGGACATCGCGCAGGTATTCGACCTCGCCGAGGAACGCGGGCTCCGAGCCGGTGAGCATGAACGCATTGGTCGGGCAATCGGCGGTGCACGTCGTCAGCGGGAACGGCAGGACGTACTGCTCGCTGATGAAAGCCGTGGGAATGTAGAGCGTGATCACCAGTAGGCCGATGGCCACAACCACAGCCCGCTCCGCCCGTCTTCGCAGCCGACCCGTCGGGTAGGCGAGCATCGTGTAGAGCAGCGCCACCTCGGCGACCCAGAGCGAAACCCTCCCGACGCTGTAGACGACGTCGTTGTCGGATGCCGACAACGACGTCAGGCCCCAGAGGAAGCCCGTCGCGACGAGTAGAGCGCCAAACCGGTTCCTCGGCTCTCGCCCCCACGCGTAGATACCGACCCCGACCGGGACCGCGGTCAGCATCACCGAACAGACCGCGATGGTGGCCCGATCGGTGGCCGTTGGATTGGATAGAGCGATCGCAGCGGAGGCCGCGGAGAGTGCGGCGCCCGCGATCGCCAGCCCTACCAGCTTCAGTCGCAGGCCATCACGGTCGCGAACTGCCCGACCCTCCTCTATCTCTGCCGTCGCGTCCTCCATGACAGCCGAACCAGGGTCGCACAACCGGCAGGTTCAGGAGGCCGAGGGTCTGCCGTGCTCGGCCCAGATGCGGCGAATGGTCCCGGGTCCGAGATCCTGCTTTCTCAGCACCTCGGCCGCGCCACAAGTGCGCGCCGCGGCCGGCAACTCGCTCGGGTCGGCGGTGGAGATCAGGACGACGACGATCTCGGGGTGGCAGGCGCTCAGCCTTCGGCTTGCCTCGATCCCGCTCATCCCCGGCATGTGGACGTCGATCAGGACGAGGTCAGGGTCGACCGCGTCGGCGGCCACCATCGCGTCTGCGCCCGAGATGACCTCGCCGACCGCCTCGAACCCCGGCATGCCGTGGATCATTTCGTGGGCCACCTCGAGGAACGGCCCGTGGTCGTCGACCGTCAGCACCCTGACCGCGCCGCTGCCGGTTGCCCGAACGCCGTTCATTTCCGAAAGGATCCAGCGCACCCGCGGCGACGGCAAGGGTGTAGGCACGAATCCGCCCGGGGTGTCTGTCTCCATCCCCGGTCTCGGTCAGCCCGCTGCGGGGTTCGGGCTCTCCGCCAGGAACAGCAGCGCGGCCTTCACCCGCTTGCTGACTTCCTCCGAGTCCGCGGCGTGGGTCAACCCGACCTTGAGGAAGATCGCGTTGATGTGCTTCTCGACCGCCCGTTTGGTCAGCACCAGGTCCTCAGCTATCGCCGTGTTGCTCTTTCCCTCGGCGATCGCGGCCAGCACTTCGAGCTCACGCGGTGTGAGCTCGGAGATCGGCGAGCGCTCGGCCCGTGTCTGTGCGTGAATCAGGATCTCGACGACCTTCGGGTCGACTACCGACCTGCCCGCGGCGGTGGCCTCGATCGCGTCGAGCAGATCGGCGCGGTTGTGGACCCGGTCCTTCAGCAGGTACGCCCTGCCTTCTGAGCCGGAATCGAACAGGCGCAGCGCATAGCTGGGATCCGAGTACTGGCTGAGGATCACAACTCCGATCCGGGGGTGCGTCTCGCGCAGCCTCGCGGCGACCTCGATCCCTTCGTCGGTCGAGGTCGGCGGCATCCGGACGTCGGTTACGACCACGTCGGGCTCCCGCGCGTCGATCTCGGAGAGCAGCGAATTCCTTGTCCGCGCACGAAGCTTCGACCACCACCCCGTTGCACCCGGCGAGGATCTCCTCGATGCCCTCGCGGACGATGAAGCTGTCGTCGGCGACGATGACCCGGATCGGCACGCGACAAGGATATGCCCGGCCCGAGACCTACGGGTGTGCGCGCATCCGTACCAGGTGTCGTGCGAGCCGCCTTGCCCGCGTCCTTCGTGTCCGCGAGATTGAGTCCGGCGCTACGCGACGGCCGCGTCACCGCCAATCGGAGCTCGGACGAGCTCAACCTCCAAGAAGGGAGCTCTCGTGTGGTTGTGGATAGGCCTGGGCGTTCTGTACTTCATCCTGCTCCTCACTCTCGGACTCGCGACTGTGCGGAAGGGTCATTGGGTGCTGTTCGTCCTGGGGATCTTCCTGCCGCTGTTCTGGGTGATCGGCGCGTTGATGGGCCCGACCGGAGCCGCCACCCGACCGGGGCCTGTCGGGTCCAGTCAGGTCCCCTGATCGCGAATGCCTCTGGGCTCTCGCGGGTCAGCCTGATGGCGACTAGGAATGCTGAGCCCAGCCTCGAGCGGGGACCGGCCAAGCAGACGTTCGCTGCCGAGCCTTGCATTGCGCTCAGGCGCGCGAACCGCGGAGCGGCTTGCTCGCGCAACCAGGATCGATGGTGCAGTCGAGGTGGTCGCCGAGGAGACGATCGTGCGTGCCGTCGAGAGCGAAGCGGTCGAGCGGGCGCTGGACCGGATTTTCGCCGGTCCGCTGATCGAGGAGGCCGTCGAGAGGGCAGTCTCGAGCCCCAACGTCGAGCGGGCGCTCCGCGAGGCTCTCGACAGCGAGATGGTCGACCGCCTATGGGAGCAGCTGCTGGCCAGTGATGAGATCCAGCAGCTCTTCGAGCACATCGGCGAGGCCCCCGAGCTGCGGGCGGCGATCGCGTCCCAGGGGACGGGCCTGCTCCAAGATCTCGGTGTCGGAGCTCGGCGCCTTGCGCGTCGAGCCGACGACCTCGCCGAGTCCGTCATCCGGCGAGTGCTCCGGCGCGCCCCTCGCAGCAAGCCGAGCACTCACGCGGGATTGATCAGTCGCACGCTCGCGTTCGTGCTGGACGCCTCGATGATCAACGTCGGCTTCCTCGCCCTTTCCGGGCTCATCGCCTTCCTCGTTTCGACCTTTACCGATGTCGGAGAGGCGAGCACCGGGGTCCTCCTTGCCTGCACCGGGCTGTGGCTGGCCGCCGGAGCGCTGTATCTCGTCTGCTTCTGGGCGCTCGCGGGTCAAACCCCAGGGATGCGCTTCGTCGGGCTTCGACTCGAGTCGCCGAATGGGCGGCGGATCGGCCTGAAGCGCGCGCTACGAAGGCTCCTGGGCGCCGTTGTGGCGGTCGTCCCCCTTGGCCTCGGCCTATTGGCCGTTGCGACCAATCCCGAGCGCCGCGGTTGGCAGGACCGAATCGCGCAGACCGATGTCGTTTACGCGGCCGGCAACCTCGGCTGACCCTGCCCGCTTACGGCATGGCAGTTACGAAGCAAGGCCCGCATGCGCGTACCACTACCGGGGGCAGGCAAGCACGCTTGCGGCGGCCAGTGTGCCGGAAGAGACTTGGCCACGATGTTTGACAAGATCCCGCCAAGGGCCGCCAGGTGAGCAAAGTCGACGCGAAGAAGAAGACCGGCCGCCGGGCGCTGCCGATGATCATCATCGTCCTCGCGACGATCATCGCGATCGTCTCGGTGTTCGCGCTCTGGGCCAAGCGCCAGCTGCTCGAGACCGAGACCTGGAGCACGACCAGCGAGCAGCTGATCCAGGACGCCGACATCCAGGCCGCCCTCTCAACGTTCATCGTCACCGCGATCTTCGACAACGTCGACGTCGAGGCCGAGCTCGCCGACCGGCTTCCCCCGCAGTTCGCGCCGCTTGCCGGCCCGATCTCCGGAGCCCTTCGCAGCGGCGCCGACGACGTCGCCTCAAAGGCGCTCGACGAACCAAAGGTCCAGCAGCTCTTCGTCGACGCGAGTGCGGCGGCACAGAGCAAGCTGATCGCCCTGATCGACGACGAGGGCGAGTTCGTCTCCACCACCGGCGGGGTGGTGACGCTCGACCTCACGTCGGTGATCAAGTCGGTGACCGCGGAGCTCGGGTTGCCGGACGTGGCCGCCAAGCTGCCACCGGAGGCGAGCTCGATCGAGGTGATGAAGTCGAGCGAGCTCGACGCCGCCCAGACGGGCCTCAACCTCCTGCGGAAGGTCGGCTACGTGCTCACCGCGCTCGTCCTGCTGCTCTATGCGGCCGCGATCCTGCTCGCCGGCGATCGCCGCCGCCAGACCCTGCGGGCCGTCGGCTTCTCCTTCCTCTTCGTCGGCCTCGTCGTCCTCTTCGCCCGCGGTGCGGCCGGCAACCTCGTCGTCGGCTCGCTGAGCGAGGTCGCATCGTCCGATGCGGCGGTCAGCTCCGTCTATGACATCGGCAGCTCGCTGATACTCGAGACGGGCCAGTCGATCGTCCTTTACGGGATCGTGATCGTGCTCGCCGCCTGGCTCGCGGGCCCGAGCCGCTGGGCGACCTCGGTCCGCAGCAGGCTCGCCCCCTACCTGCGCCAGCCGAGCTACGCCTACGGCGGGCTGGCGGCGCTGCTGCTGTTGGTGTTCTGGTGGGACCCGGTGATCGCCACGCACCGGATCGTCCCCTCGCTGCTGCTGATCGCCTTCGCGGCGCTCGGAACCGAGATCCTTCGCCGCCAGGTGATCCGCGAGTTCCCCGGCCAGGCCGTGGCCCCCTCGCCCGCATGACTCATTACGACGCCGCCGAGACGCTGCGACGGCGATCGCGACCTCGGCGCGACCGACCGCGGCGGGCGGCGACCTGTCCACTGCGGCTACGCCGGGACCCAGATCGTCCGCACCGACATCGGCCGCACTCCAGCGGGCCGACTGAAGAAAGGAGTCTCAAATGAGAGGCGCAGGTCGAGTCGTTTTCGCAGCAATCATGCTGCTCCTCGTCGGATTTCTCAACGTGATCTACGGCATCGGCGCCCTGGATGACGCGAACTACTTCGTCAACGACACCAGGTTCATCCTCACCAACCTGAACACCCTCGGTTGGGTGCTGATCATCCTCGGAATCGTGCAGCTCACCGCCGGCTTCTCACTCATGTCCGGCAACGCCTATGGCCGCATTCTCGGCGTCATCGCCGGCAGCCTCGGCGCGATCGGGGCACTGTTCTCGATCGGCGGCGCCAACCCCTGGTGGTCGCTGGTGATATTCGCGCTTTGCATCTACATCGTCCACGGGATCATCGTCTTCGGAGAGGACGAGCGGGCCGCAGCCTGAGTTGATGGTGTGTGCGGGGGCCCGCCTTTGCCGGGCCCCCGGACATCGCCCCGGCCGCCGTCTTGGCGGTGCGTGCCTCGACGCATCGTTGCGAGGACCGAAGCCGTGTGGCATCGCCTGGGGTTTGTGCAACAGCCTCGGCGATCGCGCTCGCCAGGCGCGCCGCGTCGACCCTCGGTCGCTGCAAACGCGCGGCTACTGACCTACCGGGGAGCTCGCGGCGGCTTGGTCGGTAGAAGGCACGTCGGCCTGGTCGGTCGCCTGGTCGGTCGCCTTCGTCGCTTGAGACGCGACATATTTCGACATGGCGCTCTTAACGAGGGGCTCGCCTTTCTTGGCCGCCAGCACGCCAAGCCCCACACCAACGATCACGCCCCGCACTCCCGAGAGGGCCCCTCTTAATCGCTTGGGGGACGATTCCTTAGCCGGCTCGGTGGCTTCGCGCCAGGCATTCCCCAGCGCGCTCCCGACCTTCTCTATGGTGCTCGTGCCCAACGTTCCTCCTTGAGTGCGGTTGAGTGCGGGTCACTTGGTTACCCGCCCTCGGCAACCCAGAAACGGGCGGGGTGGCTACCAGTCCGGGTGGTGCGAATCCGGCGGTGGGGCCGGAGGCTCGCCGACCGGATAGAGCTCGCCCTGCTCGAGAACGCCCGCGAGGTAGCGACCTCGGCGCACTCCACCGCGAGTCACGACCGGATGCTAGGCGGTCTCCGCCCCGTCCTCGTAATAGCCGATCCCGAGCCGTTCCTGCAGCTCCTCGTGATAGATGCGGGCGGCGCTGTGCTCGCGCGCGAGCAGCTCCCCAGCGGCCGCGGCCGCACCCGCGAACGCTCCTGCTGGGGACTCGGCGCTCGCCGAGGCAATCAGCTCATCGGGCTCGAACAAGGCTCGGGCGAGGTAGTACGGGCTGCCCTGGTCATCCTGCAGCGCGATCTCAACGACGATCCGACAGAAACGGCCAGCCCGGAAGTCCTCGATGTTGCTTCGATGGCGGGACATCTCCATCTCCTATCGTGTCCTCGGTCAGCGGGGGTCACGGTAGAGGGCCGAGGGGACGGCCTCGAGCGCACGGATCGCGGGATCCGCTCGGCCGCCTGCCTCGACCTCGGGTAAAGGCCGCTCGGGGCGGAAACGGCAGCTAACGCGCTCTTACTTGCTCACGGGCGAGCCGCCCGAGGTACCTGACTCGCTCGAGGACGACGACGGTTCGTCCGCCGGCTCTGGTGGGGGTCCGGAGGTCCCAGCCGACTCCGGCGTTACATCCGGTCCCTCGGTCCGTTGCCGGGCCTCCGTTGCCATGTCGTCCAGGCGTTGGGCGATGTTCTTCGCCGTCGCCGCCATCTTGTCGAGAACGTCCGGCGCTTGCCGCTCGATTCCCACCCGCGCGTCCGCCGCCAAGCCCTCAAGCCGCTGCTTGTACTCCTGAAGGCGGGAGAGGTAATCGCTGCTGGGCTCGGCCATAGGAAGAGGCTATACCAGCAGTGTCTTCCCTCAGAGCTGAGACCGCCGGTCTTAGTCGTCGAGGACACGGCCGCTGAGCCAGCGCTGACGGTGATTCCGCGCGAATCGGACTTCGCAAATCCTCGACCAATACCCGCAAATTCCGGCTATCGGCTCCGGCCCGGGGGTAATCTAGCTCGACAGCTCTTAAGGAGGGCCCAGTGGCACAGCAGACGAACGGCAGAAGCACCCGAAGATCCAGTGGAGGCAGCTCGAAGCCGCGCAGCTCGTCGACGAATACGCGAAGCACCAAGTCGCGATCCAGCTCAAGCCGCTCACAGGGCAGCCGCACGGCGCAGAGCAAGGGCGGATCGACGGCGCGGAGCTCGAGCTCACGGCAGCCGCTCGCAGGCAGGCCGTCGCAGCTCGACATCGCGCTCTTCGAGCAACAAGGGTACGGCCGAGAAGGCCAAGGACGCATCGGTCAAGGTCGCAACCAGCGCCGGAGACGCGGTGGGGTCGACCGCCAAGAAGCTGAGGACTCCAGCGTTGGTCGCAGCAGCTAGCCTCGCCGGGCTCGCCGGTGGCATCGCGCTGACGCGCAGCCGACAAAGGAAGGTGTTGGGCATTCCGTTGCCCGGGCGCAGCACCACCAAGAATTTCGCCGGCGCTGCGAAGAACATCGGTGCGCTCGCCGAGCGCACCGGTCGTGTCGCCGAGCAGGTACGAGTCGCTAGCGAGGCGCTCGGGGATAACGACGCTCGCCGATCCTCTAACGATGCTCGCCGATCTCCGATCGAGGTCGTCCTCGAGGGTCTAACGAGACGGTCCCAAGCAGCAAAGTCCAACTGACGCGCGCCAGCTGACCGCGCGAGCGAAGCCCAGCGGAGCGTCAGACGGGCGACGATTCGGGCACCGGCTCGGTGACCGCGGGCGCTTCCTCGGGCATCTCCCCGTGTCCGGGTGGTGCGGCGGGACGCAGGAGCAGCGCGCCGAGCGCGCCGATCACTGCGAACGCGGCGGCGACCAGGAATGCCGCGTTGTAGCCGCCGGTCAGCGCAGTCGCCTGACCGTCGCCGGCGTCGAGGAGGCTCTGTGTGCGCGAATCCGCGACGCTGACGAGCACCGCCAGGCCTAGAGCGCCGCCCATCATGAACGCCGTGTTGACGATCCCCGAGGCCAGCCCGCTCTCGGTCGGCGCGACGTCGCCCATGGCGGCGAGCAGCAGTGGATTGAAGGTGATCCCACCGCCGATCCCCATGACGAGCATGGCCGGGAGCACGTCGACGACGAAGCTGCCGTCAGCGGGCGCCCGCGCGAACCAAAGCAGGCCGATGGCAAAACACGAGAGCCCGCCGACGATCGGTGGCTTGACGCCGAAGCGCATCACGAGCCGGTCGGAGAGCGCGATCGAACCTGCGGCCATGATCAGCGTCGACGGCAGGTAGGCGAGGCCAACCTCAAGAGGGCTGTAGCCGAGCACGAGCTGGAGGTAGAGCGCCGAAAGAAAGAACCAGCCGAACATCGATCCTGCCAAGAGGACGCCGACGACATTGGCGACCGAGATGTTGCGCAGGCGAAACAGCCCGAGCGGCATCAGCGGCGAGCCGACCCTCGACTCGAGCACGAGGAAGAAGGCGAGCAGGGTTGTGGCCGCGGCGAGCAGCCCAACGGTCTCGCCGGAGGTCCAACCGTTCTCGTTGCCGTTGATGACCGCGTAGGTGCCGAGCATCACGGCGGCGGTCACGGTCACGGCTCCGCCGACGTCGAGGCGCCGGTCACCTGCTTCCGGGCGATCGTCGGGCAACAGCCTCAAGCTCAGCACGAAGACCGTGATGCCCACCGGGAGATTCACCAAGAAGATCCAGTTCCAGGCGAGCAGATCGGTGAGCACGCCGCCTAAGAGCACCCCAGCCGTCGCGCCTCCGGACAGCACGAAGCTGAAGACACCCATCGCCTTGGCGCGCTCGGCGGTCTCGGTGAAGATGGTCATGATGAGCGAGAGCGCGACCACGGAGACGATCGCTCCGCCGAAGCCCTGCACAGCCCGGGCGCCGACCAGGAACTCCTGCGACCCAGCCAATCCACAGGCGAGCGAGGAGGTGGTGAAGAGTCCCAGGCCGATCAGGAACAGCCGGCGGCGGCCATAAAGATCGCTGAGGCGCCCGCCGAGCAACAGGAAGCCCCCGAAGGTGAGCAGGTAGGCGTTCACCACCCAGGCGAGCGTCGCGTCGGAAAAGCCGAGATCGCCCTGAATCGACGGCAGGGCGACGTTGACGATCGTCGAGTCGAGGACGATCAGCACGTCACCGAGACAGAGCACATAGAGCGCGAGCCATCTCCTGTTGCCCTCGAGGGTCATCAAGGCGATGAAACTAGCGATTCGACTGCGCTTGAAGTCAGTGCTTGCTCGCCGGAGACGGCCGTTGCGATCAGCTCAGACCGTGGGGGTGAAGGTGGTCCTCGGCCATACGCTTGAGGCCGACCCGATCGATCTTGCCGGTCGGATTGAGGGGAATCTCGTCGAGGAAGACAATTTCGTCCGGCGCCTTGTAGCCGATGCGCTCGCGGCAGAACACGATCAGGTCGGCGCGCGACGGCGGGTCGACCTCAGTGCGCAGCGTCACGTAGGCGCGAACGTTCTCGCCGTGGACCGCGTCGTGGACGCCGACGGCACCGGCCAACGAGACCGCGGGGTGCTCGACCAGAGCGCCTTCGACCTCGTACGGGCTGATGTTGGAGCCGTCGTGCACGATCACCTGCTTCTTGCGGCCGAAGAACCAGAGGTAGCCGTCCTCGTCTGCCCGGGCGAGATCTCCCGAGTCGAGCCAGCCGCCGATCACAACCTCCTCGGTAGCGCTGGGCGCCCCCCAGTAGCCGAGCATGCGGGTGCGGCTGCGGATCCAGATCTTGCCCACGTCTCCGCCCTCGGTGGGTGCGCCCTGCTCATCTCGCAGTGCGATGGTGAAGCCATGGATCGGCCTCCCGATCGAGCCTTGCCTGATCTCACCCGAGGGCGGATTCATCGTCGCCAAACCGACCTCGCTCATCCCGTATCCCTCGACGATCGGGAAGCCCGCCGTTGCGGCGAACTCGGTCAGCAGCTCGGTCGAGACCTTGTCGGCGCCGGCCCGGCACAGCCGCAGCGAGGAGAAGTCTCCGGGCCGCAGACCGTGGTCGTGAACGAGTGCCGACAGCGCCGCCGGGATCATCGCGAGGATCGTCGGCTGGTGCTCGCGCAACAGCGGCAGCAACTCGTGGCCGTCCGTGCTGCGCGCCACCACGACCTTGCCACCGACCGAGAGCGTCGAAAGCGCCCACAGAAAGGAGCCGATGTGGGACATCGAGGAGCCGGGCAGAAGGACGTCAGAGGCATCGAGCTCGAACGCTGCGGCGGCAGCGCCGATCATCCAGCGCAGGGTCTCGCGGGAATGGGTGACCCCTTTGGCGGGGCCGGTGCTCCCCGAGGTGAAGAAGATCACGGCCGGCGCCTCGGGTTCGGGCTCCCTCTCCGTGCCTGCAAGGGGCTCGGAGCCGAGGAGCGCGGCGAAGTCGTGGTGCCAACCGCCGTCGACCCCGGCCGGCTCCTCGTTGCCGGTTGCGAGCGGTTCCGCATCGCGGTAGGCGATCGTTCCAAGCTCCAGGGCGGCGGCTAGCTCGCTGGCGCCGACGTCCTCGGCGCGCTCGACATGGGCGAGAAGAGCGCGGGCGCCGCTCACCTCCAGCGCGTGATCGATCTCGCGGGCGGTATAGCGGTAGTTCAGCGGGGTCACGATCAGTCCCGCCCTGAAGCAGGCGAGGTAGTGGACGACGAGGTCGACCCGGTTCGGCATCAGGGACGCGAGGCGATCGCCCGGCTCAAGGCCGCGCTCGCGGTATCCACCGGCCAGCGCGGCGCTCGCCCGGTCGAGCTCGCCCCAACTGAGCGCGCGCTGGGCCGAAGTGATTGCGACTTCGTCCGGGGCGGACGCGAGGCCGATCCGCAGCAGATCATCAAGCGGCGCGGCAGGGGCTTCGAGCTGGGCACCCTCGAGCAGCATCCGCTCGATCCTACGCGAGTGCCGCCGTCCTTCCTCGCGGCCAGCGACCTGGCCCGGCAGGGGCGTGCGTCAGGGCGAGTCGATACCCGGGTCGGCCGGCTGCGCCGGAGTCAAGGCGCCCGGCGCCAGCGGTGACAGCTTGTATGCCCGATCCAGCGCGTTTAGACCGCAGGCACCGATTGCTCCAGGAATCCCACCGGGGACGGACCCGGGGGCGGGCCGCTCGCAATCAGCGAAGCTAGGCGCGATGCGCGCAAGCGCCGCTGTCCTCGCGGGGCGGCTGACGGCTGACAGACTTCGGCCAATGGCCAAGCCAAGGCGCACGGGGTCCGGCTGATGGGCGCCGGGGTATTTCGCCACGGGGTGGCAAGTGGCGATCCCCTGACGGACCGGGTCATGATTTGGACCCGGGTCACGAGTGTGGCCGAGGCCGTCGACGTCAGCTGGGTCGTGGCCACCGACCACGAACTGGCCGAGATTGTCGCCGGCGGCGCGGCGGTCGCCAGCGCCCAGGACGATCACACAGTGCAGGTCGACGTCGGCGGCCTCGAACCGGGGCGCGAGTACTTCTACGGCTTCGCCGTCGCCGCCGAGCATTCGCAGACCGGGCGCACCCGCACCCTCGCCGCCGAGCCCGAGCAGGTCCGCTTCGCCACCTGCTCATGCGCCAAGTTCAACGCCGGCTACTTCAACGCATACGCGCGGATCGCCGAGCGCGGTGATCTCGACTTCGTGCTTCACCTCGGCGACTACATCTACGAGGCATCGAACAGGCCGCCGAAGGGGCAGACCCCCGGCGCCGACATCGGCCGCCCATTTGATCCCGACGGCGAGTGCAGGACGCTGGCGGACTATCGCCGCCGCTACGCCCAGTATCGCTCGGACCCCGACGTCCAGCGCCTGCACGCAGCGTTGCCGGTGATCGCGACGATCGATGACCACGAGCTCGCCGACGGCGCCTGGGCGGGCGGCGCCGACGCCCACGACCCTGGCGCGCACGGTCCCTGGGAGGCACGACGCAACGCGGCCTTCCAGGCGCGCTGGGAGTGGTTGCCCACCCGTCGCCCCGACCCCGCCGACCCCACCCGGTTCTTTCGCACGGTCGGGCTCGGCGACTTGGCCGAGATCCACCTGCTTGACATCCGCAGCCGGCGCGACCGCCCCGCCCTCGAGCCCAGGATGAGCGACCCGGACCGGTCGATGCTTGGTGCCGAGCAGCGCGAGTGGCTGCTCTCCGCTCTCGCCTCGCCCGCGCCCGGCTGGCGGCTGATCGCGACACCCGCGATCCTCTCCCGTACCTGGTGCGAGGAGCCCGCGGAACCGCTGGCGACGGCGCTTCACCGGTTGAAGTTGATCGATGAGGACGGGGAGGGCCCCGACGAGGATCAGTGGGACGGTTACCCGGCCGAGCGTGCCGCGCTGCTGGAGCGCTTCGCCGGGCTCGAGAACATCGTCGTCCTGAGCGCCGACATCCACGTCTCGGTCGCCGCCGAAGTCTGCGCCGAGTCGGGGTCGCCGTGCGCGATCGAGGTCACGAGCCCCAGTCTGACCTCACAGAACCTCGATGAGAAGTTGGGGCTCACAGCGCGAGCCGAGGAGATCGTTGCCGCCGAGCGCGCATTCGAGCGCGCATTCGACCACGTGCGCTGGTGCGACCTCTCGGCCCACGGATACGTGCTCGTCGATCTCGATCCCGAGCGCCTGCGGGCGGAGTGGTGGCACGTCGACGGCGTGCTCGAGCGCAGGCCCGGCGAGCGCTGTGCCGCAGCGTTCGAGATTCCCCTCGGCAGGCCGGAGCTACGGTGGCGGCCTGAACTGCCGCGGCAATCATAGGAGCAACGCGATGTCGCAGGAGAACGTCGAGGCCGTCCGACGCGCCGTCGAGGCGTGGAATGCCGATGATCTGGACGCCTTTCTGGCCGAGCTCGACGCCGACGTCGAGTGGCAGCCTGCGATCGAGTCGGGCCTCGAGGGAAAGGCAACGACCTACCGAGGTCATGACGGCGCCCGAAAGGTTTGGAGGGAGGACCGCGGCGAGTCATGGGAACGCCTCACCAATCGGCCTCAGGAGCTCCGCGACCTCGGCGAGTCGGTGCTCGCGCTCGGTCACATGGAGCTGACCGGCCGGGCGACCGGCCTGGAGTTCAGGCAGGAAGTCGGAGAAGTCTTTGACCTTCGAGCGGGGAAGATCGTCCGCATCCGCGATTTTCTGACTCATGCGGAGGCCCTCGAAGCCGCTGGGCTGTCGGAGTAGTTCATCGATGACCTCGTAGCGCCAGTCGTTGCAATGCCCACGCGGGCAGGGGTAGGGTGGCGAGCGTCCCCACCAGAGAGTGGATGTGGCCGCGACCGCCCTTCCAGAACGGAGTCCTCATGAGTACTGCCGCCGAAACCGCCATGGACATACGTCCTTTCCAGGTCGAGATTCCCGAAGAGGAGCTCGCTGAGCTGCGACGCCGGATCGAGGCGACGCGCTGGCCCAGCAAGGAGCTGGTCGCAGATCGATCGCAAGGCGTGCAACTGGCGACGATGCAGGAACTCGCGCGCTACTGGGCCGAGGATTACGACTGGCGCAAGGGCGAGGCGAGGCTGAACGCGCTGCCTCAGTTCACGACCGAGATCGACGGGGTGGACATCCACTTCATCCACGTGAAGTCCCAGCACGAGAACGCGTTGCCGCTGATCATGACGCACGGCTGGCCCGGCTCGGTCATCGAGCTGCTCGAGACGGTCGGCCCGCTGACCGACCCGACCGCGCACGGTGGTAGGCCCGAGGACGCATTCCACCTGGTGCTGCCGTCCTTGCCCGGCTACGGGTTCTCCAGTGAGCCGGCCGAGCTCAGTTGGGACGCCGCCCGCACCGGACGCGCGTGGGCGGAGCTGATGCACCGCCTCGGCTACACCCGCTACGTCGCCCAGGGGGGCGATGTGGGTGCCCTCGTCACGGACCTGATGGGTCGCCAGGCGGTCGAGGGTTTGGTCGGCTACCACCTGAACCTGCTCACGGCGGTGCTTGCGGTCGGCGATGAACTGCCCAAGGAATCCGAACAGGAACGCGTAGCGGCCGAAGCGGTCGCGACGTTCAGGGAAAGCGGCTTCGGCTACTTCCTCGAGATGGCAACGCGGCCGCAGACGATCGGCTACGCCCTGCTCGATTCACCGGTCGCCCTGGCGGCTTGGCTGCTCGACCACGACACGGACAGCTACTACAAGATCTCCCGCGCGTTCGTCGATGGGGAGCCCGTGGGCAATCTGACCCGGGACAACATCGTCGACAACATCACTCTGTACTGGCTAACCGGCACCGCAGCGTCGGCAGCCCGGTCGTACTGGGAGGACGCACGAGCGCTGGCGGCATCGCTTGCGAGCGGCCAGCCTCCTCCGGCGGTCACCGTGCCGGTCGGCTTCACCACGTTCCCCGGCGAAATCTGGGCGTCGCCCCGGAGCTGGGTCGAGGCGGTCTACCCGGGCCTCGCCTACTTCAACGAGGTCGACAGGGGCGGCCACTTCGCCGCCTGGGAGGAGCCGGAGCTCTTCTCCGCCGAGCTGCGGGCTGCATTCAGCTCACTGCGCTAGTGGCGCACCATCCCTCGGCAAGTGCCTGCCCGGACGTCGTCCTCCAGGGCGAAGGTCGCGGGACGTGAGCCTCTTCGGCGCGCGCCGCCATCCGCGCACGGCCGCGTTGCCCATCGAGGGTCACCTCCCCGGCTTCGACGGGGCGACCGGCTGGCTGAATTCGTCGCCCCTCACTCCGGCGGACCTGCGTGGGAGGGTCGTTCTCGTCGATTTCTGGACATACACCTGCATCAACTGGCTCCGCACGCTGGCCTTCTTGCGCGCGTGGGCCGCGAAATACCGCGACCTCGGGCTCGTCGTCATCGGCGTCCATACGCCCGAGTTCCCGTTCGAGCGCGAGGTCGAGAACGTCCGCGAGGCCGCGCAGGCGATGGGAGTCGAGTACCCGATCGCGCTCGACAGCGACTACGGGGTGTGGACGCGCCTTCGCCAACCGGTACTGGCCGGCGATCTACCTCGCCGACGCGGAGGGCCGGATCCGCTACCACCACTTCGGCGAGGGCGAGTACGACGAAGGCGAGTGGATGATCCAGCACCTGCTGCGCGAGGGCGCGGGCGAGGGCGTCGATGACGAGCTCGTCTCTGTCGCGCCCGACGGATTCGAGGCGCAAGCCGACTGGACGAACCTGCGCTCTCCCGAGACCTACCTCGGCCACGCCCAGGGGCAGAGCCTCGATTCTCCCGACGGTGTCGCGTACGACGAGCCTCGCAGCTACGGCGCGCCCGAGTCTTTACAGCTCAATACCTGGGCCCTGGCCGGGAACTGGACGATCGAAGGACGGGCGAGCGTGCTGAACGAAGCCGGGGGGCGAATCGCCTTCCGCTTCCATGCGCGCGACGTCCATCTCGTCCTGCGCTCGCGGGCGGGCACGACCGTCCCCTTCCGCGTGCTGGTCGACGGCGAGGCGCCCGGCGCAGCACACGGGCTGGACGTCGACGAGGAGGGGCGGGGAACGCTGGTCCAGCCACGGCTCTATCAGCTGGTGCGCGGGCCCGGGCCGATCACGGACCGCACGTTCGAGATCGCCTTCCTCGATGCGGGCGTCGAGGCGTACGTCTTCACCTTCGGCTAGACCAGATCCCTACCGCCCAGCGGCGTAGAACTCCTCGACGTGGCGTGCACAGACGCTGACGAGGTCGAGGCCGTGGTCCTTGGTGCCGACGATCGCAACGTGGGTCGACATGCCGCCACACGGGGCACCGCGCCCACCAAACCCGCAGGTCGGGGCGACGAGCCGGACAACAGATCGGAGCTGGTCGGGAATGGCTTGCGGAACCTCATCGGCGTGCTCCCGGCAAAGCCACCGCACGCCGGTCTCCTCGGACGTGGGCCAAGGTCCTCGAGGCCGCCGGGCTGTCGGAGTAGTTCGCGCCGCTCGATGTTCGGGTAGTTACGGGTCCGGCATGAGCTCCCACACGCAAGAACGCACGATGAACGCCGCGGACCTCGCAAACGAGATCGGTCACCCCGGTGCTGAAGAGCTCTTGCGGCATGCCTCACTCGTTCGCCTCGCCTACAGCGGACGCGACGGAAGCCCGCGCGTCGTGCCGGTCGGCTTTCATTGGAATGGCCGGGACGTCGTCGTGTGCACCGCTCCGACCGCGCCGAAGGTCAAGGCGCTCAGCGCTCGACCCAGCGTGGCGCTCACGATCGACACCGCCGACACTCCGGCCACGGCCAAGGCGCTTCTGATCCGCGGAATCGCCTCGATCGACATCGTTGAAGGCGTTCCAGCGGAGTACATCGACGGGTCCGCGAAGGCACTCGACGACGCTCAACGTCAGGAGTTTGAGGCGCAGGTGCGACAGACGTACGAGCGCATGGCGCGGATCGCCATCACACCCCACTGGGCCCGCTTCTACGACTTCGGAGCCGGCCGGCTGCCCACGTTTCTCAGCAAGCTCGTAGACGAGGCACAGCGATAATCAGCGAGCGGACCGTCGAGCGCCACCGAGCCAATATCCTCGGCAAGCTCGGCATGCGCGACCGCGTCGAGTCGACGCGCTACGCGATCCGGCGGGGCCTGGTCGAGGCCTGAGCCGGGGTGAGCCGGCAGCGCCACCGCGACGATGAGCCGCCCTCGACACCCACGTCACGCCGCGCGACGACCCCGGCTCCCTGTCGCGTTGGCGGTCGCGTCGCTTGCGGCGCTGGGTGGCGGCTGTGCGGGCGGCGGCGCAGAGCCGACACCGCCCTCGGAAGCCGTCGAGCGCCCGGCACTGAACGTCGTCGTGGTCATGACCGACGACCAAGCGCTCGACACCATGGGCGCGATGCCGCTCACCCGGCGGCTGATCGGCGAGCGCGGCACCTCGTTCGATCACGCATTCGTGAGCTTCCCGCTCTGCTGCCCGTCGCGGGCCACCTTTCTTACGGGTCAGTACGCGCACAACCACGGCGTGCGCGACAACGCAGGGCCGCGCGGCGGGTACCAGCGCCTCGACCGCGATCACACCCTCCCCGTGTGGCTGTCGAACGCCGGCTATCGCACCGCCTTCGTCGGCAAGTTCCTCAACGGCTACGGGGCGGGCAAGGCGGTACGCGAGGTACCGCCCGGGTGGAGCGAGTGGTACGGCCTCCCCGCCGCGAACAAGCAGCGCGCGTTCGACTTCGATCTCAACGAGAACGGGGAGGTCGTTCACTACGGCGGCGAGCCGGGTCGGCCCGACCCCTACAAGACCGACGTCCTCGCCGACAAGGCGGTCGGGTTCGTGCGCCGCGCCGCTCCAAGCCGCCGCCCGTTCTTCCTCTGGGTCGCCACCAACGGGCCGCACAGGGACTCGAGCCTGCCCGAGGACGCCGCGCGCAACCCCGAACCGGCCCCGCGGGACCGCGGCCGGTTCGACCGCTGGCAGGCGCCCCGTCGCGCGGGCGTCAACGAGGGCGATGTCTCCGACAAGCCGCGCGACATCCGCCGGCGACCGCGCCTCGATCGGGCCGCGCGTCAGCGCCTCGATCGCGAATACGTCAGCCAGCTGGAATCACTGGCCAGTATCGACCGGCTCGTCGGTCGGCTGGTGCGACGCGTGCGTGCCGCCGGGGAGCTCGATCGGACCCTGTTGGTATTCACCAGCGACAACGGCTTCCTGCGCGGCCAGCATCGCCTGGAAGGGAAGTCGCGCCCGTACGAGGAGTCCATCCGCGTCCCGCTGCTTGTCCGCGGACCCGGGTTCGCGGACGGCGCGCACGATCGGCGTCTGGTCGTCAACGTCGATCTGGCAGCGACGATCCTCGACGCCGCGGGGACCAGCGCCGACACGACCCTCGACGGCCGCTCCCTGCGGCCCGGCGCGGATCGGCGGCGACCGCGCCATGAGGTGCTCCTCGAGGTCTTCGAGCGCAAGCACGCGTTCACCGGGCTGCGGACTCGGCACTACACCTACATCGAATACGAGGGCGGCGCCCGCGAGCTGTACGACCTGCGGCGCGACCCCCAGCAGCTCGACAACCTCGCCGGCCGCCCTGATCTCGCGGGTCTGCGAGCGCGCCTTGCGCGACGGCTCGCCGGGCTCAGGAACTGTGTCGGCGCCAGCGACTGCAGCTGATCAGGGCTTGCGATTTCGCCCGGCGTGAGCTACACCGCCGGCATGGCGGATGGAACGGCCCCGAGAGAGGTCGTGGAAGCCGGATACAACGTCGTCGCCGATGACTATGCAGCGCTCGAGTGCGCCGGCCACGAGTGGCCTCGCCTCCGCTGGCTGCGCGACATGCTGGCCCGTGTGACACCTGGAGCCAGGGTCCTCGACGTCGGCTGCGGGAACGGCATTCCGGCGACTCGCGAGATCGCCGGGCAGTACGAGGCGATCGGCATCGACATCTCGAGCGCTCAGATCGAGCGCGCGACGAGGAACGTGCCGACGGCGGCGTTCAAACGTGCCGACCTCATGGAGGTCGAGTTCACGGAGCCGTTCGCAGCGATCTCGGCCTTCTATGTGATCGAGCACGTCGAGCGGGATCACCACGCCGAGGTCTTCGCGCGCCTTCACCGCTGGCTGGTGCCGGGTGGCTACCTCCTATTCACGATCGAGCCGGAGGATCAACCCGGCACCGTCGGAGAGTGGCTCGGCCGGCCGATGTACTTCAGCCAGCACGATGCCGACACCACCCTTCGACTGCTGCGCGACGCGGGCTTCGATGTCGTCGACACCGCGATCGAGGATCAACGCGAGGGCGACCGCGAGGTCACCTACATGTGGGTGCTGGCGCAGCGCGGGGAATCGGGCGCGTGACACGTGCCAGCACACGGCCTGCGAACGGCATCTCCCGAGCGCGCCATACATGGCGCTCCCCGTAGGGCCAGACGTAGATCGGATTGCCATCGCGAACCAGCTCGAGCACGCAAGGCTCGGCGAGCTCCCCGGCGGACCACTCGTACAGGGGTTGCAGCCGTGGAACGATCACCGCGTAGTCGAGCATCCGGCCCAGGCGCTGCTCGTCGGTGATGTAGCGCTCGACGTGATGGTCGAGTGGATAGCGGTTCGGGAGCACACGTCCGAGCGAGAGGAACGCTCCCGCCATCCCGAGCCGCGGATCGCCCAGGAAGCGGCCGAGCGGAGCAATCCGCCCCAGCGCCAGTCGCGGCGCCGCGACCAGTGAGTGCGCGTACAGCACGCGCACCAGCGCGACGTTCATGAAGAAGCGCTCAGGCGCGCTCTCGGTCTCGGCGAGTCCCCGATGCTCCAGGTAGGCGCCCACGATGCTCGCGTTGTGAGCGCGGTACCAGTTACGGGCCGTCGGTCGCGCGGCGAACTCCAGCCAGAGCCGCACTGCTTGCGACGACGGCTCGCCGGCCATGCCGCCGAGGAGCGCGACGGTCTCACATCCGTCCCGCAGCAGCCGCTCGTTGATTGCCCGCCACCACACGCTGCCGGGCGGCGACGCGTCGAGCGGATCGAGCACACCGCGGCGGGCCTGCCAGCGCATGAACGACAACGCCGCGCGCCCGAACGGCAGGTGTCGCGGCGCGTGGCCCGTCGGCCCGCGGAACACCCGCGCCATCAGCGCAAGCCGCGCCGCGGGATCGTCGCGGACGGCCGCGACCTGCGCCTCAGCCCGAACGAGCGCGACGGTAGGTGAACGCGAGGTCGTCACGGTAGCCCTGGTCGTCCTTGTTCAGTTGCCAGACGCCGGCGAGGTTCGAGCCGTCGTCGCTGAGCCGTGCGGCGACGCGCTGCTCGAACCCGGGGGCGTCGCGCTCCAGCGTCAGCACGGTGCCGTCGAAACCGGCCGTGTAGACCCGATGGACGCCGCGCGAGTCGAAGTACTGCATCTTCAGGTCGTCTTCGCCCTCCATCACCCCGATCACCGAGAGGGAGTCGGGAAAGTCCGGGTGATCGTTGACCGCACGCTGGATCAGGAACCTGCCGCCTTCGAGCCACTCGTAGGTCGCCCGCCCGCGAACCACCGTGTCTTCGACCATCGGATGGGTCATCTCGATCGTCCACTCGCCGATGAGCGCCTCGAACGGCTCTAGCTTCACCCTGGGGTCGGCCTCGTCCATCGCTCTCCTTCGTTGGGGTCGCGAGGGATATTGCCCGGTCGCTGGCTACGCTCAACCCGTGACCGCCGCCGATCAGCCCGACCTGGCGCAGGTGCTCCGCCGCGCCGTCGCGAGCGGTGACTTCTCGGGCGTCGGCGAGCTCCTCGCCGCAGACGCCGTCCTCGACACCAGCAACGAATCCGGGCGCCGGCGGATCGCGGGGCGCGAGCCGATCGTCGCTCACCTGTCGAAGCCCGGTCCCGGAGAGGTCGTGCACTGGGACGCGCGCGAATGGCCCGCCGGGATCGCGGCGACGTTCGAGTGGAGCGGCGCGACCGTCGATCGGCGCCGTTGGTACGTGCGCCGGGATGACGGAGAGATCACGGCGATCTGGAGCTACTCCGCCCGGGCGGGTGCCGATGGTGGCGCGCAGGTTCCGGAGGACGTGCTGGCGAGGATCGGCTCCGGCGCCCGGCGCGAGCCGCTCGCCCATTCGGGGAACTCCGGCGCCGCGCTCGAGCGCGTCAGCCTCGCCGACGGCTCGGCCCTGATCGCGAAGCGGGTCGGTCCGGCCTCGGACTGGCTCGGGCGGGTGACTCGCGATCGCGGCCGCACGGCGCTGCTCTGGGAGGCGGGGGCCTTCGACCGCGTACCGGCGGTGATCGACCACGGCATCGAGGCCGTGATCGCCGACGGCGACGGCTGGTGGGTGCTGATGCGCGACCTGTCGCCCACCTTTCTCGGCGACGAGCGGCGGCTGACCCGCGACGAGAGCCGCCGGGTGCTCGACGCCGCGGCGGCCCTGCACGCGGAGTTCGCCGGGCGGGCCCCGAACGGCGCCGCGACGCTGGCCGACCGGCTCGGGATGTCGTCGCTACGGATTGCCGACGCCGAGCGCGCCGGCTCGGACCTGCTCCCCAAGCAGCTCCCGGCGGCCTGGGACGCGTTCGCCGACTCGGTACCGGCGGAGGTCGGCGACGAGGTGCTCGCCGCGGTCGCGGAGCCCGGGGCCCTCGCGGCCGCGCTCGAGGCGACCGGCCCGACGACCTTGATCCATGGCGACCTGCGCGATGACAATCTGGGTCTCACCGAGGACGCGGTCGTGCTGCTCGACTGGGACCTGGCCAGCGCCGGGACGCCGGCGGTCGAGTTCGCCTGGTACCTGTGCCACGACGCGTGGCGGGTGGACGCGACCCACGACGAGATCGAGGCCGACCACCGCGCCGCCCGCGGCGGGGCGCTCGACGAGCGCGAGATCGAGCTCGGGATGCTCAGCGGCCTCGTCCAGTACGGGTGGATCTTCGGCCACTCCCTGCGCATTCACCCCGACCCGGCCGAGCGCGCCTGGGCCGAGGCCGAGCTGGGGTGGTGGGTTCCGCGGACCCGCAGCGCGCTCGACGCGACCGGCGGAATGCCGCGATGAGCTAGCCGGCCGGAGGCGTCGATAACGCCGCGGCGGCGAGCAGGGCGCGGTCCACAGCGGCCGTGCGGCGTTAGTCTGCGCCCGTGAGCGAGCCGATCCACGGGTTCAAGGAGGGTGACCCGGTCTGGGTCGAGGACGGCGACGGCAAGCACCACCCCGGCGTCTTCGTCGGGGACAACGAGAGCGCCGGCTGGTTCGGTGGCGGTCCGAGCGCGTACGTCGTCCACCCCGAGGCGCACCAGGCCGAGGTCGTCTCGATCTTCCGGATCACCCCGCGGGACGAGTAGCCGCCGATGCCGGGCTCGTCACCCGAGCATGAGGCGCTGACGGGCTCGGGCTGAACCGCATCGCCCCGTCGTCGACGTTGCCGTAGCGCAGCGTGAGGATGTCGAGTGGGTAGTTCTGGTACAGGCGCCAGGGTCGCCGCGAGCCCTGCTTCGGGAACTTCTCGATCGAGCGCAGGATGTAGCCGGAGTTGAAGTCGATGATCGGCTCCGGGGCCACCAAGGGATCGTTCACCGGCATGCACTGGCGGTAGCCGCGCTCGTCCATGTGGTTGAGCAGCCGGCAGACGTACTCGCAGGTGAGGTCGCACTTGAGCGTCCACGAGGCGTTCGTGTAGCCGAGCGCCATCGCGAAGTTGGGCACGCCGCCGAGCATCGTGCCCTTGTAGGCCATCCGCTCCGATAGGGCGACGTTCTCGCCGTCGACGGCGAGCGTCATGCCGCCGAGGGGGTGGAGGTTCAGCCCGGTCGCGGTCACGATCAGGTCGGCCTCGAGCCGGTCGCCCGACCCGAGCTCGATGCCGTCCTCGGTCAGCGTCGCGATCCGGTCGGTGACCACCGACGCGCGCCCGGCTGAGATCGCTTCGAAGAGGTCGGCGTCGGGAACCAGGCACATCCGCTGGTCCCAGGGGTTGTAGGGCGGCTTGAAATGCGTGTCGATCGGATAGTCCGCGGGAAGCCGGCGCTCCACGCCCTTACGGATCAGCTTCTTGACCAGCTCGGGCCGACGGCGGCTGAGCTGGAAGCTGAGCAGCGTCAGCAGGACGTTCTTCCAGCGCAGCAACGCATAGGTCAGCCGGGCCGGCAGGCGGCGAAGCGCGCGGGCGACCGGATCTTCGGCCGGCAGGGCGACGATGTAGCTCGGCGAGCGCTGCAGCATCGTCACGTGCGCCGCGGTCTTCGCCATCGCCGGGACGAGGGTCACGGCGGTCGCCCCGCTGCCGATCACCACGACCCGCTTGTCCGCGTAATCGATGTCCTCGGGCCAGTGCTGCGGATGGACGATCGGGCCGCGGAAGCGCTCCCGGCCCTCGAACTCGGGCGCGTAGCCACGGTCGTAGCGGTAGTAGCCGGTGCACAGCAGCAGAAAACCGCAGGTCAGCCGAACCGTCTCGCCCGTATCGGACCGCTCGGCCTCGACGGTCCAGCGCGCGCTCTCGGTCGACCACTCGGCGCGGACCACTCGGTGGCCGAAGCGGATCTTGCGGTCGATCCCGTGCTCGCCGGCGGTGTCGCGAACGTATTGGAGGATCGAGGGGCCGTCGGCGATCGCCTTCGCGTCCGGCCACGGACGAAAGCGGTAGCCCAGCGTGTACATGTCGGAGTCCGAGCGAACCCCCGGGTAGCGGAACAGGTCCCAGGTCCCGCCGATCGACTCGCGTGCCTCGAGGATCGCGTAGGTCTTCTGCGGGCACTCAGCCTGGAGGTGGTAGCCCGCTCCGATGCCGGACAGGCCGGCGCCCACGATCAGGACGTCGACGTGATCGGCCGAGCGCTCGGTCGTCGTCATGCGTATGAGGGATCATCGCGCATCGCGATGGAAACGCGCCTCGCTCGCGGGGACCCGGCCTCAGCGGCCGGGCGCGATCGCTCGCAGCGGCTCGGCGAGCTCGTCGGCGAAGAAGGCGAAGAATCCGTCCGGGTCGGGGCCGGCGTTGACCAGCGCGAGGTGGTCGAATCCGGCCTCGGCGTACTCGCGGGCGACCTCGACGTGGCGGTCGACGTCCGGGCCACAGGCGAAGGCGCGACGCACGTCCTCGACGTCGATGAACTCGGCTGCGGCCTCGAAGTTGATCGGGTTGGCGAGCTCGGCGAGAACCTTCCAGCTCAGGAGCCCGAAGCGGAACATGCGGTGGGCGGACGCGGCGGCTGCGTCGGCGTCCGGAGCCCAGGCGAGCGGGACCTCGCCGTATTTCACCCCCGATCCCCCGGCATCCTTGTAGGCGCCGACGAGGTCCGGGTCGGGATCGGTCGTGAAGATCCCGTCGGCGAGATCGGCGGCGATCCGCGCCCCGGACCGACCCCCGATTGCGACAACGATCGGCACTGGGGACTCGGGCAGGTCGAAGACACGCGCATCCTCGAGCTTCAGGTGCCGGCCGTCGTAGGAGTGATAACCGCCGGACCAGAGCTTGCGGATGATCTCGAGTGCCTCGCGGAGGAGCTGGTGGCGCTCGGTGACCGAGGGCCAGCCTCGCCCGACGATGTGCTCGTTGAGCTGCTCACCCGCCCCGACCCCGAGGGTGAACCGGCCCTCTGACAGCAGGGCCACGGTCGCCGCGGCTTGGGCGATGACGGCCGGGTGGTAGCGGATCGAGGGGCAGGTGACCCCGGTCGCCAGCCCGATGCGGTCGGTGGCCGTCGCGATCGAGCCCAGCAGCGACCAGACGAACGCCGAGTGACCGTGGTCGTAGAGCCACGGGTGGAAGTGGTCGCTGACCTCGACGAAGTCGAAGCCGGCGCGCTCGGCGGCGACGGCCTGGCGCAGGAGCTCCTGTGGGCCGTAGCCCTCGGCGAAGAGCTTGTAGCCGACCTTCATCGGCTGGAGATCGTTAGCACGGCGCGGCTATGTTGCGTCGATGGAGGTGCCGGCTCGCCCCTCGACCACCCCACCCCGGACCGTCGGCGTGCTCGGCGCGGGGACGATGGGCACGGGCATCGCGCAGCTCGCCGCGGTCTCGGGCGCCCGGACGCTGCTCTACGACCCGGTGGCCGAGGCGCTCGAGCGCGGCCTGGGGGCGGCCGAGGCCGCGCTCGACCGCCAGGTGGAGAAGGGCAGGATGGGGCGATCGGAGGCCGACGCGGCGCGCGGGCGCATCGAGCCCCTCGCGGACCTCGGGCAGCTCGCGCCGGCCGAGCTCGTGATCGAGGCCGCGCCGGAGCGGCTGGAACTGAAGCTGGAGCTGCTCGGCTCCGTCGCGGCGGCCGTCGATCCCGCTTGCGTGCTCGCGACCAACACCTCGTCGCTCTCGGTCACCGAGATCGCCGCCGGCGTTCCCGGGCCCGAGCGAGTGGTGGGGATGCACTTCTTCAACCCGGCTCCCGTGATGAGGCTGGTCGAGGTGGTCGCGGGGGCTGCCTCGGGCGAGCGGGCGCTGCGGACGGCCCGCGCGCTTGGCGAGGCGATGGGCAAGCACGTCGTCGCGGCGGCGGACGTGCCCGGCTTCCTGGTCAACCGCTGCAACCGCCCGTACTCGCTGGAGTCGCTGAAGCTCGCCGAGGAGCGGATCGCCGAGCCGGCGACGATCGACCGCGTGATGCGCCTGGTGGGCGGCTTCCGGATGGGCCCGTTCGAGCTCATGGACCTGATCGGCATCGACACGAACCACGCGGTGGCGGTGGCGTTCAGCAGGCAGTCGTACGGCGAGCCGCGCTACCGGCCATCGCCGCTCACGGCGCGAATGGTGGTCGCCGGGAGGCTCGGGCGCAAGAGCGGTCGCGGCTGGTACTCCTACGACGGGGCCGAGGGCAGCCACCGGTCAGACGACCCCGACCCCCCGCCGGCCGGCGGCGGCGAGGGGCGGCCCTTGTTCGTGCGCGGAGACCCGGAGCTCGCCGATCCCCTTCGGGCCGAGCTCGGGCGTGCCGGGTGGTCGGTGGCCGGCGAGCAGGGCGCTGCGCCGCCGTGGCTGGTGGTCGACTTCGGGGCGCACCCCGACGTTCGGGGCGCGCCGCGGCTGCGCCACCTGCACGACGGCTCCCTGCATCGGCTGGATCCGGCGGCGGCCGGCTTTCACCTGCCCGCGCCGCTCGAGACGGCCCGCGCGGTCGAGATCACCGCGACGAGGCTGACCGAGCCGCTGGCCCTCGAGCGCGCCGAGCAGCTCGTCGCCTCGACCGGGCGCATCCCCGAGCGGGTCGGCGACGCGCCGGGGCTGGTGGCCGGGCGCGTGGTCGCGCAGCTGATCAACGAGGCGGCGTTCCTCGTCGGCGCGGGCCACGCGACCGCCGCCGACGTCGACAAGGGGCTCGAGCTCGGCGTCAACCACCCCCGCGGCCCGTTCGAATGGTCCGAGCGGATGGGCGTGCGACAAGTCGTCTCGATCCTCGACGCTCTGCACGACGAGCTCGGCGAGGAGCGCTACCGGGTCGCGCCGGTCCTGAGGCGCAGCCTCGCGGTCGGGGCCCCGATTCGCGAGCTCGCCGGTTCGCCTCGGGCCGACTGAATCGGCACCGATCGCTTGCGTTCACGGGCCCACTCGGTTAGACCACCACCACACGACCCGTTAGGAGGAGACATGGCAGATGCAGGCCTGTTCGTCGGTTGGGGACCACCGGTGAGAGGACGCGAGGAGAAGGGCCTCGAGGTCTTCAACGAGGCGCTTTCGTACTACGGCAGCAAGCAGGAGTCGGGGGCGGTCGAGAGCTTCGAGGTCGTTCTCATCTCCCCGCACGGGGGCGACCTCGGCGGTTTCATCCTCGTGCGCGGATCCGACGAGCAGATGAACGCACTGCGCCTCGAGGACGACTTCCAGCGTCTCAACACCCGTGCCGGCCAGGTGGTCGAGCGCTTCGGAGTGGTGGACGCCGCCGTGGGCGAGGGCGTCGCTCAGGCGCTCGCGTTCTACCAGGAGGCGATCGCCGAGCTCGACTGACCCGACCTCAGCGCTCGACGAACTCCTTGAGCTTGCCGGGCATGCTCTCCACGAGCTGGCCGCGAAGCACGCCCACCAGCGGCCCGCGGATGACCATGCCGAGCATCCGTCCCAGGTCGACGGTCATCGAGTAGGTGGCGCGGGTCCGCCCGCCGCCGAGATCGTCGAGCATCCAGCTCCCCTCGACCGACTTCAGGTCGCCGTCCTCCTGCTCCCATGCGATCCGGGTGGGCGCGTCGTAGGAGAAGCGCAGGGTCGAGCCGAGCCTGCGCACCTTGGCGTCGGTCTCGGTGCGGACGAGCACCTGGTTGCCGTCGGCGTCGCGCTCGAGGCACTCGGCCACCTTGATCTCGGGCTGCCACCGCGGTGACCCCTCGACGTCGGCGGCGACGGCGTAGACCTCGCTGATCGGCGCCCCGATCTCCGCGCTTGCCGAGCCCTCGATCGCCATGCGGCCGCACCCTAGATCATGTAGCTTTTTCGATCTTATCCATCAACAAAGTGAGGAAAGTCGAATGAGCAAGAAATCAGTCCTTGTGGCGGTCACGGCGACCCTGGCGCTCGGCGGCCTCGCGGCCTGCGGAGACGACGAGGAGTCGGAGGCGAGCTCGAGCGCGCTCACGGATACCGAGCTGGCCTCCGAGGCCGAGGCGATCTGCAAGGAGCACAACGATGCGATCCAGGCCGGCTTCGAGGAGGAGGGGCTCAAGGCCGACCCCGATCCCGTCCAGGTGCGCACCGTGGTGAAGGACTACGTCCTCCCTCACTACACGGCCTGGATCGGCCAGCAGGACACGCTCGAGCCGCCCGAGGACATGGCCGCCGACTGGGACACGTGGATCGCCGACTCGACCGCGGCCCGCGATGCGGTCAAGGAGGATCCGAACACGGCATTCGACCCGGCGGCGTTCGAGGATGTCAACGGCCAGGCGGAGGCCATGGGCCTGAGCGAGGAGTGCTTCGCGGGCCCCACGGCCTGACGGAAGAGCGGGAGCTTCGCCTCGGCGCCGCGGTCAGCGGCGCCGAGCCGAAACGAGTTCCTGAAAGTGGTCGCGTTTCTCGATCGGCCCCAAGAGGTAGTAGGGTCACCTAACCCACGGCACCTCTAAATGTGCCCCGGCCATCGCTCGCGCGTCGTGTCGTACCGGCGTCCGAGTGTCAGGGGCCGACGAAAGGAAAGTGATCGGGGGATGAGCAACACTACGAATTGGCAGAAGGCGCTGGCTCCCTACGCCCGCCCGCGGCTCGGTTGGAGCCTGTTCGACATCGCGACCTCGGTCGTGCCCTACCTGGCGCTGTACGTCGGGATGTACTTCGCCCTCGACGTCTCGCTCTGGATCGCGCTCGCGCTCGCGATCCCGGCCGGCGGGTTCCTGCTGCGCACGTTCATCGTGTTCCACGACTGCGCCCACGGCTCCTTCCTCCCGTCGAAGCGAGCCAACCGCTGGTTCGGCCGCTTCTGCGCGCTGCTGGTCTGGCAGCCGTTCTCGAACTGGCGCCACGACCATGCGGTGCATCACGGCACCGCGGGCGATCTCGATCGCCGCGGGCAGGGTGACGTGCCGACGCTTACCGTCGAGGAGTACTACGCGAGGTCGTGGAGCGGTCGGCTCGGCTACCGGTTGTTTCGCAACCCGCTGGTGATGTTCGGGCTCGGCCCGCTGTGGTCGCTCATGATCGGTCCGCGGCTGACCTCGCCCGAGAAGCGTCCCCGGCTGCGAAACAGCGTCCTGCTCACCAACATCGCGCTCGGCGTCGTCCTCGGGCTGCAGATCTGGCTGCTCGGCTGGTTTCCGTTCCTGCTCGTGCAGATGCCCTGCGCGATCATCGCTGCGACGGCGGGCGTCTGGCTCTTCTACGTCCAGCACCAGTTCGAGGACGTCTACTGGGAGGACTCGAGCAACTGGACCTATGCCGAGGCGGGCCTGCGCGGAAGCTCCTACCTGAAGCTGCCGAAAGTGTTTCAGTTCTTCACCGGCAACATCGGCCTTCACCACGTCCACCACCTCAACGCCCGGATCCCCAACTACAGTCTCCAGCGGGCTCACGACGAGAACCCGGTCTTCGACGACGTACCTGTGCTCACCGCCCGCGACAGCGTGCACTGCGTCCGCCTGAAGCTGATCGACACCGACAGCGGGCGCCTGGTGACCTTCCGCGAGGCGCGAGCGATCGTGCGCTCCGCCGCGACCGCGAACACGGCCGCGGCCGCCGGCTGAGCCCGGCTCAAGACCCGAGGAGGCGCTGCTTCTCGGCGGCGAACTCCTCGTCGGTCAGCACCCGGGAGTCACGCAACTTCGCGAGCCGCTCGAGCTCGGCGATGCGCGCGTCGCCGGCCGGCGCCGGCGCGGCGGGCGGCCGGCTCCGCGCTCGCGGCCCGTCGCTCCCGTGCCTCGCGCATCCGTTGCGCCAGCGCCTGCGCGACCCCGGCCGCCGATCCGGTGACGGGGACCTATCGCGTGCCTCGGTCCGATCCAAGCTTCTGGAGCCTGTCGGCGAGCCGGTTCATCCCGCGCTCGCGCGCCGCCGCGGCTGCACCCTTCCAGTCCGTTCGCTTGCTGCGCGGTCGCCGGACCTTCGCGTCGCGCAGGGTTGCGATGTCCTTGTAGGCGAGCAGCTGGTCGTGGGAGTCGAGGAGCGCCGTGCGCAGCGCCGGGCGGCGCTCGCGGATCGCGTGCTCCAGCACCCCCTCGAGCGAGCCGTGTGCGCGCAGCAGCTCGGCGGCCGTCTTCTCGCCGACGCCCTTGGCGCCGGGGATCCCGTCGGACGGGTCGCCGCGCAGGGCGATGAAGTCGGGCACCTGCTCGGGATCGATCCCGTATCGCTTGCGGACCTCCTCCGGGGTCACCTGCTCGGCGCCGCGGCCGCCGGTGCGCACGTACAGCACCGTGGTGCGCTCCGACGCGCATTGGTAGAGGTCGCGGTCGCCCGTCAGCAGCAGCGCCTCGCCGCCGGCAGCCTCCTCGAGGCTCGCGTAGGAGCCGAGCAGGTCGTCGGCCTCGAGCGTGTCGTGGATCGCGACGGTCCAGCCGAAGGCGCCGAAGTACTCCTCGCAGGCGGCGAACTGCGGCGCGAGGTCGTCGGGGACCTCGGGGCGGTCGGCGTGGTAGCCGTCGTATAGCTCGACCCGGTAGTCGGCTGCGTCGGGCCCGAAGCAGAGGACCACGGCGCGCGGGTCGTAGTCCTCGACTTCGCGCAACACGAGGTTGGTCGTGCCGAGGAGCGCGTTCACCGGCTTGCCGTCGGCACCCTTGATCGAGTCGGGGAGCGCGTAGAACGCGCGGAACAGCATCGACGGGGCGTCGACTGCGAGCAGGGGCTTGGCGCTGGCGGAACCCATCAGTGCTCGCGGATGAAGCCCCGGATCTCCTGGGCGGCGCGCCCGCCGGTGTTGATCAGCGCGTCGGTGTGGCCCGCGTTGCGAGCGACGAACCGGGTGGCGTTCGGGAACAGGCGCGCGACCCAGCGGCCCTCCTGCGGCGTTGTCAGGTTGTCCATCTCACCCGAGACGACCAGCACCGGGGCGGTCGTCGGCTCGTCGCCCGGTGAGATCGGGGGCTCGTATACGCCGGTAAGCGGCGGCCAGGTGAGGCACTCGAGGTAGCCGAACGAGGGGGAATGAGCGATCTCACGCGGCCGGAACGGCCCGAAGTTGTCGGGGTGGCGCCGGATCGCCCGCTCGAGTTGGCGCCGGCGCTCGGGCTCGCTCGCCTGCTTGTTCCAGATCATCGGATAGTCGTTGCACCCGACGACGAGCTCGCCGGCGCGCACGTAGTAGAGCGGGTTACCGGAGTCGGGAGCGACCGACCGCGTTAGCGACCTCCAGCGCCTCGGGTTGCCCCGGCGCAGCTCCGTTCCCGCGCGGTCGATCCGCACGTAGGACCCGGGGGTCCCGTACGTGGCGCCACCGAACGCCTCCAGCAGCCCCTCGACCCCGCGGCCGGTCCTGCGCAGGTAGTCGACCAGTAGCCGCAGCCGTCGGCCGGCGTTGCCCGAGCATTTCGGCGAGCGCCGGCATGCGAGCTCGAGCGAGCGGTTGCCGGTCCGGATCAGGCTTCCGTACCACGCAGATTCGCCGATTGCCGGGTAGGCGGAGTCGAGCACCAGCGCCCGGAGGGTTTCGCCGTGGCGGAAGGCATAGGACTGGGCGAGGAAGGTGCCGTAGGAGTCGCCGTAGAGGGTGATCCGGTTGAGGCCGAGCGCCCGCCGGACGGCGTCGAGATCGTCGGCGGCCGCCGACGATCGGTAGGAGACGAAGCGCCGGCCGAGCCGGCGGGCGCACTGCGAGAGCGTGAGCGACTCCGCTCCGACCCCGTGCTGGAGGTTCGGGCAGTCGAGCCGCTGCGAGCGCCCGGTGCCGCGCATGTCGACGACCACGAGGTCTCGGCGTCGCAGCAGATCGCCGAACAGCTCCACGTAGAACCTCGCGCTCGAGGTGCTCGAGAACCCGGGGCCGCCCTCCTGGGCGAAGATCGTGCCCCGCGACGGGCGTTCCGCACGATCCCGCGTGCGGACCGCGAACGCGACCCGGGTGGCGCCGTAAGAGGGATCCGCGCGCTCGAACGGGACCTCGAGCGAGCCGCAGCGAAACTCCTTCAACCACGGGACGTCACCGCAGGGCCGCAGGCTCGTCGCGCGGGGCGTGCCTGCGGACGGGTCGCCGGAGGCGCTCGCGACGCCGACCGCCGTCACGCCGCAGCAGACGAGCAGCAGGGTGAGGCGAGCGCGCACGATCGTGGCAGCGTAGATGACCGGAGCCGCCCGCTTCACTCGGCGGCGCGGCCCTGCTGCTGACCCTCACCCTCGCCTGAGCGGCTCACGCCACCTGTCACGATCAGGGGGTGCCGCGTGCGAGGCTGATCGGCATCAATCACGTCGCCCTCGAGGTCGACGACCTCGAGGCCGCGCTCGAGTTCTACGGGCGGGCGTTCGAGTTCGAGCTCCGCGGCCGCGTCCCGGGGATGGCCTTCCTCGACATGGGCGACCAGTTCCTCGCGATCTCGCAGGGCCGGACGCAGCCGCGCGATGAAGCCCGCCACTTCGGCCTCGTCGTCGACGACCTGGACGCGGCACGCGAGGCGCTGGCGGACGCCGGCGCCGAGCTGCTCGGGGGCCGTGGGCTCGACTTCCGCGATCCCTGGGGCAACCACGTCCAGGTGGTCGAATACCGGCGGATCCAGTTCACGAAGAGCGCGGGGGTTGCGGAGGGCATGGGCATCGATCGCTCGAAGACCGAGGCGGCGCTCGAGGAGCTTCGCGAGAAGGGGCTCGGCTAGCCGCATGGACCTCGAGCTGCTCGGACGGCGGCTCGCCGAGCGCGGCGAGCCGTCCTATCGCGCGGCGCAGGTGTGGGAGTGGGCGGCGCGCGGAGCCGGTGCGTACGCCGAGATGTCGAACCTGCCGCTGGCGCTGCGGGACGAGCTCGACCGCACCGTGCCGTTCTCCTCGCTCGCGGTCGAGCGCACGGCGCGCTCGCGCGACGGGACCGAGAAGGCTCTGTTCGCGACGGCCGACCGGCGCCCGGTGGAGGCGGTGTTGATGCGCTATGAGGACGGTCGCCGCTCGCTCTGCCTGTCGAGCCAGTCCGGGTGCCCCCTCACCTGCACCTTCTGCGCGACCGGGGCGATGCGCTTCGGACGGAACCTGTCGATGTCGGAGATCCTCGACCAGGCCCTTCACTTCCGCCGTGCCGAGCCGGTCAACCAGGCCGTCTTCATGGGCATGGGCGAACCGCTGATGAACTTCGACGCCGTCGTAGGCGCCTGCGAGCGGCTGCCCGACCTCGGGATCGCGACCTCCCACACGACGATCTCGACCGTCGGCTGGCTCCCCGGAATCGAGCGCCTGACCGAGGAGGGACCGCGGGCTCGGCTGGCGCTCTCGCTGCATGCCCCCGACGACGCGCTGCGCTCGGAGCTGATGCCGGTAAACGACCGCTATCCGCTCGCCGACGTGCTCGAAGCCTGCCGGGGGTGGCGCGCCGCGCGACGCCGGCGCGTCTACATCGAGTACCTGATGCTCGGCGGCGTCAACGATCGCCGCGAGCAGGCGGTCGCCCTGGCCGCGCTGCTCTCGCCGAGCGAGGCGTTCAAGGTGAACCTGATCCCTTACAACCCGACCGGCGGGCCCTTCCGCGGCTCGGGCCGCGAGGCGATCGAGCTCTTCCGCACCACGCTCATCGAGCGCGGCGTGCCGGCCACCGTCCGCCTGACCCGGGGCCGCGACATCGCCGCCGCGTGCGGCCAGCTCGCGGCCTCGGAGGCAGCGTCGGTACCCCAACGGCCGGTTGGCGCAACGAATCGCCGCTGAAAAGTCGATTGGCGGTCGATTACGCCAGGTCGGCGTGCGGATCGTTGCGTTCTTTCGCTCGCGGGTTTAGCCCTCTCGTTGCATGGATAACGACCTCTCCGCGTGAGCGCGCCCGGGGGGCGCGCGCGCGAACCGCAGGAGGGATCAGATCACCATCAAAGGCGCGAAGCACCGGCACGGGCCTCCAGGCCGAAGGTGAGCCAGCGTAGGTGACTGCCCCCAGGACTTACCCATCACGAAGGAAGGGGCGGAACTCTATGTGGCCCAGACTCAGCGCCGTGCTCGGATTTGCCGCGGTCGCGATCGTCCTTGCGATCGCACCGGCCGCCGCAGGCCAGAGCAGCCAGCAGCTCGAGATGTACACGCTTCAGGGGCAATCCCGAGAAGATCGCTCGAGCGACCGAAGGCGTCGAGCTCGCCGGCGTGCAACGGACCGCGTCGGGGATCACGGCCGGTGCCGTCCTGACTCCGGAGCCAGCGCGCGAAGCTCGCCGCCTCCGGGGTCGAGGTCAAGCTGATGCGCAACCGGAAGGGCCTGACCGTCACCCAGCAGGCCGCACGCCAGGCGGCAGGCGGCTTCAACGTCTACCGGTCCTGGGACGAGCCGGGCGGCATCCGCGACGAGCTCTACCAGGTCGCGCGCCAGAACCCGCAGCTCGTGAAGCTCGAGGTCCTCGGGGAGACGCATCAGGGCCGCGAGCTGATCGCCATGAAGCTCACCCAGGGCGCCCGCGGGCATGCGCGACGGATCGCGCCCGGCGGTCCTCTACTCGTCGAACCAGCACGCGCGCGAGTGGATCAGCCTCGAGGTCAACCGCCGCCTCATGCACTACTTCATCGACGGCTGGCGGGAGAACGACAAGGAGATCAGGAACCTGCTCAAGAAGACGGAGCTGTGGTTCGTCATCTCCGCCAACCCCGACGGCTACCAGTACACGTTCGACCACGAGCGGCTGTGGCGCAAGAACCTGCGCGACAACAACGGCGACGGCCAGATCACGGTCGGCCGACGGCGTCGACCCGAACCGCAACTTCGACGAGCACTGGGGCTATGACAACGAGGGCTCGTCGCCCGGACCCGGCGGACGAGACCTACCGCGGTCCGAGCGCCGCCTCGGAGCCGGAGACCCAGGCGATGCAGGGGCTGATCGACCGCATCAAGCCGAAGTTCCAGTCGAACTTCCACTCCTTCGGCGAGTGGCTGCTGTACCCGCAGGGCTGGCAGGTCGGCACGCTCGACGCGGACTATCCGATCTACGTCGCCACCGGCGGCACCGACGACGCGTCAGCGGCGGCATCGACGACGACACCTCGCCATCCCCGGCTTCAACCCGGGGCAGTCGGCCGACACGCTCTACGTCACCAACGGCGAGACGACCGACTACGCCGACGCCAATGGCGGGCACGGTCGCCTTCACGCCCGAGCTCGGCGAGGGCACGCCGGGATCGGGATTCGTGTTCCCCGACGACGAGCAGCTGATCCAGGCGGAGTTCGAGCGGACGCTCGACTTCGACCTCGGGCTGGCCAGGTCGGCGGCAGATCCCGACGAATCCGGACTCCCCGGTCGGCATCGACGTCGAGCCGTTCTACCTCGACCCCGACGACATCGATCCGCAGAACGGGCAGACCTCGCTGTTCGACTTCAAGTTCAACGTCTCCTACGGCGATCCGCAGGAGGTGCGGGTGCTCGCCAAGCGCAGCCTCGGCGACGTCACGCTGCGCTACCGGATCAACGGCGGCCCGGTCCAGACCGCGCCGACCGAGCGAATGGCAGGGCGGCGAGGACTACGGCGTCGGCAACGGCACCTACTACCACGTGTCAGCGGGGAGGTGACCGGCACCGAACCGGGCGACAGCGTCGAGGTGTGGTTCGAGGGCGGGGGCGAGAGCGAGCGACTCGTTCACCTACGACGGTCGAAGTCCGACACCGGCAAGCAGCGTGCTGATCCTGGCGGCGGAGGACTACACCGGCGCCTCGCCAGCTGAGCCCGCCGGGACGAGCCCGCCGGACTACCTGTCCTACTACCAGGACGCGCTGACGCGCGAACGGCGTCGACTTCGACGTCTACGACGTCGATGCCCACGGCCGCATCGCGCCGGACGCCCTCGGCGTGCTCAGCCACTACGACGCGGTCGTCTGGTACACGGGCGACGACCTCGTGACGCGCGAGCCCGGCTGGGGCCCGGGCAACGCGTCGCGCCTGGCGATGCAGGAGCTGTACGAGGTGCGCGACTACGTCAACGAGGGCGGGCGCGTGCTCTACACCGGCCAGGCGGCCGGCCAGCAGTACACGTCCGACCTCGGCATGCAGCTCTACGACCCGTTCGAGAACGGCAGTGCTCGCGCCGACCCGGCCGTGGAGGCGGGTTGCCTGGCCGCCTCGGGGTCCGGTGACTCGCAGGGCGACCCGATCGAGTACACGTTCGGCGCCGCGATCACGACGGCCGGACGGCGGCAGCGACCCGGAGACCGGCGAGCCGTTCGACGTCGCCGGGATCGACGATCCGCTCGAGCGGCCTGGACGTTCGGGTTCAACGGCGCCGACAGCGCCCAGAACCAGGTGACGAACTGCTCGTTCATCGCGACGGGCGACTTCCTCCAGGTGACCGACCCGGCGGGCAGCTTCCCGCAGTTCGAGAGCTGGCCGGCGGCGGAGTATCTGAGTGGCCTCTCGGGCCCGTTCGATCCGCACACGGGCGACTCGTTCATGTGGTCGGACCGCGCCGACGAGGCGTACAAGCGGCTGACGCGGACGATCACGGTCCCGGCGGGCGGCACGACGCTGTCGTTCTGGACGAGCTACAACCTCGAGCTCGACTTCGACTACATGATCGTCGAGGCGCACACCGTCGGCCAGGACAACTGGACGACGCTGCCGGACGAGAACGGTCACACGTCGAGCGACCTGACCAACGATCAGTCCTGCACGGGCGGTTGGAGCAATCCCGACGACGCGGCCAACGTGCTGCACCCGTTCCTGCAGCACTACCAGACGTTCGATCCGGACGACGGGACGCTGCAGCCAACGACCGGGACGACGGGCGAGTGGAACGCCGCGAACGGCAGCTCCAGCGGCTGGCAGCAGTTCCAGATCAACATCCCTGACGAGCTGGGACCGCAGGTCGAGATCTCGATCACCGCGCTCAGCGACTGGGGCTTCCAGCAGTTCCCGGGCGTGTTCATCGACGACATCGACGTCGGCGACCGGACGAGGGCGACACGTCGTTCGAGGACGACGACGACCCGATGGACGGCTGGACCGTCCCCGGCGCGCCCGCAGGACGACGCGGGGATCGAGGGACCCAACCGCAACGACTGGGTCCGCCGCGGCGGCCTCGGGATCAAGGAGGGCGCGGCCGTGGCGACCGACGACACGCGTCTATCTGGGCTTCGGCCTCGAGGGCATCACGGGCGCCGCGAACCGCAACGAGGTGATGGGTCGCGCGATCGACTACCTGCTGCGCTGACGAGCGCCCGACGGGCGGCACCGCGAGCGTGTCGCCCGTCGGGCCTCCGCGCCTACTCCGAGTCGAGCATCTCCTCGGCGTCCGGGCCGGTGCCGGGCGGCACGCGCAGCGAGATGTCTCCGCGTCCCCACTCGTCGAGCGGCCAGTCGGATGTCAGCACGGCGTCCACGCCGCGCTCGGCAAGCGACTGCCGGAAGGCCCGGCCGGTCGCCAGATCGCCGAAGTCGCCGACGATGTCCCAGTCGTCATAGGCGGGGTCGCCGACGTGCAGCTCGTCGAGGCCGTCGGGGCGGTGCTCGCCGCCGGCCGCGTTCCAGATCCGGCTCAGGCCCTCGCGCAGTCCCATCGCGAGCACGACCCTAGTACCTAGTGCCTCGTTTCGAGCACGATCAGCGCAATCACACCGCGGCCTAGACTGCGCGGCCCGATGAAGTGGCGGCGCAACAAGGCCCGCGGCCGCGACGTGATCGATGTCCGCGGAGCCGCCCGGAAGGGCGGCGGCTCATCGGGCTCGGGCGGATTCGGAGGGCTCCCGATCCCGGGCGGTGTCGCCGGCGTCGGCGGCGGTGCCGGGCTCGTCGTCGTGCTCGTGATCGTCGCGATCCAGATCTTCGGCGGCGGCGGATCGGGCGGCGGCGGCTTCGCCATCGACGACGTCTTCGGCCCGGGCATCCAGGCGCCGGGCGCCGCCGACGAGAGCCCATCCCGGCCGATCAGGATCCCCAGCGCGATCTGCTCGAGTTCTCCGACTATGTCTTCAACGACGCGCAGGGGACCTGGGTCCGCGTGTTCAGGGAGGACGGCGATCCCTACGGTCGCGCCCAGCTCGTCGTCTACGACGGCGCGGTCAGCACGGACGGCTGCGGCGGCGCGACTTCTGCGGTCGGCCCGTTCTACTGCCCGGCCGACCAGCGCGTCTATCTCGACCTCACCTTCTACGAGGACATGCGCCGTCAGCTCGGGGCCTCCGGCGACTTCGCCTGGGCGTACGTGATCGCGCACGAGGTCGGTCACCACGTCCAGAACCTGGCCGGCACCGACGACACGGTCGCGCGGCTCGAGCGCGACGATCCCGGGCGCGCAACGAGCTCTCGGTCAGGCTCGAGCTGCAGGCCGACTGCTACGCGGCGTCTGGGCCTCGACGGTCTTCGCGGAGGGCGATCTCGAGGCGGGCGACCTGGAGGAGGCGTTCACCGCGTCGGAGGCGGTCGGTGACGACCGGCTCCAGGAGCAGCGGGTCGGCGGGTGGATCCCGACAGCTTCACCCACGGGGCCTCCGAGCAACGGCGGACCTGTTCGAGAACGGATACGAGGGCGGCGATCCGGCGGCCTGCGACACGTTCACACCCGACGAGGTCTAGAGGCCTGATGCGGGTTATCCGCGCACGCGCCTAACCCCCATCAGGCCTCTGTCCCGGTTACGATCGGCGCGTGGGCCTCGGCGACTTCTTCAGGCGCAGGCGCGAGCGCGAGAGCGCGATCCCGCCGTCGGCCCAGGTCGAGCAGCCGAGTGAGGCGCTGGGCTCCTTCACCAGCGCCGAGGGCCAGCCGGTCGTCGGCCGGCAGGTCGGCGGCGAGCAGGTCGGCTCGGTCGAGTTCGGCGACGTGCCGGGAATGGCCGACGGCCTCGCCGCCCTCAGCCAGCTCGGGCCGATGATCCAGAAGGCGATCGCCGAGGGCGACGTCCAGATCGAGCAGGGCGGGTCGCAGACGATCGACATGCGCGGCACCGGCCTGCGCGAGGAGATCCTCGGGATCATGGAGCAGCACGGGATCGACCCCGAGTCGGGGACCGCGCAGAACGTCGACGCGAGCGCCTACGGCGACATGCAGCAGCAGATCCTCGAGGCGCTCGCGCGCCACGGCATCGACCCCGGCGCCAGCGGGACCGCCGTCAACTTTCAGTTCGAGTCGAAGGACGAGTAGCGACCGGTGCCCGGGCCACCGGGCCGCAGCTGCGGCCACCCGGCCGGGTCGGGCTGGGTAGGGGAGGCCCTGGCGGTTGCCACGACGCCGCACCGCCGCGTTTCTCGCGATGGCCCGTGGCATGGCGCCTCGCGCCGCGGTTGCCGCGAACTCCGCAATCGTGGGGGGCCTTCAATGCGATCGCGGGATTGACAGTCGTATGCGCGGTCAATCCCGCAATCCCAGTCGCCGTACCCAAGACCGCGGGGTTTGCGGCGCTGCGCGCGCCGAGACGGAGCTCATGCGGATCGCCGCGCGGCAACACGGGCTCGTCACGCGGTCGCAGCTTCTCTGCCTCGGGATGAGCCGCGACGCTATCGACAACCGGGTCAAGTCACGGCGGTTTCGGCCGTTTCGCCGCGGCATCTACCTCCTCTCCCCAACCATTCCACCCTTCGCGCCGGAGCAGGCGGCCATCCTCTCGTGCCCCCGCGGCGCGGTGCTGTTCGGGCAAAGCGCCGCATACCTCCACGAACTGCTCCCCTACCCAGCCCACCCACGCCTCGTCCACGTAGCGGTCCCCGGAAATCACCCCGGCCCGAAGCCCGGAATTGAGATCCACCGCGTCCCGATCCCGCCCCAGGAACGCATGACCCGCCACGGGATGCCGATCACCACGCCCGCCCGAACGATCCTCGACCTGGGGGCGGCGCTCGATCCGCCGGCCCTCGAGCAGGTGGTCGCCGAGGCCCATCGCCGCGGCATGGCCTCCGCCGACAACTTGCATGCACTAATGGGTTGCCACCCACGTGGTGCGGGCACGCGGGCCCTGCGCGCGCTGCTCAACGCCGATCACTCTTCCGCGTTCCTACGCTCTAGGGCTGAGCGGCGTCTTCTAGACCTACTTCGTAAGGCTCGACTCCCCGAGCCCGAGGCCAACGCCAGGCTGGGCGACCTCGAAATCGACTTTCTCTGGCGTGATCGGAGGTTGGCGATCGAGGTCGACGGCGCCTCGTTTCACACCGCCCTTCCCGACCGCCGCCGCGACCAGGTCAAGGATGCCGCCCTCGTCCGAAGCGGCCACGCCGTCCTACGGCTCGGCTGGCATCAGATCGTCGACGAGCCCGAGGCGACGGTTGCGCTGATCGCGCAGATGCTGGCGAAGCCGAGGGACTAGCTGGCCCGCGCTAGTCGCTGAGGTCGACGCGCTCGATCACCTGCGGTTCGCTCGGGCGATCGCCGGCGTCCGTGGGCGTCGCCTCGATCGCGTCGACGGTCTCCATCCCCTCGCTGACGCGCCCGAAGACGGTGTGCTTGCCGTCCAGCCACGGCGCCTCCTGGGTGGTGACGATGAAGAACTGTGAGCCGTTGGTGTTCGGCCCGGCGTTCGCCATCGCCAGCGCTCCGCGGACGATCTTGTTGTCGTTGATCTCGTCCTCGAACGTGTAGCCCGGGCCGCCGGTGCCCGTGCCCTCGGGGCACCCGCCCTGGATCATGAAGTCGCTGATCACCCGGTGAAAGGTGAGCCCGTCGTAGAAGCCGTCGTCGGCGAGCTTGCGGAAGTTTGCGACCGTCTTCGGTGCGTCCTCGTCGAAGAACTCGATCGTGATCGGCCCGGCATTCGTGTGAAGGGTGGCGGTAGACATGGTCGGCCACCATACCGGCCACCTATCCTCAGTAGAGGATGCGCTGCCCGTCATGCGGCAATCTCAATCGTCCTGAGGCTCGGTTCTGTGACAGCTGCGGCACCCGCCTCGAGGCTGCGCCGGAGCCAGAGCCGGCGGTGGCCGCCCCGCCGCCCGACGCCCCCGAGGTCATCGCCGGGCGCTATCGCGTCGAGGGCTTCCTCGGCCGCGGCGGGCGCAAGCGCGTGTACCGGGCCCGTGACACGGGGGCCGAGAATCGCGAGGTCGCGGTCGCGGTGTTCGAGACCGAGGGCATCGAGGAGACGGTTCTCGCTCGCGCGCGCCGGGAGGCTCAGGCGATGGGCAAGCTCGGCGAGCACCCGCACGTGGTCCGGGTGCTCGACTCGGGCGAGGAGGATCGGGTCCCGTACATCGTCAGCGAGTACGTCGGCGGCGGCGATGTCGCGGGGGTGCTCGAGGACTCCGAGGGCCGGCGGTTGGACATCGACCGGGCGCTCGCCATCGCGATCGACGTCAGCCGGGCGCTCGAGCACGCCCACTCGCGTGGGATCGTCCACCGCGATCTCAAGCCGGCCAACATCTGGCTCGGCGACGACGGCGCCGCGCGGCTCGGCGACTTCGGCCTCGCCACCAGCGACCGCCGCTCGCGCGCCGCGGTCGAGGGGATGCTGGTCGGGACGGTCGCCTACCTACCGCCCGAGCAGGCGCTGGGCCGCAGCTCCGATGCGCGCTCGGACCTCTACTCGCTCGGGGCGATGCTCTACGAGCTGCTCACCGGGGAGCCGCCGTTCGCCGGCCAGGACGCTGTCGCGATCATCGGCCAGCACCTGAACTCGGAGCCCGTCGCGCCCTCGCGCCACCGTCCGGAGATCGCGCCCGTGCTCGACCGGGTGGTCCTGGAGCTGCTGGCAAAGACGCCCGACGACCGTCCCGCGAGCGCGTCCGAGGCGCGGCGACGGCTCGAGCGGGCGGCAGCCGCGCCCGACGAGCCCGAGCCCGACGACGAGGCAGCCGAGAACCCGCTCGAGGCGCTGGCCGGCGGGATCTTCGTCGGCCGCGAACGCGAGCTCGACGAGATGGGCTCCCTGCTCGAGGACGCGCTCCGGGGCCAGGGCCGGCTGCTGCTGCTCACGGGCGATCCGGGGATCGGCAAGACGCGCACCGCCGAGCAGCTCGCCACGTACGCGCGGGTCCGCGGCGCCCACGTCCACTGGGGGCGCTGCCACGAGAGCGAGGGCGCGCCGCCGTACTGGCCGTGGTCTGAGGCGATCCGGTCGTACGTCCGCGACGCCGACCCTGTCGGCCTGCGCTGGCAGCTCGGCAGCCGGGCGGCCGACGTCGCCCAGGTGGTCCCGGAGCTCGCCGAGCGCCTCGGCGATCTCGGCGAGCCGCCGGCGATGGAGCCCGAGCAGGCGCGCTTTCGCCTCTTCGACTCGATTGCCGGCTTCCTCGGCGGCGCGTCCCAGTCACGCCCCCTGGTGCTCGTCCTCGACGACCTGCACTGGGCCGACGAGCCGTCGCTGCTGCTGCTGAGCTTCGTCGCCCGGCGCCTCGCGGACACCGGGCTGCTGATCGTCGGCACCTACCGCGACATCGAGCTCGGGCGCCATCATCCGCTCGCCGAGACGCTCGCCGACCTGGGGGCGGTCGAGGGCGCGCGCCGCATCGCCCTCCACGGTCTCGGCCCTGAGGGGATCGCCAGCTTCATCGAGCTCACCGCCGGCGTCGACCGGCCGCCGCCCGACCTCGCCGAGGCGATCCGCGACCAGACCGGGGGCAACCCCTTCTTCATCGGCGAGGTGGTTCGGCTGATGGCGGCCGAGGGCCGCCTGGGCGAGGACCAGGCGCGGCGCGAGGTGGCGATCCCGCAGGGCGTGCGCGAGGTCGTCGGCCGTCGACTCGACCGCCTGCCCGAGCAGGCGAACGAGGTACTGCGCCTGGCCGCAGTGTGCGGGCGCGAGTTCGACCTGGAGATCATCGAGCGGGTCAGTCGCCACCCGCCCGAAGACGTCAGCGGGGCGCTCGCGGCGGCGGCCGACGCGCGACTGATCGCGGAGTCTCGCGAGCGGCCGGGCCGCTACTCCTTCGCCCACGCCCTCGTCGGCGAGACATTGCACGCGGAGGTCCCGGCGGCGCGCCGGGCCGTGATCCATCGCGAGATCGGCGAGGCGACCGAGGCGCTGCACCCGGACGAGGTCGACGAGCGCCTCGGGCACATCGCACACCACTACCTCGAGGCCGGGCGCGCGGTGGACACCGAGCGAGCCGTCGACTACGCGTCCCGGGCCGCGGCCCGCGCCGCCGAGCGTCTCGCGCACGAGGACGCGGCGAACCTCTACGCGCGGGCGCTCGAGGCGCTCGAGCTCGATGGCGCCGGCAAGCCGGAGCGCCGGCTCGAGCTGTTGCTCGACCTCGGCCTCGCCCAGCGCCGAGCGGCGAAGGCGCGAGAGGCCCGGGCGACACTCGAGCGCGCGGCGGCGCTCGCCCGCCGGCTCGAGCGCCCCGAGGAGCTCGCCCGCGCGGTGCTCGGGATCTGCCTGCTGGCGGAGGCCGGCGTCGTGGACGAGCCGCTCATCGCGCTGCTCGAGGAGGCGCTGGCCGCGGTCGGTGAGGGAGACTCGCCGCTGCGCTCGCAGCTGCTCGGTGGCCTTGCAGCGCAGCTCTACTGGGTCGACCCGGCGGGGCGTTCGGACGAGCTCGGGATCGAGGCGCTCGAGATGGCGCGGCGACTCGACGACCCGGAGGCGCTCGCGCTGGCGCTCGTGCGGCGCCAGTTCACCGGCGGCATCGCACCGCACGAGACCGAGCGCCGCATGCGCGAGAGCAGCGAGATGCACGATCTCGCCAAGCGCCGCGGCGACCTCGAGCTCGAGGTGCGCGCTCACGTCTATCGACTCAGGGACCGGCTCGAGATCGGCGACATCCGCGGCGTCGATGCCGACCTCGCCGCCTACGAGCGTCTCGCCGCCGAGCTGCGCCAGCCGCAGTTCCTGTGGCACATCCCGTTGCTGCGCGGAATGCGGGCACTGATCGACGGGCGCTTCGACGACGCCGAGTCATTGGCCGAGGAGGCGCTCGCCGGCGGCGAGCGCGCCCAGGAGCCGGTCTCGGCGATGTTCTACGCGATTCAAGACTCGCAGCTGCGGCGGCTGCGAGGGCGCCCGGAGGACGTGCGCCGCCTCGAGCAGTCGCTGCCGGTCCTGGGCGACCTCGTCGAGAGGTATCCGGCCATCCCCGCGTGGCGTTGCTCGCTGGCTGCGACCCAGGCCCTGCTCGGCCACGTCGGCGAGGCGCGGGCGGTGTTCGAGCCGCTGGCCGCGAACGACTTCAACGACCTGCCGCGCGACCAGCAGTGGGCGATTTCACTGGCGCTGCTGGCCGAGACCGCGGCCTTCCTCGGCGATGCACCCCGTGCCGAGCGCCTCTACCAGCTGCTCCTGCCGCTCGACGGCCTCGTGATCGTCGGCGGCCGGGCCGCCGTCTCGCAGGGCCCGATCGCCCGCGTGCTCGGCGCGGTCGCGGCGGCCACCGGGCGCACGCGCGAGGCGGTGCGTCACATAAGCGCGGCCCTGGAGATGAGCGACCGCATGGGCGATCGGCCGATGAGCGCGCGCGCCAGGCTGCAGCTCGCCGAGCTGCTGCTCGGCCGCGGCGAGCCCGGCGATCGCGAGCGGGCGCTGGAGCTGCTGTCCGCCGCCCTGGAGACGGCTCAGGACATCGGCATGGTCGGGCTGACGGAGGAGGCGCTCGCGGCGCGCCTCGAGGCCCAGGGGCTGACCGGCCTCGACACCACGACGTCCATCGACTTCATGATCGAGGCGATCTCGTCCGAGCGCCCGGACATCGCGGCGCACGCCGCTCCCGACGGCCAGGTGACGATCCTCTTCTCGGACATCGAGGACTCGACGCTGATGACAGAGCGGCTCGGCGACGAGCGCTGGCTCGAGGTGCTGCGCGCCCACAACTCGCTCTTCCGGCGCATCGTCCCCACCCACGGCGGCTTCGAGGTCAAGAACCAGGGCGACGGCTTCATGCTCGTGTTCCCCGATTCGCGGCGGGCGCTGGAGTGCGCCGTGGCGATTCAGCGGGCGCTCGCGGAGGGCGCCCCGGTCGAGGGCGAGCGGGTGCGGGTCCGGATGGGAATGCACGCCGGCGAGGCGATCCGCGAGGAGGGGGACTTCTTCGGGCGCAGCGTGATCGTCGCCGCGCGGATCGCCGCCCAGGCGCGCGGCGGCGAGATCCTCGTCTCCGAGGCGCTCAAGGAGCGCGCCGAGGCCGCGGACGGCGACCGAGGCGAGCTCGGCTTCGACGCCGGCCGTGAGCTCGAGCTCAAGGGCCTCGCGGGGACGCACCGCGTCTACCGCGCCGACTGGGAGCAGGCGGTCCCGGCGTAGGCCGGCGCGTGCGCCCGTGCGTGCGAGCTATCCGCCCGTGAGCCAGCGCACAGGGTTCTCGATCAGCATCGTGCGCTCCTGCTCCTCGGTCATCCCGCCAGCGCGCAGGTCGGGGAGCACGCGCTGGGGCACGATCCGGATGTCCCAGTCCTTCGCCAGCCCCGCCGCCAGCATCTGCTCGACCACCGGATGGGGGAACCAATCGATCGTCGCGCACGAGTCCGCCGAGATGAACATCCGCTCGGCGTAACCGCGCTCCAGCAGTGCGAGGGCCGTCTCGTTTCGCTGCTCGTAGGGCAGGAACATCTCGAGCCCGTAGCGGTCGAGGCCGATGTAGACGCCGGTCTCCAGCAGCCCCTCGATGTATTCGAGGTCGGTGCTGTCGCCGGTGTGCGCGATCTGGACCTTGGCCGGATCGACGCCTTCCTCGAGGAAGATCTCGACCTGCCGCGGGCCGGTCTGGCTCGCGGGCCGGGAGTGGGCCATGATCGGAGCGCCGGTGCGAAGGCTCGCCCGGGCGGCCGCGCGGTGGACCTTCTCGACGTTCTCGGTGATCCCGGGCTCGTCGGCGGCGCACTTGATGAACGCCGCCCTGATCGGCGTCTCCTGGACCGACTCCTCGATGTCGCGCACGAACAGGTCCGCGATCAGATCGGGCGTGCGGCTGACGAAGAAGGTCGGGAGGTGGTCGTAGGTGTAGATGCCGGTGCAGGCGAGCACCTGAAGCCCCGTGTCCTCCGAGACGCGGCGCATGAAGTCGACGTCGCGGCCTAAGAACATCGCGGTGGGGTCGCAGATGGAGCGCACGCCAAGCTCGACCGCGGCGCTCGCCGCCTCGACCGCGGCGTCATAGTCGGCGCCGGGCTCGATCTCGCGCTCCGGTATCCCCCCTGAGACGGGCAGCCCGGGCCACTGCTGGTGCACGGCCTCATCGCGGGTCCGGAGGTGCTCGTGGATGAGCGTCGTACCGAGCTGCTGCGCGTCGATCGGCCCTGTGACGGTCTGGATCGTGGCCATTTTTCGGCGAGTAGTGTAAGCGCGGATGCGAGACGCCGACCGCCTCCGCCTTGCGACCGCGTCGGCTTTGGTGGTGGGCCCGGCCCTGTTCCTGGTCGACAACCTGATCCATCCCGAGGAGCTCGCGCGCGGCAACGAGGCGCGAGCAGCTCGCGGCGATCGCCGCCGACGCCGACCGCTGGCAGATAGCCCACCTGATCGGTTTCATCGGCCTGATCGCGATCTGCTTCTCGATCCTCGGGCTCGCGTGGCTCGTCCGCCGAACGCATCCCGCGCTCGGTCTCTGGTCGGCGGTCGCGGGTGTGTCCGGCGTGATCGGCCTCGCCTTCGCCTTCGCCATCGACGGCTACGCATGGGGCATCCTCGGAGAGGTCGCGGGGCACCCGCGGACCAACCCGGCGACGATCGAGGCGGCGTTCGACGAGCTCCAGGAGTCGGGCTGGGCCGCGCCCTATTACACGCTTGCCGTGGTCGGGTTCCTCGGTGCGATGCTCGCGCTTTGCTGGGGGCTCGCCGACGGCGGCTGGGCTCGTGTCCCGGCCGTCGCGCTGCTCGCGGTCGGCTCGTTCGCGGTGGCCCTCGAGGGCGTGATCGCCAGCAACGCCTACTTCATCGTCAGCTCGGCGCTGTTCCTGGTCGGCGGCGCCGCCGTCGCGCGCGAGCTCCTGCGGGTCCCCGACGACTGGCTGCGGCTCAGAGGAGCCTCACGGCCGCGATCACGATCGAGGCGAGCAGGCAGATGACCAGCAGCACCATCATGTAGACCCAGCTCCGCGGCATCGAATCGGCGAGGGCGTGGCTCGCCCCCGGATAGTATGCGCGCGCAAGCACGGGATCGAAGGAGAGCTGCGTTGTTCGAGCGAATCGTTGTTGGCACCGACGGATCGCAGACGGCCGCCGAGGCGGTCCGGCAGGCGATCGGCCTCGCGAAGGCCACCGGTGCGGCTCTGGACATCGTCAGCGCCTATGAGCCGGTGTCGCGCCACAGGCTGCGCGAGGAGTCCGGCGAGATCCCCGGCGACGTCGCCCACTCGGTCGGCCCGCGCGAGGACGTCAACGTGATCCTCGAGGGCGCCGCCGGCGCGGCGCAGGAGGCCGGGGTCGAGGTCCAGACGCACGCACGCGAGGGCGACCCGGCCGACGCGATTCTCGATGTCGCCGAGGAGACCAAGGCCGACCTCGTCGTGGTCGGCAACAAGGGCATGACCGGCGCCCGGCGCTTCCTCCTCGGCAGCGTGCCGAACAAGATCAGCCATCACGCCCCCTGCGGCGTGTTCATCGTTCGCACCACGTAGCGGGCCGCCCGCCGGCCTAATAGCGCCGCGCGCAGCGCCGCCCCGGGTCGGTCGCGCGCAGGGCGTCGAGCAACCCCGGCGCGTAGAAGCGCCGCGTCGGACCGGGTCGGGCGGTGCAGGTGAGCCGCTCGGCGAGGCGCTTCGGCCCCGGATCGGCTCCCGCTACTCCGCTCGCGCGAACCAGGGCCGCGACCCCGCTCGTGTGCGCGGCCGACATCGAGGTTCCGAGGTCGGGGCGGATGTTGAAGCGATCCCAGCCCGACACGCAGCCCGGGAAGCAGTCGTAGCTCAGCTGCAGCACGGGCAGCTGATCGCCCGCGCAGACCGGGCGCGCGGCGCCCGGCCGCGGCTGTCCGCCCCCGGGCGCGAGCAGGTCAGTGCGATCGCGAAAACTCGAATAGATCGCCAGGCACCCGTGCTCCGTGGTCGCCCCGACCGCGAATACGCCCGGAGCCGCCCCGGGGAAGAGTGCCCGCCGCTCGCCCTTGCCGCTGACCGCGTTCCCGGCTGCCGCCACCACGAACGCCCCCAGCCGCCTCGCCTCGCGGGTTGCCGCGCACACGGTCGGCACCTGCTCGCAGCCGGTCACCGCCGCATCGAACTGCAGCGACACGTTGATCACGTCGGCGCCGTTGCGGGCCGCCCACAGGATCCCTTCCCCAACGTCCGTCGCGCTCCCGGCCCCGGAGCGATCGAGGACGCGGACCGGCATCAGGCGGGCGCCGTAGGCGATTCCGGTGAGATAGTCGGTGACGGCGGCCGGCTGGTCGAGGGTCACCTGCTCGGCGATCGTGCCGGCGACATGGGTGCCGTGGCCGTTCTCGTCGACCGCCACCGAGTCGTCGTCGACGATGTCGATGCCGGGCACGAACTGTCCCGGGGCGAAGTCGGGCGAGGGCACGAAGCCGCCGGCCGATGCGACGTGAGCGATCCCCGTGTCGACCACCGCGACGATCGTCCCGGCGCCGCCGGGTGCTCCGGCGGCGATCAGCCGGTCCCAGGCGCGGCCGACCCGAATCCCGCCGGGCTTGCCGAGGAAGCTCCATTGGTCCGCCGCCCAGCCGCCCGGCGTGCCCGGCGTCCCGCGATCGAGAGGTGTGAGCGAGGCCCGGGCGATCCAGTTCGGCTGGGCGAACTCGACCGCAGGGTCGCGCTCGAGGGCCGCGATCGCCTCACCGACCGTGGTGCCCGGGGCGAGCCGGTGAACCCGAGGCGCCTCGCCATCGATCCCCACCACGACCTCGTCCGGGGCGTACGCCCGCTGCGCGGCGGCGCCCTGGGAGGGCAGGGCAAGCACACCGAGCCCGACGGCGGCGCATGCGAGTGCCGATCTCAGTCCGAGCGTGTGCATGAACGGGGCCGAACCGCCCCGATTCCCGGAACACCGCGGGCTCGCCTAAGTTTTGACGCCGGCCCGGCCGGGCGCGGCACGGTCGCCGATACTTCGACTGTGAGCGAGCCCCGGTTCTTCGCCCGCGACGAGCAGTTCATGCGCTTGGCACTGCGTGAGGCCGAGAGCGCCGCCGAGCACGGTGACGTCCCGATCGGCGCGGTCGTCGTGCGCGAGGGAGAGGTAATCGGCGCCGCCGGCAACGAGCGGGAGCGGCGCTCGGACCCCACGGCGCACGCCGAGATCCTTGCGCTCCGCGCGGCGTCCCGGCGTCTCGGCGGCTGGCGCGTTCCGGACTCGGTGCTGTACGTCACCCTCGAGCCCTGCGCGATGTGCGCCGGGGCGATCGTGCTCGCGCGGGTGCCGCGAGTCGTCTTCGCGGCGCCGGACCCGAAGGCGGGCGCGGCCGGCAGCATCCTCGACGTCCTCGGCGAGCCTCGCCTCAATCACCGCCCCCGGGTCGACTCGGGGCTGCTGGCCGACGAGTCCACGGCGCTGCTGCGCGCGTTCTTCGGCGAGCGACGCGGATAGGCTCGCCACCCGTGAGCGGCGATCGAGCCGTGAACACCACGCTCGCGGTCGCGTCCTGGTTTCTGGCGGTCCCCTACCAGGTGATCCAGAACCGCCGAATGCCGGCCCACGCCGAGGAGTACCTCTAGATCAGTGCTCCGGCGGCGGCTCGCCGTGTCCCCAGGCGTCGAGGCCGCCGTCGACGAGAACGCTCGAGCCTGTGACGTACGCGCCGCCCGGGCTGGCGAGGAACGCGATCGTCTCGGCGACCTCCCGCGGCTCGCCCAGCCTGCCGAGCGGCACCTGCCGGCGCGCGGCCTCAACGGCTTCCGCCCCGTAGGCGGCCAGGCCCTCGGTGTCGATATTGCCGACGACCACGCAGACGGCGCGGATCGAGTGTCGGCTCCACTCCAAGGAGAGCCCCTGGGCGAGGTTCTCGAGCGCCGCCCGCGCCGCGGATGCGTGTGCGAACCCCGGGATGCCCCGGCGTGGCGAGAAGCCGAGGAAGACGATCAACCCGCCTCCGCCCGGGATCATCGAGCGGGTCGCCACCTCGCGGGTGAGGTCCCAGGCTGCGTCGATCGCCAGCCGGTGGACGGCGCGCATGCCCTTCGACGTGATCTCCTCCGCCGGCGCGGTGAACTGGCCGCCGGCGTTGTTGACCAGCACGTCCACGCCGCCGAAGCGCTCCACGATCGCGTCGACGAGCGCCCGACCCTGCTCGGGCTCACGGACGTCGCACGGCACGGCGACGCATTCGGCGCCGGCGCGCTCGAGCTCGACGCGGACCTCGTCGAGCGGCTCCGGACGGCGGCCGCAGATCGCCACCCGCGCGCCCGAGCCGGCGAAGGCCAGCGCGGTCGCCCGACCGATCCCGGTGCCGCCGCCGGTGATCAGCGCGACCTTGTCCCGGTTCGCGTCCGGCGCGAGCGTCGAGCTCATTCGCCGCGCCAGACGGGATCGCGGCCCTCGGCGAAGGCTCGCGCTCCTTCGTCGGCGTCGGGCGATGCCATCGCGCGGTCGTAGGCCGGCACGCTGCCGTCGCGCAGGGCGGAGAACGCCCGCTCGACGCTCAGCTCCTCGGTCGCCGCGAGGATCGCCTTGACGGCGCGCGTCGCCAGCGGCGCCGCCGCCTCGATCTCCGCCGCCAGCGCCCGGGCCTCCGAGAGGAGATTGTCGCGCTCGACGACGCGGTTGACGACGCCCCAGCGCGCCGCCTCGTCCGCGTCCATCGGCCGCCCGGTGAGCAGCAGCTCGCGCGCCAGCGCCGGCGGCATCCGCCGCGACAGCCGGAAGATCCCGCCCGAGTCGGGCACCAGCCCGACCTTCACCTCGGGCAGCGAGAACCGCGCCTCCGGGACGGCGACGATCAGATCGCAGGCGAGCGCGAGCTCGAACCCGCCGCCCGCCGCGTAGCCGTTGACCGCGGCGATCACCGGCTTGTCCAGGTCGAAGAGCTCCGTGAGCCCGGCGAGCCCGCCGGGGCCGAAGGCCTCCGGATCCCCGGGATCGCCGGCCGCGTACGCCTTCAGGTCCCAGCCGGCGGAGAAGAACCGCTCGCCGGCGCCGGTGACGATCGCGACCCGCAGCTCCGGGTCATCGCGAAAGCCGATGAACGCCTCGCTCATCGCCTGGCTGGTCGCCGAGTCGATCGCGTTCGCCTTCGGCCGGTCGATGGTCAGCTCGAAGGTCGCGCCCCGCCGCTCGATCCGGATCCCCTCCATGGCGCGGACCCTAACGCGATCAGCGCCCGAGGCGGGCGTCCAGCGGCCTCAGCCGCGCGGCGGGCCCGGTGCGACCTGACTTAGACTGGGCGCCACCGACCCGCCGGAGGGAAGGCAGGATGCCGGAGCGCAGCGTCGAGACCGAGATAGTTGTCGTCGGGGCGGGGATCGCCGGGCTCACGGCCGCGTCGACCCTCGCCGGCGAGGGAGTGGACGTCGTCGTGCTCGAGGCGCGCGACCGGGTGGGGGGACGCGTCTGGAACACGGAGATCGGCGGCGAGGCCAACGAGCTCGGCGGCCAATGGGTCGCGCCGTACCAGTCGGCGATGCACGCGCTGCTCGACGACCTCGGCATCGCGCTCTTCCCGAGCTTCCGCGACGGCGAGCACGTCTACATCGACCCGTCCGGAAACGCCCACCGGTACGAGGGCCACGACGCGCCGCTGGGCAGCGCGTCGGAGAAGGCGTTCGCCGAGGCCGAGGCGAAGCTCGACGCCCTCGCGGACGAGCTCGATCCCGAGGCGCCCTGGGCGCACCCCGACGCTGCCGAGCTCGACGCGACCACCTTCGAGGCGTGGCTGCGGCGGGAGGTCGCGGACGAGATGGCCCAGGATCTGCTGCGCTCTTGGCTTGCGGGCGGCTTCCTGGCGAAGCCCGCTCACACCTTCTCGCTGCTCCAGGGACTGTGGATGATCGCCGGGGCCGGTGGCACCTACGAGCTGTTCGAGCCCGATCAGTGCCTCGCCTACCGGGTCGTCGGCGGCTCCCAGCTGATCCCGATCCGGCTCGCCGAGCGCCTGGGAGACCGTGTCATCCTCGACGCCCCAGCCCGTGAGATCGGCTGGTCGGACGGTGGCGTGGAGGTCATCAGCGATGCCGCTTCGGTGCGAGCGCGCGCGGTGATCGTCGCGGTGCCGCCGAACATGACGAACGCGATCCGCTTCCGGCCCGCGCTGCCCGCCTGGCGCCAGCGCATGGGGCAGGACCTCTCGCAGGGCAGCATCAACAAGATCCTCGCCGTCTACGAGACGCCGTTCTGGCGCGAGGAGGGGCTGTCCGGACAGGGGTTCGCCCCCTACGAGCTCGTCCGCGAGGTCTACGACAACTCGCCACCGTCGGCGACGGCCGGCGTCCTCACCACCTTCCTGGCGGGCGAGAACGCGGAGCGCGCGGGGCGATTGAGCGATGCCGATCGCCGCGCCGCGGTGCTCGAGGGGATGGCGAAGTACGTGGGAGCGGGCGCACTGGAGCCGGTCGACTTCATCGAGACCGACTGGTCGGCTCAGGAGTGGACCCGGGGCGCCTACGGGACGAGCTTCGGGCCGGGCGGCCTGACGCGGTTCGGCGAGGACCTGCGGCGCTCGATCGGCCCGATCCACTGGGCGTGCACCGACATCGCGGGGGTCGGTCACATCCACATGGAGGGCGCGGTCCGGTCGGGCCAGCGCGCCGCCGACTCCTGCCTCGCGGCCGCGCCGGCCTAAGGCACCCGAAAGGCCCGGTGGACGTGGGAGCAATCAACGTGCACGAGTTCATGAGCCTCGACGGCGTGATCGACGCGCCGACCTGGACGTTCGACTACGGCTTCGACCCGCGGATGGGCGAGCGCCTGGCCGCGGTCACCGACCGCAGCCGCGGCATTCTGCTGGGGCGTAACACCTACGAGGCCTTCGAGCCGGCGTGGTCGACGCGGACTGTCGAGGACGACCCCGGCGCGCCGTTCTTCAACGACACCACGAAGTACGTCGTCTCCGGAACGCTCACTGACGCGACCTGGAGGAACTCGGAGATCATCGGCCCATACGACGCCGAGGCGATCCAGAAGCTGAAGGACGATGTCGACGGCGATCTCTACGTGAGCGGCAGCGTCACGCTGGTCCACGCGATGCTCGCGGACGGCCTGGTCGACGAGCTCCACCTGTGCGTCTATCCGCTCACCCGCGGGTCGGGCCCGCGGCTGTTCACCGACGATGCCGCACCCGGCAAGCTGTCGCTGGAGATCTGTGAGTCCTACGAGAACGGCGTCGTCTACCTGAACTACGCCAATTCGGCATGACTCGCGGCGCGTCCGGGAAGCGGCCATCCCGCTGAGTCCGCGCGAAACCGAGGAAGCTTTCGCCGCGCTGCGGGAGCACGAGAGCTGGCCTCTTTAAGAACGGAGAGGGTGGGATTCGAACCCACGAGGCAGCTTTCACCGCCCACGCGATTTCCAGTCGCGCACCTTAAGCCACTCGGTCACCTCTCCGAGGGGGCAATGACGATAGCCGGGGTAGGGTCGCGGCGTGGACCTCCGCGACCACGTTCGCGACATCCCGGACTTTCCGCGCCCGGGGATCGTGTTCAAGGACATCACCCCGCTGCTGCTCGACCCGGACGCCAGCGCGGCGGCCCTCGCCTGGCTCGTCGAGCGGGCCCGCCGCCACGAGCTCGACCTCGTCGTCGGCATCGAGGCGCGGGGGCTGATCTTCGGGGGCGCCCTCGCGCACGAGCTCGGCGTGGGCTTCGCCCCGGCGCGCAAGCAGGGGAAGCTGCCCGCGGAGCGGGTGAGCGTGGAGTACGAGCTCGAGTACGGCGTCGACGCGCTCGAGCTGCACGCGGACGCGATCGGCGACGGAACGCGGGTACTCCTCCACGACGACCTGATCGCCACCGGCGGCACCGCGGCGGCGACGGTCGAGGCGATCGAGCGCTTGGGCGGACGCGTCGTCACGTGCCTGTTCCTCCTCGAGCTCGCGTTCCTCGGCGGCCGCGGGCGGCTCGGGGGACACGAGGTCGACGCGCTGCTCCGCTACGAGAGCTGAGCCGGAACGCCGAACGTCCCGGAGTAACCGCTATGGGACGCATTCCGGGACGTTCGCCGCAGGGTCGGTTGCCGAACGTCCCGGAGTGACCGCTATCGGACGCGCTCCGGGACGCTCGACGCGGGAGCCAGGCCGAGCAGCCGGCCCGGGCGCTCGTAGACGTCCTCCGCGGGAATTCGCGTGACCCTCCAACCGGCCGCTTCCCAGCGGGCCAGCTTGCGCGCATCCTCGCCCGCGTCGAGGTGGAACGGCTGGCCGTCGATCTCGATGATGAGCCGCGAGGCGACCCAGCTCAGGTCGGCCTCCTCGCCCGCGATGCGCTGGTTGAGCTTGGGCAGCGCGCGTCTCGCGGAGCGCAGGATCTCCAGGGCCCGTATCTCTGCCCCGCTTCGGGCCCGTTCGAGCGGCAGGCCGGTGTAGCGGGCGACGGTGTCGGCGAGCCGGCGAGCCCCGCGTCGGCCGCGGCAGCGGCCCAGCGCGTCGCCGAGCGCGTGGATCGTGACGAGCTCCAGTCGGACCGCCTCGCGCACCGACCGCGCCAGCGCCCGATCGCTCACGCCGCGGGCGAGATCGAGCAGCGTTCGCGAGACGGACGTGATCGGGATCCCTCGCAGAAGCGTGCACTCCCCGTCGAGCGTCGAGCTGCGAAACGCGAGGACTCCACCGTGGCGTCGAGGTCCGCCGGACCCCGGCCGCGTCACGGTTTCGAGCGAGCGCGGCAACCCCCAGAAGCCCCACGCGGAAGCGGCGCTCCGGTGGCTCAGCACGCTGCCCGGCGCGGTCAGCGTGGCTGCCATCCACCGGCCCCACTCGTCGTGCTCGAGAACCGGAGCCACGGCGAACACCCCCTCCTCGACGGCCACGAGCCGCCCTGCGGCGATGCGATGCGCGATTGCGGAATTGCTGAGCCCGAGCGCGGCGAGTTGGTCTCGCGACACGCGATTGAACTGCCTGCCGGCCAGCTGCGCCACTCGAGCGTCCCGCATGCCCTCCTAAGGCGGTCACTCCGGGACGTTCGCCCCCCGGTGATGTGGGGTTTGCGCGCTCGCGCGAGCCGGTGGCCCAGACCCCTAGCCCGGAACCGGCGCTTCCGGCAGGCGCTCGAGCGCCGCCTCCATGTCGTCCTCGGAGAACTCGAGGTCGCTGAGCTCGCCGGCCAGGTACGCCTCGTATGCGGACATGTCGAAGTGCCCGTGGCCCGAGAGGCCGATCAAAATCACGCGCTCATCGCCCGCCTCCTTGGCGGCCTCGGCCTCGTCGAACGCGGCGCGCAGCGCGTGCGAAGGCTCGGGCCCGGGGATGATCCCCTCGGTGCGAGCGAAGCGCACCGCGGCGTCGAACGCGGCAGTCTGCTGGATCGCCCGCGCCTCGATCACGCCCTGCTTGACCAGTGCGCTGAGGCTCGGCGCGTCGCCGTGGTAGCGCAGCCCACCGGCGTGTACCGGCGGCGGGACGAAGTCGTGCCCAAGCGTGTACATCGGCATCAGCGGGGTGAGCCCGACCGTGTCGCCGAAGTCGTAGCGGAAGGCGCCGCGGGTCAGCGTCGGGCAGGCGGCGGGCTCGGCGGCGATGAACCGGGTCGATCGGTCCTCGCGCAGGTTGGCCCGGATGAACGGGTAGGCGAGACCGGCGAAGTTCGAGCCGCCGCCGACGCAGCCGACGACCACGTCCGGGTACTCGCCGGCGAGCTCGAGCTGCGCGATCGACTCCTGGCCGATCACGGTCTGATGCAGGCAGACGTGGTTGAGCACCGACCCGAGCGAGTAGTTGGTGTCCTCGTTCGACGCCGCGACCTCGACAGCCTCCGAGATCGCGATCCCGAGGCTGCCCGACGTGTGCTCGGCCTGCGAACGGCCGGCCTCGGTGAGCTCGGAGGGGCTGCGATGGACCGTGCCGCCCCAAGTCTCGATCATCGCCCGCCGGTACGGCTTCTGGTCATAGGAGACTCCGACCATGAACACCTCGCATTCCAGCCCGAAGAGCTGGCACGCGAGCGCCAGCGCAGAGCCCCACTGCCCGGCGCCTGTCTCGGTGGCGAGCTTGCGCACGCCCTCCTGCTGGTTGTAGAAGGCCTGCGCCACCGCCGTATTCGGCTTGTGCGAGCCGGCGGGCGAGACGCCCTCGTACTTGTAGTAGATGTGCGCCGGCGTATCGAGCGTTCGCTCCAGGCGCCTTGCGCGGTAGAGCGGCGTGGGCCGCCACAGCCGGTAGACGTCGCGCACCTCGTCTGGGATCGCGATCTCCGGCTCGCCCGAGACCTCTTGCTCGATCAGGGCCATGGGGAAGATCGGCGCCAGGTCTTCGGGGCCGAGCGGCTGTTGTGTCGCGGGATGAAGCGGTGGATTCGGCGGCGGGCCGAGGTCGGCAAGCAGGTTGACCCACTGGGTCGGGATCGCCGACTCCGGGAGCATGAACTTGACCTCGTCACTCACGGTCTTCCTCCTCGCCGTTGCCCGGGACGAACCGATTCTATGATCGGTAGGTGGCCCGCTGGCAGGAGATCGTCGACGGCGCCCCGGAGCTCGCCGAGGCAGTGCGCAAGTCGTTCGACGACCGGGTCCACAAGACGATCGCGACCGTCCGCCGCGACGGCTCGCCGCGGATCAGCGGGATCGAGGCGTTCTTCGCGGAGGGCGATCTCTGGTTCGGCTCGATGTGGGAGGGGCGAAAGGCGCTCGACCTGCGTCGCGATCCCCGCTTCGCCCTGCACAGCGGCACCGCGGACCCGCCGGAGTGGGAGGGGGACGCGAAGGTCGCCGGTCGCGCGGAGGAGGTCGATGACGAGCGCAAGCGGACGCTCTACGAGGCCCGCGGCGCCGAGGCCCCGGGCACCTTCCACCTGTTTCGCGCCGAGATCGACGAGGCCGTCGTCGTCGCGCTCAACGACGCCCGCGACAAGCTCGTGATCGAGCACTGGCACGCGGGCCGCGGGGTGGAGCGGGTGGAGCGCTGATCGCGGCCGCCCCTGGCTAACATCGAGCCGATGGCGGACGCGAACGGAAACGGGGCCGACGGCACCTGGAACGTCTATCTCTCAGGCGAGATCCACTCGGACTGGCGCGAGCGGATCGCCGAGGGTGTGCGCACCGCCGGGCTGCCGGTCGAGCTGCTGGCGCCGGTGACCGACCACGGTGCATCCGACGACGTCGGCGTCGACATCCTCGGGCCCGAGGACGAGGGCTTCTGGAAGGACCACAAGGGCGCCGGCGTGAACGCGGTTCGCACCCAGACGCTGCTGCGCCGCGCCGACGTGGTCGTGGTCCGGTTCGGCGACAAGTACCGGCAGTGGAACGCCGCCTTCGAGGCGGGATACGCCGCGGCCCTCGGCAAGCCGATCGTGACCCTGCACGACGCCGACCTCACGCACTCGCTCAAGGAGGTCGACCGCGCTGCGATGGCGACCGCCGAGACGCCCGAGCAGGTCGTCGAGATCCTCCGCTACGCGATCGCCGGCCCCGGCGTCCGCGTCTGAGCCCCACTCGCCCGCCCCATCGCTAGCCTTGAAATCCGCCATCTGGAGGGGTGGCAGAGTGGTTGAATGCGGCGGTCTCGAAAACCGTTAGTCGTCGTATAGGCGGCTCGAGGGTTCGAATCCCTCCCCCTCCGCTGAGGAGTTGGGAAAGCGCCTGTTAGCAGGCGCTTTTCTCGTTTGAAGGTCGGTCGATCGGGGTCGGACTCCTTCCGCTTAGGACCGCTCGAGACCGCACGAACGGGCGCACGACTGGCGCGCACCGGGCGCGCACCCTGCGGGATGTGATCGGGAGGGTTTCGAGATCGTGCTCGTGGGTGCGGACTCGATTGAGACCATTCGGCAGACCCCCGCCCCTACTTCAACGGTGCAGGCGACCAGACTCTCGACCAGCTGCTCGTGGCATCGCAGTCTTAGGTTCCCTCACCCAGCTGGGCGAGTCGGATGCCGGTGTCCGCTCGGGCGAGATACGCGTCGAGTAACCCAGCTGCCTCGGCCTCAGATCCTGGGAAGAGGTGCCCGTAGCGATCCAGCGTCACGGTGATGCTCGCGTGGCCGAGGAACGTCGACAGCGTCTTCGCGTTCACGCCGGCGGCGATGAAGTAGCTCGCGCAGGTGTGCCGGCATTCGTGCAGACCGATGGGCTTAAGGCCTGCGCTCCGCCATGAGCGCTCGGCGCGGCCGTAGATCGTCGTGAGCTGGACCGGAGAATCGGCAGTCCGACCAAAGACGAGACCGGTCTGCCGCTCCGTCAGCAGCCGATGCTCGATCAGCAGCTCGCGCAGCACCGACGCAATCGGCACGCGGCGAACCCCGGCGCGGCTCTTTGGCTCAACGAAACCTGCCTTCGGGTCGTAGCTGCGAACGACGCGGATCGTGCCGCCGCCGACGTCGACGTGCTCCCAATCAAGGCCGCAGAGCTCTCCGGCTCGGAGACCGGCGTAGAGGGCAGTCGCCCACAAAGCCCGATCGCTTGCCGGCAACGCCGCGAGCAGTCGCGATGCCTCATCGGGCGTCGCAATCCGGTCTCGCCCACCGCGAACCGCGGGCAGCCGGAGGCCGATCGTTGGGTTCACTGCGACCGATCCATCTGTCAGGTCGGAGCTCCGGTAGATCGCACGGAGAGCGTTAACCGTGTTCCGGATGGAGCTCGCGCTCAGGCCCTCCTCCTGCCACAGCGCCACGAGGCGTTGTAGATCAGCCCGCCCGATTTCCGAGAGCTTGTGGGCACCGAGGGGAGGCACCAACCGGAGCCTGAGAGCCTGTTCATATCCGCGCAGCGCGCTCGGCTTGTAGCGGTCGCCGGATCGGGTCCTGATCGCTCCACGCTCCGCTGAGGAGAGCCACGTCTCGGCTGCATCGCGGAGTGTGGTGGCCGCCGGTGCGCGCGGCCCGCCGTCGTGAGAGAGCTTGAGCATCGCCGTGCGCCACCGCTTCGCTTCGGTGAGCGTCGCAAAGGTTCGACGCACCTTCTTCCCATCGCGCTTGGCGTACGCAGAGGCCTCGAAGCTCGGCGTGCAGTCGCACCGCCCGTGCTCACGGAAGCTGCACGAGCGGGAGTGCCGGATCCTGATTCCCTCCGGCACTCGCCTCGGCCTCGCCATCGGGAGCGGAAGCTACTCCGCCCCGCGTCCGCCCACGAACGCATGCTCAGTCGCTCTGGTCGAAAGCTCCGCAACGAGCGGGATCGCCATTTCACGCTCGATCCAGCGCTCGAGCTCGTGCACCGGGACGAGCAGGCGGCGGCCGATTCGGACCAGTCGCAGATCAGCCATTACGTGACGCTCGAAGCTGTCGCGGGAGATCGCGAGCGCATCGGCCGCCTGATCGATCGACAACACGAGCGGAACCACAGCATCTCGGCCTCGCTGCCCCACTCCCGCCGTTCCTCGCTGTTGCCATCTCCGCCGTCAAGCAAGCCACCGATCTTCCTACCTCCCTAGTGGCTCGACCTGCTGAATAGTCCGCCCGAGACCACCCCACCCCTTACAACCACCCCCATAAGAGATCAATCTCCCCTTCCCTAACCCTGCTGTCCACTCGCCCGTCCATCCGCTCGTCGCTTCCTGAACCGCTTTGCCCTCGCTGCAGCCGACCCCACTCACCTGAATGACTATGAGGGGGGGTGGGGTCGGCGGCTGCGAGGGCCCGAAGTGCTAGTGATCAAGCGGCGTGCGGGTGGACGGGCGATCCATAGGCGCGTCCATAGCCCAGCTAGTCCCTTCGGGATCGGCTGCGGCTCGGACGCCCGACGCTCGACCGGAAGGATCGCTCGGTGCCGCCGACTCTCTGCCTTCACTGCGGCTGCTACACGCTAACCCTTGGCTGGTGGACGAGCGGCCATCACTGCTCCACCTGCGGACGGGTCCTCGGCGGATCGCGGCTTCAGGCGAGCGCGACGGTCGGGGCGACGCGTCGGCTGGACCAGCGGCGCGAAGGCAGTTCGCGGTTGTCGCCTCCCTCGCTGGCGGAGCTAAACGATATAACGACGGCTGACTTGGCCGAGGACCCTTTTCAGGGGCTAACGCGTCCCGCCGAGATGGGGTCCGAAATGGAGCCCCGCATCAGACGGCCCGGGGTGCGGGTCGGGAGGATGCGGGTTGGCGGATTGCTCCGCCCCACCCACCGACTAACGGCCTGGCCTGTTCCGCCCCGCAGGTCGCACCGGTCGAGCAGGACGCGCTTCGTCTCGCTTGCCTCGGCGCGCCCGAGCTCCTCGCGGAGTTTTCCGAGTTCGAGATGAGGCCTGAAGAGATCCTCGCCGCTGGCGAAAATGTCGTGGTGGTCGCATATCAACGTGGCGTCCGCCACTCCAGCGGCGCTGCGGTCGAAAACCGCCTGCCTCAGGTGTGGACCATTCGAGGGCCGGCGGTGCGCTGGCGGATCTTCACGACACGAGATGAGGCGCATGAGGCAGCGGGGCCTCGCTTGATAGCGGTCAGCTCGTCTCGCCCGTCCGAATTTCGGTCCCTCAGCGAACCAAGCGTCCTTGAACTCGGTGAGCGCGACCGTGTCGAGCGCGTCGCACGTCGTCGTGCGTCGCCACGCTGCGCCGCCAGCGCACCCTCCATGCCGGTGGCTGAGGAGAAATATGCGCGCGCAGTGGAACGCAGCTAGGGCTCAGCCGGGAACGTCCCGCGGATCGTTGCCTTAGCTGTTGCGTTCGTGGATCGTTCCGTCCTCGTTGTGAATTAGGTGCTCGACCTCAAGTCGCTTCGCCAGCGCGCGACCGGCCTCCTGCGCTTCGTCCTTTGTCGAAAAGGCGCCAGCCTCCTGGCCTTGGCCCTCGATTTGGTTGATCCACTCGCCGTCCTTGTGCACGGTATGGACTGCTCCGCCTGGCATCTCGGTCTCCTCAACTCGCTTCAACGGCGTGGAGCCGCTTGAGCGGCCCCACAACGGTTCCTACCTTGATAGGGAGGGTCCGAGTACCCCGCCTTCCGAGGTTGTAAGCGGTCCCGTGGCACTAAATTGGCTCACGAGCGTCCGTAGCTCGGTCGGTGAGGTCGAAGACCTCCCGCTCAGCTCGAACACCTCACGGACCTGGCCGGCGACGGGTGAACTCGAAGCGGTATGCCGTTCGTCTCTGAGCGTCGGTGCGCCATGACGAGAACATCGAGTCCAATCGAATCTATGAACGTGAGGTCGCTTAGGTCGAGCAGAATGCGCTTCGCATCGCTTGCCTCCGCCCGCTTGGGCTCGCCATTGAGTGTCTCGCTAGTGGTGAGGTCTAACTCGGCACTGACTCTGAGCAGGTAGGCGGTGTTCGCTCTTTCGGGTGAACCGCGAGCCCCGGTTGGGCACTTACATCAGGTTCTTCGCGCCCGACAAGCCTTGGTCCCTTTTCGGGGGACAATTCCGTCGCCTCGACGCTGCCTGGTCCGCCGCGCGCTACGAGTGCGTGACGTTTCGCCCGATTCGGTGAGGCGCTTCTCGGGGTAATGGAACGGGCGATCGAGCATGCGTCGCACACAAACGATCCGTCACCTGGCCGCTGTCGCGCTCGCGGCCGTCGCGGTGACCCTGGCGGCCTGCGAGCCCCTCGGTCCCGATGAGCTCCAGCGCGAGGTGCGCTCGATCCACTCGGTCGCCGCGGAGGGCGCGGTGCTCGCCGAGCAGGTCGCCGATCAGAGCACCAAACGTACCTTCGCCCGGGTCCAGGCGCGCGAGCTCTCCGATGCCGCCGAGCACAGCGCCGAGCGGCTCACCGATGCCCATCCCGCCGAGGGGCTGGGAGACGCGACCGCCCACGCGATCGACCTCGCCGAGCGCACCTCATCGGCGATCGGCGAGGTCGAGACGGCGCCCGACGACGCCGCGGGTGCCTCGGAGGCTGCCTCGCAATTGCGGCGGCTCGCGGATCAGACCGACGCGCTCGCGCAGCAGCTGTGAAGAAGCTGCTCCAGGTCGCGCTCGGGATCCTGGCGGCGATCGGCGGGTTCGTCGACATCGGCGACCTGGTCTTCAACACCCAGGCCGGCGCCGAGTTCGGCTTCCGACTGATCTGGGCGGTGATCGTCGGCGTGGTCGGGATCGTGGTCTTCGCCGAGATGTGCGGCCGGATCGCCGCGGTGACGGGCCGGCCGGTACTCGACGTGGTGCGGCAGCGACTCGGGTTCGGCGCGGGCCTGGTGACGATGATCGCCTCGGTCCTGCTCAGCGTGCTAACGCTCGCCGCCGAGGTCGGTGGCCTGGCGCTGGTGCTCGAGCTCTTCTTCGACGCGCCCTACGCGACCATGGTCCTGGTCTCGGTCCTCTTCCTGCTCGCCGTCTGCTGGGGGCTGCCATTCGAGTGGATCGAGCGGATATTCGGCTACATGGGCCTGTTGCTGGTCGTCTACCTGGTAGCCGCCGTCGACCTGAGCCCCGACTGGGGAGAGGTAGGCGCCGGATTTACGCCCAGCGTCCCGGACCACTCGCTCGCGGTATACGGCTACTTCGTCGTCGGCCTGATCGCCGCCGCGCTGATGCCCTACGAGGTCTACTTCTATTCCTCGGGTGGAGTCGAGGAGCGCTGGACGGTGAAGGACCTTGGAGTCAACCGGCTCAACGCGGTGCTCGGGTTCGGGATCGGCGGCCTGCTGTCGATCGGCCTGATGGTGGTCGCGGCAGCCGTCTGGCAGCCGATCGGTGTGCAACCGGACATGATCGGCACCGTCGCGCTGGCGCCAATGTCCCGCTTGGGGAGGTCGGGCTGATCCTGGCACTGATCGGAATCGCCTTCGCCGTCTCCGGAGCGGCGATCGATACGGCGTTTGCCAGCGCTTACAACCTGGCCCAGTTCTTCGGCTGGGAGTGGGGCAAATACCGACCGAAGCGGACCGCCTCCCGCTTCACGCTCGCCTGGCTGGCCGCGTTCGCGGCGGGTTACGTGATCGTGTCCACGGGCGTCGATCCGATCCAGCTGACCGAGTACTCGGTGGTGCTCTCGGTGGTCATCCTGCCGCTCACCTATCTCCCGGTGCTGCTCGTCGCCCGCGACCGGTCGTTCATGGGCGAGCACGCGAACGGCCGCGTGGCCAGCTTCTTCGGTTGGGTGTATCTGGCGGTGATCTGTGTCGTCGCGCTTGCCGCGATCCCGCTGCTGATCGCCACCAACGCGGGAGGTGGCTGATGGAGCATCCCGAGCTCGACCTCGCCTATCGCCTGCTTGATCTCGACTTGATCGACAGCGAGGACCGGCGCTGCGGGAAGGTCGACGACCTCGAGCTCTCGGGCGGTCCGGGGCAGCCGACCTACGTGGCCGCGATCATCGCCGGCCCAGGTGCGCTTCCGGCGCGGTTTCCGCGACGCCTGCGCCGCCATGCCGCGCGGACTTCCCCAGTGGCAGAACCCGCGTCTCGTGGAAGGTCGTCGACGACTTCGATTCGACCGTCGAGCTGACCTCAACGTCCGCCCAGCTCGGTCTGGCCGACGGGGACCGGCGCCTCGCGCGGCTGGCGCCGGGAGGGGAGGGCTGATGCTGCTCTCAGATCTGCTCGAGGCAGAGGTGGTCAGCGAGGACGACGAGCATGTTGGCCGTGTCCATGACGTCCGGGTGAGGATGCTTCAGCGTCGCGGTTCGGAGGGTGAGCAGATGCGGGTCGTCGGGCTGGTGATCGGCGGCCGCGGGATCCGCGAGCGGCTGGGGCTGGACGTCGGGAGACAGCCAGAGCCGACCGCCGACCGGGATCTGATCGAATGGGAGCGGTGCTCGAGGTAGACGGGGGACGGGGGCGTGGTGGTACGCCGCAGCTAGACCAGCCGGGCCCCCAATGGACTGCCGAGGCGGCGACGCGCTAACACGGCCGGCCATGGAAAGCAGCAAGGTGGTGGGCCACCGCTTCGCGCAAGGCTGCCGCGCGAGCGCGCTACCGCTTTAAAGAGAAAGCGGTCACGCGGCCGCTGCCTGGCACGAATCCGACGGAAGGAACACTCGCCCTGCTCTCGCTGCCTACCATTGGGCCGTTCGGGGGGATGTCGAGGATTGGGGATGATCATGAAGCGTCTTTTTGCACTGGTCTGCGTCCTGGCGATGAGCGTGACCGGCGTTGCAGCCGTCCCCGCGGCGGGAAAGCCCAACCCCGGGCTTTGGGGCCTCTATCGCGACGGCCTGCGCGGCGCCAGGTA
>CAVSMU010000016.1:0-57962 GCA_963729075.1 uncultured Solirubrobacterales bacterium | reverse complement strand
GGATGGGCGCGGCTGGTTTCGAACCAGCGACCTCTCGCGTGTGAAGCGAGCCCGGCGAGAGTACTCGCGGCAACCGGCGGCAAGTGGCGAGAACTTTCGCCTGCGTCCGAGCCTGATGTCGCGGTCGGCGTTGATCGCGAGTTGCCGCTGATGATCGACCGGATGTTCGGGGAGTGTTCGGAGCACGGTGAGGGTGCTGATCCGATTCCGCGGTGGTTGCGCGAATCGGCTCGACGACCGTCGGCGGGTTGGCTAGGTTTGCGGCGTGCCCGCGGTCGCCGAACTGCTCTCCGCCTACGACGAGGCCGAAACCCTCGATGAAGCTGAGAAGGCGCTCGACGAGCTCTCAGCCCTTGGGCCTCCGGGCGCCCTGAGTCTGGGGGATCTTTACGACGGGCTCGCCGAGGTTGCCGCAGAGGATGGGGAGTTTTCGCTCGCGATTCGCGCCCAGCGGCGAGCGATCGAACTCGGCTGCGATCACCTGGAGATCGGGCAGCAGATGCTCGCGTGGTATCTGCTCAAGGACGGGAAGAGGGAGGAGGGCGAGGCGGCGTTTGCGGAGTTGGCCAGAGCGCGGGGAGATGATCCCGAGCTGCTGACGACGCTCGCAAACGCACGGATGGATTCGGGCGATGGCGAGGGTGCAGTCGATGCCTTCGATGCGGCTCTCGCTGCTGCAACGCGCCTCAGGGACGCGGACTGGGTCGCCCAGATCCGCGCGGAGCGTCGGTACGTTCGTTCGGAGCTGGGCCTGGCGCCAGACGAGAGCGATCGGCTGGCTGACCTCGTTGAGCAGGTCGAATCCGGGGAGGAGGCTCGCTGGTCGCTCGCCTGGTTCCCGCGCGACCAGATCGGGAAGGGTCTCGCCCGCTGGCCCTCGCTGGCAGACGATCTGAAGGATCCCGATGCCTACTGCCGATCGATCGAGGCGACGTTGCGGGTGATGGCCACGGGCTCGGGCAGACTGCCGACGATCGCGGCGCTCGACGTCGAGCGACTGATCGGTTACGCCGATGAGCAGGGACTTGACGCTGAGAGCGGGGTGGCCAGGAGCCGGTTTGCGGCCGAACTTGGGCGGCGCGGCGAGGTGATCGCGTGGCCGCCCGGGCGAAACGATCCGTGCTGGTGTGGTTCGGGACGAAAGTACAAGCGCTGCTGTGGATAGCGTCCACCTGGGCGCTCGAGATCACTCCGCTGCAAGGCATGGAACGCGACATCTTCGGAGATACTCGCGGGGATGTCACAGGAGAACGTCGGTGCGGCCGGTGCAACCTCTGAGCGACTAGGCCGTGGCGACTTCAGTGAAACCGGCCGCGCTGAAGCGCTCGAACTCGCCGGCCTGCGCGAGTGAACCCCGGAGAGTCATCCGCCGGGTCCGATTGGACGGCGGGGAGCCGGCGCCTTGCCGTGCTGCTGGCGATGGCGATGTTCGTGCTCGTCGTCGACACGTCGCTGATGAACGTGTCGATCACCAAGGTCGTCGAGGACCTCGACACGACCGTCAGCGGGGTCCAGGGCGCGATCGCGCTCGAGGCGCTCGTGTCGGCCGCCTTCATCCTGATCGGGAGCAAGGTCGGCGACCTGATCGGGCGCAAGCGGGCATTCGTGCTAGGCCTGCTCGGATATGCCCTCGGCGCCCTCGCGATGGCGCTCGCTCAGGGGCTGACGGCGATCATCGTCTTCTGGGCGATCGTCGGCGGGCTCGGGGCCTCGATGCTCCTGCCGGCGATGCAGTCGCTGATCCACGGCAACTTCGAGGGTGCGGTACAGAAGAAGGCCTACGCCCTAGTCGGCGCCGCGGCGGCGATCGCCGCCGCGGTGGGGCCGCTGCTCGGAGGCTTTCTTACCACCTTCCTGTCGTGGCGGGTCGGGTTCCTGCTGGAGGTCGTCGTGATCGCAGTCGTCCTCAGCGGCCTCAGGCTCGTCAGCGACGTTCCCTATACCGGCCCCCGGGCCGTCGACGTCGTCGGGGCGGTGCTGTCGGCCGTCGGTATGGGCGGCGTGGTCATCGGCATCCTCGTCTGGCAGGAGGGTGGGGAGTTCGTCGGTGTCCTGATCGCGATCGGCCTCGTCGCGCTCGGGTCGCTCGCCCGCTGGCTTGTCCGGCGCAAGCGCGAAGGAAAGCCGACGCTACTCGATCCCGATCTCTTCAAGCTCGCCCTGTTCCGCCTGGGCATCTCAGGGCAGATGCTCCAGAACATCTCGCTGGGCGGGGCGATGATCGCTCTGCCGATCTACCTGCAGATGGTCCTCGAGTACAACGCCATGCAGACCGGCCTGACGCTCGCGCCACTGTCCCTGACGATGTTCGGGACGGCCATCCTCGCCGGCAAGCGGATGGGCAGGCGACGGCCGGCAAGCATCATCAGGCTCGGGTCGGGGCTGCTGACCGTCGGCATGCTGCTGCTGATCCCGATCGTCCCACGGGCGGACTCCGGCTGGGCGCTCGTCATCCCGCTGATCATCGCGGGGTGCGGACTGGGGCTTCTGGTGTCCCAGCTCAACAACTACACCCTCTCGCCGATCTCCGACGAGCGCGTCAGCGAGGCCGCCGGCGTCAACTCAGCCGCGGGATCCTTCGGGCTGTCGTTCGGACTCGCGTTCGCCGGAGCGATCATGCTGGCAACGCTCTCGATCGCATTTACAAAGGAGGCCGAGGACAGCACCGTGCTCCCGGCTGCCTCCCAAGAACAGGTCGCTGACGCGCTCGAGGACGACGCGGAGGTGATGAGCAACACCCGGCTCGAGGAGCAGCTCGCCGGTCAGCCGGAGGCGATCCAGGACGAGATCATCCGCATCAACACCGACGTTCGACCGCTCGCGCTGCAGATCGCGCTTACCGTCCCGATCCTCGCCGGAGCGTTGGGTCTCCTCAACGGATTCCGGATGATGCGCCGCCCCGACCCGGTCGCGTCCGGCGGCTCAGAGGCGGTCCTGGCCTGAGAGCGAGTCTCGGCCATAGAAGTGGTGCTTTTGGACGAGGACCAGCAGCGCTGTTCATCGAGCGCACGAGCGGAGCGAACGGAGCGGACGGAACCCGTCCGCGTGCCGATCAGTCGCCCCGTGTCGTTCGATCCCTTCAAGCATTGGTGAGCAACGGCGCGATGACCTCTTCTAACCGCGTCCTGCGCTTCTTGTCCACCTCTGGCACCGGAGCAGTGACTGGCTGCCGGTTCCAAGCCTACGTCCCGGATATCGTCGCGTCGAGTTGAGCTCGGTCAAGCGCTCATGAAGCCGCCGAGATGGATGCCGGGCGCTCGCTCGCTCGCCTCCTATCGCAGGTCGTGGCTGCGCCGCGATCTGGTCGCCGGTCTCGTCCTGAGCGCGGTCCTGGTGCCTCAGGGAATGGCGTACGCGGAGCTGGCGGGCCTGCCCGCGATCACCGGCCTTTACACGACGGTCTTCTGCCTGATCGGCTACGCAGCGTTCGGCCCCTCTCGCATCCTCGTTCTCGGCCCGGACTCCTCACTCGGGCCGATGATCGCGGCGACGCTCCTGCCGATCATCGGATCCGGCGGGGATCCTGACCGTGCGATCGCGCTGGCGGCGATGCTCGCCCTTCTAGTGGCTGCGATCGAGATCGGCGCCGGCCTGGCGAAGCTCGGGTTCATTGCGGACCTGCTGTCCAAGCCCACCCAGATCGGCTACATGAATGGGCTCGCGCTGACGATCCTGGTCGGGCAGCTGCCGAAGCTCTTCGGCTTCTCGACCGAGGCGGACGGGCTTATCGACGAGGCGCGGGAGTTCCTCAGCGGGCTCGCGTCGGGTGACGCTGTGTCCGCCGCCGCTGCCGTGGGGATAGTCAGCCTCGCGCTGATCCTGATCCTCCAGCGCTGGCTGGCCCGCATCCCCGGCGTGTTGGTCGCGGTCGTCGCCGCGATCGCCGCGACCTCGGCGTTCCATCTCTCCGACCACGGGGTCTCGCTCGTCGGGGTGCTGCCCGAGGGGCTGCCCTCCCCCACCTGGCCGAGCCCGGTGTCCGACCTCCCGCTCCTGGTTGCGGGAGCCCTCGGCATCGCACTGGTATCCCTGACCGACACGATCTCCACCGCTTCGGCGTTCGCGGCCCGAACGGGCCAGGAAATCGACGGCAACAAGGAGATGGTTGGCATCGGAGCGGCGAACGTCGGCGCGGGCTTCTTCCAGGGCTTCCCGGTCAGCACGAGCGGGTCGCGCACGGCAGTGGCCGAGCAGGCCGGCGCGAAGACACAGCTCACCGGGCTGGTCGGAGCAGCGGCGATCGTCCTGATGCTGGTGCTTGTGCCGGGGCTGCTGAGCAACCTGCCGCAGGCCACTCTCGCGGCCGTCGTGATCGCAGCATCCCTGTCGCTGGCCGACATCGCGGGGTCCAGGCGGCTGTGGCACCAGCGGCGCGTCGAGTTCCTGCTCTCGATGGCCGCGTTCCTCGGGGTGGCGCTGCTTGGCGTGCTCGAAGGTATCGCCGTCGCCGTGGCGCTGTCGATCCTCAACGTGTTCCGCCGCGCGTGGTGGCCCTATCAGACCACCCTCGGGCGGGTCCCTGGAATGGAGGGCCACCACGACCGCAGCATTTACCCCGATGCCGAGGAGCTCCCCGGCCTCGTGATCTTCCGCTTCGACGCGCCGCTGCTCTTCGCGAACGCGCGGACGTTCCGTGACCAAATCCGCCGCCTCGCGGCCGGCGAGCCGAAGCCACGCTGGATCGTCATCGCGGCCGAGCCGATCACAGACGTCGACACCACGGCGGCTGACATGCTCCTGGAGCTCGATGAGGAGGTCAACGCGCGCGGCACCTCCCTCGTCTTCGCCGAGCTCAAGGACCCCGTACGGGCAAAGCTCGAGCGCTACGAGCTCATCGGCACCCTTGACCCGGACCACTTCTTCCGAACGCTCGACGGCGCGCTCGAGGCCTTCCGCCGCCAGACGGGCGCAGAGTGGACCGCACCCGCGAAGGGCAGCGATCGGGATGCGAAATGATGCCGAGCGATCGCTGGGCCTCTGGCCCCGGGGAGACGGACGGCCTGATCGGCCGAGGGAAGGCGGCCAACTACAGCCAGGCGTGAGGCGTCGCGCGTCCGGATCTAAATGACCGCATCGCAATGCGAGCGAGCGGTCACCGCCGTTCTCGGGCCGATCCACGCACCGGACGACGTATCCGGCGGCGGGCGCGGTGCGTTTCCGCGGCAGCGATGTTCGGTATGACCTCGGAGCCGGCGGACGGCCGACGCGCACACGGCCCCAAACGGCTTACCAGAGCCATGGGCGCGGCTGGTTTCGAACCAGCGACCTCTCGCGTGTGAAGCGAGCGCTCTCCCACTGAGCTACGCGCCCTGGGGCCGCGATTCTAGATGCCGCTCGGCCGCGGCCTTCTGCGGGCGCGCGACCGTGCCCGAGCCGGGCTTGGTGGCCGCGCCGCCCTCCTGCGAGCGGGCGAGGATCGCGATCGCGCCGAGGGCGATGAGGAGGGAGATGACCGTCCCGACCACGCCGAGCGGCGTCTGGTGCAGGGACTCGTGGAGCAGCGTGGTGCCGATGATGACGCTGACGATCGGATCGGTGGCGATGCTGGTCGCGATCGCCGGCGCCAGGACGCCGGTGCTGAGCGCGAGCTGGTTGAGGGTCATCGAGATATAGCCGACGGCGATCAGCGCGTAGAGGTGCCAGTGGACGAAGATCTCGAACAGGCCCTCCTCGAACTGGTCGGCCGTGACCTTGGTCAGTGCCGCGGTGAGCGCGAACAGGATGCCCGCGCCGGTGCCGAGGGTCGCCGCCTTGGCCGACGGTCGCAGGCGCATGCCGATGAACGTCAGCGGGGCGACGACGGCTGCGATCGCGCCGCCGGTGATCAGCCACTCGTGAAACGGCGCGTCGTCCCGGCCGCCCGAGGGGTTGGAGATCACCAGGAACGCGATCAGCGCGGCGGTGACCATCAGCGCCGCGACCACATCGATGCGGTGAACCCGCTGGCCGGTGAGCTTCGCCCCGAGCGGCAGGGCGAAGACCACGCTCGAGACCAGCACCGGCTGGACCACCGCCAGGCGGCCGATGCTGAGCGCCACCGCCTGGAGGACGAAGCCCAGCCCCGCGCAGGCGATTCCCGCGAGCCAGAGCGGCCGTCGGGCCATCCGCAAGAGCAACCCCGCGCTCGACCCGCCGGCGGGCTCGGCCATTCCCGCCTTCTGCAGCAGGACGGTGCCGAGTGCAAACACGAGCGAGGCGAGGAGGGCGAGGACGATGTCCACGGTGCGTCACCCTATTCGGGCCGATGGTCGGCGGACCGTCTGACCGGGCTCAGCCCCGGCTCGCCGCGCCGATCCCGACGCCGCCGGTCTCGGCCACCGCCGGCGCGATCTTCGTTCGACCGCCGATCCCCCCGCTGCCCGGAGCCGTGGCCCGCGCCGCCGACGCCGCCGCTGCCCGCGCTCGGGCGCCCGTCGCCGTCGTGATGATTCCCGCCGCCGCCGTGGCCGCCCCCCTCGCCGGGGCTGTCCTTCACCGGCGGGCCGACCTCGGTGCCGCCCGCGAGGGGCGGCGGCTCCGGCGGCGGAGCCGGGGGTGGGATCGGGGCGGCGGGAGACGGGCAGCGCGCCGTGTAGACGGTGCGCGCCGGGCGGCCGGGTCTGCTCACCGAGTGGCTCCAGGAGAGGTGGAGGTGATGGCCGCGGCCGTGGTTCGCGTCGCCTTCGTAGCCCACCCAGCGAAACGGGGCGCGCGGCTCGCCCTGCTCGGGCTCGGCCCAGGCCGCGAGCCGGTCGATCCTGTTCCAGGTGCCGCCCCGCTCCTTGTCGGGGACGATGTCGAGCGCGAGGCCCAGCGGGTGCTCACCGTTGGCGGCGTGCACGTTGCTCAGCGAGTAGCCGTCGGTCACGAAGATCTTGTAGCGCCGCACGAGTCGGCGGATGTCGGTGAGCAGGCGGCGGTCGATCGTCTCGCCGGGGAAGCCGGGGATGTCGACGAAGTGCCCGCCGCCGGTGGTCTCGCAGAGGCCGGGGCGGAGCTTCGTGCTCTCCATGCGCGCGGCCGCGAGCCCGGCGAGCGTGAGCGCGAGCACGGCGCTAAGGACGGCCAACGCCGTGACCATGGACAGTCTCGGTACGCGGGTGCGTCCCACAAGGGCCTCCATCGGCGGACCGACTCGAAACCCTTAGCGCTGTACGATTCGACCCGACCGTGCTAGGCGGGGAATTAGCGGTGCCCTGTACCCGCAATCCGCTCTAGCGGGGCCGAACGCCCGTCTAAGGGTCGTGGCCTTCGGGGCCAGTACGCCGCGGGCGGTGTTGACGGCCAGGTCCCGCGCAATGCGCGTCCGCGAATCAGGTCAGGTCCGGAAGGAAGCAGCCTTAAGCGGTAGCGGGCATGTGCCGCGGACAAGCCTGGCCTGAGCCAGCCACGGCGGGCACGCCCGGGGACCGCTCTCGAAGACGGGCCCGCACGGTCATTTCTTCACTGACGCCGGGGGCGGGCGTTCCCTGAACGGCTCGCCTCCTCCCTGGGTAGGACCCGGGATCAGCGCCTGGTCGGGGAACCGAGGCGACTCGGTCGGTCTCAGACCGCCGGTGGCCCGGCTTCGACCCGATGCAGCACCAGATCGAGTCGGTTGATCTCCTCGTCGATGGGCCGGCGCTCATCCCACCAGGTGGCGCCGGCCTCGACGAGCGGACCCAGCAGATCGCGCGCCGCGCCGGCGTCGGTCGGGCTGGGTCCGCCCAGTACGACCTCGAACGGCCGGTCCGAGTCGCCGTCTCGGTGGCTACGCACATACGCGACCAGCTCACGAACCTCCGCGACGGGCGGAATGTGGCCGTGCGTTGCCGACTCGAACATCGGTACCGCGCCGTCCCACCGAGCGGCGCGTCGCATCGGCCGCCGGTGCGGCCAGTATCCGCCGATCCAGATCGGCACCCGCGGGCGCTGCACCGGTGTGGGCAGCAGGGTCACGTCCTGAGCGTGGAAATGGCGGCCGTCGTGCGTGACCGATTCGCCGGACCAGTAGCGGTCGAGGAGGCCGAGACCCTCGTCCAAGCGCGCGGCCAGCAGCCTCGGATCGGTCGGCTCGCCGAAGCTTCCGTACTCGTCCTCGATCGGACCGCCGAGCCCGGCTCCGAAGATCACGCGGCCGCCGCTCAGGTTGTCGAGGGTCGACACCTGGCGGGCGAGCTGCTGCGGCCGCCGCCGGGCGACCGGGGTCACCAGCGGGCCGAGCTTGATCCGGGTCGTCGCCAGGGCCGCGGCAGTGAGGAGCATCCAGGGATCGCCGAAGCTCCGCCGGTCGCGCTTGTGATGCACGACGTGATCCCAGACGAAGAGCCCGTCCCATCCGGCGGCCTCCGCCGCCGCGGCCACCCTCGCGACCGTGTCCGCGTCGGCGAAGTCTCCGAAGTTGGGGATGTTGATCGAGTACCGCATCTCCGCATTTCGCGTCCTGTGCCGGGTTCGTCGTCAACGTACCCCGGAATTCAGTGAGCGAAATCCCAGGATCCTGGGATTGCCTCAGCCGGTCGGGCGGTACATCGCGGCGAGCTGATCGACCGCGTCCTTCGCCTCGGCGAGGCCGACGCCGGTGAGCTCCCGATAGAGCTTGATCGCCTGGATCTGATTGCCCGACTGCAGGAGCTCGATCACCCGGGGGTCCTCGGAGGCGGCGACCGACGCGGGCTCGGAGAAGCCGGAGTCGTCGCCGAAGCCCGATGGCTCGGCCTGTCCCAGGCGCTTGTAGAGCTCGGATACCTTGCGCTCGAGCTCGGCGATCCGGCGGCCGTGGTCGAGGAGGTCGCTGTCGGACACCGCGCCAGTGTCGCAAACCGGGGATGATGGGGATCGTGGGCGAGGAAGTCTCGGCTCGGGTGTTCACCGGCCAGGACCGGCAGCGCTACCGCCACAAGGTGCGCGCCTGCCTCGACGTGTTCGCCAACATGCTCGCCGAGGCGCGCTTCGATGCCGAGCGCGGCTCGTTCGGGCTCGAGATCGAGCTCAACCTGACCGACGAGGCGGGCGACCCGGCGATGGTCAACGCGGCGGCGCTCGAGGCGATCGCCGACCCCGACTTCCAGACCGAGCTCGGGCAGTTCAACGTCGAGATCAACCTCGCCCCGCGGCTGCTGGGGGGCGACGTGATGTCGACGCTCGAGGAGTCCGTGCGCGCGAGCCTCAACGTCGCCGAGGACCGGGCCCGGACCGTGGGCGCGCACATGATGCTCATCGGGATCCTGCCGACGGTCACCGAGGAGCACCTGACCGCGGACTCGTTCAGCGCCAACCCCCGCTACGCGCTGCTCAACGAGCAGATCTTCGCCGCCCGCGGGGAGGACCTCGAGATCTCGATCACCGGGGTCGAGCGACTGAACACGTTCGCCGACACCATCGCTCCGGAGGCCGCCTGCACGAGCGTCCAGCTGCACCAGCTCTGCGACCCGGAGGCGTTTGCGGCGTTCTGGAACGCGGCCCAGGCGATCGCCGGCATCCAGGTAGCTGTCGGCGCCAACTCGCCGATTCTTCTTCGGCCGTGAGCTCTGGGCGGAGACCCGGATCGCGCTCTTCGAGCAGGCGACCGACACCCGCCCCGACGAGCTCAAGGCCCAGGGCGTGCGGCCTCGCGTCTGGTTCGGCGAGCGCTGGATCACATCGATCTTCGACCTCTTCGAGGAGAACGCCCGCTACTTCCCGGCGCTGCTCCCGGTCTGCGACGACGAGGATCCGGTGGCGACCTACGAGGCCGGCGGTGTGCCGAAGCTTGCCGAGCTGCGGCTCCACAACGGCACCGTCTACCGCTGGAACCGGCCCGATCTACGAGGTCGTCGACGGCAGCCCGCACCTCCGGGTCGAGAACCGCGTCCTGCCCGCGGGTCCGACCGTGGTCGACACGCTCGCCAACGCGGCCTTCTACTACGGCCTCATCCGCGTCCTGGCCGAGGACGAGCGCCCGGTGTGGTCGCGGATGTCGTTCTCGGCCGCCGAGGAGAACTTCCACACCGCCGCGCGCGAGGGGATCGAGGCGGCCGTCTACTGGCCCGGCGTCGGCGAGGTGCCGGCGGCCGAGCTCGTGCTCCGCCGCCTGCTGCCGCTCGCGTACGACGGTCTGGATCGCTGGGGTCTCGACCCGGGCGACCGCGACCGCCTGCTGGGCATCGTCGAGCGCCGGTGCGCGACCCTGCGCAACGGCGCCACGTGGCAAAGCGCGACGTTTCGCCGGCTCACCCGCGACGGCGGACTCGACCGGCCCGAGGCTCTGCGCCGGATGACCGTCGCCTATCGCGACCACATGCACTCGAACCAGCCGGTGCACGACTGGCCGCTCGATTGAGCGTCCCGGCGACCGCCCGGGCCGACGCTAGTATCGAGGCGGTGAGCGCGGAGACCTCCCTCTACCGCCGCCACCGACCTCAGGCCTTTGACCAGGTGGTCGGCCAGGAGCACGTGGTGCGCACGCTTAGCAACGCGGTCGAGCGCGACCGAGTCCACCACGCGTACCTCTTCGTCGGCTCGCGCGGGACGGGCAAGACCTCGCTCGCCAAGATCCTCGCCCGGTCGCTGAACTGCGTCCAGGGACCCACCCTGACCCCGTGCGGCGAGTGCGAGCCCTGCCGGACGATCGCAGCGGGCACCTCGCTCGACGTGATCGAGATGGACGCCGCCTCGAACCGCTCCGTGGACGACATTCGCGACCTCCGGGAGCGGGTCGGCTACGTGCCCGCCAGCGGCAGGTGGAAGGTCTACATCCTCGACGAGGCCCACATGCTCACCCGGGAGGCCTGGAACGCGTTCCTCAAGACCCTCGAGGAGCCGCCGCCGAGCACCGTCTTCATCCTCGCGACCACCGAGCCGCACAAGGTGATGGCCACGATCGTCGACCGCTGCCAGCGCTTCGACTTCCAGCGCCCGTCGCTCGAGCAGATCGCGGAGGTGATTCGCCGCGTCTCGGACTCCGAGGGGATCGAGATCTCGGATGGGGCGGTCGCGGCAATCGCCCGCGCCGCGGCCGGCAGCTTCCGCGACGCGCTCGGCACCCTCGACCAGCTCGTCTCCTACGTCGGCAAGGAGGTGGGCACCGACGACGTGCTCGCCGTGCTGGGGGTCGCCGATGCCGAGCTGATCCTCGCCGCCGCGGACGCGATCGCCGCCGGCGACGGGCGCGCCGCGCTCGAGACCAGCGAGCGCCTCTCGCGCTCGGGGCGCGACGTGAGCCAGTTCGCCCGCGACCTGCTCGCCCACCTGCGCCAGCTGATCGTGATCCGGACCGTTGGCGAGCCGCCGGACGCGTTCACGGTGACCGCGGCCGAGCCGGAGCGCCTGCGCGCGCAGGCCGAGGCGATGAGCGACCTGACGCTCGGGCGCGCGGTCGACACGCTGTCCAAGGCGCTCGCGGACATTCGCGAGGGTGACGAGCCGCGGATGACGGTGGAGCTGGCTTTGCTGCGGGCGGCGCGCCCGCAGCTTGATCCGTCGAAGGAGGCTTTGGCCGAAAGACTTGAGCGACTCGAAGCCGCCGTGGCCGGGGCGGGGGGCGGCATTGCCGTGTCGGACCCGGCTCCCGATGAGGCCGTCGCACGAGAGCCCGAGGCCGCCGCCCGGTCGCCTCGGATGTCCTCCCCGGCAACGCCGCCCCCCGCCCCCGAGCCCGGGCCGACTGGCTCCGAGCCTCCCGTCGCTGACCCGTCCGATGCCGAGGAGGCGAACGACGGCGGGACGCCCACAGCTGCGGTGGTGGTAGAGGCAGTGAGCCTGGATGCGGTCGTCCGGGCCTGGCCCGAAGTGATCGACCAGGTGCGCCAGGGTGGGTCGGAGTTGCTCTCGCACGTGCTGGCGGAGGCTCGGCCGGTGGCGGTCAACGTCGACGAGGCGATGGTCGAGGTCGGCTTCCCGACGTCGGCGGCGTTCAACAAGCGCAAGGCGGAGGCCGCCGAGGCGCGCGACCGCTTCGCCGACGCGATGAAGACGATCGTCGGCGAGCGGCTGCGGCCGGTCTACGTCCTGCTCGAGGGCGACGAGGTCGAGACGCCGACCGAGGCCAAGCTCTCGGAGGAGGAGTTGATCGAGCTCGTGCGCAGCGAGTTCGACGCGGAGGAATACGTCGCCGAGCCCGAGGACGGCGAGGCCGAGGCTAAGGAGATGAACGGATGACGCGGCTACCCCAGGGCGCCGGCGGGTTCGATCTGAACTCGATGATGAAGCAGGTCCAGCAGATGCAGGCCGAGATGAGCGAGGCGCAGGAGAAGCTCAAGGACGAGGTCGTCGACGCGAGCGCGGGCGGCGGCATGGTCAAGGTGAAGATGAGTGGGGACCTGCGCCTGCTCGAGCTCGCGATCGACCCCGAGGCGATCGACCCAGAGGACCCCGAGCTGCTGCAGGACATGATCCTCGCCGCGGTCAACGAGGCGATCCGCTCGGCGCAGGAGCTGGCCGCGAGCCGGATGGGCAGCGTCTCGGGGCTCGGCGGCGCCGGCGGGCTCGGCCTCCCGGGCCTGTGATCCGCCTCCCCCAGATCGGCGGAAGCGGGCGATGGCGCGGCTGATCTACACGGCCCTCGCGTCTCTCGACGGCTACGTGGCCGACGAGGACGGCAAGTGGGACTGGGCGATGCCGGATCACGAGGTGCACGCGTTCGTCAACGACCTCACGCGGCCGATCGGCACCCACCTCTACGGGCGGCGGATGTACGAGGTGCTCGTCGCCTGGGAGACCATCGACACCGGGAGCGACGCGGTCCTCGAGGACTTCGCCGGGATCTGGCGGGCGGCCGACAAGGTCGTCTACTCGAGGACGCTGGAGACGCCGGCGAGCGCGAGGACCCGGATCGAGCGGGAGTTCGAGCCCGAGGCGGTTCGCCGGCTGAAGGAATCGGCCGAGCGCGATCTCGCCATCGGGGGCCCCGAGCTCGCCGCGCAGGCGTTCGGCGCCGGGCTCGTGGACGAATGCCATCTGTTCCTGGCGCCGGTGCTCGTCGGCGGCGGCAAGCGGGCGCTCCCCGACGGTGTGCAGCTCGAGCTCGAGCTGCTCGACGAGCGCCGGGTCGGCGACCGCTTCGCCTACCTGCGCTACCGCGCCGGTCCGAGCACGATCGCCATGCCGAGCTGATCGGGCGCGCTCTCGCGGAACCCGTGTCGTCGGTAGAGCTCGCGGCCGGGCGGGTCGGCGAAGAGCGAGACGTACGCGCCGTCGGGTGCGTCGGCGTGGAGCCGCTCGAGCAGCCGGGCGAGGATCGCCCCGCCCAGACCGCGCCGCTGGTGCTCGGGTCGCCACGGCGATGTCCACGACCTGGAAGAAGCAGCCGCCGTCGCCGATCACCCGGCCCATGCCGACCGCGGTCCCGTCCGCCGTGCGCACGAGCGCGGCCGCCCACGAGTTCGGCAGCGCGGTGGCCGCCGCCGCGTCGGATTTCGGCGACAGTCCGGCGACCTCGCGCAGGCGGCGGTACTCGTCCACCGACGGCACCTCGTCGAAGAGGTCGTATCCGCTTGGCAGAGCCATTCCCGTCAGGCTAGATGGTCGATTCCGAATACCCGCGCACGCGGATGACGCCGCATGCCGTCGCTGGATCGGCACCCACGGCCTCGCGGGTAGCGCTGCTACCCGCTTCGCCCGCGTGCACCGCCCAGCTCGGCCTGCGGCGCCCCCGCGCACACGCGTATTCGAATTCGGCCATCCAGCCACCGCGGTCGCTAGCTTCCGGCGCATGTACCCGCAGCCGATCGAGCGTCTGGTGACCGAGCTCTCGAAGCTCCCGGGCATCGGGCGGCGAACCGCGCAGCGGCTCGCGTTCCACATCCTGCGCTCCGAGGACGCCGACGCGATCGGGCTCGCGGATGCGATCCGCGAGGTCAGGGAGAAGGTCGGCCTGTGCGAGCTCTGCTTCAACCTCGCCGAGGGGCCCCGCTGCTCCGTCTGCGAGGACACGCGCCGCGACCGCTCGCTGATCTGCGTCGTCGAGCAGCCCGCGGACGTCATCCCGATCGAGCGCACCCACGAGTACCGCGGTCTCTACCACGTGCTCGGCGGCGCGCTGTCGCCGATCGACGGCGTCGATCCCGACGATCTGCGGATCTCCGAGCTCGTCGAGCGCGTCGGAAACGGCGAGGTGACCGAGGTCGTGCTCGCGACCAACCCGACGACCACCGGCGAGGCCACCGCCCACCACGTGGCCGAGTTGCTGCGCGGGCGGGTGACGATCACCCGACTCGCCAGCGGGCTGCCGGTCGGCGCCGACCTCGAGCACGCCGACGAGGTCACCCTCGGCCGCGCCTTCTCGGGCCGGCGGGCGGTCGAAAGCTAGTAATGGCGCTCTAGTCGTCCATGGGGCGAGTAAAGCGCCAATTGAGACTGTCGCCCTCGGCGCGAGACGAGTTATCGGCGCCCTCGCGCCCACAACTCGCGCATTGGGCCGCGGTCGGCCGTGCCACCTTCTCGCCCCACCAGCCCTCTCGCCGGCGATCGGCGGCGCTACGCCTCGCTTAGCCCGATCCGGCGGTGCAGGCGCCGCAGGGGCGCCGGCGCCCACCAGTTCCACCGCCCCAGCATCTCCATCAGCGACGGCACGAGGAGCGCCCGGATGATCGTGGCGTCGATCAGCACTGCGATCGCGGTTCCGAGCCCGAGCTCCTTGATGAACACGACCTGAGAGGTGACGAACGCGCCGATCGCCACGGAGAAGAGGAGCGCCGCCGCGGTGACGATCCTGCCGGTGCGCTCGAGCCCCACCGCGACCGCCTCGCTGTCGGAGTAGCCGCCGTCGCGCGCCTCCTTGATGCGTGACAGCAGGAACACCCCGTAGTCGGTCGAGAGGCCGAAGACGACCGCGAACAGCAGCAGGGGCTGGGTCGATTCGAGCCCGCCCTGGCTCGTGTAGCCGAGCAGGTTCTCGAACCGCCCATCCTGGAAGATCAGGACCAGGATGCCGAAGGTCGCGCTCAGGCCGAGCGCGTTCATAAGGATCTGCTTGAGCGGCAGGACGACCGATCCGGTCATCAGGAAGAGGACGACGAACGTCACCACGACCACGATCGCGAGCACGAGGGGGAGGTGCTCGGCGAGGCTGTCCTGGAGGTCGAGGAACCCGGCCGTGGCACCCGTCGCGAGCGCCGGGCCCGGGATCTCGCGCAGATCCTCGACCAGCTGCCGGCTGCGCTCGTCGAGGGGTCCGTGCTCGGAGATGACGTCGACCGCGTGCACGCCGCCCGCGAGCTCCACCGGCGGTCGCACGTCGGCGACGCCCGGCACCTCGCTGGCCTCGTCGGCGATCCGTGCGGCCTCGGCGCCGCCGCCGGTAACGGCGAGGGTCACGGGGCTGTCGCGGAACGGCGGGAAATCGGCGCGCATCGCGTCGTCGACCTGCCGCGCGCTCGCCTCCTCGGGCAGCACCTGCGCGTCCACGGACGTGAACTCGATCCCGAGGAACGGGATCCCGAGCGCGATGAGCAGCGCGGCGCTCGCCGCGGCGATCCGGCCCGGGACCCGCATCACCATCTGCGAGAGCCGGTACCAGAAGCCCTCGGTGGCCATGCGCGCGTCGCGGTCGGCGCGCCGGTGCAGGAACGCGGGGGAGAGGGAGTTCACGCGGTTGCCGAGCAGGGCGAGGATCGCCGGCAGGACGAGCAGCGCGATCCCGGCGGCGATCAGGGCCACGAGCGAGCCACCGATCCCCATCGAGTAGAGGAACCGCTGCGGGAAGACGAGCAGGGACGCGAGCGCGCCGGCGACCGTGAGCGAGCTGAACAGGATGGTGCGCCCGGCGGTCGCCATCGTCCTTCGCATCGCCTGGAGGCCGGGGCCGGTCTTGGCGATCTCCTCGCGGTAGCGCGAGACGACGAAGAGGCTGTAGTCGATCGCGAGCCCGAGCCCGAGGCCGGTGACCAGGTTGAGGGCGAAAATCGAGACCGACGTCGCCTCGGCCACCACTCGCAGCATCAGGAACGTGCCGACGATCGCGAGCGCCCCGACGAGCAGCGGCAGCAGGGCGGCGACGAGGCTGCGGAAGAACAGGAGCGAGAGCAGGAACAGGAGCGGGAACGCGATCAGCTCGGCGGTGCGCAGGTCCTGCTCGGTCTGCTCGTTGACCTGCGCCTGGGCCACGGCCGGGCCGCCCACCGTGACCCCAGGCTCACCGGAGAGCTCCGCGGCGATCGCCTCCGCGGCGTCCTGGCGGTCGCCGTCGTCGATCGGCTCCAGCGTCGCCGAGACGTAGGTCGAGTTGCCGTCGCTCGAGACGAAGTCGGGCGACCGTGTGTTGACGAAGCTCGAGACCTCGGCGACATCGGGGTTGGCGGCGAGCTCATCCGCGATTGCGCCGACCCGCTCACGCCCCTCCGCGGAGCGGACGTCGACGTCCTCGATCAGGATGACGACGCCGGTGTCGCGGAAGCCGGCCGACTCGAGACGCTCGTCGGCGCGCACGCTCTCCGTGTCGGGATCGTCGGCGCCGTACGGATCGAGCCGGTCGGCCACCCCGGCGCCGAGCGCACCGGCGACGAGGAAGAAGATCGCGGCGATGATCACGACGCGCCGTCCGCGCCGTTGCGCGAGCTCGGCGAGCCGCTCCATCACGCCGTCTTCTCCTGCTCGGCCTCGAGCTCGGCGCGGGCCCGCCGGCACCAGGCGATCGCCGCCTCGCTCGACTCGATCCCGTAGCGCAGGACCAGGTAGGGGAACGGGTCGCCGGCCGCCGCGGAGGCCGCCGCCTTCGGCTCGACCTCGCGCAGCGTCGCGATCTTCCGCTCGTAGAGGCGCTGCTTCTCGTCGAGGATCTCGTCCGCCCTCCCGGGCGCGGCGCTGACGGCGAAGAACAGCTTCAGCAGACCCTCGTCGCGCAGCTCCATCGTCTCCGCGGGCTCGGTGAGCCAGCGGCGGAGCTCCTCGCGCCCGGCGTCGGTCAGGCGGTAGACGACGCGCTTGCGACCGCCGGTCGCCTGCGGTTCGCCCTCGACCAGGCCGGCCTCGGCGAGCCGGCGCAGCTCGGGATAGATCTGCCCGTAGCTGGCGGCCCAGAAGAAGCGGGTCGAGCTGTCGACCGCGCGCTTGATCTCGTAGCCGGATCGGGGCTCGTGGCGGAGCATCCCGAGGATGACGTAGGAGGTCGGACTGAGCTGCATATAGCTTCGAGATATATCAGCAAGATAGGTTCAGGTCTGTGACCTCGGTCACGCATGCGCTCAGCCGTCCTCGTCCGGCGCGAGCAGCGAGGGCTTGATCAGGCTCTGGTCGCGCTTGAGCTCGAGCACCCGCGTTGCGGCCTCGCGCAGTCGCCCCTCGGGGAGCTCGCGGCTCTCGAGCGCCTCCAGGATTCGCTTTCGCACCCCGGCCTGGTCGGTGGGCGAGCCGATCTGGACCATATCGGCGCCGGCCGCGAGCGCGTCGACGGCGGCGGCGTCGACGCCCTGGCCGGCGCGCACGGCGCCGGCGCCGAGGTCGTCGGTGATCGCCACCCCCTCGAAGCCGAGCTCGTCTCGCAGCAGTCCGGTGGCGACCGGTTCGGCCAGCGCACCCGGGGTGACCGGGTCATAGGCGGTGTAGAGAGCGAGCGACAGCACCACGGCCGGGACCCGCTCCGCGAACGCGGCCTGGAACGGCACAAGGTCGCGGGCCTCGAGCGACGCCGGATCGAGCCCGACGGTCGCCGGCCCGCGGCTCGTGTCCTGGGAGGCTGCCCCGAGGCCGGGGAAATGCAGGACCGCACAGGCGACTCCCACGGCGCGGCAGCCGCGGACGGACGCGGCGGTGAGCTCCGCGGTCGCCGCCGGGTCGTCGGAGAAGGCGCGGTCGGAGACCGCCGAGTCGAGCGTGGCGACGTCCGCGAGCGGCGCGAGGTTGAGGTCGATCCCGGCCGCGGCCAGCGCCTCGGCGGTACCGGTCGCCCAGTCCTCCGCAGCCTGCGCGGAGCGCGAGTCGCCGATCTCGAGCTGGGTCTCCTCGGGCGGCAGGTCGGCCAGCGCGCGGTACGGCCCGCCCTCCTGCGACGTCACGATCAGCGGCGGGATCCGGTCGCCCTCCCGCCCGGCGGCCCGGATGCCGCCGGCCAGCGCCGTGCCCGTGGCCGAGTCGAGCCAGTTCTCCCGATCGATGAGGACGCCACCGAGCTGGCGGGCGCGTACCTTGTCGAGGAACGGGGTCGAGGCGTCGGTGCCCTCGAAGCCGAGCAAGAGCACCTGGTCGGCGAGCTCCCGGGCGGTGAGCCCGGCCGCCACCTCGGCCACCGGCCCGCTGGTGCGCGCCGGCTCGGGCGCGGGCGCGCCCGCCGGCTCCTCGTCATCGGAGCGGAACAGGAGCAGCCAGAGGCCGGCCGCCACCGCGAGCACGGCCACGACCGCGATCACGCGGCGCCGCAGCACCACGCTCGGACTGGGCCCCCTGGGATCACCCATGCCGCCGCGATCGTATTCTCAGCGCGACATGCCCGAGACGGTGGTGATGAAGTTCGGCGGCACCTCGGTCGCCACGCCCGACGACCTCAGGCGCGCCGCGCGCCGAATCGTCGACGGTCGGGAGGGCGGCAAGCAGGTGGTCGCGGTCCTCTCGGCCCGCGGCAAGACCACCGACGACCTGGTCGCCCAGGCGTTCGAGATCTCCGAGCGCCCACTCGCGCGCGAGATGGACATGCTGCTCTCGACGGGGGAGCGGATCTCGTGCGCGCTGTGCGCGATGGCCATTCACGACATGGGCCACAACGCGATCTCGCTCACCGGATCGCAGGCCGGGATCGTCACCGACTCCTCCCACACGAAGGCGCGGATCATCGAGGTCCGCGGCGATCGCATCCGCGAGGGCTTGAGCGCGGACCGGATCGTGCTCGTCGCCGGCTTCCAGGGCGTCTCGGGCGACAGCCGCGACGTGACCACGCTCGGGCGCGGCGGCTCGGACACGACGGCGATCGCGATCGCGGCCGCGCTGGGCGCCGAGCTGTGCGAGATCTACACGGACGTCGCCGGCGTGTTCAGCGCCGACCCGCGGATCGTTCCCGGGGCGCGCAAGCTGCCGTTCGTCTCGTTCGACGAGATGCTCGAGATGTCGTCGTCGGGGGCCGGCGTCCTGCAGCTGCGCGCGGTGGAGTACGCGCGCAACCACGGCGTCCGCATCCATTGCCGCAGCTCGTTCGAGGACGGCCCCGGTACCCTCGTGCTGGCCGAGGACGAGACGATGGAACGCCCGCTGGTCACAGCCGTCACCCACGCCTACGAGGCTCGCGTCACCCTCACCGGGCTGCGCGACGAGCCGGGGGTCGCCGCGCGCGTCTTCGGCGCGCTCGCTGACGCCAACGTGAACGTCGACATGATCATCCAGAACGAGCCGGTCTCCGACGACCAGAGGGCGGATCTCTCGTTCACCGTCGCCAGCGAGGACCTGAGCGCCGCGACCGACGTGCTCGCGCCGCTCGAGGTCGGCGCGATCGAAACCGATCCCCAGGTCGGCAAGGTCTCGATCGTCGGGGCGGGGATGCGCAGTCACCCGGGCGTCGCTGCGAGGGTATTCAGCACCCTGGGCGAAAATCAGATCAACATCGAGATGATCTCCACCTCGCCGATCAAGATCTCCTGCGTGATCGCATCCGACCGCGTGCCGGACGCCGTCAAGGCGATCCACGAGGCCTTCGAGCTCGGCGCCGAGGCGGTGCGCGAGGAGGACCCGTCGGGCGAGCACCGTCCGCGGGTGACATCGTGAGGCGGAGCCCCCGACAGGGCGAAGCCGAGCCGCCGCCGCCGTTGAGGGGCCTGTCGTGAGCTACAGGGTCGGGGTCGTGGGCGCGACCGGCGCCGTCGGCACCACGATCCTCGAGGTCCTCGCCGAGCGCGACTTCCCCGCCGCCGAGGTCGTCCCCTTCTCGTCCGAGCGCTCGGCCGGGACGAAGCTCGACTATCGGGGCGCCGAGATCGAGTGCCGGCCGCTCGCCGCCGAAACGATCGGCGAGCTCGACCTCGTGCTCTCCTCCGCCGGCGGCGCGATCAGCTCCGAGTGGGCGCCGCGCTTCGTCGAGGCGGGGGCCGTCGTCGTCGACAACACGAGCTTCTGGCGCATGCACGAGGACGTGCCGCTGGTGGTCAGCGAGGTCAACCCCGATGCCGCCGAGGACCACAACGGCCTGCTCGCGAACCCGAACTGCACGACGATGGCGATGGTCGTCGCGCTGGCGCCGATCCACCGCGCGGTCGGGATCGAGCGCCTGGTCGTCTCGACGTATCAGTCGGTCTCCGGCACCGGCCGCCGCGCGATCTCGGAGCTCGAGGAGCAGTCGCGCTCGGTGCTCGCGGGCGAGCCGCCGCGGGTCGAGGCATTTCCGCACCGGATCGCCTTCAACGTCATCCCCCAGGTGGAGACGTTCAAGGACGGCGACGACTACACGACCGAGGAGCGCAAGGTGATGCGGGAGACGCGCAAGATCCTCGGCGCCACCGAGGAGGCGATGCGGATCTCGGCCACCTGCGCGCGCGTCCCCGTCCTCACCGGGCATTCCGAATCGATCAACGTGCAGACCCGCGGGCCGCTCTCGCCCGAGGAGTGCCGGGAGCTGCTCTCCTCGGCCCCTGGGCTGATCGTCGTCGACTCGCCGTCCGAGGGCCTGTACCCGCTGGCGATCGACGCCGCCGGCCGCGACGAGGTGCTGGTCGGGCGCATCCGCCGCGATCCCTCCCACGAGCGCTGCCTCAACCTCTGGGTCGTCGGCGACAACCTCCGCAAGGGGGCGGCAACGAACGCGGTCCAGGTCGCCGAGCTGCTGGCCGACCGGGACCTCGTCCGGGTGCCCGCCGGGGCCGCGTCCTTCGCCGCGTAGCAGCGCTTGATCGCCGCGATCGCCTCGGCGGCGCTGCTGGTCGCCGGTTCGCTGATCGTAGGTCAGGGGGTGAACTCGCTCTGCGGGCGGCGGGAGTGGACCCCGCTCGCCGCGCCAGTCGGCCTCGCCGTCCTGCTAGTCGTCTCGGGCTTCGTCGCGGGCTTCGGCGGCCGCGGCCCGGCGGTGGCGATCGCTCTCGGCGTCGTGCTCATAGCCGCGTTGCTGGCGCTCGCTTGGGGCCGTGGAGGGGGTGGTGGCCGACACAGGCTCCGCAGCATGGACGCGAGGACGCCGGCTGACAAGGACGTCAAGCCGCCTGTGGCGGGCACCACCCCCTTCGCGGCCCCGGCCGCCACCCCCTTCGGCGCCCTCCTTGCAGCCGTCCTAGCCGCTCTATTCGCCGCAATCCCATTCATCGCCGCCGGCCACGTCGGGATCCTCGGGGTAGGGCTCGTCAACGACGACATGGCCTCGCACCTGCTGCTGGCCGACTGGATCGACGAGCGGTTCCGGCCGGAGCCGGTGTTCATCGATCAGGGCTATCCGCTCGGTCCCCACGCGCTCGTCGCCGGTCTCTCCAGCCTGCTCGGGGCGAGCTCGATCGACGTCTTCGCCGGGCTCACCCTGGCGATCCCGGCGCTCACCGCGCTGGTCGCTTACACCGCGCTCGGTGGCCTGCGCGGCCCGGCGCGCGTCGGGGCGTCGGCGCTCGTGGCGCTTCCGTACCTGGCCGCCGCGTACCTCGCGCAGGAGGCTTTCAAGGAGCCGGTGGTGGCGCTGTTCCTGCTCACCTTCGCGCTGCTCTTACCGACCGTGCGCGGATGGCGCGACGCGATCCCGCTCGGGGTCCTCGCGGCGGGGACCGTCTACGTGTACTCGTTCCCGGGGCTCGCCTGGCTCGGCGGCGTCGTGGTCATCTGGGCGCTGATCGGGGTCGCACGCGATCGGGGCTGGGGCCCGTTCGCCGCGCCGGCCGGGGAAACGGGCCCGGCGCCGGCGCTCGCCGACAATCCCGGCCACAGTGGCCCCGGCCTCTCGCGGCACGCCGCGCTCGTCGCCGTCGGCGCGGGTCTGCTGGCGCTCCTCGTGCTCGTCGCGCCCGACCTCGACCGACTGCGCGACTTCGTCGACTTCCGGGCCCTGCACCCCGATCGGGCGAACGAGGGTGGGCTCGGCAACCTGCCGGGCCAGCTCTCGCCGCTCGAGGCGCTCGGGATCTGGCCGACCAGCGACTTCCGCCGCTCCGCCGCGGCAAGCTCGATCCCGGCGATCGTCTTCTACGCCGGCGCGCTGCTCGCCGCCTGCGCCCTCGCCTTCGCACTGCCCCGCTGGCTGCGCCGCCACGGCCCGGCCGTCCCCGCCGCCCTGCTCACCGCGGCGATCCTCTACGTCCTCGCGCTCGTCTTCGGCACCGTCTACACCTCGGCGAAGGCACTCGCGATAGCGGCCCCCCTGATCACCCTCATCACCCTCGGCGGCCTCCTCGCGCGAGACGAGGTCAATAAAGGAGAGGGAGCATCGCAAAGGAAGGCGGCGGGGCGGGGGGCCCGAGCGACACGGGCGGGCGGGTGGGGGAGCCACCGGCGCAGGCTCCGCAGCATGGACGCGAGGACGCCGGCTGACATGGACGTCAAGCCGCCTGCGGCGGGGGCTCCCCCACCCGACCGCCCCCCGCCGAGGCTCCCGCGGCAGGGGCTCACCGGTGCACGCCTCCTGGGCATAGCGTTCGCGATCGCCGCAGCCTTCTCCAGCTTCCTGATCCTCCGCCAAGCCCCGGTGAGCCCGGAGGCCCACGCGGCCGAGCTGGCCGAGATCCGCCCGATGATCGAGGGCGAGAAGCTCCTCTTCCTCGGCCGCGACAACTTCGTCCTCTACGAGCTGCGCGGCTCGAAGCCGTTCACCCACGTGCGGAACTTCTACGACCCGTATTTCGTCGAGCCCAACTTCGACCTCGAGCAGGTCGGGTCGAAGTTCGACTTCGACTCGGTCACCGCCGAGACGCTCGCCCGCTTCCCGTACGTGCTCACGACGCGCGCCGAGTACGCGAGCGGTCCGCCGCCCGGCTACCGGGTCGTCGCGCGGACGGAGTCCTACCTGCTCTGGGCGAAGCAGAAGGGCCTTTCGCCGATCGGGCGGCAGCCCGCGGAGTTCGGTCCCGAGCCGGGGCGCTTCGGCGGCTGCCCGGAGACGAGGCCCGCGCAGCTCGCGGCCTTCAGCGAGGCGCCCGTGGTCTTTCCGGAGGAGGACTGGAACAAGGGCACGATCGAGAACGGCAGCCCCGCGACCCTCGACCTCGAGCTGCCGCGCGGTGCCTGGGATCTGTCGGTGCAGTACGACGCGACCCGGCCCGTGACCCTGAGCGGTCCGGACGCCGGGTACGAGACCACGCTCCCGGGCAACCTCGACTACCGCGGCAGCGCCCCGTACTGGCCGGCGGGCACGATCGAGATCCCGAACGGTGAGCCGATTCGGATCATCGCTTCCGTCGAGCAGCCGCCCCTCGTCGGTCGGCTGATGGGCGCGCATTCGGTCGCGCACGTCGGGTCGGTCGTCGCCACCGGCGCCGTCGACGGACGGTCGCCACGGCCCACCTGCAACGGCTACGTCGACTGGTACATCCCCTGATGGAGCTCGGGTTCGGCGCAGCGCTGCTGATCATCGGCTCGCTGCTCGCCGTCGCGGCGGCGCTCTCGGGCGTGATGCGCGGCACGATCCTCTCGATCTCGGTGCTCTCGGTGACCGCCGGGATCGTGCTCGCGGCGACCGATGTGATCGCGATCGACTTCGACGACGCCGGCGTGGTCGAGCTGATCGAGCTGGCGCTCGTGCTCACGCTGATCGCCGACGGGCTGGTCGTCGACCGCGAGCTCCTCGCCCGCCACTGGGGGCCGCCGGCGCGGGCCCTCGTCATCGCGATGCCGATCACCCTGGTGCTCCTGGCGCTCGGCGCGAAGCTGCTGTTCGGCGACCTGAGCTGGGCGGAGGCGTTCCTCCTCGGCGCGGTGCTCTCGCCGACCGACCCGGTGGTCACCTCGATGGTGGTCACGGCGCGGCGCGTCCCGGCGCAGATCCGTCACACGCTCAACCTCGAGTCGGGCCTCAATGACGGGCTCGCGCTCCCCTTCGTGCTCTTCTTCCTCGTCCTCGCGACGCCGGGCGGCGACGCGGGCGGCGAGGCCGCCGAGCTGCTCGGCGAGGCGGTGTTCGGTGCCCTTGTCGGGATCGTCCTCGGCATCGCCGGCGGCTACGTGCACCGCGTCGTCCCCCTCGGCGTCACCCCGCGCTTCGAGGGGATCTACGCGGTCGGCTTCGGGCTGGCCGCCTTCGGGCTCGCCGACGTCACCTTCGGCAACGGCCTGATCGCCGCGTTCGTGGCCGGGATCACCCTCGGCTACTTCGAGCACGAGATCACCGAGCGCTTCGTCGACTTCTCCGAGAACGTGAGCGCGATCTTCCAGGTGCTCACGTTCTTCGTCTTCGGCGCGATCATCGTCGCGACCACCTACGACGGATCGCCCTGGGCGCTTGTCGTGTTCATCGCGTTCGCGCTACTCGTGGCCCGGCCGATCTCCGTGCTGGTGGCGCTCGCCGGGACGAAGCTCCCACGACCGCAGAAGGCGTTCATCGCCTGGTTCGGGCCCAAGGGGGTCGCCTCGATGCTGTTCGCCCTGCTGGTCCTCGACGAGGGCCTCGCCCACGGCTCGCTGGTCTTCGAGGTCGCCGCGTTCGTGATCCTCGGCTCGATCCTCGCCCACGGCCTCACCGATACCGTTGGCGCGCGATGGATCGAGCGGCGGATGCGGCGCGCGTAGAGGTCGGCGACACGCGCCCGGAGGAGGTCGCCGACGCGGTCGCGGTCGTCGCCCGCGCGATGAGCACGAGCCCGATGCCCAAGGCGGTGATCGGCCCGGACCCCGAACGCTGCTATCGGCACCTCCAGCGCTTCTTCAGTCGGCTCTACGCGGTGGCGCGCCATCAGCGCCCGCTGGTCGCCCGGCTCGACGGACGCATCGTGGCGTCGACGAACGACCTCGTCGGTGGCGCGTGCCGCTTCGGCGCCCGCGAGCGGCTGCGCGCGCTACCCGACCTGCTGCTGACCCCGCCGACTATCACCGCCCGGTCCCTGCGCTGGCTCGCCGACTGGGAGCGCCGCGACCCCGACCGGCCGCACTCGCACCTCGGCCCGCTCGGCGTCGACCCCGAGCTCCAGGGGCGGGGGATCGGCAGTCGCGTCCTCGTGGAGTACACGCAGCGGCTCGATCGCAACGGCGAGGACGCCTACCTCGAGACCGACAAGGTCGAGAACGTCGCCCTCTACGGACGCTTCGGCTTCGAGGTCGTCGAGGAGGCCGAGGTCCTGGGCGCGGCGAACTGGTTCATGTGGCGCCCGGCCGGCGCCGACGCGCCTGCGATCCGCGACCGAGCCCGCTAGCCCTCGGCCAGCTTCTCGACGACCTGGCGCGCGGTCTCGGGGTCGACGTCCGTGAACTTCAGATAGAGGCTTACCGCGTCCTCGATGTGACCGAGCAGCGCGGCCTGCTCGACCTCCGGCGGGGGCGGCGGCGCGTGCTCGAACCCGGAGTCGCTCATGCCGGAACTCCGGCGAGCCGCTCGCCGACCCACTCGGTCGAAGCGATATGGCGGTTCATCCCGAGCTGCTTGGGCTCGTAGCCGAGCGCGAGGCCGACGAGCTGCGGCAGATGGAGCACCGCGAGCCCGAGGTCGCGGTCGACGACCTTCGCAGCCTCGGGCTGCTGCATGTCGAGGTTCAGGTGACACAGGGGACACGGCGTGACGAGGCAGTCGGCGCCCTGGTCGAGCGCGTCGCCGATGTGCGTGCCGGCCTGGCGCAGCGAGGTCTCGCGGTTCATCGTGATCACCGGGAAGCCGCAGCACTTGCGCGACCCGTCGTAGTCGACCACCTCCCCGCCGAGCGCCTCGATCACCGTCTCCAGGTAGAGGTCGCGGTCCGGATGCTCCTCGTAGCCGAGCCGGTACTTGGGGCGGACGATGTAGCAGCCGTAGAACGGGCCGACCCGCAGCCCGGCGAGCGGACGGGTGACCTTCGCCTTCAGCTCGTCGAGCCCGTAGTCCTCGACCAGGACCCAGAGGAAGTTCTTGTTCTCGAACCCGTCGGCGTCCTTGACGTACTCGATCCCCTCGCCGGCAAGCACCTCGTTGATGTGGGCGCGGTAGGCGGAGTCGGCGTCGAGGCGCTGCTGGCACTCCGACTGCGCTCCCTGGCAGGTCGAGCAGATGTTCATCATCCCGAGGCCCGTCTGCTGGGCCAGCGCGAAGGTGCGCGCGTTGAGCGTGTCGGCGAGCTCCTGGTTGTGCTCGGCGATCACCCCGGCGCCGCAGCAGTTGGCGCGGTCGAGGGTGATCAGCTCGATCCCGAGCCGCTCCGCGACCAGGGCCATCGACCCGTGCAGCTCGGTGGTGAAGCCGCGCGAGACGCAGCCCGGCCAGTAGGCAAGTTTCACTCGCTCTCCTTCGGTCCGGGGGACACCTCGGGCTGGCTGAACTCCTCCTCGTCGGGCTCGGGCTCGACCTCCTCCTCGCCGGTGATGTAGAGGTTGATCTCCGTGCCGTGCTCCTCGGCGTGCTCGTAGATCCGTTTGACGCGCTCCTGTGCGTCGCCGGGAAGCTTCGGGTGCACGCCGGGGATCAGCTTGGGCAGCGAGCGCATCTTCCCCGTCCGCAGGCCGCGGGCGGCGGTCGGCAGCGAGCCGACCAGGCCCTTGATCGCGCTCGGCTTCGGGATGAGCTTGCCCTTGACCCCCGGGGCGTAGGACTCCTGCAGCAGCAGCGCCTCGTCGAGGGTGCCCTTCTTCTCGATGATCTTCACGAAGGCGCGCTCGTGGTTGCGGCCGTTGTTGCGGTCGTGGATCTCCTCGTCGTCGGCGGCCCGGCGCCGCAGGCGCATGATCTGGTCCATCGGCGCGACACCCTTGGGACAGGCGTCGACGCAGGCGAAGCAGTGGGTGCAGTCGTAGATCCCGTGCGGGTCCTGCGCGAGGTCGTAGAGGCGCTCGCGGGTCTCGACGTCGCGCGGGTCGCCCACGAACCGGTAGGCCTTGGCGAGCGCCGCCGGACCGATGAATTCGGGGTCGGCTTCCATCGACAGACACGCCGAGACGCAGGCGCCGCACTGGATGCAGGCGATCGTCTGCGTGATGTCCACCATCGACTCGGGCGGCACGATCCGCTCGCGCTCCGGCGGGTCGCCGTCGTCGAGCAGCCACGGGGTGACCCGGCGGATCTTGGTCCAGTGGGTCGACTCCATGTCGGTGACCAGGTCCTTGATCACGGGCATGTTGCCCATCGGCTCGACCACGATCGGCTTCGTCTCGCCGTCGGGGGTGCGGCGGTTGGCGCTCTCGTGCGCCTCGCCGATCTGGGTCAGGCAGGCGAGCGTGGACTGCCCGTTGATCTTCACCCCGCAGGAGCCGCAGATCGCGGCGCGGCACGAGCAGCGCACAGCCAGCGAGCCGTCGTCGCGGTCCTTGGCCTGGAGCAGGCCGTCGAGCACCGACAGCGTCGGGTCGAGCTCGACGTCGAACTCCTGCCAGTAGGGCCCGTGCTCCTCCTCGGGCTTGAAGCGCCGAACCTGCAGGGTGTATTGCTCGGTCTCGGCCATCAGCTCTGCGGTCTGCGGTCTGCGGTTTGCGGTCTCAATACGTCCTCTCCATCGGCTGCCACTCGGTGATCGTCACGTCGGAGTAGCTGATCTCCGGGCCCTCGCCGTTCATCTTCAGGTCGATGTGCTTCAGCCATTCGTCGTCGTTTCGCTCCGGGAAGTCGGTTCGGAACTGAGCGCCCCGGCTCTCGGTGCGGTGCAGTGCGCCGATGCAGGCGCACTCTGCGTTGTCGAGCATGAAGCCAAGCTCGAGCGCCCCGAGCACGTCCTGGTTGAAGACCGAGCCATGGTCGTCGATGTAGGCGGTCTTCGCCTCCTCCTGGAGCCGCCTGACGATGTCGAGCGCCGTTTTTACCCCCTCCTCGTCGCGGAAGACCGCCACGTAGCGGTCCATCGTCTCGCCGAGCTCGCGGCGGATCTCCGAGATCCGGCGACCCGAGCCGCGTTCGCGGCCCATGATCTCGGCGATCAGCCGCTCCTCGTCCGCGAACGTGGCCGCCGACGGGCGGCCGACCTCGGTCTGCTTCGCCCGGTCGGCGGCGTGGATGCCGGACCGGCGGCCGAAGATCAGCGTGTCGAGCAGGGAGTTGGCGCCCAGCCGGTTGCCGCCGTGCACCGAGACGCAGGCGCACTCGCCGGCGGCGTAGAGGCCGGGGATCTCGGTCGCTCCGTAGATGTCGGTCTTCACGCCCCCCATCGTGTAGTGGTTGCCGGGCTTGATGTGGATCGGCTCGCGGGTGATGTCCACTCCGGCGAAGTCGCGGCCGACGAGCACGATCTCGCGCAGCGCCTCGTGGATCCGCTTCTTCGGGACGACCGTGATGTCGAGCGCCACGGTGCCGTCGGGAAACCCGCGGCCCTCGTTGATCTCGGTCTGCTCGGCTCGCGAGACCACGTCACGGGACGCGAGCTCCATCTTGTTCGGCGCGTACTTCTCCATGAACCGTTCGCCGGCGGCGTTGAGCAAATGCGCGCCCTCGCCGCGCGCCCCCTCGGTGATCAGAAAGCCCTTGCCCGCGAGCGTCGTCGGGTGGTACTGGATCATCTCCATGTCCATGAGCGGAGCACCGACCCGGTAGGCCATCGCGATCCCGTCGCCGGTGCAGATCAGCGCGTTGGTGGTCGGCTGCCACGCCTGGCCGTTGCCCCCGGTGGCGAGGATCACGTTCTTGGCCTCGAACAGCTCCATCGAGCCGTCGCGGACGTTGCGCATCACCGCTCCGACGCAGTTGCGGCTCTCGTCGAGCGCGAGCGCGGTGGTGAAGTACTCCTCGTAGCGGTCGACGAGCTCGGAGTGCTTCATCAGCTGCTCGTAGAGGACGTGCATGATCGCCTGGCCGGTGATGTCGGCGACGTAGTAGGTCCGGGCCTGCGACGCGCCGCCGAACGCGCGGGTGCCGAGCTTGCCCTCCTCGTTGCGGTGAAACGGCACGCCGAGGTGCTCGAGGTGCAGGATCTCCTCCGGCGCCTCCTGGCACATGATCGCGATCGCGTCCTGATCGCCCAGATAGTCCGATCCCTTGACTGTGTCGAAGGCGTGCGACTCCCAGGAGTCCTCGGGATTGAGCGCTGCGTTGATGCCGCCCTGGGCGGCGTTGGAGTGCGAGCGGACCGGGTGCACCTTGGAGACGATCGCAACGGAGACACCCTCCTCGGCCGCCGCCAGCGCCGCGCGCTGGCCCGCGAGTCCGGCTCCGATCACGAGTACGTCATGCCTGGGCACGATTCGATCCTATTGAACCCGGCTCGATCGTCCTCGGCCGTTCGTCGCGGCTATCAGCGGCGTCCGAGCGCCTCCCGAAGCGCCCGTCCGACCTGATCGGCCGTGATCACTCCGCGCAGCCGACCGTCTGCGTCCACCGCTGCGAGGCCACCGAGACGGCGCAGGGCGTCGTTGCCCAGCAGCGACTCCAGCGGGGCGTCGTCGCGCACCCGCAGGGTGCCGCTGGCGTCGAGCTCGAACACGTCGCCGACCGTCTGCTGCGCGCGGTTCGGCTCCGGGACCGCATCCGCCACCTCGCGGACGAGCAGCCCGCGGAAGTGGTCGCCGGCGTCGACGACCGGGAACCACGGCCACCGGTAGCGAAGGAAGTACTCGTCGATCGCGCGCTCCACGCTGGTGCTCTCGGGGATCGCCACCGGCTCGGCGTCCATCACGTCGGCCACGCTGATGCCCTCGATCCGGCTCGAGAACTTGGACTGCATCGCCGAGCCGCGCGCCGACTGGGCGAGGATGAAGCCGATCAGCGCCAGCCAGATCCCGCCGAGGACGTTCCCGGCCACCAGCCAGAGCAGCCCCAGCGCGATGAAGGCGTAGGAGAACCCCTGCCCGACGACGGCCGCGAAGCGGGTCGCGCGGTTGCGGTTGCCGGTCACCTTCCACGCGATCGCGCGCGCGATTCGGCCGCCGTCGAGCGGGAAGGCCGGGATCAGGTTGAAGATCAGGACCAGCATGTTGATGCTCGCCAGCCAGCTCACCACCGCGAGCGCACCGGAGCTGTTCGCGCCCTCCTCGACGGTCAGCGCCTGCCAGAACTCGTCGCCCCCCGAGAGCGCGATCCCGATGCCGGTGAATGCGGCCGCCAGCACCAGGGTCACGATCGGGCCGGCCACTGCGACCTTGAACTCCGTGCCCGGCGAGTCGCTGTCGCGCGTCATCCGCGCGACGCCGCCGAACAGCCACAGCGTGATCTCCGAGATCGGGATCCCGTTGCGCGCCGCAACGACGGCGTGGCCCAGCTCGTGGAGGAGGATCGATCCGAAGAAGCCGAGCGCCGTGACCACCGCGAGCACGTAGGGCTGGGAGTCGGCGGTGTCGGCGCTGAGCACGTCGCGGTAAACGCCGGAGAGGTAGATGATCAGGATGAAGAGGACGAAGAACCAGGAGTAGTCCACCCCGATCCGGATCCCGCGGAATGTGAACAGCGTCAGCTGGCTGCCGGCCGACATGCCTCCATCGTACGGCGCGGTAGGTTTCGCGCCCCGATGGAGACCGTCGCCGACACACACGCCGAGCCGGGCCAGGACGAGCTGCGGCGCCTGCTGGCCGAGCTGGCGGCGATCAAGCGGCCCTCGGCCTCGGAGGGAGAGCGCGAGGCGGCGGAGTGGATCGTGGCTCGCCTCGACGAGCTGGGCGCCGAGGCGACGATCGAGACCGAGCCCGCCCACGGCACCTACTGGTGGCCGCTCGGGATCGGCGCCGCCGCCGGAACGATCGCCGGCCTCGCCGCGCTTCGCGGCCGCCGGCTGCTCGCCGCGGCGCTGGGGACGGTGACGGCCGCCGCGCTCGCCGACGACTTTCCACCGGGCAAGCGCCGGCTGCGCGCCCGGCTGCCACAGTCGCTGACCCACAACGTCGTCTGCGAGCTCGGGCCGGCAGGACGCCGAGCGGACCGTGGTCGTGGTCGCCCACCACGACGCCGCGCACTCGGGGTGGATCTTTGATCCTGCGATTCCCGAGACGATCTTCCATCGGGCGAAGGTGCCGATCGAGCTCTTCGACACCAGCCCGGCGCTCATGTGGCCGCTGCTCGCCTCGCCGCTGCTCGCGGTCGCGTCCGCGCTCACCGGCAGTCGGTTCGCGGGCCGGCTCGGGGCGTTGCTCGGGTTCGGCTACGCAGCCTCGATGGCGCAGATCGGGTCCCGCGAGGTCGTGCCGGGCGCCAACGACAACGCGACCGCGGTTGTCCTCCTGCTCGAGCTCGCCCGCCGGCTGCTCGCCGAGCCGACCGCGTCGACCCGCGTGATCCTGCTCTCGACCGGCGCCGAGGAGTCCTTCTCGGAGGGGATGAAGGCGTTCGGCGAGCGCCACTTCGACGAGCTGCCGCGCGATCGCACCTTCTTCCTCTGCGTCGACACGCTCGGCTCGCCGACCCTCAACGTGCTCCGCGGCGAGGGGTTTTTGCGCATGCGCGAGTACACGCCCGAGGCGCTCGAGCTCCTCGACGGCCTCGCCGACGAGCTCAAGATCGAGACCGTGCCCAACCTGCGGCTGCGAAACGGCACCGATGGGCTCGAGCCGCTCTGCGCCGGCTACCCGACCGCGACCCTGTGCTCGGTCACCGAACTCAAGCAGCCCGCCAACTACCACTGGCCGACCGACACCCCCGAGAACGTCGACTACGGGACGCTCACCGACGCGATCCGCCTCACCGAGGCGGCCGTCCGCCGCCTCGACGAGCGCTGGCTCTAGCCCAAAGCGCCGCCCGCGCGCCCGCACCCCTCAACGAACGTCCCACAGTGTGCCCCATAGGCGGCACTCCGGGACGTTCGCGGGTTGACGCCGCGGCCGCGCGCGCACGACCGTCCCGCAGTGTGTCCCATAGGGGGCACTCCGGGACGTTCGTCGGGTCGCGGCTACTGGATCAGGATGCCCGCGAGGTTGACCGCTAGGTCATCGCTCGCGGCAGTTGAGAGGAGCGCGATCTCATGCGGCCCGGCGCTCAGCGGCCCCGTGAGACCTACCAGGGTCAGCCGCTCCACATCATCCAACGCCGGGAACTCGAGTTGGGTCCCGGGGACAGGCGTGCCATCGATCACGACCTCGTACCCGTTGTTGCAGGTAGGCGTCTCGCAGAGGACCGAGACCGTTGCGGTGACGAATATGCGCCCGGGCCGCTGGATCGTGAAGCTCGCGGTCTCGTCGCCGGCGAGGTCCTCGAACAGGAAGGCGTCGCTGATCTGTCCCGGAGCGAAGTCCTCGGCGAGCAGCGAGCCTTGCGCCACCTTGGTCGAGTCGATCGCCCCGTTGGCGATCTTGCCGCCGTTGACGGACCCCTGGACGATCGCCTGGCGGGTGACCGAGTCCTCGGCGAGCTTGGGCGCCGTGATCGCGTCATCCAGGATCGAGTTGGTCGTCACCGCGTTGGGCGCGAGCTTCGGAGCGATGACGGCCGCGTCGCGGATCTTGGCCTGCTTCACCGCGTCCGCCGCGATCGCCTTGCCGACCACCGCCCCGCGGGCGATGTCGTTCTTCTTCACCTTGTTCTTGCCCGGCAGCGCGATCGCGGTGCCGCTGAGGGCGACGAACAGCGCGACGTACGCGATGGCGTTGCTCTGCAGATGTCGGCGGATGCGCTGGGAGGGGGCCATCGCCTACGAGAACACCGCGTGGCGCTCGATGATGCGCCCGAAGTCGGTGCCGGCCGGCAGGGTCCCGAACGCCTGCCCCCAGTCGCGGCCGAGCCGTGACGCGCAGAAGGCGTCGGCGACCGCCGGGTCGGCGAAGCGAACGACCAGCGAGCCCTGGAGCACGAGGGCCATCCGCTCGACCAGCCGCCGCGCGCGCGACTCGATCGCGTCGAGATCGCCGAGCTCGGCGCGCAGCTCGGCGGCCGCGTCGTCGAGCCGGCTGTCGGCGCCGGCGGCCTCGCCGACCTCGGCGAAGAACGCCTCGATCGCCTCGGGACCGCGGACCATCGCGCGCAGGACGTCGAGGCACTGCACGTTCCCCGACCCCTCCCAGATCGAGTTGAGCGGCGACTCCCGGTAGAGGCGCGGCATGCCCGACTCCTCGACGTAGCCGTTGCCGCCGAAGCACTCGAGCGCCTCGCCGGCGTGCGGGACCGCGCGCTTGCAGAGCCAGTACTTGAGGACCGCGTTGGCGATCCGCTTGAACTGTGTCGCGTGCTCGTCGCCGGCGATCGATTCGTCATAGGCGCGCGCGAGGCGGAGGGAGCCGATCGTCGCCGCCTCCGACTCGACCGCCAGGTCGGCGAGCACGTTTCGCATCAGCGGCTGGTCGATCAAGAGCTTGCCGAACGCCGAGCGCTGCGAGGCATGGTGGATCGCGTTGGCGACACCGGAGCGCATCCCGGCGGCGGCGCCGAGGCAGCAGTCGAGGCGGGTGTGGTTGACCATCTCGATGATCGTCGGCACGCCGCGACCCTCCTCGCCGATGAGCCGCGCCCAGGCGCCGCGGAACTCGACCTCGCTGGAGGCGTTCGAGCGGTTGCCGAGCTTGTCCTTGAGCCGCTCGATGTGGATCGGGTTGCGGTCGCCGTCGGGTGTGAAGCGGGGCATCAGCAGGCAGGAGAGGCCGCCCTCGGTCTGTGCCAGGACCAGGAACGCATCGCACATCGGCGCCGAGAAGAACCATTTGTGCCCGTTGACCTCGTACTCGGCCCCGGGACCGCCGCCGTTGAGCGGCGTGGCCGTGGTCGTGTTGGCGCGCACGTCGGAGCCGCCCTGCTTCTCGGTCATCCCCATGCCGCAGAGCGCCCCGGGCTTCTCCGCCGCGGGTCGCAGCTCGCCGTCGTAGTGCAGCGAGGTGAACCTCGGCTCCCATTCGTCCGCCAGCTCCGGCTGTTTTCGCAGCGCCGGGATGACCGAATAGGTCATCGAGATCGGACAGCCGACCCCGGCCTCCGCCTGCGAGGCGCAGAACATGGCGGCGCGGGCGACGTGGGCGCCCGGCTGCGGCTCTCGCCATGGGAGGGCGTGCAGGCCGAATCCGACCCCGGCGCTCAGCAGGTGGTGCCAGGCGGGGTGGAACTCGACCTCGTCGATCCGGTTGCCGAACCGATCGTGGGTGCGCAGCCGCGGCGGGTTCTCGTTCGCTTCGAACCCCCACCGGATCGCCTGCGCCGAGCCGGCGAACGCTCCCGCCTCGCTCACCCGCGATTCGGCCCACTCGCCGCCCTCGCGCCGCAGCGCCTCGACCAGGACGCGGTCGGACTCGTAGGTGTTGTAGTCCTCGAGCGGGGTGGCCTGGTTGAGGACCTCATGGGTTGCGGCGGGGCTGCGCGGGCGCTCGGCGGTGGCCATCGGCGCCATTGTCCCAGAGAGCCCGACGCCGCACCGGCCCTGACGCTCAGGCCGGGTCGGCGAACTCGGCCGGCTGCTTGGCGAGCGTCGCCTGAACGGCGGCCGCCTGGTTCGGCGTTCCCAGCAGCTCGCGCTGGAGCTCCTCCTCGCGCAGCAGGCCCTCGGCGGGCGGCATCGGCGCCTCGTTCGCCAGTCGCTTGATCCGCCGGATGGCGTCCGGGGAGCGGCCGGCGATCTCGGCCGCCAAGGCGTGCGCCGCGGCGATCGGGTCGTCCTCGATCCTGGTCAGCAGCCCGAGCTCGCGCGCCTCGCCGGCCTCGACGATCCGGCCGGTGTAAGCGAGCTCGCGGGCCACGTCGTCGCGGACCAGCCGCGGCAGCGTCTGCCAGAGGCTCATGTCCGGGACGAGGCCGTACCGGATCTCCATCACCGCGACGCGCGTGTCGGGCGCGGCGATCCGCACGTCGGCGCCGAGGGCGATCTGCAGGCCGCCGCCGAAGCAGGCGCCGTGCAGGGCTGCGATCACCGGCACCGGCAGCTGGCGCCAGCCGAACGCGACCCGCTGGGCGCGGTTGGCGAGCTCGCCGTCCGGGCGCTCGAAGACGTCGCCGGACAGGTCGCCGTCGCCGGCGAGGAAGCTTGCGAAGTCGAGGCCGGCGCAGAAGCTCGGACCGTCGCCGCATAGCACCACGGCCCGCACCTGCGGCTTCTCGTGCAGCGCGTCGACCGCCTCGTTGAGGGTGAGGAGCATGCGCCAGTCCAGTCCGTTGTGCTTGTCGCCGCGCACCATCCGTACCTCGGCGACGTGGTCGGCGACCTCGATCCGCACCCGCTCGGCGTCCATAGCCCGCAATCTAGTGACTCAGCCCGCGGGCTCGGCGGCGTTGGCGGCGAGGGTCTCGAGCAGCTCGCGCAGGCGCACCAGATCGTCCTCGCCGAGCCCGGCGCGCAGCCGTCGATCGAATCCCACCGCCGCCGCGCGCAGCCGTCCGAATGCCGCGTCGCCCTCCGCCGTGAGGCTCATGCGCTGGGCCCGCAGGTTGTCGGGGTCGCGCTCGCGAGCGACGAGTCCGTCGCGCTCGAGCGCACGCAGGTGGTGGGTCAGGGTCGGCCGCTCGATCCCGAGCTCGCGCGCGAGCTCCGCCTGGGTCTTCCAGTCGCGCGTCTTCAGTGCCAGCAGGATCAGCCACGTTGGGCCGGAGCCCCCGGCGTCGGCGAGGGCGCGCTCGAACGCGCGGCTGACCTGCTTCGCGGTCCGCTGCCAGCTGGCGCCCGATCGGCGCGGGCGACCTGGACGCCGTCGACGAGCTGGTCCACCCTGAATTCATCAACCACGAGGCCGGCCCCGGCAACGTCCAGGGGCGAGCGGGCCTGAAGGAGACGCTCACCTGGCTACGAGGCATCTGGGGCCCGATGCGCTTCGAGGTCTCGGACTTGATCTGCGAGGGCGACAAGGTCGTGGCCCGCGTGACCGTGCACGGCCGCCACGTCGGTGAGTTCCTCGGCAGGCCGCCGACCGGCGAGGAGTACGCGGTCGAGCACATCCACATCTACCGGATCGAGGACGGGATGCTGATCGAGCACTGGTCGGTGCGTGACGACCTCGGCCAAGCGATGCAGCTCGGGCTGTTCGGCGATTGAGCCGCCGGCGGGCGGGCGGGCGCCCTGCGCCGATAGCATCGCCCGCCCCGATGGCGAAGATCAAGGTCGAGAATCCGATCGTCGAGCTCGACGGCGACGAGATGACACGGATCATCTGGTCGTTCATCAAGGACCAGCTCATCCTGCCCTACGTCGACGTCGAGCTGAAGTACTTCGACCTCTCGATCACGAGTCGCGACGCGACCGACGACCAGATCACAGTCGATGCCGCGAACGCGATCAAGGAGCACGGAGTCGGTGTCAAGTGCGCGACGATCACTCCGGACGAGGCGCGGGTCGAGGAGTTCGGCCTGCGGCGGATGTACCGGTCGCCGAACGGGACGATTCGCAACATCCTCGGCGGGGTGATCTTCCGCGAGCCGATCGTGATCTCGAACATCCCGCGGCTGGTCCCGGGGTGGAAGAAGCCGATCATCATCGGCCGTCACGCGTTCGGCGACCAGTACCGAGCCACCGACACCCGGATCCCCGGTGACGGCAAGCTGATGCTGACGTTCACCCCCAACGACGGCGGCAAGCCGATCGAGCTCGAGGTCTTCGACTTCCCGGCCGGGGGCGGAGTCGCGATGGCGATGTACAACCTCGACGACTCGATCCGCGACTTCGCCCGAGCCTCGCTCAGGTACGGGCTGGAGCGCAAGTTCCCGGTCTACATGTCGACCAAGAACACGATCATGAAGACCTACGACGGCCGCTTCAAGGACCTGTTCCAGGAGGTGTTCGACGCCGAGTTCAAGGACGAGTTCGAGGCCAACGGGCTCACGTATGAGCACCGGCTGATCGACGACATGGTGGCCGCGGCGCTGAAGTGGGAGGGGGGCTACGTCTGGGCCTGCAAGAACTACGACGGCGACGTCCAATCCGACACCGTCGCCCAGGGGTTCGGGTCGCTCGGCCTGATGACGAGCGTGCTGATGACGCCCGACGGCAGGACGGTGGAGGCCGAGGCCGCGCACGGGACCGTCACCCGCCACTTCCGCCAGCACCAGCAGGGCAAGGCGACCTCCACCAATCCGATCGCCTCGATCTTCGCCTGGACCCGCGCGCTCGCCGCGCGCGGTCGCATGGACGACACGCCCGAGGTGTCGCTGTTCGCGGACACACTCGAACGGGTATGCGTCGAGACCGTGGAAAGCGGAAGGATGACCAAGGACCTGGCGCTGCTGGTCGGCGGCGACCAGGGATTTCAGACCACGGAGGAGTTCCTGGCCTCGATCGACGAGAACCTCGAGCGGGAGATGAAGTAGTGGCACCCAGCCCCATCAAGATCACCGTCACCGGCGCCGCCGGGCAGATCGGCTACGCGATCCTGTTCAGGATCGCCGCCGGCGAGATGCTCGGCGACGACACCCCGGTCCGCTTCAAGCTGCTCGAGATCCCGGACGCCATCAAGGCGGCCGAGGGCACGGCGATGGAGCTCGACGACTGCGCCTTCCCACTGCTGGAGGGGATCGACATCCACGACGAGCCGAAGGCGGCGTTCGACGGCTGCAACATCGCCCTGCTGATCGGCGCCCGCCCGCGCGGCCCGGGTATGGAGCGCTCCGACCTGCTCGAGGCCAACGGCGGCATCTTCAAGCCGCAGGGGGAGGCGATCAACGCCCACGCCGCCGACGACGTGAAGATCCTCGTCGTCGGCAATCCGGCGAACACCAACTGCCTGATCGCGATGTCGCACGCCCCCGACGTGCCGCGCGAGCGGTTCACGGCGATGATGCGCCTCGACCACAACCGGGCGATCTCACAGCTCGCCGCCAAGCTCGGGGTCCCGGTGAGCGAGATCACCCGGATGACCAGCTGGGGCAACCACTCGACGACCCAGTACCCGGACCTCAAGCATGCCCGGGCCGGCGACCGCAACGCCTGGGACGCGGTCGACGACGAGGCCTGGGTGGTGAACGAGTTCATCCCCGACGTCGCCAAGCGCGGCGCGGCGATCATCGAGGCGCGCGGCGCCTCGAGCGCAGCCTCGGCCGCCAACGCGGCCCTGGACCACGTTCGCGACTGGGTGCGGGGCACGCCGGCCGACGACTGGGTCTCGATGGCGGTCCGCTCGGACGGCTCCTACGACATCCCGGAGGGGCTCATCTCCGGCTACCCGTGCACGTGCGCGAACGGGGAGTGGTCGATCGTCGAGGGGCTCGAGATCGACGACTTCTCGCGCGAGCGGATTCTCGCCTCGGCCGCCGAGCTCAGCGACGAGCGCAAGGCGGTCTCGGGGCTGGGACTCGTCTAGCCCTTCGCCGGGTGGTAGGCGCGCCCGTCCTTGCGCACCTTCCCCTGCTTTTCGAGATCGGCCATCACCCGGTACAGGTAGTTGGGCTTGATGCTCATCTTCTTCGCCATCTCGGAGGCGGAGATGCCGGGGTTGGCGGCGACCAGCTTCACCGCCTGGTCGGAGCGGGTGCCGCCGCGACGCCGGCGCCGGCGCGTGGTGGTCCGCGTCGCCGAGCCGCCGGGCCGGCCCGGCCCCCGGCGGCCCTCGCGGCCGTCGGTGAGGGTGGAGAGGGCACGTTCGAGCTGCGAGCGCTCGGCGTCGAGCTCCTTGAGGCGCCGGCGAATCAGGCCGGCGGCCTCATCTACGGTCTTCGATACAGGTGACATCCGATGCCCCCCTTCCCGACTCACTTCACTGTGAGTCATAAATCAGCGTGTGAACAGGTGACCCACTCTAACAGTGTGATCCGGGGTGTTCGGTGCGCTCAGTCGCGGCGGGTGCGCGGCAGGGTGCGGAAGACCGCATCCCAGAGCGGCGAAGAGACCCCGAAGCCGTAGCGGTGATCCTGGAAGTGGTGGCGCATGTGCTGCTCGCGCAGGCGCTTTCCGAGCTTCGACTTCGGGACGACGTGGTGCAGGTAGTAGTGCGTGTAGTCGTACATCAGGTAGCCGATCAGAAAGCCCGCGAACAGCGGCAGCGCGGTCGGCAGCCCGAAGATCAGCCAGAAGAGCCCGAAGAAGAGGGCCGCGAGCGGAATGCTGGCGCCGGGTGGCATCACCAGGCGCATGCGATCGTTGGGGTGATCGTGGTGCACGCCGTGGATGATGAAGTGGAGGCGGTGGCCGATCGGATGATCCGGGTCCCAGTGAAAGACCTTGCGGTGAAGCCAGTACTCCGACAGGGTCCAGAGCAGGAGGCCCGCGAGCACCAGGAGGACGATCTCGAGTCCACCGAGGCCCTCGCGCGCGCCGAGGACGATCAGTGCGACGATTGCCGGCCCGTATATGAGCGCCGGCACCGCGGGGTGGATGCGCGAGAAGAAGTCGAGGAATCGACTCTTGAACAGGGGCGGTGAGGCGCTCAGCCGGGCGGTGCGTTCCTGGGCCATGGGCGAGTGATTCTAGCGCCCGGCCGCGGAACTTAGGCGACCCTAATTCACGGCCGGGGCCGGGTCGTCGGCCCGCGGCAGCAGCGCCGGCTGTCGTGGCGGCACCAGCCCGTGATCGGCGTCGGGGCGGAAGGTCGAGCAGGGCGCGTCGAGGTCGAGTGCGCAGAGCATGTGACGGTGAAAGAAGCAGTCCTCGCAGCTGCGCCCGTTCTTGCGCCGGCGCTTGGCCGTTCCCTTTCGCCTCACTCCAAGTGCTTCGGCGATCTGCGTTGCCTGCTCGACCTCGATCACTACTGCCCCTCTCGTGCCGTCTTGCTCAGCCCGGCGATCATCTCACCCGTGCCCGGGGCCCGCCGGGTCGATTCACGCAAATCGCCGCAACTTCGCGCGGGACCCGATCGGGCGATTTCCGCCGTTTGCGGAAACGTCGATCCCACCCCCCGGGATATGATCGGCGCGATGGCGGATCTCGCCGCGACTCTCGCTGAGGTGCCCCTGTTCTCGCGCCTGGCACCGCGCGACCGCCGGCGGCTGGCCGAGCGCATGAAGCCGCGCAGCTGGAGCGAGGGCGAGACCGTGATCGAGGAGGGCCGCGGCGGTGCCGGCTTCTGGGTGGTCGAGTCGGGGAACGCGACGGTGAGCATCAAGGGGCAGATCGTCGCCAGCCTCGGCCCGGGCGACCACTTCGGCGAGATCGCGCTGCTCGACGACGGCCCGCGATCGGCCACCGTGACCGCGGCGACCGACCTGCGCTGCAACGGGATCGTCGCCTGGGAGTTCGGCCCGTTCCTCCAGGAGCACCCGGAGGTCGCCTTCCCCATGCTGCAGAGCCTCGCCGCGAGGCTGCGCGACGCCGAGGTCCGACCGGAGCAGTGAGCTGGGACGAGCCGGCCATCGCCGCCGGACGACCGCAATAGAGTCCCGGCGATGAGGATCACGGTGCTCGGCAAGTCGCCGGCATGGCAGGACGCGGGGGGTGCATGCAGCGGCTACCTGCTGGAGGAGGGCGACACCACGCTGCTGCTCGAGTGCGGCAACGGGGTCTTCGCCAAGCTGCGCGAGCATGTCGACTACACCGACGTCGACGCGGTCCTCGTCACCCACCTGCACGCGGACCACTTCGTCGACCTCGTCCCGTACTCCTACGCGCTGCTGCTGACGCCGCGCCAGCAGCCCGTGCCGGTCGCCGGTCACCCGGGGACCGACGACCCGGCGCGCCCGCGGCTGATCGCCCCGCCGGGATCGCTCCGGTTCTTCCGCAACGTGGTCGGCTGCTGGGGTGACGAGGAGCTGATCGAGCAGGCGTTTCGGATCGAGGAGTTCGACGGCGAGTCCACCGTCGAGGTGGGCCCCCTGACGGCCACGTTCACCGAGGTGCCCCATTTCATCCTCACCCACGCCGTCAACATGACCTCGGCAGCCGGTGGTGGCCGGTTCACCTTCGGCGCCGACTGCCGGCCGTGCGAGGAGCTGGTCGACGCGGCTCGCGACACCGATCTGCTGCTCGTCGAGGCGACGCTGCCGCGTCCGGAGCGGACCGGGATCCGGGGCCACCTGACCCCGGGCGAGGCGGGCGAGCACGCCCGTCGCGCCGGCGCCAAGCGCGTCGTCCTCACCCACATCTCCGACGAGCTCGACGCCGAGTGGGCCCGCGAGCAGGGCTCGGAGGCATTCGGTGCACCCGTGGACGTCGCCCGGGCGGGCGACGTCTACGAGGTCTGACGCCCGCACGGGCCTGCGTCAGCGGCCATCGTCGCTAGATTTGGCCTCGATGTCCCGCCAACGCGACCTACTGGTGAACTTCGAACGCATGTGGCGCGAGATGGACGAGATGCTCGGTCAGCCGTTCCCGGGGACACGCATGCAGACCGGCTTCTCACCCCGAGTCGACGTGTACTACTGCGGGGACGAGCCACGGGCGATCGTCAAGGCCGAGCTACCCGGCGTCGACATCGATTCGGTGACGCTGGAGGTCGCCGGGCGCGAGCTCGTGATCAGCGGTGAGCGCCCGGTCCAGGAGACCGAGGGCCGGGTCTATCAGCAGGTCGAGATCGAGGCCGGAAGCTTTCGGCGCGTCGTCGAGCTCGGCACCGACGTCGTCGCCGAGCGCGCCCGGGCCAGCTACGAGGACGGGATCCTGCGGATCGAGTTGCCGCTGGCCGGCCAGGTCACCCGCCGAGTTCCAATCGACCCGGCTGAATGACCACCGACGGGATCCAGGTCGTCGAGACCGCGGACATCGAGGAGGCGATCCGCGAGCGCGGTGACCGGCCGCTGCCGCCTGCGCTGCCGGTCCTGCCGTTGAAGGAGATGGTCGCCTATCCGGACACCCTGACTCCGCTCGCGGTCGGCCAGGAGCGCTCGGTGAAGCTGATCGACGACGTGCTCTCGGGCGAGCGCACCCTGGTGCTGGTCGCCTCCCGCGACCCCGAGATCGAGGAGCCGGGGCCGGACCAGCTCTACGACGTCGGGGTGGCCGGGGTGGTCGCGCGCATGCTCAAGGTCCCGGACGGGACGATCCGCATCCTCGTCCAGGCGACCGAGCGCGTGCGGCTGGGCGAGTTCATCGCCGAGCGGCCCTACCTCGTGGCGCGGATCGAGCAGCTTCCCGACGAGGTCGAGCCCTCGCCCGAGCTCGAGGCCCTGACCCGCAACGTGCAACGGACGTTCAGCGAGATCATCGAGCAGATCCCGTATCTGCCCGAGGAGCTTCAGCTCGCGGTAACCAACATCGACGATCCCTCGGCGCTCTCGCACCTGATCGCCGGCGCGCTGCGGATCACGGTCGAGGAGAAGCAGGAGCTGCTCGAGGAGACCGACGTGACCCGCCGCCTGCGCCGCCTCTCGGAGATCCTCGCGCGCGAGCTCGAGGTGATCCAGCTCGGCTCGCGCATCCAGTCCGAGGTCCAGTCCGAGATGGAGAAGGGGCAGCGCGAGTACTACCTGCGCGAGCAGCTGAAGGCGATCCAGCGCGAGCTCGGCGAGGAGGACGAAACCCAGGCGGAGGTCAACGAGCTGCGGGAGCGGATCGCGGGCGCGAACCTGCCCGAGCACGCCCAGCGGGCGGCCGACCGCGAGCTCTCGCGACTCGAGCGCCTGCCCCCGGCGGCCGCCGAGTACGGCGTCATCCGCACCTACCTCGAGTGGCTGGTCGAGTTGCCGTGGTCGATGACGACCACCGACGACCTGGACATCGGCCATGCGCGCGAGGTGCTCGACGCCGACCACTACGACCTCGAGAAGGTCAAGGAGCGAATTCTCGAGTACCTCGCCGTGCGGTCGCTCAATCCCGAGTCGCACGGCCCGATCCTCTGCTTCGTCGGCCCGCCCGGGGTGGGGAAGACGAGCCTCGGAAAGTCGATCGCCCGGGCGCTCGGGCGCGAGTTCGAGCGGATCTCGGTCGGCGGCGTCCGCGACGAGGCGGAGATCCGCGGTCACCGCCGCACCTACATCGGCGCGATGCCCGGGACGATCATCCGCGCGCTGCGCGACGCCGGCTCACGCAACCCCGTGTTCATGATCGATGAGATCGACAAGATGGGCGCCGACTTCCGCGGCGATCCGTCGAGCGCGATGCTCGAGGTGCTCGACCCGGCGCAGAACGACTCGTTCCGCGATCACTACCTCGACCTCACGTTCGACCTCTCCGAGGTGATCTTCATCGCCACGGCGAACACGCTCGACACGATCCCGCCGCCGCTGCGCGATCGGATGGAGGTGATCCAGCTCGCCGGCTACACCTCCGACGAGAAGCTGCACATCGCGAAGCGCTACCTGGTTCCGCGCCAGCTCGCCGAGAACGGGCTGAAGCGCTCGCAGGTCGGCTTCGGCGACGCGGCCCTGCGCGCAATCGCGGACGAGTACACCCGCGAGGCCGGGGTCCGCAACCTCGAGCGCGAGATCGGGAGCGTCTGCCGCAAGATCGCGCGGGAGGTGGCCGAGGGGAAGTTGACGGGCAAGCAGACCGTCTCGGCGAAGCGCGTCCGGGAGCTGCTCGGCCGGCGGCGGTTCTTCGCCGAGATGAGGCGGAGGACGAAGGATCCCGGCGTCGCCACGGGCCTGGCGTGGACGCCGGTCGGCGGCGAGGTGCTGTTCATCGAGGCGACGGCGATGCCCGGCTCGGGGAAGTTGACGATCACCGGCCAGCTCGGCGACGTGATGAAGGAGTCCGCGCAGGCGGCCCTCTCATGGGTGCGCGGGCACGAGCGCAGGCTCAACCCGAAGCTGCCCGAGGATTGGTTCGCCGAGCACGACCTCCACGTCCACGTTCCCGCCGGCGCAGTCCCCAAGGACGGTCCGTCGGCCGGCGTCGCGATGGCGACAGCGCTCTCGTCGCTGGTCGCTGGGCGGCCGGTCTCGAGCGACGTCGCGATGACCGGCGAGGTGACGCTGACCGGCCAGGTGCTGCCGGTCGGCGGGCTCAAGGAGAAGTCGCTCGCGGCGCAGCGCGCCGGGATCAAGCGCGTCATCGTCCCGGACCGAAACGAGGGCGAGATCCTCGAGATCCCCGAGCACGAGCGCAAGGGGGTCGAGTTCATCTACGTCGATCGGATCGAGAAGGCGCTCGAGGCGGCAATCCCGAGCGGCTGACGAGCCTGGGATAGCCGGGCCCCTCGCCGGGTATATCCTCAGCAGCGCTCACCTGGACGACGACGAGGAGAAGGACACACCGATGGCGAAGAGCATCAGCGCCCAGCGGGCGCGCGACATCGTTGGCTCGGCCGGCGACAATCCCTACGTACGCCGCCTGATGGAGGACGAGGAGCTGCGCGACAGCGTCCGCAACGCGTTCGAGTCGGCAAAGGACGCCTACGAGCGGTTGTCGAAGAACGGCAGCGTGATCGACACCGCGATCGACGACAAGAAGGTCCACAAGGACCTCAAGTCGGCGGCGGAGAACCTGCGCGAGGCCTCGAACCGCCTGCGCGGCAAGGGGAAGAAGCGTCGCTGGGGCCGGCTCATCCTGATCGGCCTCGCGGGCGCGACGCTGGCGCTCGTGTTGAGCGAAGGCCTGCGCAAGGCGGTCCTCGACAAGCTGTTCGGCGCCGAGGAGGAGTTCGAGTACACCTCGACCACCACGCCGGCGCCGACGCCCGCGGCAACTGACGCCTAGCCCCCGGCCTCCCTCTAAGCTCCCGGTCCACCGCCGCGCGAGGCGGCGGACGCCGACGAGCTGATCGGGGCGCTCTTCGCGACCTTCCAGCGCACGCCGGCGGAGCAGCGGGGCTACGTCGAGGCGTGATCGCTCAGCTGTTCGCCACCGGCGACAGCGCCGCAGTGCAGCAGCTATCGGACCCGACGCTCGACGTCGAGAGCACATCGCCCCGACTGGATACGCTGGCGGGCGCAAGGGGTTTCACAAGGGGAGACACGGAGGTTTCGAATGGGGACGCGACGCGGTGCCAGCCTGCTGGCGGTCCTGGCGCTGGCCGGGGCGGGGACGCTTGCGGCGTGCGGCGGCGACGACGACGACTCGAGCGGCGAGGAGACCACCGCGGAGTCGACGGGGCCCGTCGACGTGACCGTGACGGCCGACGAGTACTCGTTCGAGCTCTCGGAGACGCCGACCGCGCCCGGTGAGGCGACGTTCACGCTCGACAACGCCGGCGAGGAGCCGCACGCGCTGATCGTGGCCCGGATCAACGAGGGCTTCACGCTCGACGAGGCGAACGAGCTTCAGGGCCGGAAGGGATCGGCCGAGGTCCTGGGTCAGTCCGACGCCGCGCCGGGACAGCAGGGCAAGCCCATCGACGCCGAGCTCACCGCCGGCAACTACGGCCTGGTCTGCCCGCTGACAACCAAGGACGGGGAGAGTCACTACGACCTGGGTCAGAAGGCGGAGTTCACGGTCGAGTAGGGCACGCCGGCGAGCTCTCGGAGAATTGGCGCTTTGTTCGTCCCTCAGACGAAGAAGGCGCCAAAGGCGGCGGTGAGATGACCGCGCGAGCGCGCGGGTCAGCCGAGTCGCGTCGGGCGCGGCGGGAAGACCTTCTGCAACAACATCAGGTTGCGCAGCGATCCGCGCGGGCGGATCCGGCGCCGAAGCAGCGCCCGGCGCGGGTTCTCGCCCTTGATCGAGACGCCGATCCAGTCGTTCCAGGTCGTCTCGATCGTGAGATCGGGGTCGGGCGTCAGCCCGGGCTCCGCCGCGGTGGCGCCGTTGTCGATCCGCAGGTGCCAGGGGTCGGCGTCCTCGAAGCGCCACTGGATCGTCATCGCGTCGTCGTTGACCGCGTCGGTACGCGCGACCCGCGAGACGATGTCGAAGTAGAGCCGCTGGATCTCGGGCGAGGAATCCGGACGGCCGTTGGGCTCGCCCATGACGCCGGCCTTCAGCAGCTTGATCTGGCGCCGCGCGACCTCCTCGGGCTCGAGCTCGGGATCGATCGGCAGCACGCCGGGCATCTCCTCGAGCGGGTAGCCCGTTGCGCGCCACTTGGTGCGCACCGAGCGCAGGCCGAACGCGTAGATGTCCTCGAGCTCGAAGCCGTAGCAGCGCGTGTAGTCGAGGTTCCAGTTCGGCGGCGCGAACACCGCGAGCGAGAACGGCAGGAGCTCGAGCAGCAGCTCGCGGACCGCCTCCTTGCACTCATCCGACTCGGCGAAGCACTCCGCGAGCACCTTGACGCCGAAGCCGATGTGACGCTGCTCGTCGCGGGAGACGTTCGCCATTCCCTCGTTGAAGCCCGGCATCGTCCCGGCCTTGGCGAAGTAGTCCTCGATGTAGTGCTGGCCGGGTTGCGCCAGGGTCGCCTCGACGACCATGTGGTAGAGCGCGATCGCCCGGGCGAAGTTCGGCAGCGAGCGGTCGCGTCGCAGGTCGTCGGCCATCCGGTCGAGCCGCTCGAAGACGTTGCGGTAGCCCCAGCCGAGCTGCGCCTCGGTGTAGGCGAGGGTCGAGGAGATCGACTCGCCGGCGCCGATCACCTCCTTGAAGAAGCGATGGAAGAAGACGGCGTGGCGCGCCTCGTCGACCTGCTGCGTGGTGAGGAAGTACTTCTGCTCCTCCTTCGGCGCCGCGTCGATGTAGGGGGACAGGTTGTCGGCGACGGAGTCCTCGCCGTAGAAGAACATCGAGTAGATCCAGAGCGCCGACTTGCGCTGGATGTCGCTGAGCGCCTTCCAGCCGTCGCGGTCGGCACTGAAGTCGATCGCGGTCGCGGACCAGTTCCCCTGCTCCCAGCGCCGGTAGAGGTCGTCGTAGCTGATCCCGTCCGCGGCCCTGATGCCGTCTCGCTGGGCGACGCTCATGTGTTCCTCCTCGCGTTCGCGTTCGGCTTCCCTGCCAGACGAACCGTTACACCGTTCGATGACGAGCTTAGACCGTGCCGTCGCGCGGCGCCAACCGCAGTGTGACGCACATCACATACCGGGCCGTTCGCCGCCGGGCTGGAGCGCCCTGTAGCGTGAACCCAGAGGGCATGAGCGTTTCCTGCACCCACCTCGACCAGATCGCGATCACGCCGCCGGACGACGTCGCCGGTTGTGAGGACTGCCTGCGAACCGGCGACCGCTGGCTTCACCTCCGGCTGTGCCTGACCTGCGGACACGTCGGCTGCTGCGACTCGTCGCCGAACAAGCACGCCAGCGCCCACGCCCGCGAGGCCGGGCACCCGATCGTCCGCTCGGCGGAGCCCGGCGAGACGTGGTGCTGGTGCTACGTGGACGAGGTCCCGTTCGAGGTCGAGTTCGAGTAGCGCTCCCGTTGACAGGCGCCCCTCGCAACGGTTAGGTTCGCCTCACCGCCACAACGGCGGACACCACGCATCCACTCGAGAGGGGCCGATGCAGACAGCCGAGCGGCGCCGGGGAAGGTTCAGGTGGGGGGCGCGCGTGACAGCGCTCGCGCTCGTCGCCGCGGTCCCCGTCCTCGCCGCAACCGATGCGGTGGCACAGGTCCCCGACCGGGCGGGCGCGATGGCAGCGTCCGGCGCTGTCTGGGACCGGGTGCCGACGCCGATCCCCCGCATGCACCAGGGCAACACGGCGGTGATCGACGCGCAGAAGTTTCGGGCCTTCGACCTCCAGGAACCGGCGATCAAGGCCGCCCTCGCTGCGGCCCCGCATGAATCGGCCGCCGGTGCGCTGAGTTTGGCCCTGCCCGCGCCGGGTGGCGGCTTCGAGCGATTCGCCGTCCAGAGGTCCCAGGTGATGGCGCCGAGGCTGGCCGCCAAGCACCCCGAGATCAGGACCTACAGCGCCGAGGGAATCACCGACGCGACCGCCACCGCGCGGATCAGCGTCACGCCGCTCGGCCTCCAGGCGTCGGTCCGCGGCGCGAAGGGCTCGTGGTACATCGACCCCTACTACGACGACGACCGCAGCCTCTACGTCAGCTACTTCCGGCGCAACCTCGAAAACGTCCACGGGCCGCTGAGGGAGCCGGCCCGCGCCGGCGGCGCCCGGGGCGGCGGCTCGCTCGCGCCGCTGCTCGGACCCGCGGAGGAGCTCGAGCAGAAGCTCAGCGCCAAGGGGCTCGCCCAGTCGCAGCCGGGTCTGCTGAACGCGACCGGCGACCAGCTGCGCGTATACCGCCTCGCGCTCGTGTCAGACCCGGCCTACGCCGCCGACTTTCCCGGCAACGTCACCGCCGCCAAGGCCGCGCTGATCAACCGGGTGACCCAGATCTACGAGGACGAGACCGCGATCCGGCTCGTGTTGATCGGAAACAACAACCTGCTCAACCTCGACACGGCTGCCCAGGCGACCGGCGCGAACGGCCCGTGTGGGACGGCCGCCTGTTACACGGCCGCCCAGCTTGCCGGATGCAGCACCGGTGTCGAGCCGCGCAACCGGATCGTGATCGGCCAGATAATCGGCGCCAGCAACTACGACATCGGACACATCGTGCTCGGCGGCGGCAGCGGCGGGTTCGCGCCCGGGCGCGTCGGTGGCAGCACCAAAGCCAACGCCTGCACCGGGCAGGCCAGCCCGGTCGGCGACGCGTTCGCGGTCGACTTCGTCGCCCACGAGATGGGCCACCAGTTCAGCGCCAACCACACCTGGAACGGCGACTCCAACCAGCTGTAGCCCGGGCGCAGCTTCACCGCCGCGACCTCGGTCGAGCCGGGCAGCGGTTCGTCGATCATGGCGTACGCGGGCATCTGTGCCGATGACAACCTGCAGAGCAACAGCGATCCGCACTGGTCGCAGCGCAGCCATCAGCAGGTCAGCAACTACGTCATCAGCACCTTCCCGAACATCAACGAGGTGCAGACGGTCTCGTTGCGCAACTTCGACACCAACGGCGACTCGTTCAGGCTCACGTTCGCCGGCAACACCTCCGGAGCGATCACCCGCGGCACGAACTACAACGCCGCCGGGATCACCACCGCGCTGAATGCCATCCTCCCGGCGGGCGCCGCGCCCGCGGTGGTCGGGTTCGGAGGCGCTGGCGCGCCCGACGACACCGGGTTCCAGGTCACCTTCGCCGGCAGCCAGGCCGGCACGAACGTCGCCCAGCTCGGCCTCGCGAATCAGACCGGGATGACCGGCTTCGTCGGCGAGACCGACAAGGGCGGCCCGATCGACAACAGCGGCAACCAGGTGATCGCGACCGGCAACGGGGCGCCCACCGTGACCACGCCCGGTCCGTTCACGATCCCGTACCGGACCCCGTTCAGGCTCAACGGCAGCGCCACCGACCCCGACGGCGACACGCTCACCTACACGTGGGAGCAGAACGACGCTTCGACCGCGCGCATCGACCTCCAGAATCCGAACAAGACGGCCGGCCCGTTGTTCCGCCAGTTCGGCACGGCGCTCGACTCCTCCGTCTACAACGGGCAGACCTACAACTCGCCCGGCGAGAACCATCCGACCACCGACTCGAGCCGGACGTTCCCGGACATGGTTCAGCTGCTCGCCAACAACACCAACGCCGACACCGGGGACTGTCCCGCGGGCTCCACTGCGGCCCGGGTCGACTGCTACTCGGAGTTCCTCCCGAGGGCGGGCTACGCGGGGCCCATGAACTTCAGGCTCACGGCGCGCGACAACAACCCCGGCGGCGGAGGCGTCAACAGCGCCGACACGACCGTCAACCTCGCCCCCGGCACCGGGCCCTTCCGGGTCACATCACCGGACACGGCGCTGACCTGGGTCGCCGGGACCAGCCGGACCGTGACCTGGGATGTGGCGGGCAGCGCGGCCGCGCCGATCAACACCGCGAACGTCGACATCGTGGTCTCGACCGACGGGGGTGCGTCGTTCCCGACCGTGCTCGCGGCGAACACGCCCAACGACGGCTCGCAGGCGATCACGGTGCCCGACGTCAACACGACCACCGCTCGCGTGATGGTGCGGGCGGTCGGCAACATCTTCTTCGACGTCTCGAACGCCGACTTCACGATCGACAACACGGCCGACATGGAGCTCGTCTCCAAGGTCGAGAGCCAGGATCCTGCGTTCGCCGGCGAGACCCTCACGTACACGATCCGCGCCCGCAACAACGGTCCGACGGCCGCCGAGAACGCACGGGTCGTCGATGTGCTCCCTACCGGGACGACCTACCAGTCGAGCTCGATCCCGTGCACCGAGTCGCCGACCGGCACGCTCAGCTGCGCCCTCGGCACCCTCGCCGACGATCAGGAGCGCACGTTCACGATCACGGTCTCGATCGCCCGCGACCTCGTCTACAACAACGGCGCGCCGCTGACGATCACCAACACGGCGACCGCGGACTCCGATCGCGACGATCCGGTGCCCGCGAACGACCAGAAGACCGAGTCGACCCTGGTCAAGGCCAAGGCCGATCTCGAGATCCTCGCGTTCGACGCGCTCAACGCCCCGCCGGAGATGATCGTCGGCCAGCCGGCGACGGTGACGCTGCGCAAGCTGATCACCAACAACGGACCGTCGGCCCCGATGGACGTGCGCGTGGTCCGCACCGCGGCGGCGACCCCGAACGCCACCGTCGACCCGACCTCGACTTCGCACGTCGAGACCGCGCTCGGTTTCGAGGAGGAGCGCACGGTCGACGAGGACTTCGAGATCGCCTGCGCGGCGCCGGGGCCCGCGACGTTCACGTTCGACAATGACATCGCCCCGGAGCGCCCAGACGACGAGGATCCCGACCTGACCAACAACGACGCCCAGACGTCGTTCACGGTCGAGTGCATCCTCCCGGTGGCGATCAACATCAAGCCCGGGAGCTTCGTCAACCCGATCAACCTCAAGTCGAAGGGCGTGATCCCGGTCGCCGTCCTGACCACCGAGGCCGGGGAGTACGGCCTGCCGCTCCCGTTCGACGCGACGACGATCCATCCGTTGACCACCCGTTTCGGGCCGAAGCCGATCGTGACCGCAGGCGGTGGCGCCGCCGAGGCGCATGACCGCGGGCACATCGAGGATGCGGTCGAACGCTCAGACGAGCGGACCAAGGACGGCGATCTCGACCTCGTGCTCCACTTCCGCACCCAGGAGTCCGAGTTGACCGGCGGCGAGACCGAGGCCTGCGTCCGAGGCAGGTTCGGGCCGAGCAACTTCATCTTCCAGGGCTGCGACCTGGTCAGCTTCGTCCCTCGGTGCGGGGCGGTGGAGCTCGAGCGCGGCCACCCTCAGGCGCCGGACGCGCTCCAGCTGAGCGCTCGCTGCACCGTCAGTCGCAGCAGCGGACCGGGCGGGGGCTGCTCGCGGTACTGCGGATACTTGGCGATCAGCGCGTCCAGCCCGGGTACGCCGGCGGCCGCCTCCAGCACGTCGACGCGGCCGAGGAGCTGGACCCAGGCGAGCCGGCTCCAGTCGTCGTCGTAGCGGTCGACGCACAGCGCGGCCTCGGGGCGTCGGCGGAGCAGGCGCACGCGGGCGGGCTCTGCGGTGCGCTTCGGCTTGCTGTCGATCGCGCTCCAGACCGCGCCGCCGGCCAGCGCGAACGTGACCGGCAGGACCCGGGGGCGGTCGTCCTCGTCGAGGAAGGCCAGATGCGCGACTCGCGCGCGGGCGAGTAGATCCCGGCCCCAAACGGGTAACTGGGTGAACGGCACCCAACGAGACTAGGCAAGCGAGGAACGAGCATGGAGATCGGGATCGGACTTCCAAACGCCGTCGCCGGGACGACCGGCGAGCAGCTGGTCGAATTCGCAAAGCGGGCCGACCGGGCCGGGTTCTCGAGCCTCGGCACGCTCGACCGGATCGCCTACCAGAACTTCGAGCCGATCGCCTCGCTGGCGGCCGCGGCGGCGGTCACCGAGCGGATCAGGCTCGCGACCGCGATCCTGATCGCGCCGCTGCGCGTGAACGGCGCGCTCCTGGCAAAGCAGGCCGCGAGCGTCCATCGGATCTCGGGCGGCAGGATGGTCCTGGGCGTCGCGGCCGGCGGGCGCGAGGACGACTCCGCCGTCTCCGGGCTCGACTTCGGCTCGCGCGGCCGGGTCTTCGACCGCATGCTGTCGGACATCAGGCGGGCGTGGACGGAGTCGGCCGGCGACTACGACGTCGGCCCCGACGTGTCCGCCGATCCGCCACCGCTGATCATCGGCGGTGCGGTCCAGCGGACCTTCGAGCGCGCGGCCGAGCACGGCGACGGCTGGATCATGGGCGGTGGCACGCCGGATGCCTTCGCCGAGGGGCGCGAGCGGATGGAGAGGGCCTGGAGCGCCGCCGGGCGCGAGGGCGAGCCGCGCCGGATGTCGATCGCCTACTTCGCCCTCGGCCCGAACGCCGACGCGGCCGCCGAGCACGACCTGGAGCACTACTACTCGTGGCTGGGCGACGAGCTGGCGAGCGCGATCGCGGGCAGCGCGGCGACCGACGAGGACACGGTGCGGCAGTACGTCGCCGGCTTCCAGGAGGCGGGCTGCGACGAGCTGATCCTGTTCCCGACCTCATCCGATCCGGAGCAGGTCGAGCTGCTCGCCGAAGTGGCGTTGGAGCACGCCCCCGCCTGATCGCGGTCTGCAACGCCGCGTTCAAACGCCGGGCGGCCCCGGCGCAGCCGACCCCGCCCGTCTACCGTGCCGCCGGCCCAGCTCGTAACGATTCAAACGAGGAGGCGCTGGGATGGAAGCACGCAGGCGTGCCCGGTTCGACGCGAGGCGGAGTCGGAACGAGCTCCCACGCAAGCTCGTGGTCGAGTTCATCGGCACCTTCATCTTCGTCTTCGCGATCGGCGAGGCGCTGGCCAACGCAGGCAGGTTCGCGCCGCTCGCCATCGGTTCGGCGCTCATGGTGATGGTGTTCGCGGGCGGTCACATCTCCGGTGGCCACTACAACCCGGCGGTCAGCACCGCGGCGCTGGTGCGCGGGAAGCTGCCGGGCGACGAGTTCCTTCCCTACATCTTCGCCCAGGTCGCGGGAGCGATCCTCGCCGCGCTCGTCTTCCTCGGCGTCGAGGACGAGGCGGTCGCCGGCGAGTTCGCCGGCGTCGGGACGATGCTCGTGGTCGAGTTCCTGTTCACCTTCGCGCTCTGCTGGGTCGTGCTGCACACCGCGACCTCCGTGGGCACCGAGGGGAACTCGTTCTACGGGCTCGCGATCGGGTTCACGGTCATGGTCGGCGCCTACGCGGTCGGCGCGCTGTCCGGCGGCGCTTTCAACCCCGCCGTCGCGGTGGGCGCCTCGATCATGGGCTTCTTCAGCTGGGGCGACATCTGGATCTATTTGTTCGCCACCCTGCTCGGCGGAGCGGTGGCGGCGCTCGCGTTCCTGTACGTGAACCCGGCGGAGACGCCGCCGCCGCGCCAGGCGGTGCCGGAGCCCTAGCCCTCCCGCGGCCCGGTCTCAGTCGGAGAGCTTGGGGCTCCGCCACGGCTCGGTGAGCCGGACCTCGAGCGCGTCGGCGAGCCCGTCGACCGGCACGCGGACCTGCTCGAGCGAGTCGCGGTCGCGCAGCGTGACCGTGTCGTCCTCGAGCGTCTGGCCGTCGACCGTCACGCCCCACGGCGTGCCGATCTCGTCCTGGCGGCGATAGCGCTTGCCGATCGACCCGCCCTCGTCGAACTCAGCCGGGATCCGGCCGCGGATCGACTCGAAGATTTCCCGCGCCCGGTCGGGCATCCCCTCCTTGGAGACGAGGGGCAGCACGGCGACCTTGACCGGCGCGATCCGCGGGTGCAGCCGCAGCACGGTGCGCTGGCGCCCCTCGACCTCCTCGGTGTCGTAGGCGTCGACGATGAACGCGAGCATCGCCCGGTCGACGCCGGCCGCCGGCTCGATCACGTGGGGGACGTAGCGCTCCTTGGTCTGCTGGTCGAAGTACTCGAGCTTCTCGCCCGAGTGCTGCGCGTGCTGGGTGAGGTCGAAGTCGCCGCGGTTGGCGATGCCCTCGAGCTCCGAGAACCCCATCGGGAACCGGTACTCGATGTCGGAGGTGGCGGAGGAGTAGTGCGAGAGCTCGTCGGCGCCGTGGGGCCGCAGCATCAGGTTGTCGGGCCGGATGCCGAGGTCGGTATACCATCGCATCCGCTCGTCCATCCAGTGCTCGTGCCAGCGCTCGGCCTCGGCGGGCGGGACGAAGAACTCCATCTCCATCTGCTCGAACTCGCGGGTGCGGAAGATGAAGTTGCCCGTGGTGATCTCGTTTCGGAACGACTTGCCGATCTGCGCGATCCCGAACGGCGGCTTCATCCTGGCGAACTGGAGCACGTTCTTGAAGTTGATGAAGATGCCCTGCGCCGTCTCGGGCCGCAGGTAGGCCACCGACGCGGAGTCGACGACGGGGCCGACGTGCGTCTCGAACATGAGGTTGAACTCGCGCGCGTCGGTGAGCTCGCAGTCCGGCCCCTCGCCGGGGCGCTTCGACGGCTTGCGGCCGCACTGCGCATCCTCGAGCTTGTCGGCGCGAAACCGCAGCTTGCAGGTACGGCAGTCGACCAGCGGATCGGTGAACCCGGCCAGGTGGCCCGATGCCTCCCAGACGCGCGGGTGTTGGATGATCGCCGAATCGATCGCGACGATGTCGTCGCGCTCCTGAAGCATCGACCGCCACCACTCGGCCTTGACGTTGTTCTTCAGCAGGACGCCGTAGTGGCCGTAGTCGTAGGTCGACCCGACCCCGCCGTAGATCTCGGAGGAGGGGAAGATGAAGCCGCGGCGCTTGCACAGCGCCACGACTTCATCGAGCGTTGGTTCGGTTGTCGCCGGGGTGGCGGTTTCCTCCGTCACCCGGCGAACGCTACTTACCGCCGCCCGTCTTCGGTGCTCGTGATCGCCTGCCGCCGCATCCCTGCGGCCGAGGATAGTCGCGCTGCCATACTCTCGCGCCGCATGCCGATCTACGAGTACCGGTGCCCGAACGGCCACACCTTCGAGGTCATCCAGTCGATGTCCGACGACCCGGTCGAGACCTGCGAGGTTTGCGGGGCGCCCGTCGAGCGCGTCTTTCACCCGGTCGCGGTGCACTTCAAGGGCTCGGGCTTCTACACCACCGACTACGCGAAGAAGGGCGCGGCGAAGGCGGGCGGCGACAGCGGCGCCAAGGCCGACTCCGACTCGGGCACGTCGGAGGCGAAGAAGGACTCGGCTTCGAGCCGCTCCGACTCGGGCGCGAGGTCGTCGAGCTCTGGGTCGACGTCGGGCGGCTCGGGCAAGTCGGATTGAGACCGCGCGAAAGCGGTTCAGGTCCTTTCCGGGCGGGCGGTCACGGGTTGTTTCAGCCTGGGTACATTTGAGGGTGGCCGCATTCGTTGGACCCGCGTACCGAGCGACGAAACCCAGGGGGTTTCCGCCAATTTCCAGGATGAAGATAGGGTTTCGCGCGTGATCGAGCAGGCAATCGCGCTGCGCCACCCTGCCGCCGTTCAGTCCGTGTTCGCCCTCATCCCGGATCAGCGGCTTGTGAAGCTCGCCGCCCGGGGGTCGACTCCCGCGTTCGCGACGATCTACCGGCGCCACCACAAAGAGCTCTACCGCTACTGCCGTTCCCTGCTCGGAAACGACGACGACGCCGGCGATGCACTCCAGAACACGATGCTGCAGGCTTTGCGGGGGCTCGAGGGAGAGCGACGCGAGATCGCCTTACGGCCCTGGCTCTTCCGCATCGCCCACAACGAGTCGGTCTCGCTCATGCGGTCCCGCGACAGGGCGACCCCGGTGGCGCCCGAGGAAGTCGCGCGCGCCGGCGGGTCCGACGACCACGAGGGACGTGAACGGTTCGCCGCCCTGATCTCCGACATTGGCCAGCTCTCCAGCCACCAGAGAAGTGCCCTGGTGATGAGGGAGCTCAGCGGCCTCGAGTTCGGGGAGATCGCGGCCGCCCTCGAGACGTCGCCCGAGGCCGCGAAGCAGGCCGTCTACCAAGCGCGCGTGGCGCTCGGCGAGTTGGCCGAGGGCCGCGACATGAGCTGCGACGAGATCCGGCGCAAGGTCTCGGTGGAGGACAGGCGCCTGCTGCGCGGGCGCCGCGTTCGCGCCCACCTGCGCGGCTGCAGTGACTGTCGAGAGTTCGAGCACCAGATCCGTGAGCGGTCTGGGGCCCTGGCCGGGCTCGCGCCCACCATCTCCGTCCCCGGCGCGGCGGCGGTCCTTCAGGGCGTGCTCGGTGGAGGCGCGGGCGCCGCCGGCGGGGGCATCGCGAGCTTGTTCGGGGCGGCGGCGGGCGCGAAGGCAGTCGCAGCCGCCGTTGCGGCGCTGGCGGTCGGCGCCGGGCTCTACGTCGCCGAACGGCAGGACGACCGGGCAATCGACCGACAAAGGGCCGGCCGCGAGCTCGCCCGAACCCGCGTCGGCCGGTTCCAACCGCGATCGATCGACCGACCGGGCGGCGACCACCGGAGCACGTGGACGCGCCGCTGGGCCTCCCCGCCGTTGGGGGTGCCGGGAATGCGCCGGAAGGTGAAGGCGGATCGTCTGCCCGCAATGGGTCAGGCCATCCAGTCGATGTTCGACGACCCGGTCGAGACCTGCGAGGTTTGCGGGGCGCCCGTCGAGCGCGTCTTTCACCCGGTCGCGGTGCACTTCAAGGGCTCGGGCTTCTACACCACCGACTACGCGAAGAAGGGCGCGGCGAAGGCGGGCGGCGACAGCGGCGCCAAGGCCGACTCCGACTCGGGCACGTCGGAGGCGAAGAAGGACTCGGCTTCGAGCCGCTCCGACTCGGGCGCGAGGCCGTCGAGCTCCGGGTCGACGTCGGGCGACTCGGGCAAGTCGGATTGAGACCGCGCGAAAGCGGTTCAGGTCCTTTCCGGGCGGGCGGTCACGGTTGTCTCAGCCTGGGTACATTTGAGGGTGGCCGCATTCGTTGGACCCGCGTACCGAGCGACGAAACCAAGGGGGTTTCCGCCAATTAGCAGGATGAAGATCGGGTTTCGCGCGTGATCGAGCAGGCAATCGCGCTGCGCCACCCTGCCGCCGTTCACTCCGTGTTCGCCCTCATCCCGGATCAGCGGCTTGTGAAGCTCGCGGCCCGGGGGTCGACTCCCGCGTTCGCGACGATCTACCGGCGCCACCACAAGGAGATCTACCGCTACTGCCGTTCCCTGCTCGGAAACGACGACGACGCCGGCGATGCACTCCAGAACACGATGCTGCAGGCTTTGCGGGGGCTTGACGGGGAGCGACGCGAGATCGCCTTACGGCCCTGGCTCTTCCGAATCGCCCACAACGAGTCGATCTCGCTCATGCGGTCCCGCGACAGGGCGACACCGGTGGCGCCCGAGGAAATCGCGCGTGCCGGCGGGTCCGACGACCACGAGGGACGTGAACGGTTCGCCGCCCTGATCTCCGACATTGGCCAGCTCTCCAGTCATCAGAGAAGTGCCCTGGTGATGAGGGAGCTCAGCGGCCTCGAGTTCGGGGAGATCGCGGCCGCCCTCGGGACGTCGCCAGAGGCCGCGAAACAGGCCGTCTACCAAGCGCGCGTGGCGCTTGGCGAGTTGGCCGAGGGCCGCGACATGAGCTGCGACGAGATCCGGCGCAAGGTCTCGGTGGAGGACAGGCGCCTGCTGCGCGGGCGCCGCGTTCGCGCCCACCTGCGCGGCTGCAGTGACTGTCGAGAGTTCGAGCACCAGATCCGCGAGCGGTCTGGGGCGCTGGCCGGGCTCGCGCCCACCATCTCCGTCCCCGGTGCGGCGGCAGCCTTTCAGGGCGTGCTCGGTGGAGGCACGGGCGCCGCCGGCGGGGGCATTGCGAGCTTGTTCGGGGCGGCGGCGGGCGCGAAGGCAGTCGCGGCCGTCGCTGCGGCGCTCGCAGTCGGCGCCGGGGTCTACGTCGCCGAACGGCAGGACACCGGGCAATCGACTGAGAGAGGGCCGGCCGCGAGCCTGCCCGAACCGGCGTCGGCCGCTTCAGACCGCGGTCGATCGACCGACCGGGCGGTTACCGCTGGAGCACGTGGACCCGCCGCGGGCGACCCGGCCGTTCGGGGTGCCGGAAATGCGCCGGAAGGTGACGGCGGATCACCCGCCCGCACTGGGTCGAATACGGTCGGCGGCGGGGGTGCCGCCGCCCCGGGCGCCGGCGGAGCCGGTGTGCCTGCGGACGCCCCCGCTGCATCCGGCACCGTGCCCGTGAGCTCTTCCGGTCCCTCCGGCCCGGTGGAGGCGGATGCCACGGCTCCTCCCGCGGGCCACGGGGGCACTCCACCCGATCAAGCGGGCACGTCCCCGGGACAGGCCGCGATGCCGCCCGGTCAGGGCGGCAAGCCACCCGAGCAGACCGCATCCGTCGCTGCGCCGGAGGGCACGCCGCCTGGACAGGGCGGGATCCCCGCCGGGCAGAGCGGCATTCCACCGGCGCAGGCCGGATCTGTACCCAGCCAGGCTGGCGCCCCTCCGGGCCAGAGTGGCTCGGCCCCCGGCCAGCGGCGCCACGCCCCCCGGGCCAGGACGGAATCCCGCCCGCTCAGGCGGGCCGCTGACGCCCCCGGGCGTCTCCAGATAGGCACTTACATCGGCGGGGTCCGTGC
>CAVSMU010000015.1:0-76009 GCA_963729075.1 uncultured Solirubrobacterales bacterium | reverse complement strand
GGGTCAGCCTAACGCCCGGCGGTGACCGGCTCGGGTCTGCCGCTCGATCGCCTCCGCGGCGGCCTCGCGATGGACGTCATCGTCCAGCTCGGGGGACAGCCTTCGACCGGCGGCGGCCGCTAACCGTGGCGGCGCACGTGGACGTCCGCGGCCTCCGCCTGCTCCTCGACCTCGGTCTCCTCGGTCGCAGGCCCATCGCCGCGCTCGGCGGCGTGCCGCGCCGCGGCGCCGACGAACTCGCGGAACAGCGGCTCGGGCCGGGTCGGCCGCGAGTTGAACTCCGGGTGGAACTGCGAGGCGACGAAGTAGGGGTGATCGGCCGAGCTCGATGATCTCCACCAGGCGCTCGTCGGGCGAGGTCCCGCTCGCGATGAGGCCCTCGTCCTTGAGCCTCGCCGGAGCTGGTGTTGACCTCGAGCGGTGCCGGGCGCTTGTAGATCACCGCCTCGCCGAAGATCTCGCGCGCCCGGGTGTCGTCGTGGAGCTTCACCGGGTCGGCACCCAAGCGCATCGTCCCGCCCATGTCGGAGACCTCCTTCTGCTCCGGCAGCAGGTCGACGACCGGGAATGGCGTCTCGGGGTCGAACTCGGTCGAGTTCGCCCCGTCCATGCCGGCGACGTGGCGGCGACTCGGCGACCGCGATCTGCATCCCGAGGCAGATGCCCAGTTACGGGATCCCCTGCTCGCGGCGATCCGCGCCGCCTCGATCTTGCCCTCGATCCCACGCTCGCCGAAGCCGCCGGGGATCAGGATCCCGTCGGCCCAGTCGGCGATCCACTCGGGATCGAAGTCCTTGGAGTCGACCAGCTGGACCTCGATCTTGGTGCCGTGATGAAAGCCTCCGTGGTCCAGCGCCTCGATCACCGACTTGTAGGCGTCGGCGAGCTGCACGTACTTGCCCACCAGCGCGATCCGGGTGACCTCTCGCGGGCGTCGGCCCGGCGGACGAGCTCCTCCCACTCGCCGAGGTCGGGTGCCGGCGCCTCGATCGCGAAGTGGTCGAGGACGAGATCGTCCGCCCCCTCCGCGCGCATCACGAGCGGCACCTTGTAGATGTTGTCGACGTCGCGGGCGGACAGCACCGCCTCCTCGGGGACGCAGGCGAACAGCGCGATCTTGCGCCGGATATCGCGCTCGAGTCCACGCTCGGAGCGGCAGACGAGCGCATGCGGCTGGATCCCGATCCGACGCAGCTCGTTGACCGAGTGCTGTGTCGGCTTCGTCTTCATCTCGCCCGCGTGGCCGATGTAGGGCACCAGAGTCAGGTGCAGGAACATGCATCGCTTCGGCCCGAGCTCGGAGAAGCTGGCGAATCGCCTCCAGGAACGGGAGCGACTCGATGTCGCCGACCGTGCCGCCGATCTCGGTGATCACGAAATCGACCGCCTGTGACTCGGCGACGATCAGGATCCGCTGCTTGATCTCGTCGGTGATGTGCGGGATCACCTGCACGGTGGCGCCGAGGTAGTCGCCGCGGCGCTCGCGGCGGATGACCGAGTTGTAGACGGCGCCGGCGGTCACATTGGAAGCGCGCGAGGTGTTCTCGTCGGTGAACCGCTCGTAGTGGCCGAGGTCGAGGTCGGTCTCGGCGCCGTCCTCGGTGACGAAGACCTCGCCGTGCTGGAACGGGCTCATCGTCCCGGGATCGACGTTGATGTAGGGGTCGAACTTCTGGAGCTGGACGCGGAAGCCGCGGCTGACGAGCAGGCGGCCGATCGAGGCCGCCGCGATGCCCTTGCCGAGCGAGGAGACGACGCCGCCGGTGACGAAGATGAAGCGCGTCTCGCCAGGCTTCATCGCTTCACGTCCGCCGATCTCACTCTGCCGAGCGAGTCTAGCCACCGCAGTGGCGGAAGGCTGTCGATCGCCGCGGAGATCGACCGGAACTCGCCGTACACCGTCAGCGCCGCGACCACGGCGAGCGCGATCCAGCGCCCGCTGTCGTCGAGGGTGACCAGGAGCGAGATGCCCGGCCAACGCGCCGATCAGGTTCGAGCCTGTGTCACCGAGCATCGCGCGCTCGCGCAACGTGAAGGCCGCGACCACGAGCGCCGGGCCGACGAAGATCCCCAAGAGCTCGATGGGCTCCGCCGTCCAGGCCCCGAGGCAGAGTCCCGCCAGCAGCAGCGCGAAGGCCTTCTCGACCCGCCCCGGGCGCAGGTCGAGCAGGTTGAACAGGTTGGTCGCCAGCAGCAGGAGCGCGAGATCGGCGAAGTAATCGATCCCCTCCCGCCCGCGGCCCGAGACCGCGTAGGCGGCCAGCGCGAGCGCCCCGACCGCCTTGATCGCGCCGGTCGAGAAGCCGCCGGCGAACACGGCCCGAGCGTGGCCGCGCCAGCCGCGCGGCGTGTCGGCCGCGGTCCCGCGCCCGAGGGCGTCGTCGAGCAGGCCGAGCAGGGCGACGCCCAGCACGTAGACGATCCACCGGCGCAGGTCGGGCTCGAGGAGGTCGAGGTCGGCGCGGTCATCGAGCACCGCCAGCGGCGCCAACGCCAGCAGCGAGCATGCGACCAGCGGCGCCCCGGCCGGGAAGGCGACCCGGCGCCCGCGGTAGTTGTCGCGCGCCAGGCCGACTCTCAGCATGTCGGCGCAGCCACGGGCCCAGCAGAAAAGCCCGGCGAGCGCCGCGGAGAGCGCCAGGCCGAGGAAGGTCTCGTCCATCAGTGGCCTAGTCGCGGGCGCCGGCGCCGAACCCGAGGCCGGCGCGGACCAGCAGGTCGGGCAGCAGGGCGTCCGCCGTCTCCTTGACTCCGAACGCCCCCGCGGCCCCGTCGAGCGTGTACACGAGCGCCACCCTGCCCGGCAGCTCGTCCACGTTGTCGACGCTCGCCGCGCCGCGGTCGCTGAAGAACTCGATCGAGCTCGGGTCGGTGTCGGTTCGCTCGACGCCGACCATGGTCGGCCCCGGCGGCCCGACGCTGGCGATGCCCTCGATGATGCCCTCCTCGACCCGGTCGGTGTCGGCCGCGTCCCTGGGCGAGAGCTCCTCGGGCCTGCCGCGCACGATGACCACGCCGTCGATGTCGCCCGGCTCGCCGCTGTAGCGGCCGAACAGCGCGCTGCGGAGTTCCGGGAACCGGTCGCCGCCGCGCACGAGCGCCCGTCCCGCGCGCTCCGCCGCGCGCGTCAGCGCGGCGCCGCGCGGCTCGTTGCGCGCTCCCTGGTCGCGAACGGCGTCGGCGGCCGCGGCGGTATCGGGTGGCGCGGTGACCACCGCGATCTCCTGAAGTGCCGCGCCGGCCGACTCGACGCCGGCGCGGATGTCGTCGGCCAGCTCGGGATCGAGGTCACCCAACGCGACGAGCGCGATCTCGCGGCCGCGCAGGCGATCGGCGACGATCGCCGGCGCCACCGCCTCGCCGAACTCTCGCTCGGTATCGAGCTTCGCCTCGAGGTCCTCGATCTCGGCGCGCGCCTGATTGAGGTCCGCCTCGAGGCTCTGTTCGAGGTCCTCGGCCGTGCCCGAGACGAGGTCCGAGCCGAAGCCGACGCCGATCAGGATGCCCGGCCGCCAAGGCGACGAAGACGGCCACGAGCGAGGCCGCGTGATACCGCGCCGAGTAGCCCACTAGAACAACAGCGTTCGCGTCCGGCCCAAGATCAGGCTTCCTTTTCGAGCCTCGCGCTCACAGATTGAGGGCGACCTTGATCTTCAACCAGACCAGGTCGAAGAACTCACGCAGCTCCGGGGAGCTCAGCACGACGATCGCGATCAGCGCCAGCGCGACCCCGAGGAAGGCCCACATCTGCCAGCCGCGGACACCGGGGTTGTAGAGCCGGCTGACGCCCTTGGCGTCGACCAGCGTCTCACCGATCCGCAGCCGCGTGAGGAACGTCGAGGACATCCCGGCGCGGTTCTTGTCGAGGAACTCGGTGAGGTTGAAGTGGGCGCCCACCGAGACGATCAGCTCGGCGCCCTTCTCATGGGCGAGCAGCATCGCCACGTCCTGGCTGGTGCCGACCGCGGGGACCACGACCGGCTCCACCCCGAGCCGGCGCAGGCGGTCGAGCCCGGGGGCGCGGCCGTCGGGATACGCGTGGACGACGGCCTCGGCACCGCCGGTGAGCGCGGCGTCGCTGGCGGAGTCCATGTCGCCGAGCACCATGTCCGGCGCAAAGCCCTCCTCCAGGATCGCGTCGGCGCCGCCGTCGACGCCGACGAGCACGGGATGCGTGTCCTCGATGTAGGCGCGCAGCGTGCGCAGGTCGCGGCGGTAGGTAGTCCCGCGGACCACGATCAGCGCGTGGCGGTCGCGGAAGTTGGTGCGCACACGGGGAAACTCGATCTTGCCCGTCAGCAGCTCGACCTCCTCGCGGGCGTGCTCGATCGTGTTCTCGGCGAACGCCCGCAGCGCCTCGTCGATGCGCGACTGCTGCTGCTCGAGCACGCCGCTCGCCTCGTCGAGGTCGATCGTGCGCCCCGACGCGAGCACGGCCCCGTTGGCCCGGACCTCGCCGTCCTGGAGCGTCACCAGCTCGCCGTCGTCGAGCTCCTCGAACAGCGGGGCCGCGGGAGCGTCGACGAGCCGTACCCCCGCGCGGGCGAGCACCAGCGGCCCCGGGTTCGGATAGCGACCGGTGCTCGACTTGGCGACGTTGACGACCGCGGCCACGCCGCAGGCGACGAGGTCCTCCGCCGCGATCCGATCGAGGTCGGCGTGGTCGATGACCGCGACCTCGCCCGGGCGCAGACGCTTGACCAGCTCCTTGGTCCGGCGCCCGAGCCGCGCGGGCGCCTCGATCGCGGTCTCCGCCGCGGGGCGGGGTTCGATCTCGGGCCCGCGCAGGTACGCGCGGGCCCGGCTGCGCAGCGCCATGCCCCGCGATTATGCCGCCGCGCCCGGCCACGGGCGCCGCGCAGCGGCTAGATGCGGGTCATCCGTGCGTGCGTGTCATGGGATCACCCGGTTAAGCGCGGCCGATCCCGGCCAGATGGCCGGTCGCGCCGAGCAGGCTCGGCTCGCGCTCGAGACGTCCCAGCGTCCGCAGGAGCACCTCGCGGTGCGCGGCGTCGTCGAGCCACGCCTCGAGATCGGACAGGAGCTCCGCGATGCCCTCGACCGCGAGCACCTCGACTTCGGAGAAGCCGGCATCCGTCAGCTCAGGGCCGAGCTCGGTCGGGAGATGGAAGTACGCGGTCGTGAACCAGCCGGGCCTGCGGGCCGGGTTGCGGTGTTGTCCGTCGCGCAGGTCGCGCTCGAGGATGGCCTCGAAGTCGGGGTCGAGCAGGTACTCCTTGCGAAGCCCGTCGATCGCCGGCGCGAAGCGGCTGATCGCGGCCGCGAGCAGGGCTCCGCCCCGCCGCAGCACGCGCCGCGCCTCGACCAGTGCGCGCACGCGTTCCGCGCGCTCGGTGAGGTGATAGAGCGGCCCGAGCATGAGGACCGCGTCAACGCCGTCGTCGGGGCGATCGAGGTCGCGCGCATCGCCGATCGCGGCGCTCGCGAGCGGCCGCGGCGCCTGTCGCGATCGTTCGAGCGCCCGCTCGACGTGCAGTGGAATCGGGTCGATCAGGTGGACCTCGTAGCCGCGCTCGGCGAGCCAGAACGCATAGGCGCCGGTCCCGCCGCCGACATCGAGCACGGTCGCTGGCGGCGGTGGGAACGAGCGCTGGATCAGCTCATGGGTGCGGGCCTCCTCGACCCTGGCGAGCGTGTCGAGCCGCCGCGCCTCCTCCCCAGTCTCGTAATAGGCGCTGATCTCCTCGTCGAGCGGCGACACCGTCAAGCGGCCTCGAGCAGCTCTCTGGCGTGGCGGCTGGCGGCCGAATCGCCACGGTCGCCCCCCAGCATCCGGACGATCTCCGCGACCAGCTCGTCGCCGGCCACCCGCTCGACGGTGGCCCGCGCCTCGCCGTCCGAGGAGTCCTTCTCGATCGTGAAGTGGGTATCGGCGAGCGACGCGACCTGCGGCAGGTGGGTGATGCAGACCACCTGCTGCGCCCGGGCCAGCCGGCGCAGCCGCTCGCCGACGGCCCGTGCCGTGTTCCCGCCGATCCCGGCGTCGACCTCATCGAAGACCAGGCTTCGCCCTGCGGCGTCGCTGGCGAGGCCGATCAGCGCGAGCATGATCCGCGAGAGCTCACCGCCGGAGGCGGCCTCCTTGAGCGGCGAGCTCGGCATCCCCGGGTTCGTCGTCACCACGAACTCGACGGTCTCGGCGCCGAGCGGTCCGAAGCCGTCAGGGTGCGGGTCGAGCGCGACCTCGAGCCGTGCCCCCTCCATCGCCAGCTCTGCGAGCTCCGCGGCCACCCGCTTCGAGAGCCGACCGGCGGCCGTGCGGCGACCCGCGCCGAGCTCCTCGGCGACGGCCGCCCGCTCGGCGGTCGCCGCGGCGAGTCGGCGCTCGAGCGCTGCTGCGATCTCGGCGCTGTTCGAGAGCCGCTCGATCTCGGCGCGGCACGTCTCCGCATGGGCGAGAACCGCCTCGATCGTGCCGCCGTGCTTGCGCTTGAGCCGCTCGAGCGCGTCAAGGCGCTCCGAGACCCACTCGAGCCGCCCCGGCTCGGCCTCGATCCCCTCCAGGTAGCCGCGCAGCTCCGCGGCCAGGTCGTCGAGCTCCAGCGCCACGCTCCGAGTTCGCTCCGCGAGTGCGTCGAGTCCGGGGTCGACGCCCTCCGTCGCGGTCAGCCCCGCATCCGCCTCGCCGAGCGCCTGGCGGGCGCCGCCGCCGTCCTCGGCCTCGCCGCTGATCGCGCCGAGCGCTCGCGCCGCGGCGATTCGCAGCGACTCGGCGTGGCGCAGGCGCCCGCGCTCGGCCTCGAGCTCCTCGGCCTCCGCAGCGTCGGGCTCGGCCGCATCGATCTCGGAGAGCTCGAACTGCAGCAGGTCGAGATCGCGCTCGCGCACCCCCTCGCGGGCACGGAGCTCGGCCAGCTCGCCGTCGAGGCGCTTGACCTCCGCGTGGGTGGCGCGGTAGGCGTCGCGACGCTCGAGCTGTGCGCCGCCCGCGAAGCCGTCGAGGATCTCGAGCTGCGCGGAGGCGAGCATCAGGCGCCGGTGCTCGTGCTGGCCGTAGAAGGCCAGGAGCCGTCCGCCGAGCGACTGCAGGTCGGCGGCCGACGCCGCGCGACCGCCGACGAAGGCGCTGGTTCGTCCCGATGCGCCGATCCGCCGTCCGAGCACCACCTCCTCGGCGCCGTCGGGCAGTCGCTCGGCGACCGCGGCGAGCTCCGGGTCGTCCAGGAGGCCAGGCGGCAGCGCGAAGACGCCCTCCACCCAGGCCTCCGCGGCGCCCGGACGGACGATCTGCGGGCGAGCCTTGCCGCCGAGGAGCAGGTCGAGCGAGTGCGCGAGCACGGTCTTCCCGGCCCCGGTCTCGCCGGTGATCGCGTTCAACCCGGCGCCGAGGCGCAGCTCGGCGCGCTCGATCAGGAGCAGGTTCTCGATCCTCAGCTCGAGCAGCATCGCCCCCTTGTAGCGGCGCCGCCTGACGGATTCGCCACGGAATCGCGCTGCGAGCGGGTTACGCGGGCGCCGGCTCGGCCTCTGGCCCCCCTACGTCCCCGCGAGCCGGCCGAACTTGTCGCGGATCCGGCGGTAGAAGTTCGAGCCCGGCAGTTGGCCCAGGCGGCCGAGGGCGTCGCGGAAGCGGACGTCCATGTCGGCGCCGCTCGCGAGCTCGCCGACGTGTTCGCCGTCGAGGACGATGTCGACCGGGTCCCGGCCCGCGGCGTTGGTCACCGAGAGCACGTCATACGGCGCGACCACGAGTGGGCGCGCGGTGAGCGTGTGCGGCGCGATGAAGCTGACCACGTAGCCCTCGACCCCCCAGGCGAGGATCGGCCCCGAGTTGGCGAGGTTGTAGCCGGTGGAGCCCGCCGGCGTCGCGGCGACGAGCCCGTCGCAGCGCACGTGCCCGACCTCCTTGCCGCCGAGCCGGTAGGACAGCTCGGCCATGCGCCCGTGCGGCCGACGGATCAGCGAGACGTCGTTGAGGGCCAGCGGTGCGTCGGCGTCGATTGTCGCCTCGAGTCCCGGCATCTCGAGCACCTCGAACTCGCCCGCGAGCGCCCGCGCCAGCCCGGCCCCGAGCTCTTCGCGCTCGACCGCCGCGAGGAAGCCGATCGTGCCGAAGTTGAAGCCGAACACCGGCACCTCGGTGCCGGCATAGGTGCGCATCGCCTTCAGGATGGTGCCGTCGCCGCCGAGGACGATGCAGAGGTCGGGCGTGCCGGACAGCGAGTCCAGCGGCTTCAGCCCCGCCGCGCTCTCGCCGTGCTTGGCAATCTCGTCCTCGTCGGCATGAAGCGCGCAGCCCGCGGCCTCGGCCGCGCTCACCAGCTCGCGCACGCCCGCCGACGTCTGCTCGGGATGGGTGTGCGTGAGCACGACCGCGGTCCGGATCTCGGTCGGCGCCGCCATGGGCCGGTCGCTCATGGCTCGACCTCCGCGATCGCCGCCTCGACGTCCACCTCGCCCTGAGCTCGGCCGGGCCCCGGGGCGGATCCGGTGCGCGCGAGGTGGATGAACGTCTCGCGGTTGCCCTTCGGGCCGGGCAGGCCCGAGGAGGCGAACCCGCGCACTTCCAGGCCGGCATCGGCGGCAACGCCGGCAACCGCACGCAGCGCGTCGCGGCGGGCTTCCGGATCGCGGACCACGCCGCCCTTGCCGACCCGCTCGCGGCCGAGCTCGAACTGCGGCTTCACAAGCAAGAGAAGCTCGCCATCCTCGCGGACGCAACCGGCGACTGCAGCGAGCACCTTCGCAACCGAGATGAACGAGACGTCAACCGTCGCGAGGTCGGCCGCGAACGGCAGCTCGTCGGGACGGAGGTCGCGCGCGTTGCGGCGCTCGATCACCTCGACCCGCGGGTCGTTGCGCAGGCCCCAGTCGAGTTGGCCCGCGGCGACGTCGAGCGCGATGACGCGCTTCGCGCCGTGCTTGAGCAGGCAGTCGGTGAACCCGCCGGTCGATGCGCCGACGTCGAGGCAGCCGAGCCCGCCGACGTCGATTCGGAGCGCGTCGAGCGCGTTCTCGAGCTTGATGCCGCCGCGGGAGACGTAGGGCGGTGGCTCGGCGACCGTCAGCTCGGCGTCCTCGGCGACGAGCTGGCCGGGCTTCTCGGCCCGCCGTCCGTCGCGGCCGATGCGGACGCGCCCGGCGCGCACGGACTCGGCCGCGCTCGTCCGCGAGCCCACCAGCCCGCGCTCGGCGAGCAGTGCGTCTATTCGGCGCTTCGGCATTGGCGCACGGTAGCGCCCATGCCGCTTGCCGCTAGTCCTTGACCTTGATCGTCCTCCTCGCGGTGCCCTTGTTGCCGGAGCGGTCGATCGCCTCGACCTCCACCCTGGCCCTGAATTTCTCCGCGTCGCCGATGAGGCGCTTGTTCGGCTTCAGCGTCCCCTCGCGCGGGCCGGTCGAAAAGCCGAACGAGTCGGTCGCGAGGACGACGTCCTTCGTGGCCCGCGCGAGCTCCGCCGCCTTGGCCTTCGCGACCAGGACGACGTCGATCTGAGCCTCCTCGTTGGGCCCGACGCTGTACTTGACGCCCTTCAGGAACTTCTTGAGCGAGCGCTTGTTCGGGGCATCGAGGTCCAGGGCCGGGGCCGTCCGGTCCACGACCACGGGCGGCGTCACGGGTGTCGGTGGTGTCGGTGGCGTTCCCGGCGGCGGAACTGCGGCCTGCTCGCGCGGATCGCCGAACACGAAGTTGTCCGTGGTCACGACGTCGGCCGTGCCGCCCTCGGTCACATCAGTAACCGTCGCCGCCAGCGCGGCGCCGCCCTGGGTGATCCGAACGCGGGCGATCCGCTCCCCCGCGTCGAAGATCACACCGAGGAACGAGAACGTCTGGGCGCCGGCCAATGCCGGAACCGGGAACGTGCCCAGGCTCGAACCGTCGGGCGCGAAGAACTGCATCGTCGTGCCTGCGGCGTCGACGTCGCTGAACACCACACCGAAGGCGTTCGTGTCCGCGGCTGTGTCGGTCGCCGGCACCACGAACCGCGTATCGATCACGTTCGAGCCGACCGAGGTGAACAGGCGCTGGGCCGAAAACGGCTCGAAGGTCTCGTCATAGCTGCCATCGATGGCGCGGAACTGGATCTCGTCGGGATCGTCGAACGGAAACGCGTCGGTGGGGACGTTGTCGGCGGTGTCGTCGTCGGCGCTCACCTGCACGCCGAGCCCGGGGGTCGAGAAGAGGGCGCCCGCGGCGGCCCTGAACTGCCCCTCGGGCATGAACGCCGGATCCGAGCGGATGTCGGGCACGCCGTCCCAGACGATTCGCCGGCAGCCGCTCATCGGCGGACAGTCGTCGGCGCCGACCTCCGCCTCGAAGTCGTCGACGGCCTGTGTGATCGAGGCGGCGTCCGCACCGGTCGCGGAGCGCACCATCGGCGCCGCCGAGGCCGGTACGGTGCCCGCCACCCAGACGGCCACCGCGACCCCGGTGAACAAGACAAGTCGCGCAACTCTCATCGGTCCCTCCCTTGGACTCGTTGCTTGGGATGAGCGGGGATGACTCGGCATCCACCCTGCACTCATCCACTCCCCACCCTAACGCCAACCGCGAGGTGCGCGTGAATTTTCTTAGGGTGCCGCGGCGCGCGAGATACTAGGCGGGCGATGTCCCAGGAGAACGCCGAGCTCTACCGGCGTGGGATCCAAGCGTTCAACGAGCGCGACCTCGAGGCGTTCCTGGCGCTCGCGCACCCGGACGTGGTCGGCATGTCGCGTGTGATGGCGATCGAGGGCGGTGCGCATCAGGGCCACGACGGCGTGCGCTACTGGTGGCAGGCGCTGCTGGACGTCTTCCCCGACTTCGCGATCGAGATCGTCTCCGTGCGCGAGAGCGGTGAGGTCACGGTCTCCTCACTGCGCAATCGCGCGCACGGCGAGGGAAGCCGGGCGCTCGAGGACCTCGTCTGGCAGGTCTGCGACTGGCGCGACGGGCAGGTGATCCGCTGGCAGATATATGAGAGCGAGCAGGAGGCACTGAGGGCGGCCGGGCTGGCCGCGTAGGGACTACCGGGATCGGCTAGGTGCCACCGGTGAACTTCGTCAGCGCGCGCCAGGCCGGCTTGGGCTGGAGCGCACTGTCGAACAATCCCGCCGTGGGGCACCATTCGCAGATCGGGTTCGGCGAATCGGTCCAGGTGAACCAGGCGACGGTCTTGACCTTGAGCTTGCGCCGCTGCTTCTGGAAGTACTTGTAGGCCTCCTTGAGACTCTGCGCCTGTCCCTTGCGGCCGCGGTTCAGGGGGTTGCCGCCCTTCTGGGACCCCCAGCCGATTTCGGTGATCCAGAGGCCGGTGCCGGCGTCGCCCGCCTGCTTCATCGTCGCGCGAGTGCGATCGATCTGCAGCTGGACCTTCTTCAGCCGCTGGCCGTAGGGATGCGGCGCGACGCCGTCGAAGTCCTTCTTGACGCCCTTGCGCTTGTAGAGCTTGGCGAGATAGTTCCAGGCGGTGACCGCCTTTTTGACCCCGATGAGGCCCGCCATCCCGCCCAGGATCACATCGGCGCCCGGATCGCGGCCGCGGATCGCATTGGCGCTCACGTCGAGGAGCTTGGCGTAGGCCTTCGGGCTCGGCTTCGGCTCATAGAAGGTCGCCGAGTTCTGCTCGTTCCAGATCTGCCAAACCTCGATCGGGTTCTGGGTAAGCCCCGGGTTCTCGGCCCAGAACTGACCGCCCGTCCCGTAGCGGCCGACGGCATCGGTGACGAACGTGTGCCACGCGGCGAGCGCCGCGTCGGACGTGGGCGCAAATGTCGCGCAGTCCGAGCAGGCCTGGCCGTCGAGGCCCTGGGCCACCCAGTCCGGCGTGCCGTAGAGGAACGGGAGCACGTCGATCCCGTTCCGGGCCGCGCCGGCCACGACGGCGTCGACGGACGACCAGTCGTAGTCATCGGGGGCCGGCCCGGGGTCGACAGCGAACCAGTTGACGGCGGTCCGCAGCGTGCCGATCCGTCCCTGACCCATCCGGTCGAAGTCGGCGTCCGTGAGGCTGTTCTGGGGCACGATGCCGTAGAAGGAGCGTGGAGCCCCCATGGCGCCGGCGGCAAACACGAGCGTCAGCACACTCGCTGCTAGCGCGACATGAAACGCTGAAATCGCCCGCCGATGGTGCATCCGTTTCCTCCTTGCCGAGGCTGTCGTTGAACAGACTCGGCGAGTTCGCCTCCCGGTCCCCGGTCGGGCCCCGCGCGCGCAGGCTACCTGACGAGGACGCGGAGAGGGCTGGATTGCCGCGAGAACTGAGCCCTGGGAGCGCGAATGGGACACATGCACACGTCTCGGGGCTTCGCCGACGCAAGCGGGCAGCGCCTACTCCGACAGCCCGGCGGCTTCGAGGGCCTCCGCTTTCGTCTGGAACACCCTTCAGGAAGGCTCCCCGCCCGTCACGGACCGTCCAGAGCTGGACGAGGTCGCGGTCGATAACCACGCCGGTCCCGCCCATCTTGGCCGTTTCGTGGAGCACCATGATGACCTGGTCGGAGCCGGCGTCGACCAGTTCCTTGATCTCCGCGGAGTAGTCGGTCCACCCGCTCAGGTAGGTGGCCGAGTCGATCGTCCTCGATCCAGGCGTCGTACCCGCCGCGTAACCACAGCTCGGTGGATCGCCCGACCACTTCGACGTTCTCCTGCGACATCGCTACTCCGACAGCCCTGCGGCTTCGAGGGCCGCCTTTCGCTCGGTGAAGGTCTGCATGCGGACGAGGTTTCCGTTCCGGTACTGCCCGAGCCACGCCGCTTGCGGGATATCGAGCAGCTCGCCGCCTGCCCGGCCCCGAGCACGCCACGAGCCCAGGGCCAGCACCCGGTCGTCGCCCAGGTCCCGGAAATCCTCCGGCCTCGCCTCGAAGGCCTCCCAATCCCGCTTCATGTCCTCGATCCACTGCCGCACCCCCTCGTGGCCGTGGTAGCTGCTTCCCTCGAGGATGGCCACCACCGGAATCCACTCGACATCCGGGTCGAGCAGCGCATAGAGGTCGTCTGTTCCGTTCGTGAACGTCCGGTTGAACGCCTCGAAGATCCGGCGGGCAATCTCCACGTTCTCCTGCGACATCGCGCGCTCAGTATCGCGCGGCGGAGCGGAGGGTCGAGAGAAGCATCGAGCCACCAAACGAAACGCCCCGCACTTCGCGGGGCGTCTCGGGGTACAGGGAGGAGAGATATGTGTGTTTTTGTCTGTGTGAGGTAGGTCGGCTCTGCTCAGGCGCTGCGGGGCGAGCTGAACCGCGTTGAGGCGGTCAGCGCGACCTGGGCGGCGCCCACGCCGACCAGAAAGACTGTTGCGGAGAGCGGGATACCTCTCATGACGCCATCCAGGCTACGAACGTATGTGCGATCTGAGTGTGACCGCGATCACAGAGCCGCGGAACGCTTCAGCCCTACCCCGCGACAGCGTCGCGGGCGGCGAGCGCGGCAGTCACCCGCTCGGCCACCGCCGGGCCCGTGAGTCCGACCTCCTCCCGCAGGAGCGCCGGCTTGCCGTGGGTGACGTAGCGATCGGGCAGACCGACGCGCAGGACCCTGGCGCGATCGTGACCCGATTCGGAGAAGGCGTCCTCGAGGTGCTCGAGCACCCCGGATCCGAAGCCGCCGGCGAGCACGTTCTCCTCGATCGTCACCACGAGCTCGTGATCGGCGCCCAGGCGCTCGATCAGCCGCTCGTCGAGCGGCTTCGCGAAGCGGCCGTCGGCGACCGTAACCGAGAGATCGTGCTCGGCGAGGATCGCCGCCGCGTCGAGCGCGACGCGCACCCCGTAGCCGTAGCCGAGCAGGGCCACCCTCTCCCCCTCCCGCAGCACCTCGCCGGTCCCGATCGGGATCTCGCGGGCGCGGTCGGGCAACGGCACGCCCTCGGCCGTCCCGCGCGGGTAGCGGAAGGCGACCGGCCCTTCGTCGTGGGCCAGCGCGGTGCGCAGCATGTGGATCAGCATCGCTTCGTCGCGCGGCGCCATCACGACCACGTTCGGTAGCGCGCGAAGGTAGGAGACGTCGAACGCGCCGTGGTGGGTCGGCCCGTCGTCGCCCACGAGGCCGGCGCGGTCCATCGCGAAGACCACGTTGAGCTTCTGGAGGCAGACGTCGTGGACGAGCTGGTCGTAGGCGCGCTGGAGGAACGTGGAGTAGATCGCGCACACGGGCTTTGCGCCCTGGGTCGCGAGTCCGGCGGCGAAGAGCACGGCGCTCTGCTCCGCAATGCCGACGTCGTAGTACTGGTCGGGGCATTCGGCGGCCAGTGCGGTGAGGCCGGTACCGCCGGCCATCGCCGCGGTGATCCCGAGCACGCGTGGATCGCGCTTGGCCTCGATCACGAGCGCGTCGCCGAACACGGAGGTGTACGCCGGCGGGGGCTTCTCGGCCTCCTCGGGGCGCTTGCCCTCGGCCATCTCGCCGCGGGTGAGCGGCGGCTTGGCCGCCGGCTTCTTCGGCGCCGGCTTGCCCTCGACGATCGAGCCCGGCTTCGCGGCGTGCCACTTCTCCATCCCCTCGAGCCCGCCTCCCTCCGCGGGCTCGAACCCCTTGCCCTTGACGGTGTGGATGTGGACGATCACCGGCCGGTCGGCCTCCAGCGCCGCCTCGAGCGCCGGGCGCAGCTCGGCGACGCTGTGGCCGTCGAAGGGGCCCATGTAGGCGAGATCGAGCTCCTCGAAGAAGAGCCCCGGCGCGGCATAGGCCTTGATCGCCGCCTTGATCTCGGGGCCGAGGCGCTCGAGCTGGCGCCCGAGACCGAGCGGTAGCTTCGTCAGCCGCTCCTCGACGTCCTCGCGCGCGTGGTAGAGCCGCGGGCGCAGGCGCAGCCGCTGGAACGAGCGCGCGATCGCGCCGACGTTGGGCGAGATCGACATCCCGTTGTCGTTGAGGACGATCACGATCGGAGTCTGCAGCCCGCCCGCGTTGTGCAGAGCCTCGAACGCGACCCCGCCGGTGAGCGCGCCGTCGCCGATCACGGCGACCACCCTGCCGTCCTCCCCGATCCCGTGGCGCATCGCCTCCTTGAGGCCGACGGCGTAGCCGATCGAGGTGGAAGCGTGGCCCGCGCCCATGATGTCGTGCTCGGACTCGAACACCGAGCAGAACGGGGCCAGGCCCCCGTACTGGCGGATCGTCTCCAGCCGTTCGCCGCGGCCGGTGAGCACCTTGTGCGGGTAGGCCTGATGGCCGACGTCCCAAAGGATCTTGTCCCGGGGCGAATCGAGCAGGCTGTGCAGGACCGTGGTCAGCTCGCAGGTGCCGAGGTTGGCGCCGAAGTGGCCGCCGATCTCGCCGATCGTGTCGATGATCTGCTCGCGGATCTCCTGCGCGATCTGGTCGAGCTCCTCGTCGGAGCGGTCGCTGAGGTCGGCCGGGCTCGAGATCGAATCGAGGAGCGGCTTGCGCTCCGCGTCGTCGTTTGGCTGGGGCTGGTCGGGCATTGGGCGACCAGGGATTGTGGCACCCACCCGGCTCGCATCTAACCTTGCCGCATCGTGCTCGGCGTGCTCTACGACATCCACGGCAATCTTCCGGCGCTCGACGCGGTGCTCGAGGAGACGCAGCTCGCCGGCGCCGATCGCTATTTGCTTGGCGGCGACTACGCGCTCTTCGGCGCCTGGCCCGCGGAGACGGTCGCACGCCTGCGCGAGCTCGACGCGACCTGGATCCGCGGCAACGTCGATCGCTGGGTCGACGACCCCGGCGAGGATGACCTTCCCGACGAGGTCCGTGGGGCGATCGGGCGCTGCCGCGAGCTGCTCGACGCCGAGACGATCGCCGGGCTCGGCGCGCTGCCGGCCGCGCTCGTGGAGGGCGGTGTGCGCTACTGCCACGCATCTCCGCTCTCGGATCTGCGCAGCTTCCCGCCAGAGGCAGGCCCCGAGGACGAGGAGTTGCTCGCCGGCGCAGAGGAGGCGAGGGTCGTGTTCGGCCACACCCATTTGCAGTTCACTCGGGTGGGCGGGGTCGGAACCGAGCTCGTGAACCCGGGGAGCGTCGGGATCCCGCTGGACGGAGATCACCGGGCGGCTTTCGCGCTCGCCCATCCCGACGGTCGGATCGAGCTGCGGCGCGTCGAGTACGACTTCCAGGCGAGCGCCAGCGCGGTCCGCGACGTCCTCGGCGAGTTCGGAGAGACGGCCGCGCGGCGGATCGAGCAGGCGCGCTTCGATGTCTGACGCGGGCGCCGCGCCCTAGCGCTGGCGCGTGTGGATGAAGTCTGTGATCAGCTCGAGGTCGGCCGTCTCGGCATCGACGTCGGCGAGCGCTTTGCGCGCGTTGGCGTGTGACTCGGCCGCCAGCTCGCGCGCGCGGTCGAGGCCGAAGAGGCTGACGTAAGTGAGCTTGCCATGGCGCTCGTCCGAGCCCTGCGGCTTGCCGAGCTCCTCGTCAGATCCGGTCACGTCGAGAATGTCGTCGACGATCTGGAACAGGACCCCGAGCTCCTCCGCGAAACGGCGGTACGGACCCATGCGCGCCTCGTCGACGCCGGCGAGGGCGAGCGGGACCAGGACGCTGGCCCCGACCAGGCGGCCCGTCTTCAGCTCGTGGAGCTCGCGCAGCCCGTCGGCGTCCAGCTCCTCGCCGGCGGTCACGTCGCGGTACTGGCCTCCGACCATGCCGGCGACGCCGGTCGCCGCGACGAGCTCGCCGAGCGCCGCGAGCACGCGCGCGGGGTCGCCCCGCTGGCGCTCGCAGAAATGGCCGATCGCCTCGGCGAAGAGGCCGTCGCCGGCCAGGATCGCGACGTCCTCCCCGTAGACGACGTGGGACGTCGGTCGGCCCCGCCGCAGCTCGTCGTCGTCCATCGCCGGCAGGTCGTCGTGGATCAGCGAGTAGGTGTGGATGAGCTCGATCGCGGCCGCGGCGGGCAGCACCTCGGTCGGATCCACGCCCGCCGAGCGCGAGGTGGCGAGGCACAGCACGGGCCGGATCCGCTTGCCGCCGGCGAGCAGCGAGTAGCGCATCGCCTCGCCGAGGCCCGCGGTCGCGGCGCGATCGGAGAACCGCAGCTCGCCCAGGTAGTCCTCGACCAGCTCGCGCAGGTCGTCGGGGTACGCGCTCACCTCGGGTTCAGTCCCCGTCGGAGTCGGCCTCGCGAAACGCCCGGTCGATCTCGTTGCCGGCCCGGCTGACCAGCTCGGCCGCCTCGCGCGCCAGCTCGGCCGCCTGCTCGTCGCCGACCTCGGGATCGCGCAACCGCTCGGCGACGCCGCGCAACCGCTCCGCCAGCTCGCGCACCTCGGCCGCCGGATCGGCGGCGGCATCGCCGCCGGCATCGCCGCTCACTGGCGCGCCTCCTCGAGCTCGCGCGCGGCCGAGCCGAGGATCCCGTTGACGAACCCCGGCGCGTCGGCACCGCAGTACTCCTTCGCCAGGTTCACCGCCTCGTCGATCGCGACCTCGACGGGGATCTCGTCGCGATGCCGCATCTCGTAGAGGGCGACCCGCATGATGTTGCGCTCCAGCGAGGCGATCCGATCGAGCTCCCAGCCGCGCGCGAGGCGCGCGATCTCCTCGTCGAGCGCAGCGATGTGTGCATCGGCGCCCTCGGCGAGCTCGCGGGTGAACGGCTTCGCCCCGTCGAGCAACTCGGCGAGCGGCCGCCCGGTCACCTCGCGCTGGTAGAGCGCGAAGACGGCATCGCGGCGCTGGTCGGAACGGCGCATTCCTCGCAGCCTACGGAGTACGGCCCGGGCCCGGCCGAGCAGGGGAGGCAGGGCGCACCCGCAGCCCGGATCCGATCGACGGTCTCTGCCGACCGTGTGACCGCCTGGTGCCAGGTCACGCGGATGACGCGCTCGCCGGCTGGCCTCGAGGAGCGCCTGTCGCTCGAGATCGTCGGCGCGGGCGATTGCGTTGTCGTGCCATGCCGCGCCGTCCGCCTCCAAGACCAGGCGCTGCTCGGGCCAGCGAAAGTCCGGGATCACGCGCCTTCCCTCGATGACGAGGGGACGGTTCACGTCCGGATGCTCGAAGCCGGCGCGCAGCAACAGGTCAAGTACGGCGTCCTCGAGTGCGCTGCGCGTGGGCGCCGGCCCCGTGGCGATCGCCTCGCTCAGCCTGCGGCTTCCTCGGCGCGGGCCCAGCCGGCCGATCACCTCCAGCAACTGCCGGGTATTGACGCGCCGCAGACCCTGCGCTCGGCGCACGGCGTGGCGCAGCTCGGCTTCCGTGAGTGCGGCCGCGAGATCGATGAGGGTGCGCGCCGGGGTCGTCACGGGGATGCCCTCGTGGCGGGTGCGATCCCGCGCGGCGAGCTGGGACGTTCGGTGGACAACGATGCCCGGCGCTAGCCGCGTCCCCGGCCCAAGCACCGTGACCTCCGGCCTGCGGTCCTCGGCGTCGAGGAACTCCCACAGCTCACCCGCCGACCTGTGGCTGAGCACCGCGCCCGGTCCGCAGGCCTTGACCGCCGCCAGCATCCGGCCCTCACGTGGGGGTTCGGGTGTCCAACCGCCCACACTCCGGTATGGAGCCGGTGCAGGTGCCCGCGTTGATGCCGTCGAGTGATCGCCCAGGGGCTCAGGCCGCAGGCGCGCAGATCGGCGGTGCTGAGAACCCCCCAGCTCTCCCCCGCTCGCCGCGCGACCTCCTGATCGCAGCGAGTGTCGACTCGCTTGCGCATATCGCTATCGAGTCGACGCTCGGCCATCGGGCAGCCCAGGGTGGCGGCGTCGGGCGCGCGAGACAACGCGCGCGTGTGCCGGAAGGTGGGCGGGTTACGCGCGCGCTACGTACTCGCCGCTGCGGGTGTCGACCCGGACGCGGTCGCCTTCGTTGACGAACAGGGGCACCTGCACGGTGACGCCGGACTCGAGCGTCGCGGGTTTCGTGCCGCCGCCGGAGGCGGTGTCGCCCTTGAGGCCCGGGTCGGTCTGGGTGACCGTCATGTCGACGGCGCTGGCGACCTGGACGCCGGCCGGCCGCTCGTCGACCAGCAGCAGGTCGACGTGGTCGTTCGGCAGCACCCAGCGCATCTCGTCGGCGATCGTGTCCCGCGGGATCTCGGTCTGCTCGTAGGAGCGGGTGTCCATGAACACCGCCGCGTCGGCGGCGTCGTAGAGGTACTGCATCTTGCGGGTCTCCGTGCGCACCGGGCGGAACTTCTCACCGGCGCGGAAGGTCTTGTCGATCACCGAGCCATCATCGAGCTTGCGCAACCGCGTGCGGACGAACGCCCCACCCTTGCCGGGCTTGACGTGCTGAAACTCCATGATCCGGTAGGTCGTCCCGTCGACCTCGATGTGGGTGCCGTTCTTGAACTGGTTGGTTGAGATCACGCGCGGGTGAGGGTAGCGGCCGAAGCCGCGTCCCCGGTCCATCGTCTCCCGGGCCCGGTCATCCCCGCGTCGTGCGCGTGAATAGGGTTACGCGCGTGAGCGAGACCGCGAACGGCGACCGCGCGACCCCCGAGCTGCTCGAGCGGCTGCTCTCGGCACCCTCGCCATCGGGCTACGAGGGCCCGGCCGCTGCGCTGTGGCGAGAGGCGGCGTCGTTCGCGCGGCTGCGCACCGACGGCATCGGGTCCTCGATCGCCGAGATCGGCGAGGAGGGCGCCGAGCCGCTCCTCGCGGTCGTCGGCCACATCGACGAGATCGGGCTTCTCGTCACCCACATCGACGAGAAGGGCTTCCTCTACTTCGCTCCGATCGGGGGCTGGGACCCGCAAATCCTCGTCGGTCAGCGGGTCCGGGTGGAGACGCGGGACGGCACGGTCCCCGGCGTCATCGGGCGCCAGGCGATCCACGTGCTCAAGAAGGAGCAGCAAAAGGCCGCGGTGGAGCTCGACGGCCTGCACATCGATGTCGGCGCCGCCGATCGCGACCGCGCCCAGGAGCTGATCCGCATCGGCGATCCGGTCGTGATCGCCGCCGACCCGGTGGCCGTCGATGGCGGCCGGCTCGTCTCGCGGTCGATGGACAACCGGCTCGGCGCCTACGTCGCGCTCGAGTCCCTCCGGCGGTGCCACGACCGCGGCAAGCTCGGCGGCCGGATGGTGGCGATCGCATCGGTCCAGGAGGAGATCGGGCTCAACGGTGGCGCGACGAGCACCTTCGCCGTCGCGCCGGACCTGGCGATCGCCGTCGACGTGACCCACGCCACTGACGCTCCCGGCATGAAGGAGCAGCAGCTCGGCAGTCATCCGCTCGGGTCGGGCCCGTCGATCGGCCGCGGCTCGACGCTCTCCCCGAAGGTCTTCGAGCTGCTGTGCGAGACGGCCGAGCGCCTCGAGATCGACTACACGGTCGAGGCCTCGGGCCGTCGCACCGGCACCGACGCCGACGCGATCCAGATCTCCAAGGGCGGCGTGCCGGCCGGCGTCGTCGGCATCCCGCTGCGCTACATGCACTCACCGGTCGAGATGGTCGACCTCGGCGACCTCGAGGCCGTCGTCGAGCTGATCGCCGGGTTCGCCGAGTCGCTGCAGACCGACGTCGACCTCGCGCGCTGAATCAGAGCCGCTCGGCGTAGAGCGTGTACTCGCCGACGATCTCGCCCTGGTCGAGGACGTGGCCCTCCATCGCGGCGCGAACGTCCTCGATCGTGAAGTCGCCCTCGAGCTCGAGGCTGGGGACGTCCAGCGCGTGAACGACGAAGTGGTAGTGGTGGAGGCGCTCGTCGTTGAACGGCGGGAAGGGGCCGTCGTAGCCGCCATACGTGCCGCCCATGGCGGGGTCACCGGCCATCGCCTCGGTGTAGCTGTTCGAGCCGGTGACGCCGTGCTCGGTCTCGCCCGTCGGCTTGCCGCCAGGGACGATTCCGTCGGAGCCGGCGCCCTCGGGGAGCTCGCTGACGTCGGGGGAGATGTCGACCAGGAGCCAGTGGGCGAAGTCCGCCCGCGGCAGCGTCCTCCGGCAGCGTCCGGTCGTCCTTGTTGGCGTCCGAGAAGTCCGCCGGGACGTCCGGGTCATAGACGATGAGCGCGAACGACTGGGTGCCCTCGGGGGCGCCGGACCAGCTGAGGTGCGGGCTGCGGTTGCCGCCCTCGGGCGCCGCCTTGCCCTCGCCGTCCGGGACGCCGAACGCGTGCCCGTTGGGGACCCGCTCCCCGTGGTTGATGCTATCGCTTTCGACCTGCAGCGCCATCTCGCTCCTCCTTCTCTCTCCGCCGGGGACGCACCGGAGTCTATGAGTCAGTAGCGCAGCAGCGCGGCGGCGCCGTCGTGCTCGCCGAGGCTCTGCGCGGCGAGGCCTTCGACCGGCGTCACCTGCGCCCCCGTGTCGAGCGCCCGCTCGATCATCAGCTCGGAGGCCGGAACGCCGTCGTAGGACTCGAAGTCGCGGGTCCCGTCGAAGATCACGTGGCGAACGCGCCCCTGCTCGAGCGTCTCCAGCACTTCTTGCGGGCCGAGGGCCGCGCCGCGATCGCTTCCGATCGCCTCCTTGAGCGCCGCGATGAGCGCGTCCTCGCGGCTGCGGTTGAGGAACTCGACCTCCTCAGCGAGCCGGCCCTCGATCTCGGCGACGCTCGCGCGAATCAGGTCGTGTCGGACCTCGTGCACGAGCTCCGCCTTCGGCCCCATCCCGGCGGCCACCGACCGCGGCCCGCCACGCTCGCCGATGACGACGATCCGCCGCCACGGGCGGTCACCGTAGCGGGACACGACCAGGCCACCCGCCTGCTTGAGAAAGCGCTCGCGATTGTGCTCGAGTCGCTGGGCGTACTGGTCGCGCCCCGAGGCGCTCGCCCCTGTGCCGCGTGCCGGGTCGCGCCGCGGCGCCTTGCGCTCGTGCCAGTCGAGGCTCGTGATCTCCAGCTCCCAGCCGTCGAGCTCCTCGATCTCGCCGAGCGCCCAGTCGAGCACCCGGACCCGCTCGAGCGACACGACGACCACGCCCACCGGCGAGCCGTCGTCGAGCATCCGCATCAGCGGCGCCAGGTAGGGTCGGCCCGCGGCGACGACCTCGGTGGCGACGCCGTCGACCTGAAAGCCGTTCCAGATCTCACGCTTGGCTCCGCCGACCTCGACGAAGCCGATCTGGGTGCGGCCCGCGGGCGGCGGGGCGTCGCGCCCAAAGCGGCCGAGGATCCGGTCGGAGACCTCGCGATCGATCCCGGCGAGCCGGTCCTTGAGCTCGATCCGCCAGCCCTCGGACCGATCGGTGTGGTCGATGGCGAGGTAGACCGAGACGACCCCGCCCTCCGGGTTCCACTCGTTGAGCTGGCGCAGGAGTCGCTCTCCGGCATCCAGTTGCATTGCGCCCATTGTTACCCGAAGCGGCCGGTCACACTCCTCAGCCCACGACCCGCAGTTCCTTGGGCAGTGAGCTGAAGTTGCGATGGCCCTCGGCGGTGATCACGACGAGGTCCTCGATGCGCACCCCGAAGCGGCTGGGAAGGTAGACGCCGGGCTCGACGGAGACCACGTCGCCCTCCTCCAGCACGTCCTCCGAGCGCGGCCCCATGCGCGGTGGCTCGTGGACCTCGAGCCCGACCCCGTGGCCGAGCCCGTGGCCGAAGTTCTCCTCGTAGCCCGCCTCGCGGATGATCGTCCGCGCGGCCTCGTCGGCATCCCTCCCGCCGACGCCCGGGCCGACCGCCTCGAGTCCCGCGGCCTGCGCCCGGCGCACGAGCTCGTAGATCTCCCGCGCGTCCTCGCCCGGCTCGCCGGCGGCGAACGTGCGCGTGCAGTCCGAGCAGTATCCGTCGAGCAGCGCGCCCATGTCCCAGACGACCAGGTCACCGGCGCGGATCTCGCGGTCGGTCGGCTCGGCGTGCGGCAGGGCGCCGTTCTCCCCCGCGCCCACGATCGCGGCAAACGCCGGCTCGGCCCCGAGCTCGCGGATCCGCCCCGCGGCGGCCCTGGCGACCTCGCGCTCCGTGCGTCCGACCAGGCCGCCGGCGAGCACCGTTTCGTAAGCCTCGTCGGTGAGCCGCGCCGCCGCCGCGATCGCCTCCTGCTCGGCGGGATCCTTCTGCCGTCGCAACCTGCCGACGAGGCCGGCGGCGGCCACCAGCTCGACGCCCGAGCCCGTCTCCTCGATCGACTGCTCGAGCTTGTTGCGGTTGGCGACGCTGGTCTGCGTGTCGTCGAAGCCCACCCGGCCGCGCAGGCGCCCGGCAAGCGTGGGCAACAGACGCGACTCGGCGCTCACGTGCTCGAACGCATCGCCCACCTCGCGTTCGGCGCGCTCGACGTAGCGGAAGTCGGTGATGAAGATCCGAGCCTCGGGGCCGACGATCGCGAGTGCGCTGGTACCCGTGAAGCCGGTGAGCCAACGCGAATCGGCGCCCGCGTCCGGGCCCGAATCGCCGGGCCGGACGAGGTCGCCGACGATCAGCTGGTCGAGGTCGCGCTCGGCGACGAGCTCGGCCAGCCGCTCCGCGCGTTCGGCCGGGACCGGGCTCACGCTCCGAGCTCCCGTTTCAGCAGCTCGAGCGCCGTCCGGTAGCCGTCGGGTCCCTCACCGGCGATCGCATCCATCACAAGCCCCTCCAGCACAGAGTGTCGGCGCCAATCCTCGCGTGCGGAGACGTCCGAGAGATGGACCTCGACCGCGGGCAGGCCGGCGATCTCGAGCGCGTCGCGGATCGCCCAGCTGTAGTGGGTCCAGGCCCCGGGGTTCAGAAGGGCCGCGTCGGCCACCTCCGGCAGGCGGTGCAGACGCTCGACGTATTCGCCCTCGCTGTTGGTCTGAAAGAAGGCGAGCTCGAGGTCGAGGACGCGGCCGAAGCGCTTGATCTGCGTCTGGAGCTCGGCGAGGGTGAGCGTTCCGTAGTGCTCGGAATCGCGGCGGCCGAGCATGTCGAGATTCACGCCATGCAGCACCTCGACGCGGTTGTGGGCGGTCGGGCTCATCGCGCCTGCTGCTGCAGCTCCTCCACGGCTGCCCGGACCCTATCCGGGTCGAACACTGCCCCCGGCCGCGGCGCTCCGGGCTCGGCCAGAAGGACGAACGGGACCCCCTCGGCGGTGCGCTTCTTGTCGCGGGCGAGCGCCGCGAGCACCTCGTCCACTTCCACGTCGGGCGCGAGCTTGGTCGGCAGGCGGTGGCGTGCGAGCAGCGTGCCAACCTCCTCGCGCAGGTCGTCGGCGTCGGAGAGCCGCAGGGAGGCCAGCAGACCGAGGCCGATCGCCTCGCCGTGGCGGTAGCGCGAGTAGCCGCCAGCGGCCTCGATCGCGTGGCCGGCCGTGTGGCCGAGGTTGAGGACCTGGCGCAGGCCCGAGTCGCGCTCGTCGGCGGCGACGACGTCGAGCTTGGTGCGGGCGCAGGCGAAGATCACCTCGTCGAGCGAGGTCGGGTCGAGCTCGTCGATCGCCCGGACCGTGTCCCAGAGCCCGCCGCCCGCGATCAGCGCCGTCTTGATCACCTCCACGAACCCGGCCGCCAGCTCCGCCTCCGCCAGCGTGGAGAGCAGCGAGGGGTCGGTGAGCACGGCGGCCGGCAGGTGGTAGGCGCCGACGTAGTTCTTCGCCTCGGGCAGGTCGACGCCGGTCTTCCCGCCGTACGCGGAGTCGACCTGGGCGACGAGGGAGCTCGGCACCTGGACGAGGGGCACCCCGCGCTGGTAGGTCGCCGCGCAGAAGCCGGCGAGATCGCCGACCACACCGCCGCCGAGCGCGACGACATGGTCGGCTCGGGTCATCCCCCCGCCGGCAAGCTCGCGCATGACGCGCTCGACCTCGGCGAGCGTCTTCGACCGCTCCCCCCGCTCCACTTCGACCCGGCCGGCGAGCGGCTCGAGCGCGTCCGCGTAGAGGCGCCCGACCTCGCGATCAGTGACGAGGAACCGCCGATCCTCCAGCGGCCAGAAGCCACTCGCGAGCAGGCCGCGGCCGACGTAGACGGGGTAATCGCCCGACGCGCTTCGCCCCCAGGCCAGCCGAGTGCCCTCGGGCAGAGCGCCCAGCGCGAGCAGCGCCGGCAGGGCACGGCGCACCAGCTCGCGGTCGGCCGGCAGGACGGCGTCGGCGAGTGACTCATAGAGCGGCCGCCGCTCCGCGTGGAGCTCGTCGAAGCGGTCACGGTCGGCCGCCAGCGGCCGGCCCGAGCCCGCCACCCGGGTCCAGGCCGTGTCCGGGTCGACGTCGAGCCAGACCACGGTGTGCCGCGCGAGTGCCTCGCGCACGCGCTCGGAGAGGACGCTGCCCCCGCCGAGGGCGATCGCGCCGCCGCTCGCACGCTCGAGCAGATCGCCTGCGAACGCCTCCTCCCGGCGGCGAAACTCCGCCTCGCCCGCGGTGGCGAAGAACTCCTCGATCGAGGCGCCGAGCTCGCGCTCGAGCGCGTCGTCGGCGTCGGTGGCCTTCAGGCCCGCGTCGCGGGCGGCCAGCGCGGCCTTCGACTTGCCCGCCCCCATGAAGCCGATGAAGACGAGCGCGCGGCCGGCAGGTCCCGTGCTCAGCGCCGCCAATCGATCCGCTCCCGGTACGCCTCCAGGGCGGCGAGAACGTCGTCGATGTGGTCGCCGCCGAACTTCTCGCGATAGCAGCGGGCGAGCACCAGCGCGACCATGGCCTCGGCGACCACGCCCGCCGCCGGGACCACCGTCGAGTCGGTCCGCTCGCGCATCGCCTGCGCCGGCTCCTTGGTCTCCGTGTCGACCGACCGCAGCGGTTTGGTCAGGGTCGAGATCGGTTTCAGCGCACCGCGGACGACGAGGGGCTCACCGTTCGACATCCCGCCCTCGACCCCGCCGGCGCGGTTGGTCTGGCGGTGATAGCCCCGCTCGGCCGACCAGAAGATCTCGTCGTGTGACTCGGAGCCCGGGAGCTCGGCGACCTCCCATGCCTCGCCCACCGACGCGCCCTTGACCGCCTGGATCGACACGATGGCCTGCGCGAGCCGGCCGTCCAGTCGGCGATCCCAGCTCGCGTACGAGCCGAGGCCGGGCACGAGCCCGAAGGCACGCACCTCGAACACGCCGCCGAGACTCTCGTTCGCCTTTCGCAGCCGGTCGATCTCGGCCACCATCGCCTCCGCCGCCTCGCCGTCCAGGGTGCGAACCGGGGACTCATCGACGGCGGCGAAGTCGGCCGGGGTGAGATCGTCGCGCTCGGCCGCGGCGACCGAGGCGATCCGCAGCACGTGGCTGTGGACGCTGACGTCGAGCGCCGCCAGGAACTCCTTCGCCAGCGCCCCCGCCGCGACCCGGGCCGCGGTCTCGCGCGCGCTCGCGCGCTCGAGGACGTTGCGCACGTCGCGATGGCCGTACTTGAGCGCGCCGACGAGGTCGGCGTGGCCGGGCCGCGGCAGGTGCGACTCCTCGACCTCGGCCTCGACCGGCCATGGGTTCATCCGCTCCTCCCAGTTCGCGTAGTCGCGGTTGGCGACCAGGAGCGCGACCGGGCTGCCGAGCGTGCGCCCGTGGCGGACCCCCGATCGCACCTCGACCGCGTCGCGCTCGATCTTCATCCGCCCGCCGCGGCCGTGACCGAGTTGGCGACGCGCCATCTCGCGATCGATCCGCTCGCGGTCGAGCTCCAGCCCCGCGGGCAGCCCCTCGACGACGGCGACCAGCCCGGGCCCGTGCGACTCGCCGGCGGTTGTGAAGCTGAAATCGGCCATCCTCCGCCTAAGTTAGTGCTCGCCGTCGTGAGTGGCGCCACGCCGGGCGAGCGAGAATCAAGCATGGCAAGGACGCAGGGAGCCCAGGTAGCAGCGCTACCTGGGCGACTGAGGACGACGCCAGGCGCCGATTCGCAGCCGCCAGGCGTGGCGGCACTCGCGGCGGAGAGTGCTAGGTGCTGCGGCGTCGGCCGGGGCCGCGCGCGAGACCCCGCGGGCGGCGCGGTTCAGCCGCCGGTGGCCAGGATGCCGCGCGAGTACCAGGGCAGGATCCCGTCGCCGAACCAAAGCGTGACGACTCCGCCTACTGCCAGGAAGGGGGCGAGCGGGATCCCGCGCTTGCGCGCCGCGGCGCCGTCCCGTGCGATCAGTGCGACTCCGAGCCCGGCGGCGCACACAAAGCCGATCAGCAGCGCGAGCGCCACCGCCGGGCCGAGGTAGACACCCATCGTCGCGGCGAGCTTCACGTCACCCATGCCCATGCCGCCGGGATCAACGAGCGCGACCGCGAGCAGCCCGGCGCCGGCGATCACCGCGGCGAGGAGGTTCTGCAGCAGCAAATCGGGCTCGGTCGAGGCGACGATCGCGATCCCGGCGACAGCGCCGGGGAGCACGAAGGCGTTCGGGATGACCCGCCGCTCGAGGTCGGTGACTGTGACGGCCGCCAGCAACACGCACAGCGCCAGGCCGAGCGCGAGTCGGCCGGCATCCTGAGCGATGGCGACTGCCGTCACGTATGGATCCACCCCGCCGCGCCGGATCCCGCCCCCGGCGTGCCCTCCCCGCAGGGCTACGCTGCTCTCGTGGCCGCTCGCCGCCTGATCGTCGTAATGCTCGTCCTGCTCGTGGTCTCGAGCATCGCCGCCGCCCTGGCCCCGGTGCGCGACACCGGCGAGGAGACGACGAGCACGGCGACGCAGGCCGAATCCCGGCCGCCGGGCCGGCTCGTGCGGCGCACGATCGATGCACGCGACCGCAAGCCGGCCGGCATCGCGATCGACCTCGGCGACCAGCTCGAGCTCACCGTCAAGGCACGGCGGGTCGATCAGGTCGAGATCGCCGCCCTCGGCGAGCTCGAGCCGGTCGATCCGGCCGCTCCAGCGCACTTCGACCTCCTGCCGCGCCAGCCCGGCACCTATGACGTCCGGTTGCTCGACGCCCGGCGGGTCGTCGGGTCGATCAAGGTCTCGCCGCGGCAGGCCCGCAAGGCGAAGCGCTCGCGCGACGGCCGCGAGGCCGCCGCCTAAGCGGGCGGCGAAAGGTCCAGCGACTCGCCGGGCTCCAGGACGATCGCCTCGACGTCGGGCGCGCGCTCTGCGAGCTGAGCCACGAAGCGCCGCGCTGGCGCGTGCAGGAGCTCGTCGCCGCGCCGGCCGAGGTCGAAGCGAAGCAGCGTCCCCCAGTGGATCGGGATCGCGCGGCGCGGCCGCAGCATCGCCGCCGCCGCCGCCGCCCGTCGCGGGTCGAGGTGACCGGAGCCGACTTTCGGGCCCCAGCCGGCGATCGGCAACAGCGCCACGTCGATGTCGCCGGCCAGATCCTGCATGCCGTCGAACAGGTCGGTGTCACCGGCGAAATAGACCATCCGGGCGCCGGAGCCCAGCAGGTACCCGGCGGAGTCGACCTTCGGTCCGACCTTGTGCCGGCGCCCGTCGTGGATGGCGGCCGTCGCCCGGACCTCGAGCCCGCCCACGTTCGTGGCCTGGCCGGTCCCGAGTTCGATCACCTGCTCGAACCCCCGCCGGCGGATCACGCGGCCGGCCCCCGCCGGCGCGACGATCGGCACCTCGAGGCCGATCCGCCGAAGCGACGCGAAGTCGAGATGGTCGTGGTGTAGGTGCGAGATCAGCACGGCGTCGATCCGCTCGGCGATTCCCGGGTCGGGCTCGGGGTGCTGGCGGACGATCACCGTCAGCAGGCGCGGGCGAAACACCGGGTCGGTGAGCACGCGAACCCCGTCGAGCTCGATCAGGGCCGTCGCGTGGCCGACGTAGGTGATCCGATCGGTGCTCAAGATGCCTCCGCGGCCGAGTAGCGCCGCTTGTGGATCAGGAAACCGACCAATCCCGCCGGGAGCTGGAGCCAGTATGCGAACAGGCGGTACGCGAGCGTCGCCAGCACCGCCTTGCCGGGGCCGACGCCGGCCAGCGTCAGCGTCGCCGTCAGGCCGGCTTCGACGAAGCCGAGCCCGCCCGGGGTGACCGGCACCTGGGCGAGCACCTGTGCTGCGCAGAAGGCGAGCAGCACCAGCGCGGGGCTCGGCGTCGCGCCAACCGCGGCAAGGGCGGCGAGCAGGGTTGCGTAGTCGAACGCCCACCGCCCGATCGTCGCCGCCAGCGCCTGCTTCCAGTGCGGCCCGAGCGTGGCCAACAGCCGGTCGCGCTCACGGGTCAGCCGTTCGGGGAGTGTGCGCAACGGCTGGGCGCGCCGCCGCAGGCGGTTGCGCACCGACTGCACCGCGCGGCCCACGAGCTCGAGCGGGCGGTCGAAGGCGAGCAGCGCGGTCCCGGCCGCCAGGAGCAGCGCGAACACCACGACTCCCACGATCGTGGCCTCGACCAGGCTGCGATCGACCGAGCCGCGGACGAAGGCGGGCAGCGCGAGCACCGGCAGCGCCAGCACCACCGCGAACGTGAGCAGGTTGACCGCGGTTATCCCCGCCACCGTCCTGCCGCGCTCGAGCCCCGCGGTGACGAGCATCTTGTACTGCAGGGCGGCGCCGATCGCGCCTCCCGCCGGGGCGATCTTGGAGACCGCGTTGCCCGCCAGCTGGGACTCGATCACGTCCGGCCACCGGGCCCGGTGGAGGGCCATCCGCTGCACCGCCCAGAGGCACGCGAGGCCGCCGGCTTGAAGCGCGAGCATCGCCGGAAACCAGACCCAATCGATGCGATCTAGGTCCTGCCACGAGCCGAGCACATCGAGCAGGCTGGGGCCGATCAGATACAGGGCGACGCCCGTGATCGCGAGCCAGATCGCCGTACGGCGCAGGCTCGGGCCAACGCGCTCGCTCTCCGCCTCCCCACGCTCAATCTCGCGCTCGACGTCGACGTGGTCCTCGATCTCGCGCTCGACGCGGTCGCCAAGCGACCCGCGACGGCGTGCTCTCTCGGTCTGGTTGCGGGTCGCCAAGCGGTCCAACAATAGGCTGCAGCGCGACCGCTACGAGGAGGGAGCAGCATGTCCGAGCGCGACCAGGACTTCGAGGACGCGCGCCGCGGCTTCATCGCCGCGCTCGACCCCGGCCGAATCGAGGCGCCCGACGGCCGCGTGGTCTGGGACTCGGACGCCTACGACTTCCTCGCCGGCGACTGTCCCGAGACGGCGACCCCGAGTCTCTGGCGCCAGAGCCGGCTGACCGCGATCCAGGGCCTGTTCGAGATCGCCCCCCGCTTCTTTCAGGTCCGCGGCCTCGACCTCTCGAACATGGAGATCGTCGAGGGCCATGACGGGATCATCGTCATCGACCCGCTGATCTCGATCGAGTGCGCGGCCGCCGGGCTCGCGCTGTACCGCGAGCACCGCGGCGACCGGCCGGTGACCGCCGTCGTGTACACGCACAGCCACGTCGACCACTTTGGCGGCGTCGCCGGGGTGGTCTCGGCCGAGGACGTCGACTCCGGGCGGGTGCCGATCCTCGCGCCGGAGGGCTTCCTCGAGCACGCGGTGCGTGAGAACGCCTTCGCGGGGCCGGCGATGGCGCGTCGCGCCGGCTACATGTACGAGGCGATGCTCGAGCGCGGGCCGCGCGAGCAGGTCGGCTGCGGGCTCGGCCTGACGACGTCGGTCGGTCGCAACTCGCTGTACGCGCCGACCGTCGAGATCACGGAGACCGGCCAGGAGGAGACGCGTCGACGGCATCCGCTTCGTCTTCCAGCTCACCCCGGGGACCGAGGCGCCGGCCGAGATGAACTTCCACTTCCCCGACCACCGGGTGCTCTGCGTCGCCGAGAACGCGACCCACACGCTCCACAACATCCTCACCCCGCGCGGCGCGCTGGTCCGCGACGCGCATGTCTGGGCCCGCTACCTGAACGAGACGATCGAGCTCTTCGGCGCCGACACCGACGTGCTCTTCGCCGTCCATCACTGGCCGATCTGGGGCACCGCGCGGGCCATCGACTTCCTCCGCAAGCAGCGCGACCTCTACGGCTACCTCCACGACCAAACGCTTCGGCTGATCAACAAGGGGCTCACGGGAGCCGAGATCGCCGAGGTCATGGAGCTCCCGCCGAGCCTCGAGCGCGAGTCGCATTGCCGCGGCTACTACGGCTCCGTGAGCCACAACGTGAAGGCGATCTACCAGCGCTACATGGGCTGGTTCGACGGCAACCCCGCCCACCTATGGGAGCACCCGCCGGTGGAGCGCGCGCGCCGCTACGTGAAGGCGATCGGCGGCATCGACCCGATGCTGGACCGCGCCCGTGAGGCCGCGGAGGCCGGCGACCTGCGCTGGGCGGCGGAGCTCGCGAACCACGCGGTGTTCGCAGCGCCCGAGCACGAAGGCGGCGCGCGAGCTGCAGGCGACGGTGCTCGAACGGCTCGGCCACGGGTGCGAGAACGCGACCTGGCGCAACTTCTTCCTCATGGGAGCGAAGGAGCTGCGCGACGGGATCGTCGACACGCCGACGGTGAGCGCCTCTCCGGAGATGGTGGGCCAAGTGCCGCTCGAGCAGATCCTCGACGGCATGGCGTTTCGAATCGACGGCCCGCGCGCGTTCGGCGTCGAGCTCTCGATCGTGTTCGAGCTCTCGGACACGGAGGAGGCGCACACGCTTACGCTCGAGAACGCGGTGCTCACCCACACGCCCGGCAAGCGCGAGGACGCACAGGCCACCCTGCGGCTGCCGCGCCCGGCGCTCGACGAGCTGATCGCCGAGACCGTCACGACGGCCGAGCTGTTCGAGGCGGGGCGGATCGCGATCGAGGGCGACGGCGCGAAGGTCGGTGAGCTGTTCGGGCTCATGGACGAACCCGACCCGCGGTTCGCGATCGTGACGCCCTAGGTCTAGCTTCGCGCGCGGCCCCCGCCCGCCCACGACGCGAGGTCGAGGAAGAAGGCGAGGACGACGATGAACCACTCGAAGCCGCGGACGCCGTCGGACGAGCTCCACATCACGGCGTAGGCGAGCGTCGTCCACGGCAGCAGGAAGAAGCCGAGCAGCGGCACGTACCAGGCCTCGAACGCGCGGCTCAGCAGGTCGCTGAAGATCCAGATGAAGAACAGCGCCAGCCGGGGCGAGATGAGCGCCAGGAGCGCGGCGAAGCAGCCCATGTGCACGATCGTATGCGACCGCGATCCGTTCTGACTTACCGCCGTCGGTTGCGTTTTGTCCCGTGAATGGGTATTTGTAACGACGATGACCGGTGCCGACGAGGCGCTGCGCCAGCGCCCGCGGGGGATTCGACCTGCGATACCGCGCCTGCTGGGCGACGAGCGCCTGGCGCGGATGGCCGCCGACGGCGACGAGCGCGCCTTCGCCGCGATCTACCGGCGCCACGGACAGGAGCTCCATCGCTACTGCACCGCGATCCTCGGCAACGCGGAGGACGCGGCCGACGCACTACAGAACACGATGGTCAGCGCGGTGCGCGCCCTGCCCGGCGAGCGGCGCGAGATCGCGCTCAAGCCGTGGCTGTACCGCGTCGCCCACAACGAGGCGATTTCACTGCTCCGTCAGCGGCGCCCGGGAGTGGAGCTCGATCCCGACCGTCTCACCGTTCCGGCCGCCGATGCCGACGCCGCCACGATCGAACGGCTGCGCCAGCTCGTCGACGACCTGGGCCAGCTGCCCGACCGCCAGCGGGGCGCGCTCGTCATGCGCGAGCTCAGCGGCCTGAGCTTCAAGGAGATCGCCGCCAGCCTCAACTGCTCGGCGCAGGCGGCCCGCCAGCTCGTCTACGAGACCCGACTCGCGCTGCAGGAGATGGCTGAGGGTCGCGAGATGGAGTGCGACCGAGTCCGCCGGGCGATCTCCGAGCGCGACGGCCGCGTGCTGCGAGGGCGCCGGCTGCGCGCTCACCTGCGCGACTGCGAACGCTGCGCGAACTTCCGGGCGGGGATCGTCGACCGCCGGGAGGATCTCGCCCAGCTCGCGCCGGCCCTGGCTCTGCCCGGGGCGATCGGACTTATGAAGGGGCTCGCGGGCGGCGGCGGCGCCGCGGGCGGCGGCGGCGCGGCAGGCGGCACGGGCCTGGTCCTCGGGGGGTCAGTGGCGGCCAAGTCCGCGACCGCGGTGCTCGTCGCGGCGACGATCGGCGCCGGGGCCGCGCAGGTGACCGGCGTCGTCGATCTCCCGGGCCTCGGCGACCGCGGCGCCGGCGCCGAGCGGCAGAGCGATAGCCCGTCCGCCGCGCCCGCGCCGAATCAACCGGCGGAGCGCGCGCGCACGGCGCCGAGCCAGGCGGGCGTGCCCCCCGTCGCCGGCCGACAGCCCGACGGCGCCATCGAGCGCTCGCACAACGGCGACGCCCGGGGCCGCTCCGGGACGCCCGCCGGCCATTCCGAGACGCCGCCGGGCCAGACGGGCACGCCGCCGGGCCAGACGGGCACCCCGCCGGGTCAGGCGAGCACCCCCGCGGGCCAGACGGGCACCCCGCCGGGCCAGACGGGCACCCCCGCCGGGCCAGACGGGCACCCCGCCGGGCCAGACGGGCACGCCGCCGGGCCAGACGGGTACCCCGCCGGGCCAGGCCGCACCCCCGGGACAGACGAAGCCGCCGCCCGGGGAGACCGCCACCCCGCCCGGCCATGCGGAAGCGCCCCAGGGGCAATCCGGCGCGCCACCCGGCCAGGTTGCGACGCCACCGGGACAGCTCGCCACGCCGCCTGAGCAGGCCACGCCCCCGCCGGCGCAGACCGAGCCCCACCCCACACCGGTCTCGCCGCCACCGAAGCCCGAGGTGTCCCCCGGCGCCACGACCGACGCCCCCGTGCCGCCGAGCGCTCAGTCGGAGCAATAGCCACTTACCGCCGCGTTCCCGCTCTGAACGCCCGCCGGATGTGTTTCCGATGCACGGAACGGAAGGAATCGAGATATGAAGAGGGTGTCGATCACGATGAGTAGTCACATGGGATGGGCGCGAATGCTGGGCGGCGTTGCCGTCGCGGCCGGGATGCTGGCGTTGGCGCCCGGCATCGGCGTTCGCGGCCACGGCCGACCTCTCGGTCGGCAAGTCCGACGGGCCCGACCCGGTCACGGTCGGATCCGAGCTCACCTACACGCTCGCGGTGGCGAACGCCGGCCCCGATGCGACCTCGGGCGTTGTGGTCGAGGACAAGCTCCCCAACAAGCTCGACTTCGTCGCGGCCGAGCCCTCCATCGGCTCCTGCGAGCGCAAGGGCAGGACCGTCAGCTGCGCGCTCGGATCGCTCGCAAACGGCGCGAGCGCCTCGGTTGCGATCCGCGTCGTGCCCCGCGACGACGGTCAGTTCGAGAACACGGCGACGGTCTCGAGCGCCGACACTGACCCGGCGCTCGCGAACAACTCCGACACCGAGACGACGACGGTCCTCCCGGCGCCGCCAACGCCCACCTGCGGCGGCCGCGAGGCGACGATCGTCGGCACCGACGGGAACGACGTGCTCATGGGCACCGACAAGCGTGACGTGATCGCCGCGCTGCGCGGTGACGATCAGGTCCGCGGGCTCGGCGGCAAGGACCTGATCTGCGGGTTCGGCGGCAACGACCTGCTCAAGGGCCAGGCCGGCGGCGACGAGCTGCGCGGCGGTGGCGGCGATGACCGCCTTGGCGGTGGAAGCGGAGACGACCTGCTGCGGGGCGGGACTGGCCGCGACACCTGCCGCGGCGGCCCGGGCCGCGACGTCAAGCGAAGCTGCTGACCGCTCCCTGAGCTACATGCGCTCGAGGTAGGAGGAGCTGTCGTTGACGCGCAGCTGGATCCACATCGGAAGGTGGTCGGAGAACTGGTACGTGCGCCAGTCGAGGTAGTAGTCGCGTAGCTCGTCCCCGGTCTTGTCGTCGCCGGCGGTGGTTGCGCTGGCCGCCGACTGATAGTCGTCGAGCTGGGCCTCGGTGAAGACGTTGCGGAAGATCTCGAAGATGCCGGCCCTGGGCTTGCCGTCCGGGGTCGGGGTCTCGCTGTACTCGAGCACCCCGGGCCGGGTGTGGAACACGATCTGGTCGTAGTACTTGTCGCGCCCGATGTTCGAGGCGATGTTCTCGAGCGTGCCCGCCGTCTTGAAGCCCGAGGCGAGCAGCGCGGCCATCGTCTCGTGCTCCGGGCCGACGACGTTGAAGTCGCCGAGCAGGATCAGCGACGTGCCGGACTCCAAGGCATCGACCGCCCGGCTCCCGAAGTACTCGGCGATCTCTCGGATCTCGGCGACCCGGCGGCGAAGCTTCTCGCCGTGCTCCTCGCCGTAATAGATGTGCACGGTGCAGATGTCGAACTTGAACCAGTTCGAGCGAAACGATGCGACGAACGGCGAGCGGGCGAACTGGCGGCCGACCGGCTGCCCGGCGACCTCGCCGGACGCCCCCTCGTCGTCCGCCTCCGGAACGACGTTCTCGCTCACCAGCTTGTTGGGCGGCAGCACGATCTCGCCGGCGATGTGACGAAACCGCACCTTGCGGCTGTCGAAGGCGAAGGTCAGACGCTCGCCGTTGCCGCCGAGCTCAGGGTCGGTGACGTCGGTGGCGATGAAGTCCCAGTCGGGGCCGAGGATGCGCATCACCCGCGCCCACTCGGGGAGGTCGTTCACCTCCTGGACGGCGACGAAATCGAACCGTGAGATGAGTTCGGCGATGTAGAAATGCGTTTCGGGCAGCCGTGGGCCGCGGCCCTTGCGCAGGCTGTCCGCCTTGCCGAAGTCGCGGATGTTCCAGGTCCCGAGCAGCATGTGGTCCTCGGCGTCCTTGGCCGGGAGAGCCTCGGAGAGCTGCTCGCGCAGCGCGGCCAGGTTCGCGATCGTGCGCTCTCGGACGGGCGCGGGAAGAAAGGCCGTGTCCTTGAGCAGCGAGTAGTCCATGAGGAACCCGGTCTCAGTCTCGCGGCACCGCCGGTCGGCGTCAAGACACCGTGATCAGCCGGCCTCGTGTGGCTCGCGGTCGAACCGCAGCTCGACCCGGAGGCCGCCCTGGGAGCGGTCCTCCATCACCAGCCGATCGGTGAGCCGCTCGATCAGCGAAATGCCGAGGCCGAGGCCGGGGCTGTCCACGCGGGGCCGCATCCCGGTGCCCTCGTCCTCGACCGCGACGAGCAGGCCGTCGCGGTCGAGCTCCGCCGAGATCCAGACCTGGCTGCCGTTGGCACTCGTGGGGTAGGCGTGCACGACGGCGTTACCCACGGCCTCCGAGACCGCGGTCTGGATCGGCCACAGGTCGGTCCACCCGCAGCGCTCGGCGTAGGCGGTCAATGCATGCCGAGCCGCTGCCACGCTCGGGGGGGCTGCTGGCAGGACGAGTTCGAGCTTGTCATTCGAGGCCCCTAACACCTCGGGTATAGGACTACCCGCAGGCGCCGAAAGCTGAAACGTGTCAGTCGGAGATCTTGGCGGCCGCGAGCGCCTCGTCCCAGGCGGCGAAGTACTCCATTCGCACGATGGTCCCGTCGCGGAAGGTCGCGACCTGGTGGTAGAGCTCCTCGTCGATGACCACTCCGCTCTCCCGGCCGCGACCGTAGTGGCGAAGCCGGGTCGCAACCCGGTCCCCCGCATCGACGTACTCCTGCGGCCGCAGCTGCAGCTCCCCCATCGTCTCGTCGATCCTGTCCCAAAAGCGCTTGATCTCCTCCGGGCCGCAGCAGGAGTCCGACGCCTGCTGCGCCGGAAGCACCCAGTCGATCGCGGGATGGAACGACTCGACCGCAGCGTCGAAGTCACGGCGGTTGTAGGCATCGATGAACGCGCGGGTCTTTTCGACGTTCTCCTCGGACATCGCCCCACCAGTATGCGCTACGGCACGGGTGTCTCGACTTCGGGCCGATCGCAACTGCCGATCAGCTCGTCTTGAGCATCCCGGAGTCGACGACGAACTCGGCGCCGGTCGTGCTTGCCGACCGCGGCGATGCGAGAAAGGCCACGGCGAAGGCGATCTCCTTCGGATCGGCGAGGCGACCCGTGGCCAGCTGCATCATCTCCGGGGCCACGGTGGTCATCACGCTCTCGCGATCCGAGCCGGTCGCTGCGGCCAGGATGTCGGCGGCGCCACCCTCGTCGGTCCACCACGGCGTCCTCACCGGCCCCGGGCAGACGCCGTTGACGCGGACGCCCTGCGGGGCGAACTCCTCGGAGAGCGCCTTCGTGAGGTTGATCATCGCGGCCTTGGCGGCCCCGTAGTCCACGTTCACCGCCGACGGCTGGCGGCCGTGGACCGACGAGACGTTGACGATCGCGCCTCCGCCCCGCTCGACCATGACCGGCAGCGCAGCCCGCGATGCGCGCACGGCCGAGAACAGGTTGAACTCGAACATCTCGCGCCAGTCGGTGTCGTCGAGCTCGAGGAAGCCGAAGCGCGGCAGCTTGGTGTCAGGGGGCGGGCCGCCGGCGTTGTTGACGAGGATGTCGAGCCCGCCGAACTCGCCGACGGCTCGCGCCACCACCTCCGCTGGTCGGTCCGGATCCATGAGGTCCGCGGTGACGTGGACGAGCTCGCCGGCGAGCCCGTCGATCTCCGGCGAACGGGTGCGCGAGACAGCGACCACGCGCGCCCCCTCCTCGAGCAGCGTCTGCGTAATGGCCAGCCCGATGCCCTTCGAGGCGCCGGTGACCAGGGCGATGCGGTCGTCGAGATCCAGTTGCATGACAGGCCTCCGTTCGAATCTCCGTGGATGCCCCCGCACCCCTAGAAACGCGGTGGACGGCCGAAGCGTGAGGATTGGTGCCATGAGCAGCATCCGGCGCACTCGACACGACGAGCGCGACGTGATCCTGGCGATCATCAACTCCGCCGCCGAGGCCTACCGGGGGGTGATCCCGGCCGACCGCTGGCACGACCCCTACATGGATGCACCCCAGCTCGAGGGCGAGATCGCCGCCGGGGTCCGGTTCTGGGGCTATGAGCTGGACGGCGCGCTGGTCGGCGCGATGGGCGTCCAGGCGGTGGGCGACGTGGATCTGATCCGTCACGCGTACGTCCTTCCCGAGCGCCAAGGGCGCGGAGTCGGCACCGCGCTGCTTCGACACCTGCGGGGGCTGAGCTCGCGGCGGATGCTCGTCGGCACCTGGGCGGATGCCGACTGGGCGATCCGCTTCTATCGCCGCCACGGCTTCGAGCTCGCCTCGCCACAGCTCACGAGCCAGCTGCTCGAGAGGTACTGGACGATCCCGGACCGCCAGATCGAGACATCGGTCGTGCTCGCCCATCCGCCGCTCGACGTCGGGTCGCGGCCGGGGCGCAGGTAGCCTGCGCCGACCCATGGACGCGCTCGAGGCGCTCGCGATCGTGGGCGCCGGGATCGGCGCCGGTGCGATCAACACGGTCGTCGGCAGCGGGACGCTGATCACGTTCCCGGTCCTGATCGCGCTCGACTACTCGCCGTTGGTGGCGAACGTCTCCAACAACCTCGGGCTCGTGCCGGGCTCGGTGTCGGGCGTGATCGGCTATCGCCGGGAGCTCGAGGGCCAGCGCAGCCGGATCCTTCACCTCGGCGTGTACTCGATTACGGGGGCGCTCGCCGGCGCCGCCCTGCTGTTGACCCTCCCTTCGAGCGCGTTCGACGCCATCGTCCCGGTCCTGATCGCCCTCGCGCTCCTTCTGGTCGTCGTCCAGCCGCGCCTCGAGCGCGCCCTCGCGCATCGCCGTCGGCACCACGGCGCCGAGCGCAACCCCGCCCTGCGGGCCGCCGTGGGTGCGACCGGCGTCTACGGCGGCTACTTCGGCGCCGCCCAGGGGATCATCCTGATCTCGATCCTCGGGGTCGCGATCGAGGACCACCTTCAGCGCCTCAACGGGCTCAAGAACGTGCTCGCCGGGCTCGTCAACCTGACGGCGGGCATCGTCTTCGCCATCGTCGCGGATGTCGACTGGGCCGTCGCCGGGCTGATCGCCGCAGGCTCGATCGTGGGCGCGGCGCTCGGGGCTCGCTACGGGCGGCGGCTCTCACCGACCGCTCTGCGTGTCGTGATCGTGGTCGTGGGCACGGTTGCGATCGTGCGCCTGACGGTCTAAGGGTCGTCGCTCCGGCCGGGCGATACTGCGCCAACATGGCCACGCGCCTCAAGTACGTCGATCCGCACCGTCCGCCGAGCCGGCTCGCGCGCCTGTACGCAGCGGTCGCCAACACGCGGCTGGGGCGGTTCCTGTCGGTCCACCTCGTCTGGAGGGTCGATCCATACCTGATGCGGGCGACCCGGGGCCGGGTCGGCATGGGCCTCGTCCTCCCCACCGCGCTGCTCGAGACACGGGGCGCGAGGACGGGCGCCGTACGGCGAAACGTGGTCATCTACTTCCACGACTCAGAGCGGGTCACGATCGTCGCGTCGAAGCTCGGCTACGAGCGCCACCCGGCGTGGTTTCACAATCTTCGGGCCGATCCGAACGTCGTCTTCGGGGGGTTGCCGATGCGAGCGACCGTGATCACCGACGAGGCCGAGCGCCGCAGGCTCTGGCCGCTCGCCGATCGCGTCTTCGCGCCCTACGCGGCGTATCGCCGCGAGGCGGCCGAGTCGAACCGCGTGATCCCGATCGTCCAGCTCACCGCGCGCTAGCGCCGGCGATCAATCCTCCGCCTCGAACAGGCAGCTCTGGTGGGCGAGCACCACCGCCTGGACGCGATCGCGCAGGTCGAGCTTTTGGAGGATGTGCGTGACGTGGGTCTTGACGGTCGTCTCACTGATGTAGAGCTCCTGCCCGATCTCGGCGTTCGAGAGGCCGTCGGCCACCAGGCGAAGGATGTCTAGTTCCCGCGGGGTCAGCTCGTCGAATCCATCCGGGGGCTCCGGGCGCGTGAAGCGCGCGAACTCCCCGATCACTCGCTTCGTGACCGTCGGCGAGAGCAGAGCGTCGCCGGCGGCGACCGTGCGGATCGCGGCGATCAGCCGCTCGGGCGGCTCGTCCTTGAGGACGAAGCCGCTGGCGCCGGCGCTCAGTGCCTCGTAGATGTATTCGTCGAGGTCGAACGTCGTGAGGATCAGGACCCGTGCGTCGGGGTCGGACGCGAGGATCCGTCGGGTGGCCTCCAGCCCGTCGAGCTCGGGCATGCGGATGTCCATCAGGATCAGGGTGGGCTCGAAGCGCGCGGCCTTGCTCACGGCCTCCAGCCCGTTGCTCGCTTCGGCCACCACCTCGATGTCCTCCTCACCGCCGAGGAGCATGCGGAAGCCGGCCCGGACCATCGACTGGTCGTCCGCAACGAGCACCCGAATGCTCATCCGACGACCTCCCGGACCGGAAGGCGCGCGCGGAGCACGAAGCCGCCATCGCTCGCCGTGTCGGCGGTCATCTCGCCACCGTAGATCTTCACGCGCTCGCGGATTCCGATGAGCCCGTAGCCCGGGGTCGCCGTCCTTGCACGGCGCCGATGCCATCGTCGCGAACCTCGATGTAGAGCTCATCGGAGCCGTACCGGACCGTGACGTCGGCCGCCGTGGCGTGCCCGTGCTTCAGCGCGTTCGTGAGGCCCTCCTGGACGATGCGGTAGGCGGAGAAGTCGAGTCCATGGGGTATCGGCTGAGGCTTGCCCTCGACGTGCACGCGCACCGGGAGGCCGGCCTTGCCCACCTGCTCGGAGAGGGCGGCGAGGTTGCCGAGGCCCGACTGGGGCGCGAGCGCGAGGTCGTCATCGTCGCTGCGCATCGCGCCGAGCAGCCGCCGCATCTCGGCAAGCGCCGTGCGGCCGGTGCGCTCGACCCCGTTGAGCGCCTCGGCCTCCGGGAGGTCCTCCGCGAGCTGGTGGCGCACGGCACCGACCTGAAGGACCATCACGCTGACGGCGTGGGCGACGATGTCGTGAAGCTCGCGCGCGATCCGGGCGCGCTCCTCCGCGACAGCGACGCGGGCCGCGGCCTCTCGCTCGCGCTCGGCGCGCGCCGCGCGTACCTCCGCCTCCTCGGCCTGCTCGGAACGCTCGCGCATCGCGAACCCGGCGAGCCAGCCGATCCCGAACAGCAGCGGGGTGAAGAGCAGATCGGCCGAGTCATGGGTGGGATCGTTGTAGACGACTATCGCGGCGCCGCCGACCACGATCGCGAGGCCGATACGGGCCTGCGCGGCGTCGCGCAGGTTGCCGAGCAGAAACGCCGCGGCAAGTCCGGCGACCGTGGCACCCGCCGCGACGGGCAGGACTCGGCCATCAACCAGCGAGAGCGCGGCGGCGACGATCCACACCGCCGCGGGCGCGGCGAACGGGAAGCGGCGGCGCGCGAGCAGCGGCAACACGACGAGCGCGATCGCGGGCACCGCGAACCACAGCGTCGTGTCCGGCTCGTCCGAGAGCGCGACCCCGATGGCCGATGCGAGCGCCGCGATCACGACCAGGGCGTCGAATCCGTGTTCGCGAGCCAGCTGCCACAACCGGTCCATGGGTCGAACGTACCTCAGGCCCTCGAGCCCCGCCTCCGACCTGGGTAGGACTCGGCATCGTCGCTTCGCAGGAGTCGAATCGGCTTCACGAGGCCGCCGCTGGCGCTTTATTCGTCGATTCGACGAAGAAGGCGCCACTCCCGCCGCGGCCGCCGGAACAGCGGGTGCTTATCCGGTGCCATCTGCTGTTCGACTTCCGCGTGCCGCGCGCCGCATCGTCTCCAGCGGCGCGTCCAGACCGGTCCAGATCCTCAGCGAGGCGGCTCCCTGGTGGACGAGGACGTCGAGGCCCTCGACGACCCGCGCCCCGCGACTGCTCGCAGCCGCGATCAGCGGCGTCGCCGATGATCCATACGCCAGGTCCACCACGATCTGTGTCGCCTGCAATGAGTCGGCACGCAGTGGAAGCGGACTCAGGTCGGCGGACGGCGTGGTCGCGGCGCCCGCCGCTCCGAGGCCGACCGTGGTGCAGTTGACCAGCAGGTCGTAGTCAGCCAGCGGCAGCGGCTGGCCGCCGACGCCGCCGCGCTCGTGGGCGACGCCGAGCTCGGCTGCCAGCGCCTCCGCCCTCGCGGCGGTCCTGTTCCACACCGACACCGACGCACCGGCGTTGCCGAGCGCCCAGACGGCGGCGCGCGCGGAGCCGCCGGCGCCCAGGACCAGGGCCCGGCGCCCGCCGGGGGGCTCGGGAAGCGCGGCGATCAGGCCGCCGGCGTCGGTGTTCTCGGCCTCGATCCCGGCGTCCGTGAAGGTGAGCGTGTTCGCGGCGCCGATCGCCCTCGCAGCGGTCGAAACGCGGTCGGCAACCGCCAGCGCCGCGAGCTTGTGCGGGACGGTGGCGTTGACGCCGGCGAAGCCCTCATCCCCGAGCGAGCGCACCCGGTCCGGGAAATCCTCGGGCGCCACCTCGATCGCCTCATAGCTCCACTGGTCGGCGAGGCCGAGCTCGGCGAGCGCGGCGTTCTGCATCGCCGGCGAGCGTGAATGGGAGATCGGCTGACCGAGGACCGCGAGCCGGGGCACGGCCCCTCAGCACTCCGTCGGCGAGCCGCCCTCGGCCTCGAGCGCCTGCTGGTACTCGGCCTCGGCCGCCGCGAACTCCCGCCGGGTCTCGACGAAGACGTGCTCGCCGCAGGTACCGGGCTTGACCACGAAGTAATAGGCGTCGCTCTTCGCCGGCTTCGCGGCGGCCTCGATCGAGGCGAGGCCGGGGTTGCCGATCGGCGTCGGCGGGAGGCCCGGGTTGACCCGGGTGTTGTACGGCGTGTCCTCGGCGAGCCGGCTTTCGGTCAGCGGCTCGTCGTAGTTGCCGTCCTCGTAGCGGATCGTGGCGTCGATCCCGAGCATGTCACCGGCGGCGAGACGGTTGTAGATCACCGCGGCCGCGAGCCGGCGCTCCTCGGGCACCTGGATCTCGCGCTCGATCATCGAGGCGATCTTGAGCACGTCGTAGGCGGTGAGGTTCTTCGACTTCGCATAGGAGAGGTCGACCTCGGCCATGTTCTGCTCGAACGCGTCCAGCTGGCGCTGCACGAGGTCGCGGGCGCCGGCCTTCTTGGGCAGCTCGTAGGTGGCGGGAAATAGGAAGCCCTCGAGCCCGTCGCCCGTGTCCGCGCCGTACTCCGTCGGATCGAACCCCTTCGGGCTCTTGCTCGCCCGCTCGTAGTCTCCCTTGAGGCCCTCCTCCTCGGCGAGATCGGCGATCTGGCTGCGGTCGAGGCCCTCGGGGACGAGGAGCTCGCTCACCTTGGCCGGCTTCGGCTCGGCCAGCGGCTGCGGGTCATCGCCGAACAGGTCCTTGACCTCCCTCCCGACGAAGTAGAGGACCACGACCACCGCCGCCACGGCCAGCAGGCCGAGGCCGCGGCGCAGGAGCAGCGTGTTGCGCCCCCCGTCGCCGCCGGCCGGCCCCGGTGCCGCGGGTCGGCCCGCCGGGGGCCCACCGTCGTGGTCGGCCGAGCTCTGCACGGCGGGCTCCGGGGGCCGCTCGGCGGCCGGCGGGGAGGCGACCGGAGGAGCCTCCGCCCGCTGCTCCACCTCCTCGCGTGCCTTCGCGGCCAGGCTGCCCTGCCGTTGGCGTCGCCGCGCCTCCCGCTCGGCGCGGCGGCGTTCGCGCTCGCGCGCCTGCTCGTCGTCCGCGAACGGGTCCTCCCAGTTCCAGCTCTCGTCGGCCATCAGCCCGGCGCTTCCTCGGCGCCGGGTCCGGTGGTCGCGGGCCGCGCCGCACGTGCGCGCAGGTAGGACTCGAGCAAGTGCGCGGCGGCGAGCGCGTCGGCCGGAGCGCTGGCCCCGCCGCGAGCGCTCTCGGTCGCCATCCGCGTCGTCAGCCGCTCGTCGTACGTCTCCACCGGAGCCATCGCGACCTTGCTCAGCTCGGCGGCGAACGCCCGCGCGGCCGCGGCCTGGCGGCGCTCGGCGCCGTCGAGCGAGACCGGGACGCCGACGACGATCAGCTCGGCGTCCTGCTCGCGAGCGACGGCGGCCAGCTCCTGGGCCTCGGGTGGCGAGACGACCCCAAGCGGGCGCACGATCGTCTCGCTCGGGTCGCAGACCGCGGTGCCCGCGCGCACGTCGCCGTGATCGATCGCCAGGATTCGCACCCGCGAGAGCCTAGGGATTCAGTGCGCGCCGGATCGCCGCTCGCGCGACCTCGAGCGCCTCGGCCAGGCGCTCTGGTTCCCGTCCTCCTGCCTGTGCGACGTCCTCGCGCCCGCCGCCCCCGCCGCCGACGACCCCCGCCGCCTCGCGGATCACCTCGGAGGCCGAGAGGCCGCGCTCGACCGCGCTGCGGGTGAAGCTGGCGACCAGGGCGACCTTGCCGTCGTCGGTGCCGCCGAGCACGACGGCCGCGTCGCCGGCACGCTGCTTGATGCGGTCCGCGAGCTCGAGCAGCTCGCGCTGGTTGGCGCCGTGGCCCTCGCTGACGACCACCCGGACGCCCGCAATCTCCTCGCCCGCGTCGCCGAGCCGGTCGGCCTCGGCGCCGGCCTCCTCGCGGCGCAGCTCCTCGATCCGCCGCTCGAGCTCCGCGAGGCGCTCGGCCGCGCGGCGGGCGCCCGCGACCGCGTCGCGCGGCGCTCCAAGCAGCTCGCCGGCCTCGGTCAGCTCGTCGGCGCGACCCCGATACCAGTCGATCGCCGCCGGGCCGCTGAGCGCCTCGATTCGACGCACGTTGGCCGCACTCGAGCCCTCGGAGACGATCGCGACGATCCCGATCTCGGCGGTGTTGGCGACGTGGGTGCCGCCGCAGAGCTCGCGCGAAACCGCGTCGACCTCGACCACCCGCACCCAATCGCCGTACTTCTCGCCGAACAGGGCCATCGCCCCCATCGCCTCGGCCTCGGCACGATCCATCTCGAGCGCTCGCACGGGCCGACTGGCCTTGACCCACTCGTTGATCCGATCCTCGATCGCGCGGACCTCCTCGGCGGTCAGCGGAGCCCCGTGGGTGAAGTCGAAGCGCAGCTTGTCCGGCCGCACCGCCGAGCCCGCCTGGCGTACGTGGGTTCCCAGCCGCTCGCGCAGCGCTGCGTGCAGGAGGTGGGTCGCGGTGTGATTTCGCATCGTCGCGTGGCGCGCCTCGTGGTCAACCGACGCCGTGACGCGCTCCCCCCCTGCCCCCTGCCACCGGCCACCTGCCACCCTGAGTGCCTGATCCTCGCCGACGCGGTAGACGTCCTCGACCCTCGCCTCGCCGCCGTCCCAGCGGATCACGCCGGAGTCGGCGACCTGGCCGCCGCCCTCCGCGTAGAACGGGCTCTCCTCGAGCTTCACCAAGAGCGCGCCGTGGTCGTCGAGCTGCCGGGACGCGGCAACGCTGGTCTGGGCACTCAGCTCCTCGTAGCCGACGAATTGAGTCGGCGGGCTCTCGGAGACGAACGAGATCACGGCGTCGTGGCGGTCGGCCGCCGGAGCGCCCGAGTCGGCTCGAGCGCGCGTGCGTTGCTGATCCATCAGAGCCTCGAAGCCCTCGTCGTCGACCGACAGCCCCTCCTCGGCGAGCAGCTCCTTCGTCAGGTCGTACGGAAAGCCGTAGGTGTCGTGGAGGCGAAAGGCGTCTTCGGCGTCGATCCAGGACGTGCTCTGCCGCTTCGCGTCGGCGATCAGCTGCCCGAGCAGCTCGCTGCCGCGGTCGAGGGTGCGGCCGAAGCTCTGCTCCTCGTCGCCGACCCAGCGCAGGATCGTCCCGTACTCGGAGGCGAGGTGCGGATAGGCGTCGGCCATCAGCCCGACCGCCCGCTCGGCGAAGCGCCCGAGGAACGGCGGCTCGAGCCCGAGGACGCGGCCCTGCTGGATCGCGCGGCGCATGAGTCGGCGCAGGACGTACCCGCGGTCCTCGTTGGAGGGCACGACCCCGTCGGCGATCAGGTTGGCGGTGCCGCGGGAGTGGTCGGCGATGATCCGCATCGCCCGAGTGACCTTCGGGTCGGATCCGTACTCGACCCCCGAGATGTCCTGGGCGAGCTCGATCATTGGCGCGAGCGCATCGGTGTCGAAGACGGAGTCCACGCCCTGCTGGATCACCGCCATGCGCTCGAGCCCGAGCCCGGTGTCGATGTTCTTCTGCGGCAGGTCGGTGAGCGACCCGTCCTCGTGCAGCTCGTAGGTCATGAAGACGTGGTTCCAGTATTCGAGGTACCGGTCCGTGTCGTCGCCGGGCCGCTCGTCGTCGGAGCCGTACTCGGGACCGCGGTCGATGTACATCTCCGAGCACGGCCCGCAGGGGCCGGTCTCGCCCCCCTGCCAGAAGTTCTCCGAGCGCGGCAGCGGCACGATCCGCTCCTCGGGGACGCCGATGTCGCGCCAGATCTCCACCGACTCGGTGTCGAGCCCGAGGCCGAGCTCCTGGTCGCCCTCGAAGACCGTGACCCAGATCCGTTCCGGGTCGAAGCCGAAACCCTCCAGCGACAGCTCCCACCCGTAGGCCATCGACTGGGCCTTGAAGTAGTCGCCGACGCTGAAGTTGCCGAGCATCTCGAAGAAGGTCAGATGGCGCTTGGTCGAGCCCACGACCTCGATGTCGACGGTCCGGAACGAGCGCTGCGACGAGGTCAGGCGCCGCTTCGGGGGCTCCTCGCGCCCTTCGAAGTAGGGCTTGAGCGGTTGCATCCCCGCCACGGTGAGCAGGGTCGTGGTGTCGTCGGGCGGTGGGACGAGCGACGCCGAGGGCACCCGCAGGTGCCCGCGCCGCTCGAAATACGACAGGAACGTCTCGCGGATCTCGTCCGATTTCATCCCGGCCTGAGTCTAGGCCGAGGCGCCGTCAGCGGCGCTTGCCCCCACGCGAACGTCCCGGAGTGCCTCGCCCAGCGGTGATTCCGGGACGTTCGGCGTGGTTCGGGGCTCAGGCGATCGTCGCGCGGCCGACGACGACGTCGCCGGACATGAGGCACGCCGTCTGGCCCGGCGCCACGCCGTAGGCGGGCTCGGCTAGCTCGAGCTCGAGTCGCTCATGGTCGCCGGCGGGGACGCGCGGGAGCTCGCAGGCGAGCGGCTTCGCGTGATAGCGCAGGCGCACCCGGTCGACCCGCCCTCCCGGGCGGTGCAGCGTCGCCGCGCGCACGTGCACGCGACGGCGGGCGAGCTCCTCGCGGGTGCCGACGACGACCTCGTTCGCGGCCGCGTCCGTGCGCAGCACGTACAGCGGTTCCGAGCCGCCGACCCCGATCCCCCGCCGCTGGCCCACGGTGAACTCGTGGTGGCCGCGGTGCTCTCCCAGCCGGCGGCCGCCGCGATCGACGATCGCTCCGGGGCGCCCCGCCAGGCCACCGTGGCGGGCGAGGAAGGAGCGCTTACCCTCGCCGGCGAGAAAGCACAGGTCCTGGCTCTCGGCCTTGCTCGCTACCGGCAGCCCCGCAGCCGCGGCGAGCTCGCGGACCTCGGGCTTGGTGAGCTCGGCGAGCGGGAAGCGAAGGCGCGCGAGGGATTCCGGTCGCAGTCCCGAGAGCATGTAGGTCTGATCCTTGGCGGCGTCGGCCGCGGCGCGCAGCAAGGGCCCGTCGCCGTCGTCGGCGAGCCTCGCGTAGTGCCCGGTGGCGAGGGCCGAGCAGCCCAGGCGGCGGGCGAGGTCGAGCATCGCGTCGATGCGCAGCTCGCCGTTGCAGATCACGCACGGGTTCGGGGTTCGACCGGCGCGATAGCCGGCGATGAAGTCGTCGACGACCTCGGCCCGGAAGTCGGCCTCCAGGTCGAGCGTGAAGTGGGCCATGTCCAGCGAGTGCGCCAGCCGCCTGGCGCCGAGCACCGCCAGCGGCGAGCAGCAGCTCCGGGTTGCGTCCGTGCGCTGGTCGGCCCACAGCTTGAGCGTCACCGCGACCACCTCCGCCCCGCGCTCGCGCTCACACAGCGCCGCGACTGCGGAGTCGACGCCGCCGCTGAGGGCCACCAGCACCCGCTCCCCCTGCGCGGGCGGCGGTGCCAGCCCGGGGACCGCACCGGCCGCGGAGGCGAGCGCGCGGTGCAGCGCGTCGGCGGCCAGATCCGCGGCGTGCCGGCCCTGGGGCCCGAGTCCACCGAGCTCGGTCGCGATCGCGTCGGCGCCGATCCGGGCCGCGTCGAGGACGTCGGCGTCGTCCGCGAGCTCGGCGACCGCCGCTGCCGCCGCTGCGGCGGCCGCGCAGCCCTCGGCGTCGAAGCTCACGCGGGCGATCGACCCGTCTCGGACCTCGAGCGAGAGGCGGACCAGGTCGCCGCACGGAGCGCCGCCCGCAGCCCCGTCGAACCCGTCTGCGAGCGGCGCCGCGCGCCGGCTCGTGTCGCTCAGGTAGTGCTGGAAAGCCTCGGTGTCCATGCCCCGCGGCAAGGGTAGAGGCCGCACCGGCCCGGCCACTGCGCCGGCGCGGTCCGCGCTCGGTCCCTGCGAGCAGGTCATGCCCAACGTGTGCGTTCCAGCGCGCCGCGTGAGCACGTCGACCACCGGGACGCCGACGTCCGAAGTGCGTCCATTTACGCCCGACATGTGGGCGTGAATCCACCCACTTCAATCAGACCCCAGCTGGACCGGTCTCGCCGCGCCCCACCCCTTAGTGACCCGAATAACTGCGCGGCTCCAGGAAAAGAGGCCCCAGCCTGCCGTTACCGCTCTGCCTGAGAACCTGATTGAACAGGTGGGTGTCTGCCGGCGCTACCGCCAGGGCGCAACCGGACGATGACTCCCAAGGCGATTGTGTTGGCTCACAATTGGAGCGGCTGGCGCACAAGCTCGAGCCTTCCTAGACGTTAGCGGGTCACCACCCCTGGATCAGCCGCGGGGCGTGCGCAGGGCCAGGCCGAGCTCGCGAAGCTGGGTCTCGCCGACCGGCGCGGGCGCCCGGGTGAGGGGATCGGCCCCCGAGGCGGCCTTCGGGAACGCGATCGTGTCGCGGATGGAGTCGGCGTGAAGCAGCCGCTGCACCCAGCGGTCGAGCCCGTAAGCGATCCCGCCGAGCGGCGGGGCACCGTAGCGCAGCGCCTCGAGCAGGAAGCCGAACCGGTCGCGCGCCTCCTCGGCGTCGATCCCGATCGTCTCCAGCACTCGTTGCTGGACGTCCGGGTCGGAGATACGGATCGACCCGCCGCCCAGCTCCTGGCCGTTCCAGACGACGTCGTAGGCGAGCGCCCTGGCCTCGCCCGGATGCTCCGGATCGAACTCCCCCGCGGGGGACGTGAACGGGTGATGGAGCGGGTCCCAGCGCTGCTCGTCCTCGTTCCAGCCGAACATCGGCCACTCGGTGATCCAGCAGAACTCCTCCGCCGCCGGGTCGATGAGCTCGAAGCGCTCGGCGAGGTCGAGGCGCAGCTGGGCGAGGACGGAGTTGGCGACCTCGGGTCGGTCGGCGACCACGAGCAGCAGGTCCCCCTCCCCCGCCCCAAGCCGCTCGTTGAGCGCCGCCAGCTCCTCGGGCGTGAGGAACTTGGCCGTGGGCGAGCGCCAGCCGTCGTCCTCGCGAAAGGCCCAGACGAGGCCCTTCGCGCCGAGCTCTTGAGCGCGCTCGATCAGACCGTCGAGGGCCGAGCGCGGCAGCTCGCGGGCGCCGGCGTTCAGGCCCTTGACCACTCCCCCACCCTCGATCGCCCCGCGGAAGACCTTGAACTCGGTCCCCGCGAGCAGGTCGGTCAGCTCGACCAACTCGAGCCCGAAGCGCAGGTCCGGGCGGTCGGTGCCATAACGCGACAGCGCCTCGTCATAGGGGATCCGCCGCAGGGGCAAGTCGATCGCCGGCCCGTCCACCGCCTCGAACACCGACGCCAGCAGCCGCTCGTTGACGTCGAGCACGTCCTCGACGCCGACGAAGGACATCTCCAGATCGAGCTGGGTGAAGTCGGGCTGGCGGTCGGCACGCTGGTCCTCGTCGCGAAAGCAGCGGACGATCTGGAAGTAGCGCTCGAACCCGGCGACCATCAGCAGCTGCTTGAACAGCTGCGGCGACTGCGGGAGCGCGTAGAAGGAGCCGGGCTCGCGGCGCGAGGGAACGAGGAAGTCGCGCGCGCCCTCGGGCGTCGAGCGCGAGAGCATCGGCGTCTCGATCTCGAGGAAGCCCTCCTCGCTCAGGAAGTCGCGGATTGCCTTCGCTACCGCGTGTCGAAGCGTTATCGCCTTGCGCATCCCCTCGCGGCGCAGGTCGAGGTAGCGGTGGCGCAGCCGCGTCTCCTCGCCGACCTCGCCCGAGAAGCCCTCGATCTCGAACGGTGGCGTGTCTGCGCCGCTGAGCAGGGTCGCGTCGGTGACCCGGAGCTCGAACTCGCCGGTGGGCAGCTCCGGATTGACCGTCTCCGGGTCGCGCCGCACCACCGGGCCCGCGACCGTGACCACGTCCTCGGGCCGCAGCCGGCGGGAGAGCGCGAACGCCTCGCCGGCCTCATCGGGGTCGAAGACCAGCTGCACGAGCCCGGTCCGATCCCGCAGATCGATGAACACCAACCCGCCGTGGTCGCGGCGCCGGTGGACCCACCCCGCGAGCCGCCGCTCGGAGCCGACGAGGTCGGCGAGCACCTGTCCGCACCAGGCGTCGCGGTACTCGTTCGCGCGCAGAGCCGGGAACCGGGGCTCGGTCACGCCCCGAGCTCCTCCACCGCCCGCGCGAGGTCGAGCTCGCGCTGCTCGCCGCTCGCCATGTCCCGAAGCTGCGCCGGTCGCTCCTCGTCGAGCACGATCGCCGCCCGGGCGCCGAGGCGATCCGCCTGCTTCATCTGTCCCTTGAGCGACCGATCGGCGAGGTCGAGCTCGGCACGCAGGCCGGCCCGCCGCAGCTCGCGGACAAGCGCGAAGGCCCGCTCGCGCCGGTCGGGCGACGCGGCGACGAAGACGTCGATCGCATTGCCGCCCTCCTCCTCGTCGAGGGCGAGCACGATGCGCTCGATGCCTGCCGCCCAGCCACAGGCGGGAGTCGCCGGCCCCCCGAGTCGCTCCACGAGCCCGTCGTAGCGGCCGCCGCCGCCGAGCGCCGCCTGGGCACCGAGCCGATCGGACTCGAACTCGAACACGGTCCGCGTGTAGTAGTCGAGCCCCCGAACCAGGGTCGGATCGAGCTGGTATGCGATGCCGGCGCGATCGAGCACCGCGCGGACGGCGTTGAAGTGCCCGGCGTCGTCCTCACCGAGGCGCTCGAGCATCGTCGGCGCCTCCTCCATCACCTGGCGGGTGCCCGGGTCGTCGGAGTCGAAGGCACGCATCGGGTTGAGGTCGATCCGTTCGCGCACGCTCGGCGCCAGCTCCTTCTGGCGTCCGCGTAGGTATGCCTTCAGCTCCTCGCGGTAGGCCATCCTCGAGTCGGCGGAGCCGAGGCTGCCGAGCCGCAGGCGAATGCCAGGGAGAGCCAGGCCCCGGAAAAGCTCGTCGAGCAGGATGATCAGCTCGGCGTCGACCAGGGGCGAGTCCGAGCCGATCGCCTCGGCGCCGATCTGGTTGAACTCCCGAAAGCGGCCCGATTGAGGTCGCTCGTGGCGAAAGTACGGGCCCCAGTGCCAAAGCTTCACCGGCTGCGCAAGCTTCTGCATGCCGTGTTCGAGGTAGGCGCGGACGATCGGCGCAGTGCCCTCGGGACGCAGCGTCAGATTCCGCCCGCCCTGGTCCTCGAAGCTGAACATCTCCTTCTGGACGATGTCGGTCGACTGGCCGACCCCGCGCGCGAACAGATCCGTGTCTTCGAACGCGGGGGTCTCGATCCGCCCATAGCCGGCGCGATCGAAGATCTCGGCGGCCGCGGCATAGACGCGCGCGCGCTGGCCCCATTCCTGGGGCAGGATGTCGAAGGTGCCGCGGGGGACTTGAAACCGGGGACTCATGGCTGCGGGCGAGCCTAACGAGCAGGGACATCGGCGGTCAGCCGCCGGATGCGAGTAGGCTGCGCACGTGCTAACGGGGGCGGCGGCGCATGGAAGCGGAGCCGGCGACAGTCGCTCCGTCTACCTGCTCAAGATCGCCGCGATCGCGGCCGCCTACTACGGCGCCGCGAAGCTCGGCCTCGATCTCGCCTTCACCACCGAGAGCGTCACCGCGATCTGGGCGCCGACGGGGATCGCGCTGGCGGCCGTCGTGCTCTGGGGCTACCGGGTCCTGCCCGGTGTCGTGCTCGGCGCCTTTCTCGCGAACCTCTGGACCGATGTCCCGCTCTACACGGTGCTCGGGATCACGGTCGGCAACACGCTCGAGGCGCTGGTGGGCGCCTTCCTGCTGCAGCGGGTGGCCGCGTTCCGGCCGTCGCTCGAGCGGGTCCGCGACGTCGTCGCGCTGGCGGTGCTCGGCGGTGTCGTCAGCACCACCGTCAGCGCCACGATCGGCGTCGCCAGTCTGCTCGCCGGCGACGTGATCGACTCGGGCGACCTCGCCTCCGTGTGGCGCACCTGGTGGCTGGGCGACCTGGGCGGCGACCTGGTTGTGGCCCCGGCGCTGCTGGTCGCGGCGACCCACTGGCCGTACGACCGGGCGCCCGGGCGGCGGCTCGAGGCCGTCGGGCTGGCGCTCCTGATCGGCGGCACCACCGCGCTCGTGTTCACGAACGAGGTCGCGGTCACCTTCCTGATCTTCCCGCCCCTGATCATTGCGGCCCTGCGCTTCTGGCAGCCCGGTGCGGTTGCCGGCTGCCTGCTGGTCGCCTGCATCGCGGTCCCGCTGACCGCGAACGAGCAGGGTCCCTTCACCGACAACTCGCCTGACGAGCGGCTGCTGCTCGCGCAGGCGTTGATCGGCGTCGCGAGCCTGACGATGCTCGTCCTCGCCGCAGTGATCACGGAGCGCAGCCGGGTCGAGCAGACGCTCGCCCACATCGCGAACACTCTGCAGGAGAGCCTGCTGCCGTCGCGGGTTCCCGAGATCCCGGGCATCGAGGTGGCGATCGACTACCGGCCCGCGGGCGAGGGGCAGATCGTCGGCGGCGACTTCTACGACGCGTATCCGGCTGACGACGGCACCTGGACGATCGTCGTCGGCGACGTGCTCGGCAAGGGACCGACCGCCGCCGCAACCACGGCGCTCGCGCGGTACACGCTGCGCGCGGCCGCGGTCCATGAACGCCGCCCGAGCCGCATCCTGCTCGAGCTCAACGCCGCGATCCAGCGCCAGACCCCCGGCCAGTCCTGCACCGTCGCCTACTCGCGCTTGGAGCTGCGCGACGGCGACCGGGCCAAGGTCATCCTCGCCAGCGGCGGGCATCCGCCGCCGCTCGTGCTGCGCGCCTACGGCGGTGTCGAGCTCGCCGGCAGCCCGGGGATGGTGATCGGCGTGGAGCCTGATCCCGTCCTCGAGGACGACACGTTCGATCTCGCGCCGGGTGACGCGCTCGTCTTCTACACCGACGGGCTCACCGACGCCCATGCGCCGAGCCACGTGGTCAGCCTGCAGGAGCTGGCGATCGCGCTGCGCGACTGCGCGGGGCGGGACGCGTCGGAGATCGCCCGCGGGCTCACCCGCGCGGTCGTCGACTCCGACGCCGGCGAGCCCCGTGACGACATCCTGCTTTTCGTGCTGCGCATCCCGCCGACGCGGGAGCCGCGCGCTACCGCGCCAGCTCGGCGAGAAAGGGATTCGTCGCCCGCTCGGAACCCAGTGTGGTGATTCCCATGTGGCCCGGGTAGACCGTCGTCTCCTCGGGGAAGCCCTCGGCCAGGCCACGAAGCGTCCTCATCAGCGTCGGCCCGTCGCCGCCGGGCAGGTCGACCCGTCCGACCGAGCCCTGGAAGAGGACGTCTCCCGAGAACAGCGCCGCCTCGGCGGGAATCGAGTAGGTGACGTGGCCGGGACTGTGGCCGGGGGTGTGCAGAACGTCGATCTCGAACGCGGCGAGCTCGAGCCGCTCGCCGCCGCGGAGCGCACGGTCGGCGTCGTAGCTCTCGTACGGGCCGAAGCCCGGGGGAACCCAGGACATGATGTCGGCGAGCACGGGGACTTCGAGCTCGGGGCAGTAGACAGGGGCGCCGGTGGCCCTGGCGACGGGCGCAACGGCGCCGATGTGGTCGAAGTGCGTGTGCGTGAGGAGGATCGCGTCGACCTTCACCCCGAGTTCGTCGACGAGGCTCAGGATCCGGTCGGGCTCCTCGCCGGGATCGACGATCAGGGCGTGCTCCGCGCCGTCGCCGCGGACGAGGTAGCAGTTCTCGGCCACCGGGCCGACCGTGAGGCAGCGGACGTCCATCGCGGGCGAAGCTAGCGCGTCGTCTTCTGGGCGCGCTCGCGCGCCCGGCGACGGTTGTAGAAGAAGCGGTCGACGTAATAGCCGAGCGGCACGTACATCGCCAGCATCACCACCGAGAGCATCAGCGCGCCGCCGACGGGACGGCGGAATGCGAGCCACAGCAGCAGGAAGAAGATCCCGGCTCCCAACAGGCCGCGCAGGAAGGCGGTCCCCCAGGTCGGCGCCTGGTCGCGGCGCGACGACTGGCGCCGGCGTGCCTGGGCCTTCGCCTCGTCCCGCGAGCGCGGCCGCCCGCGGCGCCCGCGGGTGTCGATCCGGCCGGTCTGGGTGCCGCGGTGCTTGCGGCGGCGCTTGCGTTTCGTCTGGGCCACGGCCAGGCAGGCTACTAGGAGCTCGCGCCCTCGACGCGGTTCTCGAGCACCTGCCGGGCCGGGTCGAAATCCCGCAGCGGCACGTCCTCGGGCAGCTCGCGGAGGGCCGCCTCGGGCACGAGCCCGACGACCTCGGCGGCGACCGGGCGCGCGCCGCGAGTCGCGGCCAGCGCCCGCACCTCCTCGATCACCATCCCGAGCGGGACCGCGACCGGGTCGTGGATGTTGGTGGACACCTGCGCCCGGTCGCCGAGATCGACGCCGATCGCCCGCACCCCGCCGAGCCCGCCCCCCGACTCGCGCAGCCGCCGCGCGATCTCGATTGCGACCCCCGTGTCCACGGTGTCGAGCTCGACGTTGAAGGCCGCGAGCGGTGCCCGCGCGGTGACCAACGTCGCGCCGGCGCTCGGGTGCGGTGCCGCCGGGCCGAAGTCGGCGGCGAGCTCGCCGCTTCGCATTCGCTCGGCGAGCGCGGCGATGCCGCCGCGGCGAAAATAGGCGCGCTCGGCGCGCCGCGGCTGCGAGGCGAGCTCGCCGTAGAGGAACACGGGCACCCCCAGGTCCCCGATCGCGAGCGCCGCCTCGAGCGCAAGCTCGCGGGCGAGCGACCGGCCGCGCCCGTCCACGAAGACCACGGGGCAGACGTCGAGCGCCCCGACGCAGGGGTGCTCGCCGCCGTGCGCGGAGATATCGATGCGCTCGATGCAGGCCTCGGCGCCGGCGACCAGCGCACCGACCAGCTCGCCCGGCCCCGCCGAGAGCGTCAACACGCTGCGGTTGTGAACCACGTCGGTGTGCCGGTCGAGGATCTCGGCACGGCCGAAGGCCTCGGCGATCGCGGCGATCGCGTCGGGGTCGCGCCCCTCGGAGAAGTTCGGGACCGCGAGCGCCACCGCCCCGTGCCGGTCCTCAGTCGCCGACGAGCAGCCGGCCGTCGCGGACCAACGGCTCGCCGTCGACGCTCACGTCCGCCCTCAGCACCACGCAGTCGAGGTGCACCGGCACCTGAACGGTGCCGCCGATCCCCGCCGAGGCGCCGAAGGCGACATGGCAGCTGCCGAGGATCTTCTCGTCCTCCAGCAACTCGCCGGTGAGCTGCGCCCGCTCGTTGGTGCCGATGCCGAGCTCGGCCACGTTCGTGCCGTCGTCCCCGTGCGCCGTCAGCAACTCCATCAGCCGCTCACCCGTGGGCCCGGAGGCCGCAGTCAGGTGGCCGTCCTCGACCGTGAGCTCGACCGGCTGCGGAACCCGGCCGAGCCCCGCGATGGTCCCGTCGACCACGAGCCTGCCCGCGCCCCGGTCCTGGAGCGGGGAGATGAAGCCCTCGCCGCACGGCAGGTTGCCGAACGCCGCCGGGGCGGTCAGGTCGCCTGCGTCGGGAATCCCCTCGCGGTCGCCCAGCTCGAGCCGCAGGTCGGAGCCATTGGCACAGGTGATCCGCGCCTCAGAGCCGCGCGTCAGGATCTCCGCGATCGCCTCGCCGCGGCGACGCAGCCCCTCCATGTCGGCAGTCATCACGCGGGCGAGCATGTCCTCGGTGATGCCGGGCAGGCTCGCGACCCGCGCGCCGGCCTCGGTCGCGGCCCGCCGGGCCGCGGTGTGGGAGAGCGACTGCACCGTTGCGGCGAGCACCACGTCCGCGGCCGCGATCGCCGCCGCGATCGGCGGCGGCGGCTCGGTGCCGTGGGTCTCGCGCTCGGTCATGAGGCAGAGCATCCCTTCCGCCCCCGCCCTGCCGGCCTCGGCGCGCAGGCGCTCGCCGAGCCCGATCGTCGCGGGGTTGCAGACCACGAGGACCTGCTCGCCCTCGCGGACGGCGAGGCAGTCGCGGACGACGGCGGAGACGGCGCGCTCGAGATCGCTCATGCGCGCAAGGTACCGACCACCGACCTGGCGTTTGCCCGCAGCAGCTACGGGCCGGGCAAATTCCGGCCCGCGGCGAGGGTGCTCAGAGGCCGAGGTAGTGGCGCTTCTTGAACGGGCCGTTTACGTCGCCGCGCTTGACGTCCTTGCTCCATCCCGGGCCATCGGCGCCGTCGTCGGGCATCGAGGTGTCGAAGCGCAGCCCTGCGATCACCATGTAGGCATGCCCCGCGTTGTAGTAGACGGTGATCCAGCTTCCCCTGCCGCGCTCGCCCCACTTGCGGAAGTCTCCCGAGGGAAGCGGCGAGTCGAGGATCCCGGCGCCCTTCGGGCCGAGCACGTAGCTGACCGCGCCCGAGCAGTCGTAGCAGCGCGAGCGCCACTTGGCGTGGCCGCCGCCCATGCAGTAGCCCGCCGGGTCGATGGTGTTCGCCGCCTCGATCGCGGCCACGACCTCCGGCGGGGCGCCCGCCGGCGGCACGGCGAGTCCGCTGCGCAGTAGCCTGGCCCGCTCGCCCGGGACCGGGGGCGGCGGTGCGGGCACCACCGGCTCCTCGGTCACCTCGGTGCCGGGGTCCCCGGTTCCGACGCCGCCGGAGCCGGCGGCGTTCGCGGTAGCGGGAAGCACGAAGAGCATGGCGGCAGCGGACAGCACCAAGGAGGCGCGTAGGCGAGTGCAGGTCGAGGTCGACACGTGGGGTTCCGTCTCCTTTTTCGGCCTACGGGGTTAGCTGACGGACTGGCGCAAAAGAAGCTGCGCCCCCACCGTCTCCTGCGGTGGGTTAGCCCCAACAAGTGGGTCCCCCGTTCTCCGCCCGCGTGCGAGCGGAGATTCGGCATTAACGGGTCCTAACGAACTCGCGGCAGCTTACACATCCAACCGGCGGCTTGCTGCAGGTACTCATTCGACCCCGGTGCTCGGACTCCTACCAGGCGTCGATCAGCGTGCGGCGGCGGCCCTCAGCCGCTCAAGCCCCGCATCCCCGCCATCGGCCGCTCGAGCTCCCGCTCCTCGAAGCTCAGGTGCTCGAGCAGGGTCGTCGCGAGGCGCTCCAGCGCGGCCGAGAGCCCGCGCCGCGCCGCGCCACCGTCGTTCTCGGTGAGCGCCTCCGCCCCGCGCTCGACCTCGCCGAGCCGCTCGGCGACCGCGCGATGGTCCGCCTCGAGCTTGTCGACCACGGAATCGAGGCCAGCGTCGATCTCGGCGGATGGCCGGGAACAGCGCGACGTCCTCGAGTCGGTGGTGGCTGTGAACGAAGCGGCAGTAGTGCAAGCAGTTGACCTTCAGCCGCCAGAGCGGGCCGTTCGTCTTCAGTTCCTCGAGGCGCCCCGCGACCTCGGGCGCCGCCAGCCCGTCGTCGACGTCGGCGGCGAGCCGCTGGACCGTTTCGAGGTCGCGCCGGATCATGCCGTGCACCCAGAGCAGCTCCTCGAACAGCGGGTTCGGCTCCTGCGGCTGCTCGGTCATCGCGGCGAACCTAGCGGTGCCCGGCGGCGCGCCGCGCGGAGGGCAGATATGTAATACTGAACTAGATGGTTCAGTATTCGCCTCAACTCGATCGGACGTTCGCAGCGCTCGCCGACCCGACCCGCCGGGGGATCCTCGAGCGGCTCGGCCGCGGCGGCGCCACGATCAGCGAGCTCGCCGACCCCTTCGCGATGTCGCTCACCGGCATCAAGAAGCACGTGAAGGTGCTCGAGGACGCCGGGCTCGTCGCGACCGAGAAGGTCGGGAGGACCCGTCACTGCTCGCTGGGACCGCGTCGACTCGATGACGCCAGGACGTGGATCGACGCCTACGGGCGGATGCTGGATGAACGACTCGACCGCCTCGGGGAGTTCCTCGAGCGCACGAAAGGAACGATGCAATGACCGAAGGTCAGCAGGCAACCGGCAACAAGCTCACCGTCACCACGCCGGCGGAGCGCGAGATCCATGCCGAGCGCGTCTTCGACGCCGATCGTGAGCGCGTGTTCAACGCGTTCATCGATCCCGAGCAGGCCGCCCAGTGGTACGGCCCGCGGGACACCGAGACGATCATCGACAAGCTCGAGGCCGAGCCGGGCGGCGCCTGGAGGTTCGTGATGCGCAATGCGGACGGCACCGAGACCGCCTTCCGCGGCACCTTTCGCGAGGTCACACCCCCCGAGCGCATCGTCCAGACGTTCGAGTGGGAGGGCATGCCCGGCCACGTCTCCGTCGAGACGGCCGAGTTCGAGGACCTGGGCGACGGCCGCACCAAGATCACGTCGACGTCGATCTTCCACACCAACGAGGAGCGCGACGGGATGCTCGGCTCGGGGATGGAGGCCGGGATGGCTGAGACCTACGACCGCCTCGAGGAGCTGCTCGCCTCCGGCTGAGACGGCCGCGCGCGGGACGCCGGGCCTCGGGGCGACCCGGGCCCGGCGTCAGCGTACGTTCGCGGCCGCGGCGCGCTCCACCGCCGCGCGCTCGAAGTCGCGCAGGCCGTCGGGGACGTCGAGCTCGAGCGGGTCGCCGGGCAGCGCGGGCTCGAGCCCGGCAAGCTCCTCGACGATCGCGAGGTTGCAGAACGGGCTGTGCTCGAGGCTGTAACCACCCTCGAGCGCGATCGCGATCCGGCTCTGGCAATGCCGCTCCGCTGCCGATCCGGCGCGGCGGGTGAGCGCCCGGAAGCCGTCGGCCGTGACGCTCATCCGGCCGAGCGGGTCACTCGCGGCGGGGTCCTGGCCGGCGGAGATCAGGAGCAGGTCGGGAGCGAAGGAGGCCAGCCTGGGAGCGATCACGTCGTCCCAGGCGAGCAGGTAGCCGGCATCGCCGGTGCCCGCCGGCAACGGCACGTTCACCGTGTATCCCTCCCCCGATCCCGCGCCCCGGTGCTCCAGCGTCCCGGCGCCCTCGGGGTAGAGATCGTCCTGGTGCAGGGAGATGTAGAGGACCGAGGGGTCGTCGTAGAAGATCGCCTCGGTGCCGTTGCCGTGGTGCACGTCCCAGTCGACGATCGCGACCCGGTCGACGTCGTCGCGGCGCTGGGCATGGCGAGCGGCGATCGCGACGCTGTTGAAGAGACAGAAACCCATGGGGGTGTCGGCGGTCGAGTGGTGTCCCGGCGGGCGTACCAACGCGATCCCGTTGTCGGCGGCACCCTCGACAACGGCGTCGACGACCGCGAGCACCCCGCCGGGCGCCACGAGGGCCGGCTCCCAGCTTTCGGGTCCGAGCCGCGCCTCGGGTCCCACCCAGGCGTATTCCCCTCGAGCGCAGGCGCCCTCGATCTCGTCGATCAGCGCCGGCGCATGGACGAGCTCGAGCTCCTCGCGGGTCGCCCGGCGCAACTCGAGCCGGTGGAGCTTCGCGGCGACGCCCGCCTGCTCGAGCACGCTCCAGGTCCGCGTGAGGCGCTCGGGCCGCTCGAAGTGCGGCACGTCGAGCCACGCCGAGGCACGCTCGTCGAGGACCATCGAGCCGTTGTCATGGGAGAGGCAGCGCTCGTCGTAGAAGCAGGCGGTCGTCACCGCGCAGATCATGATCGGCCGATCGAACCGCCGCCTCGAGCTCGGCGCGAAGCTCGAGCGGCCGGTCGGTGCAGATCGCGTCCGGCGCCGCCAGCGCGATCACCCGCCGGGCGATGTCGAGCTCGTTGATCGTGCCCGTGTTGAGGCTCAGCCCGGCGAGGCGCATGACTCGGGCGACGTGGTCCGAGACCAGGAAGTCCTCCACCGACACGCCCGCCACACCGCGTCGGCGAGCCCACGCGGCGATCTGGTCCGGCGAGTTGTCGGTCCAGACGACAAGCCGCGCGAAGTAGCCGTGGGCTGCCGCGGTCGCGCAGGCGCTCGAGTGAAAGCTGATCACCTCGAGCCGGCCGCGCTCCGCGTGGCAGCGCTCACAGAGCACCCGCGCGGTGCGCGCCGCCAGCGCGCGGTCGGCGTGGGCCTTGACCTCGAGCTGCAGCGGCAGGTCGGGCGGCATCAGGTCGAGCAGCTCGGCGAGGCGCATCGGGCCCTCGTCGACGACCGCGCCCCCACGGTCGCGCAGGCGCGCGGCGCAGATCTCGCTCGCGGCGCGTTCGTGCGCCCAGCCGGAGAGGGTCGTGCCGAGCGAGAGCAGCGGATCGTGAAGGACGACGAGCTCGTCGTCGGCGGTAAGGCACACGTCGGTCTCCACCGCTTCGACTCCCCCGGCGAGCGCAGTGGCGAGGGCGAGGCGGGAGGAGTCGGGGCCATACGCTCGACCGAGGCGATGCGCGATCAGGACCGGCGCGGCCACGACCGCATGGCACCATGCCGGCGGCCGCCGCTTGTTATCGAGCCGTCACCCCCAGGTGATCAAGGCGTGAACGACGCCTACGTGAGGCCGGCGATGATGCGGGGGTGGCCATCGATGACGACGTCGGCCAGAACTTCGGTGTCGTCGAATCCCGCGTTGTGCGCCAGCTTGGACAGGCCCGCGCCGCCGAAGCCCCAGTAGACGAAGTCGTCGCGCGCGTAGACGTCTCCGTGCCCGTACACCTCGATCCCCGGCACCGGCAGCTCCTTGTCGACGCCGTGGGTCTCGAGCAGCAGCCTCCCACCCGGCGCGAGCCGCTCGCGCAGGGTGCGCAGCAGGCCGAGCGGATTCTCGACCCGATGCAGGAGGCCGAAGCAGAGGACCAGATCGAACCGTTCTGCGAGGCGGCCGACGTCGAAGGCGTCGATCCGCACGTACTGGACGTCTGAGTCGAGCAGCCCCGCGATCGCACGGAACCCCTCGCCGCCCTCGAGGTCGACGCCCCACCGCGCACGGACCCAGTCCCGGTACTGCTCGTTGTCGACGGCGACAACGCGGTCGGCGCCGCGCGACTCGGCGAGGAAGGCGTAGAAGCCGTCGAACGTGCCGACGTCGAGGACGCTCGCGCCGCGCAGATCCTCAGGGAGGAACGGGACCCGGTAGCGGTGGTCGCGTGCCACGCCGGGCGTGTAGAGACCGTCGCCGAGGGCGAAGGTGTGGAACCAGAGCGGCACCCGGGCGAGCGCGTCCTGCGCGTTGCGCTCGTCGGCTGCGATCGGCAGCAGATCGGCGACCGCGCGCTCGGCGTCGGTGGGCTCGGGGATGCCGTCCGGCGATGACGGGGGTAGCCCGTCCGTTGACTTGATCGCGCTGCGTTGCCCGGCGGCTCGTGGTCCGCTCCAAGTGGTCTCCTCTCTCGTGCGTTTCCGTACGCCACGAAATCCTCTGCACCGGAGCATATGCGTGCTCGGCGCAACCTTCCACTCGACCCCGGAAGTCCGATGGCGGCAGATCTATGCAAAGGTTTCTTTGCATGGCCCAGTCGCTGCGCAAGATCGAGGACGCCCAGGTGCTGCGCGCGATGGCGCATCCGCTGCGACTCCGGCTGATCGGAGCGCTGCGAAAGGAGGGCCCGGCGACCGCGTCGATGCTCGCGAGGATGCTCGACGAGTCGAGCGGCGCGACGAGCTACCACCTGCGCATCCTGGCCAAGTACGGGTTCGTCGAGGACGATGCTGAGCGCAACCGCGGTCGTGAGCGCTGGTGGCGCGCGGTCGACCCGGGCATGGAGTGGTCGCTCGACACCGACGACGTCGGGATGCTCGAGGCCGACCGCGCGATCGGGCGCCAGCTGGTCGCCGAATACGCGCGCTGGATCGAGCGCTGGTACGACGAGCTCCCCGGTTGGGATCGCCCCTGGCGGGCGGCGGCCAACGGCACCGACCAGTGGTTCGAGCTCACCCCGGTCGAGCTCCGGGCACTCGCGGACGAGGTGCTCGCGGTGCTCGACCGCTACGCCGCACGCAAGGTCCGCGCCGAGGACACCGAGCGGGTGGCGGTGGTGTTCCACGCCTTCCCGCAGCGACGCGGTGAGGCGTGAGCACCGCGCGGCTGACCCGCCACTACGTCGTCCTCGGGGCGCTGCGCTGGGCGCCGGTCGGCCTCGTGCTGCCGTTCATGGTGATCACGCCCGAGGCCCGTGGGCTGTCGCTCGGCGCGATCGGCGCCGTCCTGGCGGTCCACAGCGTTGTGACCATGCTGCTCGAGGTCCCGAGCGGAGCGCTCGCGGACACGGTCGGCCGCCGGCGCGTGATGCTCGCCGGTGCGGCGCTGACGGCGCTGAGCCTGCTCGTCTTCGCGGCGGCGCAGAGCATCGGCGCGTTCGCGGCCTCCACGGGCCTGCTCGCCGCCGGCCGGGCGATGATCTCCGGCGCGCTCGAGGCCTGGTACGTCGACTCGCTGCGGTCGATCGATCCACTGGCGCCCCTCGCGCGCGGGCTCTCGCGCGGGACCGCCGCCGAGGCGATCGGGATGGCGGCCGGATCGCTGCTCGGCGGGGCGCTCGTCGCGATCGCGGGCCCCGGCAGCGGCGCGTTCTCCGGCTACGGGATCGCGGCGCTCGCCGGGGCGGTGGCGGCGAGCGTCTACTTCGTCGCGGTCGCCGTGCTGGTGCGCGAGCCCGCCCGCTCGCGGCCCGATGAGCGGGAGTCCATCGGGCGCCAGACGCGCGAGGTGGTCGCCACAGCCCGCGCCGAGGCGGCCGCGTCCGTGACCGTGCGGGTGGTATTCGCCACCGCGATCGCGCTCGGCGTCTGCCTCACCGCGGTCGAGCTGCTCTGGCAGCCTCGGCTCGCCGACCTGCTCGGGGCTTCCGGAACCGAGGGCTTCGTCTTCGGCGCACTGGCGGCCGCCTCGATGCTTGCGGTCGCGCTGGGCGCCGGCCTGAGCCCGGTCGTCGCCCGTCGGCTTGGGCTCAGGCCCGCGTACCTGACCATCCTCGGCGTCGGGGCCGTTTGCGTCGCCGTCCTCGGTGCGCCGGCGAGTCCGCTTGCGTTCGCCGCGGTCTATCTACTCGCGTACGCCCTCCTCGGACTCGCCGAGCCGATGCACTACGAGCTGCTCAACGATGCCGTCGGATCCAAGGCGCGCGCCACGCTGATGTCCGCCGAGTCGTTCGCGACGCAGAGCGGCTCCCTCGTGGCGAACCTGGGGCTCGGAGCACTCGCGGCGGCGCAGGGAGTGAGCGCGACATGGGTGCTCGCCGGAGTGGTGCTCGGGGCGACCTGCGCGGCGATCGCGCGGCCGCTTCTCCGTACCCGCGGAGCGCGACGAGCGGCCGCACAACCGACCCCGAAGCCCCTCCACCCGCCGCTACGATTCGACCCCCCGCCGGAGTAGCTCAGCTGGTTAGAGCAGCGGAATCATAATCCGCGTGTCGGGGGTTCGAGTCCCTCCTCCGGCATCGAAGAAAGCCCTGGAGATCCGAGGTTTCTGGACCTCCTTCGATCCGATGCCATTCAGGTTGTGTCCCGGATGTGTCCCAAGACTTGCATGGGGTGAGATCGCGCGCGCCGCGCCTTCTTCGCCCCCGACCGGAGGATGAGCGTCCCGAATGCGAGTTTCGCCGTGCACCTCCAGGGCCAGACTGCGCGGCATCCAGCGGCCGGAAGGGTGGGTCCTCACGAAACCGCCTTCCACGCTCGACCGCTACCCCTCCGGATCGCCCTCTGCCGTTCGCCGCGCCGAGTCGAGCAGCGCGCCGACGAGAACATGCGCGCCCGAGCCGACCCCGAAGGTCCAGTAGCGGCGGAACCACCGCCGCGCCTGCTCGTCGGTGGTCGCCGTGCGCATCAGGCCCGAGAGCAGTGTCTTGTTCGGCTCGAGCTCGCGCGCCGAAAGGTCGTAGACAGTCTTCGCGAAACCGGGCTCGTCGAAGGCGCGGAACTCATCAGCGGTCCGAACTCCCGCCCACTCGATCACCGGCCGCCAGAACTTCCCGACGAGCCCGAGCGCGATCTCCCTCCCCGGGCGCTCGCCGAGCAGGATCCAGCCGCCCTCGTACATCGGGATCGACTGAAGGTCGCGCAGCCGCATCGACTCGGGCGACTTGGCCGGGCGCTCGCCGTGCAGGAGGTGTCCGACCACCTCGGGGAGCATCCGCAGGCCGCCGAGCATCCCGACCAGTGGCGCCTCGCGACCGAGTTTCAGGAGGTCGACTTCGAGCAACGCCTCCCACGCCGTCCCCCGGTCACCCTCGACCACGGTTGCGACCGCGTCCGAGACGTCGAACACCGGAAGGAACTCCTCGGCAAGTTGCGATTCGGCCACCGTTCGGCGCTCCCTATGCCCACGCGTCGCTCATGTTGCGCTCAGGGATAGCGGTCGAGCGCCATCGGATCGCGGTGCCACTCGCTCCCGAGCGAGACCTCGACCTCGATCCCGTGCTCGGGCGGCGGGCCCAGCTCGTGGACCGTGCGCCCGGTGAGCTCCGCCGTCAGGTACTTGCCGGCGATCTTCTGCGGCGGCCACCAGAGGTAGTCGTAGCTCGCAGAGCCCTCTCCACCGCCACCGGCGATATCCGCTTGGAGGTTGATGTACTCGTCGCCGGCGATCAGGCGACCCCGAATCACGGGGCGGAACGGGGCCGGGTCGACCGCGGCGCCCGCCCGGGCGGCGATGTGCTCGGCCGCCGCGTCCGCCTGCTGGGTCCCGATGCCCCCGTGCTTGATCGGGAAGTTGGTCCCGTCCCCGGCGGCGTAGACGTCGGGCACGTTCTGCACCTCGGCGTGCTCCCCGATCGGGATGAACCCGCGCTCGTCGGCCGGCAGACCGGGCACCGCCGGGCCGTGGAGCTCCGGTAGCGCGACGGTCGCTCCGGCCTCGAGGCGCTCCTCTCCCGGGTCGAGCACGATCGCCCCGTCGATTGCCTCCCGGGCGCGGGCGCTGACCCGGATTTCGATGCCGCGCGCCGCCAGCAGCTCGGCGATGGCGTTGCTGGCGACGTGGCCGAACACCGCGAGCGGCTCCGGCTCGGGCGTGACGACCGCGAGCCGGACGTCGAGCGAGAGCTCGCGGGCGCGGCGCGCGGCCATCAGGGCGAGCTCGTACACCGGCAACGGCCAACTGCCCGTCGGCGGCACGAGGAAGGCGATCCGCCCCGACTCGTCCGCCGCCGCCTCGCGCAGCAGCGCGTCGATATCGATCGGCTCGCCCGAGGTGCGCAGGGTCGCCGCGTGCCCGAACGCGGCCCTTGGCTTCGCCCCGACGCAGATGACCGCGACGTCGAACTCGACGCTGACGCCGTCATCAAGATCGGCCGTGTGACGTGCGGGATCGACGTGCCGCAGCCCCTTCTGGACGAACGCCCCGCCCTTGTCCGCGATCAGCGCCGCGAGGTCGAGCCTGATTGCGGGCTCAGACGAGAACGGCGCCTGGACCATCATCGGCTTGTAGACGAACTCGGGGGTCGGCGCGGCGAGGGTCACGTCGGTGCGATCGCCCGCGAGGTCGCGAAGCGCGAGAAGCGTCTCGATCCCGGCGACGCCGCCACCCGCGATCAGGACCGTTGTTCGCTCGTCGGCCATCCGCTTCTCCTTCCGGACGTCTCCGCCTAAGGCTAAACCCGAGCGCCCCGCTCAGCACGGCGCGCCCGCCGCCGCGGGTCCGACGCCACTGGCAGCCTACGCTCACGCGGATGGCCTCGGTCGACCTCTATCTGGCTCCCACTCGGCGCCGGCGGGCATTTCGTGCGGCTGAACGGTCGTCTCTATGAGGCGATCGCGGCCCGGCTGCAGCGGCGTTCCGCGTGCGACCTGTACCACTCGGCGCTTCAGGTCGAACTCCCGGAGGGCAGATACGTGATCGAGCAGACCCCGGTCCCCGACCTGAGCGGCGAGCGGCGAGGGGTCGTGGCAAGTGGGCCAGTGGGGAGTCGCTGGGCGGGCCGGCTCAGGATCTTCCGCTACGAGATCCGCGTCTGGCCCGGCGGGCGCATTCCGGACGTCGCCGAGGCCGTGGACTCGCCCCGGCAACTGTGTGATGACGAACGCCGCGCCCGTCGGGTCCTCGAGGTCCTGTCCCAGGTTCCGACTCCCGTGTGGGGTCGCGACGAGCTTGGCACCGGCGAGATGTGGAACTCGAACTCCGTGATCGCCTGGGCGATCGCCCGGAGCGGGATCGACGCCGAGGCGATTCAGCCGCCGGCGGGCGGGAGAGCGCCCGGTTGGCACGCGGGGCTGATCGTTGCGCGCGACTACGGCGGGTAGGCGCATCATCCATCGAGGGCGACCTGTACTACACGCCCAGCGCGGCGCTCAGGCCGACCATCCCGACGGCGCCGAGGAACGTTCCCAGCGCCGCCCGACGCGGGTCGCCGTGCAGGGCATCGGGGAGCAGCTCGACGAGGACGAGCGCGAGCATCGCCCCCGCCGCGAACCCGAACGAGAATGGCAGCAGGGGCTCGATCTCCTCGACGAGGAGGAAGGCGACCGCCGCTCCGACCGGCTGCGGGGCGCTCGTCGCGACCGCAGCCCAGAACTGTCGCGAGCGCGAGAACCCAGCGGCGGCCATCGGGATCGCGACGCTGGTCCCCTCCGGAATGTTTTGGACGGCGATCGCCACGATCACGAACAGGCTAAGACCCGCCGTGTCCGACGCGTAGGCCGTGCCGATTGCGAACCCCTCGGGCAGGCTGTGGACGAGGAGGACGACGAAGACCAGGACCGAGGCCTTGACCCCCGCGCTCATCGCCCGCTCGACGTGGCGCTGGCGCGCCTCGAGCGCGCCGCGCACCGCGATCAGAAACAGCACGCCGGTCCCGACCCCGGTCGCGACCGAGCTCGCCGAACCCTCGTCGAGCCCCGGCAGGATCAGGCCGACGACCGAGGCGACCCCCATGGTCCCAGCCGCGATGCCGAGGAGCAGGGGCTGGAGCGCCGCGGCGCGCTCGCCGAGCAGGAACACCGGGATCGCCCCGAGCCCGGTGGCGAGCGCGGTCCCGGTTGCGGCGAGAAGCAGGATCAGCATGGATGGCGACCGTGAGCGGCCCGCGGTCCGGGGATCAGAGCACCAGGGCGGAGACGATTGCCAGGTAGACGACGATCGAGAGTAGGTCCTGGGCGACGGTTGCCAGAGGCCCCGCTCCGAACGCTGGATCCCGGCCGAGCCTCTGGAATGCCGCCGGGAGCGCCATCGCGACCACAGTAGCGACCGAGCAGCTGGCAAACATCGCCAGCGCGACCGCGACCGCGACGTCCGCCTCGCCCCAGCCCACGAGCGCGAACACCAGGAACGCGCCACCGATCACGAGTCCCATCAGCAGGCCGGTGATGAGCTCCCGTCGGAGCATCGAGCGCACGGTCACGTCCGCCGACAGCGCCCTGATCAGGACCGTCTCGGTCTGGGTGCCGACGGCGTCAGCCATGTAGACGATCGCCGGTATGAAGAAGGCCAGCAGCACGTTCTTCTCGAGCTGATCCTCGAAGCCTCCGACGATCGCGGTCGCGCCCATCGCGCCCAGCAGCCCGATCAGGACCCACGGCAATCGGTGCCAGAGCCGGCGGGTGATGCTCTCCTCCGCAGCGCCGCGCGCTCGGACGCTGCCCGCAAGAAAGCCCCCCAGGCGGGCGAGATCCTCGTCGTGCGCGTCGAGCAGGACCCGCAGCATCCGGTATGGGGGGATGAGGCCGAGGAACCGGCGGTCGCGGTCGACGACGGCGAGGCTGGACTCGTGGCTCTCGACCATCCCTCGGGCCGCGCGCTCCTGGTCGGTGTCCGGCCCGATCACCGGCGGGTCAGGGTCCATCACCTCGCCCACGCTTGCGTTCGCGTCCGCCGCGAGCAGCCGCTCGATCGAGATCATCCCCAGCAGCTCGCCCGCCGTTCCAAGCACCGCGATGTCCTCAGCGCACCGGAACTGCCGACCGGCGATCTGCTCCCTGACCTCTCCGATGCGCTGCTCCCGCCGCGCCTTGGGGACGCTCTCGGTCGCAAGCTCGGCCGCAACGCCCAGCAGGGCGCCCGGCTCCGGTGACTCGTTCGGCCGCTCCAACGTGAGCGCCATTCTCCTCAACCGGGCGAGGCGCAGGGAGATCTCCTATCTTGACGGCCACAGTGGAGCTGTCGGCCGTGACGGGCACGCGATGAAGCGGGATCCTGCGCTGGTGCATCTCTCGCACGACCACCACCAAGCCCTCTACCGCGCGATGCTGATGCAGCGGGCGAGCGCCGACGACCTCGCCGAGGTGCGAGACGGCGTCCTCATGTTCTGGGATGAGCACGGCGCCAAGCACTTCCGGATCGAGGAGGAGGTACTGCTGCCCGCGTTCGCCGCCGTCGGCGACCCGACCGACGATGCCGTCGTGACCGTGCTCACCGATCACGTCTGGATCCGCGAGCGGATGGCCCGCCTGGCCGCGGGCGAGCTGGACCTGGCCGGCCTGAACGAGCTCGGGAAGCGGCTCGCCGCGCACGTCCGCCACGAGGAGCGCGTGCTCTTCCCGCTCATCGAGCGCACCCTCGAGCCGGACGCGCTCGCCTCGCTTGGCCGCCGGCTCTCGGCGGCCGAGGCCGCCTGACCCGAGTCGCCCCCTTTGTGATAGATCGCGGTCGCAATGGCGGACGAGAGCCCGCGCGGCGGGAGCTCCTGGTCTCGAAGGCCTGGGTCCAGGCCTCGATCGTCGTCTTCCTGCTCGGCTTCTTCGTCCTCGGCCTGCTCGCCTACCGGACCTACAGCGCCGACCCGCCGATCCCCGAGCGCGTGGTCGACCCCGAGGGCCAGACGCTCTTCACCGGCGAGGACGTCAGCCGCGGCCAGAAGGTCTTCCTCAACAACGGGTTGATGGAGTACGGCTCGATCTTCGGCCACGGCGCCTACCTCGGGCCCGACTACACGGCCGACTACCTCCACCGCGCCGCGGAATCGGTCGAGCGCCAGTACGGCGAGGGCGGCTCCGACCGGGCCCGCGAGCAGACGATCGCTGACTTCCAGGCGAATCGCTACGACGAGCAGACCGACACCCTCACCTACACCGGACCGCAGGCCGAGGCGTTCGCGGAGCTCGAGCGCCACTACGCGCGACTACTTCTCGAACCCGACGACCGACCAGGGCCTGCGCCCGGACGCGATCGAGAGCCCCGAGCAGGCGCACGAGCTGACCGCGTTCTTCTCCTGGTCGGCGTGGGCAGCCGCGGCCCGCCGGCCGGGGCACAACTACTCCTACACGAACAACTGGCCGCCCGAGGAGCTCGTCGACAACGGCCCGACCGCGAACGTCGTGCTCTGGAGCGTCGTCTCGCTGATCGCGCTGCTCGGCGGGATCGGCCTCCTGTTCGCCGCGTTCGGACGCTGGAACTTGCTCGGCTGGCACGGGCGCGAGCAGGCGACGCTCACCTTCCGCAAACCCGGGGAGGTTGCGCTGACCCCGGCGCAGAAGGCCTGCGCCTGGTTCTTCCTCGTGATGGCGGCGCTGTTCCTGATCCAGACCATGGTCGGCGCCGCCTCACAGCACTACCGGGCCGAGCTCGGCGACTTCTTCGGCATCGACCTCGCCCAGATCCTCCCCTTCAACCTCGCCCGCACCTTCCACGTCCAGCTCGCGATCTTCTTCGTCTCGACCTCGTTCCTGGCGGCGGGCATCTTCCTCGCGCCGATGATCACGGGCCGCGAGCCGCGGCGCCAGCACTGGCTCGCCTACGGGCTGCTCGCGGCGCTGGCGGTCGTCGTCTTCGGCAGCCTGATCGGCGAGTTCGGCGGCGTCCACGGCTGGTTCGGCGAGGACGGGTCGATCTTCGGCATCCAGGGGTTCGAGTACCTCGACCTGGGGCGCTTCTGGCAGGTGCTGCTGGTGATCGGCCTGTTCTTCTGGGCGGCGATCATCTTCCGCGGCGCTGCGCGGCCGGCTTGCGCGCGAGAGCCGCGGCAACCTGCCGTGGCTGTTCTTCTTCGCGGCGCTCGCGATCCCGGCGTTCTACGCCGTCGGGCTGATCGCCCGCCAGGGCGACAGCTTCACGGTCACCGACTTCTGGCGCTTCTGGGTCGTCCACCTGTGGGTCGAGGACTTCCTCGAGCTGTTCACCACGGTGATGGTCGCCTACGTGTTCGTCCTACTCGGCGTGGTGCGCGAGCGGGTCGCGCTGACGGTCGTCTTCCTCGACATCCTCCTCTACTCGGTCGGCGGGGTGATCGGCACCATGCACCACCTCTACTTCTCCGGCGAGCCGGCCGAGCACATGGCACTCGGCGCCGTCTTCTCCGCCGCCGAGGTGATCCCACTCACCTTCCTCACCGTCGAGGCGTGGAGCTTCCTCCAGCTCGGCGCCCGCCAGGAGGGCCGCTCGGCGACCCCCTTCCCGCACCGATGGGCGGTGATGTTCCTCGTCGCCGTCGGCTTCTGGAACTTCCTCGGCGCCGGGATCTTCGGCTTCTTGATCAACCTGCCGATCGTCTCCTACTACGAGATCGGCACCGCGCTGACCGCGAACCACGGACACGCGGCGATGATGGGCGTCTACGGGATGCTCGCCGTCGGCCTGGCGCTGTTCTGCCTGCGCTACCTGATCCCGGACGACCGATGGCCGGATCGGCTCGCCAAGATCAGCTTCTGGTCGCTCAACATCGGGCTCGCCTGGATGACGTTCGCGACCCTGCTGCCGCTTGGGCTGATCCAGCTCTACGAGTCGGTCGACGCCGGCTACTTCCAGGCCCGCTCGCTGGAGTTCCTGACCAACGACACGAACTCGCTGATCGAATGGATCCGCCTGCCCGGTGACATCGTGTTCATCGCCGGCGGCGTCGTGCCGCTGCTCTACATCTGCTACCTCGGGGTCCGCTACCGCGTCAAGCGCACGACGCCCGAGGACGCCGAGGTCCTGTTCACCGAGATCACCGCGCCGGCCCCCGAGACCGCGGCGGCGGTCACCCAGATGCGAGCCGAGGAGCCCCCGCGATGAGCGCCGAAGCCATCCTCGCCACCGGCTACGCGGTGTTCCTGATGCTCGCCGCGACCGGGCTCGACCTGCTCGCGCGCCATTCGCACCGCCGCAGCGCTCGCTACCGCACCGCGGGCTTCACCTTCCGGCCCGACCTCGACCTCTGGGAATGCCCGGAGGGCCAGGAGCTGCACCGGGTCGACACCGATCACGGCCGGCGCCTCGCCCATTACCGCGCCCGCCCGGCCGTCTGCAACGCCTGCCCCGCGAAGGCCGAGTGCACGGACTCCGACCACGGGCGCCAGATCACGCGCGCACTCGATCCGTGGCCGCACTCCGAGGCCGGGCGCTTCCACCGCGGCGTCTGCGTCGTGCTCGTCGTGCTCGCCGCCGTGATCGCGGGGCTGGCGCTGATCCGCAGCGACGGACCGGCCGAAGCCGTGCGTGCTCGCCGCAGTGTTCGGGGTCGCGCTCGCGTTAGCCGGACGGCTGCTCGCCGCCTTCCGGCGCCTGCCGAGTGGCTTCCCGGGCGGCTCGGAGCAGGCGCCGTTCCGGCCGTAGGCTTGCGGCGGCCGATGCCCGCCCCGCTTCGCTCCCCCGAACTGGCCGAACTGCGCGCGTTCTGCGCCGCCGCCGACCTCGGCAGCATCGGTCGGGCGGCGATCACCCTGGGGATCAGCCAGCCCGCCCTCTCCAAGCGCCACCGGACTCGAGGCGGTCGCGGGCGTCGAGCTGCTGGAGCGCTGGGGGCAACGGGTGGGCAACGCGCCATCCACAACCAGCCGTAACCCGCCGCGTGCGCTTCAGGCACGGATCCGCACGGCCTGTGCGGTTAGACCCCACCAGCCGCAACCAGCCGCAACCGGAGGGGCAGGATCATAATCCGCGTGTCGGGGGTTCGAGTCCCTCCTCCGGCATGGAAGAAAGCCCCGCTAGTGCGGGGTTTTCTATTCGGGAGACCCGATCAGAACTCCGCCGATCGGCGTCCGAGGCAACGCCTGGGGCAACAGCCCGCAGGCATGTGCGCCTCACCGGCGCCCTATTTCATGCCGCAGGCCTACTTCATGCCGCAGGCGGTGACCGGTCACGACCGGCTTCAGGCGGTGAAGGTCGTGGCAGATGTAGGTAGGTTTCGTCTAGCGCTTCGCGAGCTTCGCGGGCACCAGCCGCGCCAGCTCGCGCCACGGACCCTCGAGCCGCTCGCCGTCGAGGAAGAAGGTCGGCGTGCTTCGGGCGCCCGCTCGCCTACCCGCCGCGACGTCGGCGAGAACGCGCTCGCGAAACGTGCGCTCCTCGAACGCGGCCACTGCCTCGTCGCGTTCCAGCTCGAGCTCCTCGGCGATCTCCAGGAGCGCGTCGCGGGAGAACTCCCTGCGGCCGGTGAGAAGAAGCGAGTGCGCCTCCCAGAACCTCCCGTTCCTAGCCGCCAGCTCCGAGAGCTCCGCGGCCAGGTCCGCGCCGGGGTGGAGCTCGGGATCGGGAAGGTGCCGCCAGACCAATCGCAGCTCCGGGTGCCGTTCGAGCAACGACTCGATCGGAAGCTTCGCCGCGTTGCAGAACTGGCAGCCGAAGTCGCCGTACTCGACCAGCGTCAGCTTTGGATCGGACGCCCCGGTCACGTGATCGTCCGGCCCGACGGGTGCCAGGTTCGCCTCGCCCACTGAGCTCACCCGCCAGCGGCGGATGGGCTCGCGGGAGTGATTCTCCGCTGCCGGCGGATGTAGCCGTGAACGAGCTGCACGACCATCGCTCCCTCGCCGACGGCAGCGGCGCATCGTTTCGTCGAGCCCGCGCGAACGTCCCCAGCCGCGTACACGCCGGGCACGCTTGTCTCGAGCAGGTCGTCGCTGCCGACTGCGCTGCCGGTTAGGACGAAGCCGTCCTCGTCGCGCTCGACCATGTCGTCGAGCCATTCGGTGCACGGACGAGCGCCTAGAAAGAGGAACAGGAACGAGAACGGCACGCGCTCTCCGTCCTTCAGCGTCACCGCCTCGAGCTGACCGCCATGCCCGTGCAGCTCCGCGATCTCGCTGCGATCTCGCACCGCCACCCCGTAGCGCTCGAGCTCGCGCACCAGGTAGTCCGACATCGTCTCGCGAAGATCCGCGCGCCGGTGAAGCAGGGTCACGAGCGCGCCTCCACGCGCCAGCCAGACCGCGGCCTGGCCGGCGGAGTTTCCACCGCCCACGACGGCGACTCGTGATGCTCCACACAGCTCCTGTTCCGGCGGGCCCGCGGCATAGAAGACGCTCAAGCCCTCGTAGTCGGAAAGACCATCGACCGGCAGCCGACGATACTCGGCGCCGGTCGCCAGCAGGACCGCACGAGCCGCGATCTCCTGGCCGTCCTCGAGCCGGACGACATGCCGCCCGTTTCCCGGCTCGAGCGCGATCGCCCGGTAGGGGGTCGCGGGCCGAGCGCCGAACTTGCGCGCCTGTACCACGGCGCGGCCGGTCAGCTCAGTGCCGCTGATTCCGGCCGGAAAGCCGAGGTAGTTCTCGATCCGGCGCGATTCGCCCGCCTGCCCACCAAGCGCCCGGCTGTCGACGATCAGCGTGTCAAGGCCCTCGGAGGCACCGTAGACCGCAGCACCCAGGCCAGCCGGCCCGGCGCCCACGACGAGCAGATCGACTTCTTCGCGGTGCGCAAGCTCGCGGCCGATGCCGAGCGCGCGAGACAGCTCTCCGAAAGACGGCCCCCGCATCTCCTGACCGCCGGGCAGCCGGACGAGCGGCAAACTGGACGCATCGAGCCCGGCGATCAGCGCCGCGGCTTCCGCGTCATCTCCACGCTCCGGGTCGCGCCAGGTCACGGGGAGCCGGTTGTTGCGAGCGAACTCGACCAGCGACCTGGTCGCCGCCGACGAACGCGGCCCAACGATCTCAAGTCCGAGCCCCGCCACCTGCTGCAGCGCCTCCCGCCGGGAGATGAACGTCGCGAGCAATAGGTCGCTTAGCGGCCCGTCGTCGAACAGCAGCTCCCGCAGCGCATCCCTTTCGACGGCGATGTAGCGCAAGGGCTGCGTGACTTCTGCGGTCAGAAACGCGCTCTGCCCTGACAGTAGGTTCAGCTCGCCGAGGAAATTCGACCGTCCCTGCCGCACGATCTCGTTGCCGGCGCCGTCCAGCAGCGCGACCTCGCCGTCGAGAATCGCGACGAACGGGTAGCGATCGTCGCCGATCCGGAAGAGGACATCGCCTACGTCGGCGGTGCGCTCTTCCCCGAGCTCGCCGATCTTTGCGAGCTGCATGGGCGACAGGGCCGGGCTTTCGGGGACCCTCAGTGGACTCGGTTCATTCATCCGGTCAGAGGCAAGGTGTGCCGAACGGGGACGACCATCAGCTTAGGAGCACGCAGCTTGCCGTCGTAACCAATGATTAGGTCGTCATCCATCCCGGCCCGTCCACCGTAGATCAGAAGGTCGCGAGCGGCATCCGAAACCTCGGTGGCCGGAGTAAGCGGGGTAGTCCTCGAGTTCTCGGATTCGAACCAGTCGCGACCCGAATCGGGTCCACGGCGAGGAAGGTCTTGAGGGCCACCTGCGCGTCGTCGGACTGCATTACCTCGGTCCACATCATGCTCTCGATCTCAAACGCGGCCTGTTGGTCCATGGAGGGGATCTCCTGCAGCTCGCAGCGCTCTGCGTCCTCGTTGCGATCGTCGTGCTCGCTCCAGGGCTCGGCGAGGTTCGCGAGCGTCTTCCCACGGTGATCCCGGCTGGCTTGCGCTCGCGACCCTGTTCGAGGGTCTGTCCTTCGCTTCGTACGGTCGGGGCGACTGGATTTGACCAGCGACCTTCCGGCCCCCAGCCGGATGCGCGACGCGTATATGCGGTGCTGGCCGAGTGCCGATAACGCTTGAGGATCACCTCGCGGCCCATGGCGCCGCATCGAAGGCGACTCGGCGCCTCGACTAGCGGACCGCGACGCGCACCTTTGCCTGTGGCTGTTCCGCACAGGGCGCGGGGACATCCACGCGCCCGGACTCGATCCGCTCGCGACAGTCGCGCGAACTGATCGTCACGGCGGCCAGGATCGCGCCCGCGAGCGCGAACCCCGCGCCGACGAGAAACGCCGACTGGAAGCCCTCGGTCAGCGCCACCGCCTGGTCGCCTACGCCTTCCGAGACGACGCTCGCCGTTCGGCTGGTGGCGATCGAAGCCAGGATCGCGAGCCCGAGCGCGCCGCCGACCTGCTGGCTGGTGTTGATGAACCCGGACGCGAGTCCCGCCTCGTCGGGGCGCGTCCCGGCCACGGCGGCGATGGTGACGGGGACGAAGGCGAGGCCGAGACCGACGGCGACGACGAGCGAGGGGAACAGCAGATCGCCCAGATACGAGCCGTCGGCCGCGGCCCGAGAGAACCACACCAGCGCGCCGGCGATGAGCAGCATGCCGACGACGAGCGTCCCCCTCGCGCCGAAGCGCGTCACCAGGCGCGCCGCCACGGTCGCGCTGACCATAATCGTCACGGCCAGCGGCAGGAACGCGAAGCCCGCCTCGATCGGGCTGTAGCCGAGGACCTGCTGCATGTAGAGCGAGATGAAGAAGAACATCGCGAACAACGACATGCCGAGGAGCAGCCCCACGGCGTTCGCGCCGCGCAGGGTCTTGAGCCGGAAGATGCCGAAGGGCATCAGCGGGTGGCTCGCGCGCGACTCCCACCCGACGAACGCCGCCAGCGTCGCCAGCGACAGCGCACCGAGGCCGAGCGTCTGCGTCGAGGTCCAGCCCGCCGACTCCGCGTCTACGAGGGTGTAGACGAGAAGCGCGAGTCCCCCGGTCACGAGGACCGCGCCGGTCGCGTCGAAGTCCCGGGCCGCTCCCTCGTCGCGGTTCTCGGGCAGCAGGCGCGGCGCCAACGCGGCGGCGGCGACGCCGATCGGGACGTTGACGAACAGCACCCACTCCCACCCGGCCCACTCGGTGAGCATGCCGCCGAGCAACACCCCCGCGGCGCCGCCAGAGCCCGCCACGGCGCCCCAGATTCCGAGCGCCCGGTTGCGCTCGGCGCCCTCGGCGAAAATCGTCGTGACGAGCGACAGCGCGGCAGGGGAGATGAGGGCCGCCCCCAGCCCCTGCAACGCGCGCGCCGCGATCAGCCACAGGTCGCTCTGAGCGAGACCGCCGAGCAGAGAGGCGAAGGAGAAGAGGACGAGGCCGATCATGAACATGCGGCGGCGCCCGAGGAGGTCGGCGAGGCGGCCGCCGAGAAGCAGGAAGCCACCGAAGGTCAGGGTGTAGGCGTTGACCACCCAGGAGAGATTTTCCTGCGAGAACTCGAGCGCGCTGCCGATCGAGGGCAGGGCCACGTTGACGATCGAGGCGTCGAGGATGACAACGAACTGCGTCGTCGCCAGCAACGCCAGGGCGGCGCCCTTGCCGCGCGGCGGTTGTTGATCTGAGTTCACGGGGTGCACCCCAGGAACGCCATCACGCGATGGCGCGGAGCCGCTCGCGGTTCCTCGAAGCCCCCATGCTATGTGCCAAGGCCTCCCAGTGCGCCTGAGTGGGAGCTTCCGGAACTCTTCGCGTGGCTCGGCGAGAACGGCGTAACGCCCAAC
>CAVSMU010000014.1:0-245654 GCA_963729075.1 uncultured Solirubrobacterales bacterium | reverse complement strand
CGTCGGTCTCGATCACGCACGACCGCTACGGCCATCTGTTCCCCGGCAGCGAGGATCAGGCGCGCGCCCTGCTCGATCGGTATCTGGACGCCCACGGAGGCTAGAAGCGGCGGGCAGGCATCCATGATTTGCATAAGGAAGCAGGAGCGGCTCGCGGGAGGGCGCCATTCTCGGGGCGGCGTCTAGCCGAGGGGGGCGGTGGCTTGGCGGAAGCCGGGGGCGTCGGTCGGGAGGCCGGAGCTGTCGCACGGCAGCGGGCCTCGCACCTCGGCGGCGATCTGATCGCGTACGAACTCGGTCTGGGTGGGGTCGCGCCGCAGCGCTCCGGCGTACGGCTGATCCAGGTCGCTGATCAACAGGAGCGTGGACGTGAAAGCCGCGGCCGCCACCAGGACGATCCCGGCTTGGATAATGGGGCTGGCGGCGCTCGAGGAGGCGGTGCTGAGCACGGCGAGGACCGTGAGAACGGCGACGAGCATCAGCCACCACAGCGCATCGGGCACCGTCGTGCGCGCTTCGCCGAGGCGGTTCTGCCGAGCGCTGGCCCGCTCGCCGTCGCGTTCGATGATCTGCTTGCCCGCCGTGGACTCGTCCGGCGTGCGGACGAGGCGAACGCCCGCCTCGCGCAGGCGGGCTCCCCAGTACGTGGGCACGTTGCTGATGCGACGCTCGCCCATCGCCGACCAGTCCTCGTGGATGACGCTCGTCGCGTAGCAGACGACCTCCTTTTGGAGCTTGTGGCGGAGGCGCGGGTCGCCGACGAGGTCGATCTCGCGGAAGAGCAGCAGCGTCGCGGTCGCCTCATCGGTTTCCGCGCGACCGGCCGCTGCCCAGGACCCGTAGGTCTGCACGAGCACGAACACGAGCAGCAGGACGGCGAGGGTCGCCAGCGGCGCGGTGATCTCCGAAATCTTGAGCCCATCGCCGTGAATCCCAGCCGCGGCGTGGCGCGGCCGCCACACCCGGCGGTTGAAGTACAGGCCCGCCGCCACGACGAGCACGACCAGAAGGATCGTGATGAGCGTCACCGAATCACCGGATGGGGCACTCTATTCCGCAAGTAGAGCGCTCTTGGACGGCCTGGCGGCGTAGAGAGCGGAACCCGGTTACGGTCGGCGGCGCGGCACCCTGACGGGGGCTCGCAGCGAGAAAACGGGCGTTGTCCCGCACCCACCGCGGTACCCATGGGCTGTCGAATCTGCTTGCGAGAGAACCCAGGCGAACTGAGAGCACGTGAAGGCACTTGAGCGGGCACGAGGGCGCCCGACCCGAGCGGCGTGGCCTTGCTCGGCTGGGCCGGTAGGCTCGCCCGGTGGCGCTGTACTTCCGCATCGACCCTGACGTCGACACCGTGACCGGCCAACTCACGGGGGTCAACTACCGCCTTTCCGCCGACACGGACAGACATATGTTGCGCGAGGACCTGGTGAAGTGCCTCCGGGAGGGCGGGGTCCTGACCTTGGCGGTCGAAATGAGCGATGACCCGGGCGACGTGGCGTTCGTCGTCATCAACGGGTCGGCGGTCCGGCAGGTATTCGTCAGCGAGACGCCTGACCCGGAGTGACGTCTCATGAGCCTGGCGAGCACGGCATCTACAGGCTCGGATCCCCCCGCTAAGGCCGCGAGCGGAACGAAAGCCAGCGGGTCACCTGGATGACGCGGCTCAGGCGGACCGGGCGGTGCCGAGCGAGTCGGCACCGACGAACTTCGGGGCGCCGTCCTCGTAGAAGATGTCGACGTCGGTGATCTCGAATCCGGCGTCTTCGAGCAGCGGCACGATCCGCCGGGTCAGGTGGCAGCCGCCGAAGACCCGCTTCTGCACCGGCTCGAGACGACGTTGCCACCGGCGCACGCTCGCGTCGGGGGCGAGGCCGTGCTCGACGAAGTGCAGGGTGCCCCCGGGCTTGAGCACGCGCCGCACCTCGCGCAGGGCGGTGGCGACGTCCGGAATGGTGCAGAGCGTCCACGTCGACAGCGCCGTGTCGTAGCTGTCGTCCTCGAACGGCAGGGACTGGCCGTCCAAGCCGGCGCGCTGGACCGGAACGCTGCTGGCGCGCAGGCGCTTGCCTGCGAGCTTCCAGCCGACGTCGGCCGGCTCGACCGCGGCGACCCGGTCGACGCGATCCGGATAGAACGGGACGTTGAGCCCCGAGCCGAAGCCGATCTCGACGACCTCGCCCTCGAGCCCCGCACAGACCCGGCGCCGCAACGGCTCCGCGTTCTTCATCCCGCACGCGGCGTTGACGATCCGGGGAAGGATGTGCTCGCCGTAGATTCCCATGACCGTCTCCTCTCGCCTCCTCGTGGTCGTCCGCAGGCTAGTGCCTCGACCGCGGGTGCTCCCCGTCGGCCTGACTCAGCGGAATCCCGGCCCATCGCGGGATACTGCGGCGGATGTCCGAGGAAAACGTCGAGATCGTGCGCCGCGCGTTCGCGTTCAAGGTGCAGGGGCGCGGCGATCCCGCCGAGGCGCCGGCGGACTTCGATCCCGATGTCGTCCTGACCTCCGTCGAGGCCGGCACCTCGCACGGGCGTGACGCGGTCCGCGCCAACTTCGAGCGCTGGACGAGCGCCTGGGCGGAGTCCGAGGCGACGGCCGAGGAGTTCATCGACGCCGGGGACCGGGTGGTCGTGAGCGCCCACTTCCGGGCCCGCGGGCGGGGGAGCGGGATCGAGGTCGAGGCCCGCTTCCACGAGGTCTACACGCTCCGCGACGGCAGGATCGTCCGGGTCGACGAGTTCAGCGACCGCGCCGAGGCGCTCGAGGCGGCCGACGTCCGCGAATGACCGGCACCCGGTCCCGGGCAACCGAACGATGTCACCCGGCGAGCCCGCGGATCACGTGCAGGTCGACCGAGCCGGGCGCGAACACCTCCGTCGAGTACTGCACGGCCTGGCCCTCGGCCAGGTGCAGGACCTCGATCAGCTCGAGTGCCGCGGTGACCCGGGTGGCGCCGAGTGCCTCGCCCAGCCGCCCGTCGGGCTCGACCAGCCGCGGCCGCACCTGCGTGCGCGCGAACGCGATCGGGACGCCGTGCTCGATGAGGACGTCGAGCACCATCTTCCCGGCGGCGATCGCAGCTCGCAGCTCGTCGGCAGGCGGCAGCTCGATGTCGGGATGGATGATGTCGCGCATGTGGGCGGCGACCGTCCCGTCGGCGAGCAGCGTGCGCTGAATCAGCGGCGCCCGCACGCCGCGGCGCACGCTCAGCGCCTCGGCGACGTATCCCGGCGTGCGCGCCTGCTCGATTTGCAGATTGCGGACCGTGAGCTGCTTGCCCTGGCGGCGGGCCAGCGACGCGTACGACTCGAGCACCTCGAGGCCCTCGCTGAACGCCGCGCCGAGGGCCACCCGGCCGACGAAGGTGCCGCTGCCCTGGCGCCGGATGATCTCGCCGTTCGCCTCGAGCCGTTCGAGCGCCAGCCGCAGCGTCCCGCGCGAGACACCCAGGGCATCCGCCAGTTCCTTCTCCGGCGGCAGCCGATCGCCGGGGCGAGCGCGACCGGGCGCCAGGCGCTCGCGCAGCGCGCTCTCCGTTTCGTCGACGAGCGAGGCCGTGGGCACGATGATGCGAGCCTAGCCCGCGAACGCGCGGATCGTCGCGATTTGGCGCCTGGCGATTCGCCTGGATAATGCACGTATGAGCGAGACGCCGACCATGCCGCCCGAGTTCGATCTCAGCCTCGCCGAGGCCGGCGCCTGGGTCGGCGCCGGACCGGAGGGAATCGGCGAGGCGCCGGAGGCGCCGCCCCCGCGGGAGCTGCCCGACGTCGAGGGCGACGATCCGGCCGTCGCCCTGCGCCAGACCCTCGGCATGTTCGCGACCGGGGTGACGGTGATCACCACCCACGCCGACGAGCAGATCCACGGGATGACCGCGAACGCGTTCATGTCGGTCTCGCTCGAGCCGCCGCTGGTGCTGATCTCGGTCGATCGGCGGACGAAGATGTGCTCGCTGCTGCACGAGCGGTGCCTGTTCGGCGTCAGCGTCCTCGCGGCCGACCAGAGGGCGCTCTCCGATCGGTTCGCCGGCCGCGCGGGCGACGACGCTCCTGAGCCGCGCTTCGTGATCGTCCGCGAGGCGCCGGTGGTCAAGGGCTCGGCCGCGCAGTTCGTCTCCCGCGTGGTCCGCTCCTACTGGGGCGGCGACCACTCGCTTTTCCTCGGACAGGTCGAGTACGCCCGCCGGGCCCCCGACGCGCGGCCGCTGCTATTCCACGGCGGCCAGTATGGCCGCCTGGTCGACGAGGCCTGACGGCGCCGATCAGGACCGGGGCCGCTTCTTCTCCGGGTCGTAGAACGGGATGCTGACCACGGTGGCCGGAAGCCGCTTCTGGTGGCTGTCGAGCTTTCCGACCTCGACCTCGGTCCCGGGCTCCGCGTACTGGACCGCCATCCGGCAGAGGGCGATGTTCTTGCGCAGCACCGGGCTTCGCGTGGCGCTCGTGATGACCCCGACCTGCGAGCGTCCGACGTGGACGCATTCGCCGTGGGCCGCGACCTCATGTCCGGCGAGCTCGAGCCCGACGAGCACCCGTTGTGGGTGGGCCTTGCGCTCGACCAGCGCGTCCTTGCCGACGAAATCGTCCTCGTCGTCGAGTGCGACGGCGAACCCGATCCCGGCCTCGAACGGGTCGATCTGGTCGTCGAACTCGTATCCGGCGAAGATCAGCGCCGACTCGATCCGCAGCATGTCCAGCGCCGCCAGCCCGAGCGGCTTGAGCCCGTGGCCGGCTCCGGCCTCCCAGATCGCGTCCCAGACCGCTGGGCCGTCGTCAGGGTGACACCAGACCTCGTAGCCGAGCTCGCCCGTGTAGCCGGTGCGCGAGACGACGATCGGGATCCCGTCGTAGTCGCCGATGCGCCCGACCAAGAAGCGGAACCAGCGCAGCTTCTCGAGCTCCGGCTGGGTCGGCGGCGTCCACACGATCTGCCGCAGGATCTCGCGGCTGTTCGGGCCCTGGACCGAGAGGTTGTGGAGCTGGTCGGTCGACGGCTTGACCCAGGCGCGCATCGACCCGGACTCGGCCAGCTGGGTCAGGTGCATGCCGGTGTAGGGGTCGCCGGCCACGAAGCGGAAGTTGTCGTCGCCGAGCCGGTAGACGGTCGCGTCATCGAGCATCCCGCCGGTCTCGTTGCAGACCGCGGTGTAGGTGACCTGACCAACCGCCAGCTTGCGGGCGTCGCGGGTGATCGCGCGCTGGATCAGGAGCTCGGCGTCGGGGCCGAGGACCTCGAACTTGCGCAGGGGCGAGAGGTCCATGATCACCGCCGCCTCGCGGCAGGCCCAGTACTCGGCGATCGTGCCCTCGCTCTCGAAGCAGTTCGGCAGCCAGTAGCCGCGGTACTCGACCAGGTCGCGGGTGAGCGCTGAGGTGCGGGGGTGGAAGGCGGTCTCCTGGGTCATGACGGGGTCGGCCTCCGGGGTGACGCGGTGGGCGATCGCCATCGCGAATCGATTCTCGGGTCGGTAGACGCGGACGTGGATGTCGGTGATCTCCCAGCCGTTGGCCGGGTCGATGTCGTCGGGGCACGCCGACGACGCGCAGAGCAGGTCGTCGGCGGCCCGCAGGAGCACGTAGTCGCCCGGGCGCGACCAGGGCTCGTCGGCGGTGAGCTGGTTGTCGGCGTCGAACGCGGTGTTGTAGAAGAAATTGAGTGCCTCCCAGCCCTTGCGTGGCGCCACGCCGTAGGGCGTCACCTGCCCGTTGAAGTTCTCGGAGCAGTTGACGTGGCCCGGATACCCGAGGTCGTCGTAGTACTTCGCCGTGCAGGCGAGCGCGAAGCTGTCGTGGCGACCGACCGTGTCCTGAACCAGCTCGACCAACGGGTCCATGTCGACGTCGTAGCTCTTTCGGTACAGCCCGGGCGCCGGGTGGGCGGAGGCCATCAGCGTCCGGGTGGTGGTCGCGTCGAGCCCGCGCTCGATCCCGCGCTCGAGCTTGTTGCGGTTGAAGGCGAGGAAGTCCGAGCACTGCTTTCCCTGCACGTCGATGATCTGGATGTACTCCCCGGCCTCGACCTCATATGCGGCGGCGCTCGCCAGATCGACGCGGAAGTCGAGCCGCGGCTCGGCCAACGGCGGCGGCAGTTCGACCTCCTCCGGCGTTCGGGGCTGCGCGCGGCGGATCTCGATCAGAAGCGGCGACGCGGGCCAGTCTCCGTCGACGACGCGGCCGCCCGGCGCGGCGACGATCGCGGTGGCGGCACGCTCGACGGCGAAGCTCTCCTCGGCGCCCCGCGGCGTGGCGTCGTCGAACAGGCGCAGCGCGCGGGCGTCCTGGGGAAGCAGGCCCTCGGCGTGTAGAGCCCCGAGGAGCCCGTCAGCGCCGCCGTTGCGGACGAGCCCGCGCAGCACCGTCGCGTCGGCGTCGGCGCGGCCGCCGATCGCGGCTGCGTCCTCGCCGCCTTCGGCGTCGATCACGGACAGCTCGCCGACCTGGCCGCCGTCGCGGTTCAGGACCGTGAGCCGGTCGTCCGGGCGCAGCCGCACCGCGGTCGCCGCGCCAGGGCGGACCCAGTGCGTCTCCAGCGATCGGTCGACCGGCCGCAGGCCGGGTAGGAGCAGCGCCGGTCGAGCGGCTACCGCCATTGCTACGCCTTCGCCGCCGCGGCCTTGGCCTCCGCCTCGTCGGCCTGCTCGACGAGCGTCGCGGCGAGGTCGCGCTTCTCCGCAGGGTCGAGCTTCTTGACCTCGTTCTCGACCACTCGCCGATTGTAGGTCTGGTTCCAGTAGTCGAGCGCGTCGAAGCCGAGTAGCACCGCCTTGCCCACGAACTGGCGCAGGACCTCGTTGGTCGGGCCCATCACCCAGCCGGCCTTGGCGTCGCGGAGGTAACGCTCGAGCTCCATGTCGCGCTTGTAGCCGGATCCGCCGCAGGCGTGCAGCATCTTGTCGACCACGTGCGCGACGTTCTTCGCCGCCTCGAACTTGATCTGCCAGGCCCAGTGCAGGTAGTCCGCCCGGGCGGTCTCGCCCGGCTCGAGCACACGGCGGTTGTCGTCGGTGGCGCGGTCCATCGCCTGGGCGACCGAGAGGACGAAGACGCGGCAGGCGTTGGTGTCCATCACTGCCTCGCCGACGTAGTCCTGGATCGTCGGGTAGTCGGCGACCCGCATGCCGACGTCGACGTGCCGCTTGCGGGTCGTGTGACGCCTGGCGATGTCGATCGTCCCCAGCGCGATCCCGTTCCAGACCGACGACGAGCCGATCAGGAACCACGGGTCGACCGCCTCGTCGTTGGAGGACGCGCCGTCGCCGACCGGGCCGACGATCTGATCGGCCGGGACCTCGATGTCCTCGACCTGGATCGGGCCGGACTGGTTGCCGCGCAGCCCGAGCGCGTCCCAGAGCGAGGGCTGCGCCTGGACGTCGTTGCCGTCGATCACGAACACCGACAGGTCGTCGTAGCCGGAAAAGTCGGGGCTGGTGGTCTGGACGACGTAGAAGTCGGCGAAGCCGCCCGACGTCGTCCACGACGACTTCTTGTTGACCTTGAAGCCGCCGTTGGTGCGCTCGGCGCTCGAGGAGAACGGGTACCAGAAGTGCGAACCGGTCTGGGGGTCCGAGTACGAGAGGGTCCCGATCCGGCACTCGCTGTCGAGCGTGCGGATGTACTTGTCGACCAGCTCTGGGGTCGGCCGGAGCATGATCGTCGACACCGCCCCGATGTGCATCACGTAGCACATGGCGGTCGAGGCGCAGCCGTAGCGGGCGAGCGTCTCGCACACCATCGAGAAGGCGACGTGGTTCTCGCCGAGCCCGCCGTACTCCTCGGGCACCGTAAGGCTCAGGAAGCCGTTCTCGGCCAGCAGCTCGAAGTTGCGGCGCGGATAGCTGAGTTCGTCGTCGGAACGCTTCGCGTTCGCGCGCAGCTCGCGCTCGCAGAGCTCGATCAGCGACTCGCGCAGCTCCTTCTGCCGGTCGGTGAGCACCCAGTCCGGGTCCCACTCATACCCCAGTCCCCAGAAGGGCTCGCCACCCCACTGCTTCTCGGACATCTATCTCTCCTTCCCAGCCGCCGGAGCGCTGTACAAATCGGTACAGGGACGATACAGCCGCCCGCGCGCGGCGGCCGGTCGCGCCGCCTCAGGCGTCGGGCGCGATCCAGATCAGGCACGCGGCCTCGTCGCGGATCCGGCGCGCCGCGCGGCGGAACTTCCGGCGGGCGATCCTCGAGCGATCGGGGCCGAACACGAGCAGCCCCGCTCCCTGATCGCGGACGACCTCGAGCAATGCCTTCACCGGCCGCTTGCTGCTCACGCGCAGGTGCTCGGTGCGGATCCCGAGCCCCGCGGCGCGTTCGGCCGTCGCGCGGACCGCATCGAGGTCCTCCTCGTGTGGCAGGGTCGCGGCGTCGGGGCCGACGAGCATCAGGGTGGTCGGGTAGTTCGGCAGGTGGACGACGTTGGCGATCACCAGCGACGAGTCGGCGTCGAGCGCCGCCTCGAACGCGAACTGCTCGGCTTCAGGGTCGATCCGGCAGGAGAGCGTTCCGAGCACGACCGGCCGGCCCGCGCCGCCCGTGCCGCGCACGCCCGTGACGGTGTCGCTGTGATCTCGGACGTGATCGCGGACGTGCATACCTACGAGCGTAATACGCGGATCGCGCTCGTTCGGACGAAACAAGCTCTGCAGCGCCACCCAGGCATTTGACTTTCCCTTGTACCAATAGGTACGTTTCGGCGCGCAAATACAGCGCCGCCTCCGGGATGGGGCCCGATCCGGGTCGCCGTCAGCGGAGGGGAGAGGAGAGCGCGGATGGCAACCGCCCAGGTCGAAGAGCGTCAGCTGCTCAAGGCGATGACGTGGTGGGACGGGTTCGTGATCGCGCTTGCGAACCCGGGTTTCCTGATTGCCGCGCTGGGATTCTCGATCGGTGCGCTCGGGACCACCGGTGCCTTTGTGCTCTGGACCATCTCCGTCTGCCTCGGCGCGCTGCAGAACAACATCTACGCCGAGCTGGCGACGATGTTCCCGAACAAGGTCGGCGGCATCTCCCTGTTCGCGCACGAGGCATGGCGCAAGTACTTCACCTTCGTCGGGCCGGTCGCGACGTTCGGCTACTGGTTCGCGTGGTCGAGCGTGCTCGCGATCAACGGGCTCGTCGTCGGGACGCTGATCCAGGCCGAGTGGTTTTCGGACTCGACCTGGGCCGAGGCGGCGGGCGGCTTCGACTTCAACTTGGCGATCGTGCTCGGGATGTGTCGCGATCGTCCTCGTGTGGGCGTTCAACGTCTTCGGGGTGCGGCCTGCGGTCTGGTTCGGGTACGTCACCGGCGGGCTGCTGCTGATCCCGGCGTTCGTGCTCATGTTCCTGCCCTACATCACCGGGGACTGGTCGAGCGACAACATGCAGTGGGAGATCGGCGCAGGCGGCGGCCTCGGGCTGGCGCTGGTCTGGCTCTACTTCATGGGCTGGTCGGCCTACGGGTTCGAGACCGTGGCGGCGTTCGCGCCCGAGTACGAGTCGACCGAGACCGACACGCCGCGGGCGCTGCGGGCGTCGGCGGCGTTCTCGGTCGTCGTCTACGCGCTGCTGCCGCTCGGGGTCGGCGGAACGCTGGGTACGACCGCGATCGCCGACGATGCGACCGGGATCTCGTTCTACACCCAGGCGTTCGACACGCTCGTCGGCGATGCGCTCGGCAACGTGATGATCGTCTGCCTGGTCGCGGGCCTCCTGCTGTCGATGAACACCGCGACCATGGACGGCTCGCGGGCCCTGTTCGGGATCTCCCGGGACGGGATGACGATCAAGCAACTCGGGGTGCTGAACCGGTTCAGCGTCCCGGCCCGGGCGATGACCCTCGACGCGCTGCTCAACCTGTTCCTGATCACCTACTTCGCGAGCGCGATCGAGATCCTGGCCGCCGGCAACCTGGGCTACATCCTCGCCCACGTGTTCGCGTTGTCGGGGTTCCTGCTCCTGCGCCGCGACCGCCCGAACTGGCCGCGCCCGATCCGGTTGTCGGCGATCTGGGTGCCGATCGCGGGCCTGCTGGCGACGATCAACCTGGTGTTCATCATCTGCGGCGGGTTCGTGTACGCCGACGAGTACGGCTACGGCTGGGACAAGACACGCGTCGGCCTGATCGTGCTCGGGGTCTCGCTGCTGCTCTACATCTTCCGCCACGTGGTCCAGGACCGCACCGGCATCCGCCTGCGCGAGGAGACGCCGACGATGCCCGAGGAGCCCGCGGCCGCGCAGCCCGCGCCGGCGACTCCCGCGTAGCACCCTCGCGGCGAACGTCCCGGAGTGGTCGCTATGCGGGGTGCTCTGGGACGTTCGCCGAGGGCCGGGCCATGGGCCCACGCCCGGGCGCCGCGGTTCTGCTAGTCGGCGCGCAGGTCCCAGCGGGGCAGGTTGGCGATCGCCTCGCGGTAGCGCCTGCGGTGGACCGGGCGGATCAGCATGAACCACGCCATCAGCGCGACCGGGAGCAGGAAGAAGACGCTGAACTCGTTCCCGGTGGCGATGAAGAAGACCGCGATCGCGGACACGACGAGCCCGTAGGTGACCGGGAGGATTCGGAAACGGAGCTGGGTGCGCCGGATCTGGGCGTAGTCCTCGCGCGGGATCCGCGCCGTGTCGTACGACCGCCCGCACGACGGGCAGGTCCAGCGCTCGCCGTAGGGCACGTCGGCGCGCTCGCCGCACTCGCAGGCGAGCGTGATCGGCGGGCCGCGCAGGACCGCCCCGGGCCGCTCGTGGCCGAGCCGCTCGCGCGGCGGTCGGTCTCGCCGCCGTCCGATCAGCTCGGCGCCTCCGCGGGGGCGGCGCCTCCGGGATGCTCGCCGTCGAGCAGCCCGAGCCGGCCGGCGAGCCACGCCGCCGGAAGCGCCTGGAGCAGCAGCGTCAGAACGATCGCGAGCGCGACCACGGCTCGCGTAGACGTCGACGTCGGGGACGCCGAGCCCGGCGAGCACGCCGACGAGCGCCGCCGGCACGACGCCGGTCTCCCGGGTCCAGCACAAAAACGCGACCTCCGGGCGCGTCCACCCGGCGCGGCGGTCCGGCAGCGTGCAGGCCAGGACGGTCAGCGGCCGCGCCACCAGGAGCAGCGCCGCGAGGACCGCCAGGGCCGGCAGGAAGTACTCGCCGAGGGTGTCGAAGGGAATGTTGGCGCCGAGGACGACGAATACGAACAGCGTGATCAGATCAGCGGTGCTGTACGCGAACTGGCGCAGCTCGCGCTCGTGCTCGCTGTGCATCGCCAGGCCCAGGCGCTCCATGTTCCCGACGATGAGGCCGGCGAGAAAGGCGCCCAGATAGCCGCTGCCCCCGGCAGAGTCGAGCGAGAAGTAGCCGATGGTGACCACCGCGAGCACCGCGGCGGCGGAGGACTCGCGCCAGATCCCCGCCCGGTGGCTCGAGATCGTCGCTGCAAGCAGCACCCCGGCCACGATGCCCAGCACGGTGCTGATCGCGAGGTCGACGACGAACTCCTCGGCCGGCGCGGCGAGGGACGCGTCGCCACTGAGCAGGACACCGGCGAGGGCGAGAGCGAGGACGGCGCCGGTCGGATCGTTGAACGCCGACTCGGCGACGACGGTCTGCGCGACCTTCGGCCGCAGCCGCGAGCGCACGAACAAGCGGGATCAGGATCGCGGGATCGGTTGGCGAGAGCACCGCTCCCATCAGCAGCGCGGCCGTCCACGAGAGGTCGAAGGCCGACGTGCGCGACGACGCCCGTGATCGAGCGCCGTCAGCAGCACCCCCGGGATCGACGAGCATCCCGAGCCCGACCCAGACACGCTGCAGCACGTCGAGCGACAGGTTGAGCCCGCCGTAGAAGAGGATCAGCGAGACGCCGAGCGTGAACAGCAGCTGTGCGCCGATCGAGTCGAGCGGCACGTCGACCACGTCGAGCAGCCGACGGACCGAGGAGCGCCCCGAACAGGACGAGCACGAGGATCTCGGGCACCCGGACCAGGCTGGCGACGAACCGCGCCGCGAGCGCCGCGCCGAGCAGCATGCTCAGTGTGAGGAGGACGTCGCGGGTCACGACGGCTGGGTCGCTGCGGCGGCTCGTCGGAGCTCCTCGGCCGCGCACGGATGCGCCGCTCCCCCTCGAGCGCCATGCGGGCGATGTCGTTGGCGGTGACCAGCAGCAGGATGACCACGACGCCGGCGCCGAGCGCCACCGCGATCAGGCGGCGGCGGGCCTCGTCGCGCGCGTCGTCGAAGGCGGCCTCGGTCGCGGTCGCCTGGTCGGCCTCGTAGCTCGCGAGCTCCTCGGCGGTCGCGGCCATGGCCTCGAAGCGCTCGAGCTCGGGCCCGAGGAAGATGTCCCGCACCTGGTCCGTCTGGCCCGCCTGGAGCTTGCGCCAGGCCACTGCGTCGAGCCTCATGAACGAGTCGAACTCATGCTCGAGCTCGGCGAGGAGCTCGCCTTCCGGTGGGTCGGTGAGCGTGTCGTTCGCGATTGCCAACTGATCCCGAAGCTCCGCCGCCGAGCGAACGAACCGGGCGCGCAGGAAGCCGTCGCCATACCCGTAGGCCGTCTGCCAGCCGTTGACGTCGGTGACCAGGAACTTCAGCTCGCGGGCGAGCGCTTCGTGCTCGGCGCGCTGGTGGACCTCGTCGAAGCGGTCGCCCATCTGCGACATCCCGTGTAGCGCGACAGCGGTCGTTGCGAGCGGTCCGAGGATCGTGAGCACGATGGCCGCGTACAGCTTCGCTCTGATCGTCATGGCCGCAGGCCGCGTATAGGATCGCCGCGGCGATGATCCTCTTCGTGCTCACCGGCGCGGCACCGCCGATCCTGATCCTGACGCTGATCGGCATGTGCTACCTGACCGGCTACGAGCTCTGGAAGGAGACGGACCTGCCGTTCCTGTGGAAGGCGTGGTGGGTCCTGCTCGTGTTCATCCTCAACGTGCTCGGCTTCGGGATCTTCTGGATCTGGCTGGCGGTGAGGCGGGTCCGCCGCCACGCGTAGGGCCATCTCGGCCTAGGCCTTCTCGGTCCGGACGCGGTGCAGGCGGGCGAGCTTCAGCGCCAGCTCCAGCGAGAGCAGGTCCTCGTTGGGCAGGTCGAGGCCGCTGACCCGCTCGATCCGCTCGATCCGCTGGCGCACCGTGTTCGGGTGCACGTAGAGCGCCCGCGCGCTCGCCGTGACGCTGCCGCGGTCGGCGAGGAACTGCTCCAGGGTCTCGACCAGCCGCGCGCCGCGGCGGCGGTCGTAGTCGCCGAGCTGCTCCACCGCGGCGCGGTAGCGGTCCCGCGGCGCCTCGTCGAGGTCGAGGTGCACGAGGTAGCGGTACGCGCCGAGCTCCTGGTAGCAGACCGCGCCGCCGTCGCGCGACCAGCGAGCGGCCGATGCGCGCCGCGTCGGCGGCCTCGCGCATCCGTCGCCGCGCGCTCGCCGAGCCGCGGTCGACCTCGCTGAGCCCGACGACCAGGCCGTCCTCGCGCCCGAGCTCCTCGCACGCCGCGCGCAGCCGCTCGACCACGGCGCTCTGCCCGTTCGGCAGCGGCGCGAGCCCGCGCACCCGATCGTGACGCGAGTCGAAGAACGCACGCGGATAGAGCCGCCGCAGGCGGGTCTCGAGCCGGGCCGCGAGCTCGGGCCACGGCGGCCCGCCGTCGCTCGCGCGCGGGGCGCGCTCGACGTGCAGGAACAGGTGCCGGCCGGCGAGATCGCAGCGCGCTTCGCTCGCCTTGGCCTCCGCGGCCTCCACCGATCCCGCGGCGAGGGCGTCGAACATGTCCTTGACGATGTTCTCCGCCGTCAGGCGCTCGATCAGCTCGGCCTTCTTCAGCCCGACCGCCGTCAGGTTGGCGACCGCGCCGAGCAGGTCGGCGTCCTCGTCGCTGAACTGCCGCTCGTTGGCCAGACAGCAAAGGACCCCGAGCTGCTCGTCGCGAGCGACCAGCGGCGCGACCAGGAGTGCGCTGTCGTCGAGGTCCGGCCACAGCGCCCGCTCCACCCTGGGGCGGCCGTTCGAGCCGCGCCCGCCGGCGCGCCGCATCAGGTCGAGCACGAGGCCGGTGCCCCCTGGACGGGGGCTCGGCGCCGGGGCACCGTCGGGGTCGGACCCGGCCAGCGCGAGCTCGTCGCCCTCGACGTCCAGGCGGTAGATCTGGCAGGCGTCGGCTCGGAGCAGCTCGCGGGTCCCGCGGGTGACGACGTCGTAGAGGTCCTCCCGCACGGTCACACCGGCGAGCGCCTGGCTCAGCTGCGTGAGGGTGGTGAGCGCCCCGACCCGCCTACGGGCCTCGGCGTAGAGCTGGGCGTTCTCGATCGCGCCGCCGACCAGCGACGCGGTGTGGACGAGGAAGTTGAGGACGTCGTGGTCGAACTCGCGCGGCGCCTCCGTGTGCAGGACGACCACCCCGATCACGTCGCCGGCCTTGGCGAGGATCGGTACGGCGACCATCGACTGGAAGCGCTCCTCCTCGAGCTCGGCGACGTACTTCATCCGCGGGTCCTCCATTGCGTTCTCGCGGATGAACTCCGGCGTCTTCGTGCGGGCGACCCAGCCCGCGAGGCCCTCGTCGACGCCGAGCCCCAGCTCGCCGACGAAGCGCGAGTAGCGCGCCGACGCCGCCCGCAGCACCAGCCGCTCGCCCTCGAGGAAGTAGATGAAGCAGGCGTGGCAGCCGGTCGCGTTGGTGGCGATCTCGACGATGCCGTCCAGGACCCGGTCGAGGTCGAGCGACGACGAGACCGTCTTGATCACCGCGTAAAGCGTCTCGTTCTCGCGTCGTGCCCGTTCGACCGCGTCATCCCTCTCCGAGACCACCTCCACCGTCAAGCGAGACCTCCGTTCTCTCTCGGGGAACCTGGCGCGGTCAGGGTATTCCCCGGCGCCGGCGAGCACTATGGCCCGATCCTACACTCGGGGCTCGCCAAGTATGGGCGGATTGCCCATTGTCAGCGGCGCTCCCGATGCCGATACGTTCCTGCCGTCGGTGGGTCGGAAGGCTGATGACACCCGTGTCGTGACCGCGGCACACGCTCGGAGGGGCCGAGGGTGGAGTTCCTAGTCGCCCAGGTCGAGAAGCTCGGCGACGCGGCGAGCGCCGACAGCCTCGGGCTCGACAGCGTAATCCTCGGCGAGCAGTTCTACTTCTTCACGGTCGTGCTGATGTGGTTGATCCACGTCGGCTTCATGACCTACGAGACCGGCGTCGCGCGACGCAAGAACGCGCTCGCCACGGCGATGAAGAACATCCTCACGATCGCCGTCGTCACGCCGAGCTTCTACTACTTCGGCTGGTGGATCTACAACTGCAACATGCCGGGCCTGCCGATCGGGCCCAACAGCACCGACTTCACGGCGGCGGCGTGTCAGGGCGGGATCCCGTGGTCCGACATCTTCGGGCCGAACCTGACCAACAACATCAACCTCGTCTTCTTCCTCGCGTTCCTGCTCTTCTCCTGGACGACGGCGTCGATCATGTCCGGCGCGCTGCTCGAGCGCGTGCGGCTCTCCGCCTACCTCGTGCTCGCGGTCCTGCTCGGCTCGGCGGTCTGGATCCTCGACGCCGCCTGGGGCTGGAGCTTCGGCGGCTGGCTGACGCTCCGGTTCGGCTTCCACGACTCGATCGCATCGGCGGTCGTGCACGGCGTCTCGGGCGCCTTCACGCTCGGGGTGCTGTTCAACCTCGGACCGCGGATCGGCAAGTACACGAAGGAGGGCCTGGCGCGCACCTTCAGACCCCACAACATCCATATGACCCTGATGGGACTGATGCTGATCTTCACAGGGTTCTACGGCTTCTACGCGGCGTGCCTCGTGATCGTCTCGACCACGATCCCGGGCTGGGCGAACATCTACCTCAGCCCGACCACGCTGGGCTCGATCGCGATGATCATCACCTTCGGCTTCGCCGGCGGGTTCACGGGCGGCTACTTCGCCAGCCGCGGCGATCCGTTCTGGACCGTCTCCGGCGGCTTAGCGGGCGTCATCAGCGTGTCGGCCGGCGCCGACGTCTATGCGCCGACGCTCGGCTACCTGATCGCGATGGGGACCGCCGCGCTGACGGTCTGGGCCGGCAACTGGATCGAGACGAAGATGCGCGTCGACGACACGGTCGGGGCGGTGGCGGTGCACGGCTTCGCCGGATTCATGGGCATCATCTGGGTCGGGGTGTTCGCGGCCGGCTATCCGACCGGCGTCAACAACGTCGAGAGCTCGATCGGCGGCCAGTTGATGGGGCTCGCGACGTTCCTGCCGCTCGGCTTCCTGTCGGGGTGGATCGCCGCGAAGGTGCTGAAGTCGCTCAACCTGTTGCGCGTGCCGCCCGAGGTCGAGCTCGATGGGCTTGACCCGGCCGAGTACGAGCCGGACATCCACGTGCCGGAGTTCGAGCACGCACCGGACCTGGTGATCGAGCCCGACGGCGCCCGGGTGCCCGCGGACGTGGTGCAGGCCGAGGCGGCGCGTGAACTCGTCACGACAATGAGCGGCAGACCCGCGTCGAGCAGACCCCCGCCGAGAGGAGGGCCCGGCTGATGCCGGCGATCATCGACAGCTCACCCGCATGCGTCAGCAGCGATCCCGGCACCGAAGAGGCTCGCGTCGAGGACTCGGCCGACTTCGTGATGGGCGACCCCTACCAGGAGTGCGTGGACACCGGCTCGGGATTCATGACCTTCGGCCCGGGCTCGACCTATGGCCCCGAGGGCGTCGGCGCTGAGAGCGCCTACATGGTCCTGACGTGGATCGGGATCGTGGTCATGGTCGCCGTCCTGCTCGCGTGGATCCTGGTCGAGAACCGCCGGCTCATCGCCTACGCGCTCGGCCGCCGCGACCCGACCCCCGAGGGGCCGCAGCCCGGGATGACGGGAGCGCCCGAGGAGACTCCATGAACGGCAAGCAGATCAAGTTCCCGCCGAAGCAGACGCACGTCCGGTCGTTCGAGATCGCGATGCTCGTGATCTCGATCATCTGCGTGATCGTCGTCCTGATCATCGTGCTCGGCACCGATCATCGGGGACGAGTTCCGCCCGACCGTCTGAGCGGCCACGAATACACTCGCGGCGTGAGCGCGCCCGGCGACGAGCGCGGCCGGCCGTTGAGCGGCACGGCCTCGCGCAGATCCCCCACCTGGCCGCGGGTCGCTGTGGTCGCGGGCGTCTTCGTGCTCGCCTTCTTCGTGGCCCGCAGCTGCCAGGACGAGCAGATCAAGGTCACCCAGGACGAGGCCGTCGCCGCCGCAACCGAGCGGGTCAGCTTCGAGCCCGAGAACACCCAGGTGAGGCTGCTGCGCCAGGGCCTCGACCGGCAGCCGTTCTGGATCGTCTCGCTCTCGACCCCGGGGCCGGGGGACGGCACGTTCAAGGAGCTCGCAGTGGCCCGCATCGACGCGACCACCGGCGAGATCGTGCAGCTAGACGAGCAGAAGGACGCGAAGCGCAGCCAGGAGGAGGCGCCCTGACGGTGCGCCTGGCGGTCCTCCAGCACATCGCCTGCGAGCACCCGGGCGTGTTCTCCGACGTGATGCGCGGAGCGTGGGGTGGAGGCGCGGGCCGTCGAGCTCGACGAGGGTGAGCCGCTGCCCGACTGGCGCGAGTTCGACGCCGTGCTCGCGATGGGCGGGCCGATGGGCGTCGGCGACGAGGCCGAGCACCCGTGGCTGGCGGACGAGCGGCGGTGGGTCCGCGAGGCGGTGGACGCCGGCCGGCCGTTCCTCGGTGTCTGCCTCGGCGTGCAGCTGCTCGCCGCGGCGCTCGGCGCCCGCGTCTACGAGGCGCCGGCGCCGGAGGTCGGGCTGCTCGACGTCGAGCTCACGCCCGAGGGTCGCGACGACCCGCTGTTCGCCGGCATCGATGACCCGGTCGTCTCGCTGCAGTGGCACGGCGACACCTTCGACCTCCCTGAGGGCGCCGTGCGGCTCGCGAGCTCGCCGATGGTGGCCAACCAGGCGTTCCGGGCGGGCGCGCGCGCCTACGGGGTCCAGTTCCACCTCGAGGTGACGGGCGAGATGGCGCGCGAGTGGGGCGAGATCCCGGCCTACCGCGAGTCGCTGGCCCGGACCCTCGGGGAGCGCGACGGCGCCGCGTTCATCGCCGACATCGAGCGGCGCTCGGACGATTTGCATCCGCCCGCGCGGCGCCTGTTCGAGAACTGGCTCGATGTCGTGGGCGGCGCGTCTTGAGCCGCGAGACGCCCGGAATGTACCTTTTTGTTCAATCGCCGCTTTATAGTGAGCACCGACCCAAGCACCGGAGAGGAGACGGTTAGTGGCCGAAGCTAAGAACGGCACCCCCAGCGAGGTTCGGAACATCCTCGAATCGCCGAGGATCGAGCCGCCGCCGAAGACGCTCGACGAAGCGCGTTCCGCGCCCGGTCGCGCCGAGCGGATCGCCGACATCACGGCCGAGATCGAACGGGAGGGGATCGAGTACGTGTTCTTCCAGCAGGTCTCGATCAGCGGCCACATCAACGGCAAGGGCGTGGTCGCCGATTGGTTCCCGCGGGTCGCCGAGCGCGGATACCAGCTCGTCTACGGTGCGACGGCCGACCTCTTCACCGACCGCCAGGACAACTACATCGGCTTCGGCCCCGAGGAGTCCGAGCTCGCGGCGATCGCCGACCTCGACACTTTCCGGCGGCTGCCGTGGGAGCCGCGGGTCGCCCGGGTCTACTGCGACTGCTACGACACCGAGACCGGCGAGCTGCTCGACGCCGACCCGCGCCAGAACCTGAAGCGGGTCGCGCACGAGGTCGAGGAGGAGCTCGGCTACTCGTTCCTGTGCGGGATCGAGCCCGAGATGATGTGGCTGAAGCTCTCCGAGGACGGCGACGCGCCCGAGGGCGTGACCAAGCCCTGGTGCTACCACATCAACCAGTTCGAGCAGCTGCGGCCGGTGATCCTCGACGTCGTCTCCTACGGCAAGGCGATGGGGCTCGACATGAGCTACGGCGACCACGAGGACGCGCCCGGCCAGCTCGAGCTCAACTTCCGCTTCGACCGCGCGCTGCGCACGGCCGACAACATCACCACCTACCGCCAGATCTGCACCGCGGTGGGGCGCAACCACGGCCTGCACGCTTCGTTCATGCCGAAGCCGTTCACCGGCGTCTCGGCGAACGGCCACCACCACCACTTCACGCTCGTCGACGAAGACGGCAAGAACGTCTTCCACGACCCCGACGGGCCGGCCCAGCTCTCCGAGATCGGCCAGCGGTTCATGGGCGGGATCCTGGACCACTTCAAGGCCCTCGTCTGCATCGGGTCCCCGACGGTCAACTCCTACAAGCGGATGTGGGACTTCGGCTTCTGGGCGCCGGTGTACAAGAACTACGGCTGGCAGAACCGCACCTGCACCGTGCGGGTGGCGAGCGGCGGACGGTTCGAGTTCCGGGGCGTCGACTCGGCCTGCAATCCCTATCTGACCCAGGCGGCGTTGCTGACCGCCGGGCTGGACGGCGTGCACCGCGAGCTCGATCCGGGCCCGCCGCAGCAGCGGAACACGTATGACCTGCTGGCCGAGGGGACCGAGTTCGAGCGCGTGCCCGACCACCTGGGCGCGGCGCTCGAAGCGCTCGAGGCCGACGAGGTCGTGCGCAGTGCGATGCCGGGCCGTCTGTACGACGTGTTCATGCACTACAAGCGCGACGAGTGGGAGCGCCACCTCGCCGCGGTCACCGACTGGGAGCGGGAGGAGTACCTGGAGGTTCTTCCGTGATGAGGCGGAGCCGAAGGCGAAGCCGAGTTGCGCCGCTGTTGAGGCGCCTAGTCTGATGTGTGGGATCGCAGGGATCATCTACCGCAACGGGGGCGGCGAGCGCGAGGTCGGCCGCGACATGACCCGCATGCTCCAGGCGATGAAGCACCGGGGCCCGGACTCGACCGGCTACGCGCTCTACCGCGGCGACGCCGACACCTACGTCATGCACGTCAAGCTCAGCGAGGCAAGCGACGACGCCGACCTCGAGCGGCGGCTCGAGCGCCAGCGCGAGCAGGTCGAGGCGCGGATGCGCGCCGCGGGGGCCAAGATCGATTCGATTCGTCCGGCGGCCCACACGATGACCGTCACCTTCGGCTTCGACGGCGACCTCAAGCAGCTCGCCGACGCGGTCGAGCGCGTACGCAACACCGAGGTCCTGTCGCTGGGACGCTCGCTCGAGATCGTCAAGGACCTCGGCGACGCCGAGACGGTGTCCGCGCAGTACGGCCTCGGGGATTACGTCGGCACCCACGCGATCGGCCATGCCCGGATGGCGACCGAGTCCGACGTCGACATCGCCAACGCCCACCCTTACTGGGCCTACCCGTTCCCCGACGTCGCGGTCGTCCACAACGGCCAGCTGACCAACTTCCACGACTGGCGCCGGCGCCTGCAGCGCGCCGGCCACCGGTTCCAGTCCGACTGCGACTCGGAGATCATCGCCGTCTACCTCGCGCAGAAGATGAGCGAGGGCCTCTCGCTCGAGGACGCGATGCACCGCAGCCTCACCGAGCTCGACGGCGTCTTCACTTACATCTGCGTCACCGAGGACGAGCTCGGCGTCGCGAAGGACGAGCTCGGCGCCAAGCCGCTCGTGCTCTACGAGGACGACGACCTGGTCGCGCTCGCCTCCGAGGAGATCGCGATCCGCCAGGTGCTCGACCGCGAGATCGAGACCCATGATCCCTACGAGGGGGTGGTGCGCGTATGGAGCAGGTGAGCGAGCAGCCGCGCATGGACGAACGAGGGCTCGTCGAGCTCGACGCGTCGATCCCCAAGACGTCGCGGATCGAGGGTCAGCGCGCCGAGCTGGACGCCCGCGACCTGACGCCGCGCAAGATCAACTCCGAGCTGCGCTGGCTGATCTACGAGCAGGGGGTCACCGACGTCACGGTGCTCAACCCGAGCGCCCGGCACTCGCTGGGCGTCGCGATCCTCGCCCGCTGCCGGATCCGCTTCGAGGGCAGCCTCGGCTACTTCGGCTGCGGGCTGATCGACGGCCCGGAGGTCGAGATCACGGGCCGGGTCGGCTGGTCGGTGGCCGAGAACATGATGTCCGGGGTCGTCGTGGTGGAGGCCAACGCAGGCTCGCTCGCCGGCGCGGCACTGCGCGGCGGGGACCTGGTGGTCAAGTCCGACGTCGGCGCGCGCACGGGGATCGACCAGAAGGGCGGGACGATCATCGTCCTGGGCAATGCGGCCTCGATGACCGGCTTCATGATGCAGCGCGGCCGCCAGATCATCTGCGGCGACGTGGGCCCCGGGCTCGGCGACTCGATGTACGACGGAACGATCTACGTCGGCGGCCAGATCGCGTCGCTCGGCGTCGACTGCGTCGAGGCTGAGTGGGACGGACGCCGACACCGAGCTGGTCGACCGCAAGTTCTCGATCTACGAGCTCGGCAGCCCGCCGAAGCTCCGCAAGTTCGTCTGCGGGAAGAAGCTCTACAACTACGACAACCTCGAGCCCAGCGAACGGAAGCTGGTCCTCTAGAGGGGGTGATGACGATGGCCGACGAAGCACCCGAAAGGCGCGAGGTACTGGGCCGGAGCCCGATCTTCACGCCGGAGGTCATCAACGACATCCACATGAAGGCCGAGCTCGGCCGCTACCGGATGCGCGGCTTCTCGATGTTCAAGAAGCTTCCCGGCTGGGACGACCTGATCTTCCTGCCGGGGACGCTGACCCGGTTCGTGATCGAGGGCTATCGCGAGAAGTGCGACACCAAGACGGTGCTCGGCAGCCGCTTCGCGAGCAAGCCGCTCGAGCTCGACATCCCCGTCTACATCACCGGGATGAGCTTCGGCGCGCTGTCCCTGGAGGCCAAGATGGCGCTGGCCAAGGGCGCCTCGATGGCCGGCACCGCGACCTGCTCGGGCGAGGGCGGGATGATCCCGCCCGAGCGGGACCTCTCGACCAAGTGGTACTACCAGGTGATCCAGAGCCGCTACGGCTTCAACCCGCATCACCTGATGCTGGCCGACGGGGTCGAGTTCTTCATCGGCCAGGGGTGCAAGGTGGGACTCGGCGGCCACCTGATGGGCCAGAAGGTGACCGAGCAGGTGGCCGAGATGCGCTCGCTGCCGGCGGGAATCGACCAGCGCTCGCCGGCGCGCCACCCCGACTGGCTGGGGCCCGACGACCTGTCGCTGAAGGTGCAGGAGACGCGCGAAGCGACCAACTACGAGGTGCCGATCCAGCTCAAGCTCGGCGCCGCGCGCGTCTACGACGATGTCCGCATGGCGGCCAAGTGCGGCCCGGACATCATCTACCTCGACGGCGCGGAGGGCGGCACCGGCGCCGGCCCGCACATCGCCGCCGAGGAGACCGGGATCCCGCTGGTGGCGGCGATCCCCGAGGCGCGGCGCGCGCTCGAGGACGTGGGGCTTGCCGACGAGGTCGACCTCGTGGTCGCAGGGGGGATCCGCAACGGCGGTGACATCGCCAAGTGCCTGGCGCTCGGCGCCGACGCGATCGCGATCGGCCACTCGGCGCTGATGGCCCTCAACTGCAACAAGGAGATCCCCGGCGTCACCGACTACGAGGGCACGATCGGCGTCCCCGCGGGCCAGTGCTATCACTGCCACACGGGCCGCTGCCCCGTCGGGATCACTACCCAGGACCCGGAGCTGCGCAAGCGGCTCGACGTCGACGAGGCCGCGCAGCGGGTGTTCAACTTCCTGCACACGCTGACGCTCGAGGTTCAGATGCTCGCTCGGGCCTGCGGCAAGACCAGCGTCCACAGCCTCGAGCCCGAGGACCTCGCGGCGCTCACCGTCGAGGCGTCGGCGATGGCCAAGGTGCCGCTCGCCGGCACCGATTACATCCCGGGGGTCAGCGAGGAGCGGGCGCTGGACGAGATCCGCACCCTGCTCGACCAGTACCTCGAGAACCCGGTCGACTACCTGCCGTCCACGGCGGCCGCGGCAGCGGAGGAACGGCAGTGAGGCGGAGCGAAGCGAAGCCGAGTCCGACCGCTGTTGAGGTCGCGTGAGATGACCCGCGCCGACGAGGTTCGCGAGCCCGAGAAGGTCATCTCGATCGACGCCGAGTACCTGTCGGGACATCGCTTCCCGTACCAGGAGGACATCTCGCTGGTCGAGGACATCGACCTCGAGGCGGCGACCCCGGGCAAGGACCTGAACTGGCTCGAGGACGTCGAGCTGCTCGAGGAGGAGGGCACGCCGGCGGTCTTCGACCGCTACTCGAACTCGTTCCTGCGGATCTACTTCCCGATCCCCGAGGGCCGCGAGGACGAGATCGCACGCAAGGTGCTCGTCGCCCACCTCACGTCCGGGAACTCGTACGGCATCCGGCTCAAGGAGTCCCATGCGAAGTTCGCCCAGCCGGAGCTCGGACCGTGGGTCGAGGACTCGAGGATCGTCGGCGACGACTGGAAGCCGTCGGTGCTCGAGGGCTGGGAGCCGCCGGAGCACTAGTGCTCCGCGCGGAGCACTAGATGGGTGCGCTGCCCGCCGCGGTCCGCCATCTCGTGATCGGGGCGGGGGTCCATGGCCTCTCGACCGCCTGGCATCTCGCCGAGGCCGGTGAGGAGGTGCTCGTGGTCGACAAGCAGGGGATTGCCGCGGGAGCCTCGGGCATCGCCTGCGGGGTTATCCGCAACAACTACTTCCAGCCGGCTATGCAGGAGCTGATGGCGGCCTGCGTCGAGGTCTGGGAATCGGACCCGGAGACGCTCCACTACCACGGCAGCGGCTACCTGGCGCTCGGGCCCGCATCGCAGGAGTCCGACCTCGAGCAGGTTTACGAGCGCCAGCAGCGGATCGGGTACCCGTCAGAGCTCCACGTCGGCGAGCGCGAGGTGCGCGAGCACATGCGCGGGCTCTACGGCGACTGGCGCGCCGACGGCCTGAGCGTCTGCCTGCACGAGCACGTCGGCGGGTTCGCCTTCAACCAGGAGTCGATGCACGGGCTGGCGGACAAGGCGCGGGCCGCGGGCGCGCGGATTGCGACCGGGGTGGAGGTCACCGGGTTCGAGCTCGACGGCTCGGGCGCGGTCACCAGGGTCGAGACGAACGCGGGGCCCATCGACGTCGAGCAGGTGGTGGTCGCCGTCGGGCCCTGGATCCCGTACCTGTGGCGGATGCTCGGGCTCGCCGACCGGATCGACGTCCGCGCCCCCGACGGATCGGTCGAGCCCGAAGTCTCGATGTGGACCTACTGGTATCTGCAGGAAGGCGAGGTGGCGCTGGCGCCGTCGGCCTTCGTGACCGAGGACGGGCGCGAGAGCCCGGTCCTGCACGTCGACTCCGACCGCCCGCTCCACGACGACGAGGGCCGCCTGGTCACCGAGGGGCCGTGGGGGATCTACGTAAAGCCGGACCGCGAGTCGGTCCAGGGCGGCGCCCAGCCGCTGCCGGTGGGTCCGGAGCTCGAGGTCGACCCCTACCCGACCGGGACCGTCGAGGAGGGCTTTCCCGACCTCTGGTGCGCGGCGCTCTCGGCGTGCCTGGAGCGCTTCGAGGGCTGCCGGGCCGTCTACCGGCAGGTGCGGTCCGGCGGGGCGGGCGCGTTCACCGCCGACAACTTCCCGGTCTTCGACTACATGCGGTCGAACGTCTACGTCGCCGCGGACTCCAACCACGGCTACAAGATGATCGCCGTCGGCCGTGAGATCGCCCGCGTGCTCCAGGGCGAGCACTCCTCACTGCTGCACCCGTTCCGGTTCGAGCGCTTCGCGACCGGCGACCTGCACCCGGTCTCGCACAGCCCCTACCCGTGGAGCTGAAGGCCCGAGCGGGCCACGTGATCATCGGTGGGGGGGTCCTGGGCCTCTCGACGGCCTGGTGGCTCGCGGAGCGCGGGGCGGACGTGCTCGTGCTCGAGAAGAGCAGGGTGGGCGCCGGCGCCTCGGGCGCGGCGGGCGGGATCGTTCGCAACTTCTATCGCTCGCCGGCGATGGCGGACCTGGTCAGGGATTCCGTGGAGATCTTCGAGGCCGAGCCCGACGCCTACGGCTTCCGCCAGGTCGGCTACCTCGCGGCGGTCCCGCAGGCGCAGGTCGACGATCTCGTCGCGATCCACGACCATCACCGCCGGGTCGGCTACGAGTCGGAGCTCGTCGTCGGCGCCGAGCGCTGCCGTGAGTACCTCGCCTGGACCTGGCCGGACTGGGAGGCCGAGGTCGAGGCTGTTCTGCACGAGCGCCGCGGGGGGTGGGCCGACGCGATGCGCACGGTGCGCCGCCTCGCCGAACGCGCCCGTGCCGCCGGGGCGACCATCGCCGAGGGCGTCGAGGTGACCGGCTTCGAGCTCGGTCCCGGCGGGGTCGAGGCGGTGCGCACGCGCGCCGGCACCGTGCGCTGCGAGGTCGCGGCGGTCGCCCCGGGGCCGTGGGCCGCGGGGATCTGGGCCATGCTCGAACAGGACCCCGAGCTCGAGGTCGCGGGAGACGGCGCCCCCGAGCGCCGCCCGCTGGTCGCCTACTGGAAGGCGCAGGAGGGAGAGTTCGAGTTGCAGGGCGCCGGCGCCGGCGGCCGATCCGGGCACGAGCCTCCCGTGGTCCACCTCGACCAGTCGGCGCCGCTGCGATCGGATCGCGACGGTGCGCTGCTCTCGGACGATCCGTGGGGGATCTACTTCCGCGTCGATCGCGAGGGCACGGCGGTCACGGGCGGCGGCCTGCCGGTCCTCCTCTCCGATCCCGACCTCGACCCCTACGGGCCGGAGAACCCGGCGCACGCGGCGGAACCCGGGTTCGTCGAGTTCTTCGTCTCCGGCCTGGCCGCGGCGATCGCAAGGTTCCGCGGCCGGGCGGAGGACTGGCGGGCGACCCTGGCCGGCGGGATCGTCTCGCACACGCCCGACAACTATCCGATCTGCGACTGGGTGCTGCCGAACGTCTACGCGATCATCGACTCCGGGCACAGCTTCAAGATGCTGGCCCTCGGGCGACTGGCCGCCGACGACATCCTGGACGGCGAACCCCGGCTCGAGCCGTTCCGGCTGTCGCGCTTCGAGCGCGGCGCGACCCACATCGCCTCGCGCGGGCCGTATCCGTGGACGTAGGCGGCATGGCAACCCCCGGGGAAACGGTCGGCAGGCTGGATGGCAAAGTCGCCCTGGTGGCGGGCGCGACCCGTGGGGCCGGACGAGGCACCGCTGTCGCGCTCGGGGAGTCCGGCGCGACGGTGTACTGCACGGGGCGCAGCACGCGGGAGCGGCGCTCGGAGTACGGGAGACCGGAGACGATCGAGGAGACCGCAGAGCTCGTCGAGGCCGCCGGCGGTGTCGGGATCCCGGTCGCGGTCGATCACCTCGAAGCCCATGAGGTCGAGGCGCTCGTGCGGCGGATCGATGCCGACCACGGCCGCCTCGACGTGCTCGTCAACGACATCTGGGGGGGCGAGCTGCTGTTTTCCTGGGACAAGCCGCTCTGGGAGCACGACCTCGACGACGGACTGCGCATCCTGCGTCTGGCGATCGACACGCACCTGATCACCAGCCACTTCGCGCTGCCGCTGATGATCCACGAGCCGGGTGGGCTCGTTGTCGAGATGACGGACGGGACGCGTGAGTACAACGCCGCGAACTACCGCATGACGGCCTTCTACGACCTCGCGAAGACCGCCGTGATCCGGCTCGCGTTCGCACAGGCGCAGGAGCTCGAGCCGCACGGGGGCACCGCGGTCGCGCTGACCCCGGGCTGGATGCGCTCCGAGATGATGCTCGAGAACTACCGGGTCACCGAGGAGAACTGGCGCGACGGGGCGGCGATCAACCCGCACTTCGCCGCGATCTCGGAGAGCCCCCGGTTCGTGGGCCGCGCCGTCGCCGCGCTGGCCGCGGACCCCGACGTCGCGCGGCGAAACGGGGGCTCGTTCTCATCCGGCGGGCTGGCGCGCGAGTACGGCTTCACCGACGTCGACGGCTCGCAGCCGGATTGCTGGCGCTACATGGTCGAGGTCCAGGATCCCGGCTTGCCGGCGGACCCGACCGGCTACCGGTGAGCGATCCTGCGGACCACCGCGAGGTGGCGGTCACGGGCGTGGCTCGATGAGATCGGGCCGAAGCCGGGAACCTCGGTCTCGATGGAGATCACGGCGCCACCGTGCTCCCCGCGAGCGATTCGCAGCTCGGTCCTGGCGGGCCAGCGGCGACAGGACAGGCGCGTGGCGTCCTCACGGGCGGCGATGACCGCCTGGTCGTCGACGAGCACCTCCCAGTCGAGCTCGCGGAACGTCTCACGGCACGCGGCCACGGCGAGGTCCGGAGCCAGATCGAGCTCGAGCGCACCCTTGAGCTTCGACACGCACGAGAGCCTAGACCTAGACCGGCTGCTCAGCCGTCATCTCTGAACGAGAGCCCATGCTCCGCGAGGATCTCGCGAAGCTTTCGCAGGGCGTTGGCCCCCATGCCATGGAGATCGGCGACCTCGCTCTCGCTCGCTTCGGCGAGCTGCTGGAGCGTGGCGTAGCCGGCGCCGTCGAGCGCCCTACGGGCGGGGGCGGCCAGCTGATCGAACGGGATAGGTGTTGGTCCGGTGTCCATATGACGTAGGACGGCCCGGCGCGCCGGAACTCATCGCGGCTCGCGCGATCAAGTATCACTTCGGCCGTGGAGGGCGCTGCACGGATGATCGACCCCGCGCCGAGAACGTTCTACGGGGTGCCGAGCCTCAGCGATCCGGATCGGCTCGATGCGCAGGTGGCGTTCCTGGGCGTCCCCTACGACGGCGGCACACCCGAGCCCGGCGTCCCGACCGGACAGCGGGCCGGCCCCGCTGCTGCCCGCGAGGCGACCCACGCGCAGTTCTACTACCCGGCCTCGGCCGTCGCCGGGGACGGCCAGGGCGCCGACGGCTGGTACGACGTCGAGGCCGACCGCGACCGCCTCGTCGGCGTGACGATGGTGGATCTCGGGGACGTGCTTGATCCAGGGCTCGGCCACCGAGGCCAACTACGAGCGCATCACGGGCGCGGCGCGCGCGATCGCCGAGCGCGGCGCGCTGATGGTCGCGATCGGGGGCGATCACTCGATCAGCTATCCGCTTGGCCGGGGCATGGAGCCGTGCGGGCCGATCGACGTCGTCCACGTCGACGCGCACACCGATTTCCTCGATGAGCTCGACGGCTCGCGGCTCACCGGAGCCAGCCAGTTGCGGCGCCTCGCGGAGCTGCCGTTCGTGGGCACGGTCACCGCCCTTGGGGTTCGTAACGTCGACCGGGCCGAGGTCGACGGGATGCGGGCGCTCGGGGGACGCTGGGCGACCACGCTCGACGTGCTCGAGCGCGGTGCCGAGGAGGTCGTGGGCACGGTGGTGCCGGAGACCGATCGACTGTACGTCTCGATCGACCTGGACGTGCTCGATGCCGCGGTCGCGCCCGGGCATTCGCTGCCGGAGCCCGGGGGGCTCGACTACCGCGAGCTGCGCGCGATCCTGGCCGCCGTCGCTCGACGCGGGCGCGTCATCGGCTTCGACGTCGTCGAGCTGAATCCGGCCCGAGACCCGTCCGGGGCCACGGCGCGGGTCGCCACCTGGATCGTGACCCACTTCCTAAGCGAGATCTTCGAGCGGCGGGCTCAGTCGCCGCGCCACTCGTAGGGCAGGAACTTGCCGTTGAGGACGATCTCGACCCGGTCGCCATTGGGATCGGGTCGGCGGCGGACCGTGAAGCCGAAGTTGATCGCGCTCATGATCCCGTCGCCGAACTCCTCGTGGATGAGCTCCTTGATCGCCGGGCCGTAGACCTGGACGATCTCGTACAGGCGGTAGATAGTCGGGTCCGTCGGCACCGCATCGTCCAGCGCCCCTCGCATCGGCGGCGCGGTCAGTTCCGCGACCGCGTCATCCGGCAGCCCGAGCGCCTCGGCGGCGGTGCGGGCCTGCGCCTCTTCGAGCGGGAACTGGCCCAGCAGCGCCGCGGTGGCCCACTCGACCGGCGCGTCCAGGGTCTCGGCGAGCGCCGCCCACGTCAACCCCCGCGAGCGCTTCTCCTCGAGGATCCGCTCGGATAGCTGCTGGCGCCGCGACAATGCCCGGGCAGGCTATACGACGAAAGGAGACGCCATGGGACAGCCGGTCGTGCACTTCGAGGTCATCGGGAAGGACGGAGAAAGGCTCCGCAGCTACTACTCGGACCTCTTCGGCTGGGACTTCGGCAATGCGCTCGGCCCGACGAACTACGCGATCGTGCCCCGGGATCAGAACATGAACGCCGACGGCGTCGGCATCGGTGGCGGCGTGGGCACAGCGCCGGAGGGCTACGACGGCCACGTCACCTTCTACGTCGAGGTTCCCGACGTCGAGGCGGCGCTTGCCAAGGCCGAGAGCCTCGGCGGCACGCGGATGATGGGGCCGGACAAGATCCCCGAGGTCGACATCGAGATCGGCCTGTTCAGCGATCCCGAGGGCCACGTGATCGGCGTCGTCAAGTAGGCGCGCTCAGGCGGTGGCGATCAGCGCCACGCCCGTGAGCGCGATCGCCACCCCCGCCGCCTGCACCGCGCCGAGCCGCTCCCCGAGCACCGCCCGGGCGAGCACCACCGTGGTCACGGGGTAGAGCGAGGCGAGCACCGAGACGACGCTCAGGAGCCCAGTCTCGGCGCCGAGCGTGAAGCAGGTGTTCGCGGCGATGTCGAGCAGGCCGATCAGGACCAGGGCCGGCAGATCGGCGGGTCGCGCGTCGAGCCGCGGGCGCAGGCCGAGCAGCACGACCACGAGCGCCAGCCCCGCGGTCGTGCGCGCCGCGAGCAGGGCCCAGAACGGATCCGCCGAGTCGACCGCGGCGTCCATGCCGACGTAGAAGCCGCCGAAGCCGAGCGCGGCGATCGCCCCGAGCGCCAGCGCGCGCCGGGACGCGGCGCCGCGCGCCGACTCGGAGCTCCGGGTCGCCAGCACGGCGCCCGTCAGCGCCGCCGCCATCCCTGCGATCTGCAGGCCCTCCGGCCGTTCGCCGGTCGCGATCCCCACGATGACCGGCAGGATCGCCGCGCCGCTCGCCGAGATCGGCGAGATGACGCTCATCGTGCCGATCGCGAGGGCGCCGTACAGCGCTGCGATCCCGGCGAGCTGGCACGCGCCGGCGACGACCGCCGGCGCGACGTCGGCGGCCGCCGGCACCTCGGGCGCGGCGATCGCGACCACCACGGCGATTGCGCCGAGGCCGGCGAGTTGGCTGACCAGCAGGACGACGGCGAGCGCCAGGCGGCGGGTGATCAGCCCGCCGAGGAAGTCGGCGAGACCCCAGCAGACGGCGGTCGCGAAGCCGAGGCCGGCGGCGAGCACGCCTACGAGGGTGTCAGTTCGCTGCCGGCCTCGTCGCCGCGCCGTTCGCGCGCTCGGCGCGCTCGGCGGCGGCCCGAGCGCGGGCGATGCGCGGATCGCCGGGCTGCCCGGCGAGGTCCGCGGCAACCAGCTCGGCACCGCCCCGCGCAGCGGCGGCGGCGAGCGAGCCGGCGACCACGGCATCGGCGGTGAACGCCCACGAGCCCGCGCGCGCCGCCTCCGCCGCGGCCTCGGCGATCTCCGCCGCGGCCTCGGCGATCACGAGCGGCGGCTCGCTGGCCCGGGAGAGCGCCCGCGCCCGGGCGGCGGCCTCCCGCGCCCCGATCACCTCGGCGTAGGCCCGGGCGTCGTCGTCGGCCGTCGCGAGCAGGCGCCGGCGCAGCTCGGCGGATCGATCGACCAGCGTGCGCAGGCGAGCCTCGCCCTGGCCGCCGGCACCGCCGTCGGCCTGGACGCGGTCGGCCGCGAGCCCGGCCGTGAGCTCCACCAGCGCCGCCGCCGCGGCGGCCGCGAGCGCGGAGGCCACCCCGGCGGCCGGCGGCTGGGTCCGCGATGCGAGCGCGTCGAGCGTCTCGCGCACCCGGCGATCGGCGAGCCCGGACACTAGATGGGATCACCCATCTGGCTCAGAACAATCCCACGGTCCGCCCATCGGGGTCGATGTCGACCCCGAACGCGGCGGCGGTGCGGCCGAGCCCGGGCATCTGCTGGATGTCGCCGCAGAGCGGCACCAGCCAGCCCGCGCCGGTGTAGGCGCGCACGTCGCGGATCGGCAGCTGGAACCCGGTGGGTGCCCCGAGCAGCTCGGGATCGGCCGACAGCGAGAGCGGGGTCTTCGCCATGCAGAGGGGCAGCTCGGCGAGGCCCTGGTCGGTGAACTGCTCGATCTTGTGCTCGGCGGCGAGGTAGTACACGACCTCGGCGGCGCCGTAGACGCGCTCGGCGATCGTCTCGATCTTGTGCTTGATCCCGTGGTCGTCGTCGTAGAGGAACCGGAACTCGTTCGGCTGGTCAGCCGCCGCGACGACCGCCTCCGCGAGGTCGGCCACGCCCTTGCCGCCCTGCGCGAACCCGTCGCTCACGGCGGCCCCGAACGCGCCCGCTTCGAGGGCGAGCCGGGTGACGAACTCGACCTCCTCGTCGCTGTCTTCCGGCCGGCGGTTGACCGCCACGACCGCCGGCAGCCCGAACTCGCGCACGATCCCCAGATGGCGGGCGACGTTCTGCATCCCGGACTCGATCGCGGCCAGCGCCTCGCCCTTGCCGGCGCGGGGGTCGTCGCCGAGCCCCCCGTGGTGCTTGAGCGCCCGCACGGTCGCCACCATCACGATCGCGCTCGGAACGATGCCGCCGGCGCGGCACACGATGTCGATGAACTTCTCCATCCCCATGTCGGAGCCGAAGCCGGACTCGGTGACGACGTACTCGCCCAGCTTCAGCCCCAGCAGGTCGGCGATCAGCGACGAGTTGCCGTGAGCGATGTTGGCGAACGGCCCAGCGTGCATGAGGCACGGCTGGCCCTCGAGCGTCTGGATCAGATTCGGCTTGATCGCGTCCTTGAGCAGCACCGTCATCGCGCCGGCCGCGCCGAGGTCCTCGGCGGTCACGGGGTCGCCGTCCCGCGTGTATGCGGCGGTGATCCGGCCCATGCGCTCGCGGAGGTCGTGGAGGTCGCGGGCCACGGCGAGGATCGCCATCACCTCCGAGGCGGCGGTGATGTCGAAGCCGGTCTCGCGCGGGTAGCCGTTCGCCCGGCCGCCGAGGCCGAGCGCGACCTGCCGCAGGGCACGGTCGTTCATGTCGACGGCGCGCTTCCAGGTCACCTGGAGGGCATCGATGTGGTGCGGGTTGCCGTGCAGGATCGAGGCGTCGAGGATCGCGGCGAGCAGATTGTTGGCCGCCCCGATCGCGTGGATGTCGCCCGTGAAGTGGAGGTTCAGGTCCTCCATCGGGACGACCTGGGCGAAGCCGCCCCCGGCGGCCCCGCCCTTGAGGCCGAACACCGGGCCGAGCGACGGCTCTCGCAGGCAGAGGACGGGGCTGCGGCCGATGTAACCCATGCCCTCGGTGAGCGCCACCGAGGTCGTCGTCTTCCCCTCTCCGGCCTTCGTCGGCGTCATCCCCGTGACGCAGATCAGCTTGCCGTCAGGCCGGTCGCCGAGCCGGTCGATCGCGTCGAGCGACACCTTGCACTTGTGACGGCCGTACGGCTCGATCTCCTCCGGCTCGAGCCCAATCCGCTCGCCGATCTCATCGATCGGCTGTAGCTCGGCGTCCTGGGCGATCTCGAGGCTGCTCTTCATCCGTGTTCCCTCCGTTGAGCTCAATGTGAGACGGCAGCCGCCCCGATCTCCGAGACGAGGCGGTCGCGATAGAAGCGCTCGAGCGCGAACGGCTCGATCAGCGCGGGGGTGGTGCCGGTGGCGATCAGCTCCGCCATCGTCCGGCCGACGATCGGCGCCGCCTTGAACCCGTAGGTGCCCCAGCCGGCGCTGACCAGGAAGCCGTCGACCTCGGTCTTGCCGAGGATCGGGCTGTAGTCGGGGCTGATGTCGCAGAGGCCGGCCCAGCTGCGCAGCATGCGGGCTCGCTCCAGCTGCGGAAAGAGCTCGAGCGCGTGGCGCGAGGACTCCTGAAGGAAGTTCAGCGTCCCCTGCTGGCGGTAGGTGGTCCAGGGCTCGATCTCGGCGCCGATCAAGAACTCGCCGCGGTCGGTCTGCGAGATATAGACGTGCATCTGCGAGGAGACGACCACCACGTCGAGCAGCGGCTTCAGGGGCTCGGTGACGAACGCCTGGAGGATGTGGGTGGTGATCGGCAGCTCCAGCTCGGCCATCGCCGCGATCGTCGAGCTCCACCCGGCGGTCGCGCTGATCACGTGGCCGGCTCCGATCCGGCGCCCGTCGCGCAACGTGACGCCGGTGGCGCGCCCGTTCGAACGTTCGATCCCGGTGACCTCCGTGTACGGGTGGATCTCGGCGCCGCCCGCGTCGGCGCCGCGCGCCAGACCCCAGACGACGGCGTCGTGGCGGATGATGCCGCCGGGCGGGTGATAGAGCGCGCCCATCACCGGGTAGACCGCGTCTGGGGCCAGGGACATCGCCGGGGCGAGGCGCTGGATCTCGTCGGGGCCGATCACGCGGGAGTCGATCCCGGCGAGCCGGTTGACCTCGGCCCGCTCCGTCATCACGAACATCGCCCGGTCGGTGTGCGCGAGCGTGAGGTGGCCCTGCTGGGAGAACAGCAGGTTGAAGTCGAGCTCGGCCGAGAGGCCCTCGTAGAGCTTCACCGACGCGTCGTAGAAGTAGGCGCCCTCAGGGGTCTTGTAGTTGGAGCGCAGGATGGTCGTGTTGCGCCCCGCGGCCCCGGATCCGATGTAGCTCTGCTCGAGCACGCAGACGTTCGTGATCCCGTGGTCGCGCGCGAGGTAGTAGGCGATCGCCAGGCCGTGCGAGCCGCCGCCGACGATGACGACGTCGTAGCGATCGCGAAGCTCGGGCGTCCGCCGCCACATCCGCCGCTTGCGAAACAGGTCACGCATGGACGCGCCCCCCGTCGTCGAGGATCGCTCCCAGGGCCTCGGTCCCGACGGTCCGCCCGCCCAGGGATCGGGCCGCGTCGGTGAACACGGTCCAGACGTAGTCGGCGAATCCCGCCCCGAACAGGTGCAGGAAGCGGTCGCCGCCCTGGCGCAGGACCATGCCGGCGGTTCGCGCCACCGAGACCGGCGCGAACGCCGCCTCGCCGAACTCCGCCGGCCGCATGTCCAGCGCCGTCGCCCGCGCGAACGTCTCGCGGGCGAGCGGTCCGACCACGGCGTTGGAGCCGAGCGCGGTCGTCAGCTCGTGCATCGAGGCGAACCGGTCCGCGTCGCCGACGGCAGCGGTCAGCCGCTCGCGCAGCGTCGGGGTGGTCTCGGGCTCGGTGAGGGCGAGCACCCGGCCGGCGGTGAGCGGACACCACCAGACGCCGTCGTCGAACACCGCCCGGCCCGGCTCGAGCACAGCACCGTCGGCGAGGCTCGCCACGATCGCGGCCACGTCGAGGGGCGTGCCCTGGAGCTCGAGCTTGCCGATGAAGCTCAGGTCGGCCAGCCCCACCGCGCCGCGGCAGGCCGCCGATTCCCTCGAGGTGGCGCCATAGCCCTTCACGACCCGCCAGCCGCCGCGGTCGGCGAACTCTGCGCCGCGCTCGCGGTGGGCCCACTCGATCGGGCTGCGGAGCTCCGGGCTGGCGCCGTTGAAGGGCGTCGCCGAGTCGGGCGCGAGGAACTCGAGGGTCATCCGCGCAGCCGCTCCTGGTCGGGGTCGTAGAAGGGCGCCGTCTGCACTTGTGCGCTGAGGCGGCGGCCGTCGTCCGCGAGCGTGATCGCGGAGCCGTCCTCGGCGAGCTCGGCGGGCACCCACGCCATCCCGATCGTCCGCTTGAGCATCGGCGAGAACCGCGACGACGTCACCCGCCCGACCGGCCGTCCGTCCGCGACCACCGCGGCGCCCTCGGTGGGCACGGCGCCGTTGGCGATTACAAAGCCGACGAGCTTGTTCTCCTCGCCACGCTCCTGCACGGACTCCAGCGCCCAGCGCCCGATGAAGTCCTCCTGCTTGTCGAACTTGACGATCCAGGGCATCGCCGCCTCGAGCGCGTTCGACTCCGCGTCGGTGTCCTGGCCGACGAGGATGTGGAGCTTCTGCAGCCGCAGGACCCGCTGGGGCTCGAGCCCGAAGGGGCGGATGCCGAACGGCGAGCCCGCCTCCAGCAGCACGTCCCAGAGATGCTCGGCGAGCGCCCCCGGGCAGTGAAGCTCGTAGCCGAGCTCGCCGACGAAGCCGATCCGCAGCAGCAGGCAGGGGACCCCGGCGACGCTCGCGCGCTTGCCGTCGAGATAAGCGAACGACTCGTTCGAGCAGTCGAGGTCGGTGAGGCCGGAGAGGATCTCGCGGGAGCGGGGCCCCGCCAGGTTGAACGCCGAGAGCCCCTGGCTCACGTCGGTGAGGTGGACGTCCATGCCCCATTCGGTGAGCCACCAGGCGAACCAGCTCTCGACGGCGTCGGCGCCACTGGAGGTCGTAGTGACGTAGTAGGTGAGGTCGTCCAGCCGGCAAATCGTGCCGTCGTCGGTGATCCTCCCGGCGTCGTCGCCGAGTACGCCGTAGCGGATCCGCCCCGGCTTCAGGTTGTCGAAGCGGTTGGGATAGAGGCGGTTGAGGAACGCGCCGGCATCGGGCCCGGCGACGAGCAGCTTGCCCAGCGTCGAGACGTCGATCAGCCCGGCGCCCTCGTGCACGGCCATCGTCTCGGCCTCGGGGTCGCCGTAGTCGTACGGGCGGCGCCAGTCGCCGGCCCAGAGCACGTTTGCCCCAAGCTCGCGGTGGCGCCCGTGCACGGCCGATCGCTTGGCGGGCTCGAACGGCCGTCCTGCGAGCGCGCCGAGCGGCACGGTCGACCAGGGCGGCCGGGCGGTCGTCAGCCCGACGTCCCCGAGCGCGACGCCCGTGTGCGCGGACGTCTGGCGCACCGAGGCCAGCTGGCACATCCGGCCCTGGCAGGGGCCCATGGTGAGGGTCGTGTACCGCTTGAGCAGCTCGAGCGAGTCGAAGCCCTCGTCGATCGAGAAGTCGATGTCGTCCGTGGTCACGTCCTCGCACAGGCACGCGAAGCACTTGCCGTGCCCGCGCGCCGCGCCGGAGGCCGCCACCGGCACCACCGCCGGGGCCGGCTCGTCAGCGCGTCCGAGGGTCTCGCGCTCGGCCTCGAGGCGCGAGCGATCCGCCTCCGAGCCGAGCCCGAGCGCCAGCGCCGCCTCCGCTCCCGCGACCGAGCCCGAGAGCTCCGCGTCGGCCGGCGACTCGTGGCCCGCGACCGCGCCCGCGGCGTGAATGCCCGCCGGGGGATCGGCGGGAAGGAAGGCGCCGGAGGCCTCGTCCCAGCGCGCCTTCGCGCCGGCTTGGAGCAGCAGCGAGGTGGCGGGAACGGTCCCGCCTGATACCGCGATGAGATCGCAGCGCAGGCCGTGCTCGGTCTCGGGGATCCACTGCCCGGACCCGTCGAGCTCGGCGACCACGGCGCCCTTTACCCGTCGCCGCCCGATCGCTCTGACCACGGCGCTTTGTCTCCGCAGCGGGATGCCGGCCGCCGCGATCCGCTTCTCGAGTTGCGCGTCCCCGGCGGCGCGCGCGTCGGCGATCGCCTCGATCTCGACGCCGGCTCGCTGCAGCGCGAGGGCGGCCTCGAGCCCCCGGTCGGTCGTCGTGGCGACCACCGTCCGGCTGCCCGGCTTCACGCCGTAGAGCGTCGCGAGCCGCACGGCGCCGGAGCAGAGCATCACGCCCGGGATGTCGTTGCCCTCGAACATCAGCGGCTGCTCGATCGAGCCGGTGGCCGCGACGTGGCTGCGAGCTCGGATCTGGTGCAGCGTGCTCTCGCACCAGACGGGGACGAGGCCGTCGAAGAACCCGAGCGCGGCGGCCGGAGCGAGCACCTCGACCCCGGCGTCCCGAACCCGGGCGCCGAGCTCCCGCGAAACGGTGGCGAGCTCACCGGCCAGCGCGCTGCCTCCGAGCTCGGGACCGTCATCGACCAGGACCACGTCCGCCCCCAGCTCGGCCGCCCGCAGTGCGGCGCTCGTCCCCGCCATGCCACCCCCGATCACGAGCACGTCGGCGTGCCGGCGGCGATACTCCGTGCGCCACTCGCGGTGCGCCTGGCGGCGCTTCAGCTTGCCCAGGCCGGCTGCGTGGCGGAGCACCTTCTCGTACAGCGGCCAGAGCCGGCGCGGCCGGATGAAGGTCTTGTAGTAGAAGCCCGGCGGCGTCAGCTTGCTCCCGAACAGGTCGGTCCCTCGCATCAGGTCGAACCGCAGCGACGGGCTCGCGTTCATGTGGGCGACCCGCATACCGTCGCGGGCCGGCTCGGTGCAGGCGCGGACCCCCGGCGACCCGTCGACCTCGACCAGGCAGTTCGGGCACTGGCCCGCGCAGCAGAACAGTCCGCGAGGGCGGTGGTACTTGAAGCTGCTCGAGAGCACCTGGTGGCCGCCCGCCGCGAGGGCGGAGCCGATCGTGTCGCCCTCGAAGGCCTCCACCCGCTTGCCGTCGAAGCTGAACGAGATCCGCCGATCGCGGTCGATCCGCTCGTCGGGGCTGGGGGGGAGGCGGCTCATCGCTCCGGCAGCCCGACCCATTGGACCTCGTTGGTCGTGGTGTCACGCTCGGCGTAGAACCAGGCGCGGCAGCCCGCCCGGTGATACCACCACTCCCGCTGCACGCCCGCCCGGTTGCGGCGGAAGTAGTTGTAGGCGTTCAGGTCCCGCTGGGAGGGCTTGCTGGCGGGCCGGGGAACGACCTCGCCGCCGTAGGCGAAGTCGGTGACCTCGCGCTCGCCACAGTTGGGACAGCGGACCAGAAACGACATGACAACGGGAGGCTCCTGCGCCCCCTGGGCACAGACTAGACAAATTGGTACAGCGACGCAAGCAATTCGCAGAGCCTCCTCGCCGCGGGTCGTGGAAGCGGCCGAGATATGTGCTCAGCTGACATATCCCGCGGGCAAATGCTGGCGGGGGCGCCATTGTCCGCGCCGGGCGTATGTGAGATACAACCAACCATGGCGGCGCGCCCAAGCTCCGAGGATGTGCGGCGAGCGGTGGACGACGAGGGGGTCGAGTTCCTGTTCGCGCAGTTCGTCGACATGCACGCGAAGCCGAGTGCGAAGCTGATCCCGGCGGTCGAGCTCGACGGCCTGCTCTCCGACGGCGCCGGGTTCGCCGGCTTCGCCGCCGGCGACATCGGCCAGACGCCCGACAACCCGGACCTGATCGCGATGCCCGACGTCGGGACGTTCACGCGGCTGCCGTGGCGGCCCGAGATCGGCTGGTTCGCCTGCGACGCGACCGTCGAGGGCGAGGAGTGGCCCTACTGCCCGCGGACGATCCTGCGCCACCAGCTCGAACGCGCGCGGGACGCAGGATTCGAGTTCAAGGTCGGCTGCGAGCTCGAGTACTTCCTGGTCCGGCGGACCGACGATGGCAAGATCGAGATCGCCGACCAGCTCGACACGCTCGAGCAGCCCTGCTACGACATCCGTGCGCTCACCCGGTCGTTCGACTTCGTCGGCGACGTGGTCCGCAACGTCAACTCCCTGGGCTGGCAGCTCTACGCCACCGACCACGAGGACGCGAACGGCCAGTTCGAGCAGAACTTCGCCTACGCGGACGCGCTCACCACGTGCGACCGCGCTGTGTTCTACCGCTACATGGTCGAGGCGATGGCGCAGGAGCGCGGCCTGATCGCGACGTTCATGCCGAAACCGTTCGCCCATCTGACCGGCAGCGGCGCCCACTTCCACATGAGCCTGTGGGACGGGGACACGAACCTCTTCCTGCGCGATCGCGACGACGACCCGCGCAAGCTCGGGCTCACCGACCTCGCCTACCAGTTCGTCGCCGGCCTCAAGGCGCACGCCAAGGCCTACATCGCGCTGACCGCCCCGACCGTAACCTCGTACAAGCGGCTCGTGATCGGCGCGCCCGCGAGCGGCGCGACCTGGGCGCCGGCCTACGTCACGTACGGCTGGAACAACCGGACGATGATGCTGCGGATCCCGGAGGAGGGCCGGATCGAGGACCGGACCGTCGACGGCTCGTGCAACCCCTACCTGGCCGCCACCGCCGTCCTCGCCGCCGGGCTGGACGGAATCGAGCGCGGCCTCGACCCGGGTGACCCGACCGACCTGAACATGTACGAAACGAGTGAGGCCGAGCGCGAGGAGATGGGGATCGAGACGCTGCCGGGCAACCTCCTCGACGCCACCCGCGAGCTCGAGGGCGACGACGTGCTGCGCAAGGCGCTCGGCTCGGTGGGTGACGAGGACTACGTCGACTACTTCATCCGCTGTAAGCGCCGCGAGTGGCAGATCGCCCACGAGCAGATCACGCAGTGGGAGCTCGACCGCTACCTGCAGCTCTACTAGCGAGGTGATGGGCACATGTGTGGGATCGCAGGCCTGTTCAGCAAATCGACCTCGATCGAGGAGGAGCTCGGCGCGCATCTGAGCGCGATGCTGTCGCAGCTCGCCGACCGGGGGCCCGACAGCGCCGGGGTTGCCCTCTACCGCGATCCCGCGCCCGCCGGCTCATGCAAGGTTTCGCTGTTCTCGCCCCGCCCCGACGAGCCGTGGGAGGGGCTCGCCCGCGAGCTCGGCGCCGCGTTCGGCGGCGATCCCGAGCCCGACGTCCGATCCACCCACGCTCTGTTCGTGGTCCCGGCGGGCGGCGACGAGGTCCAGGAGTGGCTCGCCCGGGAGCGGCCCGACCTCAGGGTGATGAGCGTGGGCGAGCGGATCGAGATCTACAAGGAGGCCGTCGACCCGCGCGACTTCGTAGAGCGCTTCGGGCTCTCCGATGTCTCGGCGTCGCACGCCCTCGGACACACGAGGATGGCGACCGAGAGCCGCGTGACTACCGAGCACTCGCACCCGTTCTCGACCGGGCTCGACCTCTGCCTCGTCCACAACGGCTCGCTCTCGAACCACAACCGGCTGCGGGCGTTCCTGCGCGGCCAGGGGATCGCGTTCCAGACCGACAACGACACCGAGGTCGCGGCGGGGTATCTGACCTGGCGGCTGCACGAAGGCGACGAGCTCGAGGAGGCGCTGCGCGGCTGCCTGCGCGATCTCGATGGCTTCTACACCTTCGCGGTCGGCACCGCCGACGGGTTCGCGGTCCTCCGCGACCCGATCGCCTGCAAGCCGGCGGTGCTCGCCGAGACGGACGACTGGGTCGCAATGGCATCGGAGTACAGGGCGATCGCCGTGCTCCCGGGGGCCGATGAGGCCCAGGTCTGGGAGCCCGAGCCCGGGCGCGTGTACTCATGGGAGCTGGCGACCGTAACGTGAGCTCCACCGAGGTTGCGGGGGAGTCGGTCGACCTCGCCAAGACGTCGGTGCGAGAGCTCAACCAGCGGCTGCACGACGTCGACCGCGCCTCGCCCGGCCGGTGGCGGGTGTCCAACCCGAACGGCGCGCACTCCGTCGCCGTCGGCCTCGACGCCGAGGTCGAGGTCGAGATCGACGGGCACGTCGGCTACTACTGCGCCGGGATGAACAAGCTCGCCACCGTGCGGGTCCTCGGCAACGCGGGGCCGGGTGTGGCCGAGAACATCATGTCGGGCACCGTCATCGTCGAGGGCGACGCGAGCCAGTACGCGGCGGCATCCGGGCGCGGCGGGCTCGTCGTGATCAGGGGCAGCGCCTCGGCCCGTTGTGGGATCTCGATGAAGGGCGTCGAGATCGTCGTCGGGGGGTCGATCGGCCACGTCGGCGGGTTCATGGCGCAGCGGGGCACGCTCGTGGTGTGCGGCGACGCGGGGGCGGGGCTGGGCGACTCGATCTACGAGGCGCGCGTGTACGTCAGGGGCGAGGTCGCCGGCCTGGGCGCCGACTGCATCGAGAAGGAGATGCGCGACGAGCACCGGGCCGAGCTCGGCGACCTGTTGCGCCGGGCCGACGCCGACGCCGACCCGGGCGACTTCCGCCGCTACGGGTCGGCCCGCCGCCTGTACACGTTCGACGTCGACAACGCGGGTGCGTACTAGTGACCGAGTTCGACGCTCTCGCCAAGCGGGAGGGGTTCGCGCCCGGCCTTGCGGGCCGCTGGCGCCCGGGGCTGCGCGAGTCGGCCCTCTTCGACCGCAACACGATCCACGAGATCCACCGGATGGCGCGCGAGGGGATCTACGACATCCGCGGCTTCGGCGCCAAGCGCCGCGTGCCGCACTTCGACGATCTGCTCTTCCTCGGTGCGAGCGTCTCGCGCTACCCGCTCGAGGGCTACCGCGAGCGCTGTGCCACCGACGTCACCCTCGGGACCCGGTTCGCGCAGGAGCCGATCCACCTGGAGATCCCGATCACGATCGCGGGGATGAGCTTCGGGGCGCTCTCGGCCCCGGCGAAGGAGGCGCTGGGGCGAGGGGCGAGCGCGGTCGGGACCAGCACGACCACGGGTGACGGCGGCATGCTGCCCGAAGAGCGTGAGCACTCCGATCGCCTCGTCTACCAGCTGCTGCCCTCGCGGTACGGGATGAACCCCGACGACCTGCGCCGCGCCGACGCGGTCGAGGTCGTGGTCGGGCAGGGGGCGAAGCCGGGCGGCGGCGGCATGCTGCTCGGCCAGAAGATCTCCGACCGGGTGGCCGAGATGCGCGACCTGCCGAAGGGCGTCGACCAGCGCAGCGCGTGCCGACATCCGGACTGGACGGGTCCCGACGACCTGGAGATCAAGATCGGCGAGCTGCGCGAGATCATGGACTGGCGCAAGCCCGTGTACGTCAAGATCGGCGCCACCCGCACCTACTTCGACGTGGCGCTGGCGGTCAAGGCGGGCGCGGACGTGATCGTCCTCGACGGCATGGAGGGCGGCACCGCCGCGAGCCAGGAGGTGTTCATCGAGCACGTCGGGATCCCGATCCTCGCCGCGATCCCGGAGGCGGTCCGGTCGCTCCAGGAGCTCGACATGCACCGCAAGGTGCAGCTCATCGTCTCGGGAGGAATCCGCTCGGGAGCCGACGTCGCCAAGGCGCTCGCGCTGGGCGCGGACGCGGTCTCGATCGGCGTCGCCGCCGTGGTGGCGCTGGGCGACAACTCACCCCACTTCGAGGACGAGTACGAGCAGATCGGGAGCGCGGCGGGCTTCTACGACGACTGGCACGAGGGCCGCGACCCGGTCGGGATCTCGACGCAGGACGACGAGCTCGCCGACCGCTTCGACCCCGAGCTCGGCGGCCGGCGGCTGGCCAACTACCTGCGCGCGATGGTTCTCGAGGCGCAGACCCTCGCCCGGGCGTGCGGGAAGTCCCACCTGCACAACCTCGAGCCCGAGGACATGGTGGCGCTCACGGTCGAAGCCGCGGCGATGTCGAAGGTGCCCCTGGCGGGTACGAGCTGGGTGCCCGGACGAGACTCGACTTACGATGGGGCCAACCCCGAAGGAGGCTAAAGAGATGGCGACGATCCTCTGCGTGTTGTACGACGACCCGGCCGACGGCTACCCACCCGATTACGCACGCGACGCCGTGCCGGAGATCGAGAGCTACCCCGGGGGGCAGACGACGCCCACCCCGGAGGCGCTCGACTTCAAGCCCGGCGAGCTGCTCGGGTGCGTTTCCGGTGCCCTCGGCCTGCGCGGCTTCGCGGAGAAGGGCGGCCACGAGCTGATCGTCACCTCCGACAAGGACGGGCCGGACTCGGAGCTCGAGCGTCGGCTCCCCGAGGCGGACGTGGTGATCTCACAGCCGTTCTGGCCGGCGTACATGACCCGCGAGCGGATCGCGAAGGCGCCGAACCTCAAGCTGATCGTGACCGCGGGGATCGGCTCCGACCACACCGACCTCGACGCTGCGGTCGAGCGCGGGATCACCGTCGCCGAGGTCACCTTCAGCAACTCGATCAGCGTCTCCGAGCATGTCGTGATGATGATCCTGGCGCTGGTCCGCAATTACATTCCCTCGTACCAGATCGTCGTCGACGGGGGCTGGAACATCGCCGACGCCGTGAGCCGCAGCTACGACCTCGAGGGGATGAAGGTCGGCAGCGTCGCCGCCGGGCGCATCGGGTCCGCGGTGCTGCGGCGGCTGAAGCCGTTCGAGGTCGAGCTGCACTACACCGATCGCCACCGGCTGCCTGCCGAGGTCGAAAAGGAGCTCGGTGCGACCTTCCACGAGTCCACCGAGGACATGGTTCCGGAGCTGGACGTGGTGACGATCAACGCGCCGCTGTATGCCGAGACGCTGAACCTGTTCGACGACGAGATGCTCGGGCGGATGAAGCGCGGGGCGTACATCGTGAACACCGCGCGCGGCAAGATCTGCGACCGCGACGCGATCGCCAACGCGCTCGAGTCGGGCCAGCTCGCCGGCTACGCGGGGGACGTCTGGTTCCCGCAGCCGCCGCCGAAGGACCATCCCTGGCGGTCGATGCCCCATCACGGGATGACGCCGCATATCTCGGGCTCGAGCCTCTCGGCGCAGGCGCGCTACGCGGCGGGCACACGCGAAATCCTCGAGTGCTTCTTCGAGGACCGCCCGATCCGTGAGGAGTACCTGATCGTCCAGGGCGGAGCCCTGGCCGGCGCCGGCGCCCACTCATACGGGGCGGGCGACGCGACCGGCGGCTCGGAGGAGGCCGAGCGGTTCGCGCGAGGTTAGACGTCTAGGCCGCCGCCGGCGCGAGTTCGCGCAGCCAGTCACGCACCGCTGCGGCCACGGCCTCGAGGTCCTTCTTGAGGCCGTGGTTGCCGGGCACGGTGACGATGCTGCGGTTGGCGCCGCCGGTCGGCATCCCGAACGGGTCGCCCTCGCCCTGCACCACCAGCGTCGGCACCTCCACGGCGTCGAGCTCGGATTGACGGGTCTTCTCCGGGCGCCCCGGCGGGTGCAGCGGAAAGGCCAGGCAGAGCACCGCGACGGCGTCGGTGTCGGCCGCCGTGCGGCATGCGACGCGCGCGCCGGCGGACCGTCCGCCGACGATCAACGGCAGGCCGGCGAGCTCGCCCTCGGCCAGGTCCTCGACGACCGCCTTCCATGCCTCGTCGAGTCGCGGGGCTGGAGCGGGTGACTTGCGGCCGGCGACCCGGTAGGGCTGTTCGACCAGGGCCACGTTGAGGCCTTCCGCCACGGCGGCCTCGGTCGCCGCCACCAGATCAGGGGCGGTCACGCCCCCACCCGCCCCTCCACTCGCCCCGTGCCCGAGCACCAGGGCGCCGGCCGGCTGGGCGACGACGTGAAGATGCGCTCGCGCCGGGCCGTGCGGCGTCTCGATCTCGCGCACCTTCATGCCCCCAAATCTACGCGCCCGGGCACGAGGAGTAGGATTCGGCACCGCTGGCCACGGAGGGCCCGAGCCGGGGCCGCCGATGGTCGGACATCGTGAAGGGCCCCGCAGCACCAGGCGGGGCCCTTCTCTTCCCGATCGCTGAACCGGCGCCGCGCGGCGTCCGGCCGCCGCTACCCTCGAAGCGATGCGCGCCGGCCGACACTCCTTCCCCGAGGTCACCTACGACCCGCCCAGCGACGTCCTCTACGCGAAGCTGAGCCGCGCCCCGGAGGTCTCGCGCGAGCGGACCGAGGAGGGGGACGTGTGGACGTTCGACCAGATGGGGCGCCCGACGGGCGTGATCGTGAACGACCCCCGGGAGCGGCTCGAGCGCGACGGCGCCGTCTACCTCACGCTGCCCAGCGGCGAGCGCGAGCGCATCCAGGGCGTGGAGGCCGCGATGCGCGGCCCAGCGTGAGCCGCCGGCGCTCGCGCTACCGCGATGCGCGCCAGTCGAGCCTGCCGCTGTCGCAGTTCTGGTTTTGGCCGTCGACTTCGGTCGGGCCGGAGTAGTGCACGGTGCCCTTGGCGTTCTGCTTGCCGATGAGCTTCCCGGTCACCTCGAGATCCTGGCGGCCGCTGCTGCCGGTGACCCTGAACCGGCCCTTGTCTGTGACCTGGACGAGGCCGGTGATCTCGGCGCTTTCGAGCCGCGCCTCGGTCGACCGGCACGAGATCAGGAAGTCCTTCGCGACGAACGCCTTCACCTGGGGGTTTCCCTCGCCGCGCTTGACCTTGAGCGTCACCGACGACTTCTGGTCGCCCCTGATCCCGCCCTCGTAGGTGTTCGTTGCGGCAACCGCAGTCGCCGCGACCAGCAGGGCGGCCACCAGGCCGATGATCAGCGTCTTGCGCATCTGGAGCACCAACACCGCGCGCCGCCGGGGAGTTGCGCCGGCGGCGCGCAAAATCGACCGTGGCTCAACCCTGGGACTTGGCCTTGAGGCACGTCAGGTGGGAGGCGAGCGTGAACGGCCCGGGCGCGTCCTCGTCCTGGATCAGCACGTGGTACTCGCGCCGGTTCTCACCGACGTAGCTGCCCTGCACGTCGACCGTGAGGTCGCTGGCCTCGATCCCGCCCTCGATCACTCGGGCGTTGCTCGGGCAGCTGAACAGCCGGATGTCCATGTTCGGCCCGAGCTGGGCGGAATCGACCGTGCTCGGCTCGCCGGTCAGGTAGATGACCGTAGGCTTCTTCGCCTTCTTGGCGCGCTGGCTCGACGGGCTCTCGGCGGCCTGCATCTTGACGTCGACCACGGCAACGTCCGCGCGCGGCTCGGCGCCGCCGCCGAACACGGTGGTCGCCATCATCGCCGCCCCCGCCACCGCCGCGAGCGAAGCGGCGCCCGCCACGATCCATTTCCTGCGCATCTGAGACCTCCCGGTTGACTTTGTCCCGGGCCCGATCCTACTCACGAATACTCTCGTCCCAGCGTTTCGTGATCGAGCAGTGAGTGCCACCGCGACAACCCCTGCCCGGACCCCGGGCCGGGCGCCGTTCCAGCGATTTCTCGACGAGCACCGCGAGCCGGTGCTCGCGTTCCTGCGCGCGATGGTCGGGCCGACCGACGCCGACGATTGCTTTCAGGAGACGTTCATCGCCGCCATGCGCGCCTACGAGCGCATGGACGGGCGCCACCCGCGCGCCTGGGTGATGACCATCGCCCGGCGCAAGGCGATCGACCATCACCGGGCCCGCGCCCGGCGCCCCGAGCCGCGGGCCGAGCTGCCCGAGGTCGGCGTGACCGACCAGCGCCCCGACCACGAGATCTGGCGGGCGGTCGCGGGCCTGCCGGACGGCCAGCGGGCGGCGGTCGCGCTGCGCTACGCCGCCGACCTTCCGTACCGCGAGATCGGCGCGGCGCTGGACTGCAGCGAGGACGCGGCGAGGCGGCGCGTCGCCGACGGCCTCGCCGCGCTGCGCGAGACCATCGACCGAGAGGACGTAAAGCCATGAGCCCAGCCGACACGAAGCAGATCGCAAGGATCCTCGGCGCGGGGGTCGAGGACGATGCCGCCGCCGCCGCGGCCCGGTTCGCCGAGCGAGCCGAGCGCGAGGGCCTGGCCGAGGTCGCGTATGCGAGTCTCGACACGCCGCTCGGGACGGCGTTGGTCGCGAACACGGAGCGGGGCCTCGTAAGGGTCATGCTTCCGAACGAATCCGTCGACGAGATCCTCGAGCGAATCGCCCATCAGATCTCACCGCGGGTGCTCGAGCTGCCGGCGCGGCTCGACCGCGAGCGGCGCGAGCTGGATGAGTATTTCAGCGGCCGCCGGCGCGAGTTCGACCTCGAGATCGACTGGCGCCTCACCAAGCCGGGCTTCTACCGCCGGGTGCTTCGCGCGGCGGCGCGCAGGCTGCCGTTCGGGGTCACCGCGAGCTACGGCGAGGTCGCCGCGTGGGCGGGCAAGCCGCGTGCCTACCGGGCGGCCGGGAGCGCGCTCGGCCACAACCCGATCCCGATCGTCGTCCCGTGTCACCGCGTGCTGCGCTCCGGCGGCGAGCTCGGCCAGTACGGCGGGGGGCCGGAGATGAAGGAGTGGCTGCTGCGCCTCGAGGGCGCTGTGAATTGACATCGGCTTGACAGCCAAGCTAGGCTGTCAACTATGCACGTCGATCCCAACAGCCCCCGGGCCGAACTCACCAAGCGCCAGCAGGAGGTTCTCGAGCGGCTCGAGCGGGGCGACAACGTCAAGCAGATCGCCACCGACATCGGCGTCAGCCGCAACGCCGTGTACCAGCACATCGAGCGCCTTCGCCGGCAGGGGGCGCTCGCCGAGACCTACACGCCGAGTGGCCAACCGCCGCGCCGTGTGGAGCCGTCCGCAGGCCTTGCAATTGCACCGACGGCGGTCGCGCCGCGCGAGAGCGCAGTCGCGCGCTTGCGCGAGCTCGCGCGCACCGGCGACGCCGGCGACTCCGCGTACGCGGAGGCCATCGAGGGCGCGATCGCCGCCGGCGACGCGGTCGGGCTCGCCTATGAGCTGGGCCGCCTCGACGCCCTGGGAGCGGGCGGCCTGCCCACGGATCTGGTCGAGTCGGCCCTTCGCCGTCTCTCGGTGCTGCCGGGCGACTCCGCGGGGCGCCGGTAGGTGATAATCAAACCCGGGTCAACCACTTAGAAGGAGAGGTCGTAGGGGAATGACCGTAGTCCTGATCATCGTCGGAGTAGTACTGCTGCTCGGGCTGATCTTCATCCTGATCCGCAACTCGATCATCGGGTCGCGCAACCGCGTCGACGAGGCCTGGTCGGGCATCGACGTGCAGCTCAAGCGCCGCCACGACCTGGTGCCGAACCTGGTCGAGACCGTCAAGGGCTACGCGCAGCACGAGCGTGAGACCTTCGAGAAGGTGACCCAGGCCCGCGCGGCGGCGATGCAGGCTCAGGGCCCGGCGGAGGCGGGCCAGGCGGAGGGCCTGCTGAGCCAGGCGCTCGGCGGGCTGCGGGTGGTCGCGGAGCAGTACCCCGAGCTGCGGGCGACCGAGAACTTCCAGCAGCTCTCGCGCAACCTCTCCGAGCTCGAGGACGAGATCCAGGCCTCGCGCCGGATCTACAACTCGAACGTCCAGTCGTACAACACGAAGATCCAGGTCTTCCCGAACTCGATGGTCGCCGGCGCCGGAGGGTTCACGGCGCGCGAGTTCTTCGAGATCGAGGACGCGGCTGAGCGCGAGCCGGTCTCGGTCTCCTTCACTCAGCCGCCGCCGCCCGCGCCCGCGCAGTAGCGCCGGCCCCGGCGCCGTGGCTGGCGAGGAACCGATCTCCGCGCCGGGGTACGTCCGCGACTCGGATCTGCTCGGCGCGGCGCTGGCTGTGGCCGCTGCCGCCCATCGCGGACAAACCCGGCACGACGGCAGCCCGTACCTCGCACACCCGCTCCGGGTGTGCGAGCTGCTGGCCGGCGCTGGCGCGGGCGAGGCAACGCTCGCTGCGGCCTTGCTGCACGACGGCGTCGAGGACTCGGAGCTCACCGTGGGCGAGGTGGTGGAGCGCTTCGGCGTCGAGATCGGCGAGCTGGTCGGCGCGCTGACCGAGGACGCGTCGATCGAGGCATGGGTCGAGCGCAAGAACGCGCTGCGGGCGCAGGTCGCCGAGGCCGGCGCGGCCGCCGCCGCCATCTACGCCGCCGACAAGCTCGCCAACATCGGCGAGATGGGCGCGATGTACCAGGCGCACGGCGAGCAGGCGATCGACCTCCACAAGGCGCCGACCCTCGACCTTCGCGTCCGGGCCTGGCGCCAGGACCTCGAGATGATCGACCGGGTCGCCCCGGGGCTGTCGCTGGCCGAGGGCATGCGAGCGGGGCTCGACGCTTTCGAGGCTCAGCGCGCAGCGGCCACTGAGCGCGTCTGAACGGAATCGCCTCGGATGGTTGATTCCACGGCCTCGCGTGCGCGGGGGCGCGCGACGGTATCCGCGCGTCATCCGCGTGCGTGAAGGCGTGGGATCACCCATCTATTGGCAGGAGCCCGGTGGCGGGGGCTGAATGCTGCCTCGTGATCGTCGACTGCGCGCACTATCGCGGCGGTCAGCGCCTTAACGACGAGCCGCTCGAGATCGAGACCGCGGCGGAGTTCGCCGCGCGTGCCGAGCCGGGCGAGTTCGTCTGGCTGGGCCTGCGCGACCCCAGCGACGACGAGCTCGTGCGCGCCGAGCGCGGCTTCGGCCTCAACCCGCTCGCGGTCGAGGACGCGCTCGAGACCCATCAGCGGCCGAAGCTCGAGGGCTATGACGGCTCGGTGTTCATCGTCCTGCGCAGCGCGCGGTACGACGACGAGACGGAGTCGGTCGAGTTCGGCGAGATCCACCTCTTCCTGGCAAACAACTACGCGATCGCCGTCCGTCACGGTCCCGCCAGCGAGTTGAGGCCGGCCCGACAGCGACTGGAGGGCTCGACGCTGCTCGATCACGGGGTCGGGGCGGTGGCCTGGGCGGTGCTGGACAAGGTCGTCGACGACTACACACCGGTCGTCGACGGGATCGACAACGACATCCAGGAGGTCGAGCAGGACATCTTCGCCGGCGGCAGCGACTCGACGCAACGGATCTACTTCCTCAAGCGCGAGGTGATCGAGTTCCACCGCGCCGTGGCCCCGCTGCTGCCCCCGCTGGAGGCACTGGAGCGAGGGGCGTTCCCACAGGTCGACGAGGAGCTGCGGCGCTACTTCCGCGACGTCGCCGACCACGCCCGCCGGGTCGACGAGCAGGTGAACTCGCAGCGCGAGCTCCTGACCTCGATCCTCGAGGCGAACCTCGCGCTGCTTTCGGTCAAGCAGAACGAGGTCGTGCGGACCATTTCCGCCTGGGCCGCGATCATCGCCGTCCCGACGTTCCTCGCCTCGATCTGGGGCATGAACTTCGAGGACATGCCCGAGCTCCAGGAGCCCTGGGGCTACCCGCTCGCGCTGCTGCTGATGGCCGTCGCCGTGCTGGTCCTGCACCGGTTCTTCAAGCGCATCAACTGGCTCTGACCCACCGCGGGCGCTCAGTACGCTCACGGGAATGATCGATGTAGCTGCGCCGCTTCTGCTGGTTGCGGTGGCGGTGGCCTACGCGCGTCGCGTCTCGACCCTGGCCCGCCGCGGCCAACCGGTGAACCTCTGGCGCCAGATCTCGTTCGCGGCCGGCGTCGTGGTCCTGCTGCTCGCCGACGTCCCGCCGATCTCGACGGTCGCCGAGGAGCTCGTCGTCGCCCACATGGCCCAGCACCTGCTGATCGCCGACCTCGCCGGGCTGCTCGTCGCGCTCGGGCTCACCGGCCCGATCCTGCAGCCGCTGCTGGCGACGCGCGCGCTCGGCTGGCTGCGGGTGATGGGCAACCCGCTCGTCGCGCTGCCGTTCTGGGCGCTCAACCTCTACCTCTGGCACCTCTCGACCCTCTACCAGGGCGTCCTGACCAGCCCGTTGCTGCACTTCGCCCAGCACGTGTGCTTCTTCAGCTTCGGGCTCGCGATGTGGCTCCCGCTTGTCGGCCCGCTGCCGAAGCCGGCGTGGTTCGGGGACGGCGCCAAGCTGCTGTACGTCATCGTCGTCCGCCTGCTCGAGGCGGTGCTCGCCAACGTCCTGATCTGGTCCGGCACCGTGCTGTATCCCGACTACGCACCGACCGAGGCCGACTGGGACATCAGCCCGCTTACCGACCAGGGCGCGGCGGGCAACCTGATGATGATCTGGACCGGCGTCGTCACCCTGGGCCTGTTCACGTGGCTGTTCATCGGGGCCGCCAACCGCAGCGCCGAGAAGCAGGATCTGATCGAGCTCGCCGAGGCGCGCGGCGTCGAGCTGGATCCGGCGCGCGCGGGCCGCGCGGTCGCGGCCGGCCAGGGCGAGCGCCTGCGCGAGCGAATCCTCAGGGGCAGCGTGTGACAGGGATCGCGGGCTCCAACCGCTTCCTGTACGTGCTCGTGTTCGTGGTCGGGATCTCGACCCTCGGCGCCGAGATCGCCGCGGCGCGGCTCATGGCGCCGTTCTTCGGCGCCTCGACGATTGTTTGGGCCAACACGATCGGAGTGGTGCTGGTGGCGCTCTCGATCGGCTACTGGCTCGGCGGGCGGCTCGGCGACCGATACCCGAGCGTCCGCAGCCTCTGCCTCGCGGTGATGGCCGCGGCGCTGATGCTCGCCCTGGTTCCCCTCGTCTCCCAGCCGTTCTTCGACCTCTCGGTGGACGCCCTCGACGAGATCGAGGCGGGCGCCTTCATCGGCTCGCTATTCGCGGTGCTGGTGCTGATCGCAGTTCCGGTGGGCCTCGCCGGCACCTGCTCGCCATGGGCGATCCGGCTCACCGTCCCCGACGTCGAGCATTCCGGGCGGGTCGCCGGGCGCCTGTACGCGATCTCGACGATCGGCTCCCTGCTCGGGACGATGCTCGCCGCGCTGGTCCTGATCCCGTTCATCGGCACCCAGCGGACCTTCCTCACCTTCGCGCTCGGGCTCGCCATCGTCGCCGCGGTCGGGCTCGGCTGGCGGGCGATCGCGGCGCCGCTCGCGGTCGCGGCGGCGATGGCGATACCCGTCGGCACGGTGAAGGCGACCGACGAGGGCACGGTGATCTTCGAGACCGACTCCGAGCACCAGTACATCCGCGTGATCGAGCAGCCCGACGGCGACCGGGCGCTGGAGCTCAACGAGGGCCAGGCAACCCACTCGCTCTACCGGCCCGGCTCGTTTCTCACCGGCGACGTCTGGGACGGCTACCTCGTGCTCCCGTTCACGGTGCTCGACCGGCCCCCGGCGCGGATGGCGATCCTCGGCAACGCCGCAGGGACCACGGCGCGAGCCTACGGCCACTACTTCGCCGAGACCGAGATCGACGGGGTCGAGATCGACCCCGAGCTCGAGCACGTCGGGCTCGAGTACTTCGACATGGGATCGAACGAGCGCCTGACCGTCCACAACGAGGACGCGCGCCCCTGGCTGCGGCGCTCTGCCGGCGGCTACGACGTGATCATGGTCGACGCATACCGCCAGCCCTACATCCCGTTCTACCTCGCGACCACCGAGTTCTTCGAGCTCGTCCGCGATCGGCTCGCGCCCGGCGGTCTGGTGGTAGTCAACGCCGGCCACCCGGAGGACAACGACGATCTCGAGAAGGTCCTCGGCAGGACGATGGCGGAGGTCTTTCCGACCGTGCTGCGCGACCCGATCGAGCCGACGAACACGCTGCTGGTCGGCACCAGCGCCCCGGGCTCGGCGGCGAACCTCGCGCGCGCGTCGCGAGACCTCCCGCCTGAGCTTCGCGGCGTGGCCCGGATCGAGGCGGCGCGGATCGGGCCGCGGCTCGAGGGCGGCGCGGTCTACACCGACGACAAGGCGCCGGTCGAGTGGCTGATCGACCGGTCGATCCTCGGCTACGCGGGCGACCAGTAGCGCCCGGGGGGCTAGCGGCCGCCGGTCCGGCGCAGCGCCCAGCGCAGCCAGTAGGCGACGAGGTCGGCGACGAATGCGACGAAGCGCCCCACGGGACCGGTGACCAGCCAGGCGCCGAGGCGATCGCGCCACGTCAGTTTCATGCGGCGACCGCCGTGCGGCGCAGGTCACGGTCCGGATCGATCCGCCAGCGGCGCGCGAGCTCGGTGAGCCGCGGGTCAAGGGACCAGCGGTCCGCGCGCTCCTCGCCCTCGTGGTCCGGGCTCGCGCCCTTGAGCACCATCGAGCCCTCGTTGTCCCCGATCCGCCGGATCTCGGCGACGTCGTCCGCTGAGAGCCGCGGCTCCGCCGGAAGCCGCGCGAGCTCGTCGCGCTTGTCCTCGATCGCGCGCGCCTGCGGCCCGGCCTCCTGGATCAGGGTCGGAGCCGCGCACTCGACCGCCGCATGGGAGAGGTTCCACTGGCACGCGAGCTGAAGCGGGCTGAGATCGGCCCGGGAGGCGATCGGGCGCATCCGCTCCAGCCGCTCGCGCCCGGCCTCGACCCAGCCCTCCGGCCGGAAGCGACGGTGGTCCTGCTCGGCGAAGGCGTGGCCCGGGAGCACGTCGTCCCAGAACAGGCCGCCGTAGTCGACCACTCGCGTGATCACGCGCACCCCGTGCCGCACGGCGGCGGCGAGGCAGAGCTCCCCCGGCCATGGCTCGAGCGGATTCAGGATCACCATTGCCCAGTCGATTCGAGCGCCGAAGCGCTCGAAGCAGTCGATCAGGTCGAGCGTAAACCCGTTGGCCGGGCCCGGGGCGATCCCGATCGCGTCCGTGAGGCCCGCGTCGCGAAGCGCGGCCATGCCGTCCCAGACGGCCTCCGAGCCGAAGCCGGTGCGGTCCGGGTTGTGGAGCAGGAGCAGGTCGAAGCGCCCGGCACCGATCCGGTCGAGGCTGCCCTCGGTCGCGCGGCGCAGGTAGCCGGCGTAGTCCTGGGGGCCGCGCAGGCGCGGGTCGGTGAACCGGGGAAATCCGCGTGGGCCCTCGCGCTCGCCGTCGGCGAAGTCGTGGCCGACCGCGCCGACGAGGCAGAACGAATCGCGCGCGGCGCCCACCAGCGCCCGTCCCAGGAGCGTGTCCGCGGCGCCCTCGCCGTAGACGTCGGCGGATATCACCGTGTCGATCCCGTGACCGGGGCGCATCAGCGCCGCCAGGCGATCCGCGTCGATCGGCTCCCCGAAATGCATGAACCGCCCGCCGCTCCACGTGCCGATCGCTGTCCGTCCGGGTTCCACTGGTCGAACGGTAGCGGCCACTAAGCTGCGGCAGCGATGCAGACCACCGTCACGGAGCTCCCCGACTCGAAGGTCAAGATCGAGGTTGCGGTCGACGCCGATCGCTTCTCAAAGCGCGTCGATCGCGCGGCCCGCGACCTCGCCGGCGAGATGAAGATGCCCGGCTTTCGCAAGGGCAAGGTGCCGCCGCAGATGGTGATCCAGCGGATCGGCCGCGAGGCTGTGGTCGAGCAGGCGATGCGCGACGCGCTCCCGGAGTGGTACGAGCAGGCGCTGCTCGCCTCCGGCGTCTCGCCCATCGGCGATCCCAAGCTCGACGTCGGGGACCTGCCCGGGCAGGGCGAGGACCTCGAATTCACAATCGAGGTCGGCGTGCGCCCGAAGGCGGAGCTCGGCGACTACAAGGGGCTCGAGGTGGGGCGGGCCGAGGTCGACGTGCCCGAGGAGGCGATCGGCGAGGAGCTCGAGCGCCTGCGCGGCGCCTTCGGCAGCCTCAGCCCGGTGGATCGCCCGGCCGCGGAGGGCGACGCGGTGGTGATCGACTTCGAGGGCCTGATCGACGGCGAGCCATTCGAGGGCTCGTCCTCGAAGGACTTCACGATCGAGCTCGGCGCCGAGGGGTTGCTGCCCGAGTTCGACGCGGCCCTGACCGGGGCCGCCACGGGCGACGAGCGCGCGGTCGAGGTCACCTTCCCCGAGGACCACCGGCCCGAGGAGCTCGCCGCCAAGACGGCGAGCTTCGCGGTGATGGTCAAGGAGGTGCGCGAGAAGAACCTCCCCGAGCTCGACGACGACTTCGCCTCCGAGGCCTCGGAGTTCGACACGCTCGACGAGCTCCGCGAGAGCATTCGCTCGCGGCTCGCGGAGGCCCTCGACCGACGCGCCGAGGCGGACTTCCGCCAGGCCGCCGTCGACGCGGTCGCCGCGAACGCGAAGCTCGAGATCCCGCACGAGCTGGTGCACGCACGCGCCCACGAGATGTGGGAGCGGATCGAGCGTCAGCTCGCCGCCAGCGGCATCGACCCGCAGGCCTACGCCCAGATGCAGGGCAAGGATCGCCACGACCTGATCAACGACGCGGAGGCGGACGCGGAGCAGGGGCTGCGCCGGGAGGCGGCGCTCGCAGCGGTCGCCGAGACCGAGGGGATCGAGCCGAGCGACGAGGACCTGCTCGAAGCGCTGGGCCCGGGGGACGGAAAGAACGACCCGGCGAAGCTGCTGGCGCGGCTGCGCGAGACCGGCCGCGACAACCTGCTGCGCGATGAGGTGCGCCTGCGGATGGCGGCCGACGTCGTCGCCGAGTCGGCCACCCCGATCCCGGTCGCGCAGGCGGCCGCGCGCGAACAGATCTGGACGCCGGACAAGGAGGAGCCGGGGGAGTCCAGCGCAGCGCCGGGCCCCGAGGAGCCCGAGCCGGGCAAGCTCTGGACACCGGGGCGCTAGGGGGCGTACGGGCCGGTGGCGCTCCGCTCGGGCGGCGCCGTGGCGCGTGGCCGTGCCGGAGTCAGTGAGGGGGTCGGTCCGCGAAGTGTGTGGGTTTGCGCCCGGCATGCGGGCGTAGATCGCACACACTTCGGCTCGGCGCCCTGGTGACGGGCCCCTGCAACGCCGACGGGCCCCTGCAACGCCTTTTGTAGACTCACCCGCCGATGAGCCCTCTGGTCCCGATGGTGGTCGAGCAGACGTCGCGCGGCGAGCGCGCGTTCGATATCTACTCGCGGCTGCTCAACGAGCGGATCATCTTCCTCGGCACGCCGATCACCGAGGACATCGCGAACCTCGTGGTCGCGCAGCTGATCCATCTCGAGTCCGAGGACCCTGACAAGGACGTCTCGATCTACATCAACTCGCCGGGCGGGTCGGTGTACGCGGGGCTCGCGATCTACGACACGATGCAGTACATCAAGCCCGACGTGCAGACGATCTGCGTCGGGGTTGCGATGAGCATGGGGGCGCTGCTGCTGGCCGGCGGGACCGAGGGCAAGCGGATGGCGACCCCGAACTCGAAGATCCTCATCCACCAGGTCTCGGCGGGCTTTCAGGGACAGGCGACCGACATCGAGATCCACGCGAAGGAGATCATCGACGTGCGCCGCCGCCTCGACGAGATCATCGCCAAGCACACCGGTCAGCCGCTCGAGAAGGTCACCCAGGACACCGATCGCGACTACTTCATGTCTTCCGAGGAGGCCAAGGAGTACAAGATCGTCGACCGCGTGATCGAGCACCACTAGGTGCTCCGCGTGTCCGGGCCGCTCGAGCGAGCACGCGCCGGAGACACCGTAGCCTTCATCGAACTCGCCCAGGCCCATGACGCCGAGCCGCGCCGGCGCGCCGGCGACGAGCAGGCTCTGCTGAGCGCCTACGTCGCCGCCTACCGGGCGTTTCCCGGCTACGACGGCGAACCGCCCCTCGACGAGTGGCTGGCGGGCTTCGTCGACGGTCCCGGCCCCGGGCGCCCGGTTCCCGCGCGCCCCGCCTTCTGGCGGCGGCTCGCCGACGCCCTCGCGGCCGAGGCCCCGGCGGTGGCGCCTCCCGAGCGTCCGGAGCACCGCTTCCCCGTGATTCCGCGACTGCAACGGCCGCGCCGCTTGCAGGGACCGCGATAGCGGGCGAGTAACAACTACGCGTCCAGCCGGAGCCGGTGGTGCCGTAACCTGAGCACGGCGGCCCGGACGTTGAGCGCCGAAGGGAGACACCGCAGTGGCACGCCCGACCGATTCCAACGAGCAGCTCCTCTGCAGCTTCTGCGGCAAGTCGCAGCGGCAGGTCAAGAAGCTGATCGCGGGCCCCGGCGTCTACATCTGCGACGAGTGCATCGATCTCTGCAACGAGATCATCGACGAAGAGCTCACCGCCCCGCCGTCGTTCGAGCTCGAGAGCCTGCCGAAGCCGCGCGAGATCCATGGCGTGCTGCAGGAGTACGTCGTCGGCCAGGAGACGGCAAAGCGGGCGCTCTCGGTGGCCGTCTACAACCACTACAAGCGGGTCCAGATGACCCAGGGGGGCAGCGAGGGCGAGATCGAGCTGCAGAAGTCGAACATCATGCTGCTCGGCCCGACCGGCTGCGGCAAGACCCTGCTCGCCCAGACCCTGGCGAAGATCCTCAACGTCCCGTTCGCGATCGCCGACGCGACGGCGCTCACCGAGGCCGGCTACGTCGGCGAGGACGTCGAGAACATCCTCCTGAAGCTGATCCAGGCGGCCGACTTCGACGTCAAGAAGGCGGAGACGGGGATCATTTACATCGACGAGATCGACAAGATCGCCCGCAAGGCCGACAACCCGTCGATCACCCGAGACGTCTCGGGGGAGGGCGTCCAACAGGCGCTGCTGAAGATCCTCGAGGGCACCTCCGCCTCGGTGCCGCCGCAGGGCGGGCGCAAGCATCCCCACCAGGAGTTCCTGACCATCGACACGACCAACATCCTGTTCGTCTGCGGCGGCTCGTTCGCGCAGCTCGACAACGTGATCGAGCGCCGGATCGGCCGCCAGGGGGTGGGCTTCGGCGCCGAGGTCTCCTCGAAGGCCGACAAGGACACCGGGGAGCTGTTCGAGCAGGTGCTGCCCGAGGACCTGATCGAGTACGGCCTGATCCCCGAATTCATCGGCCGGCTCCCGGTCGTCGCCGCTATCCACCAGCTCACCCGCGACGACCTGATCACGATCCTGACCGAGCCCCGCAACGCGCTCACCCGCCAGTTCCAGCGGTTCTTCGAGTTCGACGACATCGAGCTCCAGTTCCAGGAGGACTCGCTCGGCGCGATCGCCGACAAGGCGCTCGAGCGTGAGACTGGCGCCCGTGGGCTGCGCTCGATCCTCGAGGAGACGCTGATGGACGTGCAGTTCGAGCTACCGTCGCGACGCGACGTCTCCAAGTGCGTCGTCACCAAAGAGACGATCGACCAGAACCTGGGCCCGACGCTCGTCACCCAGGCCGCGCCCGATCAGGCGGGCGACGACGCGCTCGGCGAGATCCAGGAATCGGCCTGAGCCGCGCATCTGCGACCTCCAAGCCGCGCTCCTAGCGTCCTCTGGGTGACAGCGGCCCGCAACTAAACTCGCCGCTTCGATGGACGCACGGCGACGCGAGAAGCTGGAGGCGACGACGCGGTGGGACCCGGCCGCGGCGGAGAGGCGCGTGTTCGCCGCCTGGCTCGAGAGCGGCGCGTTCCATCCACCGGCCGAGGGCACGCCGGACCAGAACTACTCGATCGTGATCCCGCCGCCGAACGTGACCGGCGCGCTGCACATGGGCCACGCGCTCAACGGCACGATCCAGGACGCGCTGATCCGCCTCAACCGGATGCGGGGGCGCAACACGCTCTGGCTGCTCGGCACCGACCACGCCAGCATCGCCGTGCACGCCGTATTGGAGAAGGAGCTGCGCGCCGAGGGGACCTCACGCCAGGACCTGGGGCGCGAGGCGTTCCTGGAACGGGCATGGGAGTGGCGGCGCGAGTACGGGTCGCAGATCGTCGAGCAGCTGAAGCGGCTCGGCGCGTCATGCGACTACGACCGGGAGCGGTTCACGCTCGACGAGGGGTACGTGCGCGCCGTCTACAAGGTCTTCGTCTCGCTCTATGAGAAGGGCTACATCTACCGCGACAACTACATGGTCAACTGGGACGTCGGCTCGCGCTCCGTGATCTCCGAGCTCGAGGTGTTCAACCAGGACGTCACCGACACCCTGTATGCGATCGACTACCCGATCGAGGGCGCCGACGAGGTGCTCACGATCGCCACGGTGCGACCGGAGACGATGCTCGCCGACACCGCGGTCGCCGTCCACCCCGACGATGAGCGGCACCGGCGCCTGATCGGCGGCCATTGTCTGCTGCCGCTCGTCGGTCGCCGGCTGCCGATCATCGCCGACGAGCACGTCGATCCTGAGTTCGGCACCGGGGCGCTGAAGATCACGCCCGGCCACGATCCTGACGACTTCGACATCGGCCGCCGCCACGGGCTCGAGGAGATCACCGTGATCGGGGAGGACGGGCGGATGACCGCCGCGGCGGGGGAGCGGTTCGGGGGCATGACCGCGGCCGAGGCCCACGAGGCCGTGGTCGCGGCGCTGCGCGACGAGGGCCGCCTGCGGGCCGAGGAGGAGTACACGCACTCGGTCCCGTTCTCGCACCGCTCGGGCGAACGGATCGAGCCGCTGATCTCGCTGCAGTGGTTCTGCCGCATGGACGAGCTCGCGGCCCCGGCGATCGCGGTGGTGGAGCGCGACGAGGTCAGGATCACGCCCGAGCAGCACAAGCGCGTTTACCTCGACTGGATGAACAACATCCGTCCGTGGTGCATATCGCGCCAGCTCTGGTGGGGCCACCGGCTGCCGGTCTGGTACGCGCCCGAGGGCGAGGAGATAGTCGCGGAGACCGAGGAGGCTGCGCGTGAGCAGGCGAGCGAGCGCGGCATCGACCCGGGTGCACTGCGCCAGGACGAGGACGTGCTCGACACCTGGTTCTCGTCGGCCCTGTGGCCGTTCGCGACCCTCGGCTGGCCGGACGAAGGGGCGCCCCTCCTCGACGCGTTCTACCCGACCGATGCGCTGGTGACGGCACGCGACATCCTCTTCCTCTGGGTCGCGCGGATGGTGATGATGGGGATCGAGTTCGTCGGCGAGCGGCCCTTCGACGACGTCTACATCACCCCGATCATCCAGGCACCCGACGGGCGGCGGATGTCGAAGTCACTCGGGACGGGCATCGATCCGCTGGACGAGATCGAGGTCCACGGCGCGGACGCGCTGCGGTTCGGACTGCTGGCAATGGCATCGACCCAGGACGTGCGCTACTCGGTCGACCGGATCCAGCAGGGGCGGGACCTGGCGAACAAGATGTGGAACGCCTCGCGGCTGATCCTGCTCAACGCCGACGGCTCACCCGAGCCGCGGACCGAGCGACTCGAGGACCGGTGGATCCTGTCGCGGCTGCAGCAAGCGATTGAGTCGATCCAACGGCGACTCAACGATTACGACTTCTCAAAGGCGGTCCTCGCCTTCTACGAGTTCTTTTGGTCGGAGTTCTGCGACTGGTATCTGGAGATCGTCAAGCCGCGGCTGTACGACGGTGACGAGGACGCAGCCGCGAACCTGCTCTTCGTGCTGGAGCAGGTACTCGCCCTGGCCCATCCCGTCATGCCGTTCGTGACCGAGGAGATCTGGGGCTACCTTCCCGATCGCCAGAAGCTGCTTGTCGCATCGAACTTTCCGACACCGGATCGATCGCTGCTCGATACCGCGAGCGCGCTGTCGGTCGAGATCGCGATTCAGCAGGTCCGCCAGGTCCGCCGATGGCGCGATCTCGCCGGAGTGCCGGCCGGCACGGTCCTCGAGGCCCGCATCGACGACGACGTGTCCGAGTTCGTCCCGAGGCTTGCGAGGCTCGCGACGACGACCGATGGCGACGACGCGCTCACGACGATAGGTCCCATCGAGATCCTGCCGTCGGACACGATCGACCCGGACCAGGTTCGAGCCCGAATCGAGGAGCGACGGGGCAAGCTGCGCGCCGAGATCGAGCGCGCCGAGTCCAAGCTTTCGAACGAAGGTTTCGTTGACAAGGCGCCGGAAGACGTGGTCGCGGCCGAGCGCGACAAGCTCGCGTCCTTCCGGGCGGAGCTCGAAGACCTGGGCTAGCCCTGGCCTGGACGGCGCAAGAGGCCGAGGCGTACCTCGCCTCGCGCGAGCCGCTCGGCATGCGGTTCGGGCTCGACCGGATCCGCAGGCTGGTCTCGATCCTGGGGATGCCCCAGCATCGGTTCGTCTCCCTGCACGTCGTCGGCACCAACGGCAAGTCGTCGGTGACCGAGATGATCGCGGCGCTCCTGGAGGCGCACGGGGTCAGCTCCGGCGCCTATCTCTCCCCGCACGACGAGCGGTGGTCGCAGCGCATCCAGCTGCGCGGGGCTGAGCTCGCCCCCGGCGCGTTCGCGGCCGCGGTCGAGCGCGTCGCCCAGGCGATCGAGGTCGTGGACCGCAGCCTCGAGCCGGGCGACTCGGTGACCCAGTTCGAGGCGGACACCGCGGCCGCGTTCGTCGCCATCGCCGCAGCGGGAGTGGAGGCGGGCGTGATCGAGGCCGGGCTCGGCGGCCGGCTCGATGCGACGAACGTGTTGCCCTCCCGGGTCACGGTCCTGACCTCGATCGGGCTCGAGCACACCGAATGGCTGGGCGAGACCGAGACGGAGATCGCGGCCGAGAAGCTCGCGGTGCTGCGTGACCACACGAGGCTGGTAGTCGGCCCGGTTCCCGGGGCGGTCGAGGAGCTCGCCCGGATGAAGGCGACCGAGCGCCACAGCGAGATCGTCACCGTGCGCGACCTCGCGCCGCAGGTCGAGCTCGCCTCCCCGGCTCCCTATCTGCGCCGCAACTTCGCGGTCGCCCTGGCCGCGGCCGAGGGCGTGCTCGGGACCCTCGACGTCGAGGCGGTCGCGGGGGTCGCGGCCGGGCTCGACCTCCACGGGCGCATGGAGACGATCGCGGGCGATCCGCCCCTGCTCCTCGACGCTGCGCACAATCCCGCCGGGGCCGAGGCGCTGGCCGAGGCGCTGGCCGCGGTGGCAGCCGGGCAGCCGCTGGTGGGCTGCCTGGCGGTGCTCGCCGACAAGGACGCCGCCGGGATCCTCGCCGCGTTGGCGCCGCGACTCGACGGGCTGGTGGCGACCGAGGTCCCCGCCGAGCGCCTGGCGAGCGCGGGGCGGCCGGGGGCGCGGGCCCTGGAGGCGGACGCCCTGGCCGGAGCGGCCCGTGAAGCCGGAGTGGGCGGAGTGGAAGCGGTGGCCGATCCCGTGGCGGCGGTGGCCCGGGCGCGAGGCCGGGCGACGGAGCTCGGCGGCATCGTGCTCGTCACGGGCTCGCACTACCTGCTGCGCTACGCCGCCGGGTAGGTCAGAGGCGCCGCAGGCGCTTGCGGAACTCCTTGACGTCGCCCTTGAGCCAGTCCGTGTGGTCGTTGCGCCAGCCCTGCAGATCCTTGAAGTAAGGGCTGTCGTTCGCCATCGAGTGGCCGATCACGTCCCCGGTCGCGATCCCGTAGCGGTCCTGGAGCCAGGCGACCAGGCGCAGGGCGGCGCGGATCTGGGGCTTGCGCTCGAGGATCTGGCGGTCCGCCCAGGCGGGACCCGGCCCGGCCTCCTGGACCATCTCGATGCCGATCGAGCGATGGTTCAGCCCGATCGCGTGGCGACAGCGGATCCGGGGCGGGACCAGCTCGGCGATGCCGCCGCTCTGCTTGACGACGTAATGGGCGCACACCCCCGGCAGCTCGCCGCGATTCGGCGCGTTGGAGTCGAAAGTGCTCCACGCGGAGGAGTAGCTGCCGCCGGCGGTGTAGTGGAGGACGATCGCGTCGTGATCGCGCAGACGCCACTCGCGGTCGCCGTAGTGGCGCCGTGAATAGCCCGCCATCTGCTCGCGCCGTTCGTTCCCGTAGGAGATCTGGTCCTCTACGATCCGCGGCCTCTCCGCCGCCCCCGCCACCGTGACGATCGCCGCCCCGGTCGCGAGCGCCCAGGCGCTTGCGCAGAGGGGCACAAGGCGGCGTTTCCGACTACCTTTTTTCGACATTGGACAAAGGCGCACGTTCAGAGCTGCTGCACATGATGGGGTTGGTGGCTGCGGTCGTCGCCATCGTGATTCTCGTCTTCTTCGGGCTGGGATACCTGTTCGGGCGGCTTTTTCTGTGACCCCCACTTACTAGACTGCCGAAACCCCGATGCCCGCCGCACTCTTCGGAATAACAAACGACGCCCTGAACCTCGTCGTCAACCTGGTGATCTTGTTCCTGGTCGTGCTCTGGTTGGCGCTCGTCGCCTGGACGTACTTCGACGCCCGGCGCAGGCTCCAGGACGGATTCCTGGTCCTCTGCGCGACCGTCTGCTCGCTGATCTTCCCATTCGTCGGCACGATCGTCTATTCGATCCTGCGCCCGCCCGAGTTCCTCGCCGACCAGCGCGAGCGCGAGCTGGAGATCCGGGCCTCGGAGCTGCGCGTGCGCCAGCTGGAGGAGCAGTCGTGTCCGAACTGCGAGCACCCGATCGAGCGGACCTTCCTGCGCTGCCCGAACTGCCGCGCCCGGATCAAGGACCCGTGTGAGACCTGCGGCAAGCCGATCGACCCCCGGTGGTCGATCTGCCCCTACTGCGAGACGCCCGTGCATCGCGCCCCGCCGCCGGAGCGCCGGCCGCAGCCCAAGCGCCGCGGTCGGGCTCCGTCCCGGGCCCCTGCCTCGCAGGCGCCGGCAGCGCAGCCCACGGCATCCGTGGCGCCGCCGAAGCCGCGCCCGTCGCGCAGTCGCGCGGCCGGGTCGCGCAGCAGCGGCGGCGACGCCGCCCGGTCGCCGTCGAGCGGCGACTCGGCGCGCCAGCCGTCGAGCACCGACTCCAAATCGTCGCGCGAGCCGAGCGGGACGCGGTCGAGCCGTTCCACGCCGCGGACGGCTCAACAGCGGACTACCACGTCGCGGCAGCCCAAGCGCAGCAGCGAGTAGGCTGCCGCGCCGATGGCGGACTCCAAGACCCTGATCCTGATCAAGCCCGATGCCTTCGAGCGCGGGTTGACCGGGGAGATCCTGGCGCGCTTCGAGCGAAAGGGCCTGCGGATCACCGAGCTTCGCCTGCTTCATGCGCACGAGGAGATCGCTCACCGCCACTACGACGAGCACACGGAGAAGCCCTTCTTCGGAGAGCTGGTCTCGTTCATCACCGGGGGCCCCCTGGTCGCGGCGGTGCTCGAGGGCCATGAGGCGGTCGCCGCGGCCCGTCAGGTGATCGGCGCCACGAACCCGGTCGAGGCCGCGCCGGGTTCGATCCGCGGCGAGTACGGGCTCGAGGTCACATACAACCTCGTCCACGGCTCCGACTCGGACGCCTCGGCGGAGCGCGAGATCGCGATCTGGTTCGGCTGAGGCGCCGATCGCTCCCCCGCGCCTGATCCTCGCCTCCGCATCACCGCGCCGGCGGGACATCCTCGAGCGACTCGGGGTGGCGTTCGAGGTGGTGGTCCCGGACGTCGCCGAAGTTCGCTCCGGCGATCCCGGAGTGGTCGTGCTCGAGAACGCGCGCCGCAAGGCGCACGCGGGCCGGGCCGAGGCCGGTGGGGAGGGGCTCGCGCTCGGAGTCGACACGGACGTGGCGCTCGACGGCCGGCTGCTCGGCAAGCCCGACGACGAGCGCGGCGCGCGGGAGCGGCTCGAGACGCTCTCCGGGCGCACCCATGAGGTGCTCAGCGGCGTCGTCTTGCTCGACACAGCGATCGGCAGCGAGATCCCCGTCGAGCGTTCGGCAACCGCCCGAACCGAGGTCACCTTCAACGAACTCGACCAGGCGACGATCGATCTCTATCTCGCCTCGGAGGAGTGGCGCGGCCGCGCCGGCGCCTACGCGATCCAGGGCCTCGGCTCGATTCTGGTCGCCGGCTTGCAGGGTGATTTTTCGAACGTCGTCGGGCTGCCGGTGACGTTGTTGCTGCAACTCGCGCCCAACCTGATCGAGTAGGCCGAAACCCTAAAGCGAAGATTCAGCGTCAGGGTTTTCCCGGGCCCTCGATCCGGGCTTGAGGGCTGTCATCCAGTTGCTACAGTCAGCCACGACCCGTGCCTCCTCCCCGCCGGGCCGGGTCCCGTTTCCCATGGGCATCTTCAGCAACCTGACCGCCTTCGGCGGCCGCGACATGGCGGTCGATCTCGGCACGGCCAACACGCTCGTCTACGTGCGGGGCCGCGGCATCGTGCTCTCCGAGCCGTCGGTGGTCGCGGTGGACTCCGCGACGGGCGAGGTCCACGCCGTGGGCGTCGATGCGAAGCGGATGCTCGGGCGCACCCCCGGGACGATTCAGGCGATTCGGCCGCTCAAGGACGGCGTGATCGCCGACTTCGACGTCACCGAGGAGATGCTGCGGCACTTCATTCAGCGCACCCACCAGAACCGCTTCGCACACCCGCGAGTGGTCGTGTGCGTCCCGTCCGGGGTCACCGGGGTCGAGAAGCGGGCGGTCGAGGAGGCCTGCCTCTCGGCCGGGGCCCGGCAGGCCTATCTCATCGAGGAGCCGATGGCGGCGGCGATCGGCGCCGGGCTGCCCGTCGCCGACCCGACCGGATCGCTGATCCTCGACATCGGCGGCGGCACCAGCGAGGTTGCCGTGATCTCGCTCGGCGGGATCGTGGTCTCCGAGTCGATCAGGGTCGGCGGCGACGAGATGGACGATGCCGTCGTCACCCACTGCAAGCATGAGCACAAGCTCGCGATCGGGCTCGGCACCGCCGAGGAGGTGAAGCTCGAGATCGGCTCCGCGGCGCCGCTGCCGGAGACGGTCCACACCGAGATCCGGGGCCGTGACCTGGTTACGGGACTTCCGAAGACGATCATGCTGAGTTCCGACGAGATCAGGGTTGCGCTCGAGGAGCCGGTGAGCCAGATCGTCGCCGCGCTCAAGGACACCCTCGACCGGACCCCGCCCGAGCTCGCCGGCGACATCATGGACCGGGGCATCACCCTGGCGGGCGGCGGTGCGCTGCTCCACGGGATGGATCAGCGCATGCGCGAGGAGACCCAGATGCCGTGCCAGCTGACCGAGTCGCCGTTGACGTGTGTCGCGGTCGGGTCGGGACGCTCGCTGGAGGAGTTCGAGGTCATCCACCGGATGAGTCGCAACTCTCACCGCCGCCGGGTCGGGGCGACAGCCTAGGGGCCTGGATGTATCGCAAGCAGGTCCGGAGGCGCCGCGCGGTCCTGGTGGCGCTGATCGTCGTTTCGCTCGTGCTGCTGTCGAGCCACTTCTCCGAGGCCGAGAGCGGCCCGCTGCACACGATCCAGCGAGGTGTCTCTGCGGCCCTGTCGCCGATCGGCGAGGGGGCCGAGCGGGTGCTGAAGCCGGCACGCGACCTGGTCAACTGGTTCGACGAGACCTTCGACGCGCGAGGGGAGAACGAGCAGCTGCGCAAGGAGGTCGCCGACCTCCGCGCGGAGGTTGCCGAGGCTCGGGACGCCGTGGGCGACAACGCGGAGTTCGAGAAGCTGCTGAAGCTCGACCGCGGCGCGGCCCTCGGCGGCTATGACCCGGTGACCGCGCGGGTGATCGGTCGGTCGCCGACGGTCTGGTTCTCGACCGTGACGGTCGACCAGGGCTCGAGCTCCGGGATCGAGCGCAACGACCCGGTGATCAACGCCGACGGGCTCGTCGGCCGGATCGGGGACGTCACCGCGGGCACCGCGAAGGTGGAGCTGATCACCGACCCCGACAACGCGGTCTCGGCCGAGGTTCTGCCGACCGCGGACCCCGAGGATGCGGTGGCGCGAGCCCTGTCGTCTGAGAACCCCACCGGGATCGTGGCCCCGGTGGCCGGCGACCCCGACGACCTGCTGCTCGACTTCCTCGACGAGCAGGAGCCGATCGAGGAGAACCAGATCCTGATCACGGCCGGGTGGTCGAACGGGACCGTGTCCTCCGCCTACCCGCCCGGGATCCCGGTCGGCCGCGTGGTCGAGACCGAGGCCGGCGAGCAGGAGGAGTTCCAGCGCATCCACGTGAGCCCGTTCGCGGACCTGCGCGACATCGAGCACGTCCAGGTGCTCACCGGCGGGCCGGACCGCCCGGGGGTGCCGGGATGATCGTCACCAGGCGCATCGGGATCCGCATAGCGCTGATCGTGCTCGTCACCGTGATCCTGCAGGTGTCGTTCTTTTCCTACCTGTGGATCCTGGGCGCGACGCCGAACATCGTCCCGGTCGTCGTCGTCTCGCTGGGCCTGCTCGGCGGCGGTGTGGTCGGGGCGGTCTGCGGGTTCGCCACGGGCTTTTTGCTCGACTCGCTGCTGTTGCAGACGCTCGGGGTCTCCTCGCTCGTGCTGCTCTCGATCGGATACCTGGCCGGCCGCTACCGCGAGGGGGTCGAGATCACCAGCTGGCTGATCCCGCCGCTGCTCGCGGGCGGCTTCACACTGCTCGGCGCGGCGGGATTCGCCGCGGTTCAGCTGATGCTCGGCGTCGATGCCGCCGTCAGCGTCGTCTTCCTGCGCGAGATCGTGGTCCAGGGCCTGCTGGCCGTGCTGCTCGCGATGGCGATCTACCCGCTGCTGCGGCGCATCCTCGCACCAGCCCTGATCGACTACGCGCCATCGCGGCGGCTGTTGGTCCCCGGCCTGCGGCGCTCCGGTCGCCGCCGTCGCCGGGGCGGCCGGTCGCGGTCCGCGGCGAAGGACGGCCACGGCTCGGGGCCGGTGCGCCGCCGCCGTCGCCTCCCCGCGCGCCGCCGCCCGGTCGCCGGAGGTGCGCCGTGATGCCGGGCCGCGGCGACTGGCGCGGGCCGCCCATCCCGGCGCAGCTCGCCTTCCGGGTCACCGTGCTCGGCGGAGTCGCGCTGGTCATGTTCGCGATCATCTTCCTGCGGCTCTGGTACCTCGGGGTGCTCTCCGGCGACCACTACCTCGCCGAGGCGCAGAACAACCAGGTGCGGGAGTTCACCGTTCAGGCCCCTCGCGGCGAGATCCTCGACCGGTCCGGGCGCCCGCTGGTTCAGAACCGGACCGCGCTCGAGCTGCAGCTCAAGACGACCGAGTTGCCGCGCGATCGGGAGCGCCGAGCGCGGCTGTTCAAGCGGGTCGGTGAGCTGGCGGGCATGTCGCAGAAGCAGATCCGCCGCCAGATCCGGGTGCAACACAAGGAGCTGCCGGCGAGCCCGGTGACGCTCAAGCGCGACGTCGCCTTCGACACCGTCTACTACATCCGCGAGAACCAGCGGCGCTTCCCGGGCGTCTCGGTGGAACGCGTCTACGTCCGGCGCTATCCGCAGGGGAGCCTGGCCGCCCATCTGCTCGGCTACGTGCGCGAGATCTCCCCCGAAGAGCTCAAGGACCCCCGCTACGAGAGCCTGGAGCAGGGCGACTACGTCGGGAAGCAGGGGGTCGAGTACACCTATGACAGCCTGCTGCGCGGGGTGAACGGAGCCTCGCGGGTGCAGGTCGACGCCTCCGGGGAGCCGACCGGCCGCAGCCTCGACGTGCGCGAGCCGCGAACCGGCAACGACCTCGTGCTGACGCTCGACGAGGGGGTCCAGAGCGCGGGGGAGTCGGCGATCGGGCAGTTCGGGCTGCCGGGCGGGTTCGTTGCGATGAACGTCAACGACGGCGAGATCCTCGGCATGGGGTCGACGCCGACCTACGACCCGTCGTTGTTCGCGCAGCCGGTCGTCACCCCGGCTACCTACGAGCAGATCTTCGGCGACCCCAAGGACCCGCTGAGCACGCTCGCCGCCCCGGCGGTGAACCGCGCCTCGCAGGGCGTCTATCCCACCGGCTCGACGTTCAAACCGATCACCGCCGTGGCGGCGCTGGACGCCGGCAACCTGACCCCGGAGCGGACGATCGCTGACGGCGGCTCGGTCGAGTACGGCGGGGTGAAGTTCGAGAACGCGGGCGGGGTCGCTCACGGCACGGTCAACCTGCAGACCGCGCTGCAGGTCTCGTCGGACGTGTTCTTCTACATCATGGGCGCGGAAACCAACGTCCAGGAGGGCGACGGCGGGGCGATCCAGCAATGGGCCCGGGCGCTGGGCCTCGGGGCCCCGACGGGCCTCGACGTCGGCGGCGAGGCGACCGGGCGGGTGCCGACTCCCGAGGAGCGCAACGAGGCCTTCCAGGAGAACACCGACCCCGACTCGCCCAGCGGCAAGGATGTCGACGTTGCCAAGGGCGAGCTCACCGACCGTCCGTGGTCGATCGGCGACAACATCAACCTCGCCGTGGGTCAGGGCGATCTGCAGGCCGACCCGCTGCAGATGGCGGTCGCCTACGCGGCGATCGCCAACGGCGGCACGGTCGTGCGCCCGCACGTAGGCCTGCGGATCGAGGATCCCCAGGGACGTGCGATCCAGGAGATCGACCCCGCTCCACGCCGCGAGCTCGACATCGACCCGATCTGGCAGCAGACGATCATGGCGGGACTGCACGACGCCGCGATGGCGCCGGGCGGGACCTCGTATCCGATCTTCGGCGGTTATCCGGTCGACATCGCGGGCAAGACCGGCACCGCCGAGCGCCCGCCGTACGGGGACCAGTCCTGGTACGTGGCGGTGGCGCCGTATGACGATCCCAAGTACGTGGTGGCCGTGACGATCGAGGAGGGGGGCTTCGGGGCCGACGCCGCGGCGCCCGCGACCCTGGAGATCCTCAACGAGCTGCTCGATGTGAATACGGGGAAGATCGACAGCGTCTCGGCAGACGTAGCGGTGGTCGAGTGATGGAGGCCTTTCCCCGCCCACGGCCCTTCGAGCAGCCCCGCCCGTCGCTGCTGTCGCGGATCGGGTTCGGCAACCTCGACCCGCTGCTGCTCGTCGCCGGCATCGGCCTGATCGCGTTCAGCATCTACACGCTCGGCGTCGCGACCCAGGAGGACGTGCCCGGCGACCCCTACTACTACGCCGTCCGCCAGTCGATCTACGCCGTGATCGGGATCGCCCTGATGCTGGCGGTGGCCAGGGTCGACTACTCGCGCTTCCGCGAGCTGCGCGTCGGCATCTACACCGCGATGGTCGCGTCGATCTGCCTCGTGTTCGTGTTCGCCCAGGCGACCCGCGGGACGCGCGCCTGGATCGAGCTTCCCTTCTTCACCTTCCAGCCCTCCGAGCTCGGCAAGGTGCTGTTGATCGTCTCGCTGGCTGCGTTCGCGCTGGACACGGCGCGGCGCAGCTCGGAGGCGCGGCGGACGATTCGTCTGCTCGCGCTCGGGTTCTTCCCGGCCGGCCTGGTGCTGTTGCAGCCGGACCTCGGCACGGCGCTTGTCTACGGCGCCGTGACGCTGGCTATCATGTTCCTGGCCGGGGTCCGGTGGACACACTTTGCGATCATGGGCGCGACCGCGGCGGGGCTCGCCGTGGTGGCCCTGGTCATCGCTCCCGCGGTCGGCGTTCCGGTGCTCAAGGACTACCAGGAGGACCGGCTGACGGCCTTCCTGCACCCGAGCGACGACCCAGCGGATTCCAGCTATCAGATCAATCAGTCGCTGATCGCCGTAGGCTCCGGAGGTAAGACAGGACGCGGCGATGACGCGACACAGACATCAAAAGGCTTCTTGCCGGAGCGCCACACCGACTTCATCTTTGCGGTCGTGGGCGAGCGCTTCGGCTTCGTCGGAGCCGCTTTCCTACTCTCTCTATACGCCCTGCTCATCTGGAGGGCGCTGCGCATATTGACCCTTTCGAAGAACTTTTTCGGCAGCCTGATCGCCGGCGGGATCGCCGCGATGCTGATGTTCCATGTGCTCGTCAACGTGGGCATGAACATCGGAGTGATGCCGATCACCGGCATCCCATTGCCGCTGATGAGCTCGGGCGGGTCGTCCGTGATCGCCACCTTCCTGGCGCTCGGACTCCTGCAGAGCATCTACGTTCAAGCGCGGCTCACCTCCAAGCGGGGCATTCCACGCAACGCTTGAGGTGATCTAACTGAAGAAGAGAATTCTCGTCTCCGTGGACGCGGGGGAGACCCGCGTCGCGGTACTCGAAAGCAAGGGCACGGCCCGTCAGGGTGGTGCTCGTGCGCGACAAGGGCGCGCTGCCACAAACCGTCGCGGCAGCGGACAACCCGAGCAAGCTCACCGCTACGGCTCCCTCGGAGCAGCGCCGACGGCGCGAGCGGCGCAGCTGGTTCGGACGGGCAGTTCCGCGTAGCGGAACTGTACGTCGAACGGCGGGGCTCGCGATCGATCGTCGGCAACATCTACAAGGGCGTCGTCGACAACGTCCTGCCCGGGATGGAGGCCGCGTTCGTCGACATCGGGCTGGAGCGAAACGGCTTCCTGCACGTCGACGAGATCGTGCTTCCGGACGGTCAGAAGGTCCCCCGGCGCGGCCACGGCCGCGGCCGGCGGATCGACGAGCTGATCAAGCCGAAGCAGGAGGTCCTCGTCCAGGTTGTAAAGGATCCGCTGAAGACGAAGGGCGCGCGACTGTCGATGCAGATCTCGATCGCCGGCCGCTACCTCGTCTACATGCCGAGCGGCGGTGGGGTGGGCGCCTCGCGGCGCCTGCCGGACGCCGAGCGCGACCGCCAGCGCAAGCTGCTGCAGAAGCTCCACCAGGGCGACGGCGGCGTGATCGTCCGCACCGCCGCGCAGGGAGCGCGCAAGTCGGACTTCGAGCGCGACCTCGACTACCTGCACAAGCTGCACGAGGTCATGCAGCGCCGGGCAAACGAGGTCAAGGCCCCGGCGCTGGTCTTCCAGGAGGCCGACCTCTCGATCCGGGTGCTGCGCGACGTGCTGACGAAGGAGTTCGACGGCGCCGTGATCGACGACCCGAAGCAGCACCACCGGGTGACCAGCTTCTTCCAGCGCACGGCCCCGGAGCTGGTCGAGTTCGTCGAGCTGTACACGGACCCACAGCCGCTGCTCGAGCGCGAGGGCGCCGACGAGGCGTTCGAGCAGGTGCTCTCGCGCCGCGTCGACCTGCCCTCGGGCGGATATCTGATGATCGACTACGCCGAGGCGCTCACGGTGATCGACGTAAACACCGGCAGCTTCACCGGGCGCGGGCGCGGGCGGCTCGAGGACACGATCACGAAGGTGAACGTCGAGGCCGCCGAGGAGGTCGTGCGCCAGCTCCGGCTGCGCGACATCGGCGGGATCATCGTCATCGACTTCATCGACATGGCGAGGTCCAAGAACCGCGAGCAGGTCCTGAAGACTCTGCGCAAGGCGCTCGACGCGGACAAGACCAAGAGCTACGTGATGGAGGTCTCGCCGCTCGGGCTGGTCGAGATGACGCGCCAGAACGTCACGGACGGCGTCCGCGAGATCCTCACCCGAACCTGCCCGACCTGCAACGGCGAGGGCGTCGTCCCCTCCGAGGAGACGATGGCGATCGAGGTCATCCGGCGCCTGCGCGAGCTTGCCGCCGCCGAGCCCAAGCCCGAGGCTTTCCTGATCCGCGTCAACCCGCACGTCGCCGCCGAGCTAGTCGCCGAGGGCAGCGGCCTCGCGGAGCTCGAGGAGGAGACCCGCAAGCACTTCCACTTCGAGGGCGGCGAGGTGCTCGCGATCGACACCTACGAGGTCGTCGACCGGGGCAGCCGCGGCGAGATCGAGGAGCGCGCGCTGCCGTTCCGGGTCGGCGAGGAGGTGCTGGTGACGATCGAGGAGCCGCACATGTACGACGCCGACGACGCGATCGCCCGGGTCGACTCCTACATCGTCAGCGTGGGCGGCGGCGGTCGACACATCGGCGAACGGCGCCTGGTGCGAATCGACAAGGTCGCCCGCTCGGCTGCGACCGCCTCGCTCATCGACGCCAATGGCGAGAAGCTAGAATCACCGCCCTCCGGAAGGCGCCGCGGCCGCCGAGGCGGCAGGCGCCGTAGCCGTGCCCGCAGCGGGGGCGGCAACGGCTCCGGCGGCAACGAATGACGATGGCGGATACGTACGCGATAATCGAGAGTGGCGGCAAGCAGTACCGCGCCGAGAAGGGCTCGACCCTGGTCGTCGACCGCCTGCGGGCCGACGAGGGCGACAAGGTGACCCTGCGCGCGGTCATGTTCCGCAACGACGGCGACACGGTGCTCGACGCGGAGAAGCTCGAGAAGGTCAAGGTCGAGGCGGTCGTCGCCGGGCACGAGCGCGGCCCCAAGATCCGCGTGTTCAAGTACCGGGCGAAGAAGGGGTACCGCAAGCGCGCCGGCCACCGCTCGGAGCTCACCCGGCTCGAGGTCAGCGAGGTGAAGCTGCTGACCCGCAAGCCGGCCGCCAAGAAGCCCGCGGCCAAGAAGCCGGCGGCCAAGAAGCCCGCCGCGGAGAAGCCGGCGGCCAAGAAGCCGCGCCGGCCGAGAAGCCCGCGGCCAAGAAGACTCCCACCGAGAAGAAGGAGAGCTAGGCAGATGGCTCACAAGAAGGGGCTCGGCTCGAGCCGCAACGGCCGCGACTCGAACCCGAAGATGCTCGGGGTGAAGATCTTCGCCGGCCAGCGCGTCGACGGCGGTGAGATCATCGTGCGCCAACGCGGGACGAGGTTCCGCGCGGGCGCGGGCGCCGGCATCGGCCGCGACCACACGATCTTCGCCGCCCGCGCCGGGACGGTCGAGTTCGCGACCTCCCACCGCGGCCGCACCGTCTCCGTCGTCGAGGGCTCGTAGGTCCGGCCCCAACGGGCCGACGAGTTCCTCTCGCTATTCGAGAGCAACTCGTCGAGCGGCGAGCGCGAGCCGGTGCCGCACGAGTCGCGCGACGGCTTCAGGCTCGTCCGCCACGCGGCGGTACGTGAACCGAAGCACCTCGAAGCCGAGCTCGAGCAGCCGGTTGTCCCGCGCGCGGTCGTCCTCGAAAGCGATCCAGCCGCGGTGGTGGCGGTAGCCGTCGGTCTCGACGACCACGCGGCGCTCGCGCCAGAGGAAATCGACCCGATCACGTCCGATCCTGACGTTCGTCTCGGGGATGGGCAGGTTCTCGCGGCGGCACAGCCCGATGAACATGCGTTCCAGCTCGCTGGTCGTTCCGTCCGGCACCAGGGCGCGCGCGTCGATGGGCAGGCCCCGGATCTCGGCCTGGCGAACAGCCAGTCGAAACTCGCCGGCTGAGAGCATTGGCTGAAGGTCGACGAGCGTCCGGGCCGGTCGCGTGACCGCGATGCCGTCGTGGAGCGTGGTCTCGGCTCGGCTCAGCGACGGATGGCGATGGATCCGGATGCCGGCGCGCCGGGCCCGGCCGCCGGCCACCGGGACCGTGATCTGGATCGCACCGTCGGCGGGCTCGAGCATCGCCCACAGCTCGGCGGCGCTTCGGTGGCTCAGCGCGGCGCCCGCGCCGCAGGCCAGCACCGCTGCCTTCCACCGGCCCTTCCGACTCAATCCCTCGTGACCAACCGCGTAGACGCCGCGGTGGAGACGATGGAGCCGTCCCGCACGGACGCGACGCCCGATCCCGCTCCTGTCGATCCCGGCCCGATGAAGCTGATCGGTAGTGATCACGCCGTGCTGCCTCGCGGCCACTCGCGCCGCTGCACGATCCGACCCCTCGACGAGTTTCTCTCGCATACCGAGAACAAGTCGTCGAGCCGGGTCGGCGCCCCCGGCCCCAGGACGAATCAGGGGCGACGCGCGTTGCGCGCGCCGCCCCTCAATTCGCAATCCCGAACGGGAGCTACTTCAGCAGCAGCTTGCTGAACACGCCCGCGTGGTCCGAGTTGTAGATGCCGTTGACGCGCTCGAGCCCACTCACCGATGACTTCAGCAGCTTCACCTTCTTGTTCGGCTTGTTGCTGAGGATGTGGTCGACCTGGTGGTCGAACTCGCTCGGCGGCGCGTTGAACAGGTCGCTGACGCAGCAGCTCAGCGGATCCGACGTCACCTTGCGCTTGAAGCCGGCGTCGAGCAGTGTCTGGAACGCCTGCTCGTCGCCCGGCTGGACGCCCGGCACGTTCGAGTTGAAGTCGCCGAGCAGGATCACCTTGCCGGCGTTCGCCGGCCCGGCGACCAGCTCGGCGGCCTGCTGGGCGCGGATGCTCGGCCGCTGGGTCTCGTCGTCGAACGCCTCGAAGTGGCTGTTGACGAAGCGAAACTTCCGCTTCAGCTGCTGGTTGCCCTCGCCGGTCTTGACCGTCACGTCGCCGGCGGTCCAGCCCCGGGTCACCTTGATCGGGATCCCCGAGACGGTCGGGGTGTAGAGGCTCGAGAAGGTTCCCACCTGCGGGTTCTTCAGCTTCGCCTTCACCTTCGACTCGTCGTTGACGAGGATCACGTCGCGCATCGTCAGCCTGCCGTTGAGCTCGGCGTCGTCGAGGCTGCCGGCGCTCTCGTCGTTGGTCGCCGGATCGGGATTGAACACGGGCGGGGCGTCGTTGTCGACGTTGTTCTCGTCCGCGGGCGCCTCGAAGTCGAACTCCTCCTTGACCACGGCCGGGGCTGTAGCGACAGCCCCCTGGCGCTGAGCTGGTCGAGCAGCAGCTGCAGGAAGTCGTACTCGACCGTTACCGCGCCGAACGGGCCGCCGCTGACGGCAGGCGGAATCGCGGCCGGGCCCGGTTCGCCACATCGCCACCTCCTGGAGGCCGACGAGGTCAGGCTTGCGCTCGGCGATCTCCCCCGCGAGCCCCTGCGCCCGCAGCGGGAAGTTGGTCAGATCGACCTCGCGCAGGATGCCTCCGTTGGCCTCGATGAACGACTCGAAACCGGTCGATCTCAGCGCCGGCCCCAGGTCCGCGCCGAGGAACACGTTGCGCGACATCACCTTCACCTTGACGCCCTCGTCCTTTTCCTTCGCGTCCGCGCACCTGCGCGAACAGCGGCACGATGCTCAGCGCCGCCAACGCGAGCAGCGCGAATCGCTTCATGCACCGGTTTCACTCGTGATCAGTCCCTTCCTGCCATTGCGTCGGCGACTCCCTTGCACCGGCAGCTCGCACCCGCGAATATAGACGACACGATGCTCTACGACCGAGCGAGAATCCACGTCAGCGCCGGCGCCGGCGGCAACGGGTCGGTGAGCCTGCGGCGCGAGGCGCACGTGCCGCGCGGCGGTCCCGACGGCGGCGACGGAGGGCACGGCGGCAACGTGGTCGTGGTGTGCGACCCGTCGCGGCGCGACCTGGCCGCCCAGCGCTTCTCGCCCCACCATCGGGCGGGCCGCGGCGGCCACGGGCAGGGCAAGCAGCGCCATGGCGCGCGCGGCGACGACGAGATCGTGGCGATGCCGCCGGGCACCCAGATCGAGGGGCTCCACGGCGAGCGCTTCGATCTCACCGAGCCGGGTCAGCGGGCTGTCGTCGCCCGCGGGGGCGCCGGCGGGCACGGCAACAAGCGTTTCGCCACGTCGACCCGGCAGACGCCCCGGTTCGCCGAGCGCGGCCTTCCCGGCGAGTCGGGGTGGATCGAGCTGCGGCTGAAGCTGCTCGCCGACGCCGGGCTCGTGGGGCTCCCGAACGCCGGCAAGTCTTCGTTGCTCGGACGCCTGACGAGGGCCGCGCCGAAGGTGGCGGGTTATCCGTTCACCACGCTCGAGCCGGTCCTCGGGACGATCGACGACGGCGAGCGCCAGCTCGTCCTCGCCGACATCCCGGGGCTGATTGCCGGCGCGGCGCACGGCGCCGGCCTCGGTCACGAGTTCCTCGCCCATGTGGAGCGCTGTCGGCTCCTCGTCCACCTGATCGCGGTCGACCCGCTCGAGGAGCGCGACCCGATCAAGCGCTACGAGACCGTGCGCGGCGAGCTCGAGGCCTACGGCGCCGGCCTCGATCGGCTGCCCGAGATCGTCGTGATCTCGAAGCGCGACCTGATCGCCGCGGACGACGCCGAGCGGCTCGTGGCGAGGTTCAGAGAGCGGCTCGAGGCCGACGTCTACGCGGTGTCCGCCGCCACCGGGGAGGGCCTCGAGGGGCTCAGCCGCGCGATCTTCGCCGCCGTTCCCGACGCTGCGCCACCGGTCGCCGCGAGCGCCGTCGCCTCCGGGGCGGACGCGGAGTTCGAGGCCGAGCACATCGTCTACCGGCCCGCCGGGGAGGGGGGCTTCGACGTCGCGCGGGAGGAGGGCGCGTTCCGCGTCCTCGGCCGGGGCGTCGAGCTGCTCGTCGCCCGTCACGACCTCTCCAACCTCGAGGCGCTCGCCTACCTCGAGCAGCGGCTGCGCGAGATCGGCGTCATCGCAGCGCTCGAGCGCGCCGGCTTCGCGCCCGGGGACGAGGTCAGGATCGGGGAGCAGGCGTTCGAGCTCGACCCGGGCTAGCGGGCCGTCACGCTCTGGCGGGACGCGCCTCGGCTCTAATCTCAGGCGCCCATGACCGTGGTGGTGAAGCTGGGCTCGTCGATCGTCGCCGACTCCGAGGGCGTCGTCCGCGGTGATGTGCTCGACGCCGTCTGCGCCCAGGTCGCCGAGCTTCATCACGGCGGCGAGGACGTCGCGATGGTGACTTCGGGCGCGATCGCACTCGGCATGAGGCAGATCGGGCTGCCGCAGAGGCCGAGCTCGATCGAGGAGATGCAGGCGGCGTCGGCGGTCGGCCAGGGCACGCTGTTCAGGGCCTACGAATCCCGCCTCGCCGAGCGCGAGGTGCACGCCGCCCAGGTGCTCCTGACCTCATTCGACCTCGCGGTGAGGATGCATTACCTGAACGCGCGCCAGGCCCTTCGCAAGCTGCTCGACTGGCGTGCCGTCCCGGTCGTGAACGAGAACGACACCACCGCCACCGACGAGATCACGTTCGGCGACAACGATTTCCTGTCCGCCCAGGTCGCGCTGCTGCTCGGCGCCCGGCTGTTGGTGCTCCTTACCGACACCCCCGGGCTACACACCGCCGATCCGGGCCGCGACCCCGGCGCGAGGCTGGTCGAGCGGGTGGATGACTTCGCGGAGCTCGACCGCTACGAGATCGGCGACCGGACCTCGCCCTACGGCTCGGGCGGGATGCGAAGCAAGGTCGCGGCCGCGGGGATGGCGAGCGCCGCCGGGATCCCGGCTGCGATCTGCGCCGGCACCCAGCCCGAGACGCTGCTCGCCGCCGCCCGCGGCGAGGCCGTCGGCACGCGGTTCGCGCCCCATCCCGAGCGCACGCCGTCCTTCAAGCTCTGGCTGCGCTACGCGAAGCCGGCGCGCGGGCGCGTGGAAGTCGACGGCGGCGCCGCGCGCGTGCTGCGCGAGCGCGGGTCGAGCCTCCTGCCGGTCGGGATCACGGCGGTCGAGGGCGAGTTCGCGGCCGGCGACGCGGTCGAGATCGTGAGCGACGGTGAGCTGGTCGGCAAGGGGATCAGCAACTACTCGGCTGCCGAGCTCGCCACCGTCAAGGGGATGAAGTCCGAGCGGGTGCTCGAGCTCATGCCCGAAGCGTCCGAGGAGGCGGTCCACCGCGATCATTTCGTGCTCGCCTGAGGTCGCGGCTACGCTGTAGGTCTCGATGACGGCGATCGCGACAACCGGCGTTGCCGAGGCGTGCGAGCGTGCCAAGCGCGCGTCGCGCGAGCTGGCGACCGCGAGCACGGCGACCAAGGACGCCGCGCTCGAGCGGCTCGCGGAGCTGCTGGCCGAGCGGACCGACGAGGTGCTCGAGGCGAACGCGGCCGACCTCGCGGACGAGCGGGCCGCCGGCCTCACGGATGCGCTTCGCGATCGGCTCACGCTGACAGCTGAGCGGGTCGCTGCGATGGCGGACGGAGTGCGCGCGATCGCCGCCCTCCCGGATCCGGTGGGCGAGGAGATCGAGCGGCGGGAGATCGAGGGCGGCCTCGACCTCCGCAAGGTGCGTGTGCCGCTGGGGGTCGTCGCCGTGATCTACGAGGCGCGGCCGAACGTGACCGTGGACTGTGCTGCGCTGACGCTCAAGAGCGGCAACGCGATCGTGCTCCGCGGCTCGAGCTACGCCGAGCGCTCGAACGCGGCGCTGGCTGCGCTGGTGCGCGAGGCGGTGGCGGGCGCCGGGCTGCCCGAGGGGTCGATCGAGCTGCTGGCGGGCGATCGCTCGGAGCTCGAGCAGTTGGCGACGGCCGAGGGGCTCGTGGACCTCGTGATCCCGCGCGGCGGCGAGGGGTTGAAGGAGGCGCTGAAGGCGGTTGCGACGGTGCCGGTGATGTATGCGGCGGCCGGCAATTGCCACGTCTATGTTCACGCCGACGCCGACCTCGAGATGGCGCGGCGCGTCGCGTTCAACGCGAAGGTGGACCGGCCGGGTGTCTGCAACGCGGCCGAGACGCTGCTCGTGAACGCGGACGTCGCCGGTGCCTTCTTGCCCGGGATGCTCGACGACCTTGCCGGCGCCGGGGTGGAGCTCGTGGGCGACAGCCGCGCGCAGGCGGCCGCCGGAGCGACCGTGGTCGGCGAGGCGGAGGCCGCGGACTGGGACACCGAGTATCTCGGAATGAAGATGGCGGTCGGCGTGGTGGACTCGCTCGCGGACGCGATCGAGCACGTCAACGCCCACGGGACCGGTCACTCGGAGGCGATCGTTACCCGTTCGGAGGGGGTGGCCGCCGAGTTCACGGAGGGCGTCGACGCGGCGGTCGTCTACGTCAACGCATCGACCCGGTTCACCGACGGGTTCGTCTTCGGCATGGGGGCCGAGATCGGCAACTCGACCCAGAAGCTTCACGCACGCGGGCCGATCGGTCTGCGCGAGCTGACGACGACCAAGTACATCGTCCACGGCGACGGCCAGGTGCGGGGGTAGGGCGTCGGTTCTCTGGGCATCCTCGGGGGTGCGTTCAATCCGCCCCACCTCGGTCACCTGGTCCTGGCGCAGGAGGCGGCGTTTGCCCTCCGGCTCGACCGGGTGCTGCTCATCCCGGCCGGCCAGGCGCCCCACAAGCGGATCGATCAGGAGCCGGGGCCGCGGGTGCGGCTCGAGATGGCGCGGCTGGCGGCCGCGGGCGACGAGCTGTTCGAGGTGAGCGATGTCGAGGTCGACCGCGACGGCCCGTCCTACAGCTTTCGTACTCTGGAGCTGTTGCGCGACGAGCGGCCCGATCACGAGTTCACCTTCCTGATGGGCGCCGACGTGGCGGCACACCTCGAGCAGTGGCGAGATCCCGAGCGCGTGGTCGAGCTCGCGCGACTGGGCATCGCGGCCCGGCCGGGCACCGCGCTCGATGAGGCGGAGGCGGCGGTTGAGCGTCTCGGCGCGTCGGGACGGGCGGACGTGATCCGGATGCCGGAGATCGGGGTGTCCTCGACCCAGATCCGGCGGCGGGTAGCTCAGGGGCGCCCGGTGCGATACCTCGTGCCGCCCCCGGTGGCCGATCTGATCGCGGAGCGCGGGCTGTATCGCGAGGCGGTGCCCGCGTGAGCGACCGGGCGGCGGCGGGGCGCGAGGCGGCGGTGGCCGACCGGCGAGCGGACTCCCCCGCGGCGTCGGCCGAGCTGACGCGTCGGATAGCGGCGATCGTCGACGACAAGAAGGGCGCGGACATCGTCGCGCTCGACGTCCGCGAGCTCGTCGGCTACACGGACTACCTCCTGATCGCGACGGCGCGCAACGAGCGCCAGGCGAAGGCGATTCACGACGAGGTCCACCTGCGGATGAAGAAGGACGAGGGGAGGCTGCCGGCGCGCACCGAGGGGGAGGCCGAGGGCCGCTGGGTGCTGGTTGACTACCTCGACTGCGTCCTGCACCTGATGGTGCCCGAGGTGCGCGATCGCTACCGGCTCGAGCGCCTCTGGGGCGAGGCGGAGCGGCTGGCGCTCGGGGTCGAGGGCGAATCGCGGGCCTAGCGGTCGGCGGTCGCGTCCGTCCGACGCCCGGCCTAGCTTTCGCCCCATAGCAAGGGGCAGCTTCAAGAGGTCGCTGTTCGGTTATCGCCCGCGCGATGTGGACGAGGCACTGGCGGCGCGCGATGCGGCGCTGGCCGTCGTGAGCGCGCAGCTGACTGCGCATCGCGCGCAGCTGGAGGGAGAGCGGCGGCGGATCGAGCAGCTCGAGCTGGCCTGCGACGGACTCTGCGAACGGGTAGTGACGCGCGAGCGCGAGCTCGCCGAGCTGCGGGCCGAGCTCGGCCGGCTGCGCGAGGAGGGCGAGCGGGGGATGCGGGCGTTGGCCGGGCTGGCGAGCGAGCTCAAGGACGTGCGCCGGCAGGCGCGCGGCCAGGCGACTCGGATCAGGCTGCGGGCGCTGCGCGAGGCCGCCGACCTCGGCGGGCGGATGACCGAGCTCGCCCGGCGGCCCGAGTCGCGCGAGCGGCTGCTCGACTCGCTGCAGACGGCGATCGCGCGGATCGGGGCCGAGGAGGAGGCGGAGGAGATCTCGACGTCGAACGGGCGGGCGCTGCGCTCGGCGGACCAGCTCTTCGATGGGATGGTCGAGATCGAAGTCGGGCCGCTCGCGGACTTCTCGCAGCTCGTCGGGTTCGAGGACGCGGCGGGAGGGATCGTCGCGACCTCGGAGATCTCGGTGAAGCGTTTCGCCCGCGGGCGGGCGACGCTCGAGGTGAAGCTGATCGAGCCCGTCGAGCTGCTGCGCGAGCTCGAGGAGCGCTCGCCGTTCGAGTTCCGCGTACGGGATCGGCGGCGCGACCGGCTGGTGCTCGACGTCGACGAGGCCGAGGCGGCCTGATCCGGCCGTCGGGCCCGGGTGATGAGGTCGGCCGATTTCCGCGCTGCGCGCGGATAGGTTGATTTACTACAAGGTCAATGGGGTGGCCGCGGCGTAGAGCAGGGATCGCTCTTCCAGCAATTGCGGTCCTCCTTGCGCTCTTGCTGACGGCCTGCGACTCCGGCGACGACTCGGACGCGGAGCCGGCGGCCGGCACGTCCGCGGCGGTTCCGGCCGACGAGCCGATGCGGCTGGATCTGCTCGTCTACAACATCGAGTACGGAGGCGGGCCGGAGACCGACAGGGTGATGCGAGAGATCGACGCCGACGTGGTCGGCGTGCTCGAGTCGTACGAGCGCCTGCCGAAGATCGCGGAGCGGACGGGCTACCCCTACTACAACGTGTCGCTGCAGCTGCTGTCGAAGTACCCGATCCTCGAGCCCTCGGGCGCCGACGGCCTGTACGGCCTGATCGAGGTCCGTCCCGGCTACGTGATCCCGTTCTTCAACGTGCACCTGGACTACGTCGCCTGGGGCCCGCGGCTGCTGAAGAACGGCAAGTCGGTTGCGGAGGTCGTCGAGAGCGAGAACGAGGTGCGGACCTCGGCGCTCGAGTCGCCGCTCGGGGCGGCGGCCGAGCTGACGGACGAGGGCTATCCGGTCTTCCTCACCGGGGACTTCAACGAGCCATCGAGCCTGGACTACACGGAGGAGACCGTCGGCACGCGTCCCGGCATCGACGAGCCCGTGCCCTGGCCGGTGAGCGAGGAGCTGTTCGAGCTCGGGTTCCGCGATACCTACCGCGACGCGCATCCGGACCCGGTGAAGGAGCCCGGAGTCACGCACCGGTCGGGCGAGCGGATCGACTACGTCTACGCGGGTGGCCCGTCGAAGACGCTCGACAGCAAGCTGGTCGCGGAGTCGGGAGCCCCTGACGCGGAGATCGAATTCGAGCCGTGGACGTCGGATCACTTCGCCGTGCTGTCGACGTTCGAGGTGACGCCGGTCGCGATGCCGACGATGGTCTCCGTCGACGCACGGCTGGGGACGGTCGGCGACGAGGTCACGGTCGCGTACAACCTGCCGGACTCAGAGGGGAACGAGATCGCAATCGTGCCCGAGGGTGGAGATCCGGAGGCGGCGACGGAGCGGCTCGACGCCCCGGACACCAGCGGAGAGGTCGTGCTCGACACCGGCGGGATGGACGTGGGCGGCTATGAGGCGGTCCTGCTCGACGGCGAGGGCGGGGAGGTGGCGAGGGTCCCGTTCTGGCTGCGCGATCCGCAGGCGGAGCTGCAGCTGTCGACCGACCGGCGCCGCTACGAGCGCGACGAGCCGATCGAGGTCGAATGGGCGGACGGGCCCGCCAACCGCTGGGACTGGCTCGGCGTCTATGAGGCGTCGGCGTCGGATCCGAGCACCGACGACTATCTCGCGTGGGGATATACGGGCGGGCACGCCTCCGGCACCGTGCCCCCGAGCACCGACGGCTCGGCGACGATCGGACCGGAGAGCCAGGGCAGTGCCTGGCCACTGCCGCCGGGCGACTACGTCGTGCACTACCTGCTCGCCGACCAGTACGACTCGGCCGGGAGCACCCGCTTCACCGTCACTCGCTGACCCGGGCGACGGCTGGCGACGGCGCCCGCGTTTCCGTGGGCGCGCCTACGATCGCGCCGATGCGTGCGATCCGGCGGCCGATTCCGTCCGGCGCTATGCGAACATATGTTCGTGTCGAACGACGACTCGAACCTGAAGGGGAACGTCGCGGAGCTGAAGATACTGGCTGAGATCGCGGGCCTCGGTATCCCCGTGACTGCGGCCTGTGACAGAGCACGAGCGGTACGACCTCGTGTTCGAGCTCGCAGGGTCGCTTCCTGCGATCCAATGCAAGTCGGCGCCGCTCTACAGAGACGTGATCTGCATCCGGGTCGAATCGACGCAGACGAGGCCCCGACGGCTTTGTCCGGCGCGCCTACACGGCAGATGAGATCGAGGCAATCGCCGCCTACTGTCCGACCCTCGATCGCTGCTATCTGGTTCCGATGCGAGACCGTCGGCGACCATTCGCGACAGGTCACCTTGCGCATCTCGCCACCGAAAAATGGCCAGCGGGCTCGTCTAAACTGGGCCGCGGAGTACGAACTCGCTGGGGCTATAGCTCAGTTGGGAGAGCGCTTGCATGGCATGCAAGAGGTCGCCGGTTCGAGCCCGGCTAGCTCCACTACTTCCGCGCCTCCCACGGTGGGCGCCCACGAGTACCGCAACCGTTTCGGCTGGTACATGGAGCGCGCCGCCGCCGGCGAGTCGTTCCTGATCACCCGCCGAGGCAAGCCCTACGCGCGCCTCATCGCCGCCGCACGACCAGCTCGAGATCCCAGCCGAGGCTCCCGAGCCGAACGCGCCCGAGCCCGCAAAGGTCGTCCCGATAACGGCCGCCGGCGAGCGCTGCGGATGATGCCGGACGGCTCGCTGAACCTGAGCCTGCGCATCGCCGGACGCCGCGTTGGACTCGGCGGCAAAACTACGGCCACGACTTCTGCCATCCCGGTAGGCATGGATCTCGACCCGCCTGGGTATCGGCGCCCGGGGGATCATCGTCCGAAGGGAGCAGGCATGAAGCTCGTCGTCGTCCTGGGCGCCGTGATCGGGACGCTCGCCGCCGCCACCCCGGCGACCGCACAGACCGTCTGCGACCCGACTCAGACGCCGCCCGAGTTCCGGGGCGACGTCCCCGAGCTCGCCGACGTCGTCCCCGCGCCCGGCGGCGAGGCCGGCGAGGTGACGACCGACCAGGCCTACGAGTACATGGACGCCGTCGACGCCGCCAGCGACCGCGTCACCACCGGCGCGCTCGATCAGCGCACGTGGGAGGGGCGGCAGCTGCGCTGGGCGATCGTCGGCGACGAGGACAACGTCGACAGCAAGTCGCTGGATCAGATCTCCGAAGCGGCTCAGCGACTGCGCGATCCGCGCACCTCGTCCGGGCACGCCCTCCAGATCGCCAAGCGCTTCCCGGCGATCCTCTGGGTGGCATCGAACGTGCACGGCGGCGAGGAGTCCGGCACCGAGGGGTCGCTGCGAGTGCTCTACGAGCTCGCCGATCGCGAGGACTGCGCCGCGCGCCAGATCCTCGACAACGCCATCGTCGTCCTGCTGCCGATCCAGAACCCCGACGGCCGCGAGGCCGATACCCGCCGCAACCACTACGGCTTCGACATGAACCGCGACTGGTTTGCGCGCACCCAGCCGGAGACCGACGCGAAGATCGACATGCTGCTCGAATTTCCGAGCCCGCTCTTCATCGACGCGCACGAGATGGGCGGAACCAGCTACTTCTTCCCGCCCAACTCCGATCCCATCTACCACGAGATCACCGACGAGTCGATCGACTGGATCAACAACCTCTACGGCGCCGCGATGGCGGAGGAGTTCACCCGCCAGGGGATCGACTTCTTCAACCGCGACATCTACGACCTCTTCTACATGGGCTACGGCGACACAGTGCCCTCGACCGGCCTGATCTCGGCCGGCATGACGTTCGAGAAGGGGGGCGAGAGCCCGATCGCCGAGCGCTCCTACGAGCAGTACCTGACCCAATGGGTGTCGCTGTCGCAGGCGGCGATGAACAAGGAGACGATCCTCACGCGGTGGGCCGCCGCCTGGCGCGAGGCGTACGAGCAGGGGGTCGACGGATTCCTCGAGCCCAACGAGGTCATCAATCCGGGCAACGAGGTGCAGACCGAGGTGCCCGACCGCCCGCTGCGCCACTACTTCATCACCGAGCGGCGCGCCTCGAAGCAGGCCGAGGTCGAGGCGATGATCCATCGACTCCAGGAGATGGGCGTCGACGTCTACCGGCTGCGTGCCGCCGTCTCCGTACCCGACTTCACGCCCTACGGCCGCGAGACCCGCGAGCGCCGGCTCCCGCCCGGCACGTGGTACGTGCCGATGGCGCAGATGCAGAAGCACTGGGTGCAGGCGATGCTCAACGAGGACACCTACACGCCGTTCCCCTACTTCTACGACGTCACCGCCTGGAGCCAGCCGCTGCTGTTCAACGTGCGTGGCGGCTACTCCGGCCAGCCGCTGAAGCTGAAGGCGTCCGGCGCCGGCGAGGTAGACGACCCCGGCGGACCGGCGCCTCCCGCGGATGCGCCGCGGATCGCGCTCTACCAGCTCTCCGAGGATTCGACCTCGGCGATCGAGTCGGCGGGCTGGCTGCGCTACCTCCTCGAGCAGGTGTGGCATCTGCCGTACACCGACGTCAGCGCCGACGAGATCGCCGCCGGCGCCCTCGCCGACTACGACGCGGTCCTGATCCCGAACGGTCCCAGCTCCACGGGCGTGTCCGACCTCGGCGAGGACGGCGCGCAGGCGCTGCGAGACTGGCTCAACGGTGGCGGTCACCTGATCGCGTGGCGCGGGGGCACCGAGCTCGCCGCTGAGCTCGGGCTCACCACCGCCGTGCTGGCGAGCCCGACCTCCGACGTCCCGGGCAGCCTCCTCCGAGTCCGGCTCGATCGCGACAGCGAGCTCCGGCGCGGCGTCGGCGACGAGGCCTATGCCTTCTACGAGTACGACAACGTGATGCGCGCGTCATCGCCTGAGCACGTCGCGGTCGAGTTCCCGCCCGCGGATTCCGCCGACTGGTTCGTGTCGGGGTTCGCCGCCGGCGCCGAGGAGCTCGGCGGAACCGCCGCCGTCGTCGACGAGCCCGTCGGGCAAGGCCGGACGACCGTGTTCTCGGTGGAGCCGAATTTCCGCGCCTTCACGACCGGATTCCAGAAGCTCCTGCGAAATGCGGTGCTCGGGGACGAAGCGGCGATCGCCCGCACCGACGTTGCGACCACGACGGAAACGGCCCGTGCGCGCAGCGCCGCCTCGCGGCTCACCGGCAACACGGCGACGATCCGGCTCGCGGTGCAGCCGCAGAGCGCCCAGTCCGCCGCGGGCGTCCTCGACTCGTTCGGCGCCCGGTACCAGACACAGCGCAGCCCGGGCCGGGTGGCTTATCTGATCGCGAACCCGGACGAGCTGACCGCCGACGAGCATCCGTTTGCCGGCGAGCTGCCCGCGGCGCTCGAGCGCGCCGGGGTCGCGACGATCGCGTTCCGCGCTCCCTAGCCCCAACTCACGCGTTCGCGCGGTGAGACCGGCCCCGGAGAGGTGCCGGTCTCACCCCGCATGGTCCCGCGGATAGGGTTGCGCGCCATGAAGCAGCTCGCCGACGGCGTCTGGCAGGTCGGCGGCTTTCCGCCGAACGCGATCAACGTCTACGTGATCGGGGACGTGCTCATCGACGCCGCCTCGCGTCACGCCACCCGTCGCATCCTGCGCGGGATCGACGGCCATCCGATCACCGCTCACGCCCTCACCCACGCCCACCCCGACCATCAGGGCGCCAGCCACGCCGTCTGCGAGCGCCTCGCCATCCCGTTCTGGGTCGGCGAGCGCGACGTCGACGCCGCCGAGGACCCCGGCCTGATCGGCACGCTCCAGCCCAGCCACCCGATCGCCGGCCTCTTTAACCGCGCGTTCGTCGGCCCGGGCCATCCCGTCGACCGCCGCCTCGCCGAGGGCGACGTCGTCGCCGGCTTCCAGGTGCTCGACGTGCCGGGGCACTCGGCCGGCCACGTCGCCTTCTGGCGCGAGTCCGACCGCGTCCTCATCCTCGGCGACGTGCTCAACAACATGAACGTCCTGACCGGCATCCCCGGCCTGCACACGCCGAAGCCGTACCTCACCCCCGACCCCGCCCGAAACCGCGAATCCGCCCGCCGCCTCGCCGCGCTAGAGCCCGCGCTCGTCTGCTTCGGCCACGGCCCGCCGCTGCGCGACACGCGCGAGTTCGTCGACTTCGTGGCCTCGCTGCCCGGATAGCGCGCTTACTCGCGGCCCTCGGCAGAGCGCACGGTCTCACAGCTGGCGGCAACCATCTCCAGCATCTTTCGCATCTCGCACGAGTTCGACCCGAGCGCCGGCAGGAAGTCCTCGGCGATCCCCCGCGCGTACACCGGCCACATCGAATCCAGCATCGCCTGACCCTCGTCGGTCAGCCGAATATGGAACGAACGCCGGTCGCCCGGGCACGATGTGCGTTCGACGAGCCCCTTCTCCTCGATGCGATCGAGCAGCCGGCTGAGGCCGCTGTGAGAGAGCAGCACGCGTTCGGCCAGCTCGACCTGGCGCAGGCTCTGCTCGGGAGCATCGCGCAGCGCCGCGAGCACGTCGTACCAGCTGAGCGGCGGCAGCCCGGCCTCCTCCAGGTCGCGGCCGAGCCGCCGCAGCATGGTGGAGTGGGCGCGCAGGAACGCGCGCCATGCGGCGAGCTGCTCGTCGCTGATCCGGGTCACGTCGGGGGCCTCGCGCACTGCCATCGCACCTAGTTTCGCACACAACTGTTGACATAGCAAGGATATCCCGCTACACTTCTTGCAGTAGCAATAGTTGTGCGTACATCTAAGGAGGATGACATGAGCGCACCGACCCAGTCGGCAACCCGCATTCCAAGCGGCACCTACACCGCCGACCCGATCCACTCGAACGCCAACTTCGAGGTCGAGCACGCCGGCGTCTCGATCTTCCGCGGCGGCTTCAAACCCATCGAGGCCACGCTGGTCGCGGACGACGACAGGCTGCGGCTCGAGGGCGGGGTCGCCGTGGAGAGCATCAGCGTCGACGACGAGAACATCCGGCCGCACCTGCTCTCGCCCGAGTTCTTCGACGCCGAGCGCAATCCCGACGTCCGCTTCCGCTCGACCGAGATCACCGGCTCCGACGACGACCTGACCGTCACCGGCGAGTTGTCGATGGCCGGCTTCTCGCTGCCCGTCGAGGCGACCGGACGCCTGCGGGGGCCCGTGCCCGGACCGGGCGGCGGCGAGAAGCTCGCCCTCGCGCTCGAAACGGTGATCGACCGCACCGCCTTCGGCATGAACTGGCAGATGGACATCCCCGGCGGCGGCGTCGCGCTCGGTAACGACGTCAAGCTCATCGTCGAGCTCGAGCTCGACCGCGAGTGACCACGATGCGGATCCTCGCGATCGCCGGCAGCCTTCGCCGCGACTCGCACAACGCGCGCCTGCTCCGCTACGTCGCGGAGCGGGCGCCGGCCGGCGTCGAGGTCGAGATCTGGGACGGCCTGCGGTCGATCCCCCCGTACGACGCCGACAGCGACACCGACCTCGCGCCGGCGCCGGTCGCCGACCTGCGGCGGGCGATCGCGTCAGCCGACGCCCTGCTGATCGCCACCCCCGAGTACAACGCCTCGATCCCGGGCGTGCTGAAGAACGCGATCGACTGGGCCTCGCGCCCGCGCGCGAGGACCGTGCTCCAGAACAAGCCCGTCGCCGTGATCGGGGCCAGCACCGGCAGCTTCGGCGCCGTCTGGGCGCAGGCGGAGCTGCGCAAGGTGCTCGCCCACACAGGCGCCCGGGTCGTCGACCTCGACCTGCCCGTCGCGAAGGCCGACGACGCATTCGACGAGTCGGGAGCGCTGCACTCCGCGGAGCTCGACCTGCGATGCGCCGACGTCCTCGCGGCGCTCGTCGACTCGGTCGAGGCGCGCCACCAGCCGCTGGCTGCTTAGCCCACCGCGGCGCGCGCGGCGTCGAGCGCCGGCCGCGAGACCGCCGGCAGGTGTTGCCGCACCCGCCAGCGCGCACCCGAGAAGCCGAGGTTGGCCACCTTCGCGAACCCAAGCTCGTCCTCGCGCAGGGCGAGCAGCAGGTGCGCCACTCGGTCGCCGGCCGGCAGCTCCTCGCGAGGCGTAGCCGAGCCGCGCCGCCTGCGAGGCGTAGCCGAGCCGCGCCGCTGTTGAGGCGCCTTGTGTTGAGGCGCCTGTGTTGAGGCGCCTGTTGCTGCTCCGCGACCCGCACGCACCAGCAGTCCACGCGCCTACCACCGGGCCGGATCAGGATCGCGCCCTGCTCGCCGATCAGCCAGACGCCCAGCCCGCCGCGCTCGAGCGCCAGCCCGGTCGCCGCAAGCAGGTCGCGCTGGGCGTGTCCGACGAGGTCGCCGAGCAACCCCAGCGCCACCCGCTCGGGGCCACGGGCCGCGTCCGCCCGCCGCCCCGCGCTGCGCTCGCTTCCGATCGGCACCACCTGGCGCGCGCCGCGGCGCGCCTGGATCCGCGGGATCGCCCACGCGTGCGCGAAGCAGATCGCTGCGGCCGGGAAGGTCAGGGGCTCGATCGCGACCAGCAGCACCCCGGGGACGCAGAACACGGTGACGATCCAGGCCGTCCAGGCGGTCCACCGCCGCCCATCCCGCCGCAGCGTCGCCTCGCTCGCGTCCTCGCGCCAGTGAAGGCGCGCCGCCTCGTCGAGGCCGTTCGCGACGCGTCCGGGCGCCGTCGCCTCGGTTGCGCTCACCTCGCCGCTGCCGTGCCGCCCGCTCAGCCGCCCGCGATCGGGCGCCGCAGCACCACGAGCTCGGCGTCGAGCGGCAGCTTGCGGACAACCTCCGCCGTGCCGTCGTCGTAGCTCACCGATGCGACCATGCCCCGCTCGAGCTCGGCTCGAAAGGCGGCCGCCGCCCGCTCCTCGCCCGACCCGTCGCCCGTCCTCCACTTGGCCAGGGTCGTGTGCCCGGTTCGGTCGAGTCTGATCAGACGTCCCATCGCAACCTCCTCGATTCGCTCTGCGCGCGAGTCTACGCCCGGGTCCACATCGGTGTGCGATCGGAGGCGCTCGTAATATCGGTACCGATGGACCGCTATGACCCCCATCGGATCGAGCGCCGCTGGCAGACCGTGTGGGCCGAGGAGCGCACCTGGGAGGTGCCGAATCCCGGACAGCCCGGCTTCGACGACTCGAAGCCGAAGAACTACGTGCTCGAGATGCTGCCCTATCCGTCGGGCGAGCCCCATGTCGGCCACCTGAAGAACTACGCGCTCGGCGACGCGATCGCCCACTTCCGCCGCCGCAACGGCTACCAGGTCCTGCACCCGATGGGCTACGACGCGTTCGGGCTCCCGGCCGAGAACAACGCGATCAACACGGGCCAGCACCCGCGCGACGCGGTCGAGGCCTCCATCGCCGCCTACCGCGAGCAGTTTCGCGCCTGGGGGATCTCGATCGACTGGTCGCGTGAGCTCGCCAGCCACGCGCCGGAGTACTACCGCTGGACCCAGTGGATCTTCCTGCGCCTGTTCGAGCGCGGCCTCGCCTACCGGGCCGAGGCGCCGGTGCAGTGGTGCCCCGTCGATCAGACCGTGCTCGCCAACGAGCAGGTGATCGACGGGCGCTGCGAGCGCTGCGGCTCGCTGGTCGAGGCGCTCAACCTCGAGCAGTGGTTCTTTGCGATCACCGAGTACGCGGACCGGCTGCTCGCCGACTTCGACCTGCTCGAGTCCTGGCCGGAGCACGTCGTCACCATGCAGCGCAACTGGATCGGCCGCTCCGAGGGCGCCGAGGTCACCTTCCGCTGCGAGGAGCTCGGGATCGACTTCCCGGTCTTCACGACGCGTCCGGACACCCTCTTCGGCGCCACGTTCTTCGTCCTCGCCCCCGAGCACGCCGACGTCGAGCGGCTCGCCGCCGGTACCGAGCACGAGGCCGAGGTCCGCGCCTACGTCGACGAGTCGATCCGGGAGACCGCCGCGGAGCGCGGCTCCGAGGAGCGGGCGAAGACCGGCGTGCCGCTCGGTCGCACGATCACCAATCCGGTCAACGGCGAGCAGATCCCGATGTTCGTCGCCGACTACGTGCTGATGGAGTACGGCACCGGCGCGCTGATGGCCGTGCCGGCCCACGACCACCGCGACTTCGATTTCGCGACCGCCTTCGGGCTGCCGATCCGCCGGGTGGTCGTCCCGCGCGGGGAGGAGGGATCCGACGAGCCGCTCGGCGAGCCGTTCCTGGGCCACACCGACGACGAGGTGTTGGTGAACAGCGGCGACTACGACGGTCTTGGCTCGGTGGAGGCCAAGCGCGCGATCGTCGCCGACCTGGAGCAACGCGGCCTCGGCCATCCCGCGGTCAACTACCGCCTCCGCGACTGGCTGCTCTCCCGCCAGCGCTACTGGGGCTGCCCGATCCCGGTCGTCTACTGCGACACCGACGGCATCGTCCCGGTGCCCGACGAGCAGCTGCCGGTCGAGCTCCCGGACATCGAGGACTACGCGCCCAAGGGCCGCAGCCCGCTCGCGACGGCGGAGGACTGGGTCAACACGACCTGTCCGCGATGTGGCGGACCCGCGCGCCGTGAGACCGACACCATGGACACCTTCGTCGACTCGTCGTGGTACTTCCTGCGCTACCTCGACCCCCACAACGACCGGCTTCCGTTCGATCGGGACGTGGCCGACTACTGGATGCCGGTCGACCAGTACATCGGCGGCGTCGAGCACGCGATCCTCCACCTGATGTACGCGCGCTTTTTCACCAAGGCGCTCGCGGACATGGGCATGCTGAGCGTCGAGGAGCCATTCGCGCGCCTGTTCACCCAGGGGATGATCACGATGGGCGGCGCCAAGATGTCATCGTCGAAGGGCAACACGGTGAGCGCCGTCGATACGGTGGAACGCTACGGCGCCGATACCGCCCGCACCTACGTCTCCTTCCTGGGGCCCCCCGAGCGCGGCGGCGACTGGGTGGCCGAGGGGGTCGAGGGCGTGCATCGCTTCCTGGTCCGGCTCTGGCGCCTCCAGCTCGAGGTCGCCACGCGCACCGAGCGCGACGACGACGCCGGCGTTCCGGCGGCGGGCCCCGGCCGCGAGCTGTTGGCGAAGGCGCATTGGGCCATCGACAAGGTCACCCACGACATCGAGCACGGCTTCGCGCTGCACACCGCCATCGCCGCGGTGATGGAGCTCGTCAACGATGCCTACCGGCTCAAGGACTCGCTCTACGGCGATCGGGAGGGCGAGGCGGCGCTGCGCTTCGCGACCGCTACCGCGGCATCGCTGATCTTCCCGTTCGCCCCCCACCTCGCGTCCGAGGCCTACGACGCCCTCACCGGTAATCGCGTCTGGGAGCAGCCCTGGCCACAGGCCGACCCCGAGCTGCTCTCACATGACACGTTCACCCTGGTCGTCCAGGTCAACGGCAGGCGCCGCGACCAGATCGAGGCGGCGGTCGACGCCGGCGAGCAGGAGCTGCTCGAGCTGGCCCGCGCGAGCGAGAACGTTCGCCGCCACCTCGACGGCAAGGAGGTCGTCAAGGAGGTAGTCGTCCCCGGAAAGCTCGTCAACCTCGTCGTACGGTGAGGCGGGTCGGGGGGCGGGCGCTCGCGCTCGCGCTCGCACTGCTCGCAGTCGCGGCAGTTCCGGCGTCCGCTGCCACCTACAGGGGTGCCGCGGTCGGGGACGGGGCGATGCCGGTCAAGCTCAAGGTCACGGGCCGCGACCTGATCTTCGAGTACGAGCAGGTCCGGGTCGCATGCTCGGACGGCAGCCAGCCCCGGCAGGGAGGCGCCACGCACCCCGACCGCCTGAACGCCCGCGGCCGGTTCAAGGACCGGCTCGTGGTCGAGGATCCCAGTCCCGGGGTGCAGATGGCGACGTCGGTCGTGAGGGGAAAGGTGGGCGCGCGCAGAGCCACCGGCACGATTACCTACGAGATGGAGTACGACGGCGGCGAGTGCCACAGCGGCGTCGTCGAGTGGAAGGCCAAGCGTAAGTAGGCAAGGTCTGGTAGAAAGCTCGCGTGCTCGTCAGGCGGTTCGCGGATTCGGCGACGAAGGAGGTCCACGGGCTTCGCCCGCACATCCTCATGGACGCGGGAGAGCTCGGGTCGCGGCACGTCTCGGTCAACTGGCTCGAGGTCCCGGCCGGCGTCTCGGAGGAGTTGCGCTCCCACGAGGAGGCGGAGCAGGTCTACGTGGTGGTCACGGGCACCGGCACGATGTCGGCCACCGGCGACACGCAACGGCTCGAGGTCGGCGACCTCGTCCTGATCCCACCGGCCACCGACCACGCCGTCGCCAACGACGGCGATCAGCCGCTGGCCCTCGTCTCGGTCCAGTCGCCCGCGGTTTCCGCCGACGAGCTCTACAGCCGCCGGCTCGCCACCCAGGCCGCCGGCTACGACGACTACGAAGAAGACGAATAAGAACAACTCCGGGCGACGGTCTGTTCAGGGGAGGCAGGCTGTAAGGACTAGTCGATGGTCAGGCGCCGAGTGATAGTCCATGGGCGGGTCCAGGGAGTGTTCTTCCGTGACACGGTCCGCCGGATGGCGCAGTCGCGGGGCGTCTCGGGGTGGGTGAGCAACCGCAGCGACGGCGCCGTCGAGGCCGTGTTCGAGGGCGATCCGGAGGCGGTCGAATCGATGCTGCGCTTCTGCCGCCGCGGGCCCGAGCGCGCGGTGGTCGACCGCGTCGAGGAGTTTCAGGAAGAGCCCGAGGGCCTCGAGGGCTTTCGGATCGCGTAGCTCTCGCGACACGAAACGCGCGCCACCGGCGCGGTGGGGCTCGCCACGATCGCGGCATGCCGGAGCTCAGCCGGGCGCAGATGCTCGTGTACGCGGCGATCGCGGTCGCGGTGTTGCTCGTTGCCGTGCGATGGCTGCGTTCCGACGCCGACCCCGAGCGCGGAGGGGTGGTGGACGCGCACGGGGCCGCCGGCGCGGGCTCGTTCGAGGTCGAGCACGGGGGAGAGGGCCTCGTCGTGCACGTCGCGGGCGAGGTGCGCGACCCGGGCGTCTACCGCCTCCCGCAGGGATCGCGGGTCACCGACGCGATCGAGCGCGCGGGCGGTGCGACCTCCCAGGCGCTGCCCGATGGGCTCAACCTCGCGGCCGAGCTCGCCGACGGCCAGCAGGTGGTCCTGCCGTCGCGATCGCCGACCGCGGGCAGCCCCGTCGGCTCGGCCGCGACCGAGGGGCCGATCAGCCTCGGGACGGCGACGGTCGAGCAGCTCGACACGATCGAGGGCATCGGGCCCGTGACGGCGGAGGACATCCTCGAGTTCCGCGACGAGCACGGTGGGGTCGGATCGATCGAGCAGCTCGACGAGATCAGCGGCATCGGGCCGGCGACCATGGAGGCGCTCCGGGAGGGCCTCGCGCCCTGAGCCCGCACCGATCCCCGGTGCCCCGAGGCGTGAGCGCAGCACGCCTAGGCATCGCGTGGCGGTTCGCCGCGCTCGGCGGGGCGACGACGGGGCTGGCCGCATCCCCGCTCGTGCCCCGCACGGGCGGTGGCGGCGCGTTGATCGCCGCCGCCGCGCTGGCCGTAGCGCTCCTGATCGTCGCCAGGCCGCGAGAACCCGCGCGACTCGTGTCCGCGGCCGTGTGGCTCGCCGCCCTCGCCGTGGCGATGACGATGGCGGGGCTCGCCGCGGGCTCCGCGCGCCTGGCGGCGATCGACGCCGGCGCGCTCGACCCGGCGCCCGGCGAGGTCGTGGCTCGCGGCTTCGTGACCTCGGTGCCCACGCGGTCGGCCGGTGAGGTGAGCGTTCGCGTCGAGACCCCGGACGGCCGGCTGGAGATGCGGGCCTCGGAGCCGGTCGCCGACCTCGCGGTGGGGTCGGCCGTACGCGCCGTGGGCAGACTGCGTGAGCCCGGCGACTGGGAGCGAGCGCGGCTCGAGCGGCTCGGCATCCGCGCCGTCCTGGCGACGGAGGAGATCGAGACCGTCCCCGGTGCGCGGACCGGCATCACCGGCGTTCTCGACGGCGTTCGCGCGCGCGCCGAGGCGGCGCTGGGCGAGGGGACCGGGGCCGAAGAGGCGAGCCTGCTGCGCGGCTTCGTCCTCGGCCAGGACGATCGCATCGACGAGGCGACGGTCGACGAGTTCAAGGCCTCCGGGCTGGCCCACCTGCTCGCGGTGAGCGGCCAGAACGTGGTCCTGCTGGCCGTACTCGCCGCCGCGCTTCTCGCCGTGCTGGACGTGCCGCTGCGCGCGCGGCTCGCCTGGATCCTGGTGCTGATCGCGATCTACGTTCCCGTTGCCGGCGCCGGACCCTCGATCCAGCGGGCGGGGGTCATGGGTGCCGCCGGGATCGTCGCAGCTCTCGCCGGACGCGCGCGATCACGCTGGTACGCGCTCCTGCTCGCGGCCTGCGCGACGCTCGGCCTCGATCCGCGGGCGAGCGCGGACATCGGTTGGCAGCTCAGCTTTGCGGCCGTCGCCGGGATCCTGCTCGCCTCGGCCCCGCTGGCCACGGCGATTGCGGGCGACGCGCGCGGCTGGCGCCGGGCGCTCGCAGACGCGATCGCGCTCACCGTCTCGGCCACGGTCGCGACCGCGCCCCTGATGGCGCACCACTTCGGCACGGTGTCGGTCGTCGCCCTGCCCGCGAACCTGGTCGCGCTTCCGGCCGTGGCGCCCGTTATGTGGCTGGGGATGCTTGCCGCGGCGGCCGGGCAGGTCGCCTGGCTGCCGGTGGAGCCGCTGACCTGGGTCGCCGGCCTGCTCGCAGCGTTCATCGCGCGGGTCGCGAGCTGGTTCGCACGCCCCGCCTTCGCCGAGGTCGAGGTCGGGCTCACGGCACCGCTCGGCCTCGCGCTCACCTACGCGCTGCTCGGGGCCTGCCTGGCGCTGGCGGTGCGGTGGGCCACCCGCCGGCGCTACCTGAGGGCCGCGACGCCCGCTGGGCGTCGGCCTCCTCGGCGGTCGTGGGCGGTGGCGGCCCTGGCGGCGATCGGCGCCGCGCTGATCACCGTCGGCGCTACTGCGCTCCCGGGCCCTGGGGCGAGCGCGACACCGCCCGGCCTGCGCCTGACCGTCCTCGACGTGGGGCAGGGCGACTCGATCCTGCTCGAGCCGGTGGACGGCGACCCGGTCCTGGTCGACGCCGGACCCGCCGACGGCGAGGTCGCGGCGCAGCTCGAGGGGCGCGGGATCGAGCGGCTCGCCGCGCTCGTGATCACCCATCCCGAGGACGACCACGACGGCGGCGCCGCGGACCTGCTCGCGCGCACGCCGACACGGCGCCTGGTGTTCGCCCGCGCCCGGCGGCCGACTGTTGCGGCAGCGCGAGCGACCCGCGCCCGGCGCGTTCGGGTCGCGGCCGGCGCCCGGCTGCGCTCCGGCTCGCTCAGGCTCGAGGTCCTCTGGCCGCCGGCGGAGCGCCTCGCCGCCGCGCGTGGCGCTGCGGTCGAGGACCCGAACGCGCTCTCGATGATCATCCTGGCGCGCTGGCGCGGCTTCGAGGCCCTGCTCGCCGGCGACGCGGAGGCGGAGCTGGCGCCGGTCGACCCCGGGCGGGTCGACGTGCTCAAGGTCGCTCACCACGGCAGCGAGGACGCCGAGCTCGCAGGCTTGCTCGAGGTCGCCGAACCGCGGCTCGCGGTGATCTCCGCGGGCGAGGACAACCCCTACGGCCATCCCGCGCCGGCCACGCTCGCGACCCTCGCCGAGCACGGCGTCCCCGTCCTGAGCACCGACCGTGACGGGGAGGTCGCGATCGAGGTCACCGATTACGCCTGGACCATCAGATAGGGTGCCGCCCTTCGTGGAGCCGGGCCGCGGCTCGACGCATGTCTCGCAGAGGAGGGCACCGAAACCATGGAAGCAAGCGGTACGCCGACCCCACCCCCCGAGCCGCCGCCTCGGGAGACCCCGCCGCCGCCCCCGCCTCGGGGAGCGGGACCGGTGGACGAGGGGAAGGCGGGAGGCGGCTGGCGCGCGCTCGCCGTCGTCCTGGCGCTCGCACTGGCCTTCGCGTGCGCCGTGATGGTCATCGCGATGGCGGACATCGGCGGGACGCCGCGCTGCGACGATCCGGAGGCCATCGCCCAGGCGCTCGCCGAGGGCGAGACGGAGTGTTTCGACGGCTCGTCGGCACAGAAGGCCGCGACCCTGATCCTCGGCTGGCCCAGCGGCATCCTCGCCGGGATCGCAGCCGTGGTGGCGCTGTTCTTTGCCGCCACCGGGCGCCAGGGGCGACTGCTGCTTCAGCTCACCGGCGCATCAATCGTCCTCGGCGTGCTCAGCATCCTGATCGGCTCCATTTAGAGCCTGTCCCGGCAGACCCGGCACGCCTGAGTCGCCCGCTGACGCATCGCGGATTCGGCACCCACTCAACCCCCGCATGGCACCACCATGCGGGGGCGTCGTGGGCACCGCCCCGCTCGGTCAGCGGACCCCTCAGACGCACCGGGCCCACCGGAACAGGCTCTTAGACGACTCGCACGGCGAATACACTCGCCCCACCGTGGCCGGTGGGAAGCGCGACAGCTCGGAGATCGGCCCCGCGTACCTGATCGCGGGCACCGACGAGGCGAAGCTCGACGCGACGCTGGCGCGCCTGCGCGCCCGCGCGGAGAGCGAGGGTGGGGCGGGCGCGCTGCACTCGTTCTCACCCCCGCCCGGCTCGGGCGCGGCCCCCGACGCCGAGGGCCTCGTCGCCTCGATCCCGGCGCTCTCGCTCACCTCCGAGCGCCGCTATCTGCTGGCCGAGGGCGTCGAGCGCTGGTCCGCGAAGCAGGCGGCGCCCGTGGCCGAGGCGCTCGGCGCGCTCCCGCCGGACGTGACCGTCGTCCTCGTCGCCCGCGAGCAGCCGCCGAAGCTTCGCGCGCCGAAGCGCCTCGCCGAGGCGGTCGAGGCGGCCGGCGGGGAGGTGGTCACCTACGCCGCGCCGAAGCCGCGCGAGCTGCCGCGGTGGCTCGCCGACGAGGCCCGCAGGCGCGGCTTCGAGCTCGAGCCCGATGCGGCGCAGCTGCTCGGCGAGCGCATCGGCGGCTCGACCGCCCGGCTCGCGACCGAGCTCGATCGGCTCGCGACCTGGGCCGAGGCCGGTGGCACGGTCGGGCGCGAGGACCTCGAGGCGATGGTCGCCGATACGTCCGAGGAGGTCGTGTGGGCGCTCTCGGACGCGATCGTCGAGCGCGATCCGGGGTCGGCGCTCACGGCAGCGGAGCGGCTCACCTCGCAGGGCGAAGGGGTGACGCCGCTGATCTACCAGGCCGCGAAACGGCTCCGCGAGGCCAACACCGCGCTGGCGCGGCTAGACGCGGGCGAGCCGGCGAAGGAGGTGGAGTCGGCGCTGCCGATGCATCCCTACGCCGCGAAGATGCTGCTGCGGCGCCTCCGCGGGCGCTCGGTCGCCGAGATGCGTGCGGCCACCTGCGCGCTCGCCGACCTGGAATGGTGGACGCGCGGCGGCTCGGACTATCCCGAGCCGGTCGCACTCACGCTCGCTGTGCGTCGCGCCGCGGGGGCGTGACTCAGGCCGACGAGCCGGCGCGCAGCCGGGCCGCGCGCGCCTTCTTGCGGGCGCCGCTTCGGCGATGCAGGGCGCCCTTGCGCACCGCGGTGTCGATCCGCGAGCAGAGCGCCGCGTGCTCGGCATCGGCGGCGGCGGAGTCCCCGGATTCCACGGCCGTCTCGAGCCGCCTGAAGTACGTCTTGACCGCGCTCGTCAGGCGCTGGTTCTCGGCGTGCTCGCGCGTGGTGCGGGCGTTGCGCTTCTTCTGTGAGGCGATGTTGGCCATCGGGCGACGCGTGACTATAGCGGGGGCCGGTGGAGCCCTTCGCGAGGCGGAGCCCGGCAGGGCGAAGCCGAGCCCCGCCGCTGTTGAGGCGGCTTATTCATCATGAGCGAGCGCGACGACCCGCGCACGACGCTCGGCGACCTTGACGACGTCGCCGAGGCCGAGGTCGTCCCCAGCGAGGGGGTCAGCGCTCCGCGACCCCGCTCGGGGCGCCTCGCGCGCTCGACCGCGTTCTTCTCGCTCGCCACCGCGCTGTCGCGAGTGGCCGGACTGGTGCGCGAGATCGTCGCCGCCAGCTACTTCGGCATCACCGCCCCGATGTCCGCGTTCACGATCGCCTTCCTCGTCCCGAACACGGTCCGGAGCCTGTTCGCCGACGCGGCGATCCAGGCGGCCTTCGTCCCCGTGTTCACCGAGAAGCTCGAGCGCGGGCGTCGGCGGGAGGCGTTCCACCTCGCCTCGACTCTGATCTTCCTCGTCGCGGTCGTCCTCGGAGCGATCACGGCCCTGTTCATCCTCATCGCTCCGTGGGTGATCCCGTTGTTCGCGCCGGGGTTCGAGGGCGAGGTCCTCGACCTGACCGTGTCGCTGTCCCGGCTGCTGTTCCCGATCCTGGTCCTGCTCGGGATCTCGGGGCTGGTGGTCGGGGTCCTCAACAGCTACGACCGCTTCGGCGTCTTCGCGATCGCGCCGTTCTTCTGGAACGTGGCGATCATCGCCGTGCTGGCCGGGCTCGCGCCCGCGTTCCCGGAGGACGACCAGATCTACGCCTACGCGATCGGCGTGCTGGTCGGGACCGTGGTCCAGCTCGTGATGCTGACCTACGACCTGCGCAACACGCCGTTCGGGATTCGCCGGGCGCTGCTGGCGCCGCTCGGCCGGCGCCTGCGGGACGCGTTCCGCGACGTCGACGTGCGCAGGGTCCTCCTGCTCATGCTGCCGGTGACGATCAGCCTCGGCCTGATCAACGTCAACCTGCTGGTAAACAGCTTCTTCGGCTCGCTGGTGTCCGACCAGGCTCCGGCCGGGATCGACAAGGCGTTCCGGATCTACATGCTGCCCCAGGGAGTGTTCTCGGTCGCAGTCTCCACGGTCCTGTTCCCGACCTTGGCGCGGTTCGCTGCGCGCGGAGAGCTCGGCGACCTGCGGGCGACGATGGCGAACGGCATGCGCCAGATCGTGCTGCTCCTGCTGCCCGCGACCGCGGCGATCCTCGTGCTGGCCGACCCTATGGTCCGGCTCGTGTACGAGCGCGGCGTCTTCGACGCCGAGCAGACCGAGCTCGTCGCCGAGGCGCTGTTCTGGTTTGCGTTCTCGCTGCCGTTCAACGGCCTCTTCCTGCTGCTCACCCGGACCTTCTTCAGTCTCCAGCGTCCCTGGGTCCCGACCGCCATCTCCGCGGGGAACCTGGCGATCACGGCGCTGTTCTCCCTGCTCTTCTACGAGCCGTTCGGGGTCGGCGGGATCGTCGCCGCGACAGCGATCGCGACCGCCGCAAGCGTCGCCGCGCAGGGGTACGTCCTGCAGCGCACGCTCGGCCGGCTCGAGCTCGGGCGGCTGGTGTGGACGACCGCGCGGGTGACGCTCGCGTCCGCCGCGCTGGCGGGAGCGAGCTACGGCGTTTGGCGGCTCCTCGACGACGCGCTCGGACGCGGCCTCGCCGGGCAGATCGCCTCGCTCGGGGTCGCGCTCGCCGTCGGCGCCGCCGTCTACGCCGCCGCGATCACGCTCCTGCGGATCCCGGAGGCCTCGCAGATCTGGCGCCTGGTGCGCCGCGGTTAGGAGCTACGGCCCGGCCCAGGCCTGCACCCCCTCGGAGGGGGCGCGCACCCAGGTGAACACCGCGTCGCCATCGGCGGCGACCCCGACCTGAGGGAACGCTGCGTCCTGCCCGGGTTGGACAGGTTCCGCGCGCCGGCGCCCGCCATACTCAGCGGTCGCCATGGACCGGATCCGCAACTTCTCGATCATCGCCCACATCGACCACGGCAAGTCGACGCTCGCCGACCGGATCCTCGAGCTCACCGGCGCTGTCGACCCGCGCAAGCACGTCCCGCAGCTGCTCGACTCGATGGAGCTCGAGCGCGAGCGCGGGATCACGATCAAGGCCCAGGCCGTCCGCGTCGACTATCGCGCCGACGACGGCCAGACCTACCACCTGCACCTGATCGACACCCCCGGTCACGTCGACTTCTCATACGAGGTCTCGCGCAGCCTCGCCGCCTGCGAGGGCGCGCTGCTGGTCGTCGACGCCGCGCAGGGCGTCGAGGCGCAGACGGTCGCGAACACCTACGCCGCGGTCGAGGCCGGGCTGGAGCTGATCCCGGTGCTGAACAAGGTGGATCTGCCCAGCGCCGAGCCCGAGCGGGTCGCGGGCGAGATCTGCGACCTGATCGGCGGCGAGCCGGGCGACGTGCTGCGCATCTCGGCGAAGACCGGGGAGGGGGTGCCGGAGGTGCTGGCGACGATCGTCGATCGCATTCCGCCGCCGACGGGCGAGCCGGCCGGCCCCCCGCGCGCGCTGATCTTCGACTCGGAGTTCGACCAGTACCGTGGCGTCATCGCCTACGTGCGGATGGTCGACGGTTCGTTCGAGCGGGGGGAGGAGGTCGTCGCGATCCAGGCCCGGACGGAGGCCGAGCTCGACGAGCTCGGGTTCTTCACCCCGTCGATGCGCCCCGCCCCCGTGATGGACGCGGGGGAGGTGGGCTACGCGATCACGGGGCTCAAGGACGTGTCGAAGCTGCGGGTCGGGGACACCCTCACCACGCGCGAGGGCCCCGCCGGCGCACCGCTGCCGGGATACCGCGAGGTCCGGCCGATGGTCTTCAGCGGCATGTTCCCGATCGACACCGACCGCTACGAGGACCTGCGCGACGCGCTCGAGCGCCTCGCGCTCAACGATGCGGCCCTCAGCTACGAGCCGGAGACCTCGCAGGCGCTCGGGTTCGGCTTTCGCTGCGGCTTTCTCGGCCTGCTGCACATGGACATCGTTCGCGAGCGGCTGGAGCGCGAATACGACCTCGAGCTGCTCGCTACCACGCCGAACGTCCGCTACGAGGTCATCCTCACCAGCGGCGAGACTGTCGAGGTCCACTCGCCGGTCGAGATGCCCGACCCGGGTCTGATCGCCGAGATCCGCGAGCCGTACATCCGCGCGACCCTGATCTGCCCGACCGGCTACGTCGGCCAGGTGATGGAGCTCTGCCAGAGCCGGCGCGGGACCCACGTCGACATGCACTACCTGTCGCCGGAGCGGGTCCAGCTCCGCTACGACCTGCCGCTCGCCGAGATCGTGCTCGACTTCTTCGATCAGCTCAAGTCGCGCACGGCGGGCTACGCCTCACTCGACTACGAGCCGATCGGCAACCGTGCCTCGGACCTGGTCAAGCTCGACGTGCTGCTGGCCGGGGACCGGGTTGACGCGCTCTCCATGGTCGTCCACCGCGATGCCGCATACGAGGCCGGCAAGACGCTGGTCGAGCGCCTGCGCAAGACGATCCCGCGCCAGCTGTTCGACGTCCCGGTCCAGGCCGCGGTCGGATCGCGGGTGCTCGCCCGCGAGACCGTCAAGGCCCTGCGCAAGGACGTCACGGCGAAGCTGTACGGCGGCGACGTCACCCGGAAGAAGAAGCTGCTCGAGAAGCAGAAGAAGGGCAAGAAGCGGATGAAGCAGGTCGGTGCGGTCGAGGTGCCCCAGGAGGCGTTCCTCTCGGTGCTCGAGGTCGACGGTGACTGACGACGGCCTGCGGCGCCCCCGAGCCCGTCTCGGCGTGGCGACGCTGGCGGCGACTTTCGGCGCCGCGGCCTCGATCGCGGCGCTCGGCGGCGCGGCCGCGGACGGTGCACCGAACGGCGCGAGCGAGCGACGCGCCGCCAAGACCGTGCGCACCCTGCCGACGCACAAGAAGCTGGTCGCGCTCACGTTCGACGCCGGAAGCGACACCGGCCACACGAAGCTGATCCTCCGTGTCCTGCGGCGCGAGAAGGTGCATGCGTCGTTCGGGGTCACCGGCCGCTGGGTCGAGCAGAACCGGAAGCTCACCCGCCGGATCGCCAACCGCGGCCACACGATCATCAACCACACCTATTCGCACAGCTCGTGGACCGGGCTGTCGGCGGGCAGCGGGCTCGACGCGAAGGCGCGCCGGCGCGAGCTGAAGCGCACCGATCGCCTCGTCCGCAAGTTCACCGACACGCGCACGAAGCCCTGGTTCAGGCCGCCGTACGGCGACTTCGACGCCGCGGCCCTGCGGCTCCTTGCGCACCGCGGCTACCGCTACAACGTCCTCTGGACCGTCGACTCGGGCGGCACGGTCGGCCTGTCCGCCGGGGCGATCGTGCAGCGCTGCCTGGACCAGCTCCGTCGCGGCGCGATCTACCTCATGCACGTCGGGAGCCAGTCGCAGGACGGGCCGGCCCTCGAGCCGCTGATCAACCAGCTCAAACGCCGTGGCTACGGCTTTGCGACGATCCGCGAGGAGCTCCCGCCCTGATGACCGGCGAGCCCAAGCCGCCGGACCGGCAAGCGAACGTCGACCTGGTGCACGCCGGGATGGACGCGTTCAACCGCGGCGACGACGAGGCGGTGCTCGCCCTCCTCGATCCAAAGATCGAATGCCACGTCCACCCGTCGCTGATGAACCCCGGCGTCTGGCGCGGCATCGAGGGCTACCAGCGGATGATGGCGATCTGGGGCGAGGCCTGGGGGGCGATGGAGATGACCGTGCTTGCGGTCGAGACGCCGGACGACCGCCACGCGATCGCGGAGGTGCACCAGCGCGCGGTGGGGGCGGGAAGCGGTGTCCCGGTGGAGATGACGCTGTTCTTCTTCTACGCGATCCGCGACGGCCGGGCACTCCGCTTCCACGTCTATCCCGACCGCGCTGCGGCGCTCGCCGCCATCTAGACTGCCGCGCGCGATGGCGGTGAAGACCGAAGCCGTGGGCAGATCCTGGGACCCGGCCGCGTTCGAGGTCGAGGCCGAGCGGGTGAAGAAGTACGCCGATGCGATCGGCGCCGAGAGCCCGGTGCACCGCGATTCCGAGGCCGCCCGCGCCGCCGGCTTTCGCGACGTGGTCGCGCCGCCGATGTTCTGCGTCGTCTACAGCTCGGTGGCGATGGGCCCGGCGATCCTCGATCCCGACGTGGGGATGAACTTCGCGGCCATGGTCCACGGGGGACAGGAGTTCGAGTGGGGAGAGCCGGTCTGCGCCGGAGACACGATCACCACCACGGTGACGTGCAAGGACATCTCCGAGCGCAACGGGATGGGCTTCTACGTATTCGAGTCGGTGTCGACCAACCAGGACGGAGAGCAGACGGTGAAGGGCACCTGGACCAACATCGTCCGCGGTGTCTGAGATGAAGGAGGACGGCCAATGACCGATCTCGCGGTGGGCGACCCGATCCCGGAGCTTCATGTCACGCCCGATGCGGGGCTGACGAAGCGCTACGCGGAGGCGTCCGGCGATCCGAACCCGATCCACACGGACGAGGAGTTCGCGAAGTCGGTCGGGCTGCCCGGCTGCATCCTGCACGGCCTCTATTCGATGGCCCAGGTGGCTCGCGCCCACACCGCGCTCGCCGACGGCGACCCGCGCGCGCTCAAGCGCCTGCGCGTCCAGTTCCGCGGCATGGGCTTCCCCGAGCAGGAGATCGTGGTCACCGGGACCGTGAAGGAGGTCTCCGACGGTCGCATCGTCACGGAAACCGAGGCCGCGCAGGGCGACAACCGGATCATCCGCAACGCCGAGGCCGAGGTCCAGCTGCGCGCCTAGACCGGATCCGCCCGCAGCCACCCCAGCACGTCGAGGGCGTGCCGGTCGGGCGGGAACACCGGATAGAAGACGTGCTCGATCCGCGCGTCGCGGACGATCAGCGTCAGCCGGCGAAGGAGGGTGTGCCCCGCCGCCTCGAAGGTCGGGAGGCGAAGGGCCGCGGTGAGCGCGAGGGCGGCGTCGGAGAGGATCGCGAACGGCAGCGCCAGCCGCTCGGCCAGCTCGCGTTGGTAGGCGGTGTCCTGGGTCGACAGGCCGAACACCGCGGCCCCGGCCGCGGCCAGATCCGCATGGTGGTCGCGAAAGCCGCACGTCTCCGGCGTGCAGCCGCGCGCGCCCGGGATCAGGTCCCAGTCGTCGACCAGGGAGGGCTCGCCCGGGCGGCCCGTTCGCGGATACGCGTACACCACGGTTCGCCCACGGAGCGCGGCGAGCGAGACCGAGCCGCCGTCGGTGGAGACGAGCTCGATGTCGGGCACCACCGCGCCCGGCAGGTGATCGGCGGCACCATCGTCGACGGGCGCCGGCAGGTCGTCGGGCAGGGTGTAGGGATCGACCATCCGCACCGATCCTAGAATCAGGGGGGTGCTCACGGAGCGCCAGCAACGAATCCTGAACGTGGTCGTCGATTCCTACCTGGAATCGGGCAAGCCGGTGGGCTCCGCCGCGATCGCCGAGGGACCCGGCCTCGAATGGAGCGCGTCGACCGTGCGGGCCGAGCTCGCGGCGCTCGAGCGCGCCGGCTACCTCACCCATCCGCACACGTCGGCCGGCCGGCTGCCCACCGACTCCGGCTATCGCTTCTATGCCGACGCGCTGCTGGTCACCGGGGCGAAGCCCGGCCCCGCGAGCGGGACGCTCGACCTCTCGCAGATGCGCCGTGAGATCGAGGACGCGCTCCGGGAGACCGCCTCGACGCTGTCGCGAATGACCGATCTGCTCGCGGTCGCCACGGGCCCCCCGCCGTCGGCCGCGAGGGTGCACCGGGTCGAGGCACTGCTGTTGTCAGACCGGGTGGTGATGGTGGTGGTCATCGCGTCGAACGGGGCGGTCACGAAGCGGGTCTTCAACTTCAACGAGCCCGTCGACGCCGGGCTCGTCGAATGGGCGTCGAGCTTCCTCAACGAGCGGCTCTCGGGCCTTGCGCTCGGCGCGCGCATGGCAGGCGACCGCATCGACGACCCCGAGCTCGGGCCGGCCGAGCGCGGCTTTCTCGAGGAGATCCGCGATGCCTTCTCCGGGCTGCAGGAAGGCGCCGAGTCGGACCTCTACGTAGAGGGAGCGGCGCGTCTGCTCTCCGCCGAGCACGCGCCCGACCTGCCGCGCGCCGACTCGCTGATGCGGGCGCTCGAGCGGCGGGCGAACCTGCTCGAGGTCCTGCGCTCGACCCTCGACGAGCGGTCGGTGTTCATGTGGATCGGCGGCGAGAATCCCGCGCCCGAGCTGCGCTCGGTGAGCGTGATCGGCGCCAACTACGGGCTCGGCTACCGCAATCTCGGGACCGTCGGCGTCGTCGGGCCTCGGCGCATGGACTACGCCAAGGCGATCGCCTCGGTGCGCGAGGCGGCCGGCGAGCTCTCCCGCTTCTTCGAGTCGGTCTACGAATGAGCGCCCGCCAGAGCGTCCCACGCGACTACTACGAGGTGCTCGGCGTCGATCGCGGCTCGAGCGACTCCGAGATCAAGCGCGCGTTCCGCCGTCTCGCCCGGGATCTGCACCCGGACGTCAACCGCCACGATCCCGAGGCCGAGGAGAAGTTCAAGCAGGCGGCCGAGGCGTACGAGGTCCTCTCGGATCCCGAGCGTCGCCGCACCTACGACGCCTTCGGTCACCAGGGCCTGCGGTCCGGAGGCTGGTCCCCCCACACCGCGGGCAGCATGGAGGACATCCTCGCGTCGTTCTTCGGCGGCGGCGACTCCCTGTTCGCGGACCTCTTCGGCGGCCGCCGCTCGGGCCCGGCTCCGGGCGGCGACATCGGGGTGGAGATCGAGATCGCGCTCGCCGAGGTCCTTACGGGGGTCACTCGCGAGGTCCGCTTCGAGGCGGTCTCGCTGTGCGAGCGCTGCCGCGGCAACGGCGCGGAGCCGGGGACGCCGATCCGCACCTGCGACACCTGCGCCGGCGCCGGGCGCGTCCAGCAGGTGCGTCGCACCGCCTTCGGGCAGCTCGTTCAGACCGGGGCCTGCCCCACGTGCGGCGGCGACGGCCGGATCGCCGAGCAGCCCTGCGAGCGTTGTGAGGGAGTCGGACGGGAGGTCCGAGAGCGAACGTGGGACGTCGACGTGCCCCCCGGGATCGAGACGGGCCAGCGGATCCGGATCACCGGTGCCGGGCACGCCGGCGAGAGCGGGGCCCCGGCCGGCGACCTGTACGTCGGTGTGCGCGTGGCCGACGACGAGCGCTTCGAGCGGCGCGGCAGCGACCTGGTAACGGTCGTCCACGTGCCGGCGACCATGGCGATGGTGGGCGGCCGCGTGACCGCCCCGACCCTCGACGGCGACCGGGAGGTCGAGATCCCGGCGGGCACCCAGCCCGGGCATACCGTGACCCTCGACGGCCTCGGCTTGCCATCGCTGCGGGGCCGGTCCCGGGGGGACGAGCATGTGCTCGTCGACGTGGTCGTGCCGCGGAAGCTGAGCCGCGAGCAGCGCAAGCTCGCTCAGCGCCTGCACGAATCGCTCGAGGAGTGATCCGGCTCGCCGTCCGCTGCCGCGCCGAGCTCGCGGAGCCCGTGCTCGCCGAGCTGCTGGAGTTGGCGCCGGGAGGGGTCGAGGAGGAGAGGGGCGAGGGTTGGGTCGAGTACGCGATCTACGGGCCACCCGGAGAGGTGCCGGCCGTGCCCGAGCTCCGAGCGGCCGCCGGCGAGGGCCTGGTCGAGATCAGCGCGACCGAGATCCCCGACGACTGGGCCGATCGGTGGCGCGACTTCCACGAGCCCGTCTCGATCGCCGGCGGGCGGATCGTCGTAAGGCCGTCCTGGGAGGCCGCCCCGTCCGACGAAAGCCTCGTGGACATCGTTGTCGATCCCGGGCAAGCGTTTGGCACCGGGGCCCACGCAACCACCAGGATGTGCCTGGAGCTGCTGCTCGAGCTCGCCGACGCCGGCGAGGCGAGCGGTCCGCTCGCCGACCTCGGCACCGGGTCGGGCGTGCTGGCGATCGCCGCGGCGAAGCTGGGGTTCGCGCCGGTGAGCGGGTGCGACAGCGAGCCGGCGGCGCTCGACGCGGCGGCGCACAACGCGGCGTCCAACGGCGTCGAGCATCGAGCTCCTGCGGCTCAACCTGCGCGAACAGGAGCCACCACCGGCGCCGGTGCTGGTCGCGAACCTGACCGCGCCGCTGCTGACCGGGATCGCCTCCCGGCTCGCCGTTCCCCCACGGCGAATGGTCTGCTCGGGCCTGCTCTCGAGCGAGGTCGGGGCGGTGAGAGCGGCCCTCCGCGCCGGCGGGCTCGAGGTTGTCGGCGAGCGCTCGCGCGGCGAGTGGGTGGCACTGCTGTGCGACGGTGGTCGATTCCGACGGGCGACCCGGGTAGGGTGCCGCGCATGACGACGCTCGCGGTCCAGTTCTACGACGTGATCGTCTGGCTCCACGTCAGCGCGGTGGTGCTCGCCTTCGGGCCGACCTTCGCCTACGGGATCTACTTCGCGACCGCCGGTCCTAGATATCCGCGCAGTATCCCGGCGATTCTCGAGGCTCAGAACGTGATCAACCGCACGATGGTCACGATCGGCGCGGTGGTCATCCTCGTGACCGGCATCTATCTGGCCGCCGATCGACTGGGACTTCGGGTACTTCTTCGTCACCTGGGGCCTGGTCGCGATCATCGTCCTGCTCGGCCTCGTGCACGGCTTCTTCATCCCGCACGAGCGCCGCGCGCTCGAGGCCGCGAAGCGGGACATCGACTCGGCGGGCGCCGGGCGACGTCGAGTTCGGCGAGGAGTTCAACCGCGAGAGCGGGGCGAGCGCGCGAATGGGTCCGATCGCGGGGCTGATCGTGATCCTGACGATCTACGTCATGGCCGCGAAGCCGTTCCTCTAGGCCCTGAACGCGACACCCACCGCCGCGATGCCGAGGGCGGCGGCCGCGATCAGGCCCGCGGCGCGATTCTCCTCGCCGAGCACCGCCCCGCGGGACGCCGAGCTCATCACCGACGACCGCGCCGCCGCCGACAGGGTCGAGCACGCGGAGGCTGCGGAGCCGACCGAGAAGGCCGACGCGACCGAGCCGACGGAGCCGATCGAAAGCGCCGACCCGACGGAGCCGATGGACATGAACGAGCCCTTAGAGCAGATCGACAGCGCCGAGTCCTCGGACCACAGCGAGAGCCACGAGGAATCCGCTTGAGCGCCACCCTTCACCCATACAGTGTCGCACCGGCAATCATCTGAGGGCATGAACGCCGACGGACCAGATCCGAACCTGCCGATTGCCGTCTTCGACTCCGGCGTCGGAGGGCTCACCGTCCTGCACGAGTGCCTGGTCTCGCTCCCGGAGGAGGACTACGTGTACCTCGGCGACGACGCGCGCTTTCCGTACGGCGCGAAGTCGGCCGCTGAGCTCGGCGAGTGCACGCGCCGCAACACCGCCTTCCTGCTCGATCGCGGCGCGAAGCTGATCGTCATCGCCTGCAACTCGGCAGCCGGCGCCGGGCTCGAGCCCGCGCGGGAGGTCGCCGCCGCGCGCGGGGTCGAGGTGGTGGCGGTGATCGAGCCGGAGGCCGAGATCGCCGGTGCGATCACCGACTCCGGCCGGGTCGGCGTGCTCGCCACCCCGGCCACCGTGGCGGGTGGCGCCTACCTGCGCGCGCTCGGCCGCCAACACCGCGAGCTGACCGTCACCCAGGTCGCCGCCCCCGACCTGGCGGCGATCATCCAGCGCGGCTTCCCGTTCTCAGAGGCGGTCGTCGAGACGGTGCGCTCGTACTGTGCGCCGCTGCGGCGCGCCCGGGTCGACACCGTGATCCTCGGATGCACCCATTACCCGCTCGTGCGCCCGATGCTGCAGCGCTTCCTCGGGCGCGAGGTGCGCCTGGTGACCGCCGGCCACGCGCTCGCCGCCACCGCGCAGCGCATCCTCGAGACGGGAGGACTCCAGAGTCCGGATGAAGACGAGGGCGAGTACCGCTTCGTCTGTACCGGCGACCCGGTCGCCTTCCGCGAGCTCGGCACCCGCTTCCTGCAGATGCCGCTCGGCGAGGTCGAGCTCGTCGATCTCGCGGACTGAGTGACCCGTCGAGGCGGCCACTACCCTTAGCCGCGTGAGCATCCTCGAGCAGGTCCAGGAGGACACCCGCGCGGCGATGAAGGCCGGCGAGCGCGACCGCGTCGCGGCGCTGCGCCTGGTCGCCGACGCGCTGCAAAAGGACGTCAAAGGAGGCGGCGACGACGAGGTCGCGGTCCTGCGGCGCGAGCGCAAGCGCCGGCTCGAGGCGGCCGAGGCCTATCGCGACGGCGGCAGCGCGGAGCGGGCCGAGGCGGAGGAGGCGGAGGCTCGCGAGATCGAGCGCTACCTGCCGGAGGAGATGCCCGACCACGAGCTCGCCGGGGTCGTCGACGCGGCGATCGCCGAGGCCGGAGCGTCGGAGCCCGGCGAGATGGGCAAGGTGATGGGCGTGGTGATGCCGAAGGTCGGCGACCGCGCGGACGGCAAGCGGGTCAGCGCGATGGTCCGCGAGCGACTCGCCGGGTAGGAGCGACCCGGCGCCGATGGCCCGCCGTCAGCTCACCCTGGACAACACGGTCGCGGCGGAGCTCGCCGGCTCCGAGGACTCGGTCCTGCGCGAGCTCGAGGGCAGGCTGGGATGTGACCTGTTCCTGCGCGGCAACGTCCTCACCCTCGACGGCGACGACGCCGACATCAGCCGCGCCGCAACGATGGTGGACGAGCTGGTCGGGCTGATCGAGCGCGGCCACGAGCTCGCCCCGGGCACGATCGACACGGTGACCGGCGCGATTGAGGCGTCCGAGAAGCCCGCCGAGATCCTCGAGGACCTCGTCTGGCGACATCGCAACATCAAGGTCGCGCCGAAGACCGTGAACCAGAAGCGTTACGTCGACTCGATCCGTCGCCACACGGTCACTTTCGGCATCGGCCCGGCGGGGACCGGGAAGACCTTCCTCGCCGTGGCGATGGCGGTGGCGGCGCTGGACGCCCGCGAGATCAGCCGGATCATCCTGACCCGGCCGGCGGTCGAGGCGGGGGAGCGGCTCGGGTTCCTGCCGGGTGACATCCAGGCGAAGGTCGATCCCTACCTGCGACCCCTCTTCGATGCCCTGTACGACATGCTCGACCCCGAACGGGTCCTCACCTACTTCGACCGCGGAATCATCGAGGTCGCTCCGCTGGCGTTCATGCGGGGACGAGCGCAACCGGTATCGAGCCCGGTGCTGACCCCGACGGGATTTCGCGCGATCGGCGACCTGGGAGTGGGCGACTTGGTGGTCGGGTCGGACGGCCGTCCGACGCCCGTCGTCGGCGTCTACCCGCAGGGGCGCAAGCAGGTCTTCCGTTTGCGCGCCCAGGACGGCGCCTCGACGCTCTGCTGCTCAGAGCACCTGTGGCACGTCTTTACGGCCTCGGATCGTCGGCGAGCGAAGCCCGGTCGCGTCCTCGAGACCGGTGAGATGATCGGGCACCTACGCTCGTTCCATCAGCGTCGTTATTCGCTGCCGCTTCTCAGTGCGCCGATCGAGTTCGAGCCCCGCGACGTGCCGATGGACGCCTATGCGCTCGGGCTCCTGCTCGGGGATGGCTGCATCACCGCGAAGACGACCCCATCGTTCTCGTCACACGATCGGGAGCTTGCGGAGGCTCTTGAGGACGCGTTGAGCCAGTTCGAGATCGAGCTGCATCAGAAGGGCCGAGGCGACTACGTCCTCAGGCACATCGCAGGCCACCGCGGAGGCGTGATCGTTGCCAACCCGGTCACCACCGTGCTGCGGGAGCTTGATCTCGCCGGCACGAACTCGACGACGAAGTTCGTGCCGGAGTCGTACCTGTACAACGAGTCGTCGGTTCGACTGGCAGCGCTGCAGGGCTTGTTGGACACCGACGGCGGCCCCGTTAGCCAGCGAGAAAGAACCTGCCGCATCCAGTACACGACCTGTTCCGAGCGCCTTCGTGACGACGTCGTCTTCCTCGTTCGCTCGCTGGGAGGCGTTGCCTACTGGCACCGGCGGGCGGCCGCCGGACGATCGCCGGGGCGCGTGAACGGTCGTCCCGTGTTGCACCGCTCGGACGCGTTTGTCCTCGATATTCGCCTGCCGGCCGCGATCGAGCCCTTCCGCCTCCCCCGAAAGCTGACGAAGTACCGGCGCGAGGGCGGAGGTCGGCCGATGCGCTTCATCGATGCCATCGAACCGGCGGGCGAAGCGGAGACGGTCTGCATTCAGGTCGCGGCCGCCGACTCCCTGTACGTCACCGACGACTTCCTGCTTACCCACAACACCCTCAACGACTCGTTCGTGATCCTCGACGAGGCGCAGAACACGAGCCCCGAGCAGATGAAGATGTTCCTCACGCGGCTGGGGTTCGGCTCGAGGATGGTGGTCACCGGCGACGTCACCCAGATCGACCTGCCGCGTGACCAGCGCTCGGGCCTGGTTGTCGTCGGGGAGATCCTCTCGGCGGTCGAGGACATCGCCTTCGTCCGCTTCGGCGGCGAGGATGTCGTCCGCCACCAGCTCGTCCAGCGGATCGTGGAGGCGTACGGGGCCTACTCCGAGCGGGCCGGCGGGCGCCCGCCGGCAGGCCGGGACGACGCCGAGCCGGCGGACGGCGACTAGTTGGCCGACCTGTCCGACGTGCCGGAGGACCTGCGCGCGGCCGTGGCCGCAACCCTGACCGCCGCGGGTGTGGCCGACGGCCACGTCTCGGTCGAGCTCGTGGACGAGCGGCGCATCCGCGAGCTCAACCGCGCCCACCGCGGGCGCGACGCGCCGACCGACGTGCTCTCGTTTCCGATCGACGGGGCGGGCCCCGCACCCGGCCCGCGCGAGCTCGGTGACGTGGTCATCTGTCCACGGCACACCGACGACGTGGTCGAGGCGACCGTTCACGGCGTGCTGCACCTGTGCGGCTACGACCACGAGACCGACGACGGCGGGATGCTCGCCCTCCAGGCGAGCATTCTGAGCGCGCTCGAATGACGGCCGAGGAGGGGCCGCCGACCACCCGCGCCGGCTTCGTCGGTCTCGCCGGGCGCCCCAACGTCGGCAAGTCGACGCTCGTCAACGCCATCGTCGGTGCGAAGGTGGCGATCATCTCCGATCGGCCGCAGACCACGCGGAGGGCGAGCCGCGGCGTCGCCACCGACCTCGCGGCTGGCTGGCAACTCGTGCTGGTCGACCTGCCGGGCGTGCAGAGGCCCCGCGACGTGCTCACCGAGCGGATGCAGCGCCGGGTCGAGCACGAGCTCGACGGTTCCGATGCGGTCGTGTTCGTGGTCAACGGCGAGCAGGGGATCGGGCCGGGCGACCGTTTCATCGCCCGCCATTTGCTGTCCGCCCACCCCGAGGTGCCGGTGATCTGCGGCGTCAACAAGGTCGATCGCCTCGATCGGCCCGGGACGGCCGAGGTGCTCGCGGAGGCGGCCGAGCTCGAGGTGGTGGACGAGGTGTTCCCGGTTTCCGCCAAGCGCGGAACGGGCGTCGACGCTCTGGTGACCCGTCTGGCGGAGCTGATGCCGGAGGGGCCGTTGCTCTATCCCCCCTCCGAGCGCACGGACCAGCCGAGCGACGTGCACCTCGCCGAGCTCATCCGCGAGCAGGTCCTTCGCCGAACGCGCGAGGAGCTCCCGCACGCGGTCGAGGTCGCGGTCGACGAGGTGGCCGAGCGCGACGACGGGCTGATCGAGGTGAGCGCGCAGGTCTGGGCGGAGACCGACTCCCAGAAGGCGATCCTGATCGGGAAGGGTGGGCGCATGGTCCGCGAGATCGGCACCGCCGCCCGCAAGGAGCTCGAGCGGGAGCTCGGCGCGAAGGTCTTCCTCGATCTCCAGGTCCGGGTCCGGGAGCGCTGGCGCCGCGACGAGGCGCTGCTCGACCGGCTGGGGATCGACTAGGCCGTTGCGAGCGCCTGCGTTTCGCGAGGGCGCCGCGAACGGCTCGTAGACTGCCCGCAATGACGGACGAAACGCCCACGGACGCCGGCGTCGGCGCGATCCGCTTCGATGAGCGGGGCCTGGTCCCGTGCGTGATGCAGGACTGGCGCACGGGTGAAGTGCTGACGCTCGCCTACATGAACGCCGACGCACTGCAGCTCACCCGGCAGACGGGGGAAATCCACCTCTACAGCCGCTCCCGCGGCGAGCTGTGGCGAAAGGGAGAGACCTCGGGCAACGTGCAGCGGGTGCGCCAGCTTCGCTACGACTGCGACGGCGACGCGCTGGTCGCGCTGGTCGAGCCGGTCGGCCCCGCGTGTCACACCGGCGAGCGCTCGTGTTTTTACCGCGACCTGGACGGGTCCGCGGATCCGGCGCCCGAGGCTGCTGCGGTCGCGGGGGAGCCGGCGCCGGCCGCGCACGAGGCACTGGATGCGCTCGCCCGTACGCTCGCCGAGCGCCGCAGGGACCGCCCCGAGGGCTCCTACACGGTGGCGCTGATCGACGATCCGGATCGGATCGGCGCCAAGCTGCGCGAGGAGGCCGACGAGGTCGCGCGGGCCGCGGCCGGCGAGTCCGACGAGCGGGTCGCCGAGGAGGCGGCCGACCTGCTCTATCACCTCGAGGTGCTGCTGCTCGCGCGCGACGTGCCGCTCGCGGCCGCCCTGGAGGAGCTCAATGGCCGTCGCCGCTGAGGCCTCCGCCCGGCTCGAGCCGGAGCTCGCGCGCGCCCGCGAGCTGGCGCGCGAGGCGAACGTGATCCCGATCGCGCACCGGTTCGTCGATGACGTCGAGACGCCGGTGTCGGCCTTCCTCAAGCTGCGCGCTGCATTCGGCGGCCCGAGCTTCCTGCTCGAGTCCGCCGAGCAGGGCGGGCGGCTCGGCCGCTACTCGTTCCTCGGCTTTCGCCCCCGGATCGAGCTGCGCTGGTCGGCGGGAACGCTGACCGAGCTCGGGGACCGGGGACCGGCGGACAGCGAGGTCGACGACCCCTATACGGCGGTCGCGGCGCGGCTGGGGGAGTACCGGGTCGCCGAGGCCGAGCGGCTGCCGCCGTTCGCGGGCGGGGCGGTCGGCTACTTCGGCTACGACCTCGTGCGCACCGTCGAGCGCCTGGGCCCGCCCAACCCGGACCCGCTCGGGATCCCCGACCTCGCGCTGATGGTCTGCGAGCTGATGGTCGCCTTCGACCACCTCAAGCACGAGGTGACGATGCTCGCCTACGCGCGCGTTGACGGCCCCGACGAGGTCGAGGCGGCGTACGAGCGCTCCACGCGCCTGATCGAGGAGGCTCGCGCGGCGCTCCGCGCGCCCACGCCGCATTCGCCCAGGCCCGCCACCGAGCCCGCCGGTGCGGAGCAACCGGCGGGTTTTGTTCCGAACATGAGCCGCGAGGAGTTCGAGGCCAACGTCGCCAGGATCATCGAGTACATCCGTGCGGGGGACGCCTACCAGGTGGTGCCCTCGCAGCGGTTCACCGGGCGGGCGCCGGTGGAGGCGTTCTCCATCTACCGCGGCCTGCGCACGGTCAACCCCTCCCCGTACATGTACTTCCTCGAGTTCGGCGACTTCCAGATCGCCGGTGCGTCCCCCGAGCCGCTGGTCAAGGTCAGCGGGCGACGGGTTGAGGCGCGGCCGATCGCCGGCACCTACCCGCGGGGCGGCTCGGAGGAGGAGGACCGGCGCCGGGCGGAGGAGCTGCTCGCCGACCCGAAGGAGCGCGCCGAGCACGTGATGCTCGTCGACCTCGCCCGCAACGACCTCGGCCGGGTGAGCGAGTACGGCAGCGTCGCGGTCGACGAGCTGATGGTGGTCGAGACCTACTCGCACGTCCTCCACATAGTCAGCCAGGTGTCGGGCACGCTGCGCGAGGGCCTCGACGCAATGGACGTCCTGCGCGCCTCGCTGCCGGCCGGCACGCTCTCGGGTGCGCCGAAGGTGCGGGCGATGGAGATCATCGACGAGCTCGAGCCGCACAAGCGGTGCTCCTACGGCGGCGCGATCGGCTACCTGAGCTTCACCGGCGACCTCGACACCGCGATTCACATCCGAACGGCGGTGATCAAGGACGGACAGGTCCATATCCAGGCGGGCGGAGGAACCGTCGCCGACGCGCAGCCTGCGCGCGAGTACGAGGAGTCTCTGAGCAAGGCCGAGGCGATGTTCCAGGCGATCGAGACGGCCGTCGCGCAACCGGACTGGGGCTAAAAGAGTGGGAACGATGCGCGTGCTCGTGATCGACAACTACGACAGCTTCACTTACAACCTGGTCGACTACCTGGGTGAGATGGGGGCCGAGCTCGAAGTGGTCCGCAACGACGTCGCCGGGGTCGCCGAGCTGCTCCAGCGCCGCCCGGATCGGCTCGTGATCTCGCCCGGACCGTGCACGCCCGCCGACGCGGGAATCTCGATCGAGGCCTCACGGGCCTTCCCGGAGGCGGGGATCCCGACGCTCGGGGTATGCCTCGGCCACCAGGCGATGGTCGAGGCCTTTGGGGGGCGCACCATCCGCGGCGAGCCGGTCCACGGCAAGGACGCCGACGTGGAGCACGACGGCGCCGCCGTGTACGAGGGTCTCCCGAACCCGCTGCTCGCCGGCCGCTACCACTCGCTGATCGCCGACCCGCGGCTGCCGGACGAGCTCGAGCGCACGGCCACCTACGGCGACGTGGTGATGGGCGTCCGCCACCGCTCGCTCCCGGCCGAGGGCGTGCAGTTCCACCCGGAATCCGTGCTCACCCCGCACGGCAAGGACCTGCTGCGCAACTTCCTCGACGGCACCGCATAGCTTCCCGGTAACGGGGGTGCGCCGGCCGATCCGACGCGATCAGTCGAGGACCGCGATCGCCTCGACCTCGATCAGTCGCCCGGGCTCGGCCAACGTCTGCACGCCCAGGACGGTGTCGGCGGGCCTGTGATCGCCGAAGACCGCGATCCGGGCCGCCGAGATGTCGGACAGGTACTGGGGCCGGTGACCGACCACGTAGATCGTGATCCTGGCGACCTGCTCCGGCACCGCGCCGGCGGCCGCGAGACACCGGCCGACGTTGGCGAACGCCTGGCGGGCCTGTGCGGCCAGGTCACCCGCGCCGACCAGGTTGCCGTCCGCGTCCTCGGCCACCTGGCCGGCGACGAACACCAGTCGGCTGCCCGTCGCGCTGACCACATGGGTGTAGGACTCGGGGGTGGGCAGGTCCTCGGGATCGATGAGCTCGAGCACGCCGCCAGCCTAAGCGACCCGCGGGTGCTCGACCAACGGGCGCGGACGCATCGCCAATGCGAGACTGCCGCAACCATGCCCAACGACATCCTCACCCGGGCGATCGACGCGCTCTCCGATGGCCGGCATCTGACCGCGGACCATGCCTCCGCCGTGCTCGACGAGGTGATGGAGGGCCGTGCCAGCGACGTCCAGACGGCGGCGTTCCTCATCGCACTGCGGGCGAAGGGCGAGACCGTCGCCGAGCTGGTCGGGCTCGCGCGGACGATGCGTCGTCTGGCCGCCTCGGTCGAGGCCTCTCGTGACGACCTGGTCGACACCGCCGGCACGGGCGGCGGGCCCTCGACGTTCAACATCTCCACTGCCGCCGCGATCGTCGCGGCCGGCGCCGGCTGCGCGGTGGCGAAGCACGGCAACCGCTCGAACACCAGCCGCTGCGGCTCCGCCGACCTGCTCGAGGCGCTCGGGGTGAAGATCGAGCTCGAGCCCGAGGCGGTCGCCCGCTGCATCGAGGAGATCGGTTTCGGCTTCATGTTCGCGCCCCGGCATCACGCGGCGATGAAGCACGTCGTTCCGGTGCGCCGAGAGCTCGGCGTGCGGACGATCTTCAACTTCCTGGGCCCGCTGACCAACCCGGCCGGAGCGCGGCGGCAACTGCTCGGCGTCTCGGATCGCCTCTACCAGGAGACGATCGCCGAGGCGCTCCTCGGCCTCGGCTGCGAGCGCGCCCTGGTCGTCTGCGCGGACGATGGCGTCGACGAGATCACGGTGTCGGACCGCACGCGGGTCGTCGAGGTTGCAGACGGGGGCACCGAGGAGTGGTTCATCACCCCCGAGGACCTCGGGCTGCCCCGCACCGGCCTGGCGGCGATCGCGGGCGGCGACCCGCAGCAGAACGCCGCGACGTTGCGCTCGGTGCTGGCCGGCGAACCCGGCCCGGCGCGGGACGTCGTGTGCATCAACGCGGGCGCCGCGATCCTCGCCGCCGGCGGAGCGCACGACCTCGCCGCGGGCGCCGAGCGCGCCCGCGAGGTGATCGACTCCGGCGCCGCCGAGGGCGTGCTCGAGCGCCTGATCCGGCGCACCGCAGAGCTGGCCGCCTGAGCCCCTCCTGCTCTACCCTGCTCCGAGCATGAGCAAGCTCGAGGAGCTCGTGGGGGCAGCAAGGGCCGACGTCGAGCGCCGCAAGCAAGTCGTCCCGGTCGAGGAGCTGCGCGAGGCCGTCGGCACCCTGAGCGGGTCGCGCCCGTTCAGCGAGGCGCTGGTCCGACCCGGCCTCTCGCTGATCGCCGAGTTCAAGCGCCGCTCGCCGAGCTCGGGGGAGATCGCCCCGGGGGCGACCGTCACCGAGGTCTGTGCGGCGTACGAGCGCGGCGGCGCCGCGGCGCTCTCGGTGCTCACCGACGGGCCGCACTTCGGCGGCTCGCTCGACGACCTGCGGGCGGCCCGTGCGGCGTCGAGCCTGCCGATCCTGCGCAAGGACTTCATCGTCGACGTCTACCAGCTCTACGAGGCCGCGGTCAACGGCGCCGACGCCGTGTTGTTGATCGTCGCGGCGCTCGAGGACGAGGTGCTGTCGCTGCTCCACGGCGAGGCGAGGCTGCTCGACCTCGACTGCCTGGTAGAGGTCCACGACGAAAACGACCTCGAGCGCGCGCTCGAGGTCGACGCCGACGTGCTCGGGATCAACAACCGCGACCTCGGAGACCTCGAGGTCAGCCTCGACACGACGCCTGAGCTCATCATCGACGTCCCGGCCGGCAAGACCGTGGTGGCTGAGTCCGGATATGACCGCTGGGAGCAGCTCGAGGAGCTCGAGCGGATCGGCTGCGACGCGGTCCTGATCGGCGAGGCGCTGATGCGCACCGGCGAGCCCGAGGCAGCCGTTCGCGAGCTCACCATGGACGACGAGGCCACGCGCGAGCACTACATGGACCGGGCCTCCGAGGGCTGAACGCCCTAGACCCAGTCGAAGTCGATCGGGACCTGTGCGAGTTCGCGGTAGCGGCGCCGGTTGAGTCGGCGCGAAATCGCTTTGACGTAGCGCTCGGCCGGCCGCCAGAGGGCGACCCAGCCGAGCAGGACGATGCCCTGCGAGATGGCGTCCAGGAGTCCGGTATCGCTCGTGTAGCGGTCGATGACCCCGGCGACCGTCAGGGTGATGAAGAGGAATGCGAGGCCGATCCATGCCTCGTGGCGCTCGCTGCGGGTGAAGGTCCGGATGCGGCCGGCCTCCTCATAGGTCTGCTCGAGGTCGTTGCGGATCGCAGCCGACAGGCGGCGATCGAGCTCGGGACGCCGCGCACTGGTGGGCATCTGCACGACGAGCCGGCTGGGCCGCTCCTCCCGCGTGTCGATCCACTCGTAGAGGATCAGGTCGCGGACGTCGTCGCGAAGCGGCCGCGTCTGGACGGGCTCGACGCTGTATGGATCGAGCAGGTCGTCCACCGAGGACACGCGAATCCCGAACTCAGCCACGCCCCGAGACCCTAGGCCGGGCGTCGGACCCACCGAGCCGCGAACGTTCCTCGCCGCCCCGGGTTTTCTTAGCCCGGGTTTCATAACCGGTTACGAGACCTTTATCGGACGCGGCTTACCTGCCGGGGCATGAAGAACTTCCTGCGCACCCCGTTTGCCTCCGCTCTCGCCGGTGGCCTCGTGGTCGGCCTGCTCGGCTGGGCGGCGATCGCCGCCGGATGGGTCGAGGCCGGCGATGACGGCGCCGCCCCGGCCGCCGTCGCGACCCCGCTCACCGAGCCGGCCGCCGACGAGAACGGCGACGGGCTGACGGTGAACCAGATCTACACCAAGGACGCGCCCGGCGTCGCCTTCATCGAGGCCGAGTCGCAGTCGTCCGAGACCCCGTTCGACCCGTTCGGGAACCCGCAGCCGCGCGGCGGCACGGCAACGGGCTCCGGGTTCGTGATCGACGAGGACGGGCACATCATCACCAACGCCCACGTCGTCGACGGCGCCGACTCGGTGTCGGTGACCCTCGGTGAGGGCGGCGATACCTACGACGCCGACGTGCTCGGCGCCGACCCGTCGACCGACATCGCCGTGATCCAGGTCGATGCCCCGTCCGACGTGCTCGAGCCGCTCTCCCTCGGCGACTCCTCCCAGGTGCGGGTCGGCGATTCCGCGATCGCGATCGGAAACCCGTTCGGTCTCGATCGCACCGCGACCGCCGGCATCATCTCCGCGGTCCAGCGGGAGATCAGCGCCCCGAACGGCTTCACGATCACCAACGCGATCCAGACCGACGCGCCGATCAACCCCGGCAACTCCGGCGGCCCGCTGATCGACTCCGGCGGGCGCGTGATCGGGATCAACTCGCAGATCGAGTCCGCCGGCGGCCAGGGCAACGTCGGCATCGGGTTCGCGGTGCCGATCAACACCGCCCGCGAGGTCGCGCAGCAGCTGATCGACGACGGCAAGGTCGAGCACGCCTATCTCGGCCTCAGCGGCGCGGATCTGACGCCCGAGATCGCCGACGTGCTCAACCTCGACGTCGACGGCGGCGCCCTGGTGCAGTCGGTGGTGCCCGACAGCCCCGCCGACGACGCGGGGATCGAGGCCGGCGACGCAGAGGTCACGGTCGGCGGCCAGCCGGTCCGCGCCGGAGGCGACGTGATCGTCGAGGTGGACGGCCAGTCGGTCGAGTCGATGACCGACGTGATCGCGGCCGTCGATGCAAAGCAGCCCGGCGACGAGATCGACCTCACCCTGCTTCACGGCGGCAACGAGCGCACCGTCACCGTCGAGCTCGGCGAGCGACCCGCCTCGGCGCGGCCCTAGACCCGCGCCGAGGCCCGATCGCCGCTCAGGTGTTCTCGGGTTCGGTGACCAGCCCGTGGCGCATCGTGTTCTCGGCCACCACCCTGGGCTCGGTGAACTGGCGGAGATAATCGGGGCCGCCGGCCTGCGTCCCGGTCCCGGAGCGGCGGTTGCCGCCGAACGGCTGGCGCGCGACCATCGCCCCGGTGATCGCCCTGTTGACGTAGAGGTTTCCGACCGGCATCCGCCGCACGACCTCGTCGATCGTGCGCGGGCTGCGCGAGAACAGGCCTCCGGTGAGCGCGAAGGGGAGCGAGTCGACCACGGCGAGCGCCGCGTCGATGCTCGGCACCGCCTCCACGGTGACGAGGGGGCCGAAGAGCTCGTCGCGCAGCAGCGGCGAGTCGCCGGGCAGGTCGGCGGCGACGGTCGGCGCCGCGAACCACCCCTCCGCCGGCAGGTCCTCGCGGCCGGCGACGACCCTGCCCTCGCGCCCGGCGCGCGCTCCCGAGCGCCGCAGCCGCTCCTGCGCCTCGCTCTCGATCAGCGGCGGCACGTCGGTCTCGAAGCGGTCCGCCTGGCCGACGACCAGCGCGTCGACCGCGCCCGCGAGCCGCTCGAGCAGCGACTCGGCGATCGCCTCGTGGGCGAGCACGCGTGACGCGGCCGAGCATTTCTGGCCCGCGTAGCCGAAGCCCGACGCGACGATCGCCGGGATCGCGTCGTCGAGATCGGCGTCAGAGTCGACCAAAACGCAGTTCTTGCCGCCCATCTCGGCGATCACCCGCTTGACGTGGTCCTGGCCCTCCGGCGTCTCGGCCGCGACGCGAAGGATCCCGAGGCCGACCGCGCTCGATCCGGTGAACGCGATCAGGTGCACGCGGGGATCGCGCACGAGCGCGGCGCCGACGTCGCCGAAGCCCGGCAGCATGGAGAGGGCCGGCGCCGGGACCCCGGCCTCGCGCAGCGTCGTGACCACGGCGTGCGCGCTCGCGGGAGCCTGCTCGGCCGGCTTGAGAACGACCGAGTTGCCGGCAGCCAGCGCTGCCGCCGTCATCCCGGTCGGGATCGCGAACGGGAAGTTCCACGGCGCGATCACGGCGGCCACGCCCCGCGGCGCGTGGTGCATCGAGTTGCGCTCACCCCGGACCTGCAGCAGCTCCGGGCCACGCTCGAGCTCCACGGCCGAGCCGGCGTAGTACTCGAGGAAGTCGATCGCCTCGCAGACGTCGGCGTCGGCGTCCGGCCACGGCTTCGCACACTCGCGTACCGCGAGGGCCGCGAGCTCGTGCCGCCGCCGGCGCAGGCCTGCCGCGGCCGCCCTCAGCGACTCAGCGCGCTCGGCCGCCGGCCGCGCGCCCCAGTCGCGAAAGCCGGCCTCGGCGGCGTCGATCGCCGCGGCGACGTCCGGCTCGCCCGCGAGCGCGGCAGTGGCGACCACGCGCGACGGTGTCCCCGGGTCGGTCGATTCGAACTGCTCGGCGCCCTGCCGGACCTCGTCCCCGATCAGCATCGGCACCCGCAGCGGCAGTCGGCCGTCGAGCTCGGCAAGGGCTGCGAGCAGCGCCTCGCGAGCGTCGGAGCGGCGCAGCTCGAGCGTGGGCTCGTTCGCGAAGCTCATCCCAGGCATCTCCCCCTCACGGCGCCGCGAGCAGCTCCTCGACCGGGGCGCCGTGGGCGTGGGCGCGCAGGAACGAGTCGTTCGAGGTGTTCTCGAGCAGCCGCCGCACCAGGTAGGCCATCCCGGCGACGAGCTCGCCGACCGGGCAGTACGAGCGCACCCGCAGGCGCTCGGCGCGCAGCGCCTCGGCGAGCTCGTCGCCGAGCCCTCGCAGCACCTGGAGCTCGAGGTCCGCGTCGTCGCCGCCCTGCAGGCGGTTGTAGGCGATCGCGTGAGCGACCGAGCGCAGGTTGTGCGAGCCCACCTTGACCCGGACCAGAGGGCGCGCGTCGAGCAGGCGGCGGGTGAGCAGCTCGAAGTTGCGATCGCAGTCGGCCTTGCGCTCGAACACCGGCGGGCGCCAGCCGTGCTGACGGGCCTCGACCACCTCCTGGTCCCAGTAGGCGCCCTTGACGAGCCGGACCACGAGGGGCTGCTCGCGCTCGGTCGCCTCCGCCCACTCGAGCAGCCGATCGAGCTGCGCAGGGGAGTCGCGCAGGTAGGCCTGCAACACGACCCCGGCCGACGGCCCCGGCGCGAACTCCGGCTCCGCGAGCACCCCGAGCACCAGCTCGAGAGTCGTCTCGAGCGAGTCGACCGACTCCATGTCGACGTGCAGGTGCGCGCCGAGCTCGCGCGCGCGCCGCAGCAGCGGGCGCATCCGCTCCGCGGCGTCGTCGCGGCCGAGGTGCGGAGCCTCCGGGCGCATCAGCGGCGTCAGCGCGGTGACCTTGACGGACAGGTTCACCCGCGGGACCGGCCCCACGGAGTCGCGCTCGAGCCACGGCCGCTCGGGCCAGGTCACCGCCGCCCCGGCAAGCGTCTCGAGCGCCTCATGGCAGCGCTCGGCGTAGCGATCGGCCTCCGCCGGCGTCACGGTCGCCTCGCCGAGCAGGTCGACGGAGGTGGCGATCCCGTGGCGCCACAGGGAGGCGATCCCGGACAGCGCGGCACGCGGCGACTCCCCGACGATGAACCGGTGCGCCATGTGGCGCACGGCCGCGGCCGTGGCCGTGCCGAGCGCGGTGCGGCCGGGCGCCGTGTCGCCCAGCTTGATCGCGACCCCTAGCGACGGCGCGCGCTCGGGGATCTGCTCCAGGTAGGCGATCAGGTGGGTGGCAAGGTCGTCGACCGACCGGCACGCCGGTGACACGTCGACCAGGCGAAACAGCGCGGCGCGAATCTGGTCGTCCTCGGAGGCGAACTGCATCGCCTTCTGGTCGAGGGCTCGCAGCGGATGGCGGCCCGGCGACGGGAAGCGCTCCGCGAGCGCCGCGCCAATGCGCTGCACCTCGGCCTCGAGCGGCCCATCGCGGGTCATCCGGTGGGGCCTCTCACAACGTTGACCGAAAATGACGGCTCCAGATCCGCGCCCTGCTTCGTCCTCGGTCGTCCGAATAGCCTTGCTATTCGGACTCCCTGCGTCCTTGCATCGCGCGGCCTGGAGCTCGTCATTTCCTGGTCAAAGTTATGAGACACCCCACCGCGCCATTCTGCCAACCTGTTTCGCCCATGAAGGTCAAGTTCTGCGGCATCACCCGGATCGAGGACGCGCGCGAGGCCGTGCGCCTCGGGGCTTGGGCGATCGGGCTCAACCACTGGGAGCAGAGCCCGCGCCGCTGTGACCCGGGCACGGCGGTGCAGATCAGCGCCGAGATGCGCCGCGCGGTCGAGATCGTCGGCGTGTTCGTCAACCCGACCCTCGACGAGCTCGCCCGGGCGGCCGAGGACGAGTCGCTCGCCATGCTGCAGCTTCACGGCGACGAGGGCCCCGACTTCTGCCGCGAGGCGGCGCGGCGTACCGGCTGCAAGGTGATCAAGGGGGTGGGCGTGCGCAGCGCGGCCGAGGTGCACGCGGCTGAGGCGTTTCGGACCGACTACCACCTCTTCGACGCCCACCGGCCGGGCACCCCGGGCGGCACTGGTGAGAGCTTCGACTGGGAGCTGATCGGCGCGCGGCGCTCGCAGGTGCCCGCGATCCTGGCCGGCGGGCTGACGCCCGCCAACGTCGCCGAGGCGATCTCGATCGCGAGGCCGGACGCGGTCGACGTCGCGAGCGGGATCGAGGCGAGCCCCGGGGTCAAGGACCACGAGCTGATGGCCGCGTTCGCGCGCAACGCGGAGCAGGCGGCGGGCCGGGCGCGCGCGGTGGCGGGATGAACGCGGGCTTGCCGGCGGGGGCAGCCGGCGGTGCCGGCGCGACGCTCGGCGTCGAGGAGCGGTTCGGCCCGTATGGCGGCCGGTTCGTGCCCGAGGTCCTGATCGCGGCGCTGGACGAGCTCACCTCGGCGTGGGCCGAGGCGCGCAGCGACCCGGGGTTCGCGGACGAGCTCGGCCGACTGCTGGGCGAGTTCGTGGGCCGCCCGACGCCCCTCTACCACGCCGCGCGGCTCTCCGAGCGCGTCGGCCGGCGCGTGTATCTCAAGCGTGAGGACCTCGCGCACACCGGCGCCCACAAGATCAACAACGCGGTCGGCCAGGCGCTGCTCGCGAAGCGGATGGGCAAGCCGCGGGTGATCGCCGAGACCGGCGCCGGGCAGCACGGCGTCGCGGCGGCGACCGCATGCGCCCTGCTCGGCCTCGAGTGCGTCGTGTTCATGGGCACCGAGGACATGCGCCGCCAGGCGCCGAACGTCGAGCGCATGCGCCTGCTCGGCGCCGAGGTCGCAGCGGTCGAGGCCGGCGCGCGCACGCTCAAGGAGGCGGTCAGCGCCGCGATCCGCGACTGGGTCACCAACGTCGCGACGACGCATTACGTGATCGGGTCCGCGGTCGGTCCGGCGCCGTACCCGGCCCTGGTCCGCGACCTGCAGCGGGTGATCGGCGACGAAGCGCGCGAGCAGGCGCTCAGCCTGGAGGGCGCACTCCCGCGCCGGGTGATCGCGTGCGTCGGTGGAGGCTCGAACGCGATCGGCACCTTCACCGCCTTCCTCGACGACGCCGACGTCGAGCTGATCGGGGTCGAGGCCGGGGGAGACGGCCTCGAGAGCGGCCGGCATGGGGCCTCGCTGGTCGCGGGGACCACAGGCGTGCTTCACGGCGCGCTCTCATCCGTGCTCGCCGACGACGACGGCCAGATCCTCGAGGCGCACTCGGTCTCCGCCGGGCTCGACTATCCCGGCGTCGGCCCCGAGCACGCCTACCTGCGCGACAGCGGCCGAGCCCGCTACGTGGCGGTCACCGACGCCGACGCCCTCGCCGCGTTCCGGGAGCTGGCGCGGCTGGAGGGCATCATTCCGGCGCTCGAGCCGTCCCACGCCGTGGCGTGGCTGCTGTCCGAGCCCGGTCCCGCGGACGGCTACGACGTCTTGACGCTCTCGGGCCGCGGCGACAAGGACCTGGCGGAGGTCGTCGAGCGGCTCGGAGATGACTAGGCGCTCCGGGCCGCGACTGTCGCCACGCCCGGGCGGCTGCGAATCGGCGCCTGGTGTCGTCCTCGGTCGCTCGCGTGGCGCTGCCACGCTTCGCCAGCGACCGAAGGGAGCGGTGCGAGCGCGCAGCGCGAGTCGTCCTCGCCATGCTTGATTCTCGCTCACCCGAGCGTGACGCCAATCACGGCCCGGAGCGCCGCTTAGCCGCCGCGTTCGAAACGGCGCGAGCGGAGGGTCGGGCCGCCCTGATGCCGTACATGATGGGCGGATTCCCCGACCGGGAGACCTCGGCCGCGGTCGCGGACGCCTACGTCGAGGCCGGCGCCGATCTGGTCGAGCTCGGGATCCCGTACTCGGATCCGCTCGCCGACGGCCCCGTGATCCACGCCGCGGGCACCCGCGCGCTGGTCGCGGGCGCGACGCTCGACTCGGTGCTGACGGTCTGCGAGCGGATCGCCCCTCGGGTTCCGGTGGTCCCGATGGCCTACGCGAACATGGCACTCGCCCGCGGCCCGGAGCGGTTCGCCCGGATGCTCGCCGACGCCGGCGCGGCCGGGGCGATCGTCCCCGACCTGCCGCCGGAGGAGGGCGGACCGGTGGCCGAGGCGCTGCGGGGGGCCGGACTCGCGCTCGTTCCCGTGGTCGCGCCGACGACCGCGCCCGAGCGCCGGGCGCGACTCTGCGCTGGCGCGGAGGGCTTCGTGTACGTGGTGTCCGACACGCGGACAACCGGCGAGCGGGAACGGCTGCCGGCCGCGCTCGGTGAGCTCGTGGCGGCGGCCCGCGCCGAATCGCCTGTACCGGTTGCGGTCGGGTTCGGGATCGGGACCGCCGAGCTGGCAGCGGAGGTGGGCCGAATCGCCGACGGGGTGATCATCGGCTCACGGCTGGTGCGCGCCGTCTCGGAGGCGGGTGACGCGGACCGCGCCGCCGCCGCGGTCGCCGAGTTCATCCGCGACGCGCGTACCGCCATGTCGCGCTGAACGGTTAGATTCCAGCCCGTGCGCTTGCTCGTCTTCACGGTCGTCGGCCTCATCGCGCTGGTGATCGCATACGCGTTCTCGCTCGGCGGCACGGTCGCGGCGATCATCTTCTTGTTCATCCTCTTCAACGGCGTGCTCGACCGCTGGGCCAAGCCCCTGCTGGATTGGATGCGCGCCTGACCGGACGCCCGTCCGGCTGAGGCTGCTCCCCGAGAGCTGAGCGGTTCTCGCGGCGCTCGGTGGGTATGTTGGGCGCGTGCGACTCGGCGTGCTCACCGGGGGCGGGGACTGTCCGGGTCTCAACGCGGTGATCCGCGCGATCGTGCGCAAGGGCATCGACCAGTACGGCCACGCGATCATCGGCTTTCGCGACGGCTGGCGGGGGCCCCTCGAAAACCAGCGCGAGGAGCTGACGATCGAGTCCACGCGCGGCATCCTGCCGCGCGGCGGGACGATCCTCGGGACCTCTCGGACGAACCCCTTCAAGCGCGAGGGCGGACCCGAGCAGATCCGCGAGAATTTGGACGGCCTGCACCTCGACGGGTTGATCGCGATCGGCGGCGAGGACACCCTCGGCGCGGCCAACCGGCTGCACGCCGAGCACGGGATCAACGTGCTCGGGGTGCCGAAGACGATCGACAACGACATCGCGGCCACCGACGTCACGTTCGGATTCGATACCGCGCTCCAGGTCGCGACCGAGGCGATCGACCGGCTGCACACCACAGCCGAGTCGCACCACCGGGTGATGGTGGTCGAGGTGATGGGCCGTCACGCGGGCTGGATCGCGCTCTACTCCGGCCTCGCCGGGGGCGGCGACGTGATCCTGATTCCCGAGCAGCCGTTCGACATCGAGCATGTCTGCCGGCTGATCGGGCGCCGCCATTCGCGCGGGCGGGTGTTCTCGATCGTCGTCGTCGCCGAGGGCGCGGTGCCCCGGGAGGGCACGATGGAGCTGGCCGACGGCGACGAGGACGAGTTCGGCCACGTGCGGCTCGGCGGCATCGGACATCGGCTCGAACGCGAGATCGAGGCACGAACGGGGTTCGAGACGCGCGCCACCGTGCTCGGCCACATCCAGCGCGGTGGCACGCCCACCGCCTATGACCGGGTGCTGGCGACGCGGTTCGGCATCGCGGCGATCGACGCCGCCAACGAGGGAAGCTGGGGGACGATGCCGGCGCTGCACGGCACCCGGATCGAGCTCGTCCCGCTCGCCGAGGCGGTGGCCGAGCTGCGCACCGTCACGCCCGAGGAATTCGCCGTCGCGGAGCCGTTTCTTGGCTAGCGGGCCGGGCTAGCGCCGCAGCAGGTCGCGCAGCGCGCGCTCGAGCTCAGCGAAGCGAAAGGTGTACCCGAGATCGAGGGCCCTGCGGGGCACGACGCGAATGCTTCCCAGGACCTGGTCGGCGAGCTCCTCGCCGCGCAGCGCAACGAGCGCGAGCCGGGGGACGGGCATGACCGCCGGCCGGCCGAGCACCTTGCCCAGCACCTTCGAGAACTCGCGGTTGGTGACCGCGCCGGGGGCGGCGGCGTTGAGCGGGCCCTCGACCTCGGCGCGCTCCAGGGCCCAGAGGATCAGTCCGACGTCGTCGTCGCGGTGGATCCACGGCATGTACTGCCGACCGCCGGCGAGCGGGCCGCCGACGCCGAGCTTGAACGGGAGCAGGAGCTGCTTCAGGAGCCCGCCGTCGGGGTCGAGCACCGGCGCGCTGCGCAACACCGCCACGCGGATGCCGGAGTCGGCCGCCGCGAGCGCCGCATTCTCCCAGTCGGAGCAGAGCTGGCCGGTCCAGTCCTCGGCCGGGGGTGTGGACTCGTCCACCATCGCCTCGCCACGGTCGCCGTAGTAGCCGACCGCGCACTGGCTCACCAGCACTCCCGGGGTCGCCGGCGCGGCGAGCATGCCGTCGACCAGGTTCTTGGTGGCCCGGACGCGGCTGTCGCGGATCCGCTGCTTGGCCGCCGGGGTGAGGCGTTGGTCGATGCTCTCGCCGATCAGGTTGACGACCGCGTCGACGCCCTCGAACGCGGCCTCCGGCGGGCGCTCGTGGACCGGGTTCCAGGCGTGCCATGCGACCGTGGGATTGGTGTTGCGGGCTCGCGCCGGCTCGCGGCTCAGACCGGCGACCTCGTCGCCGCGCGCGAGCAGCGTGTCGCAGACCGCCGATCCGATCAGCCCGCTGGCTCCGGTTACCAAGACACGCATGGGTCTCGCCCTCCTACCCAGCCTCCCGCGCCCTACTCGATGATCGAGAAGGTGCCCGTCTCCTCCGAGACGCGGGCGATGCCCTCGCGGCGGGCCTCCTCGACCACCGCCTTGGCCACCGCCGGGGCGACGTCGCGATCGAACACCGAGGGGATGATGTAGTCCTCGGAGAGGTCGTCCTCGGAGACGACCTCCGCGATCCCCTGTGCGGCGGCGAGCTTCATCTCCTCGGTGATCCGCGGGGCCCCGGCGTCGAGGGCACCGCGGAAGATCCCCGGGAAGCAGAGCACGTTGTTGATCTGGTTCGGAAAGTCGGAGCGGCCGGTGGCCATGATTCGCACGTACGGCTCTGCCTCCTCGGGCATGACCTCGGGAGTCGGATTGGCCATTGCGAAGACGATCGCGTCGTCGGCCATGCGGTCAAGCGCGGACGCTTCGATCAGACCGGGGCCGGAGAGGCCGACGAAGAGGTCGGCGTCCTCGATCACCTCGGCGGGCGGCCCCAGCCGCCCCTCGGGGTTCGAGTTCTCGGAGTACCAGCGCTTGATCTCGGTCATCCGCCCGTCGACGTAGTCCTCGCGCTGGGTCGAGAGGGCGCCCCGGCGGTCGCAGCCGATGATCTTCGTCACGCCGGAGGCGAGCATCATCTTGGTCACCGCGACGCCCGCCGCACCGAGCCCGAGCATCACCACCCTGATGTCGGAGATCGGCTTGCCGACGATCTTCAGCGCGTTGAACAGCGCCGCCATCGTAACCACCGCGGTGCCGTGCTGATCGTCGTGGAAGACCGGGATGTCGACCTCCTCCTTCAGCGCGTCCTCGATCACGAAGCAACGGGGCGCAGAGATGTCCTCGAGGTTGATCCCTCCGAACGTCGGTGCGAGCAGCTTCACCGCGTCGATGATCCGGTCCGGATCGTTCGTGTCGAGGCAGATGGGAAACGCGTCGATCCCGGCGAACTCCTTGAAGAGCATCGCCTTGCCCTCCATCACCGGCATCGCCGCCTCCGGGCCGATGTCGCCGAGCCCGAGCACCGCCGAGCCGTCGGAGACGACGGCGACCGTGTTGCGCTTGATCGTGTAGTCGAACGCCTTCGACCGGTCGCTGGCGATCTCCATGCACACCCGCGCGACGCCCGGGGTGTAGGCCATCGAGAGGTCGTCGCGGGTCTTCAGCGGGTACTTGTTGTGCTGCTCGATCTTGCCGCCCCGGTGCATGGCGAGCGTCCGGTCCACGTAGTCGATCACCCGCGCGCCCCGGGTCGAGCCGATGGCTCGCAGGATCTCCTCCCAGTGCCGCTGGTCGCGGGCGTCGATCGTGAACTCGCGCACCCGCTTGCCCTCGCTCCCGGCGCCTGGGACGAGGTCCACGCCCTGCAGCGCCCCGCCGGACTCCGCGATCGCCGCCGTCAGCTTCCCCAACGGCTCCTGCCGGGCATCGAGCTCGACCCGCACGGTGACCGAGAACTGGGCGGAGACGGAGGCCATGGGGGTCGCGATTCTACGCAGGGGGCGAAACCGGCCCCGTTGGCGCCTTTTTCGTCTGATGCGGCGAACAAATCGCCAGCACCGACGGGGTGATCGCGAAGATCGCATCCGGTTCAACACGGCGTCGTTGAGATCGGGCAGCTGCGTGGCCGCCGGGATCGCAAGGACAGCGTCTGGAAGCGGTCCAGGCGGGACGGCTCCACCGGGTCTTCCGAGGCGTGTACGCGGTCGGGACATCGCCGGGCTGAGCAGTGAGGGGAGGTGGATGGCGGCGGTGTTGGCGTGCGGGGAAGGGGCCGTTCTCAGCCACCGAAGCGCAGCTGAGCTCTGGCGGCTGCTTCCGCGCCGGCCGCGCTCCAGTCGACGTGACCGTTCCGAGCGCGCGGGTCGATCGCAAGCGCGACGGGCTCCGCATCACATCGCTCCCTCGTCACCTGATCCCATGAGACGTCGAGGACCATCCGCGAGCGCATCGCGGTCACGACCCCGGCCCGCACGCTCGCCGATCTTCGCCACGTGGAGTCGCCGGGCATGGTCCGCAAGGCCACCCGCCAGGCCGAGTACCTCGGGCTTTCGCTCGGTGAGATCGAGACCGATGGGACTCGAAGCGAGTTCGAGCGTGCGTTCCTCGGTCTCTGTCGCCGGCACCGCCTTCCGATGCCCGAGGTCAACGCCACCGTCGGCCCGTACACGGTCGACTTCCTCTGGCGCGGAGACCGTCTCGTGGTCGAAACAGACGGATACTGCAGCCACCGCGGGCGCCAGGCATTCGAGGATGATCGCGCCCGCGAAGCTCACCTAACACCGCGGGATACAGAGTGCTGCCGCTTCACCGACACCCGGTCCCTGCGACGCGGCCGCGTTGGCGACGAGCCTTCGGATCGAGCTCGGCTCGAGGTGGCGCGTTCTTCCGCCTGCTGGACGAATAACGCGCCAACGCGCCTCATAAGATCAATACGTGCCCGCAACCAAGACGAAGGCCAAGCAGGAAGAGCTGTTCCTGATCGATGGGAACTCGCTCGCGTACCGGGCGTTCTTCGCGCTGCCGGAGTCCATCGCGACCGCGGATGGCCGGCCGACGAATGCGATCTACGGGTTCGCCTCGATGATGGCCAAGATCCTCATCGACCACTCGCCGAAGGCGGTGATCGTCGCGTGGGACAAGGGTTGGTCCGGACGCGAGAACGTTTACGCCGAGTACAAGTCGCAGCGCAAGTCGCGGCCCGACCTGCTGCGGGAGCAGTGGCCGCACCTGGCGCCGCTCGCCGAGGCGTTCGGGTTTCGCAACGTCGCGGTGGAGGGGTTCGAGGCCGACGACGTGATCGCGACGCTGACGCGGCAGGCCACCGACGCTGGGATCTCGGTGATGATCGTCTCCGGGGACCGCGACGTCTACCAGCTCGTTGGCGACGGGGTCCGGGTGATGACCACCTCGCGCGGGGTCACCGACACCAAGATCTACGACCACGACGGGGTGATCGAGCGCTATGGCGTGCCCCCGGAGCTGGTCACCGACTTCATCGGGCTGAAGGGCGACACTTCGGACAACATCCCCGGCGTCCCCGGGATCGGCGACAAGACGGCCGCCCAGCTGCTGCAGGAGTTCGGCTCGCTCGAGGGGGTGCTCGAGTCGGTCGAGAAGATCTCCGGCGCCAAGCGCAAGCAGAATCTGACCGAGCACGCCGACGACGCCCGCGTCTCGAAGAAGCTCGCGACGATGGTCGACGACGTCGAGGTGCCGATCGCGGTCACCGAGCAGGTGCGCTCGGTTCCCGACCGCTCCAAGCTCCGCGACGCGGCGAACGATTTCGAGTTGCGGGCGGTGATCCAGCGGCTCGACGACGAGTGGGACGAGGTCGTCCCCGGCCGCATGGTCGAGGAGACGATCGAGGTCGAGGCGCAGGAGGGGAGCCCGGCCGACCTCGCCGACGGCCCGATCTCCATCGCGATCGGCGACGGGCGGTGGGCCGCCAGCGACGGCCGGCGGGTCGTCGCCGGAGACGCGTCGGACCTCGGTGCCCTCGCGGCACAGCTCCGCGAGCGCCCCCTGATCGCCCACGACACGAAGTCGCTCGGCGGCCACGGGCCGCACAGCCTCCTCGCAGCGGCTCGACTGAACCAGGCGCCTCAACAGCGGCGCGGCTCGGCTTCGCTTCGCTCCGCCTCGCAGGGCCTCGACCTGGCCCACGACACCATGGTCGCCGCGTACCTGATCGACCCGGCGCGGCGCACCTACGACCTTCACGAGCTGGCCGCAGACGCGGGTCTCGCGGCGGCGCCCGCGGGCACCGACGACGGTCAGCTCAGCCTCGCGGCCGCGGAGGGTGACGTGGCGGGCGACCCGGCGGTCGACGCCCGGCTCGCCGGCGAGCTCGCTGGACGCCAGCGCGCGCGCCTGAAGGAGTTCGGGGTGGAGCGGCTCCTGAACGAGGTCGAGATGCCCCTGATCGAGGTGCTCGCCGAGATGGAGCGCGTCGGACTCGGACTCGACACCGCGAAGCTCGCGGAGATCGGCGCCGGCATGGCGGACCAGATCGCCGAGCTCGAGCGCGAGATCTACGATCTCGCCGGGCACGAGTTCACGATCGGCTCCCCGCAGCAGCTCGCGACCGTGTTCTTCGACGAGCTCGGGCTGACCAAGAAGCGCCGGGGCAAGACCGGCTTCTCCACCGACGCGCGGGTCCTCGGCCAGCTCCGCGACGAGCATCCGATCGTCGAGAAGGTGGAGCGCTGGCGAGAGCTGACCAAGCTCAAGAACACCTACCTCGACTCACTGCCCGAGCTCGTCGACGAGCACGGCCGCATCCACACCACGTTCAACCAGGTCGCGACCACGACGGGACGGCTCTCGAGCACGAATCCGAACCTGCAGAACATCCCGATCCGCTCAGAGGTCGGGCGGCCGGTCCGCGCCTGCTTCGTCGCCGGCCGGGGCCGGCGGCTGCTGTCCTGCGACTACAACCAGGTCGAGCTTCGGGTGCTGGCCCACGTCGCCGGCGAGGACGTGCTGCGAGAGATCTTCGCCTCGGGCGAGGACGTGCACGCGGCGACCGCCGCCGGGATCGTCGGCGCCGCCGACCCGGACAAGATCACGCCGGCCGAGCGCTCGAAGGCGAAGATGGTCAACTACGGGATCGCCTACGGGCTCTCGGCCTTCGGCCTCGCCGACCGCCTCAACATCGATCGCGAGGAGGCCGCCACCTACATCGAGCGGTACTTCGAGCGCTTCCCGGCGGTCAAGCGCTTCATCGACGACACGATCGCCACCGCCGAGCAGCGGGGCTACGTGACCACGCTGATGGGCAGGCGGCGCAACGTTCCCGAGCTCCGCTCCGGTCAGCGCCAGCGCCGCCTGCTCGGCGAGCGCCTCGCGGTCAACACGGTGATCCAGGGCACCGCCGCCGACATCATCAAGGTGGCGATGGTGGGAGCGCACAAGGCGCTCGCCGACGCCGGCCTGCAGACCGAGCTGGTGCTCCAGATCCACGACGAGCTGCTCTTCGAGGGCCCCACCGGCGAGATGGATGCCGCCGCCGAGATCGCGAAGCGCGAGATGGTCGGGGCCTTCGACCTCGATCCGCCGCTCGCGGTCGACGTGGGCATCGGCAGCGACTGGCTCGCCGCCAAGTAACACGTGATCCTCGCCCCCCGGAGCTAGTCCAGGTCGAGCTCTTCCTCGAGCACGGGCTCCTCACCCGAGCCGGAACCGGAGGAACCGGAGCCGCTGGAACCCGACCCGCTCGACCCACTGCCGCTGGAGTCCGGTTCGAGCGCACCCGAATCGGTCGACCCCGAACCGCTGGAGTCGCTGCCGCTGGAACCCGACCCGCTGGTGTCGCTGCCGCTCGAACCCGACCCGCTGGTGTCGCTGCCGCTCGTGCCCGACCCGCTCGTGCCAGACCCGCTCGTACCGCTGCCGCTCGTGCCAGACCCGCTCGTACCGCTGCCGCTCGTGCCCGACCCGCTGCCGCCGCTGCCACTCGATCCCGAGCCGGACGACCCCGAGCCCGAGCTGGTCGACCCCGAGCCGGAGTTGTCCACCACCGGCGCCTCGACCTCGGGCTCCCCCGAGCCAGGGCCGGAGCTCGAGTCGCTGCCGCCGCCGGATCCGGGGCCCGAGCTCGGGCTCGGTCCGCTGCCGTCATCATCGCCGCCGGAGCCGGGTCCAGAGCTGCCATCGCCGTCCTCGCCACCCGATCCCGGACCGCTCGAGCTCGCACCGTCGCCGCCCGAGCCCGGTCCGGAGCTGTCGGAGGGACCGCTCGAGCTTCCGCCGGCCGAGGCGGCGCCGCCGGAGGTCCCGCCATCGTCGCTCACGGCGGAGTTGCCCGGCGGGTCGGCGCCGCCCCGGTCGTTGGCGGAACGTTCGATCGCCACGCCGGAGGCCGCCGCGATCGTCCCCACGACCGCCACCACGGTCGCCTTCGACAGCATCGAGGCGCCCCCGGCGGTGCCCGCCACGGCGGCGCCGCCCGCAACGGCGCCCCCGGCGAGCGCCTCGCCGGAGCCCGCCTCGACCAGCAGGCGCACGATCGGCAGCGGCACCAGGAACCCGACGCCCTCGCGGACCGTGAGCCGCGCGCGGTAGATCAGCTGGCGGACGGCGCCGGGGCTCGACCCGATCGAGGCCGCGATCTGCTCGTGGGTGTGGCCCTCGATCGCGCTGCGCACGAGCGCCTGGCGCTGGGCCTCGGGCAGCGCGCCCACGGCGCTCACAACCCGCGCCAGCTCCTCGTTGGTGAGCACGATCTCGGCGGGCTCTCGCACGCCGTCGATCTCGTCGGAGAGGGGCGCGTGCGCGCGTGCGTCGCGTCGCGCGTTCAGCGCCCGGTTGCGAACGATCGTGTACAGCCACGGCTTCAAGCGAATCTCCTCGGTCGATCTGCGCATCGCGTCCCACGAGCTCATGAAGCTCTCCTGGACGACGTCCTCGGCCCGCTCGGACGGCGCGTACGCAGCCGCGAAGGCGACCAGGCCGGGGCGATAGCGGCGAACGATCTCCTCGAAGGCCGCATCGCGCCCTTCCCGCGCTAGAGCGACCAAGCGCTCATCCGATTGTGTGCGCAGCACCGCCCGCGCGAGCGGCTGCAGTCTCGATCCTTTCTTCATCCTCGTTGTGTTTTACGCACCGGCCGGCGCGCCCGGATTGAACGTCGTTCAGCCCTGAGAACACGCCGGCGAGCCCGAGATCACGCCGAGCCCCGGCGGCGAGCCGCCATACCGGGCCCTCGGCGCGGCCGCATTGTTAAGGTCCCGGGATCGTGCAATCGATTGCATTCGTGGGCCTCGGATCGATGGGCGGCCGGATCGCGGAGCGTCTGCTCGCCGGCGGATACGAGGTCAGCGGCTGGAACCGCACGCCGGCCAAGGCCGAGGCGCTCGCCGCCCAGGGGCTCAGGGTCGCCACCAGCCCGCGCGATTGCGCGTCCGGGGCCGAGGTGGTCCTCTCGATGGTCACCGACACCGCGGCGGTCGAGGAGGTGGCCACGGGCGAGGAGGGGATCATCGCCGGCCTCGGGCAGGGGGCGGTCTGGGCGGACATGTCGACGATCTCCCCCGAGGCCAGCCGCCGGCTCGCCGCGCGGGTGGCCGATGCCGGCGCGATGATGGTCGACGCCCCCGTCTCCGGGAGCCTCACGACCCTGGAGCAGGGCCAGCTGGCGATCATGATCGGGGGGAGCGAGGAGGCGTACGCGCGGATCAAGCCGGTACTGCTCGCGATCGGCCCGAAGGTGACCCGGGTCGGCGACAACGGCCAGGCCCTACAGGTGAAGCTGGCGGTCAACCTGGCCCTGGTCGTGCAGGTGATCGGCTTCTGCGAGGGCGTGGCGCTGGCCGAGCGCGCCGGTGTCTCACGCGAGGCCGCCGTCGAGGCGATGCTGAACAGCGTCGTCTCCTCGCCGGTGCTCAACTACCGTGGGCCGCTGATCCTCGAGGGTGCGATGCCGGACGAGCCGCCGGCCGACGTCGACCTGCAGCAGAAGGATCTGATGCTGGCGCTCGAGCTCGGGCGCAGTCTCGGTGTCCCGCTGCCGACCGCCGCGGCGAGCAACGAGCTGCTCAACGCCTGCCGCGGGCTCGCTATCGGCCAGCACGATTTCGTCGTCGTCTACGACGTCTACCGGCGCCTCGCCGGGATCGAGCGGGCCGTCCTGCCATGAGGCCGTTCCGGACCAATGTTTCGGAGGTGCCGCTCGAGCAGGGGCTGCGCGAGGACGAGGGCTGGATCGACATGAGGGTGCAGTTCCTCATCGACGAGCGCTCCGCGGGCAGCTCGGAGCTCGTGCTCGGGCGCACCGTCCTGCCGCCCGGCGCGCGCCACGAGCGCCATCGCCATCCGAACTGCGACGAGTTCCTGGTCGTGATCTCGGGCAGCGGCGAGGTCTACACCGACGAGGGGCGCGAGCCCGCAGCCGCCGGCGACGTCGTCTTCACGCCCGCCGGCCACTGGCACGGCTTCGACAACACCTCCGACGAGGAGGTACTGCTGATCTGGGGCTGGCGCGGCGCGGGCTCGCTGGCCGCCGCCGGGTATGAGCTGCCCGCGGACGACTGACCTCGCCGCCGACCCGCGCGTGCGCCGGGGGATGGAGGCGCAGCTCGCCGTTCGCGAGCGGCGCCTCGCCGGGGGCGAGACCTCGCTGGGCTGGAAGCTCGGCTTCGGATCGGCCGAGGCGATGGAGGGGCTTGGGATCGCCGCTCCTCTGGTCGGCTTCCTCACCGACCGTTCTCTGCTGCCGTCCGGCGACGCACCCCGCGTCGGTGACTGGGCTCGCCCCGTGGTCGAGCCGGAGGTGGCGCTCCGGCTCGGCGCCGATCTGGCTCCGGGCGGTGACCGCGCCGAAGCGGCCGGCGCCATCGCGGCGATCGCCCCGGCGTTCGAGCTCGTCGACGTCGACCCGCCCCCCACCGACGTCGTCGAGATCCTCGCCGGCAACATCTTCCACCGGAACGTGGTTCTCGCCGGGGCGTCGAACGTCGACCCGGCGGAGTTCGCCGGCCTGCGGGCCTCGGTGGCTCACAACGGAGATGAGCGGACGGTTGCCGACCCCCAGGCCGCCACCGGCGAGCTCGTCGGCCTGATCCGCCACGTCGCGGATTTGCTCGGCGAGTTCGGAGCATCGTTGCGTGCCGGCGAGATCGTGATCTGCGGATCGATCGTGCCCCCGATCGGCGTGTCGCCCGGGGACGCGGTCGCCTACCGGCTCGACCCCGTCGGCGCGATCTCCCTCCGCCTCGGAGTAGATCGCCGACAGTGCGCTCGATGCCCAGGCCCGGCGGCGAACCCTCGATGGCGGTCGTGGCAACGATCATCTTCGCGGTCGCCGTCGCGGCCTTCGCGCGGATTCCGCTGCTGCCCGACATCGGCAGCGACCTGTCGCTGACCGCGGGCGAGATCGGCCTGCTGACGACCGCGTTCGGGCTCGGCCGGCTGCTCACGGACCTGCCCGCGGGACGGCTCGCCGACGCCGTCGTGCCGACCGTCGGGCTGACCGGGGCGGGGCTCCTGCTCGCGCTGTCGTGCGCCGTGCTCGCCTCCGCCGAGGCGTTCGCGGTCGCGCTCGGCGCGTCGGCCCTGATCGGTTGCGCATCGGCGCTCACCAACACGACCGGCATGTACGTGTTCGCCACCGCCGCCGACGCGCACCGGCGGGGAGCCAGCATGGCGATCTACGTCACCGCGCTGATGTCGGGCCAGATGGTGGGCCCGGCGCTTGGCGGCGCGATCGGCTCGGTGGCTGGTTGGCGCCCGGCGATCGCGGTCTCGGCGGCGATCGGGGCCGGCGTCGCGGCCGTCTGCGGTGTCCTCTGGTGGCGGGCCCACGCCGGCCCACGCCCGGCGGTACGCACGGCTCACGCCCACTCGGACAGCGCGACGACGGCGACCGGGCCGCCGCGCCGCGAGCTGTTCGCGCTCGCGCTCGCGCCGTTCGCCACGTTCTTCGGCATGGCCGGCCTCACGCAGACCCTGATCCCGCTCATCGGGAATGGCGAGCTCGACTTCTCCGCATCGGCGATCGGGCTGGCGATCGGCGCCGGGGCGGCGCTGCGGTTCGTCAGCGCCTGGGTGGCGGGCGTCGCGTCGGACCGGCTCTCACGCAGGGTCGTGCTGGTCCCGAGCCTGGTGCTGATGGCAGCGGGCGCCGCCGTCCTGGCGCTCGCGTCCAACGTCGTCACCTGGGGTGCGTCGATCCTCCTGGTCGCGCTCGGATCGTCGGGGGTCTCGGTCGCCGCCGCCGCCGTCGCCGACCGTGTGCCGGCGCCGGAGCTCGGCCGCGAGCTGGGCGTTTTTCGGCTCGTCGGCGATCTCGGCCTGGTGCTCGGGCCGATCGTCACCGGCTTCATCTACCAGGCCTCCGGCCCGCGGGTCGCCGGTCTCGCAGCAGCCGCCGTCTTCGCGGCCGCCGCTCTCGCCGCCGGGGTCTGGGTCGCGGAAGGGCCGCGTGGCGATCGCCGAGCCGAGGACACGGGCGAGATCGTGCTGGAGTGACGCTCGACTTGACGCACGCGGTTGTGCGTCCTAGAGTCGGCACCGCAATCGTTTGCACCACCGGAGGAATCGATGGCGAGCGCCGATGAGGCTCGGGTAACGCTCAAGGACGTCGCGCGGCGGGCCGGCGTCCATCCGGGCACCGCTTCCCGCGCCCTCAACGTCGAGACGCGGTCGCTGGTCAACGGCGACACCGCGCAACGCGTGCTGGCGGCGGCCGAGGAGCTCGGCTACCGGCCGAACCCGATCGCCCGCGGTCTGAAGACGAGCCGCTCGTACACCGTGGGCGTCCTGATCCCGGACCTGACCAACCCGCTGTTCCCGCCGATCGTGCGCGGAATCCAGGACCGACTCGAGGAGGCCGCCTACACGCCGCTGATCGCGAACACCGACAACGACCCGGATCGCGAGCGAGCAGACATCGAGGCGATGCGGGCGCGCCACGTCGACGGGCTGATCACCGCGACCGCGCGCCGCGACCACGGTCTTCCGCCCGGGCTCGAGCGCGTGTCGCTGCCCGTCGTCCTGGTCAACCGGAGGCTCGAGGACGGCGCGCGCCCGTCAGTGGTGGCCGACGACCGCAAGGGCGTCGGGCTCGCGGTCGAGCACCTGGTCGCGCTCGGCCACCGGCGGATCGCCCACCTCGCCGGCCCGCAGGAGATCTCGACCGGTTACCTGCGCCATGAGGGGTTCGTCGAGGCGATGCGCGCCGCCGGGATCGAGCCGGACCCGGACCTGGTGATCGCGGGCTCGGGGTTCGTCGAGAGCGAGGGCGAGCGCCTCTGCCGGGAGCTGCTCGACCGCGAGGCCGAGGTGACCGCGATCGTGGCCGGCAACGACCTGATGGCCATCGGGTGCTACGACGTCTTCGTCGAGCGGGGGATCGACTGCCCGGAGGAGATCTCGGTCGTCGGCTACAACGACATGCCGTTCGTGGGCTGGTTCGACCCGCCGCTGACCACCGTCCACCTGCCCCACTACGAGATCGGCGCCCGCGCGGCGGAGCTGCTGCTCGACCAGCTGCGCGATCCGGACACAGAGCCCGCGCAGGTCATGTTCGAGCCCGAGCTGGTCGTCCGCGGCTCGACCGCCGCGCCGCGCTGAGCACCGCGGACAGCGAGCCGGCGACGCCGAGCGCGCTCGTCTTGACATCGCGGGCGCGTCCTGGCTACGCTGCACACGTTTGCCGCAATCGTTTGCACGCCGCCGTGAGGAGGCGAGGAGGAGAGATCGGCTCGCAGGACCACAGCCGCGCGCTCGCGGAGCCAGGACCGCCGGCGACCGGCGCCTCACGCGCGCCGGGGGCGACGCCGACGGCACGATCGTCGCCGAGCGGGTGACGGAAGGAGTTCGAGGGCGGGGTCCTCGCGCTCGACGACGTCGACCTGTTCGCCCACCCGGGAGAGTTCGTCTCGATCGTCGGGCCGAGCGGCTGCGGCAAGTCGACGATGCTTCGCCTCATCGCCGGGCTCATCCCGTTGACGAGCGGCGAGATCGTCGTCAACGGGCGCGCGGTCTCCGAACCGCGCCAGGACGTCGCGCTGATGTTCCAACGCCCGACGCTGCTGCCGTGGCAGACCGCGCTCCAGAACGCGCTGCTTCCCCCCAAGCTCGGCAAGAAGCTCGACCAGGGCGCCGAGCGCCAGGCCTACGAGCTGCTCGACCTCGTCGGGCTGAGCGGCTTCGAGCACACCTATCCGCGCCACCTCTCCGGCGGCATGCAGCAGCGCGTGGCGCTCGCCCGCCTCCTGATGGTGGGCGTGGACGTGCTGCTGCTCGACGAGCCGTTCGCCGCGGTCGACCAGCTCACGCGCGAGCGCCTGAACCTCGAGCTCCTGCGCGTCCACGAGCGGATGTCCGCCACAGCGCTGCTCGTGACCCACAACATCCAGGAGGCGACCCTCCTGGCCGACCGCGTGATCGTGATGACGCCGAGGCCGGGCCGCATCGCGGACGTGATCGACGTCCCGCTCGCGCGTCCGCGAGCACAGGAGATGGTCGCGGAGCCCGAGTTCCAGGAGCTGGTCCTGAGGGCCTACAGCGGGCTGCAGGTTCCCCTGGCCGATGCGGCCGACACCCGTCAGGCAGGCGTGCATGGCCCGTAAGGCGCTGCACGCCCTCTCGCCGTGCGCCTCGCGCGTCGGCTGTGGCCGCCGCTCCTGTTCCTGGCGATCCTAGTCGGCGCTCTGGGAGCTCGCGCTCGCGGTGGGCTACGTGTCCGAGCGCATCCTCCCGTACCCGGAGGACATCGCGGTCTCGTTCTGGGAGCTGATCCGCAGCGACTTCGTCTGGGACGACATCGCGGCGACGCTGTACGAGGCGGTGGCCGGGTTCGTGCTCGGCTCCGCGCTCGGCCTCGCGCTCGCGATCCCCTCCGGCCTCTCGCCCGTCATGCGCCGAATGCTCGGTCCCTACGCGGTGGCGCTGCAAGTCACACCGCGCATCGCGATCGCCCCGCTGATCATCGCCTGGGCGGGCTTCGGCTACAGCTCGAAGATCTGGATCGCGGCGATCATCGCCTTCTTCCCCGTCTACGTGAACACGCTGACAGCCATCCTCACGGTCGACGAGGACGCGCGCGAGATGTTCCGGTCGCTCGGCGCAAGCAGGTGGCAGACGTTCCGACACCTGATGGTTCCCGGCTCGCTGCCGGTGATGTTCGCCGGCCTGAAGACCGCGGCCGGGCTGTCGCTCGTCGGCGCGGTGGTCGGCGAGTTCATCTCCGCCGAGCGCGGCCTCGGAGTGCTGGTCCAGCAGTTCGCGAGCCAGCTCGCGATGGCGGACGCGTTCGCGGTGATCTTGATGCTGATGTTCATCGGGCTGTTCCTCTACGGCGTGATGGAGTGGCTCGAGCGAGCCACCGTCTTCTGGCTCCATGACGATCGGCTGGCGGCGCGCTCGCGCCGCCGAGCCGCCCGTGCGGAGAAGAAGCTGGCGCGGAACGGAGGGGTACCTCCGACGTCGCGTCCGACGCTGGCGGACCGACGATGAGAAACAGGAGGTAGCCCGGATGTTCAACTGGAAGGACACGAGGTACACCAGGATGTTCAACTTGAAGGCCGTGGTGGCTCTGATCGGCAGCCGCGATCATCGGCCTCGGCGCGGCCGCGTGCGGCGGCGACGATGACAGCGGCGGCGGCGATGGCGGAACGGAGGAGGTCGTCTACAACCTGCCCACACCTCCTTCGGTGCTGTTCTATCCGACGCTCGTGGCCGAGGAGCTCGGGTTCTTCGAGGAGGAGGGCGTGAGCCCGAGCTCGCGCCGGCCAGCGAGGAGGTCGCCGCCACGGCGTTCCTCGACAACGGCGACGCCGACGTCGCGTTCGCCGACGTGGACGAGATCATCCTCGCGCGCTCGCAGGCCGGGGAGCACACAGTGATCTTCAGCCCGCAGCACACCAACACGGCCGGCATCGTCGTGCCGGAGGACAGCGACATCCAGGACATCTCGGGCGTCGCCGGGCAGAAGGTCGGGCTCGAGTCGGAGGAGAGCACGCGGTTCCTCGACGCCATGCTCGAGACCGCCGGCGTCCCGCAGGACGACGTCGAGACCGCGGTCGTGGGAACGAGCGGCGGACTCATCGCTCAGTTGTTCGAGGACGGTGAGATCCAGGCGTACGTCGGCAACGCGTCGGACTTCGTGGCGCTCGGGGCGAACGGGGTCGCCCTGCGCAACATCACGCCGGAGGATGTCGGCAGGATCGACGGCAACCCGATGGCGGTCCTGCCCGACACGCTCGAGGAGAAGCGCGAGGCGATCGTCGGCTTCCTGCGCGCCTGGACGAAGGGCTCAGTACGTGGGCCAGGTCAACCCCGAGGTGGTCGAGCAGATCGCGCGCGAGAGGGTGCCGGAAGAGTGGCGCAACGAGGACGAGCGGCGAGGCCGCCCTCGACCTGGCGATCTCGAACATGGAGCCGGACGACCCGGAGCGGATCGGCGACCTGCGCCCCGACGTCTGGGAAACCGGCCAGGACGTGCTGGTGAGCGCGGGCGTCCTCGAGGAGGGCCAGACCATCGACGTACAGGAGGCCCTCGACGACTCGCTGATCGAGGAGATAAACGACTGGGATCGGGCAGAGGTCGAGCAGCGCGCCGAGGAGTACGCGGCCGGTGGCTGAGGCGTAGGCGCCCCGCGACAGCGGCTCGACGCGCGCGCCATGTTGCAACAAGTGCCCGAATCGGGTAGCTTGCACACGATTGCAGCAAACGATTGCAGCGACGTGAGACCCGATCCGGCGGAACGGAGAAGGTGGATGCGAGCCCCGGTGGCCGGTGAGCGCCGCGACGTGCTGGGAGGTACGTGATGAGAGGATCGAAGGGGCACCCGGGGCGGTCGCGGCTTTGGTTCGCGGCGCTGGCCCTCGCGGCCACGGCGCTGATCGCCGCGGGCTGCGGCGGAGACGACGACGACAGCGGCGACAGCGGCGACCCGATGACGGTCGGGCTCTCCCTGCCGCTCACCGGCGAGTTCTCGCAGCCGGGCAAGGCCGCGAAGCAGGGCTATGAGGTCTGGGCCGAGACGGTCAACGAGGAGGGCGGACTCCTCGACCGCCAGGTCGAGCTGGAGATCAAGGACGACGGCAGCGATCAGAACACCGTCGTCGCCGACTACAACGCCCTGATCCAGAAGGACGACGTCGACCTGCTCCTCGGGACGTTCTCGTCGCTGCTCAACCTCCCGGCCTCGGCCGCGGCGGAGCGAAACCGGATGCTCTACGTCGAGCCGGCCGGCGGCGCGCCGGAGATCTTCGAGCGCGACTTCCAGTACGGGCCGTTCTTCACGCAGCAGGCCACCGCGGATCACCAGGGCGACCTGTTCGCGGAGTGGGTCCTCGCCCTGCCCGCGAACGAGCGGCCGAAGACGGTGGCCTACGCGGTGCTCGACGATCCGTTCACGGTGCCCGTGGTCGACGCGCTCCGGGCCACATTCGACGAGGCCGGGATCGAGAACGTCTACGACGAGACCTACCCCGTGAGCACGTCGAACTTCGACAGCATCGCCAACTCGATCAAGTCGGAGAACCCGGACATGGTCGTCAACGGGTCCCAGTTCGAGGACGGGATCGGCTTCCGCCGGTCGCTGACCAAGGTCGGCTTCGAGCCCAAGATCCTGTTCCAGACCAACGCGCCGTCGTTCGGCGAGCAGTACTCGGACGGCGTCGGGGTCGAGAACACCGAGGGCACGTTCTTCGCGATCAGCCACACGCCCGACGCGGACACGCCGGGCAACGCCGAGTTCGTCGACGCGTTCGAGCAGAAGTTCGGCGAGCCGCCGGCCGAGGACGCCGCCGACGCCTACGCGGCCGGACAGGTGCTCCAGGCGGCGGTTGAGGGCGTCGGCAGCATCGAGGATCAACTCGCGCTCGCCGACTGGCTGCGCGAGAACAGCGTCGAGACGATCCTCGGGCCGCTCGAGTGGGAGGACACGGGGGCCCCGATCGGCGAGTTCCTGATCGGCCAGTGGCAGAACGGCACCGCCGAGATCGTCCTGCCCGAGGACGCGGCCACCAGCGACGAGATCATCGCCGTGCGGCCGCAGGCGGAGTAAGGGAGGAACGCATGGTCGCGGCGACCGCGGGGTATTCGCACCCCGCGGTCGCCGCTGAGCCGCAGGGACGGCCGCCACGATGACCGAGTTCATCCAAGCGACGGCGTTCGGCCTCCTCATCGGGGGCGTGTACGCCCTGTTCGCCTCCGGGCTGACGCTGATCTTCGGCGTGATGAAGGTGATCAACATCGCGCACGGGGCGCTGCTGATCCTCGGCGCCTTCCTGGCGTTCACCCTCTGGGAGCAGTTCGGGCTCGACCCGCTGGCGTCGATCCTGATCACGGCCCCGGCGATGTTCGTGCTCGGCTTGGCCCTCTACGTGACCATGATCGGGCCACTGCGCTCGGCGCCGCCGTCGTCGACGGTGCTGCTCACCTTCGGGCTCGCGCTCGTCATCGAGGCGGTGATGGGGCTTGTCTGGGGCAACAACTCGCGCGCGGCGCGGCCGTCGTACTTCGACCAGTCCTTCGACCTCTCGGGGATCATCCTGCCGAAGGCGCAGGTGTACGCCAGCATCGTCGCGGTCCTCGTCCTCGTCCTGCTCTGGCTGTTCCTCAACCGGACCTGGACCGGCCGCGCAATCCGGGCGGCATCGGCGAACGTGCAGGGCGCGGCCCTCGTCGGCGTCAACATCGCCCGGGTCAGCGCGCTCACGTTCGCCGTCGGGCTGGCGACGGTCGGTGCCGCCGGCTCGATGGTCTCGGTCCTCTACCCGTTTCTCCCGGGCTCCCATTACATCTGGATCGCCCGGGTCCTCAGCATCATCGTCCTCGGCGGGCTCGGCAGCCTCCAGGGGGCCGTGATCGGCGCGATGCTCCTCGGGCTCGCCGAGGTCTACACCCAGACTTACATCTCCACGGCCTGGGCGACGGCCGTCCCGTACGTGCTGATCTTCGTCGTGCTCTTCTTCCGTCCCCAGGGGCTGATGGGGACCCGGCTGCGAGAGGACGTTGCCGTATGAGCGGTGCGTTCGAGCGCATCGGCCTCGACCGCAGGGTCTGGCGCTGGGTGATCGCGGTCGCCGCGGTGTTGCTGATCGCCTACCCGCTGCTCAGCGACGACCTCTACTACCAGAACATGATCATCCTCTCGCTCGTCCTGGCGATCGGCGCGGTGGGGCTGAACATCATCGTGGGCTATGCGGGCTACATCTCGCTGGGCCAGAGCGCGTTCATCGGCCTCGGCGCCTACACGGTCGGGATCGCGACGACTCGGATCGGCGGCGATCCGTTCGTCTGGGTCCCGGTCGCGGGGCTGGTCGCGGCCGCGTTCGCCGCGTTGCTCGGCGTGATCGCGATGCGAACCCGGGGGTTCGCGTTCGTGATCATCACGATCGCCGCCCTGTTCATCCTCCAGATCGTCGCGATCAACTGGGACTCGCTGACCCAGGGAACCAGCGGGATCACGCTGCCCCTGCCGCGGTGGGACATCTCGATCCAGAACTGGCCCTTCTACTACACGCTCGTCGCCCTGCTCGGCGCCTCGCTGCTTCTCTCCTGGTGGATCCGGCGGACGAAGATCGGCACCGGCCTGCTGGCGATCCGTGAGGACGAGGACAAGGCGGCGACGATCGGGATCGACACCCCCGTCTACAAGATCATCGGCTTCATGGCCAGCGCCGTCTTCCTCGGCATGGCCGGCGGCGTCTACGGCTACTACATCGCATTCATCGACCCCACCGCGATGTTCGACATCGTGATCAGCGTCCAGATCATCCTCGCGGTGATCCTCGGCGGGCGCGGGACGCTCTGGGGGCCGGTGCTCGGCGCGGCGACGATCGAGCCGCTGAACGAGCTCGCGAACCAGGAGTTCGGCGGCGGCAACTCGCGACTGTTGATCTTCGGCGGGTTGCTGGTGCTGACGATCCTGCTGCTGCCGAAGGGGATCATCCCGTCGGTCCGCGACCTCTTGGAGCGGCGCGCGAAGCGCGGCAAGGCGGCGCTGGTCGGCGGTCGACTGGGCGAGCGGCGGGCGCTCAACGGCAAGCCGGCGACGGCGAGCGGGGGAACCGGTCGCAACCTGCTCGAGGTCAAGGGCCTGCACAAGCACTTCGAGGGCGTCCGGGCGCTCGACGGGTGCTCGTTCGCTGTCGAGGAGGGGACGATCACCGGCCTGATCGGGCCCAACGGGTCCGGCAAGACCACGGCCTTCAACCTGATCGGCGGCACGATGCGGGCCGACGCCGGCGAGGTCTGGTTCGACGGCCGGCGAATCGATCGCCTTTCACCCTGGCGGCGTGCCTACGCGGGGCTGGGGCGGACGTTCCAGATCACGCGCGTGTTCACGGACATGACCGTGCTCGAGAACGTCGTCGCTCCGCTGCGCAGCTTCTCCTGGCGCCAGCTACGCGCCGGCGCGGTCAGCGGCGAGGAGGCCGCCCGGGCCGAGGAACTGCTCGCCTTCGCGGGCATGGCCGAGTACCGCGACGAGCGCGCCGAGGCGCTCTCGTTCGGGCAGCGCAAGCTGGTCGAGCTGGCCCAGGTGCTGATGCTCGATCCGAAGCTGATCCTCCTCGACGAGCCCGCCGGGGGCATCAACCCGACGCTCATCGCGCGGATCGCGGAGATGATTCGCGAGCTCAACGCCCAGGGCAAGACCTTCCTAATCGTCGAGCACAACATGCCGCTCGTGCTCGGCCTCTGCGAGCCCGTCCTCGTGCTCGCGTCCGGCGAGTGCATCTGCACCGGCACGCCGGACGAGATCCAGCGGGACCAACAGGTCCTCGACGCCTACCTCGGCGCCGACTTCCAGCTCGAGGAGCCGGTGGCAGCGCCATGAGCACGATGCTGCGCCTCGACGGAGTGGTGGCCGGCTACGGCGCCGGCGACGTGCTGCAGGGCGTGGATCTGACCGTCGACGGTGGCTCGGTGACCTGCATCGTCGGGCCAAACGGCGCCGGGAAGTCGACCGTTCTGCGGGCGATCAGCGGACTGCTTCGCCCGAGCAACGGCGCGATCGTCTACCAGGAGCAGGAGATCCACCGCCGAGCGCCGGACGAGATCCTCGAGCTCGGCGTCACCCAGGTCCCCCAGAGCGACGCCCTGTTCGCGAATCTGTCGGTACGCGAGAACGTGCTCATGGGCGCCTACATCGCGCGCCGCGATCGCAAGCTGGTGGAGCGTCGTTACGCCGAGGTGTCCGAGCTCTTCCCGCTGGTCGGTGAGCGCTCCGACGAGCGCGCCGGCAACCTGTCGGGTGGCCAGCGGCGCTCGGTCGAGTTCGCGCGCTCGCTGATGCTCGATCCGTCGCTGGTGATGCTCGACGAGCCCTCGGTCGGCCTCGACCCCAAGGCGCTCAAGGTGGTCGCCGCCGCGATGAAGCGGATGGTCGAGGCAGGCAAGACGCTCCTCCTCGTCGAGCAGAACGTCCGGTTCGGCCTGCGGATGTCGACCCACGGCGTGGTCATGGAGAGCGGCCGCGTACTCATGCACGATCGAGCGGACGCGGTCCTCAACAACCCGGAGATGACCGACTTGTTCTTCGGGGGAACGCCGACCAAGGCGCCGCCGCCGACGGCGGCGAGGGCGTGAGCGGCGCCGGATGGGCGGCGCTCTCGGGAGCGGGATTCGGCCTCTTTCAGGCGATCAACGCCCGTGCCGTCCGCGACCTCGACAGCATCTACTTCTCGACCTTCCTCCAGCTGGTGCTGGCAACCGTCGTCCTCGCGATCGCGTCGGTGGCGACCGAGGACCTCTCCGAGCTCGCCGACGCGACCGCGTGGGGGATCATCGCGTTCGCGCTCGCCGGCCTGGTGCACTTCTTCATCGGCTGGACGACGCTGAACGTCAGCCAGGCGCGGATCGGGGCGGCGCGCACCTCCCCGCTCCTCTCGACGAGCCCGGTGTTCGGCGTCGTCTTCGCCGCGGTCTTCGCCAGCCAGCTGCCGGACGCCCTGGCGGCGTTCGGAATCGCACTGACGATCGCAGGCGCCTACCTGGTCGCCGACCCCGGCGCCGGAGAGCGTGCGCCGCTGTCGGACTCGATCTTCGCGCTGGCAACGGCCTGCGCCTGGGCCCTGAGCGCGGTGCTCACCGTCGAGGGCCTGGAGGGTTTCAGCTCGCCGCTGCTCGGCGTCACCGTCGGCATGCTCGCGTCGACGGTCGCCTACGGGGTGCTGCTCCCGTTCAGCTCGGAGCCGATCCGGCTCGGCGACCGTGGGGCGCTCGAGCTCAAGCTGCTGGCCGGCCTGATCGTCGGGATCGCCACCTGGGGCCGCTGGGTGGCGCTCGACGACGCCTCTGTCGGCGCGGTGCTGGCGCTGCAGCTGCTGGCCGTGCCCGTGGTGTTGGTCGCGGCCCCGCTGATCTCCGGCCGGCACGTCGAGATCGTGACGACCAAGATCTGGGCCGGCGCCGCGCTGGTCATCGTCGGCTCGCTACTGCTGATCCTCGCGGAGTGAGGCCGCGGTGGTAGCGACCCCGAACGGGCCGATGCAGGCGGCCGTCGTCGAGCGGGTCGGAGAGCCGCCGGAAGTCGGCCGGATCGAGCCGCCACAGGAGAGCGCGAACGGGACCCTGGTCGCGCCCCGCTACGGAACGCTGAACCCGATCGAGGTCCGGATTGCCGCGGGGCGCGAGGGCGCGGCGCCGGAGGTCCCCTACGTCCCGGGCATGGAGGGCGTCGGGCGGGTGGTCTCGGGCGACGGGCTCGATGCCGGGTCGCCTGTGCGGTTCGAGTGCCGACTTCCGGGGCGCGGCTCGGACGGCGCCCTCGCCGAGCTCGCGGTCGCCGAGCCGGACTCCCTCGTCGCGCTGCCGGATGGCATCGACGAGGGACTCGCGGCCGCGGTCGGGGTGATCGGCGTCACCGCCGACCTCGCGCTCGACGCCGCCGAGCCGATCGCGGGTGCGAGGGTCGTCGTGCTCGGTGCCAGCGGCAGCGTGGGCGGGATCGCGGTCCAGCTCGCCAAGCAGCGCGGCGCCGCGCGGGTGGTCGCGGCCGGACGAGATCGCGCCGCCCTGCGGCGCGCGGTCGAGCTCGGCGCCGACGTGGGGATCGAGCTGCCGCGGGCGGCCGACGGCGACGCTCCCGATGACCCCGGTCCGCTGGTCGAGGGGCTGCGCGAGGCCGCCGGTGGGCCGGTCGATGTCGTCATCGATCCGCTCTGGGGCGTGCCCGGGGCAGCGGCGGTGATGGCGCTCGACGACGGTGGCCGGTCCGTCAACGTCGGCCAGGCCGCCGGCGCGACCACCGCGCCGCCGCTGGCGGCGCTGCGCAACCGGCGCGCATCGCTGGTCGGGCTCTCGTCGGGGTGGACCCCGATGGACCGCAAACGGCGCGCCTACCAGCGGGTGCTCGAGCTCGCGGTTGCCGGATCGCTGGAGGTCGATCGGGAGATAGTTCCCCTGGCGGGCGTCTCCGCGGCGTGGGAGCGCCAGGCGGGCTCGCCCCACGCGAAGCTCGTGATCGACATCGGCGCGGGCGCATGAGCACCGCGACGGCCGACTTCGTGGTCGCGGGCGCCGGCCACAACAGCCTCATCACCGCCGCCTACCTCGCCCGCGCCGGCTATGAGGTGGTCGTGCTCGACGCCCGGGCGATCCCCGGAGGCGGGGCCGCCTCGGAGGAGATGCTCGAGCCCGGCTATCTGATCGACTCGTGCTCGACCGGCCACACGCTGATCCAGTCGAACCCGCTGCTCAGCGAGGACGAGCTCGGGCTCCGCGAGCGTTACGGACTCACCTACATCGAGCCCGACCCGTTCGCTCACGTGGCGTTCCCGGACGGGCGCCAGCTGACGATGTGGCTGGATCTCGACCGCAGCTGGGAGGAGCTGGCCCGCTTCTCGCGGCACGACGCCGACGCGTATCGCCGGATGATCGCGGAGTACGACTCGGTCAAGCATCTCTTCGGCGCAGCCCGGTTCACACCGCCCGGCTTCGGGCCGTCGCTCGAGCGGATGCTCGCCGACCATCCCGACGGCCGGCGCTGGGAGCGACGGCGGATGATGAGCGCCTGGGACGTGGTGCGGACGGAGTTCGAGAGCCCCCACGTGCAGGCGTTCATGCTCTGGCAGTCGTTTCAGACGCTGGTCCCCGTGGACGCGACCGGCTCCGGCCCGCTCGCTTACTCGATCGTCTTCGGCCGCCAGCGCCGCGGCTGGACCCTCCCCGAGGGCGGCTCGGGCCGGCTCACGGACGCGCTCGTGCGTTCGATCATTGACGACGGCGGCGCCGTCCTCTGCGATCGGACGGTGAGCCGGCTGCTACTCGAGCGCGGGCGCTGTGTCGGGGTGGAGACCGAGGACGGCGAGCGGTTCCGCGCCCGCGAGGGCGTCGTCTCGACGATCCACATCAAGCACCTCGTCGGCATGGCCCCGCCCGAGGCCTGGGGCGAGGACTTCCTCTACGGCGTTCGCACCTACGACATCGGCCTCTCGGGGTTCGCGGTCTACCTGGCGACCACCAGCCCGCCGAGCTTCGAGACCCCGGACGGGCCGCGGACGGCCGTGTCCGCCGGCCTCGCGGGCTGGCCTCAGCAGGCGCTCGACCACGGGCGCCGACTCAGGGACGGCGTCTACGACCCGGACCCCGCCTGGTTGCTGGTCGCCACGCCGACCCTCGCGGATCCCTCGCGGGCGCCCGCGGGGCATCACACCGTCAAGTTCCTCAGCGGTCAGGCGTGGCGGCTTCCCGCGGGCCAGCACAGCTGGGACGAGCTCAAGCTCCACCAGGCCGAGCGCCAGCTGCAGCGGGTCCGGGCCGTGACATCGGGACTCGGCGACGAGGCGATCGTCGCACGGCTGGTCAAGAGCCCCGAGGACATCGAGCGATCGAACCGCCACATGATCCACGGCACCTTCCACGGCGGCCACCGCGGGCCCGGTCAGATGGGGGCGTCGCGACCGGTGCCGGGATGGGGACAGCACCGCATGCCGATCGAGGGCCTCTACCAGACCGGCGGCACGACCCATCCGGGGGGCTCGATCACCGGAGCCCCGGGGCGCAACGCGGCGCGCGTCGTCCTCGCCGACCACGGTCGCGAGTTGGAGGAGGTGATCGGATCACCGTCACCGATGTCCACGCGCACGTGATCGTCGCCGAGATCCTGCGTAACGGCCGCAACGGCGACGACCCGTGGCGACCGCGCGTGAAGCGCGACGGGAGCCGGCCGGTGGTCGAGCTGGGCGGTCGCGAGATTCGATCGATGACGCGCGAGGTGGTCGACGTCGAGACGATCCTCGCCGGCCAGGAGCGACTCGGGATCGATCGGGTGCTGCTCTCGCCGTGGGTGCCGCTGCTCTACCCCGAGGCCGAGCCGGAGTCATGCCTCGAGCGCTGCCGGATCCAGAACGGGGCCCTGGAGGGGCTCGTGCGAGCGACGCCGGACCGCATCGCCGCGCTCGGCGCGGTGCCGCTCCAGGCTCCGGAGCTGGCTGCGGCCGAGCTCGGCTCGCTCGCGGCCGCCGGCGTGCTCTCCGGTGTCGAGGTGACGGCCAGCGTCGGCGGGACCTACATCGGGGACCCCCGCTTCGAGCCCTTCTGGGCGGTGGCGGAGCGCACCCGGGCAGTGATCCTCGTGCACCCGACGACGCGGGGCTTCGATGACCCCGTGTTCGCCCGCCACTACCTCTGGAACGCGGTCGGCAATCCGTTCGAGACGACGATCGCCGCCGCCGAGATGACGATGGCTGGCGTGCTCGAACGCCATCCCGGCCTCCGGGTGATCCTCGCGCACGGCGGCGGCGCCCTGCTCGCACTGCGCGGTCGGCTGCGCCACGCGCACGAGGTCCGCCCAGACGCGCGCTCGGATCTCACCGAGTCGCCGCTCGACTCGATCCGGCGCTTTTACTTCGACACGGTCACCCACGATCGCGACCTGTTGCGGGCGCTGATCGACTGGGCGGGGGCCGACCGCGTGCTGCTCGGTTCCGATTACCCGTTCGACATGGCGGATCCCGCCCCGGTCGACACGGTGAGGGCGCTCGGGCTCGAGGGCGAAGTCGAGGGAGCGGTCCTGGGCGGAAACGCGGAGCGACTCCTGGTCCGGAGCACGGTCGATGCCTGACGAGCGAGTCCAGGCGGCGATCGACAACTGGGCCCCGCGGATGGTGACCCAGGGAATCGACTACAACGACTTCGTTCGCACGACGGCGCGGATCGAGCGCTGGGAGGAGTGGCTCGACGCCTGGTCCGAGACCGGCGAGCTCCACCTGCGACTGGCGCGCGAGGCCGAGGACGCCGGGCGCAGGCGGACGGCCGGGGAGGCGTTCGTTCGCGCGGCGCTCTGCTTTCACTTCGCCAAGTACGTCTGGGTCGTCCAACCGGAGCGCAACCGGGAGACGACGATCAGGGCGCGCGACGCGCTCCGCGAGGCCCAGCGCCTGCTGGATCCGAGCACCGAGCGGATCGAGGCGCCGCTCGACGGCGGGGCGGTGATCGGCAACCTTCGGCGTCCCGCCGGCCCCGAGCGCCCGCCCCTCGTGCTCCTGATCCCCGGCCTCGACTCGACCAAGGAGGAGTTCTTCAACTTCGAGCGCGTGTTCCTGGAGCGGGGCCTGGCGACGCTCTCGGTCGACGGACCCGGCCAGGGCGAGGCGGGCTTCGAGCTCCCGATCCGCCCCGACTACGAGGTAGCTGTCTCGGCGATCCTCGACGCGCTCACGGGCCGCGGCGACCTCGACCTCGCGCGCGTGGGCGCTGCTGGAGTCAGCCTCGGCGGCTACTACGCGCCCCGCGCGGCCGCCTTCGAGCCGAGGCTCCGCGCGGTCGCCGGCGTCTCCGGTCCGCGTAACCTCGGCGAGCTCTGGGACGACCTGCCGCTGCTGACCCGCGAGTCGTTCGTCCACTACTCGGGCTCAGCGGACCTCGAGAGCGGTCGCCAGCGCGCGCTGCAACTCGACCTCGCGGGCGTCGCGGGCCACATCGCCCAGCCGCTGCTCGTGGTCACGGGAAAGCTCGACCGGCTGATCCCCTGGGAGTCGACGAAGCTGGTCGCCGACGAGGCGCCCGACTCCACCTTCGTGCTCTACGAGGAGGGAAACCACGTGTGCAACAACGTCGCGTACCGCTACCGACCGCTGCTCGCCGACTGGCTCGCCGAGCGGTTGAGCTGATGGGCGACAGCTATCCGACCGTCCGTGCGGCCGCGGTGCAGGCGGCATCCGCTTTCCTCGACCGCGAGGCATCCACGGTCAGGGCGGCCGAGCTGATCCGCGAGGCGGGCGCCAACGGTGCCCGGATCGTCGGGTTTCCGGAGGGCTTCATCCCCGCCCACCCGATCTGGTTTCACTTCCATCCCGGGACCGGGCCCGTCGCGACCCGGCTCAGCGTCGAGCTGTTCAAGAACTCCGTCGAGATCCCCGGCCCGGAGATCGAGGAGCTCTCGCGCGCCGCGGCCGACGCAGGCGCCTACGCCGTGGTCGGCGTCTGCGAGAAGCAGCCGAACACGATCGGGACCCTGTTCAACACGCAGGTGTTCCTCGGGCCCGACGGGTCGCTGCTCGGAAAGCATCAGAAGCTCATGCCCACCGTCGGGGAGCGGCTCGTGCACACCGGCGGGCACGGCGACACGCTGGGCGCCTTCGAGACGGATTTCGGGCCGGCGAGTGGGCTGATCTGCGGCGAGAACTCCAACCCGCTCGCGATCTTCGCGCTCACCGCTGAGCACTCCCGGGTGCACGTGATGAGTTGGCCGAACCACTTTCCGACCGTCGGCGCGCCGCTGCGCGAGCGCGTCAGGATCGACTCGCAGGCCTTCGCGCAGATGTCGAAGGCCTACGTGATCAGCGCCTGCGGCACGGTCGACGAGGAGACGATCGGGCGGCTGGAGCTCTCCCCCGAGGACGCCGAGACGATCCGCAGCCCCGAGTTCTGCGGCGGCTCGCTGATCGTCGCGCCCGACAGCGCCGTCGTGGCCGGCCCACTGGGGCCGGAGGAGGGGATCCTCTACGCGGACCTGGACCTCGAGCTCGGGGTTCGGATGAAGCTCCGGCACGACTTCGCAGGTCACTACAACCGCCCCGACGTGTTTCAGCTGCGGGTCAACGCTCGCGCGCCGCGGATCTTCGAGGTCGAGAGCGCCGACGCCGCGCCCGCGCTCGGCGAACCCGGTCCCGGTCAGCAGCGCCTGCTCGACGACGGCGCCGAGTCGCGCCCGCTGCTCGGCGGGAACGACGAGGAGCCTCCCGGCGAGCGGAGCTAGTCGCGCGGGGGCCAGGTCGGGATCTCGCCCCGCCCGGAGGGGAAGCGAACGTTCTTCGAGCGCACGAACTCGTAGAGGGTCTCGGCGGCGTTCTCGCGCCCGAAGCCGCTGCCCTTCATGCCCCCGAAGGGCGAGCCAAGGAAGGCCCGGCGCATGTAGTTGTTGACGAACACCATGCCCGCCTCGAGGCGTGCGGCAAGTAGCCGGGCGCGCCGCTCGTCGCGGGTGCAGAGCGCCGCGGTGAGCCCGTACTCGGTGCCGTTGGCGATCGCCAGCGCCTCCTCCTCGTCGCTGAATCGAATCAGACAGGCGATCGGCCCGAAGATCTCCTCCTGTGCGAGGCGCATCTCCGGCGTCACGTCGGCGAGCACCGTCGGCGCCACCCAGTAGCCCTCGCTCAGGCGCTCGTCGTCGGGGAGGGCACCCTGCGTGACCAGGCGCGCCCCCTCGTCGAGCCCGATCCGCAGGTACTCGAGCACCCTGTCGCGCTGGCGGGCGTCGACCATCGGCCCGATGTCGGTGTCGGGGTGCAGCGGGTCGCCGACCACCAGCCGCTCGGTGGCGCGGGCGAACCGGTCGCAGAACTCGTCGTAGATCGGGTCGGCGACGAGGATGCGCGCGGTCGAGGTGCAGGCCTCCCCCTGGTTGTAGAACATGCCCTCGAGCGCGACGTCGATCGCCACGTCGAGGTCGGCGTCCTCGAGCACGAGCAGCGCGTTCTTGCCGCCGAGCTCCATGGTCGCGAAGGTGAGGTTCTGAGCCGCCGTTTCGAGCACGCGGCGGCCGGTCGCGGTCGAGCCGGTGAAGGTGATCCGGCTGACGCCGCGGTGGCCGGCGAGTGCGGCCCCGGCCTCGACCCCGGTGACGGCGTTGATCACTCCGGGCGGCAGCACCTCGTTGGCGATCTCGACCAGCCTGAGAACGGAGAGCGGGGCCTGCTCCCCGGGCTTGATCACGACGGTGTTCCCGGCCGCGATCGCCGGCGCGCACTTCTTCGTGAAGTGGATGGGCGGCCAGTTGAACGGCAGGATCGCGGCGACCACGCCGTATGGCTCGTAGACGATGCGCGCCTCGATCGGCCCCTGATCGAGGATCTCCCCGTGCAGGGTGTCGGCGAGTCCGGCGAAGTAGTCGAAGCCGGCGTGGCTGAACGAGACGTCGAATCGCAGGGCGTCGCGGCGGGGCTTGCCCACCTCGCGCGCCTCGAGCTCGGCGAGCTCATCGACGTGCTCGCGGATCCGGGCGGCGACCTCGCGCATCAGGGCGCCGCGTTCGCGCGGCGAGCGCCAGCGCCAGTCCTCGGCGAAGCGGCGCTCGGCGCTCGCGACCGCTGCATCCACCTCCGCAGGCCCGCAAGCCGCCACGCGCGCGAGCTCGGCCGCGGTTGCCGGCTCGACGACGCTGAACGTCTCCTCGCCGGAAGGCGCCAGCCAGCCGCCGTCGACGAATGCGCCTCGCGCCGCTGCGTCGGTCGGGGGCTTGGTCAGGGTTTGCGTCGGTGCGCCGTCTGCGGACATGGCTTCAACCTCCTCGTCGTTCTCGGTCGCCGGCGGCCAGCAGGCCCCGCTCGAAGTCGTGCATCGGCTCGGCGCCGTCCTCCGTCACCAGCATCAGCTCGCCCGTCTGCACGCCGGCGGTCTCGCCGAGGGTGACCACGTTCGGCTGGACGACCACCATCATTCCGGCCTCGAAGCTGAACTCGGGCACCGCGGTCAGCGCCCGGCTGCGAGAGCCGAGGACGGGCGGTAGGTAGCCGCCGACGAAGCCGTGCACGAGGTCGTCGCGGGTCGTGTAGCCGGCATCCTCGATCACGCCGGAGGCGTCGACCAGCTCCGACGCGGTCGCGCCGGGTCGCAGGCGGGCCACGATGGCGTCGAAGGCGGCGTCGGCCACGGCGTGCAGCTCGCGATAGAGGGCCGTCGGCTCGGCGTCGACGGTGAACGAGCGCAGGAGCTGCGCCGAGTAGCCCCACCAGGAGGCGCTGACCTCACAGCTGAGCAAGTCCCCGGTGCGCAGCGTGCGCGTCGACGGCCACTGGGCCGGAACGCAGACGCCCGGCTCGGTCATCGAGGTGGCCCCGAAGTAGTGGATGTGGGTGGTGCCGCCGCGGGCGACGTAGGCGCGCTCGGCGGCGTCGGCCAGCTCTGCCTCGGTCGTCCCGGGGGCGGAGCGGCCCCGCACCGCCGCGACGGCGTCGTCGGTCATCGCGGCCGCGATTCGGGTCCACTCGACCTCCTCGGCCGACTTCACCAGGCGCAGCGTCGTGTAGGTCGCGTTGAGGTCGACCGGCCGGGCGAACTCGGCGAGGCGCTCGAACGCGCCGTGGGCGAACGGCCCGATCGCGGCGACCGTCGTCGCCTCCGAGGCGCCGCGGCGGCGCAGCTCGGCGATCGCGGTCTCGATCGGATTCTCGCCGGCCCAGTCGACCTGGGCCGCGGTTGCCATCCGCCGCGCGTTGGGGACGTGGTTGTAGAAGTTGACCAGCAGCAGGTCGCGCTCGCCGGGCGAGTGGACGACGAGCGCCTCGCGGGTGACCGGCCAGCCCGTCAGCCAGCCGACCGCGGAGCCGAAGCGGTTGGCACCGTAGACGAGCGCGTGCTCGGCGCCGTGCGCGGCCATGGCGGCATCGAGGCGCAGCGCGCGGTCGGTCATCTCCCGATCGCTGAACCGGGGGTAGCCGTCCGTCGCGACCGACCCCGCGATCGGCGTCGTGGCGATCACTGCAGGGTTTCGGCGCCGCGGTCGCCGCTCGGCAGCCGGCCGGCGCCGCGCCCGTCGCCGCCGGGCGCACCGCCGTCCGCCGGGGTCGCCTCCAGGGCGTCCGCGTCGAGGCGCGTGTTGAGGTTGGACTGCGTCTCGCGCTCCAGCGGCAGCGAGCCGCCGGGCGTGTAGTAGGGCCTGCCGGCGATCACCAGGTCCTCGGCCGGGAACCGGGTGATCACCTCGCAGCCGTCCTTGGTGACCACGAGCTGCTCCTCGATCCGGGCGGCCGACCAGCCGTCCGACGCGGGCCAGAACGTCTCGAGCGCGAACACCATCCCCTCGCGGATCTCCTCGGGATGGTCGAGCGACACCAGGCGCGAGAAGATCGGCTTCTCCCAGATGGCGAGACCGACCCCATGCCCGAACTGCAGCGCGAACGCCGCCTCCTCGTCGGCGAAGCCGAACTCCTCGGCTCGCGGCCAGACCTTGACGACGTCGCCGGTGGTGACCCCGGGGCGGATCAGCTCGATCGCCGCGTCGAGGTAGTAGCGGCAGCGCTTGTAGGCGTCGACCAGGCTCCGGGAGGCGCTGCCGACCGCGAACGTGCGGTAGTAGCACGTGCGGTAGCCCATGAAGCTGTGCAGGATGTCGAAGTAGGCCGGGTCCCCTGGGCGCAGCGTGCGGTCGGTGTAGACGTGGGGGTGGGGGTTGCAGCGCTCACCCGAGATCGCGTTGACCCCCTCGACGAACTCCGAGCCCATGTCGTAGAGGACCTTGTTCACGAGCCCGACGCACTCGTTCTCGCGCATCCCGGGACGCATCTCGCGGTAGAGCTCCTCGTAGGCCGCGTCGACCATCATGCAGGCGGTGTTGAGGAGCGTGATCTCGTCCTCGCCCTTGATCACGCGCGCCTCCTGCATCAGCTGTTGGCCGTCGACGACCTCGATCCCGGCGGCCTGGAGGGCGAAGAGGACGGCCGGCTCGACCGCGTCGACGCCGACCGGCTCCGCGAGCAGGTCGCGCTCCGCGAGCTCGGCCCGGATCTTGGCGGCCACGTTCTCGGCCCGCCCGGCCTCGGGCGCCATCGCCCCGCGCAGGGTCGAGATCCCGGCGCGTGAGCGCTCCTCGCCCAGCCACGGGTTGTAGAGCTGGTGGTGGCGCGCCGCGGAGCCGAAGTCCCACATGATCGGTTGATCGTCCTGCGGCAGCAGGCAGAAGCGGTTGAGCTTGTCCTGGGCCCACGTGCCGATGTGGGTGGCGGTGATGTAGCGGATGTTGGTCATGTCGAAGCACAGCAACGCCCCGAGCTCGGACTCGGCCAGCAGCCTCGAGATCCGCGCGAGCCGGTCGGACCGCAGCCGGTCGAAGCGCACCCGCTCCTCCCAGTCGACGCCCATCAGGCCGTATGTGGGGAGTCCCATCGCCAACCTCCGCAATCGTTTGCAGTTAGTTTAGCCGCCAGGTCGGGCCCTGTCGCTTGACGGCTGCGCGCGGGTTTGGCTACGCTAGGGGTGCAAACGATTGCAGAGACGGGAGAGCTTCGAATGGAGGACGGCAACCTGGGGGGCAAGCGGCTCGGTTGGGCGGGCGCCGGGCGGATGGGGTACAGCCTCGCCCGCCGGCTGCTCGAGGCGGGGTGCGACGTCGCCGTCTACAACCGCACAAGGGCCAAGGCCGACCCGCTGTCCGAGCACGGCGCGACCGTGGTCGACTCGCCCGTCGACCTCGCCGACCGCGACGTCGTCTTCACGATGGTCGCCGGCTCCGACGACTTCAAGCAGGTCGTCGTCGGCGCTGAGGGCCTGCTCTCCGGCGGGACGACCCCGCCGGTGGTCGTCGACCTGACCACCGTCTCGCCGGAGGCGTCGGAGCAGGTGCGCAGCCAGCTCGCCGAGCGCGAGATCGCCCTGCTGGCCGCGCCGGTGAGCGGGAACCCGAAGGTGGTCGATGCGGGGCTGCTCACGATCGTCGTCTCCGGACCTCGCCAGGCCTATGAGCAGGTGGCCCCGTACCTCGAGCTGCTCGGCCAGGGCGTGACCTACGTGGGTGAGGGCGAGCGCGCCCGGCTCGCGAAGATCTGCCACAACCTCCTGCTCGGAGTCGTCGCCCAGTCGCTGGCCGAGATCACGGTGCTCGCGGAAAAGGGCGGCATCGCGCGCGCCGACCTGCTCGAGTTCATCAACCACAGCGTCATGGGTTCGATGTTCACCCGCTACAAGACCCCGGCCTACGTAAAGCTCGACTACGCCCCGACCTTCACGCCCGTGCTGCTGCGCAAGGACTTCGACCTCGGCTTCGAGCTCGCAGACGAGCTCGGGGTGCCGATGCCTGTCGCGGCCGCGGTGCGCGAGCTTGTCCAGGCCCTGATCGCCCAGGGACGCACCGACGAGGATTTCGCCGCGCTACTCGACCAGCAGGCCCAGCTCTCCGGAATCGAGCTCGAGCCGGAGGACGTCGACGTCAGCGACGGCCTCGGTGAGCTCGCAGCCGCGATGCGCACGGCGGCGGGCTCCGAGCGGTGAGCGCACGGGAGACCCGCGAGGCCGAGCGCGAGGTGGAGCCTCGCACGACGGCCACCCGGGACGGTGATCCGCGGGCCTACCTCGACGCCTACGCCCGCATGGTCCTGATCCGGGAGTTCGAGCAGGCGATCCATCGCCTGTTCCTGAAGGGCGAGGTGCATGGGACCACCCATCTGTCCGCCGGTCAGGAGGCGGTCCCGGTCGGCGTCTGCATGGCCCTGGAGCCCGAGGACTACGCCAGCGGCACCTATCGCGGTCATGGGCATGCGCTCGCCAAGGGCACGGCGCCGGAGGCGCTCGCGGCCGAGATGCTCGGGCGGGCGACCGGGGTATGCGGCGGCCGGGCGGGCTCGATGAACGTGGTCGATCTCGAGCGCGGTCTGGTCGGGTGCTTCGGGATCGTGGGCGGGAGCATTGCCGCGGCGACCGGCGCCGGAATGTCCGCCCAGCGCCAGGAGCGCGTCTCGGTCGCCTTCTTCGGCGACGGGGCAACGAACCAGGCCTACTTCCACGAGTGCCTCAACTTCGCCCAGGTGCTCGAGCTTCCCGTCGTGTACGTGTGCGAGAACAACCTGTACGGGGAGTTCACGCCGATGCACGCGGTGACAGCCGGCGGAGAGATCGCCGCTCGCGCCGGCGCGTACGGGATGCCGTTCGCGGTCGTCGACGGCAACGATCTCTGGGCCGTGCACGGGGCCGCGGCCGAGGCGGTCGACCGGGCCCGGTCCAATGGCGGGCCGACTCTCCTGGAGTGCCGTACCTACCGCCACTTCGGCCATTCGAAGTCCGACCCCGCGAGGTACCGGCCGGACGGCGAGCTCGACGAGTGGCTGGCGCGCGACCCGCTGACGATCGCCCGTGAGCGACTGCTCGCAGACGGCCTGACGGAGGACGAGGTCTCGGCGGCGGAGGGCGGCGCCCGGCAAGCGATCGAGCGCGCATGCGAGGCGGCGCTCGCCGCGCCGTATCCGGATCCACGCGAGCGGCCGGGAGCCGAGTTCGCCCCATGAGCGCGATCCAGGTGCCATGAGCGCGGAGCCAGCACAAGGGAACGGTGCTGCTCGGCGAAGCGCGATCCAGGTGTTATGAGCGAGCTCGAGTTCAGGGCTGCGATCCGCGACGCGCTCGCCGAGGAGCTCGAGCGCGACGACTCGGTTCTCTTCTTCGGCGAGGACGTCGCCGCCGAGCAGGGTGGCGTGTTCGCGGTCACTCCCGGCCTCCAGGAGCGCTTCGGCACCGACCGCGTGTTCGACACGCCGATCTCCGAGCTTGCCCTTGCCGGCGCCGCATTCGGCGCCGCCACGACGGGGATGCGCCCGGTGATCGAGATCATGTTCGGGGACTTCATGGGCCTCACCATGGACTCGCTCGTCAACCAGGCGGCGAAGCTCTGGTACGTCTCCAACGAGCAGGGCAGCGTGCCCCTGGTCGTCCGCTCGGCCGTCGGGGCGGGGGGGCGGTTCGGCGCGATGCACTCCCAGACCCACGGCACCTGGTTTCAGGGCATCCCCGGGATCAAGGTCGCGGCTCCGTCGTCGCCGGCCGACGCGAAGGGGCTTCTCAAGGCCGCGATCCGCGACGACAACCCGGTGATCTTCCTCGAGCACAAGCGGCTCTACTCGGTCAAGGGCCCCGAGCCCGAGAGCGAGACCGTGCCGCTCGGACAGGCCGCCGTCGTGCGCGAGGGCGGCGACCTGACCATCGTCTCGATCTCGAAGGGCGTGCGCGACGCTCTCCAGGCCGCCGACACTCTCGCCGGGGACGGGCTCGAAGTCGAGGTCGTCGACCTGCGCACGCTGAGGCCGCTCGACCTGGGCACGGTGCTCGGCTCGGTCGGGAAGACCAACCGGGTGCTCGCGGTCGAGGAGGGCCCGCGCATCGGCGGCTGGGCGACCGGGCTCCTCGGTCTGCTGGCCGAGGCGGGCCTCCACGATCTGGACGACGCCTGGATCGTCGCCACCGAGGAGACGCCGATTCCCTACAGCCCGAGCCTCGAGGACGAGTACCTGCCCAGCGCCGAGACGATCGTCGAATCGGTGCGCGCGCGGCTGGGCACCGGCGTCGAGACCTCCGCATGACCGCGGGAGCCCTCAGGTGACCATGCCGGCCCCGGACGCGGGAGCAGGAGAAGAAGTCCGCGGCGTAGCCGCGGACAAGGTGTTCAGGCGGGAGCGGAGGAGCCGGCATGCCCGTTGAGATCGTCATGCCACGCCTCTCGGACTCGATGGAGGAGGGCACGATCCTCAAGTGGATGAAGGGCGTCGGCGACGAGGTCGCGCTCGGCGACGAGCTGGTCGAGATCGAGACCGACAAGGCGAACATGGTCTTCGAGGCAGACGCCGCCGGGACGCTGATCGAGATCGTCGCCGGCGAGGGCGACACGCTGCCGATCGGCGAGGTGATCGCTCGGGTCGGCGAGGCTTCGGAGGCTGGGGCCTCGGAGGCCGGGAGCGCCGACGGTGGCGATGGGGGCGGCGACGGTGCGAGTCCCCCGCCGGGCAGTCCTCGCGTCCCTGCTGCGGATAGCCCGCCGGCGGACCGCACCGCCCCCGCCCCTGACTCCGAGGCGCCGGCGGCCGCCGTCCGAGGCCGAGGCACCGACGGCCGCCGAGCACCGCGTCGCCGCCGAGCCCGAGCCTGCCCCAACCCCCACCCGGCCCGTCCAAGCAGCGGACTCGGGGGATGGGGATGGCAGGGTCAAGGCTTCGCCGCTGGCGCGGCGGATCGCGCGCGAGCGCGGCGTCGATCTCGCCACCCTTTCGGGCTCGGGGCCGGGCGGGCGGATCATCAAGGCCGACGTCGAGGGCGCCGGGGCCGCCGCCCGCGCCGCCCCGGCCGCGCAGGCCGCGCCGCCGGCCGGGGCCGCCGAGCGCCCCGAGACCGCCAAGGGCACAGTCTCGGTGATCGAGCTCACCAAGCTTCAGCAGACCGTCTCGCGGCGGATGGCCGAGTCAAAGGCAACCGCGCCGCACTTCTACCTTCAGGCCGAGGTCGACATGACCCGCGCCTATGAGGCCCGCGCGGCGCTTAAGGCGGCCGCCGGGCCCGAGGAGGTGGTGCCGTCCTTTAACGACATGGTGATCAAGGCCGCCGCGATCGCCCTCGGCGAGTTCCCGCGCGCCAACGGCGCCTATCGCGACGGCCGCTGGGAGCTTTATTCGCGGGTCAACGTCGGGATCGCGGTCGCCGCGGCCGAGGCGCTGGTCGTGCCGACGATCTTCGACGCCGACAAGAAGGGCCTGCGCCAGATCGCGACCGAGGCGCGGGCGCTCGCCGAGCGGGTGCGCGAGCGAACGATCACCCCGCCCGAGCTCTCGGGCGCCACCTTTACCGTCTCTAACCTCGGCATGTACGGGGTCTCGAACTTTCACCCGGTGATCAACTCGCCCCAGGCGGCGATCCTCGCGGTCGGGGCGATCGCAGAGGCGCCGGTGGTGCGCGACGGCGAGCTCGCCGTCGCGCGGCGGATGGGGGTCACGCTTGCCTGCGATCACCGCATCCTCTACGGCGCCGACGGGGCCGAGTTCCTGGCCCGGGTGCGGGCGCTGCTCACCGAGCCGCTGGGGCTGGCGCTTTAGGGATGCGGACGAGGAGGCTCGGCAAGGACCTCGAGGTGGCGGAGCTCGGGCTCGGCTGCATGGGCATGTCGCAGTTCTACGGCGACGCCGACGAGCGCGAATCGATGGAGACGATCCGGCGCGCCCTCGACCTCGGGGTGACCATGCTCGACACGGCGGACATGTACGGGGCGGGAGCCAACGAACGGCTCGTCGGCCGGGCGATCGCCGGGCGCCGCGACGAGGTGGTGATCGCGACCAAGTTCGGCCAGGCCCGCGGTCCGTCGGGCGAGCCGCTCGGTGTGCGCGGCGATCCCGAGTACGTCCACCAGGCCTGCGATGCCTCGCTGGAGCGACTCGGCGTGGAATGGATCGACCTCTACTACCAGCACCGGGTCGACCCGAAGGTCGCGATCGAGGAAACCGTGGGCGCGATGGCCGAGCTCGTCGCTGCCGGCAAGGTCCGCCACCTCGGGCTCTCCGAGGCGGCGGCGTCGACGATCCGGCGGGCGCATGCGGTGCATCCGATCACCGCGCTGGAGACCGAGTACTCGCTCTGGACCCGCGAGGTCGAGGACGAGATCCTCCCGACCGTACGCGAGCTTGGGATCGGATTCGTCGCCTACAGCCCGCTCGGCCGCGGCTTCCTCACCGGCCGCTTCCGCCGCCCCGAGGACGTTCCCGCCGACGACTCGCGCCGCAAGCACCCCCGCTTCCAGGGTGAGAACTTCGAGCGCAACCTGGCCCTGGCCGACCGGATCGGGCAGATCGCGGCCGCCAAGCGGGTCGAGCCGGCGCAGCTGGCGCTGGCCTGGGTGCTGCACCGGGGCGACGACGTGGTCCCGATTCCCGGGACAACGGGCCAGGGGCATCTCGAGCAGAACGTCGCCGCCGCCGCGATCGAGCTCGACGACGCCGACCTCGCGCAGCTCGACGAGGCGGCGCCGATGGGGACTACGGCCGGCGACCGCTACGCGGACATGTCCTCGATCGAGCGCTGAGCGTTCCTGGTAGGATTTGGCAATCGATTGCCAACCTGGGGGACGGAGGAGAATCGCCATGCCCGGAAAGCAGAGGATCAGCTACGTCCCGTTCGAGGAGATGACCCCTGAGATGCAGGCCGAGATGGAGCGCTGTGCGAGGGAGGGAACCCCGCGCCCCGAAAGCTCGGCCGTGCGCGCGCACGTTCCAGCCGCATTCTGGTTCTTTGCCAACAGCTGGCGAGACCTGTTTCGCGAGGGGATCGTCGAGCACTCCCTCAAGGAGCTCTGCCGGGTCTACGTCTCGCGGACCACGAAGTGCGAGTACTGCGGCAATCAGCGCTCCGAGAAGGGCGCCGAGCAGGGTCTTCAGGAGGGCCAGTACGACGAGCTGCTCAACTTCGAGTCCTTCGACGGCTTTGATGCGCGCCAGAAGGCCGCGCTCGCCTACGCCGAGGCGATCGCCTGGGGCCTCGAGACCGACGACGGCTTCTGGGATCGGATGTACGAGCACTTCTCCGAGCCGGAGCTGGTTGAGCTCGGATGCATGATCGGGCTCACGCTCGGACAGCAGAGCTGGTTGCGCCTGCTCAACATCGAGCACCACCAGGTCCTGCCCGGTGACCGAGCGGCGATGGCCCCCGGGTTCGAGACGGCCGAGGCGCTCGCGACGAGCAAGGCGTCCGACGACTACTGGGCAAGCGCCTAGGCGGACCCCGGCGCGCGAGCAGCGGGGGATCGGGCTTGGCGACGTCGCGACCAACCCTCAGAGACGTCGCCCGCCGGGCCGGCGTCAACCCCGCGACCGCCTCGCGTGCGCTGAACCCCGCGTTGCCGGGTCGGATCGCAGCGCCGACCGAGCGCCGGGTCCGCGAGGCCGCGGAGGCGCTCGGCTACCGGCCGGACCCGGTCGCCCGCAGCCTGCGCACTCGCCGGTCCGGGTTCGTCGGCGTGGTCGTACCGGATCTCACCAACCCGGTGATTCCGCCGATCGTGCGTGGGATAGAGGGGGTGCTCTGGACCGCGGGAATCGCATGCCTGCTGGCCGACACGGACAACGACGTCGACCGTGAGGCTGCGCTCGTCGACGAGTTGCTGGCCCGGCGCTGCGAGGGCCTGATCGTCTCCACCGCAACGCGGACGAGCGGGACCGTCAACGATCTCGCGGACGGCGACGTGCCGACGATTCTCGTCACCCGGAACATCGATGCCGGCTCGCTGCCGCTCGTCGCCGGAGACGATGCTGCGGGCGTCGAGGCCGCCGTCGCCCACCTGGCCGAGCTCGGCCATCGGCGGATCGCTCACGTCACCGGGCCGCTGACCCTCTCGACCACGGTCGTCCGACGCGACGCGTTCGAGGCGGCCACCGACCGGCTCGGCCTGAGCGCCTCGCGGCTGCTGGTCCACGGTGAGGCGTTCACGGCGGGGGCGGGCCACGCGGCAGCCGAGGAGCTGCTCGGGGGCGGCGAGCGATTCACCGCGATCGTCGCCGGCAACGACCTGATCGCGCTCGGCTGCCTCGAGGCGCTCGCCGACGCGGGGCTTCGCTGTCCCGAGGACATCTCGCTCGTCGGCCACAACGACACGCCGATGGTCGCCAGCCTCGAGCCGCCGTTGACGACCGTCGCGATCCCGCAGGCGGAGATCGGAGCCCGGGCCGCGACGCTGCTGCTCGACGGCCTGGAGGGCCGCGAGGTCGCTTCCGGCCCGGTGCTGCTTCCCACCGAGCTCATCGTGCGCGGCTCCACCGCGCCAGCGCCGCCGAGGAGCTAGTCGGAACGCGTCTTGCCCGCGCGCCGCGGTGGTCCCCGATGTCCGCGAGACAATGCGCGGAGGATGTCGCGGCAGAACGTCGAGCTGGTCCGGCGCGCCTTCGGTGTGATGACGATTCCGGGAGATCCGGAAGGGATGGTCGCGGCCAGCCACCCGGACTTCGAGATGCAGCTCGTAGGGGTGGGCGGCGAGCCCGTCCGCTACACCTCGGCCAGCGGCATCCGCGAGTTCTTCCGCGATGTCGCCCAGAGCTGGGAGTCCTTCAGGTTCGAGGCCACGGACCTCCGCGATCTGGGTGACCGCGTTCTGGTCCTCGGGCACGTGCGCGGCCGGGGGCGCGTGAGCGGGGTCGAGGTCGATGACCGATGGGCATGGATCGTCGAGTGCCGAGACGGCAAGGCCGCCGGCTTGCGCGGGTTCCTGGACCATCGCGAGGCCCTCGAAGCCGCCGGGCTGCGGGAATAGCCGCGGGCTTCTAGGCGGCTGCTCGCAGCTCGGGCCGCGGCTCGGCCGAGCGGGGTGCTATCGCCGCGAACGAGGGGTGAGCGATGCGCAGGTAGTGGTCGAAGGACCAGCCGACGAACGAGTCGCGCTCCATCTGCCGCAGGGCCGCCGCCAGCAGCCTCGGCGGCACCCGCGGAACAAGCTTCTGCACGCGCAGCATCCACCTGAACTGCCACTCGTGGGAGTCGGAGAAGCCCCGGTAGCGCCGCAGCGCAGTCGCGCGGTCGGCACGCCCTTCGATCACCCGGCGCAGCTCGCGCCCGCAGGAGATGCCGAAATAGAACGCGGTGCGGATGCCCTCGGCGGTCAGCGGCAGGCAGTGCCCGGCCGAGTCGCCGACGAAGAAGACGCCGTCCGCGGTCGCCGAGCGCAGCTTGTGGGGGATCCAGTTGCCCTGGTAGCGAACCGCCTCGCGCTCGAGGTCGTCCGCGAGGCGCACCGTCGGCTCCTTCACGTGGAAGCCGGGGTCGAACGAGCCCACTCCGACGCGCACCTCGTCCGCCGCGGGAAAGCTCCACGAGTAGCCGGCCGGCACGTAGCCGCGATCGATCCAGATCTCGAGCTCGTCGCCGGCCCCGAACGGATGCACCTCGAGGCCTCGCGAAAGCGGCGCCCGAGGCGGCTGATACGCGCTCCCCGAGAGCACCCGCTTCCACCCGAGGGCATCGACGACGAGCGGCGCGGACAGTACCCCGCGATCGGTCTCGATGTTGATCGGCTCTCCAATCTGCGGCCTGCGGCCTGCGGCCTGCGACCTGCCCGTGACCGTCGCGGTCTCGAAATCGGCGTCGCACTGCTCGTGGAGCAGGCCGCAGAGCTCTCGGTAGTCGAAGGTCGAGAACGTCCACGGAAGGCGAAAGCGGACCGTGGTGCGGGGGGTGTGGACCACCAGCGTGTCGAACGTCTGGCGCATCGATGCGGCGACCCCCATCGCCTCGAGCCACTCGGTCGGCGCCGCGCAGGCCGAGGTCTGGCGCTCGCCGATTTCATACCGGTCGACGATCAGGGTCCTGGCGCCCGATCCCGCGAGCTCGCGCGCGACGGCGAGACCGGCGAAGCTCGCGCCACAGATAAGCACGTCGTAATCGCCGCTCAGGGGCGTGCGCTCGGAACCGCGCTTGGTCTCGCGTCGGGGCATGGGATCGCGAGGGTACCGCCCCGCCGGGACCCCCGGCGAGACCCGCCGGGATCGGCGCTTGGGGACAGGATGTCGGCTCGCAGTTCGTTTTTGCCATCATTGCCGCCGTGTCTTCCGTCGAGACAACCACCGATGCTGCCGCCGCTGCGCCTCCGAGCGCGCCCGCGCAGGCGACCAACGGCGGGTCCACCGACCTCCTGATGGAGGTCGACGGCCAGCTCGTCCCGAACTACGACGCGACGATCAAGCCCTTCGATGAGGGCGACGTCGTCTCGGGCGAGGTGGTGCGGATCGACAAGGACGAGGTCCTTGTCGACATCGGCTACAAGTCCGAGGGCGTCATCCCGGCCAACGAGCTGTCGATTCGCCGCTCTGTCGACCCGTCCGAGGAGGTCTCCCTCGGCGAACAGGTCGATGCCCTGGTGCTCACCAAGGAGGACCAGGAGGGCCGGCTCGTGCTCTCGAAGAAGCGGGCCCGCTTCGAGAAGGCCTGGCGCAAGATCGAGGCCGCCGCCGAGTCCGGCGAGCCCGTCGACGGCACCGTCATCGAGGTCGTCAAGGGCGGCCTGATCCTCGACCTCGGTGTGCGCGGCTTCCTGCCGGCTTCGCTCGTCGACATCCGCCGGGTCCACAACCTCGACGAGTTCAAGGGCCAGGTGCTCGAGTGCAAGGTGATCGAGCTCAACCGCTCGCGCAACAACGTCGTCCTCTCGCGCCGCGCGGTGCTCGAGGAGGAGCGCAAGGAGGTCCGCGAGCAGATCCTCGGGCGCCTGCAGCCGGGCATGGTGGTCGAGGGCAAGATCTCGAACATCGTCGACTTCGGCGCCTTCGTCGACCTCGAGGGCATCGACGGCCTGATCCACATCTCCGAGCTGTCCTGGAGCCACGTCAACCATCCCTCCGAGGTGCTGTCGATCGGCGAGACCGTACGGGTCAAGGTGCTGGACATCGACCGCGACCGCCAGCGGATCTCCCTCGGGCTCAAGCAGACCCAGGAGGACCCGTGGCAAACGGTCCTCAACGAGTACAAGCCCAACGACATCCTCGAGGGCAAGGTGACGAAGGTCGTCGCCTTCGGCGCGTTCGTCGAGATCGTTCCCGGCGTCGAGGGCCTCGTGCACATCTCCGAGCTCGCCGAGCACCACGTGGAGACCCCCGGCGAGGTCGTCCAGCCGGGCCAGGAGGTCTGGGTGCGGATCCTCGAGATCGACGAGGAGCGCCGCCGGATCTCGCTCAGCGTCAAGCGGGCCCAGCGCAACGACAACCTGCCGCTGCGTGACCTGATTCCGCCGGAGCTTCAGCCCGACGCGCAGCCTGCGCCCGAGCCCGAGGCCGGCGTTCCCGACCTCGACCTCTCCGAGGAGGTCTTCTCCGAGGCGCCCCCGGCGCCGGAGCAAGCCCCCGCGGAGGCGCCGGTGCCCGATTCGTCCGTCGAGGAGCCGCTGGCGGCCGAGCCCGCGCCCGAGGAAGGCGCGGCCGTGGAGGGCCCGGCGGCGGACGCGTCCGCCGACGACGGCGACGAGCAGCCGCCAGCCTCCTGAGCGCAGCGCGGTGGGCGCCGCGCCCTTCATAGGCCTGACCGGTGCGATCGCGGCCGGCAAGTCCGAGGCGCTCGCGGCGCTCGACCGGCTGGGCGCGGCGACCCTGTCGTCCGACGCGGTCGTCCATGAGCTGCTCACAAGCGAGCGCGTGCGCGATCTGCTGGTCGACCGCTGGGGCCCGTCGGTGGCTCCGAACGGGGAGGTCGACCGGGGGCGGGTGGGCGCGATCGTCTTCGAGCGCCCGGAGCAGCTCGCCTGGCTGGAATCGGCCCTCCACCCGCTCGTCGGGGAGCGAATCGGCGCGTGGCGGGAGGCGCTGCCCGAGGGGACCCCGCTGGCCGTCGTCGAGGTGCCGCTGCTGTTCGAGACGGGGCTCGACGCGTACTTCGACGCGACGATCGCGATCGTCGCCGACGACGCGACGCGGGCCGAGCGGGCCGGCGAGCGCGGCACCGATGCGCTCGAGGGTCGCGCGGCGCGCCAGCTCTCGCAGGCGGAGAAGGCCGCCCAGGCGACCTATGTGATCCGCAACGACGGCACAGTGGACGAGCTCGAGGGGGCGCTGGCCGAGCTGATCGCCACGTTGGCGCCCCGCGGAGAGCAACCGGCTTGAGGCGGGGGCGCGCACTGCTGATCGCGGTGGTGGCGATCGCGGCGGCGGTGCTGATCTTCGATCAGATCGTCGGGGTCGAGAAGGTGGTCGACGAGGTCACGGTGCCGCTGCGCCACGAGGACATCATCCGCCAGCAGGCCGAGCGCTTCGACCTCGACCCGGCGCTGATCGCTGCGATCATCAACCAGGAATCCGGGTTCAGCGACTCGACCTCCCACGCTGGGGCTCGGGGGCTGATGCAGATCACGCCCGACACAGCCGACACGATCGAGACCCTGAGCGGCGGCGAGACGTTCGTCTACGAGGATCTCTCGAACCCCGACCTGAACATCCGCTACGGGACGTTCTATTTACGCCATCTGCTCGACCGCTTCGAGGGCAATGAGGCGGCGGCGCTCGCCGCCTACAACGGGGGCCCCGAGAACGTCGCGGCCTGGGGTGGTGCCGACCTCGAGCTGGACGACATCGAGTTCCCCGAGACTCGCGCCTATGTGGAGGAAGTGCTGCAGGAGCGCGAGCAGTACCGCGACAAACGCGCCGACGAGTTGGGTCTCTAGGGGCCTCCGGGCGTGGACCTGATCGTCGCCTGGGTCGTCTTCCCGGGCGCCCTCGTGGCGCTGGCGCTCGGCTGCGGGCTGCTGGTCGGCCGGGTCGCGGGTACAGCGTTCCCGCGCGCCCTGCTTCCGGCCGCTGGGCTGGCGCTGATGATCGTCGTCGCCGCCTTCTTCACCCTGGCCGACGCCACGGCAGAGCTGGCGGCCCCGGCCGTTGTCGCGCTCGCGCTCGCCGGTCTCGTCCTCGGCCGGCACTCGCTTGCGCGGCCCAGCCGCTGGCCGCTCCTCGCGGCGGGCGGCGTCTTCGCCGTGTACGCGGCCCCGATCGTGCTCTCCGGCGAGGCGACCTTCGCCGGCTACATCCGGCTGGACGACACCGCGACCTGGCTCGCGCTCACCGATCGGGTGCTCGAGCACGGGCGCGACCTCGACGGCCTCGCCCCGTCGACGTACGAGGCGACGCTCGCGTTCAATCTCGGCGACGGCTATCCGGTCGGGGCCTTCCTGCCGGTCGGTCTCGTCGGCGGCCTGCTCGGTGAGGACGTCGCGTGGCTGATTCAGCCCTACATGGCCGCGCTTGCGGCACTGCTGGCGCTTGCGCTGTGGTCGCTCACGCGTCCGCTGGTCGCCTCGGCTCCGCTCCGCGCCGGGATCGCCTTCATCGCGGCGCAGTCGGCGCTGCTGTTCGGCTACTACCTGTGGGGAGGTGTCAAGGAGCTGGCGGCGGCGATGCTGATCGCATCGGTCGCCGCCTGCCTGGCGGGGGCTGTCGCGGTGCGTTTCGAGCCCCGCGCGCTGCTCGCGCCCGCACTGTTCGCCGCGGCGCTGGCGGCGGTGCTGAGCGCCGGCGGCCTCATCTGGCTGGCGCCGATGCTCGCGCTCGCCGGCGCACTCGCGGTTCGCCGCCTCGCCCCGCGCGTCGCGGGCGCCCGTCTCGCGTTGCTCGCCGGGATCGTCGCGCTGCTCGCCCTGCCGGCGCTGACGACCGGCGGGGTGCTCCCGCCGACCGCATCGCCGCTCACCGACGCCGACGCGCGAGGGAACCTGATCGGGTCGCTGGAGCCGGCGCAGCTTGCGGGAGTCTGGCCGGCGGGCGACTTCCGCCTCGAGCCCGTAGCGGCACTGCCCGCCGAGGCGCTGGTCGCGTTGATGATCTGCGCCGCGGCGGCCGGGCTGCTGGTCGCGGCACGGACACGCGCCTGGGGCGCCCTCGCGTACGTCGGGAGCGCGCTCGTCGCCTGCCTCGCGATCGGACTGCTCGGCTCGCCCTGGGTCGACGCGAAGGCGCTGGCGACGGCGGCACCGGCGGTGCCGTTCGCGGCGGGGCTCGCGGTCGCGGCGCTCGCGGCGCGGGGCTTCGCGTTCCCGGCGGGGGCGCTCGCCCTGGTGCTGGCGGGCGGAGTGATCTGGTCGAACGCGCTCGCCTACCGCGACGCGAACCTGGCTCCGCGCGACCAGCTCGCCGAGCTTGAGCTGATCGGCCCCGAGATCGCCGGCGAGGGGCCGGCGCTGATGACCGAGTACCAGCCCTACGGCGCTCGTCACTTCCTCCGCGAGGCGGACCCCGAGGCCGCATCGGAGCTGCGTCGCCGCCGCGTTGCGCTCGCCGACGGCGAGCTCGTCGCCAAGGGCGACGCGGTCGACACGGACGCACTCGACGCGGGTGACCTGTTCGTCTACCGGACCCTGGTCCTGCGTCGCTCTCCGGCGCAGAGCCGTCCGCCCGCGGCCTACCGGCTGACCTGGCGGGGCGAGTACTACGACGTCTGGCAGCGGGACGCGGCGGCGGTACCCGGCGTCGACCGGCTCGCCCTCGGGACGGCCGCGCAGCCGGTCGCGCGACCCCGCTGTGCGCGGGTCGAGGCGCTCGCGGCGCGGGCCGTCCCGGGCACCGAGCTTGTCGCCGCCTCGCGCCCGCCCGTCATCGGCACTTCGCTGGCCGGTGCTCGCTACCCGCGCTCGTGGTCGACGCCGGCGACCAGGGCCACGCCGACGCCGGAGGGCGCGGGGGCGATCAGGGCGCGGGTGGCGGTCCAAACGAGCGACGACTACGCGATCTGGCTCGCCGGCTCGACCCGGCCGGCGGTCGAGCTTGCGGTCGACGGCGAGCCGGCCGGGGCGGTCCGCCACCAGCTCAACAATCGCGGCCAGTACGTGCGCCTGGGCGAAGCTGAGCTGTCGCCCGGGGCGCACCGGATCACGATCCGGTTCTCCGGCGCCGACCTGCACCCGGGGAGCGGTGGCGCCGCCGCGGCGGTCGGCCCGCTCGTGCTCTCGGCGGCCGAGGCCGCCGACGCCGAGCTGGTCCGGGTCGCCCCCGGCGACGCGCGGGCGCTCTGCGACCGCGCCTGGGACTGGATCGAGCTCGACGCCGCCGATGGCTGAGTCCACCGGTCGCACGGCGCTTGCCGCCGCGGTCGGCCTGGTGCTCGCCGACTCGTCGATCGTCGTGCTCGCGCTGCCCGAGATCTACCGCGAGCTCGACGTCTCGGTCACCGCCGTCGTCTGGGTCCTGATCGCGTTCAACCTGGTGCTCGCCCTCGCCGCGGTGCCGGCGGCGCACGCGGCCGGCACGATCGGCCCGGCGCGACTCACCGCGGCCGGCCTGGTCCTGTTCTCGGCCGCCAGCCTCGCGTGCGGCCTGGCGCCGAGCATCGAGGTCCTGCTGGCGGCCCGTTGCGTCCAGGCGATCGGCGGTGCGGCGGCGGTCTGCGCCGCGCTCGAGCTGATGCCGGCCACCTACGGCTCGGAACGTCGTGCGGCGCGCGCCTGGGCGGCGGCGGGAGCGACCGGGGCGGCGCTCGGCCCCGGCGTCGGCGGTCTGCTGACGGAGCTGATCTCGTGGGAGTCGATCTTCCTGGTCCAGGTGCCCGCCGCGCTGGCGTTCGCGGTGCCGCTGATCGCGGCGGCGCGTGGCGAGCAGCGCGCGGCCCGGGCGCCGGGCTCGGTGCGGCCGCACCTCGCCGCAAACGCCGCGCTCGCTCTCGTCTCGGCGGCGCTGGCGGCGGCCTTGTTTCTCGTCGTCCTGTTGCTGATCGAGGGCTGGCGCCTGACCCCGATCGCGGCCGCCGCGGCCGTCAGCGTGCTCCCGGTCTGCTCGCTGCTCGCGGCCCCGCTCGCACGACGCGTGGCGGCGGTCGACGCCCGCGCCGCCGCCGGCGTGATCCTGATCGCAGGCGGGCTCGCCGGCCTCGGGCTGCTCCCCAAGGCCTCGGTGCTGCTCACAATCCCGCCGCAGGCACTGGTCGGGGTTGGGCTCACGCTCACCCTGTCCGCCCTCACCGAGGCGGCGCTCGCCGGCCGTGCGCCGCAGGCGATCCACGGCGGTTGGACGATCGCCGCCCGTCATGCGGGCGTGGTGGCCGGGCTGCTGGTGCTGACGCCGATCTTCACCGGCGACCTCGAGAGCGAGCGCGACGATGCCGAGGCCGCCGGCACCGCGGCGCTGCTCGACTCGCGCCTGTCGCCCGGCGACAAGCTCGACCTCGCGGAGCGGATCGCCGCCCAGATCGAGCGCGAGGGCGACAAGGTCCCGGTCCTCGGGCCGGCGTTCGAGCCGTTGCCGGACGATCCGCAGCAGCGCGCCGAGACCATCTCCCTGCGAACCTCGATCGAGGACGAGGTCGACCGGGCGGCGACGCACGCCTTCAGCGCCTCGTTTCTGATCGCGGCCGGCTTTGCCCTCGCGGCGCTGATCCCGATCGCGATCGCCCGTAGGCGGATCGAGCTGTGAGCGGAGCGAGCGACAGGGAGTTCGGTTCGGCGCGAAGGCGAGGCATGTCCGTGAACGGGAAGGGCCTCGTTCTGGGAGCGCTCGCGGCGTCGGCGGCCCTGGTGATCGCCTATCTCCTTGCAGGCGGCGGCGATTACGAGCCTACGGCGGTCGCCGATCCCTGTGCCCCGCGGGAATGGCGCGACCCGGAGGGAGTCGAGGAGGCCGCGCAGCAATTCGCCCTCTCGGCTCTCGACGGGGCCGCGTGCGAGCTTCAGGTCAGCCGGGAGACGCTGGCCGTCGCCCTCGCGACGCCCGAGTCGCGGGCGGAGTTCGCCGCCGATCACGGGATCGACGACGGGGAGCTGGAGGCGGCGGTGCGGGCGGGGGTGATGCGGGCGATCGACGACGCCGAGCGCGCCGACGCCCTCGCTCCGCTGGTCGCCGACGGCCTGCGCGTGGTGGCGGCGCGGTTGCCGGTCGACGAGGGCATCGCCCTGATCGAGGACGCGAGCGAGCTCTTCGACGGCGCCGGCGGCGTCATCGACGAGATCGGGGGCCTGCTGCCTTGACTCGGGCTCGTCCGAGGCGCGAGCCCCGTGTCAGGCGCGGGTGGCGCGCCAGGCCCAGAGCATCATCAGCGGCTGCAGCGGCAGCCGGGCCCAGAGCAGCCAACTCGGGATCCGGTCCGCCGGCACGCCCTTCTTCGCGACCTCGTTCGGATTCAGGGCCATGTGCACGTTCGCGGGAAAGACGGCGACCAGGACCGCGATCAGCCACCAGCCGGCGAAGCGGCGGGTCGCCGCCGGGATCACGGCCAGGCCGCCGGCGAGCTCGGCCGCGCCGCTGACCGTGACCGCCTCGGGGTGCGCCGGAACGTAGGGCGGCATGATCGCCCGGTACTCGCGCGGCCGGACGAAGTGCATCGTGCCGGCGAAGACGAAGAACGCTGCCAGCAGCTTCTGCGACCGGGTCACCGCGGGGATCCTCTCACCCCGAGCCGCGCCCGGCTCCGCTCGGCGCAAGCCGCGCGCAGGCGCGGCGGCTGAGGCGGCCGCTACCCTCGCTTCGTGCCTGAGTTCCGACTCAATCCGGCCTACACCCCGACCGCCGATCAGCCGAAGGCGATCGAGGGCATCAGCGAGGGCCTGAACGCCGGCGAGGATTTCGTCACCCTCCTGGGGGCCACGGGCACGGGCAAGACGTTCACGATGGCCGGGGTGATCGAGCGGATCCAGCGCCCTGCGCTGGTGATCGCCCACAACAAGACCCTGGCGGCGCAGCTCTGCAACGAGTTCCGCGAGTTCTTTCCCGACAACAAGGTCGAGTACTTCGTCAGCTACTACGACTACTACCAGCCCGAGGCCTACGTCCCGGCGCAGGACCTCTACATCGAGAAGGACTCGTCGATCAACGACGAGATCGACCGCCTCCGCCACGCGGCGACCGCGTCGCTGCTCGCCCGGCGCGACGTGGTCATCGTCGCCTCGGTCTCGTGCATCTTCGGGATCGGCTCCCCGGAGCTCTACCGCCGCCAGATGCAGCTGTTCAAGGTCGGCGAGTGGATCGACCGCAACGAGCTGTTCCGCAAGCTGGTCGGGATGCAATACACGCGCAACGAGACCGCGCTCACGCGCGGCACGTTCCGCGCCCGCGGCGAGCTGCTCGAGATCTTCCCCGCATACGCGGAGTCGGCCTATCGGGTAAACCTGTTCGGCGACGAGATCGAGTCGATTCACCACTTCGACCCGCTCACCGGCGAGATCTTCGACGAGATCGACCACGTCGCCGTCTGGCCTGCGAGCCACTACGCGACCGAGGAGGACACGCTCGAGCGGGCGGTGCTCGAAATCAAGCAGGAGCTCGACGAGCGGCTCGCCTGGTTTGCCGAGCGCGGCAAGGAGCTCGAGGCGCACCGGCTCCAGCAGCGGACCCAGTACGACATCGAGATGCTCAAGGAGCTCGGCTTCACCTCGGGGATCGAGAACTACTCGCGGATCCTCGACGACCGGCCGCCGGGCTCGCCGCCGCACACGCTGATCGACTACTTCCCCGACGACTTCGTCGTCTTCGTCGACGAGTCGCATCAGACGATCCCGCAGATCGGCGGCATGTACGAGGGCGACCGCTCCCGCAAGCAGACCCTGGTCGACTTCGGCTTCCGCCTGCCGTCGGCGCTCGACAACCGGCCGCTTCGGTTCGACGAGTTCCTGCCGCGGGTCGGTCAGCTGGTCATGGTCTCGGCGACCCCGGGCGACTTCGAGCGCGGGACCGCGAAACGGATCGTCGAGCAGATCGTGCGCCCGACCGGGATCGTCGACCCGGACGTCGAGCTGCGTGAGACCCGCAACCAGATCGACGATTTGATGAACGAGGTCCGTCGCCGGGTCGAGCGCTCCGAGCGGACCCTGGTCACGACGCTGACCAAGAAGATGGCCGAGGACCTGACCGCGTACCTACTCGAGCACGGCTTGCGGGTCCGTTACCTGCACTCCGAGGTCGACACGCTGGAGCGGATCGAAATCGTCCGCGACCTGCGCCTCGGCGAGTACGACGTGCTCGTCGGCGTCAATCTGCTGCGCGAGGGGCTCGACCTGCCCGAGGTCTCCCTGGTGGCGATCCTCGACGCCGACAAGGAGGGCTTCCTGCGCGGCGAGACGTCGCTGATCCAGACGATCGGGCGCGCCGCGCGCAACGTCCGCGGCCACGTGCTGATGTACGCCGACAAGGAGACCGAGGCGATGCGCAAGGCGATCGAGGAGACCGACCGCCGGCGCGAGATCCAGCTCGCCTACAACCGCGAGCACGGGATCACCCCTGAGACGGTCCAGAAGGGGATCTCCGACATCGCCGAGTTCCTCTCGATGGAGTCGCGGGTCGCGCCCGATCGCCGCCGCCGGGTGCGCAGCGGCGACGGCGAGGCGATGAGCCGCGACCAGCTCGAGCGGGTCGTGGTCGAGCTCGAGGAGGAGATGCTCGCCGCCGCGGAGGACCTGCGGTTCGAGGAGGCGGCGCGGATCCGTGACGAGCTCAAGGAGCTGCGCCGCGACCTCGAGGCGCTGCGGGCCTGAGGCCGGTGGCGGCGCAGCGGGCGAAAACACCGCTTTCGCGATTTCCACCCTGACGATCGCGGTGTTTTCCTCGCATATCGAGGAAAACACCGCATTCATTCCCGTGAACGCCACGAGTGCGGTGTTTTCCACCGCCGCCGGGCCAACCAACCACGCTCCCCCACGTGGCCAACCCGAGCCCACCCTGCGGCGCGCTCATCACCCGGGCGCCCCGGCCCTTCAGGCACGCTAGTCTCGCCCCATGGACGCCGAGCAGATCGTCCGCGACGTGGCCGAGCGGGTCCGCACGATCGTCAGCGAGGCCGAGGAGCGCGCGGCCGAGGTGGTTCGCGACGCCGAGCAGGAGGCGCACCGGATCCGCGAGCGCGCGGAGGCCGAGGCCAGGGAACGGCTGGAGGAGGTGCGGCGGTCGCTCGACGAGCTGCAGGGCAGGCTCGGGCGACCCGGATCCGAGGTCGACCCGGGCCCCGTCGTGGTGCCCGAGCCCGAGCCGCCCCCCGTTCCCGAGCCCGCGCCCGAGCCGGTCCCGGAGCCGACGCCCGAGCCGTCTCCGCAGCCCGAGCCGCCCCTGATCCCGGAGCCCACGCCGCCGCCGGACGAGGGCACCCCGCCCCAGGTGGCGGGAAACGGCGCCGCGGCGGACGCGGGGGCCAAGTCCGAGGACGTCGGCGCGGCGCGTCTGGTGGCGATGAACATGGCGCTCGAGGGGTCCTCGCGCGAGGCGATCGAGGCGCACCTGGCGGATAACTACGCGGTCCAGGACATCGGCGCGATCGTCGACGACGTCCTCGCTCGCGCCTCCAAGTAGGCGCGGCGCTCGTCGGCGGGGCGACGGGAACAGCCGTTCGCCTCCCTAGAATCGATGCCGATGTCCGCCTCGGGCCAGATCGTCATCTCCGGTGCACGCGCCCACAACCTCAAGGGCATCGACCTCGCGATTCCGCGCGAGGCGCTCGTCGTCGTGACCGGGCTGTCGGGCTCGGGAAAGTCGAGCCTCGCCTTCGACACGATCTACGCCGAGGGTCAGCGACGCTACGTCGAGTCGCTCTCCGCCTACGCGCGCCAGTTCCTCGGCCAGATGGAGAAGCCGGACGTCGACTCGATCGAGGGCCTGTCGCCGGCGATCTCGATCGACCAGAAGACGACTTCGCGCAACCCGCGGTCGACGGTCGGCACGGTGACCGAGATCTACGACTACCTCCGTCTGCTCTGGGCGCGGATCGGCAAGCCGCACTGTCACAAGTGTGGCGCGCCGATCGCCGGTCAGTCGCTCGAGCAGATCGCCGACCGGGTGATGACCCTCGAGCCGGAGGCCCGGTTCATGGTCCTCGCCCCGGTGGTTCGCGGCCGCAAGGGCGAGTACGGGAAGCTGCTCGAGGAGATGCGGGCGCAGGGGTACGCCCGCGCGGTCGTCGACGGCGAGCTGCGCCGCCTCGACGAGGAGATCGAGCTCGACAAGAAGTTCAAGCACGACATCTCGATCGTCGTCGACCGCCTGGTGATGAAGGAGGGCCTGCGCAAGCGACTTACAGAGTCGATCGAGGCCGCGTCGCAGCTCGGTGAGGGCCTGGTCGAGGTCGAGCTGCTCGACGGCGCCGGGGAGGCGTCCCGGGTCACCAACGGCGACGAGGTGCCCGGGGCGAAGGTGCTCTCCGGCCCGAGCGCGGGCCGGCGCGGCGAGGTGCTGCTGTTCTCGGAGCGGTTCGCCTGTCTTTCCTGCGGCACCTCGATGCCCGAGCTCGAGCCGCGGATCTTCTCCTTCAACTCGCCGCACGGCTGCTGTCAGCGCTGCCACGGGCTCGGATTTCAGCGGGTGATCGACCCGGAGCTGATCGTCCCCGACCCGACCCTGTCGATCTCCGAGGGCGCGCTCGAGCCGTGGACGAAGGCCGCCTCGATGTACCACCGTCGCCTGCTGGAGGCGGTCGCGGAGGCGAACGGGATCGACATCGAGGTCCCGTGGCGCGATCTGCCGGAGTCCGCCCGCGAGCTGCTGCTCGAGGGGACCGGCGACCAGCGCCACACGGTCTCCTACCGCAACCGCTTCGGCCGCCGGCGCAAGTACACCGTGCGCTTCGACGGCATGCTCCACAGCCTCCAGCGCCGCTACGAGAACACCGATTCGGAGAACACGCGCGAGCGGGTCGAGGCGCTGATGGCGCTGCAGCCGTGCCCGGCGTGCGGTGGCGCGCGGCTGCGGCCCGAGAGCCTCGCGGTGACGGTCGGCGGCCTCAACATCTACGAGTACACCCGGCTGTCGGCCCGCCTGGCCCTCGAGTGGATCGAGGCGCTCGAGCTGACCGAGACCGAGCGCGCGATCGCCCGCCTTGTGGTGCGCGAGATCGCCGAGCGGCTGCGCTTCCTCGACGCGGTCGGGATCGGCTACCTGTCGCTGGAGCGAACCGCGACCACGCTCTCGGGCGGTGAGGCGCAGCGGATCCGCCTCGCGACCCAGATCGGCTCGAGCCTGGTCGGAGTGCTCTACATCCTCGACGAGCCCTCGATCGGCCTGCACCAGCGCGACAACGAGAAGCTCATCGACACGCTCGAGCGCCTCCGCGACCTCGGCAACACCGTGATCGTGGTCGAGCACGACGAGGGCACGATCCGCGCCGCCGACCACGTGGTCGACCTCGGGCCCGGCGCCGGCGAGCACGGCGGTGAGCTGGTCGCCGAGGGGACCCCGGCGGAGATCGAGGCGCAGCCGAGCTCGCTCACCGGCCAGTATCTCTCCGGCGAGCGCGAGATCCCGCTCCCCGCCGAGCGCCGCTCGCCGCGCGGCGAGCTCGTCGTCCGCGGCGCTCGCCAGCACAACCTGAAGCACGTCGACGTCGAGTTCCCGCTCGGAGTCTTCGTCTCCGTCACCGGTGTGTCGGGCTCGGGCAAGTCGACGCTGGTCAACGAGATCCTCTACCGCGCGGTCGCCAACCGCCTGCACCGGGCGCGCATGCGCCCCGGCGCTCACGACCGGATCGAGGGCATCGAGCGGGTCGACAAGATCATCAACATCGACCAGTCGCCGATCGGGCGCACGCCGCGCTCCAACCCGGCCACCTACACCGGCGTCTTCGACCACATCCGCCAGCTCTACGCGGGCACCCGCGAGGCGCGCGCCCGCGGCTACAAGCCGGGGCGATTCAGCTTCAACGTGAAGGGCGGGCGCTGCGAGGTCTGCCGGGGCGACGGCCAGATCAAGATCGAGATGCACTTCCTGCCCGACGTCTACGTCCCCTGCGAGCAGTGCCACGGCCGCCGGTACAACCGCGAGACGCTCGAGGTCCGGTTCAAGGGCAAGTCGATCGCCGACGTGCTCGAGATGTCGGTGGGCGAGGCGGTCGAGTTCTTCGAAGCGATCCCGAAGATCGCCCGGCGCCTGCGCACCCTGCACGACGTCGGGCTCGACTACATCCGCCTCGGCCAGCCCGCGACGCAGCTCTCCGGCGGCGAGGCGCAGCGGGTGAAGCTCGCCACCGAGCTGTCGAAGGTGGCGACCGGCGACACGCTCTACATCCTCGACGAGCCGACGACCGGTCTGCACTTCGCCGACGTCGAACGCCTGCTCGAGGTCCTCGGGCGCCTGGTCGAGCAGGGCAACACCGTGGTCGTGATCGAGCACAACCTCGACGTGATCAAGTCGGCCGATCACCTGATCGACCTCGGGCCGGAGGGCGGGGAGGCGGGCGGCGAGCTCATCGCCACGGGCACCCCCGAGCAGGTCGCCGGCGTTCCAACCTCCTACACCGGCCGCTTTCTCCGCGAGCTGGTCGAGGCCGAGGAGCCGGCGCCGAAGCCGCGCCGCGCGAAGCGCGCCCGCCAGCCGGTCGCCGCCTGAGCGCGGCGCTCGAGCGATGGGCGAGCTTGCGGCCTGGCGAACGTGGTGGATCAAGCGCCGCTGGTACGAGCGCAACCGGCGACCGGGCCGCCGCTGGCGGATCAATCGCCACATGGCCCGGGCGGGGGCGTTCATCCGTTATCCGATCGAGGGCGAGGTGCTCGAGGCGCTCGACGCCGGGCGGCTGACGGTGGGGGAGAACACGCTGTTCGAGCCCGGCTGCTGGCTCACCTTCGGCCCAGGCGCAGAGATCCATATCGGCCGCGAGTGCTTCCTCAATCGCGGCACGATGCTCGCCGCCGCCGACCGGATCGAGATCGGTGATTACGTCATGTTCGCGAACGGCTGCTTCGTCGGCGACGCCGCCCATCGCCACGACGATCCCCACGAGCCGATCACCCGGCAGGGCTTCGAGACGGGAGAGCCGGTGCGGATCGGGTCCAATGTCTGGTTCGGGGTCAATTGCGTGGTCACGCCGGGCGTCGTGATCGGCGACCGGGCCGTGATCGGGGCGAACTCCGTCGTCACGAAGGACGTTCCCGCCGGGACGATCGCCGCGGGCGTCCCGGCGAAGGTCATCCGCGAGATCGAGTTCGGGGTCCGGTGAGCGTCCGCCGCGGGACCTATTCGATCGTCGCCCGCGACCCGGCGACCGGTGAGCTCGGGGTCGCGGTCCAGTCGCACTGGTTCGCGGTCGGCTCGATCGTCACCTGGGCGCGGCCCGGGGTCGGCGCGGTCGCGACGCAGTCGATCGCCGAGCCGGCGTACGGCCCGCATCTGCTCGACCGCCTCGCGGCCGGAGCGGTGCCAGGCGACGCTCTCGCCGCCGAGCTTGCCGGCGACGAGCTGGCGCGGTTCCGCCAGGTCGCGGCGGTCGACGCGAAGGGGCGGGTCGCCGCACACACCGGGGACGGCTGCATGCTGCACGCGGGCGATCGGGCCGGCGACGGCTTCAGCGCCCAGGCCAACCTGATGGCGTCGCCGGACGTGTGGCCGGCGATGGCGAAGTCGTTCGAGACCGCTTCCGGGCCGCTGGCCCGACGCCTGCTTGCGGCGCTCGACGCGGCCGAGACGGCCGGCGGCGATGTGCGCGGCCGCCAGTCCGCCGCCCTCGTGGTCGTTCCCGCCGACGGCGAGCCGTGGCGAACGCGGGTCGAGCTGCGCGTCGACGACGCGACCGACCCGCTCGGCGAGCTGCGGCGGTTGCTCGACCTGGCCGACGCCTACGAGGTCGCCAACCGCGCCGACGAGCTCGCCGGCGAGGGGCGCCACGAGGAGGCCGCCGAGCTCTACGAGCAGGCGGCCGTCGCGGCGCCGGCGAACGTCGAGCTGAGCTTCTGGGCCGGGCTCGGGATCGCCGCCGCCGGCGACCTCGATCGGGGCGCCGAGCGGGTGCGCGCCGCCCTCGACGCGTACCCGGGCTGGCGCGACCTGCTGGCGCGACTCGACCCCGAGATCGCTCCGGCGGTCGATGCGGTCCGCGAGGCGCTCGGGGTGGAGAGCGAGCGGTAGGCGCGGGCGGCTGGGGCGGGGCCGTTCCGGTCGGACGAGTCAGGTAGGGGTGGGGGAGGTGGCGGCGCGGTCGTCTCTGGCGGCGCTTGGGGGCGGCGCCGAACCCGTATCAATGGCCAAAGTCGGCAGTACCTTCGGCCGGTGGCCATTCAGGCGCGTATGTCACGTACGGATGGTCAGCGTCGGCCGGAGGGCCGGCCAGTGTCCACTCAGCGGGGTGCTCGACTCAGCGGGGTGCTCGGCGAGGTGTCCTCCAGCGCTTCCCCTTACTGACTCGATCGACTGACCCGCCCGGGATCGCGCCCTACCCGATCACCTGCAGGAGCACGCTGCGCTCGCGCGGGCGGTCGTCGAAGTCGATCACAACCAGCTGCTGCCAGGTGCCGAGCGCCGGCTGGCCGCCGGTCACCGGGACGACCTCGGAGGCGCCGACGATCGAGGCGCGCTGATGTGCGTGCGAGTTCGAGTCGTGGTTGAGGCGGTTGTGCTCGTAATCGCCCTCGACCGGGACCAGCCGGTCGAGCAGGGCGCGGAGGTCGTGGACACCGCCGGGCTCGAACTCCATCGTCGTGACCGCCGCGGTCGAGCCGCGAACGAAGGCGCTCGCCTGCCCCTCGGAGATCCCGCTCTCGGCGACCGCCGCGGCGAGCTCGCGGGTGATGTCGATCACGTCGGCGTCGCCGCGGGTCCGCAGGCGAATCTCGGAGCTGTGGACGGCCACCGGCTCAAGTTAGCCCACCGGGTGGTATCCGGGGCGATGCTCTCCGCCCGAGCGCCTACCGTACGCGGCGATGAGGAAGTGGTGGCTGCTCGCCGCGTTGGCAGCGCTCGTCGCCGGGGTCGGAGTCGGTGCCGCGCTGCGCTTCGAGGAGACGGTGCCCGGCTCACACGAGGCCGCCGCCCATCGCGCCGGGAATCCCGCGCAGGCGACGGCGGCACCCCAGGCCGAGTCCGTCGGCGCCGCCGAGGCGAGGGAACGTCAGCGGCGGGCGAGACGGCAACGGCGAAGCTCGCGTTTCACCCTCCGGCCCGCCCCGACCGACCCTCCCGTGCACGTCGAGTTCGCCAGCAACCCGCGGGCCGGGATCCTCTTCGACGTCGACACGGGCGAGGTGCTCTGGGAGCGCCATCCGGACCGCCGGCTGCCGATCGCGAGCCTGACCAAGATGCTCACCGCGCTGATCATCGTCGAGCGCCACCGCCCCGGAGAGATGGTCGAGATCACGCCGCAGGCGGTGGCCTTCGAGGGCTCGGGAGTCGGCGTGCTGCCGGAGGGCGAGGAGGTCCGCCTCGAGGCGCTGCTGCGGGGGCTGCTGCTGGTCTCCGGCAACGACGCCGCTATCGCGCTCGCCCAGCACGATGCGGGCATGCTGGACTTCGTCGAGCGCATGAACCGCTGGCGCCGGCGCCTGGGCCTGCGCTGCTCGCACTTCACCAGCCCGCACGGGCTGCAGGACGAGGGCAACTACTCGTGTCCGCGCGACCTCGCGACGCTCGCGCGCGCCGACCTCGCCGAGCGGCGCGTGGCGCGCATCGTCGGCGCCGACCATGATCGTTTCAAGTTCCCGGTCGAGGGCGGCTATCTCGACCTCTACAACAACAACCCCTTCATCCGTGCCGGGACCCCCGGGATCACCGGCCTGAAGACCGGCTACACCGACGCCGCCGGGCGCTGCTACGTGACCACCGCCCGCGAGGGTGACCGGCACCTCGGCGTCGTGCTGCTTCACAGCCCCAACCCGCTCGACCAGGTGCCGGCGCTGCTGCGCGCAGGATTCAATGCCGAGCGCTAGCGCGGGCCCGGTGGCCAGGGCCCCGAGCGCATAGGGTTGGGGCCATGCTGCGTCCGCTTTTCGCCCTGCTCGCGGCGCTCGCCGCGCTGCTCGCCCTGCCCGGGGTCGCGTCGGCCCAGGAGCGCGACGACGACGACACGCATCGTCGTCATCACCGGCGGGGCCAGCGTCGCCGACGGCGAGACCGTGGACGGCGTCTACGTGCTCGACGGCCCGGTGACGATCGCCGGCACCGTCGACGGCGACGTCGTCGTGGTCAACGGCGACACCGAGATCTCGGGCGAGGTAACCGGCGACGTCACCGTTCTTGCCAAGCGGGCGGTGATCGCCTCCGGCGCTCGGATCGGCGGCGACCTTCGCTACGGCGACGAGGAGCCCGAGATCGCCTCCGGAGCGCAGATCGACGGCGAGGTGAAAAAGGAGGACTGGTCGGACTTTCCGACCGTCGGCTGGCTCGGCGCGCTCGCGCTCTGGCTCGCGATCACGCTCTCCTCGCTGGCGCTGGGACTGCTGCTGTTGCTGATCGCCCCCCGCGCGGCCGACGCCGCGTACCTACAGACGCGCGAGAACCCCTGGGGATCGGTCGCGGCGGGGCTTGCGATCTTCGTGGCCCTGCCGATCCTCGCCGTCCTCGCGCTGGTCACCCTGGTCGGCCTGCCGCTCGGCATCGCCGTGCTGCTCGCGCTCCTGCCGCTCGGGGCCATCGCCTACGTGACGACGCTCTGGGTCGTCGGGCGGCTCGTGCTCAAGCCGCCGCGCGGTCGCGTCGCCTCGTTTCTCGTCGGTTGGGCGATCTTTCGCGTCGTCGCCCTGATCCCGGTCCTCGGGATCATCGTCTGGCTCGCCGCCGTCGTCTTCGGGCTCGGCGTCCTCGCGCTCGCCCTGTGGCGCGCAAGGTCGCCCGCGGCGCCCCCGCCGCCGTCCGAGGCGCCGCCCGCGCCCGCCTGAGCGGCCGCCCCGGCCCGCGGCTGATCGCCGCCTCAGCCGGAGGCGATCTCGACGAAGGTCTGCCAGGCGGGCTTCGCTGAGCCGTCGGGGTTGCGAAGCCCCGAGTGCGCACACCAGTCGCAAAGAAACCGGCTCTCGGGCTGATCGCGCCACGAATACCAGAACACTCCCCGCAGCCGAAGCGCAGCGCTCTTTTGCTCGAGCAGGCTGTAGGCCTTGCCGAGCATCTCGGCCTGGCCTGAAAGGCCCTTGACGTAGGGCTCGTGTGGCGGTCCCCCCGAGGCCCAGCCGAGCTCGGTGATCCAGAGCCCGATCCGGCGGTCGCGATGCGCGCGCGCCAGCTCGCGCACCTGGCGAAGCTGGACCATCAGCCCCCTGATGTTGGCCGAGTAGGGATGGATCGCCAGCGAGTCAAAGAAGCGCTTGATCCCGCGGACCGCATAGAGGCGCTTCATGTAGTCGACGTAGGTCATCACCGCGGGCTTGTTCTTGCCCTGCTTAAGCGACTGCGGCCCCCACATGCCGCCGAGCATCACCTCGGCGCCGGGGTCCTCGGACTTGATCGCTTTGCCCGCCGCCTTGACCAGCTTCGCGTAGCGGCCGACCCGCACCTTGGGCTTGAAGTACTTCGCTGAGTTCTGCTCGTTCCAGATCTGCCAGACGCGGATCGGCGAGGCGACCGTGCACCGACAGGGAGCCTGGGTGCCGAGCGCCGGGTCTGCGCCCGGCTGCCAGAACTCGCCGCCGGGCCCGTAACGCCTAACCGCCGCGCGCGCGAACTCGGCGAATGCCGCGATCGTCGGCGGCTGGCTCGGGGGGGTCGCCGAGCAGCCGACGTGGGCGCACTTTAGCCCCTCCTCGGCGCCCACCCACTGCGGGGTGCCATAGAGGAACAAAAGCGGCTGGATGCCGCGGCTGGTCGTCTCGCGCACGAGCTCGTCAAGCGCCTCCCAGTCGCGGGCTCCGCGCCAGGGCTCGACCTCGCCCCAGGTGGCCATCAGGCGGATGCTCGCAACCCCGCCGCCGGCCATCAGCTCGAGGTCGGCGCTCGCGGGCAGCTCGCCGTCCTGGGGAACGACGCCCCAGACCGGGGCGCCAGCGGCCGCGGCCGGGGCGCCGAGGGTCGCGGCGGCGCAGGCGGCGAGCACCGCGCAGAGTGCGACCCACCCAGGCTTTCGGTCCGTTGTGAGCAAATCCAGTCCCCCGTCGCCCGAACGACCGTGGCAGGGTAGCGGGCGGGGGTGGGTGCTCGTCGCAGACGTGCGAGCCGGGCCCGAGGGCCCGGCTCGCGTTCCCGCTTTGCTGGGTTGTCGGTCAGACGCCGCGAGGATGCGGCCCGCGGCCGAGATGGAACTCCTCCATCAACCTCGGGACCAGCATCAGCCCGCAGACACCGATGACGACGTAGACGATGTCGGTCAGCGTTCCCGTGCCGAAGATCTCGGAGAGGACGTTGGTGTCGCCGGTGATGCCCAGGATGCCCCAGTTGAGGGCGCCGATGAACACCACCACGAGCGCTACCGGCTCGAACCTGTGAAGCATCTCCATTTCCGCTACCTCGCTTTCTGCGAAGCCTGTCCGCACCTCCATAAGTGCGGATCGTTACGAGTAGATACCCCGGCGGAAATGCCCGGTTACCAGCTGTTTTTCAGATTTCGGTCGCCGACCAGTCGCCGCCGAACTTGGCGGCGAGGCTCTCCTGGTCGAGGTAGCGGCGGAACGCCCGCAGCTCCTCGTCGTCGATCGCGTAGGTGTGCTCCGCGGCCGGGAAGCGCCGCTCGCGGACCTCGCGCGCGTATGCGCCCACGCCACGGACCATCTCCTCGCGCAAGTCCGCGTAGCGCTTGACGAACTTCGCCTGGTGCCCGCCGTAGATCCCGAGCAGGTCGTGCCAGACGAGCACCTGGCCGTCGGCCGCGGGGCCGGCGCCGATCCCGATGACCGGCACCCTCAACCTCGGCACGAGCACCTCGCTGAGCGCCGCGGGCACGGCCTCGAACACGATCGCGAAGCATCCGGCGGCCTCCAGCGCGAAGGCCTCCTCCGCGATCTTCGCCGCCTCGTCGGCGGTCCGGCCCTGAGTCTTGTAGCCGCCCAGCGACGTTGCCGTCTGCGGCGTCAGGCCGACGTGGCCCATGACCGGGACCCCGGCGCGGATGATCGCCCGCGCGCGTTCGACCGAGAGGCCGCCGCGCTCGAGCTTGACGACTTCGCACCCGGCCTCCTTGACGTACCGGGTCGCGGTCTCGATCGCCTGCTCGTTGGAGCGCTCGTAGGAGCCGAAGGGCAGGTCGCCGATCAGCATGGGCGTCTCGAGCCCGCGCCGCACCGCCTTCGCCAGGACGAGCATCTCGTCGAGGCTCACCGGCGTCGTCGTGGAGTGGCCGAGCATCGTCATCGCCGCCGTGTCGCCGACCAGGACCAGGTCGACGCCGGCCTCCTCGGCGATCTGTGCCGAGGGATAGTCGTAGGCGGTGACCATCACGATCGGCTCCGCTGCGAGCTTCATCTCGGCCAGCTGCGGCACCGTCACCGGTTCGCGATCGGTCGTGCGTGTGCGCTGAGTCATCGCTTCCTCCTTCACTCCGCCGGCGGTGAGTCCCCGCCGGCTCCCCCGATCACCACGTTGTCGATGAGCCGCGCCGGTCCGACCCGGGCGGCGACGGCGACCAGCACCGGCCGTCCGTTGAAGCTTTCCACGGGCTGGAGCCCGTCGGGATCGCGCGCCTCGAGGTAATCCGGCTCGATGCCCTCCGCCTCGAGCTCGGCCCGCGCCGCGGCGAGCACCTCGGCGACCGAGGTGGTCCCGGCGCCGACCGCCCCCTCGGCCGCGGCGAGCGCGCGGTGAAGCGCCGCCGCCCGGCGTCGGTCCGCGTCGCCGAGGTATGCGTTGCGCGAGCTCAACGCAAGGCCGTCCGGCTCGCGCACGGTCGGCAGCACCGCGATCTCGACGGGGAAGTCGAGGTCGCGCGCCATGCGACGGATCACCGTCGCCTGCTGGGCGTCCTTCTGCCCGAAGAAGGCGACGTCGGGGCCGACCGACGCGAAGAGCTTCGCCACCACCGTGGTGACGCCGCGGAAGTGGCGGGCGCCCCGTTGTTCGCTGTCGCCCTCGAGCACGTCGGTGAGCCCGCCCGCGACCTCGACCGCGGTCGCGAACCCGTCCGGGTAGATCTCCTCCGGACTCGGGGCGTAGACGACGTCGACCCCGTGCGCGCCGGCGAGCTCGAGGTCGCGCGCCTCGTCGCGCGGGTACGCGTGCAGGTCCTCGCCCGGCCCGAACTGGGTGGGGTTGACGAACAGGCTCATGACGACCACGTCGCAGCGCGCCCGCGCGGCGTCGAGCAGCGACAGGTGGCCGCCGTGCAGCGCGCCCATGGTCGGCACGAGGCCGATCGTGTGGCCGACGCGGCGGGCCGGCTCGAGCTCGGCCCGCAGGTCCGCCTTCGTGCGCGCGACGTTCATCGGGCTCGCTCCCTGTCCGCGGCCCGGCGGGCGGCGATCTCGCGCGTCCGGTCGGCGAGCGCCTCGTAGAGGCCGACCAGCTCGGGCGCCCGCTCGCGCAGCGCCTCGAGATGGCGCTCGACCGTCTCCTCGTCGCCCCGCGCGATCGGGCCGGTGAGCGCATCGGCTCCGCGCTCGGACCAGTTGGCGGCCGTGCGCAGGACGAGCGGTGAGAGCAGCTCGCGAGCGTCCTCGGCGCCCGTGGCTCCGAGGAGCTCGGCGGCCGACTCCTGCAGCGCGACGAGGAAGTTCGAGGCGATCGAGGCGGCCGCATGGTAGGCGGCCCGGTGCTCGTCGTCGATCTCGAACGGCCTCATGCCGAGGCGCTGCGCGAACTCGCGGGCGAACCGCACCGCGTCCGCATCGGAACCGGCGATCGCGCAGGGACAGCCGGTGAAGTCGGCGTCGGCGTCGGGGATCGTCTGCAGCGGATGAACCGAGAAGACGGAGGCGCCGGCGTCGAGGGCCGGGCCGAGGGCGTCCAGCCCGGTCGCACCGCTGGTGTGGCCGACGAGCTCGAGCGGCGGGATCGTCGCCGTGATCGTCGCCGCGGCCTCAATGATCGCGCCGTCCGGGACGCAGAGCAGGGCTGCGCGGGCGTCGCGACAGGACTCGAGTGCGTCCTCGCGGCCCGCGATCGTCGCGCTCAGACCGGCCCGGCGGGCGGCGCCGGCGAGCGAGCCGCCGACGCGACCGGCGCCGACGATGGCCGTCCTCGGCAGCGCGGGCGTCGCGGCGCTCTGCGCCTCGGCGAGGGCGCTGTCGGTCGTTGGATCGCGTTCCAGTTCCCGCATCGGAGATACCAGACGGCTTCGTGGTCAGTGGGGGTGTGTGCCGGCGGGCCGGCGGTCGTCCACGCCCATCGGGGTCGCGGCGTGCGGGAAATGTTACTGAGACGACCCGCGCGCGGTGCCGCCTGGGGGCACGGTTACCATCGGCTCGTGCCGATCTACGAGTTCCGTTGCCAGGCCTGCGGCGAGCGGTTCGAGGCGCTCGTCGACATGGGCACGGAGGCGGTCGAGTGCCGGCTCTGCGGCGCCGCGAACGCGGCGCGGGTGCTGTCCGCCCAGGCCGCCCCGCTGGCGCACGTCAAGTCACCGGGCGCGACGCGGGCGCAGGAGCGCCGCAACGCCCAGCTTCGCGAGCGGACGAAGTCGGATTTCAAAGCCTCCCGGCGCCGTGCGCGCGAAGCGCGGAGGGATCAGGGCCGGTGAGCCGCTCGGCCGAGGAGCGCCGGGAGGCCCTGGTCGAGCTCTACCGCGACGTCTCGGCCTGCACCCGCTGTCCGCTTCACGCCGGACGCACGAATGCCGTCTTCGGGGCCGGGAACGCCGACTCGGACCTGCTGTTCATCGGTGAGGCCCCGGGGGCCGAGGAGGATCGCCAGGGACTGCCCTTCGTCGGCCGCGCCGGCCAACTCCTGAACGAGTTGCTCGGGGGAATCGGGATGAAGCGCGAGGACGTCTTCATCGCGAACATCCTGAAGTCGAGGCCGCCGGGCAACCGCGACCCCGAGCCGGAGGAGATCGAGGCCTGCTGGCCGTACCTCGAGCGTCAGATCCAGCTGATCGAGCCCCGGGTGATCGCGACGCTCGGCAACTTCGCGACAAAGAAGATCACAGGCAGCCAGGTCGGAATCACGCGCGTGCGCGGCACGCCGCAGGTCCACGAGCTCGCCGGCCGGACCGTGTTCGTGTTCCCGCTGCTGCATCCGGCCGCGGCCCTGCGCACCCCCGCCATGGCGGAGACCCTGCGCGAGGACTTCGCCAAGCTGCCGGCCCTCCTGGCGGAGCCTCTGCCCGACCTCGAGCCGCCGGAGCCAGCCGTGGCCGAGCCCGTCGCGGCGCGCCCGGATCCGGCCAGCCAGCTCGACCTCTTCGGTTGAGCGCCGCCGCGACCGAGAGCGCGGCGGAGACCGAGGCGTTCGGCGCCCGGCTCGCCGCGGGGCTGGGACCGGGCGATGTGATCCTCGTCAGCGGCGAGCTCGGCAGCGGCAAGACGACGCTGATCCGCGGCGCGTGTCGCGCGCTCGGGGTCCAGGGGGCGGTTGTCTCCCCGACCTTCACGATCGGCCGGCGCTACAAGGGCAGGGTCCCGATCTCGCACCTCGACCTGTACAGGGTCGAGGACCTCGGCCTCGAGGACCCGGCGCTGCTCGACGACTACCTGACGCCCGACGCGATCGCCTTCGTCGAATGGCCGGGCTCCGTGCGCGACCCGCCGCTCGCGAATGGGGTCCGGGTCGTGCGCCGGGTCGAGCTTCGCCACGCGGGCGGCGACCGGCGCGAGATCGTGGTCACGCCGGTCGCCTGACCGCGCGCGTCAGTTCCCCTGCGCCTCGTCGAGCTGTTCTTGGGCCTCGTCGAGCGCCTGGTCAGCCTGCTCCTGAGCCTCTTCGACCGCTTGGTCCGCAGCCTGCTCGGCGTTCTCGCTCGCCTCGTCGACCTGCTCTTGGACGTCCTCCTGAACGTCCTCCGCCTGTTGCTGGGCCTCGTCAACCTGCTCTTGGACGTCCTCCCCAATGTCCTCCGCCTGTTGCTGGGCGTCATCGACGGCCTCTTCGGCGTCGTCACTGCCACAGCCCGACCAGGCGGCGCCAGTGCCGGCGATCGCGAGCACGCCGACCGCGGTCAGCACGCGGCGTCCCCTGACTCTTCCCATTACGTGATGCCTTCCTCGCCTCGCGTGGTGATGCTTCGCCGCCCTCGTGGCGGCCCGGGCAGCGTAGTAGACGGCGCGGTAGTTCTCCGGCGTGGCACTAGTGTGGCCGGGTGAGCGCGTCGAGAAAACCTGCAACGGTTTTGGGGATCGACACCGCGACCGCGGAGAGCGCCGTCGCCGTCGCCCGCGGCGAGGAACTCGTTTTCGAGCGCGCGGCCGAGCCCGGAGCGGACGGGCGTCCGCGCCATGCCGCGGCGCTGCTCGCGGAGGTGGAGGCGGCGCTGGAAGCGGTGGGCGGCTGGGCCGGCGTCGGGCTGATCGCGGTCGGAGTCGGCCCGGGCACCTTCACCGGGCTGCGTATCGGGATCGCGACCGCCCGGGCGCTCGCGCAGGGCCGCGGGTTGCCGATCGCGCCGGTGAGCTCGCTGGCCGCGCTCGCGCTCGGCATCGATTCGGCCGATGCGCAGCCGGACCGCCCGCGCCTGGCGCTGATCGACGCCCGCCGCGGGGAGGTCTTCGGGGCGCTTCACGAGGCCGATTCGAGCGTCGTCTGGGAGCCGTTCGTCGCCGCGCCCGAGTCGGTCGGCCAGCGGGCCGCTTCGCTGTCGCGAGCCCCACTGGCCGCGGGGGACGGCTCGCTACGATTTCGGGCAGAGTTTGAGGCCGCGGGCGTGGAGGTGCTCCCCGACGCGGACCCGGCACACCGGATGGCGGCACGGCACGTCTGCACGCTGGCGGCCGAGGTGACGCCGGGGCGGCCCGAGCAGGTGAACCCGATCTACCTGAGACGACCCGACGCAGAGGTTTGGCGTGAGCGAGGACACCGCAATCCCGACGACGGCCGGCGCTGAGACCGCCGACAGCGGGGCGGCGCTGACGGTCCGCAGGCTCGTCTACGGCGACCTGCCCGCCGTCCTGGCGATCGAGCGACGCTCCTTCCAGACACCGTGGTCGCTGGCGATGTTCGTGCTCGAGCTCTCGAAGCCCTCGGGGATCTGCCTCGCGATCGCCGGCGAGCGCGGCCTGGTCGGCTACCTGGTCTGCTCGCGATATGCGGACGTCTGGCACCTGATGAACATCGCGGTCGCGCCCGAGCGCCGCCGCGAGGGCATCGCGACGGGGCTCATGCGGCGGCTCTTCGACGAGGCCGGCCCCGACGCCCGCTTCACGCTGGAGGTGCGGACCACCAACCGCAGCGCGATCACGATGTACGAGCGCTTCGGCTTCCGGCCCGCCGGCCACCGCCGCCGTTACTACCACGACAACGGCGAGGACGCCCTGATCATGTGGCTGGAACCGGCTGCCTAGGTGTGGGGGAGCAAACCGGAAACCCCGCCGGCGGCGGACGCGGAAGCAGCATGAACAGCCCGCGGCGCAGCCGCGGGCAAGGTGTTCAGGGCGGGAGCGGAGCAGCCGGCGGGCAGTTGTTCCTGGCGCTAGAGACGTCGTGTGACGACACCTGCGCCGCCGTGGTCGACGGGGCGACGATCCGCTCCAACGTGATCTCCTCGCAGGCGGCCGCCCACGAGCGTTTCGGCGGCATCGTGCCCGAGGTCGCCTCGCGCCACCACCTCGAGCTGGTGAACCCGATCGTCGACGCCGCGCTCGCCGAGGCCGAGGTGGCGCTCGGCGACGTCGACTCGCTCGCGGTCACCCGCGGTCCGGGCCTGATCGGTGCGCTGCTCGTCGGCTTGAACACGGCCAAGGGCCTCGCCACCGCTGCCGACAAGCCCCTGACCGGGGTGGACCACCTCCATGGTCACGTCGCCGCCAACTTCCTCGAGCCGGATCCCCTCGAGCCGCCCTTCCTCTGCCTGATCGCCAGCGGCGGCCACACGCTGCTCGCCGGCGTCCGCTCCCACGACGGCTACGAGGTGCTCGGCCAGACGCTCGACGACGCCGCCGGCGAGGCGCTCGACAAGGCCGCGCGGCTCCTCGGCTTGGGCTATCCCGGAGGGCCGGCGATCGAGCGCGCGGCTGCGGGAGGCGACCCGGATGCGTTCGAGTTCCCGCTGGCGATGACCAACGACCCGCGACTGGACTTCAGCTTCAGCGGCCTGAAGACGGCGCTCCTCTACGCGGTTCGCGAGCTCGGCGAGGCGCAGGCTTCCGAGCGCCGTGCCGACCTCGCCGCGAGCTTCCAGGCCGCGGTCGTCGACCAGCTGCTGGTCAAGTTGCGACGCGCCGCCCGTGGCGGCAGCCGCAGGCGGCGTCTGCCCGGGGGCGGGTGGCGGGCGGTCGCACTGGGGGGCGGCGTCGCCGCGAACACCCTGCTGCGCGAGCGCGTGGCGGCGCTGTGCGAAGAGGAGGGACTCGAGCTGAAGCTCGTCGATCGCGCGCTCTGCACGGACAACGCGGCGATGATCGCCTCTGCCGCCCGGTATCTGGAGCCGACCACCTATCCCGGGTACCTGGGGTGGGACGCGCGGGCGTAGGTCCCCCTACACTCGCCGCCGTGGCCGCGCCTCGCCTCTCCGCCGGATCGCCAGTGGTGACGCTGTACGGTCGCGACGGTTGCCACCTCTGCGACGACGCGCGCCGGTCGATCGTCGCCCTCGCCGACGAGCTCGGCGGGATCGAGCTGCGGGAGGTCGACATCGAGGCCGATGATCGGCTGTTCGCCGCATACCTCGAGCGGATCCCCGTGGTCGAGCTCGACGGCCGCGAGGTGAGCGAGCTCGAGTTCGACCGCGACGCATTTCTCGACGCGCTTCATACTGTCGGCGCGTGAATGACCCTCCCGTGACCGAACGCACCGCCACCGAGACGGCGACCGTGGACGGCCCGCTGACCGAGGGCGACCGGCTATCGCTCGGGGTCGCGGCACGGCTCTCGCGCTACCTGCAGGTCCTGATCCAGGCTCGCAAGATGGGCCGCGAGACGATCTCGTCGCAGGAGCTGGCCGAGTACACGCACATCAACTCGACGCAGATCCGCCGCGACCTGTCGGGATTCGGCAAGTTCGGAAAGCGCGGGGTCGGCTATCGGGTCGAGTCGCTGGTCTCGGAGATCCGCAAGATCCTTCACACCTCCGGCCAGCACAACATCGCCCTGTTCGGCGCGGGCAACCTCGGCCAGGCGATCGCCAGCTCGGACATCTTCGCCGACCACGGCTTCCGCATCGTCGCCATCTTCGATTCCGATCCGGAGGTCGTCGGCAAGGAGTTCGGCGGGGTGCCGGTGCGCGCGCTGGCCGACCTGCCGCAGGTTGTCCGCGAGGACGAGGTCGTCGTCGGGGTGCTTGCGGTGCCGGCGCAGGCGGCGCAGCAGGTCGCCGACCAGCTCGTCGACGCGGGCGTGAAGATCATCTTCAACTACTCCGAGCAGCTTCTGCAGGTGCCGCCCGAGGTCACGGTTCACACCTCGAGCCCCGCTGTGGACCTGCTCTACGCGCTCTACTTCTACCTCGCATAGGCGCATGGCCGCAGCCGCGCCCGAGCCCTCGCAATCGCTCGATCTCGACCGCACGCGGGAGATCTTCGAGGCGTCGCGGGACTTCACCATCGGCCTCGAGGAGGAGTTCGCGCTCGTCGACCCCGCGAGCCTCGAGCTCGTGCACCGCTTCGAGGAGCTCTACGGCGCCTGTCTCGAGGACGAGCTGCTGGCCGAGTCCGTTGCCGGGGAGCTGATCGACACCGAGATCGAGATTCGCTCGGGCCGCGCGCTGACCTTCGCGGATGCGGTCGACCGCCAGATGGGGCGCCGCGCCCGCCTGTTCGGGCTCGCCGATCGGCTCGAAATCGCGCTGGCGGCGACCGGCACCCACCCCTGGGCCAGCTACCTCGACCAGCGGATCATCGACACCGAGCACTACAACCGGCTCCGCGAGGAGCTGCGGTGGGTGGCCCAGCGCAACAACACCTGGAGCATGCACGTCCACGTCGGCATCAACGGGGCCGATCGCGCGGTCGCCGTCTGCGACCACCTGCGCGGGACGTTGCCGCCGCTGCTGGCGCTGTCGGCGAACTCGCCGTTCCTCGACGGCCACGACACCGGCCTCGCCTCGGTCCGCACCGAGATCTTCACCCGCACCTTCCCCCGCTGCGGCGTCCACGAGCCGTTTGGCGACTGGGCGACCTACGCCGACTTCATCGACCTGCTCACCGCCACCGCGTCGATCGTCGAGGCGACCCAGCTCTGGTGGAGCGTCCGCCCACATCATCTCTTCGGCACCGTGGAGCTCCGGATCTGCGACGCGCAGACGCGGGGCGAGGAGTCGTTCGCGCTGGCGGCGCTGGTCACGGCCTGCATCGCGCAGACGGCGCTCGACTACGACGCAGGCAAGCTGGGCCGGCCGCGGCGCCAGCGCGAGATCGAGGAGAACCTCTGGCGGGCGATCCGCAACGGCCTCGAGGGCACCCAGATCGACTTCGACGCGCGCGAGGTGATCCCCACGAGGGTCGCGCTCGAGCGGCTGGTCGAGTGGACCGCTCCGGCGCGGGAGACGCTCGGGCTCGACGTCGAGTTGCCCGACGAGAACGGCGCCCAGCGCATGCGGCGAGCGCTCGCGGACGGCATGCCGCTCGCCGACGTCTACCGCGAGGCGGTCGACGAGACCCGGGGCACCTATGTGCCCGCGGGCGTCAGGAGCTAGTTCTCCCCATCGTGATGTAGATTCGCGCGCTATGGAGCGAAGCGAGGTCCCGCCCGGCCCGCAGCAAGGCGAGCCGCCCGCCGACCAGGAGGAGCTTCAGCGCCGGCTCGAGGAGCAGCTGCGCAAGGTGCGCGTGCAGGATCTGCTGCTGGAGAGCGTCGCGAGCATCCTCAACCTCTCCGCGCGACGGATCTCGAAGGAGGACGAGCGCGACCTCGAGCAGGCACGGCTCGGGATCGAGGCAGTGCGCGCGGTGCTGGACATGCTCGAGCCGGGTCCGCGCGAGCAAGTGCGCGAGGCCCTCTCGCAGGTCCAGATGCTGTACGCGCGCGAGGCCAAGGGCGGGGGGGCCGAGGAGCCCGCGCAGCCCGCCGAACCGGGGCCCGAGGAGCCGCAGGCCAAGCGTCCCTCGGGGCTCTGGACCCCGCCCGGTACGTCGTAATCCCGCTACAGTACCCGCGCCTCGCGGCCGGACCGTCCCCGGCCGCTTCTGACTGAAATGCCCCCGACGGAGGACCTGTCTTGACCGATTTCCTGACCGACTACGGCGTCCTGATCGCGCTCGTCTGCGCCGGCGCCGCGGTGCTCTACGGCGCGCTCGTCACGCAGCGGCTGCTGAGGCTCTCGCCCGGCAACGAGCGCATGCAGGAGATCTCCGGCGCCGTTCAGGAAGGCGCCAAGGCCTACCTCAACCGCCAGTACCTGATTATCGCCGTGGTCGCGATTCCGCTCGCGATCCTGATCGCGGTGATCCAGGACGTGACCACCGGGATCGGCTTCGTGATCGGCGGCGCGCTCTCGGGCGCGGCCGGGTTCATCGGCATGAACCTCTCGGTACGCGCGAACGCGCGTGTTGCCGAGGCCGCGCGCGGCGGCGTGCCGCCGGCGCTCGACGTCGCCTTCAAGGGCGGCTCGGTGACAGGCCTGCTGGTGGTCGGCCTGGCGCTGCTCGGCGTCGCCGGCTACTTCGGCATCCTCGTGCTCGGCGACAAGACCGACGAGGAGGCGATCGATGCCCTAATCGGGCTCGGCTTCGGCGGCTCGCTGATCTCCGTCTTCGCCCGGCTCGGGGGCGGCATTTTCACCAAGGCCGCCGACGTCGGCGCCGATCTGGTCGGCAAGGTCGAGGCCGGGATCCCCGAGGACGACCCGCGCAACCCGGCGGTGATCGCCGACAACGTCGGCGACAACGTCGGCGACTGCGCCGGCATGGCGGCCGACCTGTTCGAGACTTACGCGGTGACCTCGGTCGCCGTGATGCTGCTCGGGGTGCTCACCTTCGCCGAGGACTTCTCGCGCGAGGTGGCGATGTACCCGCTGGTCATGGGCGCGGTCGCGATCATCGCCTCGATTGTCGGCGCGCTCGCCGTCCGCACGACCTCCGACAAGGTCGAGGGCGCGCTTTACCGGGGCCTGATCGTCTCGGCGGTGATCTCGGCCGCGGCCTTCTACCCGATCACCGACTGGCTGATGAGCGATCCCGCTCGAGCTCGGTGTGCTCGACCCGGGGAGTGCACTCGCCGGCGCCAGCGTCACCGATCTGTGGCTCTGCGCGCTGATCGGGCTCGGCGTCACGGGAGGCCTGTTCGTGATCACCGACTACTACACGTCGACCCGCTTCCGGCCGGTGAAGACGATCAGCCAGGCGTCGCAAACCGGCCACGCGACCAACATCATCCAGGGGCTCGCGCAGGGCTTCCAGTCGACCGCCGCGCCGGCGCTGCTGCTGGCGCTGGCGATCCTGGCCGCGAACGAGCTCGCCGGCATCTACGGGATCGGCGTCGCGGTGATGGCGCAGCTCTCACTCTGCGGCCTGATCGTCGCGCTGGACGCATTCGGCCCGATCACCGACAACGCGGGCGGGATCGCCGAGATGGCCGAGCTGCCGGAGGACGTCCGCAACGTCACCGACCCGCTCGACGCGGTCGGCAACACGACCAAGGCGGTGACCAAGGGCTACGCGATCGGCTCGGCGGCACTCGCGGCGCTCGTGCTGTTCAAGGCGTTCGAGATCGAGCTCGCCCGCGAGGAGGGCGGCGAGGGGCTGGTCTTCAGCATCTCCGACCCTGCGGTCCTGATCGGGCTGCTGATCGGCGGCCTGATGGTCTACCTGTTCTCCGCCCTCGCGATCGAGGCGGTCGGCCGCGCGGGCGGTCAGGTGGTCGAGGAGGTCCGGCGCCAGTTCCGCGAGGACGAGGGGATCATGAAGGGGACCTCGAGACCCGAGTACGGGCGCACGGTCGCGATCGTCACCGCGGCGGCGCAGCGGGAGATGATCCTGCCCTCGCTGATCCCGATCGTCATCCCCGTGATCGTCGGCATCATCGACGTCAAGGCGCTCGGGGGGCTGCTGATCGGCGTGATCGTCGTCGGCCTGTTCATGGCGATCGCGATGACCGCGGGGGGTGGCGCCTGGGACAACGCGAAAAAGCTGATCGAGGACGGCGCCTTCGGCGGCAAGGGCTCCGAGGCGCATGCCGCCTCGGTTACGGGCGACACCGTCGGCGATCCCTACAAGGACACGGCGGGCCCGGCGATCAACCCGATGATCAAGGTCGCGAACATCGTCGCGATCCTGATCATCCCCATAGTGCACTTCTAGCTTCGAGGCGAGGAGCCGAGCGCCGTCAACACGGCGACGATCAGGTCGGTCGCCGTGTCGGCGAAGCGCCCGTCGCCGTCGTGCGAGGGGTCGTAGGCGGTGAACGACACGGCGCGCACGGGAACCTGACCGCCGGCGGCGACCGCCGCGGAGACGACCTCGGCGGCGAGCAGGCGCAGCGGTCCGGCTCCCATCCCGACCCCGCGGACGCCGAGGTGGAAGGGGGACCCGATCAGCTCGAGCGCCGTCAGGCCTTGGCCTCGATCAGCTCGACCCGGTAGTCGTCGGGGTCGCGGACGAAGCAGATCCGGGAGCCGCCCTCGCGCACGCGGTATGGCGGCTTCTCGGGCTCGATCCCGACGGCGGCGAGGCGATCGAGCGTGCCGTCGAGGTCGTCGGTGGTGATCGCGATGTGGCCGTAGCCCGTGCCGACGTCGTAGGGCTCGGTGCGGTCGTGGTTGTAGGTGAGCTCGAGTCGCGCCCCGTCGCCCGGCAGGCCCATGAACAGGTTGGTGGCCTCGTCGCGGATCGGCATCCGCCGCAGCTCCTCGAAGCCGAGCTTCTCGTAGAAGTCCTTCGAGCGGTCGAGGTCGAGGACCCGGTAGCAGGTGTGGATCAGCTCGCTCACTCCGCTGCACGATAACGCGCCATATAGTCGCGCCGTGCCCGCCTCAGAGCCGGTCAACGTCGCAGACTACGAGCAGCTCGCGGCCGAGCGGCTCGACCCGGGCGTGCACGGGTACTTCGCCGGCGGCGCCGGCGACGAGTGGACGCTGCGCGAGAACGTCGAGGCGTTCGCTCGCGTGCGGCTGCGCCCGCGGGTCTTGGTGGATGTCTCCGATGTGACCACGGCGACGACGGTCCTCGGCAGCGAGATCTCGATGCCGCTGCTGGTGGCGCCGGTCGCGTTCCAGCGCCTGGTCGATCCGGACGGCGAGGTGGCGATGGCGCGGGCCGCTGCGGCCGCCGGCACGATCATGTGCCTGTCGACGATCGCCAGCTCGCGCCCACGCGAGGTCGCCGGCGGAGCGCCCGCGGCGCCGCGATGGTTCCAGCTGTACTGCCTTTCCGACCGGGGCGTCACCCGGGCGCTGATCGACGAGGCGGTCGAGTCGGGCTTCGACGCAATCGCGCTCACCGTCGACGCGCCGCGCGCCGGCCGGCGCGAGCGCGACCTTCGCACCGGCTTCGAGATCCCGGCCGAGATCAGCGCTCCGGCGGTCGCGGCGGCGATCGGCTCCGAGCGGGCGGTCAGCGTCCAGGAGGTGTTCTCGCTCGTCGACGCCTCGCTGGCGTGGGACGACTTCGCCGAGCTCGCCGCCGACTGCTCGCTGCCCGTCGCTGCTCAAGGGCGTGCAGACGGGCGAGGACGCGAGGCTGGCGGTGGAGCACGGCGCCGCCGGGATCGTCGTCTCCAACCACGGAGGGCGCCAGCTCGACGGCGTCCCGGCCGCGCTCGAGCTGCTGCCCGAGGTCGTCGAGGCGGTCGACGGGCGTTGCGAGGTGCTGATGGACGGCGGCATCCGGCGCGGCACCGACGTGGTGACCGCGCTCGCGGGCGGCGCGCGGGCGGTGCTGGCGGGGCGGGCGCCGCTCTGGGGCCTGGCGGTCGGCGGCGAGCGCGGCGCCGCGCGCGTGCTCGAGATCCTGCGCAGCGAGATCGAGCTGGCGCTTACCCTGCTCGGCTGCCCGTCGCCCGCCGAAGTCACCCCCGAGCACGTCCGGGGCGCGCCTAGACTCGCGAAGTAGTAGTGCCCCCTCCACCGATGCACACCCGCTCTGGCGGCTGCAAGCCTTCGCCTGGCGGCGTCCTCAGTCGCCCAGGTAGCGCTGCTACCTGGGCTCCCTGCGTCCTTGCCGTGCTCGGCTTTCGCTCGCCAGAATCGGGCGTGCACCACTGGAGGGGGCACTAATGGCGGAGCGACATCCACGCGAGGAGCCGCTGCGGCGCGTCCACGGCACCGGGGCCCTGTTCTCGGCCGCCTACGGCAACGTCGGATCGTCGATCTACTACGCGCTCGGCCTGGTGGCGCTCTACGCGCTCGGCCTCACGCCGGTCACGTTCCTCATCGCCGGGCTGATCTTTGCGTTCACCGCCGCGACCTACGTCGAGGGCACCGTGCTCTACCCGGAGGCGGGCGGGTCGGCGAGCTTCGCGCGCCACGCGTTCAACGAGGTCGCGAGCTTCCTCGCCGCCTGGGCGCAGATGCTCACCTACATCGTCACGGTCGCGATCTCGGCCTTCTTCGTGCCGCACTACCTGGCGGTGTTCTGGGAGCCGCTCGGCGAGGGGCCCACCGACGTGTTCTTCGGCATCGGGCTGGTGGCGCTGCTCGCCGTGCTCAACATCAAGGGCACCGAGGAGTCGACGCGCCTGAACTTCGTGCTCGCGCTCGCCGACTTGCTGACCCAGGCGGTGCTCGTCGTCATCGGCCTCGCGCTCGTGTTCGACCCCGACCTGCTGGTCACGCAGGTCGACCTCGGCGTTGCGCCCACGTGGGGCGACTTCGCGCTCGGAATCGCGGTCGGAATGGTCGCCTACACGGGGATCGAGACGATCTCGAACATGGCCGAGGAGGCGCGGGACGCCTCGCGGACCATCCCTCGCGGCGTCGGCGCCACGGTCCTGGCCGTGCTCGGCCTGTACGCGTTCCTGCCCGCCATCGCGCTCTCGGCGATGCCGGTGACGCAGAACGCCGCCGGCGACTACACGACCGAGCTCGGGACGACCTATGCCGACGATCCCGTGCTCGGGATCGTCGACAACATCGGCCTCAATCCCGGGCTGACCGACGCACTCGGGGCCTACGTGGGGATCCTGGCTGCCGTGATCCTGCTGATCGCGACCAACGCCGCGCTGATCGGGCTCTCGCGGCTCACCTTCTCGATGGGCGTGCATCGCCAGCTTCCCGAGCTCTTGCGACGGGTCCACCCGCGCTTCAAGACGCCCTACGTCGCGATCGCGGTCTTCTCAGGCGTCGCGGCGCTGGTGATGGCGCCGGGCGAGACCAAGTTCCTCGGCGCGCTCTACGCGTTCGGCGCGACCGCCTCGTTCACCGTCGCCCACATCTCGGTGATGCGGCTGCGGAAGCTACGCCCGCTCGCCGAGCGCCCGCCGGACCGCGACGGCAACCCGCCGTGGTCGCCGTGGGGCAACGTGCGGATGCGCGGGGTCCAGGTGCCGATCAGCGCGATCCTCGGCGGCCTCGGCACCTTCGCGGCGTGGGTCGTAGCGATGGCCCTCAACCCGGTGATCCTCGCGACCGGGGGCGGATGGATGATCGCCGGGACGCTGCTCTACGTCGCCTACCGGCGCTACCAGGGCCTGCCGCTGAAGGAGACGGTCAAGGTCGAGACCCTGACGCCGCTCGGGGTCGAGGAGGTCGAATACAGGAGCATCCTGGTCGCCTTCGACGACGACGACCCGTTCTCCAACGAGGCCGTCGCGACGGCGAAGGCGCTCGCCGCCCGCCACCCACGGCGGGCGATCCACGTGGTCTCCCTCGTCGCCGTGCCCGCGAACCTGCCGCTCGACGCCCCGCTCGAGGAACGCGAGCGCGCCGCGCAGACGAAGATCGAGCAGGCGAAGCTGATCTGCGGGAGGCGGGTCACCGGCCACACGGAGCGCGTGCGCCTCGGGCAGTCGGGTCAGGCGATCGTCGACGAGGCGCGCACGATCGACGCCGCCGCGCTGGTGATGCCCCTGCGCTACCGCAACGGCGCGCCGCTGTACGGCAGGGCGTTGCAGACCGTGCTCGCCAAGCGTCCCTGCCGCGTGATCGTCGCCGCAGACCCGACCGGGCAGGCCGACCACGTGGCCGTGCCCCGGATCACGGAGGCGGTGCCGGGCTGATGGCGGCGCCGCCGGCCGACGAGGTCTACCGCGGGGTCACGCGTCTGTTCGCCGTGATCATCCTGGGCTTCGGGATCACGATCGTCGTCGTCACGCTCGCGAACGGCGGCGGCCTGACGTCGTTCGGAATCCTGATCGGAGTCATCTTCACCGCGCTGGGCGCCGGCCGGCTGTACCTCTCCCTCAAGAAGCCCGGTTGATCGACCCGTTCAAGATAGGGGGCGAGCGATCGCCGATCGGACGCCGGTGGCTCGGGGTGCCGCTGCTGTTCACGGTCGCCGTGTCGGCGATCGGCTTCTCGCTGTACTTCTCGCTCGGCCTGGTCGCCGACCGCGGGCTCGGCCTCACGCCGCTGATCTTCCTCGGCGTCGGCTTCGTCTTCCTGCTCAACGCGATGACGTACATCGAGGGCGAGGCCCTGATCCCGGAGCGGGGCGGCTCGGCGAGCTTCGCCCGCGCCGCGTTTCAGAACGAGCTCGTGAGCTTCATCGCCGGCTGGGCGATCTTGATCGATTACGTGATCGTGATCGCCCTGGCGGCGATCTCCGTGCCGCACTACCTGACCCCGATCTTCTCCGGGTTCACCGATGCCGGCGGGGAGATCGTCACGGCCGGGATCGTGATCGCACTGGTCGCGGCGCTCGCGATCGGCGGCGCCACCGGTGCGCGGCGCCGGACGCTGCTGGGGATCGTCGCGGTCGCCGGCGTCGGGCTGCTGGTCGCGGTGATCGTCATAGGGCTGATCACGTCGTTCGACCTCGGCGTGGTGACCGAGGACCTCAATCCGTTCGACCCGTTCGGGACCCCGAGCCTTCGCGACCTGATCTACGCGGGGGTGATCGCCACGGTCGCCTTCGCGGGGATCGAGGCGGCGGCGAATCTCGCGCCCGACATCGATGCCGGGCCGAGCGACCTGCGGCGGCTCGTCATGGCCGCCGCGTTGGTTCCGCTCCTCTACTTCGGCGTCGCGGTGGTGGCGCTGATGGCGGTGCCCGTGGTCGAGACCCCCGACGGCGGGACGACCGCTCTCGGAACGACCTACCTGGAGAACCCGGTGCTGGGGGTGGTGCAGAGCTTCGAGCCGCAGTGGGTCTCGAACCTGATGGAGGCCGCCGTGGTGGCGATCGTCCCCGTGGCGCTCATCTGGGCCGCGAGCACGGCGATGCTCGGTTTGTCGCGGCACGTCTACGTGCTCGCCACCAACCGGCAGATCCCGAGCTGGCTCGGCAAGCTCAACCGCCGCTTCCAGACTCCCCACCTGGCGATCGCCATCGCGGCGGTCGCCGCCTTCGGACTCGTCCTGCCGCTCGACGTCGAGATGCTCGCCGGGCTGTTCGCGTTCGGGGCCACGATCGCGTTCACCATCGCCCACCTGTCGGTGATCCGGCTGCGAGTGACTCGGCCCGACGCCGAGCGGCCGTTCCGGATTCCGTTCGATGTTCGGATCGGCGGACACCGGCTGCCGCTGCCCGCGATCGTCGCCGCGGTGCTGACCGCGCTCGCCTGGGTGAGCGTGGTGGCCTTTCACACCGCGGCGCTCCTCGTCGGGGGCGGTTGGATGGCCTTCGGGATCGTCGCCTACGTGATCTACCGCCGGGCCGTCGAGGGGACGACTCTCACCAGGCGGATCGAGGTCCCGGCCGAGGCGCTCGTCCAGGACGTGCCCGACGTCGAGTACGGGGACATCCTGGTCCCGGTGTTCGGGACGAAGCTGGACGACGACATCGTCGGCACCGCGGGCCGGCTCGCCCTCGGGGTCGACGGCTCGGACCGCCGCCCGCCGCGGCTGGAGGTGATCTACGTCCTCGACCTGCCGCTCACGGTGCGGCTCGACTCGCCGCCGCCGCCCGAGCGCGCCGAGATCGCGAACGCGGCGCTCTCGCGTGCGCAGCAGGTCGGAGAGGAGTACGAGACGGTCGAGGTGCGCCCCTCGGTGGTCCGGGCGCGGACGGTGGGCGGCGGGATCGTGCAGGCGGCGCGCGAGCGCGACGTCGAGGTGATCGTGATGGGCGGCGAGCCGCCCACGCGGATTCGAGGCGGCGCGCTGCTCGGCGGCCTCGGCGGGTCGCGCCCGGCGGAGGTCGGGCCGGTGACCGAGTACGTGCTGCGGCGGGCGCCTTGCCGGGTGCTCGTGACCGCGCCCCCTGCCGACCGCGACCGCCCGTCGTAGACTGCGCCCATGTTCGTGCTCATCTGCGGGGCGGGCCGGGTCGGATCCTCGCTCGCCCGGACGATGCTCGGCGACGGCCACCAGGTGTCCTGCCTCGACGAGGACCCCGAGTCCCATGCCCGGCTCGAGATCGAGCTCGAGAAGTCGTGGGAGGACATGGGCGGCCAGTTCACGGTCGGCACCGCGCTCGAGCTCGAGGCGCTGCAGGCGGCCGGGATCGAGCACGCCGACGTCTTCGTCGCCTCGACCGACGGCGACAACACGAACATCGTGATCGCGCAGATCGCCAAGCGGCGCTTCAACGTCCCGACGGTGATCGCGCGCGTGCTCGACCCCTACCGGGCGAAGTGGTACGAGGAGCAGGGACTCCACACGATCTGCCCCACGCGGGTGGCGATCGACATGCTCGAGAGCGAGGTCAGGCTCGCCGCTGCGCGGACGGGAAACGGCTCGCGGCCGGTCGGCGGCGTCGATCACGAGGACGCCGACGTCTGAGCTAGAGCATTCGCCGCAGCGAACGCAAGCGACAGTGGGCCTACTCCGACAGTCCGGCGGCTTCGAGGGCATCGGCGCGGTCGTGGAAGCTGCGATGGCGAGTGATCTTCCCGTCGCGCAACGTGACGACGTGGTACGTCGGGAGCCTCACTTCTACGCCGCTACCTCGCCCGCGGGCGACCTGCATGCCGCAGACAACGACGTGGTCGCCGTGGTCGAGCATCTCCTCCAACTCGAATCTGTAGGAATCCCAGGGCCGCTGCCATTCGGCAAATCCCTTCTCGACCTCCATGCGGCCGCGGTAGACCTCCTGACCGATGGTCACGCCCGGTGGCGCGTGCCACTCGATCTCGGGGTCAAGTCCCTCGAGCGCGGCCTCATAGTCGCCGCGGTCATACGCCCTGAGCAGCGCACGCACGATCTCCAGATTCTCCTGCGACACCGCCGGCTCAGTATCTCGCTCCCACGCGGGGGCCATGCGAATGGCCGCGACTCGAGGCCGCAGTACTCCGACGAAGCCCCCGGCGCGCGATTACCTCAGGCTCGAGCGCGCGAGCGATCACCCACGCCGAAGGATTCCGCTGCGGCGATGAGGAGGACGGCGGCGATGACTCCTACGACTGTGCCGATGAAGTTCAACTCGAAAATGTCGCCCTCACCGATGGCGCTGGCGACAATGCCTCCGACGAGTGCTCCGCCGATGCCCAACAGGATTGTCGGCAGGACACCGATGTGCTGCCGACCGGGCAACACCAGTCGGGCGAGAATGCCAATGACTATGCCGATGACGATCAGGCCAAGAATCTGCATCGCACGGGCTTCTGCCCGCTAGCCGTTGCCTCCAAACAAAGCCAACGGCAAGGCTCCGCGGTCAAGCGAGCGAAGGGCGTGACCCGCTCAAGGCGCTGCAGACCTTCATGGGCCATGCGAATATCTCGATCACCTTGGACCGGTTGCGGCCACCTCATGCCCGGCTCAGAAGAGCAGGCCGCCGAGCGGGCCCGCGGCGCTGCGCCCGAAGTCCGCGGGACGACGGTGGGACCATGAGGGTGCGATTCAGCGACCCGACACGACCCGCGGCGCCCGCGAAATCCCCGCCAGCGCCTAGATTTCAGTTGTCTAGCGATGGCTGAGCAGATGTACATCATCATCGTCGGCGCCGGGAAGGTGGGCTGGAACCTGGCGCGTGAGCTGCTCGAAAAGGGCAGCGAGGTCACCCTGATCGAGAACAACCGCGAGCGCTACCTGACCGTCGAGCAGGAGCTCGAGCACAACATCCAGTACGGCGACGCGTCGGAGCTCTGGGTGCTCGAGCGGGCCGGCATCTCGCGCGCCGACATGGTGATCGCGGTCACCGGAGACGACGAGGACAACATCCTCATCTGCCAGGTGGCGAAGGAGAAGTACCTGGTCGACCGGATCATCGCCCGGGTCAACAATCCGCGCAACCGCGAGCACTTCGAGCTGCTCGGGATCAGGCCCGTGGTCTCGGCGACCGACCTCATCCTGCGCCTGATCGAGCACGAGGTGCCCGAGTACGGCCTGGTGCACCTCCTGGATCTGCCCGAGCAGCGCCTGGAGATCATCGAGATCCTGCTGCCCAGCGACTCCAAGGCCGCCGGCCAGCGGGTTGGCGACCTGCAGATGCCCGAGGGGGCCCTACTGATCTCGGTGCTGCGTGACGACACCGGCTTCGTGCCCAATTCCGAGACGGTGCTCGAGGCAGGCGATGAGATCCTCGCCGTGCTCGACCCGACGGTCGAGGAGGATGTGACGGCGCGCTTCGGCTCCGACAGTCCCGCGGCGACCACCCCGTGAGCGGCGGCGATACGGAGTTCCTCATCGTCGGCGGCGGGCTCGCCGCCGGCTACTGCGCGTCGGAGCTGCGCAAGGCCGGGGCGGAGGGCGGAATCCTGCTCGCCACCCGTGAGGACGAGCCGCCCTACGAGCGCCCGCCGCTGTCGAAGGAGTATCTGCGCGGCGAGGCCGCGCGCGAGGACGCTCACGTGAACCCGGCGGACTGGTACGAGGAGAACGGGATCGACCTGCGGACGCGGACCAACGTGATGTCGCTGGATCCCGAGGCCGGGACGGCGAAGCTGCAGGGCGGGGAGGAGGTGAGCTTCGAGCGCGCGCTCCTGGCGACCGGGGCGATGGTCAACATCCTTCGCGTCGAGGGGGCGGAGCTGGAGGGGATCCACTACCTGCGCGCGTTCGGCAACTCCGACGCGATCCGCGAGGAGGCCGAGCGAGCGGAGCACGTGGTGATCATCGGCGGCAGCTACATCGGCACGGAGGTGGCGGCCTCGCTCACGGCGCGCGGGGCGAAGTGCACGATCGTGATGATCGAGGACGTCGCGCTGTCGAACACGTTCGGCGAGGAGGCGGGCCGGTACTTCCACGACACGCTCGCCGAGCACGGCGTGGAGCTGCTCGGCGGCGAGACGCTCGAGGCGTTCGAGGGCGACGGCCGGGTGCGCGCGGTGGTGACGCAGAGCGGGCGCACGGTCGAGGGCGACATGGTCGTCGTCGGGGCGGGGGTGCGACCGGACGCGATGCTCGCCCAGCGCGCCGGGCTCGAGGTCGACGACGGGATCGTCTGCGACGCGCGCCTGGAGACGTCGGCCTCGGGGATCTACGCGGCTGGCGACGTCTGCTCGTACGACAGCGTCATCCACGGCCGGCGGCTCCGCGTCGAGCATTGGGACGTCGCCCTGAACCAGGGTCGCTACGCGGCGCAGGCGATGCTCGGCGAGCAGGAGCCCTACCGCGTCGTGCCGTACTTCTTCAGCGATCTCGCCGACTGGACGAGCCTCGAGTACGTCGGCCCCGCCTACGAGTGGGACGAGGTGATCTTCCGCGGCGATCGCGACGCGGGCGAGTTCAGCGCCTGGTACGTGAAGGACGGCCGGGTCGCCGGCGCGCTCTCGGTCGAGCGGTCGGGCGACCTCGTCCACGCGCGGACGCTGGTCGAGACCGGCGCGGACGTCTCGGAGCACAAGCAGGCGCTCGCCGACGTCGATTCGGACCTCGAAGCGATCGGGCAGTAGCCGGCCTGACCCCGCTATTTTGGTGTCGGACCGTGAGCGGCCCGCAGTGCGCCCTGGTGTAACGGCAGCACGCCTCGCTCTGGACGAGGTAGTCGGGGTTCGAATCCCTGGGGCGCAGTGAAAGAGGAGGCCTCTTGGCAGGGAGGCCTCCACTCGTGTTTCCGTCCGGCTCGTATACGAACATACGTTCGATGACTCGGTCGGAGCGTGAAGCGCGAAACGCGTTGATCGTGAACCGGATGGCAGTCGGGGCGACCTGCAGCACGGTCGCCTCCGAGCTCGGTGTCTCGTTGAGCGTCGTGTCCACGGTCGCCCTCGGGGCGGGGTATCGCTCGCGACCTGGACCGGGCCGCAGGTACGACTGGACGGCGATCCGGAGCTACTACGAGGATGGACACACGAAGCGCGAATGCCGGGAGCGCTTCGGCTTCTCCAAGGGAGCTTGGTCCCAGGCCGTCGCACGAGGTGACATCACGCCTCGGGGCCCGGACCCGGTCAAGCATTCGCATCGCACGCGCGGCGAGGTGGAGACCCAGCTGAGGGCGGGGCGGTCGCAGGCCGATATCGCGCGCGAGCTCAGTCTGGCGAAGAGCACGGTCGCCTTCCATGCGCGCGCCCTCGGGCTTGCCGCCGATCGCCGCTTCGCGAGACGGTATGACTGGGCCGAGATCCAGGCCGCTTACTCAACGGGAATGACGGTGCACGAGTGCTGCCAGAAGTTCGGATGCTCGCGGGCGAGCTGGGCTGCCGCCGTGAAGCGCGGGGACATCGTTCCGCGCCCCCGCCGGGTGCCGCTTTCAGAGTTGCTTTCGGTCGGGAAGAAGCGCAACCGGTTCCATCTCAAGGCACGACTGATCGGGGTCGGGCTGAAAAAGAACCGCTGCGAGCGGTGCGGGCTCACAGAGTGGAGGGGGGAGGCCATCAGCCTCGAGCTTCACCACGTCAACGGTGACCCTCGAGACAACCGGTTGGAATCACTGCAGATCCTGTGCCCCAACTGTCATTCCCAGACCGAGAACTACGGTAAGCGCAACGCCCCGCGATCGGGAGCGACCGACCCTAGCTACCGCACGACGACGCGGACCGGCGAGACTGGAAGCGCGCCTGTTTAGTCCCGCATCGGCGGCGGCGAGTCGTTGCGGTCGGCCGGGTAGCGGAGACGCGCCACGCTCGGCTCGACCGAAAAACCCCGCTCGTTGCTGGGTGAACGGGCGCTCGCAACGCGCGTTCGAGGCGGCGGGTCGCCTGGATGCCTTGTTAGTTTGGGACAGCTAATGGACGTCTATCAGCGCAGGCGCCTGGTCGCGCTGAGCATCCTGGCGGGCATCTTCGTCGTCGTCGTCCTGCTGATTCGCAGCTGCGGCGACGATGAGACGGCGGTGACCCCGACCTCCGGCGCCACCGGGGCGACCGGCGTGGGCGGCCCGACCACTCTCTCGCAGAACGACTTCATCGATCAGGGCGATGCCGCGTGCCTGGAGACGAACACCGCGCTCGCCGCCGTAGACGACCCCGACCCGGAGGTCGCCGCGACCGAGACGGGCCAGATCCTCGCCGGCGAGCTCGACGCGCTGCAGACGCTGCCGCCGCCGACCGACGGCGAGAACAAGATCGAGAACTTCCTCGCGGCCCTCCAGGACCAGGTCGCCGCGTATGACCGGTACATCACTGCGCTCGAGCGCGGCGACGATACCGCCGCTGCGGAGCTCGAGCAGGAGATCGACGATGCGGCCCAGGAGGCACGCCGGGCCGCCAGGCGCTTCGGGTTCGAGGTGTGCGGCGACCTCGACGAGGTCGGCGAATCGACCGGCGGCGAGGAGACCGGCACGGAGTCCACGGAGGAGGCTGCGCCCACCGAGGTGCCCACCGAAACCACTCCGGTAGCGCCGGCCGAGCCCGTCGCTCCGGCACCCACCACCCCGGTGCCCGCCCCCGAGCCCGCGCCTGCGCCGGCACCCCCGGTCGAGGGCGGCGGCGCGTCGCCCGAGCCCGCACCCGCCGCGCCGACCGACGGCGGTGGCGGCACGGGGTCCGGCGGCGTCTCGCCCTGAGGCGCTCGCCGCGGGCCTACGCGGCCGACTGCGCCCAGGCCCCGTAGAGCTGCGCGTACCGCCCCCCGGCAGCGATCAGCTCGTCGTGGGTCCCGGACTCGGCGATCACCCCGTGCTCCAGGACCACGATCCTCCCCGCGCGCCTGATCGTCGACAGCCGGTGGGCGATGACGATCGCGGTGCGGCCGTGCAGCAGCCGCTCGAGCCCCTCCTCGATCACGCGCTCCGTCCGCACGTCGACGTTCGACGTCGCCTCGTCGAGGATCAGGATCCGCGGCTCGGCCAGCAGCGCGCGGGCGAAGGACACGATCTGGCGCTGGCCGGCCGAGAGCGCGACCCCGCGCTCGCCGACCTCGGTGTCGAAGCCGGCCGGAAGGCGGTCGACGAACGCTTCGGCGCCGACCGCCCGCGCCGCGGCGAGGATCTCCTCCTCGCTCGCGTCGGGTCGGCCGAAGGCGATGTTGTCGCGGATCGTTCCCGAGAACAGGAACCCCTCCTGCGGCACGATCCCGAGCTGCCCGCGAAGCGCCGAGGAGCGGAGATCGCGCAGGTCGTGGCCGTCGACCAGCACCCGTCCGCGCTGGGGATCGTAGAAGCGGGCCACCAGCTTCGCCAGCGTCGACTTGCCGGCCCCGGTTTCACCGACCAGCGCCAGGGTCTGCCCGGCGGGCACGTGCAGGTCGATGCCCGCGAGCGCCCACCCGACCGCCGGCTCGTGATCCTCGTCCTCGGTCTCCGAGGTCATCTCCTCGAGCTCCGCGGCGCTTGCGTCGCCGCCGCGCGCGTAGGAGAACCACACGTCGTCGAGCTCGATCTCGCCGCGCAGCCGGCCCGGATCGATCGCGTCCGGCTTGTCGGTCATGTCGGGGCTGGTATCGAGCAGGTCGAAGATCTTGTCGAGCGCCGCCATCCCCTGCTGGTAGGTGGTGTAGAGCTGTGAGATCTGCTGGATCGGGTCGAAGAACAGCTGGAGGTAGCCGATGAACGCGACCACGACGCCGAGCTCGACCTTTCCGTCGATCGCCTGGTAGCCGCCGTAGAGGATGATCGCCGACGGTCCCGATCGCGGACAGCAGCTCGACCGCCGGGAAGTAGGACGCATTGAGGTAGACCGTGCGCATGTTCGCTACACGGTTCTCCTCGTTGAGGACCGTCATCCGGTCGATGTGCTGGCGCTCGCGCCCGAAGGTGCGCACGACGCGGACGCCCGACAGCGTCTCCTGGAGATAGGCGGTGATGTTGGCGATCTTCTCCCGCGTCAGCCGGTAGGCGTCGGCGGAGATGATCCGGAAGACGACGCTCGCGATCGCCAGCACCGGGAAGGTGAGGAAGGTGATCAGGGCGAGCTCGAGGTCGAGCGCGATGAGGATCGCGACCACGCCGCCGAGGGTGAGCACGCTAGAGAACAGGGTGATCACGCCGTCGGTGACCAGGCTGTCGAGCGCCTGCACGTCGTTGGTCATGCGCGAGATCAGCACCCCGGGCTTGCGACGGGTGAAGAACCCGATCGACATCGCTTGCAGATGGCGGTAGATGCGCTCGCGCAGGTCCTGCAGCGCGCGCTGTCCGACCCAGCCGACCAGGTAGGTCTGGGCGTACGAGGCGCCCCAGTAGATCGCGACCGAGGCGACGAAGACGACGACGACGACCGTCAGCGCAGCCTCGTCGCCCGCCTGGATACCGTCGTCGATCGCCCGCCCCGCGAGGTAGGGCGGGGCAAGCGCCGCCGCGGTCGCGATCAGCAGCGCCACCACCATCAGGATCACCTGCGTCCGGTAGGGCCGCAGCAGGCTGAGCAGCCAGCGGACCTTGCGCGCCCGCTGGTCCTCGCCGCGAAGCAGGCGCCACAGGTCTCGGAACATCAACACCGTGCCCGCCAAGCGTCCCGGCTGGTTCGACTGGTCCTCGGTCTCCTCGGCGACGTCGGAGTCCTGCGTCTCGGGATCCTGCTGCGTAACCGGGTCGACCTCGCGGTTGCGTCGAGGATCCTGCGGACTGCCGACTGCGGACTGCCGACTCATAGCCCCACCGCCTCTCGCTCCTCGAGGTCGCGCTGCAGGAAGAGCACGTCCTCGCAGCCGAACTCCGCGATCTCCGCGTACAGCGGGCAGCGCTCCAGCAGCTCGGCGTGGCGGCCGCGGTCGATCACGCGCCCCGCGTCCATGACGACGATCTCGTCCGCGAGCGAGATCGTCGACAGCCGGTGGGCGACCACGAACGTCGTCCTCCCCTCCATCACCTCGCGCAGCCCGCGCTTGATCGCCGCCTCGGTGCGCGCGTCGACCGAGGATGTCGCGTCGTCGAGGATCAGGATCCGCGGGTCGGCGATCAACGCCCGCGCGATCGCCACCCGCTGGCGCTGGCCGCCCGACAGGGTCAGGCCACGCTCGCCCACCATGGTGTCGTAGCCGTCGGGTAGGTCGCTGATGAAGTCGTGCGCCTGCGCCCTGCGGGCCGCGGTCTCGATCTCCTCGTGGGTCGCGTCGGGACGCGCGTAGGCGATGTTCTCGGCCACCGTCGCCGAGAACAGGAAGCTGTCGTCGGCGACGAACGCGACCGAGTCGCGCAGCGACGAGATGTCGACCGTGCGCAGGTCGGCGCCGTCGACGGCCACCATGCCCTCGCTCGGGTCATAGAGACGGGCGATCAGGCCGACGAGGCTGGTCTTCCCGGACCCGGTCGGGCCGACGAGCGCCACCGTGCGGCCGGCAGGGACGTCGAGGCTGACGTCGGTGAGCGACGGCTCGGCGCCGTCGTAGCGCAGCGTGACGTCGCGGAACTCGACCCGGCCCGGTCCCTCGGGCAGCGGCGGCGCTTCGGGCGGGCTCGCGATGCGCGGCGCGCGGTCGAGGATCTCGAAGAGGCGGTTGCCGGAGGCGACCGCGCGCTGGGCCATCCCGAGCGCAAGTCCGAGCATCCGCATCGGACCCATGAGCATCAGCAGGAAGAGGTAGAAGGTGGTGAAGGCGCCCAGGCTGAGGTCGCCGGAGATCACGGCGCGCCCCCCCGCGAACAGGACCACCGCGAGCCCGAGGCTGGGGATGAAGCCGAGCATCGGCGAGTAGAAGGCGCGCAGACGGGTCGAGTACACGTTTTGGTCGAAGACCCGCTCGACCGAGTGCCGGAAGCGGCCGAGCATGTGCTGCTCGCGCGCGAACGCCTTCACGATCCGGATCCCCGAGATGCTCTCCTCGGCCTCCGCGGTGAGCTCGGCGATCCGTTGCTGGACCTCCTGCACGGCCGGGCGCGAGAGCCGGTTGAAGCGCATCGCGCCAACGACCACGAACGGCACCGGCAGCAGCGCCAGGGCCGCCAGCCAGGGGCTGATCACGAACATGACGATGCTCGCGAGCGTGATCGTGAGCGCGTTCTGGGTCAGAAAGATCAGGCCGTAGCCGAGGAAGAAGCGGATCGCCGACAGGTCGACCGTCGCCCGCGACATCAGCTGGCCCGTCTGTTGGCCGTCGAAGTAGCCGAGCTCGAGCGCCTGCAGGTGGCCGTAGACCCCCTCGCGCAGGTCGAACTCGACCGCGACTGACACCCGCCCGGCGATCAACCGCCGGATCACGGTCAGCCCCAGCCTCAGCAGCGCGGCGGCGCCGATCGCGAGCGCCAGCGGCAGGAGGTCGTCGCGGCGCTGGTCGTTGATCGCGTCGACGGCGCCGCCGACCAGGAGCGGGATCGCGACCGTCATCACCATCGCGGCCCACGCGAAGACCAGGGAGAGGATCACCTCCCGGCGGTAAGGAGCGAGAAAGCCGAGCAGGCGCCGGAAGGTGGGCATCGTTTCACTATACAAAGTGAAGTGACGAGCCCGCCATACTGATCGCATGGCCGGGCCGGCAGCGGGACTGTGCGACACCTGCGCCCACCAGCGCGTCGTCCGCAACACGCGCGGCTCCGTGTTCTCGCTCTGCGAGCGCTCGCGCTCGGACCCGGCCTACCCCCGCTATCCCCGTCTGCCCGTGCGTGAGTGTCCCGGCTACGAGCGCCGCGGCGAGCGAAGGGGCCCGTGAGGCTCGTCGGTCGCGCCGGGCTCGCGGCCGCGGTTGGCCTCGCATGTGCCGCCGCGATCGTTTACGCCGCGACCCGCGACGGCAAGGACGCCGGCGGCGCGGCCCAGCGCAGCACGACGTCCTGGAGCGCGCTGGAGCCGAGCGTCCTCGAGCGCACCGAGGTCGGCGCCGCCCGGGTCGGCGACCGGATCTACGTCGTCGGCGGGTTCATCTCCACCGGGGGCACCACCGGGCGCATGGCGCGCTACGACATCTCCGACGACGCCTGGAAGGAGGTGCGCTCGCTCCCGATCGCGGTCAACCACCCGGGGGTTACGGCGCTCAAGGGCCAGGTGTACGTCTACGGCGGCAACCTGCCCCAGGCGATGGGGCGCGAGCGCAAGTCCGACCGCCTCTACCGCTACGACCCGCGCCGCGACCGCTGGACGAGGCTCGCGGACGCGCCGACCGAGCGCGCCGCGATGGGACTCGTGGGCATCGGCGACCGGCTGTACGCCGCCGGCGGGTACACGGAGACCAACTTCGAGGTCCGTGCGCTGGAGATCTACGACGTCGAGCGCGACCGCTGGCGCCGCGGCCCGAAGATGCCGACCGGCCGCAACCACGTCGGCGCCGCCGTGCTCGACGGCGAGATGGTCGTCACGGGCGGGCGACCGGGAGACGTGAACGGCGGACAGACCACGGTCGAGAGCTACGACCCGCAGCGCAGGCGCTGGTCATCGCTGCCGTCGTTCGCGACCGCGCGCAGCGGCCACGCCGCCGTGGCCTCCGGCGGGAGGCTCGTCGTCCTCGGCGGCGAGGAGCTCGGCGGGGGGACGACGATCGAGCAGGTCGAGCTCTATCGGCCCGGAAGCGGGTGGAGCGCGTTGCCCGACATGATCACGCCGCGCCACGGCCTCGGGGGCGTCGCGCGCAAGGGGCGCATCTACGCGGTCGAGGGCGGGCCGCAGCCGGGCCTGGCCTACTCGCGCTCGCTCGAGTTCCTGGACCTTCCGTAGATGTCGCGGGACGTCGAGATCGTGCGGCGCTCGTTCGAGGCCTGGAACGACGGGGACGTCGCGGCCATCCGCCGCTGCTACACCGAGGACGCCGTGATCGAGACCCCGATCACGGAGTTCGGCAGGACCTTCGAGGGCGATGACCCGCTCGGACGCTGGATTCGGGAGATGCGCGAGACCTGGGCCGAGGTCAGCTGGGACGTCGAGCGCATCTTCGAAGGCGATGGGGTGGTGGTGAGCTTCTACCGATCGGTCAGCACGGGCCGCGCGAGCGGCATCGAGGTCGTTCGCGACCTAACAGGCGTCCACCACATCCGTGACGGCCTGATCGCGCGCGACCGCGTCTTCCTCGACCGCGACGAGGCTCTCAAGGCCGCCGGGGTGAGCGCGTAGCGGTGGGCACCCCACCCGGCGGGGTCGCTCACGCCTCGGCCGGCGGCGGGGCGGTTCGCAGCGCGCCGGCGCTTGCGACCACCACGAACGCGATCGCCGCGACCTCCCGGGCCGCCAGGCCCTGGTCGAGGATCAGGTAGCCGATCACCGCGGCGACCGCGGGCTCGAGGCTCATCAACACCCCGAACGTGCCCTGCGGGAGCCTGCGCAGCGCTTCGAGCTCGAGCGAGTAGGGGATAGCCGAGCTCAGCATCGCGACCGCGAACGCAACTGCGAGCAGCGCCGGGTCGAGCAGGTCCGCACCGCCGTCCGCGATCCCTGGGCCGAGCAGCAGCGCGCCCGCGACCACCATCGCCATCGCCAGGCCCTGGCCTCCAGCGAACGATCGCCCGACCCTCGCCGAGAGCACGATGTAGGCGGCCCAGAAGGCGCCCGCCAGGAGGGCGAGCGCACAGCCGAGCACGTCGAGGTCGCTGCCGGGCACGGGGGAGAGGAGCACGATCCCGATCGCCGCGAGCGCCGCCCAAAGCACGTCGAGGCGGTGCCGCGAGGCAACGAACGCGACCCCGAGCGGGCCCACGAACTCGAGCGTGACAGCGATCCCGAGCGGGATCCGATCGAGTGCCAGGTAGATGCTCGCGTTCATCCCGGCCAGGGCGACGCCGAACAGGACGACCTCGCGGGCCGGCATGCCGCGCAGATCACGAATCGCGGGCCGCCAGATCGCGACGAGGACGATCGCTGCGAACACGACCCGCAGGAGCACGATGCCGACCGGGCCGGCCTCGTCGAACAGGGTCTTGGCCACTGCGTTGCCGACCTGTACCGAGACGATCGACCCGAGGACGAGCGTGATCGCCGGTGCCCTGCCGCTGTCGCTCACGCCGCGTACGGTACGAAGCGGGGCCGGGTCAGCGGCGGCTGCGCTGTGAGCGCGAGCCGAGCCATTCTGACTGCTCGCCCCCGAGCTCGCCGACGGGCGGCCCACCCTCGATCAGCTCCCGCAGCAGGGGTCCCCACGGCGCCTCCGCGCGCAGGGTGGCGGCGATCTGGAACAGCAGACCCTCCATCCGGCGCAGCAGCAGCGCCTCCGGGGGCAGGGTCATCCGGCGCATCTGCTCCATCATCTGATCCCCGGAGCCGTCGCGAAGCGACTCCGACCCGCGCCAGACGTCCTCGGGAGCGAGCCGCAGCGGCTGGTCGCCCGTGAACCACCACGCCGCGGCGCGCATCTGCTCCAGCAGCAGCGCGCCGTCCCACTCGGCCGACAGACCGGGCAGATAGCCGAGCTCGCGCAGTCCGGCGAGCAGCGCCTGCGAGTCGTTCTCGCGGATCGCGGCGAACACCCGCGCCTCGCGCCGCAGGTACTCCGGCGGCAGCTCGCGGACCATGCCGAAGTCGAAGAAGGCCACCCGCCCGTCCTCGCAGAGCAGGTAGTTGCCGGGATGCGGGTCGCCGAGCGCGACCTGGAGCTCGGCCGCGGTGACGTAGAAGAACCGGTAGACGATCTCGGCGAACCGGTCGCGGACCGGGTCGGGCTGCTCGGCGACCTGCTCGAAGCTCATCCCGTCCACCCAATCGGTCACCAGCACGCGGCGCCGGCTGAGCGCGGTGTCCACGCCCGGCACGCGGATGAACGGATGGCGGCGCCAGAACCTTGCCAGCCGGCGGTGGTTGGCGGCCTCGAGTTCGTAGTCGCACTCCTCGGTCACTCGCTCGGCGAGCTCGGCGAGCACGTCCTTCACCTCCAGCCCGGGCATCAGACGGCGCAGCAGCGGCGAGAGCATCCGCAGGTTCCGCATGTCGGACACCACCGCCTCGGCGATCCCCGGGTACTGCACCTTGATCGCGACGTCGCGGCCGTCCAGCCGCGCTCGATAGACCTGCCCGATGCTGGCCGCCGCTGCGGGCTCCGTCTCGATTCGCTCGAGCACGTCCTCGGGTGGGCGACCCCACTCGGAGGCAAGCACCTCCCGCATGTCCTGCCAGCCGACCGCCGGCACGTTGTCGCGCAGCGACGCGAGCCGGCGCTGAAGGTGCTCGGACTGGTCGGGATCGAGGCCGGGGAACTCGACGGTGGACAGCACCTGGCCGGCCTTCATCGCCGCACCGCGCATTACCGCGAGCTGGTCGACCAGCGTGTCGATCGTCGCCACCACGCGGTCGCCCCGGCGCCGCTGCTGCTCGGCTTCGCTGCCGCGAGCGTCGAGCCGGTCGCCCGCCCAACGCACGGCCCCGCCGGCGGCCACCCGGCCGAGTCGCGCCGTGCGCGCAACCCGCCCGGAGGTCGGCCGTTTGGCGCGCTCGTCCGTCACCCGGTCAGTCTGGCATCCGGGTGTTCGGCGGCATTCCTGCTAAGAAGGCGGCGATGACCCAGGTCGTAGAGCCGAAGCCCGAGTGTCGCCACTGCCACGCTGTCCTCCGGCACCCGTGGAGCCGTTGCCCACGGTGCGGCAAGCGCTCATGGGCGTTCCTGGTCCCCTGGTGGCTCCGCGGGCGCTGACCCCGCGGGACAGTGCACCGGCCCCGAGCCCCTGGCCGTATATTGCGCGGACGCGCGCAGCACCCATGGGCGTCACCGAGAACCAGATCGCCGGCCGTCATCACATCGCGCTCGAAGGGGAGCTCGACCTGGCCACGGCCCCCGCCCTCGAGCGGGCGCTGGCGCGGGCGCTCAAGTCGCGCGCGGACATCATCGTCGACCTGAGCGGCTGCTCGTTCATCGACGCGCGGGGAATCAGGGTCCTGGCCAACTCGGCGCGGTCGCTGGACGCCGAGCGGCGCAAGCTCAGGGTCACCGGCCTCAACGGCCAGCCGAAGCGGATCTTCGCGATGACGCTGAGCTACCTGCGGCCGATCGAGGTTCAGGCCCCGGCGTAGCTCAGGCGCGGTCGGTGAGCCCGGTCTCGCCCTCCCGCGCGGCGCAGTGGGCACAGCAGAAGATCGAGCCGCCGGCCTCGACGCCGTGCCCGATGATCCGGCAGTCGCAGTGCGGACAGTGGGGCGCCAGGGCATGGATCGCGCACTCGAACGAGTCGAAGATGTGCGTTTCTCCTGCCTGGGTGACCTCGAACGCCTTGTCGTAATCGTTGCCGCAGACCTCGCAGACCGCCATCCGGGCTCCCTTCGTCGCAGTACGCCCCGTGCGTACCCGCGATCGCCGGCTCGGAATCGCCTGCGCGGGCGCCGGAGCATCCGGTGGCGCGCCCGCCCTGCGCCGCGGATGGCACGCCACGACCCGGCGCCGTAGTCTGAGCGAGTGGCGGAGGGTCGAGGAGCGGCTGCGATCGAGGGCCTCAAGTGCGCCGACTTGGTCGATGCGATCGGCCGCCTGCATCGACATCGCTGCCACATCCTCGATCTCGTCAGCCCGACGCCCGGGCGCGTCCTGTTCGGCCCGGCGGTGACCATCTCCTACTTCCCGAGCTGCGCCGCCGGGTTCGACCCCGAGCGCTACAACCTCGCCAACCTCTTCTACGAGGCAGTCGGCGACGAGCCGGAGGGCAAGGTGGTCGTCCTGGCGAGCAACGGCTACACCGACGTCTCGATGGGGGGCGGAACGAAGCTCTCGCGGCTGCAGGACCACGGCTGCGCGGGCGTGCTGACCGACGGACGGCTGCGGGACTTCGACGAGCTCGCCGGCTACGACTTCGCCTCCTACTGCTCCGGCGAGGCGACGCGCTGGGGTGGCGGCGAGGTGACGCCCCTTCAGGCCAATGTCCCGGTCGTCGTCGCGGGAGTGGGAGTGTTCCCCGGTCAGTACGTCTACGCCGACTCCGCGGGCGCGGTCGTGGTCCCGCCGGGTCAGCTCGACGAGGTGCTCGCCGAGGCGCGGCGGGTCGAGGCCGACGACGCGCGCTCTCGCGCCGAGATCGCGCGCGAGGACCTCACCGGACCGGTCGCCGGGGGTGGGCAGGAGCGATGAGCGAGTTCGTCTCCCGCGGCTTCACGGGTCGTCGCCGGACCCCCGGCGACCTCGCCGACCGACTGCCCCCGGGCCAGTACGCGGAGTCCGGCTTTCCGGTGCTCACGGCGGGGCCGACCCCCGACGTCAGCACCGAAGAGTGGAGCCTGCGGATCGACGGCATGGTCGCCGAGGAGCGCGAGTGGACCTGGGAGGAGTTCCATAGCCTCGCGTTCGAGGACGTCCCCTGCGACATCCACTGCGTCACCAAGTGGTCGAAGCTCGGCACCAGCTTCCGCGGCGTGTCGATGGACACCCTGCTCGACGAGGTCGAGCCGTTCGAGGCCTACGCCATGATCTATTCCTACGGCGGCTACACGACCAACCTCGCGATCGAGGACCTCACGGACGGCAAGGCCTGGGTCGTGACCGAGCACGAGGGGGAGCCGCTGCCGCGCGAGCACGGCGGGCCCGCGCGGCTGCTCGTACCGCACCTGTACTTCTGGAAGAGCGCCAAGTGGGTCGCCGGCCTGCGGGTGATGGACCACGACGAGCCCGGGTTCTGGGAGGCCAACGGCTACCACAACCGCGGCGATCCCTGGAACGAGGAGCGCTATTGGACCGACTGACCGCCGTTGAGCAGAAGGCTCCAGGGCACTGGCAGATCGCGACCGTGTCCGAGATCAAGCGCGAGACGCCGATGGTGAAGTCGTTCTGGCTCGAGCTGCCGATGTGGATGGCCCACTGCCCGGGCCAGCACTACGACGTCCGGCTCACGGCGCCCGACGGCTATCGCGCGCAGCGCTCCTACTCGGTGGCCTCATCGCCGCTCGACCGCGGCGTGATCGAGCTGACGATCGACCGGCTCGCCGACGGCGAGGTCTCGCCCTATTTCCACGACGTCGTCGTCGAGGGCGACCAGGTGGAGGTCCGCGGGCCGTTCACGTCCTACTTCGTCTGGCGCGGCGAGCGGCCGGCGCTCCTGATCGGCGGCGGCTCCGGGGTCGTGCCGTTGATGGCGATGCTCCGCCACCGGCGGCGAGCCGAGCCGGACTCGCCGATGAGGCTCGTCTACTCGGTGCGAACCGCGGAGGACGTGATCTTCGCCGACGAGCTCGGCGACGACGCCGTCATCACGTACACCCGCGAGCCGCCGGAGGGCTGGACGGGCCACACCGGGAGGATCGATTCGGCGATGCTCGCCGACGGCGGTCCGAGCGCCGGTGCCACGGCGTTCATCTGTGGCTCGAACGGGTTCGTCGAGAGCGCCAGCCGGCTCGCGCTCGATGCCGGCTTCGAGCCGGAGCGGATCCGCACCGAGCGCTTCGGACCAACGGGTTGAACGACCGCTCGGCCGAGATCCTGCGACGGCTGCGCGCGGTCCCGCCGGGCTTCGTCACCACCTACGGCGCCCTGAGCCCCGGCGCGCCGCGAAACGCCGGCCGGGTCCTCTCGAGCTGCGACGATCCGTCGGTCCCCTGGCAGCGGGCGGTGCGAGCCGACGGATCGCTGGCGAAGGGCGGCCGCCAGCGGCGCCTGCTCGAGGCCGAGGGCGTTCCTTTCCGCGGCGCGCGGGTCGCGCTCGAGGTCGCGCTGGTGCCCGCCGAGGCGCTCGACGAGCTGGCAGCTAGCGATCCGTGACCAGGCGGACCGCGAGGCCGACGAAGACGACGGCGGCGAGCCGGTCGAGGGCGCGCGAGACGCGCGCGGAGGCGGCCAGCCTGCGCCCGAGCCGTCCGCTCGCGATCCCGACCGCGGTGTCGACGACGAGGCCGACGGCGGCGAAGGCGATTCCGAGCGCAAGCAGCTGGAATCCGACGCTCCCCTGATCGGGGTCGACGAACTGGGGCAGGAAGGCGAGGAAGAAGAGGATCACCTTGGGGTTCAGCAGATTCGTCACCGCGCCCTGGCGGCCCACCCGCAGCAACGAGCGATCTTGCCCGCCCGAGGGCGCTCGGTCCTCGATCCGATCATTGCCGGAACCGCGCAGCGCCGAGAGCGCCAGCCAGAGCAGATAGCCGACGCCGACCCAGCGGATCGCCTCGAAGGCGGGTGCCGACGAGTGGATCAGCGCAGAGAGGCCGGCCACCGCCGCCGCCGTGTGGATCAGCATCCCGCCCGAGACGCCGACGGCCGCCGCGGCGCCGCCCCTGGGACCGTGGCGAAAACCGTTCGCGACGACGAAGACCATGTCGGGCCCGGGGACGAGGCTGATCAGCAGCGCGCTGACCAGGAAGGCGAGGAAGAGATCCGGATCGAGCGGCATCCATCGAAGGTGCCCGCTTCGGCGCACCGGCGCAATTCCGTTGCCTGTGCCCTCCGATCAGCTCAGCTAATAACCCGATGCCGGACCTAGGCGGCCAGCCCGTCGCCCTCGAACAGTGCCGGAGCCGACCCGTGCGCGCGGCGCTCGATCTCGAGCAGGCGCAGCTTGGTCCGCGTCCCGCCTGGCGCCGAGAAGCCACCGAGCTTGCCGTTCGCGGCAACCACGCGATGGCATGGCACGATGATCGGGAAACGGTTGCGGCCGAGCGCGGCGCCGACGTCACGCGCCTCGCCGGGCGCGCCGATCCGGCTCGCGATCTCGCCGTAGGTGAGCGTCTCGCCGGCCGAGATCTCCCGCGCCACCTCGGCCACGCGGCGGTCGAACGGCTCGATCCCCGTCAGGTCGAGCTCGATCGACGACAGGTCCGCGTCCTCGCCGGAGAGCAGCGCCGTGATCCCGTCGATCGCCGTCGCCACATACGGCGGCGCCGGCAGCTCACGCGCGCCCCGCGTGCGCCGGCGCAGCCGAGCCCAGGTCAGGTCCTCGCGCGCCGCCGGCAGCTGGACGCCCGTGATCCCGCGCTCGCTCCAAGAGATCCCGCAGAGCCCGATCGCGGTCTCGAACAGCGTGATTCCCGGGGCATTTGCGTTCATCTCGGCGTTCCTCTCACAATCGAACGTCCAGGCCATTGCTTACTGAACGTCGCGGCGGAGCGCCTTGTGAGCACTCACAGGACCGGCCCCCGGATCGTTGAGGAAGTGAACCGCCAACGAGGGGGAACGAGGAGCCACAGGTCAGATGACGACCATTGCCGCAGATACCGCGCTCGAGAACCGAGTCGACGCGCTCGACTGGGATGACCTACGCGAGCAGCTCGACGACCGCGGCTTCGCGATCACGCCCCCGGTCCTTAAGCCCGCGGAATGCGCGGACCTGTCGGATCTCTTCGACGGCGGGCGCTTTCGCTCGACCATCGACATGGCCCGGCACCGCTTCGGCGACGGGCGCTACCGCTACTTCGACCATCCGCTGCCGGACCCGATCGCAGCGCTGCGCGCCGCCTTCTACCCGCGCTTGGCGCCGGTCGCCAACCGGTGGTCGGCGCTCCTCGGCGGCGACGCGGACGCCTTCCCCCTCGAGCATGCCGAGCTGCTCGAGCGCTGCCGCGAGTCGGGCCAGGAGCGCCCGACGCCGCTGATGCTGCGCTACGGCGCCGGCGACTGGAACGCCCTACACCAGGACCTCTACGGCGACGTCTACTTCCCGTTCCAGGCGGTCACGGTCCTGTCCGACCCGGACGTGGACTTCGAGGGTGGGCAGTTCGTGCTGGTCGAGCAGCGCCCGCGGGCCCAGAGCCGGGCCCACGTTCTCACCCCGCCGCGCGGCGCGTTCGTGATCTTCCCGACCCGGGAGCGGCCCAACCGCGGCAAGCGCGGTTACCACAAGGTCGGCCTGCGGCACGGAGTGAGCACGGTGACCGCGGGCGAACGCACCGCCCTCGGGATCATCTTCCACGACGCGAAGTGATCGCCCGTCAGTCGGCCATGCCCTGACGCGGGCCGGCGATCAGAGCGGAACGGGCGCGGCGGACGGCCGGAATCGATCGACCAGCGCCCAGACGGCGAAGCAGAGCGCCCCGACCGCGGCCGTGGCGGTGAGCAGCGCTCCGGCCGCCGCGACCACGGTGACGCCGTTGGTGCCGAGGATCAGCACCGCCGTCGCCGCGCCGAGGCTCGGACCGATGGGTAGCAAGCCGATCACAGCGAGCCCGATCAGCAGGGCGACGGCGTCGAACAGGGACACGTCGACGCCGATGCCCTCCAGCACGAGCCAGTTGCGCGCCACCTGTGCGCTGACCGCGAAGATCACCAGGCCGACGATCGCGTTGCGACCCCGCAGCCCGCGCATCACGGCGAGCCCCTTCCAGAAGCCGTCCCGCCGGTCACGGCAGAACCGCGTCAAGCCGGCGATCACCGCCAGAGCGACCGCAAGGCAAACCAGCGGCACCCACCAGGGAATTCCGAGGGGACCGACCAGCGTGAACGACAGTCAGGGCGGCGAGCGCGCCCTCGATGACGAGGATCGGCAGCTCGGCGGCGACCAGGACGGACGGACGCGGGCTGTCGCTCGGGGCCGAGCGGCGCAGGGCGGCGATCCGCACCGCGAGCCCGAAGTTGCCGTTGAACACGTTGCCCAGGTAGCCGACGCTCGCGGCGCGGTAGAGACGCCGCCGGTTGACGCTCCCGCCCGCCGCGCCGACGCAGACGTGCCAGGCCTCGCTGCGCGCGATCAACCAGATCACCTGAAGCAGGACGGCGGCCCCGAGAACCAGCAGCGAGGCGCTGCCGAACGCCGTGCCGAACTCGTCACGGACCGACGAAACGGGCGCATTCATGGCTGTGCCGGGTGGCACGCCGGGGCTCCTACTGGTCGATGAGGCGGAAGTAGCCGGTGTTCTCCTCGTCGTCGCGCACCTTCTCCAGGCGCCCCGACTGGCGAGCCTGCCGGAAGCCCTTCCTGATGTCGGGCTTCTCCACTCCGAGCTTCTCCGCGAGGTCGCCGCGGGTGAACTCCTCCTGGCCGAGTCCCTGAGCCGCTTCGACTACCTGCTCGGCGGTGATCGTTTCAGACATTGGTCGTCCTTCCCGGTTATGGCTGGGCTGGCCGTTCGTCTACCCGCTCCAGCCGCGTTCAGGCATCCCTTCCTCGTCTCCTCTCTGCGGAAGTAAGCGCTCGAAGGGCAGGGAGACGGAGGTCCCGCCGGGCATCGACAGCCTAGCGCGCGAGGACCGATGAGTCCGCTCGCTTCTCGCGGTCCTATCTACGAACCGTGACCGATTAAGCAGAGCAGATGACGGGGGTACGATCGTGCGGATGACCGAGAAGATGGTGGTGTCGGGCGACGCGGAGCTCTGCACCGAGGCGTTCGGCGAGCCGGAGCACCCCGCCGTTCTGATGATCATGGGCGCGATGGCGTCGATGCTGTGGTGGCCGGCGGAACTTTGCGCCGGGCTGGCACGGTCGGGGCGCTTTGTAATCCGGTACGACAACCGCGACACCGGCCGCTCGACCAGCTACGAGCCGGGCAAGCCGCCCTACACCTCGGACGACCTCGTCGACGACGCGGTCGCGGTCCTCGACGGCTACGGCATCGAGCGCGCCCACATCGTCGGCATGTCCATGGGCGGCGCGCTCGCTCAGGTGGTGGCGCTCAAGCATCCCGCGCGGGTCGCCACCCTCACCGCGATCTCGACGACGAAGCTCGACTCCGATCCCGACCTGCCGGGCGCGGACCCCGAGTACCTGGAGCACGCAGCGGCGTTCGAGCGGCTCGACTGGGCGGACACGCAGGCGCTCACCGAGCTGCTGGTGCTCGACGCGCGCCGGCTCGCCGGGTCGCGGCACCGGTTCGACGAGGCGACCGCGCGCGAGTTCGTGGCGCGCGACCTGCGCCGCACGACCAACCCGGAGAGCCTCGTCAACCACGGCATGCTGACCGGGGGCGAGGATCGGCAGGGGAGGCTCGAGGAGATCGAAGCTCCATTTCTGGTCATTCACGGCACCGACGACCCACTGATGCCCTACGCGCACGGCGTGGCCCTCGCGCGCGCGGTCCCGGGGGCCAGGCTGGTGACGATCGACGGCGGCGGTCACGAGCTGCACGAGGGCGATCACGACCAGATTCGCACCGCGATCCTCGAGCAGACGATGACCTTCGCCCCGACGCGATGAGTCTCGCGCGGGCGAGGGCCTCGAGTGTCGACTGAGTAGCGCTATGCGCAAGCGAGTCGACGCTCGGTGCAGGACGCGGCGCGCTCGGGCGCTCTAGGGCTGGGTCGTCTCCTCGCGCGCAGCCGCGTCGATCTCGCGGCGCAACTCCTCGGCGTCGGCGTCGATCTGCTTCTCGATCAGCTTGTTGGCGCGCGTGATCGCCTTCTCGAGCTGCTCCTCGATCTTCGACTCGCCGAGCACGATCACCGCGGCGCTTCCGGCCTCGAGCTCCTCGCCGAGCTCCTTGAGGTCGCCGCGCGAGATCCCCCGGGAGATGTGCCCGATCAGCCCACCGGCGCCCGCGCCGACGATCGCGCTGCCCAGGATCGCGGGCGGGAAGATGATGCCGACCAGCGCGCCGACCGCGGCCCCGGTCCAGGCGCCGTGCTGCGTCGGCTTCTCCGTCTTCGTGACCCGGACCTTGCCGTCGTCGTCCTTGCGGATGACGGCGGAGTCGAAGGTCCCGATCGCTCCCATGGCGTGCAGGTCGAACACCGCGTCGTAGTCGGCCTCGGCGTCGGCGATGTCGTCGTAGGTAGCCGTAGCCGTAGCCGGGTACCGCCGGGGCCGGCGAGGTCGACGCGCGAACAGCCCAGCGCAGCGCCTTCCGAATCACACGTCACCGCCTCCTATGAGCGCCTGCCGTTCATTGTGGTCTGTCTCTGTTGACCGCTGCCGGCCCTGAGACTGATCGAAGGTCGTGGCCGCTACCTAGGATGCGCGCGTGACCGGGGATCGGATACGCGTCGGCTTTTTGCGCGAGCGCCGCGCCGACGAGGCGGCCGCGCGCCCGATCGAGACCTTCTTCGACCTCGTCTACGTCCTCGCGGTCACGCAGCTGACCCACTACCTGCTCGAGCACCTGTCGGTGCGCGGGGCGGTGGAGACGCTCCTCCTGCTGGCGATCGTGTGGCTCGGCTGGATCCACGTGATCTGGATCACCAACTACTTCCACCTCGGGACGCTGCCGGTGCGGCTCATGCTGATCGCCCTCATGCTCACGGCGCTGATCATGTCGGCGGTGATCCCGGAGGCGTTCGACGACCGCGGACTCGCCTTCGCGATCGCGATCAGCGTCATCCTCGTCGCGAGCTCGGCCTGCATCTTCGCCCTGATCGGGGGCGACCACCATCTCGGCCCGGTGATCGAGCGAGTGGTGATCTGGTGGTCGATCGTGGCGGCTGTGCTGATTGCCGGCGGGATCGCCGAGGGCGACGCCCGTTTCGCCGTCTGGCTCGGCGCGATGGCGGTGGCCTACGCGGTCATGTGGCACGGCTTCCCGGTCCCCTGGATCGGCCGCTCGGTCACCACCGACTACACGATCATCCCCCGGCACATTGCCGAGCGCTGCACCCTGTTCATCACGCTGGCGCTCGGCGAGTCGATCCTCATCACCGGATCGAACTTCGGCGAGCTCCCGAGCTCGGTTGCGACCGTGGCGGCGTTCGTGACGGCATTCGTGAGCACGGTCGCGCTCTGGTGGATCTACTTCGACCGCGCGGTGTTCACCGTGCAGGCGATGGAGGAGTCGAGCGACCCCGGCCGGATCGCGCTGCTCGGCCACACCTACCTGCACATCCCGATGGTCGCGGGCGTCATCGCGGTTGCCGCGGGCGACGAGCTCGCGATCGCCCATCCGAGTGACCCGGTCTCGACCGCGACGGCCGCCGTGATCCTCGGCGGGCCGGCCGTCTATCTCGCCGGCCAGGCGCTGTTTCGCCGAACGGTGTTCGACCGCATCCAGCGTTCCCGGATCGTCGGGCTCGCCGGGGTGGCCGCGCTGGTTCCCCTCGCGGTCGCGGAGGTCTCCACGCTCGCCCTGCTCGTCGCGGCGACCGCGGTGATCGTCGCCATCGCCGCCTACGACACGTGGGCGACCCGTCGACCGGACGCCGTGCTGCTGCCGGCGCGGTGATCCTCGCGCTCGTATCGTCCTGAGCCGTGCGGCTGCTCGTCGACGGGATGAACGTGATCGGAACGCGCGCCGACGGGTGGTGGCGCGACCGCGACGCGGCGATGGCGCGGCTCGTCGACCGGCTCGAGCGCTGGTCGGCGGCCAGCGGCGACGACGTCACGGTGGTGTTCGAGCGCAAGCCGCGGCCGCCGATCAGCTCGCCGCTGGTCGAGGTCGCGCACGCTCCGAAACCGGGACCCAACGCCGCCGACAACGAGATCGTGCGCCGGGTCCGCGAGGACCCGGATCCGCGCTCGATCCGCGTCGTCACTTCCGACCACCTGCTCGGCGACCTGGTCCGCGGCCTCGGCGCGACGGTAGAGCCGGCGGCCGGCTTTCGGGATCGGATCGAGTCCGCCTAGAGCGGGCCGATCCGCTCCGCCAGGTAGTCGTTGACGAACATGGGGGAGATCAGCGGCCGGAACGCCTCGAAGCCGTGGTTTCTCCGCACGAACTCGGGGTCGATGAAGTTGATCTTCCCCCAGTGCGCCTTGAGCGGGACACCGGTGGAATCGAAGTGCTCCCAGAGGCCGCGGAGGTGGGCGTGGATGGCCTCCTTCTCGCCCCGCTCGGTGCAGATCTCGGTGAGGTACATGAAGTTGAACTTCATGACCCAGGGGAGCCCGTCCCAGTTCCACGCCGACATGAGGCTTCCGTCCACGCCGACCGGCTCGATCTCGGTGGGGATGTTCGGCCAGCCGTGCGCGTCGAAGTAGCGACGGCACTCGCGGAGCACGCGCTGCGTGTCCTGCGGCCGGAAGCTCCACTCGGCCATCGCCACGCGCAGTGGGGCGCGCCGGTCGACGGGGAGCATGTTGCGAAGCGGGCCGCTCGCGCGGTTCTCGCCGTAGGTGAACACCATCCCCTCGTAGATCACCTCCAGCGCGTCGGTCAGGAGCGGACCCGTGTCCGTGAGCGTGTCGACGACCTGGAAGACGATGTCCAGAACGTGCTCCGAAATGTCGGTCGGGTAGTCGCCGTCCGGCTCCGCCCGCTCCCTCTGGATCGCCGTTGCCGCCCACAGCAGTGCCTTGTCGCTCTTCGGCGCCCAGTTGACGCGCCAGAAGTCGAACTCATCCGAGGTCGCGTCGGGATCGGCGAGTACGTCGTCGAGGTCGACGATCTTCATGACCACCTCGAAGTAGCGCTCGTCCACGAGGCGAAAGCGGACTCGCGTGAGAACGCCGAGCAGACCCAGCGAGCAGACCGCGGCGGGGAAGTCGCGGTCGTCGCGCGAGATCCGGCGCTCGATCGCTCGCCCCGTGGCGGGGTCGACGCTCACCAGCTCGACCCAGTCGAGCAGGTCATAGAGGGCGTGCCGCGAGCTCGCCGGAGCAGTGCCCGTCGAGATCAGGCCGGCGAGCGTCTGGTGGTCGGTGCCACCCGTGGCCGTCACCGACTTGCCGCGGCTCCCCAGCTCGGCGAGGAAGTCGTGCAGGGTCACATTTGCGGTGGCGACCACCGCCTCGTCATCGGCCTCGAAGTCCATCGACTTCGGGAGCGCCGAGATGTCCAGGATCGTGTCAGCCACCACGATCTCCGAGCACGAGTGCAGCGAGCCCGGAACCCGCACCCGTCCGTCGCCCAGCTCGCCGCGATGGACGCGCTCCAGCGCGGCCTTCAGCTCCTCGACGCTCGCCGGCCGAAGGACCGCGTCCGGACGAAAGGAAACGACCTGTCCCCAGTCCTCCATCGCGGGCCCGGTGGCCGAGCCCGCATCGCCGACGGCGTCGCTCGGGGCCACTCGCCCACACTACTCCGACGCGACCACGATGCCGATTCGGCGCAGCGTATGTACGAGGTCGAGTCCGGGGCGGGCCCGGATCGCCTCCCAGGCGCGCCTCATCTCGTCCGACATGAAGATGTCGTCGACGACAACCACGGCTCCCCCCGCGAGATGCGGGCGCAGCCGGTCGAAGTTCTCCACCGTCGCGTCCTCGGTGTGCTCGGCGTCGATCAGCGCGTAGTCGATGGGGGCGATGCGGCAGGCCGCCGCGTCGAGCTTCTCCCCGATCGGGCCCTGGGTGAGCGTGATCCGGTGCTCGAGCCCGACCTCCGCAAACCCCCGCCGCGCGATCGCAATCAACGACGGATCGCGGTCGAGGGTGTCGAGGTTGCCCGAGCCGAGCAGTTCCAGGGCCGCGGCCTGGTACATGGCGGAGATTCCGAACCCGGTGCCGAGCTCGATGCACGACCGCGGCGCGAGCTCGCCCACGAGGCGCATCAGGAACCGCGCCCAGATGCGGGGCATGCTCCACTGAAACGGCGGCGTCCATCGCTTCGGGATCGGCTTGGCCGGGGTGGAGGAGGGCTCGCCGTCCACCGCGCCGGCGCCCGGGAGCGTGTACTCGGCAGCCATTCGTTCGCGCCGCGCCTCGATTCGCTCGATCCAGGCGCGCTCCGCCGGCGTAAACCGCCCCAGGGCGGTGGTCCGAGCCGCTCGGCCGATCGCCCGCGCGGCGCGGTCGTCGCGACCTCTCAGCCGGGGCGCGCTCGCCGCCAGCAGGCCGCGGTGCGCGGCGTTTGTGAGCCCCGCATCCGGGGGAAGGCGGGCGCTGATGCGGCCGATCAGGCGCATGGTCCGGTACGGAAACGCGGCGGGCACACGGATCGCATCATCGCGAGTACCGAGCGCTCGGTGCGCGGATAGGATCGGCGCAACGAACGAGGAGGTCTCCACATGCATGCGCGAGTGGTCAGGTTCACCGACGTCAGCCCTGAGCGAATCGCTGAGATCGGAGCACGAATCGAGGAGGAGGGCGGCCCACCGCCCGGCGTCGATGCGAGCGGGATGAAGCTGCTCTACGACGAATCCCAGGGCACGGCCATCTTCATCGGCTTCTTCGACACGGAGGAGAAGATGCGGGAGGCGAGCGCGGTCTTCGAGCAGATGGACCCGGGCGACACGCCCGGAACCCGCGCCTCCATCGATCTCTGCGAGGTCAAGATCGAGCGCGACGTGGGCTGAGCTCCGGCCGCACTAGCCAGTCAGCCCGGCGGCTTCGAGCGCCGCCTCGCGCTCCTCGTGGTCGTAGATCCGGATGACTTTGCCGTCCCGCAGCGTGAACTGGGCGTAGAAGCGGAACTCCACCTCGAGCCCGCTGGCCCGGCCCCGCGCGGTGATGTGGACAAGAACGACGACGTTGTCGTCGTCCTCGACGACCTCCCTCAGGTCGAACAGGTGCTCCTCCCAGATCCCGAGCCACTCGGCCCTGTTTCGCATGGCGCCTTCAATGCCGTGGGCGGGCGTGCGGTTTTCCTCGAACGGGTACCAGACGAACCTCGGGTGCAGGGTGTCCCGAAACGCGTCGGCATCCTCCTCGAAGGCCCGAAACCATCTCCGCACCACCTCGTTACGCACCCGGACGCTTTCCCGGACCATCGCGGGGCCAGTATCGCGCCCGCGTCGAAGGTCTCAGTTGCCGACCGTGTGGGAGGATCGTCGCCGCTTAACGCAGGAAGCCCCGGCGCAACGGTCCGAAAGGAGTTACGACGCCGTCAGATCGCCCCGAACTCTCGGGCATGGCGGACGACTACGCCCGGCACGCGCTCTCGCAGCGCGCGGCATTCGAGGCGACCCATCCGGCCGCGCTGGCCGGCGCGCGCAGGTTCGCCGCCGAGCCCGTGCTCCGCGTGGCCGATCTCGGCGCCGCTGACGGCGTCAACTCCCACGGCCTCATCCGCGATCTCATGGAGGAGCGCGCGGGCCGGGCACTGGTCTACGCGCTGGTCGATCTGCCGACGAACGAGTGGCGGGTCGCCGCCGAGCACCTGCGCCATGCGTTCAGCGGCCCCGAGGACCGGGTCGTCGTCGTCCCAGCGCGCGGTGAGGCCGGCCCGGGCGTGGCCGATGCCGGTACGGGGCCTCACTACGCCTCGCCTGAGGCCCACGGCGATGGCTGCCGCCGAGCGCTCGAGCACGGCCCGCCGCCGGCGACGGTGGTCAGCTTGGCCGGCATCCCCATCCAGCAGGCGCCCTGCCTGCCCGAGGAGAGCGTGCACGTCGCGGTCACCGGGACGGCGATGCACTGGATCGCCGACGCAGCTGGCCTGGCCTCGACCGGCTCGGTCTTCCCTGGCTACCCGGACCACGAGGACGAGGCGGAGCGGCGAGCCTGGCGCGAGGTTGCAGCGCGGCAGTGGGAGCGTCTGCTCGAGCTGCGCGCGATCGAGCTCGCGCCAGGCGGCCGGTTCATCGCCGCGCTCCCGGCGTCCCCCGCTCCGTGCCCTGACAGAACCGGGGTCTATGTCGAGCTCATCGGGGACATGAACCGGCTGCTCGCCGACTGGCACCGCGCGGGCCGCATCGGCGCGGCGACCGTCGCCGCGGTGGTGGTCCCGGTGTGGCAGCGCACGCTCGAGGAGATCCGGGAGCCCTTCGACGCGCGCGGCGGGAGCATCGCCGGCCTCGAGCTCGAGCACGTCGAGCTCTTCCGTCTCGACAATCCCTACTGGGACGACGATCCCGCCGTTTTCGCACGCCGCTACGTCCGCAGCGTCACCGCGTGGGGCCGACCGCTCCTCCTCCGCGCGTTCGCCCGTGAGGGCGAGGATCACGCGCCCGGCCTCCTCGCCGACTTCCTCGCGGAGCTCGAGCAACGCGTGGCGCAGGACCCCGACCGCCACCGCTGGGACTACATCGAAGCGCTCATCATCTGCGGCAAGGCGGAAGGCGCCTGATCGGCCGCCCGGGCCGGCGGGTGGTGCGACAAACGCCGAGCGAGCCGGACGGAATAGGATCGGGTCGCATGGCCGGCGGCGAGGCGCACGATGCTGAGACCCGCGAGGTCTCAGACCTGATCGGGGCGGAGCTCGCCGTCGCCCTGATCGTTTGGCTTCTGCTCGTTTTCGCCGCGTTCTTCTTCATTGGGGCCGTGCTGGGCGTGATCCTCGTCGCAGCGGGGGTCATCGGCTTCGGCTGGGTGTTCGTCTCCGCGATCCGCCGCGCGGACACCTCCGATTAACCGCGAAACCCATCGCGATCGCAGCGGTGAACTCCGGCTAGTTGGCGATCGGCATGATCGCCGGGAAGGCGGCCCCGAGCGAGTCCGTCATGGATCCGAGGCGAGGCTGGCCGATCGCGGTGGGCCGGGTGAATCCTGGGCGGCGTATGACTCGAGCAGCCGCTGCTCCTCGCGCTTGCGCGGAAAGCAGAAGAAGACGAGCGCCGCGCCGAGCACGATCGCGACGATGCCGGCGGCGTACGCCCACTCGTCGCCCTGCAAGAACGACGACTTCGCCCCGGCGATGATGTCGCTCGCGTGCTTCGGGAACTGGGCCGCGGTGTCGGCGGCGCTCGAGAACGACTTCGTCAGCTCGCTCTCGACCTTGTCGTTGATCTGGGCGCCGTTTGGAGCGGCCGCGATCGCTGCGCCCGCCGCCGCGGCATATCCGGCGGTCAGCACGGCCCCCAGGATCGACTGCATGATCGCTCCTCCGAGGTCGCGCTGGAGGTCGGCGGTGCCGGAGGCCATCCCGGCCCGGGCGACGGGCACCGAGCCGGTCAGCGAGTGCGAGGCCGGTGTTCCGGCGAAGCCGACCCCGACCCCGATCAGGGCGTAGCCGAGACCCACCTTCCAGTAGGAGATGTCCTCCTTCCAGAGCAGGAGCATGACCAGGAAGCCGAGCAGGCAGAACAGGTAGCCGACCAGCAGGGTCACCCTGGCCCCGCGCGCGTCGACGAGCAAGGCGGATCGCGGCGCGACCAGGACCATGCAGACGGCGGCCGGGAGGATCGCCAGCCCCGCGTCGAGGGTCGAGTAGCCGAGCACGTTCTGGAGGAACTGCTGGCCGATGAACATCGCCCCCATCAGCGTCCCGAAGACGATGATCCCCGCGCACGCCGCGACCCAGAAGGTCCGGCGCCGCGGCGATCTGAAGGTCGTAGAGCGGCGCCCGCGCTCGCCGCTGCCTGATCACGAATGCGGCCCCGGCGGCGACCGCGATCGCCGCCAGCCCCAATGCAACCGCGCCCTCGTTGGGGACCGGTGCGAAGTTGATCGCCAGCACCAGCGCAGCCACGAGCAGCACCGAGAGCATGCCGCCGAGGTTGTCGACCGGGTCGGTGGCCTCGTTGACGTGGGCGGGGACGAACCGCAGCGCCATCAACAGCGCGACGGCTGCGAGCGGCAGGGTGATGACGAACACCGACTCCCAGTCGAACTCGGTCAACAGCGCCCCCGAGAGCAGCGGACCGAGGGCCGCGATCGCCCCGCCGAGTCCCGACCAGAGCGCGATCGAGCGGGTCCGCGCGGGCCCGGACCAGAGCGCCGTGATCAATGCCAGCGTGGTCGGGTACGCCATCCCGGCGGCGAGACCGCCGAGCACCCGGGCGGCGAACAGGACCCCGATCGACGGCGCCAGGGCGGCGAGCAGGCAGGCCGGGATCGAGAGCGCCATTCCGCCGACGAGCATCCGCTTGCGCCCGTAGCGGTCGCCGAGCGCGCCGAGGTAGAGGACCGACGCGGCGAGCCCGAGCGAGTAGCCGACCGCGACCAGGTTGAGCTCGGTCTGGCCCGCGTCGAATGCCCGTCCGATCGAGGGCAGGGCGACGTTCGCCACCGCCAGGTTCAGGTTCGCGACCGCGGCGACGATGATCAGCGTGGCGAGCACGATCCCCTGGCGCTCGGGTGCCGTGGAGCGCTCGCCCGCCGCCGGCTCGCTGCGCGTGTCCTCGGCGCCGACCATGCTCCCCGCGCTCAGTCGTCGACGTCCACGAGCTCGATCGAGAAGCTCGCCTCGTACCTGCCGCCCGGCTCGAGCAGCGGCAGGTCGGCGCCGCTGAACGAGCGCGTTCGTGGGCGCGGTCATCGCCTCGTAGGCGATCACGTCATCGTCGCTCGGGGCGTAGACCTGGGCGAACCGGTAGTTGGGGCCGAGCCGCAGCTCGATGCGACGACCACCCCCGGCGAGCACGAACGGCGCCCCGGCGTCGGGGGCGCGGTAGGCGTCGTCGAAGGTCCTCGACCCGAGCCTGCCAGCCTCGACCTCGACCGGCGAGCGCTCGCCCGTGGGGAGCATGCGGCTGTCGAGCACGAGCCTTTCCCGGACCGGGATCTCGATCTCCCAGTCGGCGCGAGCACAGCCGGGGAGGCGGAGGTAGCTGTGATACCCGAACGAGATCGGCACCGGCCCGTCGTCGGAGGCGAGGACCGTCGTCGTCACCTTGAGCTCGGAGCCGCGCAGCGAGACCCTGAGCAGCAGCTGGTGCGGGAACGGAAACGCGCGCAGAAGCTCGTCGTCGCGGCCGAAGTCGAACCGCGCCAGCAGGACGCCGCCGGCGTCGGTGCCGACGTGGTCCTCCATGGACCAGCCGTCGGCCGCGGAGAGCAGGCCGTGGATCGGGAGACCGTTCGAGTCGAGCGCCGGCGGCGGCGAGTCCGATTCGAGGTCGAGCTCGCTTCCGGCGACCCGTAAGCGCTTGTCCGCGACGCGGTTCGCCCACGGGTGAAGCAGTGGGATCCCCATCGTCGAGTGCTCAGCGACGTAGGACGCCAGGCCGCCCCGCTGGCCGAGCAGCTCCTCGCCGCGGTGGCGCAACGAGCAGCCGACCATGCCGGCGCCGGGGACGAACGCAGCCTCGATCCCCCCGAGCGCGTCCGAGGAGAGCGTCAGCGCCTCGTGGCCGTCGATGATTCGCTCGCCGATCAAGTCAGAAGACCTCGAACAGGGCGTCGAACTCGGCCGAGCTCAGCTCGACGTCGATCATCGCCTCACGCCGCCACCGGTCTCGAGCGGGTTGCGAGGGCCACCGAGCTGGCCCTCGTACGGCCCGCGCCCGGTCATGCAGGCGGCGCCGCATCGGGCTCCCAGGGCCGCCGCCTCGTCCGGCTCCAGGCCCTCGGCGAGCCCGTAGGTGAGCCCGGCCGCGAACGAGTCGCCGGCGCCGTAGGCGTCGACGGGCGGGCCCGGAAGCGGCGCGGCGGCCCAGCGGCTGACGCTGCCGTCGGGCGCGGTGAGCGAGCCGCCGTTCTCGCCCTCGGATCGGGCGACGAGCAGCGGCTCCGGCTCCAGGTCCCCGGCCGCGTAGCGCTCGCCGGCGTCCTCGGCGCTGGCGACGAGGGCGTCGAGTTGGACTTCGGAGCCTGCCAGCCCGCCGGCGGCGCGCACGGTGGCCACCAGCCGGCGGGCGCGGCGAGCGGCCCGGGCCGCCGCCGGATCACCGGCGGTCAGGTAGACGCCGTCGGCGCCCTCGAGCTCGTCCCACGGAAGCGGATCGTCGCCGCGCGGCCCGATCCGGTCGCCGAGGACGGTGATCGTGCGCTCCGCGTGCGCGTCGGTGTGCACGAACGCGCGCCGCTGCGGCCCCGGCCGCCAGGCGGCCTCGACCCGAACCCCGAGCCGCTCCAGCGACCGCTTCGCCCGCCGACCGAGCTCGTCGTCGCCGAGCGCGGTCAGGAACAGGCACTCGCCCGCGAGTCGCGCGAGTTGGACCGCGGCGACCGCGCCCCCGCCGCCCACCTCCTCCCAGGACTCCTCCGCGTGGACGATCTCGCCCGCGGACGGCACGCGTTCGACCCGCGCGAACTCGCCCCATTCGACGTGCCCGACCACGGCTAGGCGCATCGCGCCGGATACGGTCTCGAGGCGGTGGACGAACTAGCCATGAAGACCTCGAGACCAGTGGTGCTCGTTGCCCGCCGGCTGCCGGCCGCGGGCCGCGACCGCCTTGCCGCGGAGCTCGAGGTGATCGAGGGCGGACTCGACGCGACCGCGGCCCGCGTGCGCGAGCTCGCGCCCGGAGCGGCCGCGATCGTCGTCGACCCTGCGGTCGCCGTCGGCGAGCAGCTGCTCGAGGCGGCGGGACCCGCGCTTCGGATCGTCGCCAACTTCGGGGTCGGGCACGATCATGTCGACCTGGACGCGTGCCGGCGTCGTGGCGTGTTCGTCACCAATACCCCGGGCGTGCTCACCGACGCCACCGCCGAGCTGGCGCTGGCGCTGACCCTGGCGGCCGCGCGGCGCCTGACCGCCGCGGCGGCCGCCGTGCAGGAAGGTCGCTGGACCGTCCTGGACCCTGGCGCGCACCTGGGCCTCGAGCTCACCGGCTCGTGCGTCGGGATCGTCGGGATGGGGCGGATCGGGTACCGCTACGCGGAGCTCGTCCGCCCGCTGGCAGGAGAGATCGTTTACGCGAGCCGAAGCCCGAGCATCGTCGCCGAGCGCGAGTTGGGCGCGGCGCGACTCGAGTTGGACGGGCTCTTGGAGCGCGCCGACGTCGTCAGCCTCCACCTGCCGGCGACGCCCGGTGGCGAGCCCATCATCGGTCGGCACGAGCTGGCGCGGATGAAGCCGACCGCGATCCTGGTCAACACCGCGCGGGGGTCGCTCGTCGATGCGGCGGCGCTCGCGCAGGCGCTGCGCGGGGGCTCGATCGCGGCCGCGGGTCTCGACGTCTACGAGCACGAGCCCGAGGTGCCGCGTGAGCTGCTCGAGGCGCCGAACTGCGTCCTGCTTCCACACATCGGTTCGGCCACTGTTCGTGCTCGCGACGCGATGGCCCGGATGGTCGCCGCCGACGTGCTCGCCGCCCTCGGTGGCGAGGAGCCCCCGCACCGAGTCGCGTAGCCGGCGCTCATTCTTCCTCGCTCGCCCCGACCACGATCCGGCTCCCGCGCTCGCGGGTGAACCCCGCCCAGACCCAGTCGAGCACCGCCTTCGTTCGGTCCTCGCCCGTCGACAGCAGCGCCAGATGGACGGCCCCCCAGGCGAGGAACGCGGTCCGTCCCTTGATCGTCCGGCCGTGCGGGAGCTGGATCACCGCCGCTCCGGCGCCGATCGTCGCCATCGTCCCCTTGTCGTGGTAGGAGAAGGGCTCCGTCGGCTTGCCCGCGAGCCGGCGGGCGATGTTCTCCCCCGCGCGCTGGCCGGACTGCAGGGCCACCGAACCGAGTTGCGGCAGGACGTCGCCGGTCTTGGTATCCGTGATCCAGGCGATGTCGCCGACGACGAACACCTCCGGATGGCTCTCCAGAGCTGAGGTCGGGCCCGACCGGGATCCGGTTGCCGTGCTCGAGCTTGACGCCCAGCGACTCCGCGAGTGGGTGCGCTTGGAGCCCCGCGCCCCAGACCAGCGTGTGAGCCTTGAGGTCGCGGCCGGACTTCAGGGTCACGCGCGTGGGCGCGACCGAGGAGACGACCTCGGAGAGCAGAACCTCGACCCCCCAGCCCTCGAGCGTCCGCTGCGCATACTCCTGAAGCTCTGGCTCGAACATCGTGAACAGGCTCGGCGCCGCCTCGACCAGGGTCAGGCGCGCCTCCTTTGTGGGCAGGGCGGGGTAGTCCTTGGCGAAATCGCTGCGGTAGAGCTCGGCGAGCGCGCCGATGCTCTCCACCCCGGTCGGCCCGCCGCCGACGACGACGATGTGCAGGGCGCCGTCCTCGACCAGCGACGGGTCGCGGTCGGCCGCCTCCCAGCGGCGCAGGACGTGCTCCTTGAGCTCGCACCGCGTCGGTGAGCGTGTACATCGGAAAGGCGTGCTCGGCCGCACCCTCGACGCCGAAGAAGGAGACCTGGGCGCCGATCCCGAGGACGAGGTAGTCGTAGTCGATGGCGGCCATCTGGTCGAACTCAACCCGGCGGCGTTCCAGGTCGATCGAGGTCGCGGTCGCCTGGTGGACGGCGGCGTTGGGCTGATCGTGAAACAGGTCGCGTAGCGGGTGGGCGACCTCGGAGGTCTCGATCAGGTCGGTGGCGACCTGGTAGAGCATCGGCTGGAACGTGTGGTAGTCGTGGCCGTCGACGAGGACCACCTCGGCGTCGGCCTTGCGCAGCTTGCGCGCGGCGCCGATGCCGCCGAAGCCGCCACCGAGGATCAGGACCCGGGGCCGATCGGCGTCGGAGGCGTTCACCGGCCCGGTTCAGCCGCCGTTGGCGCCGAGGCGGTCGAGCAGATGGTCGCCGACCCGGAGCGCGTTCGCCATCGCCGTCAAGCCCGGGTTGACGGCCCCGATGCTGGGAAAGAAGCTGGTGTCGACGACGTAGAGGTTGTCGAGCTCGTGGGCGCGGCAGTTCGGGTCGAGCACGGAGGTCGCGGCGTCGGCGCCGAAGCGGCAGGTGCCGGCCTGGTGGGCGCAGCCGGCGACCGGGATCTCGTTCTTCATGTAAGCGTGCTTGCTGACAGATGGTCCGAGTGCATCCCCAGGTGCCCGAGCATCGAGCTGAGCTTGCCGTACAGGCTGTTTCTTGGCTCGTCGCGTTGGTCTCGGTGTAGCTCAGCGTGACCTTCGCCTCGTCGTCGACCGTGACCCGGTTCTCGGGCCGCGGCAGGTCCTCGGTCGAGAGCCAGAAGTCGACCGCGTGGCGGGCGATCCGCTCGAGCGTCCACTCGGGGGCCAGCTTCGTCTCGCCCGGCTTCTCTCCCCGGAACATCGGGGCCTGCGACTTGCCGACCATCTGGATGTTTCCGAGCGGATACTCGAAGTCGTCGGAGCCGAAGTAGAAGTCGTTGAGCCCGAGCGTCTTCTGGAACACCGTCGGGTTCTCCTCGTGCGACAGCGCGAGCACCGCCGAGCTGTCGTGGAACATGAAGTTGCGCCCGACCTGGTCGGAGCCGTTGGCGAGCCCGTTCGGGTGCCTGTCGTTGGCCGACCGCGAGCAGCAGCTTGGCCGTGTTGGCCGCCCCGCAGGAGACGACGACGATGTCGGCCGCGTAGGTCTCGCGCTCGCCGTCGCGCTCGACCACGACCTCGGTGACCGTGCCACCGGAGTCGTTGGTGTTCAGAGCGACCGCCTCGGTGTTGGTCGAGCAGGGTGACGTTCGGGTGCTCGAGGGCCGGGCGCACGGCGAGCACCTCGGCGTCGGACTTCGCGTGCACCAGGCAGGGAAAGCCGTCGCAGTCGGGACAGCGGACACAGGGCTGTAGGGCATGTTGCGCCTCGTCGAGCATGATCCCGCAGGGGGCGTGGAAGGGATGGTGGCCCGCGGCCGCCAGGTCGTCGGAGAGCTGCTGGATCCGCGGCTCGTGGGAGACCGCAGGGAACGGATACGGCGCGCTCGCCGGAGGCTCGGTCGGGTCCTCGCCGCGCGCTCCGTGCACCTGGTAGAGCTGTTCGGCCTGCGTGTAGTAGGGCTCGAGCTCGTCGTAGCCGATCGGCCACGCGGGGGAGACGCCGTCGTGGTGGCGGAGCTCGCCGAAGTCCTCCGCGCGCAGGCGGTAGAGCGCCGCCCCGTAGAGCTTCGTCGCGCCGCCGACGAAGTAGTGCACCTGCGGCTGAAAGCCCTTGCCGTCGGCGTCGTACCAGGTCTCCTCCGAGACGTAGCGGTTGTCGACGAAGACGTCCTGCGGCGAGCCAGTTCTGCGGCTCGCGCGGGAGCCAGTCACCGCGCTCGAGCAGCAGGATCCGCTTGCCCGAGGGCGCGAGGCGGTTGACGAGGGTGCCGCCGCCGGCTCCGCTGCCGATCACGATCACGTCGTAGTCGCTCACCTCGCCGAACTCCGCGCAGCCGCTCGGCGAGGATGATCCGAGCCGCCGCCTCGATCAGGGCCAGGTGCGAGAAGGCCTGGGGGAAGTTCCCGAGGTGCCGGCCGGTGCTCGGTGTCGAACTCCTCGGCGTAGAGGCCGAGCGGCGAGGCGACGCTGAGCAGCCGCTCCATCAGGTCGCGGGCCGCGCTGCTGCTCGCCGACGATCGCGAGCGCCGAGACGAGCCAGAAGGAGCAGATCAGGAAGCTGCCCTCCTTGCCCGACAGGCCGTCGTCGGTCTCGTCGGTGCGGTAGCGGAGGACGAACCCGTCCTCGGTCAACTCGTCGGCGATCGCCTCGACCGACTTGCGCAGCGTCTCGTCGTCGCCCGGGCAGGAAGCCGAAGAGCGCCGCGAGCAGGGTCGAGGCGTCGAGCGCGTCGGTGTCGTAGTGCTGGCGCAGGACGCCGTCGCGGACGCCGTGCTCGAGGATGTCGTCGCGGATCTCCTCCGCGGTCGCGCCCCACGTCGCCGCCAGGTCCGAGTCGCCCGCGATCTCGCCGAGCTTCGACGCCCGGTCGAGCGCCACCCAGCACATCAGCTTCGAGGAGACGTAGTGCTGCGGGGCTCGCCGCGCGCCTCCCAGATGCCCTGGTCGGGGTCGCGCCAGACCTTGGTCGCGCACTCCGCCTGCGCCTGGACGATCGGCCACAGCCGGCGCGGCAGGCGCTGGCTGCGCTGCGTGTGGAGCTGGATCGAGTCCAGAGCGGCGCCGAAGACGTCGTTCTGGCGCTGGTCGAAGGCGCCGTTGCCGACCCTGACCGGGCTTGCTCCCGCGTAGCCGGAGAGTTCGTCGCGCGTCGACTCGGTCAGGTCGCGGCGCCCGTCGATCCCGTACATGATCTGCAGCGCGCCGTCCTCGTTCGGCTCGAGGTCGGCGACGAACTGCATGAACTCGTCCGCCTCCCAGTCGAGGTTGAGGAAGTGCAGCGCCTGGAGGGTGAAGGTGGAGTCGCGCATCCAGGTGTAGCGGTAGTCCCAGTTGCGCTCGCCCCCGGGGGTCTCGGGCAACGAGGTGGTGAGCGCGGCCACGGTGGCGCCGGTGGGCATGTAGGTGAGGCCCTTGATCGCCAGCGCCGAGCGCTGGATCGGCTCCCGCCAGCGGTGGTCGGGCATCCGCGCCCGGGCGAGCCAATCGCGCCAGTAGCGCGCGGTCGCGGCCATGCGGGCGTTCGCCTCGTCGATGTCCTCCGGCGAGGCCAGGCCCTCTGCCCACGACAGCGAGCAGTAGACCTGATCTCCCTGATGGAGGACGTGTCGGGCCCGCACCCAGTCGCCCTCGATGCCGAGGGGGATGCTCGGACCGCAGCCTGATCGTCACGTCGGCCCCGGTCGCGTCGGCGGTGCGGCGGTCGTCGCCGACCAGCTTCCAGTCGGCGGGAACCCGGCCGTAGTCGAAGTCAGGCTCGCAGATCAGCTCCATCTCGACCTCGCCCTCGAGGCACAGCGCGGTGCGGACCAGCAGATGCTCCCCGTCCTCGTCCGCTGGAGGCCGGGTGTGGGGCGTGACCCGATCCTCGCCGCGGGTCGGGCCCATGGTCAGCGCGTCGCGGACCAGGACCCAACCCGTCTGGGTGTGCCAGGTGGTGGCCAGGGTGTTGGTCCCGGGCTCGTAGTCGGCGCGCGATCGGGTGGTTGATCCCGAACGGCGCGAAACGGAAGGAGCCCGCCTGGCGGTCGAGCAGCGTGCCGAAGACGCTCGGCGAGTCGAAGCGCGGCACGCAGAGCCAGTCGATCGCGCCGTCGGGAGCGACGAGGGCGCCGGTGTGACAGTTGGAGAGGAACGCGTACTCGGCGATCGGCGGGAACGGCGAGGGCGCGGCGGCGCTCTGGGGGGTGGACCCGTCACTCATGACGCCACCCACGGCCCATGCCAGCCGCCGAAGTCGGCGACCATCTTGTCGGCGGCCTTCGGGCCCCATGAGCCCGGCTTGTACGGATGGACCGGGGTGGGCCTGTCGAGCAGGGGTTGAACGATCCGCCATGTCTGCTCGATGTTGTCCTGCCGCGTGAACCGCGTGCTGTTTCCGAGCATCGCGGCGTGGAGCAGCACCTCGTACGGTGTCGGGCCCTCGCCGCCCTGTTGGGCGAACTCCATGTCCAGATTGATCGGCCCGGGCTCGACGTCGTCGCTGCGCTGGGCGTCCACGAGCAGCCTGATCCCGGTGCTGGGGTCGAGCTTGATCACGAGCTGGTCGGGCTCCGGCCGCTTTCTCTGCGCGGCCTGGAATCCGAGCCGAGGCGGGCGCTTGAAGATCAGACGCAGCTCCGTCTGGGTCACCGGCAGGAGCTTGCCCGTGCGGATGTAGAAAGGAACCCCCTCCCACCGCCAGTTGTCGATCTCGAACCGGGCCGCGGCATAGGTCTCGGTGGTCGAGCCCCTCGCGACTCCCGGGATCCTGCGGTAACCCTGGTGCTGCCCGCGCACGTATCGCCTTCGGTCGGCTTTCGGCATCGCCGAGAACACCCCGAACATCGCGTCCTTGAGCTGCCGGGCGTCGCGGCCTGCGGGCGGGTCCATCGCGGCGGCGGCGATCACCTGCATCAAATGGTTGACCACGACGTCCCGGAGGGCGCCGACCGGGTCGTAGAAGTGCCCCCGATCCTCGCACCCGAAGCTCTCGGCCATCGTGATCTGCACGCACGCGATGTTGTTTCGATTCCATATCGGCTCGAAGATCGCGTTCGCGAAGCGCAGGTAGAGGATCTCGCTCAGGCCCATCTTCCCCAGGAAGTGGTCGATTCGATAGAGCTGCGACTCGTCGATGTATTCGTGAAGCTCGTCGGCCAGCGCACGGGCGGAGTCGAGGTCGTGGCCGAATGGTTTCTCGACCACGACCCGCGCCGCCTTCGTCAGGCCGGCGCCGGCCAGCCCCTTGACGACCATCCCGAACAGTGCGGGCGGGATCTCGAGGTAGAAGACTGGGCTCCTCTTGCCCTTGATCTCCTTCGCCAGTCGCTCGTAGGTCGCGTCATCGGCGAAGTCGCCCTGCACGTAGGAGAAGCGCTTCGCGAGGCGATCGAAGACCTTCTTCTCGAGCTTCTCGCCCGTGCCCCGGATCGCCTTGCGCGCGTGGTCGCGAAGGTCGGCCACGGTCCAGTCGTCCACCGCCACGCCGACGATCGGGCAGTTCAGGAGGCCCCGCCGCTCGAGCCTGTACAGCGAGCGGAAGGTCATCACCTTGGCCAGGTCGCCCGTGATCCCGAAGATCACAAGCACGTCGGCGGGGCGCGACGCGGCAGCGCCTCCAGCCCCTGCCCCGGGCTTTGGTCGGACCGTGGTGGCCATGTTGCCCTCCAGGGCGTAGGTCTTGGCGTCGGAGTCGGTGCATCCTATCCGACGCGCCCGGCCGCATCGATTTTCTCTCCGATCGCGGTCAGATCGGTTTTTCGGGCCAATACCAGAGCCAGCCGATGGCGGGGTGCTAAATGGCGAGCGCCAATAGACTGTCCTCGGCCCGCGGCTCGGTGGGCCGACCCAGAGAGGATGTAACGGCATGCGAGGAGCTCGGTTCCATGCGGTCGCCGCGCTCACGGCGCTGCTCGCCTGCGCTCTGGTCGCAACCGGATGCGGCGACGACGACGAGACAACGACGACCACGTCCGCTGGGGGGAATGCGGAGCAGACGGTCGACGCGGCCATCAAGTCCTGCAGCGATGAGGCACAACAGCTGAGCGGTGCTGCGGGAACCGCTCTGGGGAGCGCGTGCACTTCCGTTGGCAACACGGCCAAGCAGGCTCTTAGCACGGGCGGCGAGGACGCACACGCAGGCGCTCTCGAACGCAGCGGGCTCCTGCAAGAACGACGTCGGCCAGCTCCCCTCGGGCCAGGCCCAGGATGTGCTCTCGAAGCTTTGCGACGCAATTGCGACAGCGGCGACGCCGGCGCCCATCGAGTAGGAGGCATCGATACCTGCGGGCACGGGTCTTTCTGAGGAAACGAAGGTGAGGAGCATGGATACGCCCGTAGGCAACGAGGCACCTCCGCAAAGCCGGCGAGTCGTGATCGTCGACGGCGGCTTCGGTGGGCTGACCGCCGCCAAGGAATTGCGGAGGGCCGTTGCCGACGTGCCAGGTCTTGCGACGGTCGCGAGCAGCGACCGGGTAGCGAACAGATGACGGACCTCGGCTCGCTAATCGCCCATTTGCCGGACGTGGTGGCGGCATCTTCGGAGCTGTTGCCCGCCCGCAGCCAGATGGCGTTCACGCTGGGCTTTCACATCATCCTCGCCTGCCTCGGCGTCGCCTTCCCGGCTCTGATGCTGATCGCCAACTACATCGGCCTCAAGCGCGACGACGAGGTCGCGCTCGGGCTCGCGCGCCGCTGGTCGAAGGTCGCCGCGGTCACCTTCGCCGTCGGAGCCGTCACCGGGACCGTGCTCTCGTTCGAGTTCGGGCTCCTGTGGCCGGCGTTCACTGGCCGGTTCGGCGACGTGTTCGGGATCCTGTTCGCGATCGAGGGGATCTTCTTCTTCCTCGAGGCGATCTTCATCGCGATCTACATCTTCGGCTGGAACCGGCTCTCGGGCTGGGCCCATTTCTGGACCGGGGTCCCGATCGCGATCTGCGGGATCGGCGGCGCCTACTCGGTGGTCAGCGTCAACGCCTGGATGAACCAGCCCCAGGGCTACACCCTCGACGCGGCGGGCAACGTCACCGACATCGACCCGTTGGAGGTGATGTGGACCCCGGCGACCGCATACGAGGTCAGCCACATGATCCTCGCCGCCTACCTGGTGACGGCGTTCCTGGTCGCATCGGTCTACGCGGTCGGGATGCTCCGCGGCCGCCGCGACCGCCACCACCGGCTCGGGCTGCTGATCCCGCTCACGGTCGCCTCGATCCTCGCCCCGATCCAGTTCTTCGTCGGCGACACCGCGGCGCGGGCGATCGCCGAGGACCAGCCGATCAAGTTCGCGGCGATGGAGTGCGTGCACCACACCCACACGCACGTAACCGAGTACATCGGCGGGATCTGCACCGACGACGGCGTCAAGGGCGGGATCGGGATCCCGAACCTCGACTCGTGGCTGGTCGGCTTCAGCTCCGACACGGAGGTGACCGGCCTCGACTCGGTGCCGGCCGAACGAGCGCCCGCCGGCGAACACGCTCCTGCACTGGTCCTTCGACGTGATGGTGGGGATCGGGACGGCGATGATCGCGCTCGGGGTCTGGTTCGGGATCGTCTGGTGGCGAAAACGCGACATCCCCAAGACGCCGTGGTTCCTGCGCGCGGTCGCGATCTCCGGGGTGGCCGCGATCATCGCGATGGAGGCGGGCTGGATCGTGACCGAGGTCGGCCGCCAGCCGTGGATCGTCCACGAGGTGATGCGAACCGAGGAAGCGGTCACCGGGGCCAGCGGCATCTGGCTCACGTTCTCGATCGTGCTCGTGCTCTACGCCCTGCTCGGGGTGGCGACGATTCTCATCCTGCGCCGCATGGCCCGGCGCTGGCGCGAGGAGGGCGTCGACGCGGTCCAGGTCCCCTACGAGCCGCGCCCGCGACCGCCGTTGCCGGAGGACGGACGGTGAGCAAGGCCGACGCCGCCGCGGCGATCCTCTGGATCGGGGCGACGCTCTACGCCGTCTTCGGCGGGGCTGACTTCGGCGCCGGCTTCTGGTCGCTGATCGGCGGCCGCAGCGAGCGCGGCGAGCGGGCCCGGCGGCTGATCGACTCGGCGATCGGACCGGTCTGGGAGGCCAACCACGTCTGGCTGATCTTCATCCTCGTCGTCCTCTGGACCGCGTTCTCGGTCGCGTTCGAGGCCGTCATGTCGACGCTCTTCATCCCGCTCTGCCTGGCGGCGCTCGGGATCGTCCTGCGCGGCTCGGGCTTCGCCTTCCACGAGGTCGTCAAGCGACCCTCCGAGCGCAGCTTCGCCGAGCACCTGTTCGCCGCCTCCTCGGTGATCACCCCGTTCTTCATGGGGACGGTGGTCGGCGCGATCGCCTCCGGGCGGGTCCCGCTCGGCAACGCGACGGGCGACCCCTGGTCGAGCTGGCTGAACCCGGTCTCGATCCTCGTCGGCGTGCTCTTCGTCGCCACCGGCGCCTACCTCGCCGCCGTCTTCCTGATCACCGACGCCCGCCACGCCGGGGACGCCGACCTCGAGCGTTACTTCTCGACCCGCGCCCTGGCGGCGGCGGTGGTCACGGGCGCGATCGCGGTCGCCGGGATCTTCGTCCTCCGCGACGACGCCCGCTACGTCTACGACCGCCTCACCGCCGAAGCGCTGCCGTTGGTGATCGCCTCGGCGGCCTGCGGGATCGGGGCGATCGCGCTGATCGTCCGCCGCGCCCCGCGCGGCGCCCGGCCGCTCGCGGTCGGAGCGGTGGTCGCGGTGATCTGGGGCTGGGGCGTGGCCCAGTTCCCGTACCTGTTGCCGACCGAGCTGACGATCGCCGCGGGCGCCGGGACCAGCGCGACGCTGACGATGGTGATCATCGTCTTCGTCGCCGCCGCGGTGCTCGTGCTGCCCGCGATCGGGCTGCTGTACGCGCTCACCCAGCGCGGCATCCTCAAAGCCGACGCAGAACGCGACTAGCCGCGGGCCGGCCGATCCGGAGCAACACGATGTCGCAGGAGAGCGTGGAGACGGTGACGGAGTCGTCGAGGCGTTCAACACACGTGGCTTGGATGCGGCGCTTGCTATGTTCATCCCGAGCTCGCCTGGTATGCGCCGCCTGAGTGGTTGGAGAGGGAGGTCTATAGGGGACCTGAGGGGCTGCGCGAGCTCGCCGAGTCCTGGGGGCAGAACTTCGACGAGTACCGTCTGGACCTCGAGCGAGTGGTCGATCTCGGCGGCAATCGGGCCCTGGCGCTTCTGGTTCAGCGCG
>CAVSMU010000013.1:0-95501 GCA_963729075.1 uncultured Solirubrobacterales bacterium | reverse complement strand
CGCTTCACACGCGAGAGGTCGCTGGTTCGAAACCAGCCGCGCCCATCGGAGAAAGCCCCGCTATCGGCCGGGTTTTCGCCTCCCTGGGGCGCCTCTTCGGCAGCCTCCGAAGGGCGCTGATTGGGCACTGGTGCCCATTGGTGCCCAATCGGAGCCGTTGACCAGCGCCTCGAGGCGCTCCCTCTCCCCCTCGCCGCGGAACATGACCTGGGCGTAGATCGAGAGCGTCACCTTTGGATCGACATGGCCGACCTGGCCCATGACGTAGGGCACGTCCTCGCCGATCGCGAGCAGCAGCGAGATGAACGTACGGCGCATCGAGTGCGGCGTCAGGCCCTCCGGCAGCGGGGCCAGGCCACGCTCGGCGAGCCGCTCGTTCGCGCGCTTGAGCGAGAGCGCCAGGACGCGGTTGCGAACGTTACAGGCGTTCTGAGGACCTCCGGTTTCGGTGGAAAGACGAATCGTCTGGGCTGGGTAAGGGGTGGCCGCCTTCAGCACCGAGAGCTCCTCGCGCAGGACCGGCAGCAGGTCGATCTGGCGGATGCCGGCGTCAGTCTTCGCGTCGCGGATCCGCATGCGGCCGGCGGCGAGATCGACGTCGGCCCAGCGAAGCGAGAGCGCTTCGCCGATCCGGACGCCTGAGAACACCAGCGTCGAAAGAAGCGCTGCCCGGGGAATCGCCTGTCGGTCTACCCGCGCCTCACGATCGAGCTCGCGAGCTGCAGAGATCAGGGCGTCGATCTGATCCGCGCGATCGAGCGTCGTCCGCACCGGCTTGCGGTGCTTGAGCCGTCGCCGCTTGCCCCGCGCCGGGTTGCGATCGATCAGCTCGCGCTCGACCGCGACATCGAGTTCTGCGCCAGCCGCGCGATCGTCTTGTTGATTGAGGTCGCGGAGAGGCGACCCTCGCGGACCTTGACCCTGGCGATAGCGGTCGACCTCGGCGATTGTGATCTCCGACAGCGAGTGGCGAGCGAAGAACGGGAGCAGGTGATGGGTCAGCTGCCACTCGTAATCGAGCAATGTGTTCCGGGCGAGCCCCTCGTTTCGCATCGCCTCGAACCACTCAGAGGCGAACTCGTGGAAGGTGGCGCCCTCCTCGACCGCTGCCTTGAACGGCTCGCGGGAGGCCGCCAGAGGCCGCGACGTACGTCAGCGAGGACATTCTGCAGTTCTTCGTCGGCGCGGGCCCGGCTCCAGCCCTCGGCCTTCGTTCCCAAGGTCAGGTAGCGCCGCTTGCCGTAGGCCCGAAAGCGAAGCGCGTAGACGACCGATCCGCCGCGCCGGCGCTCGAGGACTTCCCCTGTCGCGTTCGGCGCCATCTCCTCGGAGCGTACCCGCGGCCGATCCCTGTGCTCCGGGGCCGAGGCTCCGTTTGCCGCATTCTGCGCTCGGCTCACCGAAGCGCTCCTCCTCGGATCGGCAGAAGCCCGGCGCCGTCGAGCGCGCGCCGCTTGCGTCGGCGGGTCGCCGCCGGTCGTCGGGCCCCCAGCGCAGGGCTGACCGGAGCGCCGCTCCTTGCTGCCAGCTGAGTGACGACTCGCTGCGGATCGAAGCGAAGCCGAGCCCGCCTGCCCTGACCGATCCGGACCGCGCCGAGCTCCTCGGCCTTCTCGTAAACGGTGGACCTGCTGATCCCGAACCGCCTAGCCACTTCAGCCGCATCGATCAGGCGCTCACCCGAGACATGACGTGGCAACAGCTCCACCAGCCGCTCGGCAATCTGCTGAATCTCCCCATCCGTCAACCGAACGGAGACGGAAACCCCCTTCCCAATCGCCCTGTTATCCGTCACCTCCATCACCCATTAGTGGCATCAACCACCAAATAGTCCGTCCCCTCATCGCCCGTCCACCGCCCCCGCACCCCGCGAACCGTCCTTCCTCCAGCCGCCGACCCCGCTCTCCCGAATGACTATGAGGGGGTGGGGTCGGCGGCTGGAGGGCCCGAATCGCCAGCGCTCAAACGGCGTGCGGGTGGACGGGCGATCCATAGGCTCGTCCATACCCGTTCGGGGACGCGCGTGCCGCCTTGTAAGCACACGCGGCTGGCGGCTCCCGCTTCAAAGAGAGAGCGGCACGGAGGCGCTGGCTTCTCCTCGACAAGGGAGAGGCCGCCCCGGCGCGCCGTGAGCAGGGCCAAGAACGAGATCCACGCGGCGCTGATGCGACGGCTGATCCCGAAACCCGGGTTCAGCGATCTCTTCGGGATCAAGGGTCGCCGCTGGCTGGCCGAGCTCGAGCTGCCGGCATCCGAGCGTGAGACGGTCGACGGCTGCATGCGCCAGCTCGACTTCTGCGAGACAGAGATCGCCGAGATCGAGCGCGCGATCGCAGCCGAGGCGCTTCGCTCGCCCGAGATCCGCCGCCTGATGACGGTGCCGGGAGTCAACGTGATCACCGCGGCGACGTTCATGGCGGCGATCGGCGACATCGGCCGCTTCGGCGACCGCAAGAAGCTGGTCGGCTACCTCGGCCTCGATCCGAAGGTTCGCCAGTCGGGCGCGAGCACCGCCTCGCGGGCGCGGATCTCAAAGCAGGGCTCCTCCTCTGCTCGCTACGCGCTGGTCGAGGCGAGCTGGAGCGTGGTCCGCGCTCCCGGTCCGATCCGCGCCTTCTATGAGCGGATCCGGGCCCGCGCGGCGCACCAGGCGGCGATCGTCGCCGCCGCGCGCAAGCTCGCCTGCCTGTTCTGGTGTCTGCTCACCCGCTAAGAGGACTACGCCTACGCGCAGCCCTCGTTGACGAAGAAGAAGCTCCGTCGGCTCGAGCTCGCCGCCGGAGCGAAGCGGGGCAGGCGAAGCCGGGATCTGGGCGGTGAACAAGGCGATGCGCGAGGCCGAGCGCGAGCTCGCCCGGCAGGCCGAGGTCGCCTACAAGCGCACGGTCGCCGACTGGCAACGGGCGCAGGCGAAGAAGGGCGCCGGCGCGACACCGGGGCGCGCATTGAGTGGGCCGTCAAGCGGCCAAGCAGCGCGGCAAGTCCAAGCCCCGGGCCTGCTCTTTAGCTCGTCGTCAGGACCGGCGCCCGACACGAACTCTCGCAAATAGCCGGAGGTGCGTCCAGGGCCGACTTGACTTTCATCCGTCGCGCGAAGCGAAAGCGCGTCCGGAGTGCCACGGCCTCCCACCTATCCACAGATAAACCGGAGGGACTCGCTCTGCCGGTGATCGAGGTCGCGGCGTGACTGCTCAGCTACTCCGTAAGCCCGTCGCCTTCGAGGGTATGCGCCTTGAGGATCCGAGACACCTCCGCTTGGGAGATGCCGACCCGCTCCGCGATTTCGCCCTCGGTCAAGTCCACGACGCGCAGTTCCAACACCAGCAGCTCGGTCTCCCGCAGCGAGTAGTAGTCGGCGAACTGCCGGCAGCGCCCGTCGGCGCCGAACCGCATCACGAAGCAATTGTCATAAACGCGATCGATCGGGCCGCCCGGCTCCACGAAGTACGTGCTGGTCCCGGTGGCGATGGCGACCTCGCCGTCGACGGCGACCACCCGGTAGTGGGCGTCGTAGGCGCCCTCCACGTCGCGGATCGCGAGCCACGAGGCGACGATCGCCTCCCGCCCCCGGAGGGGCTCTCGGCCGGGGTAGTAGCGGTACTCGGCGTCCTCGCTGAACAGGGCGCCGATCCGGTCGCGGTCATACGACTTCCAGGCGTCGATGTAGGCCGCCAGCCAGCGGTTGACGTCCTCCCGGTTCATCGTCTTCTCGTTCTCCTGCGACATCGCCCGCGCAGTATCTCGCTCAGCCCTCGGGGCCGCCAGTGCCAGGGCCGCCACCCATTCACAGATAAACGGGAGGGACTCGCTCTGCCGGTGATCGAGGTCGCGGCGTGACCGCGCAGCTACTCCGACAGCCCGGCGGCTTCGAGGGCCTCGCGCCGGGTCATGAACTCGCGGCAGCGCGCGATCTTCCCGTCGCGAATCGTGGAGACCACCGCTTGGGTCTGTTCCGTTTCGATGCCGCTGATCTTGGCGCGCCCGCCGAACCGCTCGACCACGACCACCTGGTCCTCGCCCGCGTCGATGAACTCCACCGCCTCGAACCAGAATCCCTCGAACGTGTCGATCCATTGCTGGAGCCATGCCCGCAGGGCCGTCTTCCCGTGGATCGGACCGACGTCGTCGAGCGAACCCTCGGGGGCCCGGTATTCGACCTCGTCGGCGAATTGCTCCATCCACCCATCGAGTCCTCGCGATGCGAACGCCTCGAAGTTCGCCTTCACGATCTCCACGTTCTCCTGCGACATCGCCCGCAGTATCTCGCGGAGCCGACCGGCCGGACGGGACACCGGGGCCGTGAGCGCCTCGATGCCCCCGCGGACCCGCAGGCGCCGGGCTGATCCCGGTTCTGGACCCCTGCACAGCGGATCTGAGGCGGTCCCGCCCCCGCCCGTGAGGGACCCGCCCCGCCCCCTGGGCAGCGGGCCTGAGACACGCGAACGCCCCGCCGTCTGCCGACGGGGCGCTCGGGGTACGCGCGCGTCTGGCTGTCAGCCGGCCGAGTCGCCCTCGGGGTCCGCGTCCTTCGCGGCATTGGCGCTCGCCCATGACTTCGCGGCGACCGCGATGACCTTGCTCAGCGCCTCCAGCTCGCCGGCCGAGCCGTCGTGCGCGAACGTCACGCGCACGTTCCCCGACGCGACGGTGCGCCCGTCGTGCTTCAGCAGCGAGTAGGCGCCGCCGCCCGCGACGACCTCGGTCGCATCGCGCGTCGCCTTCGGCAGCTTGGCGCGGATCTTCTCCGCCGCGGCCTGGTGGTCGGGCTTCTGTGAAGCAGGCATGCCTGCCTCCTCTCGTTTCGGGGGCGCCCGGTGCGCCCCGACGGCAGACATGTGGCAGGTCGAAGCGGGGATCTAGTCGCGGGTGTCTAGGCTCGTCTCCGCGCCCGGACGGCGAGTGGGCGGGTCATCCCGCGGGGCGGGCCGGACCCGCTTAGACCCGGTCACGGCCCCTCTCACCGGGGCCGTGGGCTGGACCAGTGATTCAGCCCTCGCTGACGGTCTCGGCGGCAGCCATCGCAGAGGTCGATGGCGGCCACCCGCTGCGGAAAGTCGAGGTGTTTTGGTATCCGGACAATCGACTGCGTATCCGAATTCCGTACGGCGCTCCGGCGGTCATGACTGCCGCCTACCTCGAAGGGAAGGGCCGCGACATCAACATTAAGCTCGCAAAGAGCTAGCGGCCCGAAGCACGCCAGCGCGGGGAGATTCGGAGCGGTGCCGAACGCCTCGCGCTTGGCAGTTCTCTGGCCGTCCCTGAGACGTGGGGGCTGCGGGCCTCGCCGCTGGCGACCGCCGAGCTACCGCGCGAGGGGTCCGGAGAAGCAGGCATGCGTCGTCTGGGTTTCAAGTGGGTCGGCCAGGGATTCATAGATGGCTTGGCAAACCCTTGGGGCGGCGTCTGTGAGCATAGTGACTTCGGCTTGAACGTCCATATCCGGAAGAGCAACCGTGAGCTTCACTTGTGGTCCCACATATTGGTGGGTAGATGGTTGAACACCTCAGCGCCGTCGGCGGTGACGGCGATCATCTGCTCAATGCAGATCACCCCCTCGCCGGGAACACTGATGCCAGGCTCGATACAAAGCACCATGTGCTCTTGAAGGGGAAGGGCCGGATGCTTCTTCGCGTCTGGCGGCTCGTGCTGCTCGGTGCCGTTTCCGTGTGGCATAAACACATCCCACCAATTCTCCTGGTACCCGGCCTCGGTAATCGCCTGTGCCGCAGCTTCACGAATGGCCCCGACGGTTACGCCGGGTTTAATCGCCGCGATAGCTGTCTTAACCGCGTACTCTACGGCTTCAAGTTTGCGCCGCTGGTCGGCGTCGGGTTCGCCGACGACGACTGTGCGGCACATGTCGCCGTGATAGCCCTGGACTCGGGCGCCACAGTCGAGCAAGGCGAATTCGCCTGACCTGAGCGTTCTTGTGCTCGGAAACGCTCCGACGACCGTTCGTTCCCCACCTCCCATCAGGATGACGAAAGAGGGCTCCGCACCGGCGGCACGGATCACGGCATCGGCAACAGCGGCGACCTCGATCTCGGTCGTACCTTGACCAATTCTGGCAATCCCGGCCGCCATCGCCTCGTCCGAGATTCGAGACGCCGTGCGCATGAGGTCGAGCTCAGCGGGGCTCTTCACCATGCGAAGTTCTGCAGTCAGCTCGGAAGCGTCAGTGAATGTCGCCGCCCCCAACTGACGGACAAGCGTGAGGTACACCGGCGTGGGGAAGATCTGGTAGCCAGCGATCCCCACTCGTGCTCTCTCGCCGTGTGTCTCACTGATCAGCGCGGCGAGTTCAGTACCGAAGTCTTGAGTAAATCTCATCTGGTCGGCGAACGCCTCTCTTCTCGCGCGATCGATGTCCCAGGCAACGTCGGTCAGAAGCGTGGTGGGCCCTTCACGGGGGACGAACAGTGCCGAAGTTTCCTCCTCGACGCAGAACCATCGCGCGAGGTAGCGCAAATCGGCGGGCCTATAGTCACGATGCGCCCCATATGCGATCAGGGCGTCGAGGCTTCGCGCGTCGAGCGCTTCGCGTACGCGAGCAATGCGATTGGCGTACTCGGATTCTGAAATGGGATTCGCGATCATTCGGGCCCCCCCCCATCCTCCTTTCCCCCCTCACAACTCCGGATCGCGGACACTGCGGGCTGCAAACGCAGTACCGAGTCTATCCGGGGTTCGGGCCGCTGAGCGCGCGGCTCGCCATGTACTTGATCTAGCGCGGTTTCGCGTCTCTACCCGTGGGCGACGACCTCACCTGCCGTGATCTCGGGCGGGTTCGGCATCAGCTCGGCGAGGTTCTCGGCATCCCATTCGGCCTCTCGCTTGTTCGCCTCCTCGGCGCCGGACTGGTCCTCGTACACGCTCATCGAGATCATCACGCCGCCACCCGCGTCCGCGAAGTGGTAGGCAACGAGCCCCGGGACGTCCTTGATCAGCGGCACGAAGCCCTCGGCGGTGCGACGCCCCGCCTCGGGGGGATCCGTGACGCCCTCGTACCGTCTCACCGATGCGTACATTTGTCTCCTTCCCTGTACCAGGTCGAGTACCAGGAAGGCTATTGTCGCATGGAGACTTGGAGATAGGACCTCGTCGGGTTCGTCCTGCTGGGTGATGCGGATCCGGGGTCCTCGTGACTTCCTGCGGCGCGGGGCGGCGGCGGGTGACGACGCCCACCGCGAGGCCGATCCCGACCGGGACGATCGCCACCGGGCCGAGGGTGGCGAAGGCAGCGCCGACCACGGCGACCAGGAACGGGCGATCAGGAGCAGGGCAGCAAGGGCGGACATCACGTCCCCTCCCGCCAGGGCCGCTTCAGGATCCGGTGGACGGTGGGCTCCGACCAGCCGCGACCGGTGGGACCGGGGACGCCCCGGGCCTCGAGCTCGCCGCAGATCTCGCGCAGGGCGTGCCCCCCGGCGCGCAGCTCGCGGATCTCGGCGATGACCGCCTGCTCCTCCGGGACCGGGACGTAGGCGCGCTTGCGTCGGGCAGCTCGTCCAGCCGGTAGCCGTAGCGCCGGTGGCGGCGGGCGCCGCCGACGTAGCCTCCCCGCTTCGCCTTGGCGCGCTTGGCCCCCTGCAGCCGCTCGATGAGCTGGTCCCGCTCGAACTCGGCGAAGGCCGCGAACACGTGGGAGACCATCCGCCCGGCGGCGGTCGTCAGGTCGAACTCGGGATCGAGGCAGACCAGCGCCCAGCCGTCCTCGTTCGCCGCGCGCATCAGCCGCGTGAAGTCGAAAGCGCTCCGGCTCAGGCGCTCGAGCTTCGCCACCACGAGCACGTCCCCCGCGCCGAGCCCGGCGAGGACGGGGCCCAAGGCTGGGCGGTCGGTCAACACAGAAACCGTGGCGCACTGCTCAGAACGCTCGGGATAAGGTCGCCGGGCTCCGGGTGCGGCCTGCGAGCTTCAACCCGCCGGCCAAGCTGGATCGCAAGGTTGATCTCTCGGTGCGCGAGGTCGGAGGTTGGCCGGTGTACGAGGTCACTCCGAAGGGCTCGACCCCGGCGCGGCGTGCGCTCCACATCCACGGCGGCGGTTACATCCTCGAGATGAGTGCTCCGACATGGTCGGTCGCCGCCAAGCTCGCGGTCGCCACCTCAACCCGCTTTACAGTCCCGATCTACCCCGTGGCACCGCTGGGCGTCGCCGAGCACGTCGTACCGGCGGCAACCGACCTCGCCGCCGACATCATCGCTGAGGCCGGCGCTGATCACACGGCGCTGCTGGGCCAATCCGCCGGTGGCGGTATGGCCCTCGCCGTCGCGCTGCAACTCCGGGACCGTGGACTCGCCGCGCCGTACCGCACCGTGCTTATCTCGCCGTGGCTCGACGTAACGCTCACCGACCCGGACATCCCAGCGATCGTCCCGAAAGACCCGATACTTGCCCCGCCTGGCGTCGTCGAGGCGGGCAAGATGTATCGAGGCGAACTCCCGGCCGAGGACCCACGCGTCAGCCCGATCAACGGGGACTTCTCGGGCCTCGGACCGATCACCTTGATCAGCGGAACGCACGACATCCTCCACCCAGACTCCAAGCGTTTCGTGCCGTTAGCCAGAGAGGCGGGCGTGTCGATCGACTACCACGAAGCGCCCGGCATGTTCCACGACTACCCCTTGCTCCCGATCCCGGAGGCCAAGCAGGCGCTTCAAACCATCATCGCCCCGGCGCTCACTACATGACGAGGTTCTGTTCCGACGTGCGCTGGGCCCGAACCGCGGTTTCTTAGCGACGCGCAACCGCTCACCGTCGCTCTGCGTGCGCCAAAAACGGCGTGCTCCCGCAGGCGAGATACTGCGCGGGCGATGTCGCAGGAGAACGTGGAGATCGTGCGCGAGGCCTGGGATGCCTACTCGCGTGGCGACTACGACCGCATCGCAGGGTTCCACGACCCCCACATAGTGGTGATCACCTTGGAGGACGGTGTCGTGTACGGCAACGACGCCGTGCTGGCGAACTACAAACGCTGGAACGAAGCCTGGGAGGGGGCCGAGACAACCCTCGAGGAGGTGATCGGGCGCGGAGACCGGGTGTTCCTGACGGTTCGATTCCAAGGCCGTGGTCGAGCGAGCGGGATCGAAGTCGACACCCGCCTCTATGAGGTCTACATGCTGCGCGACGGCAAGGTTCTGCGCATAGATGAGTACGAACATCGGGCCGACGCCCTCGAAGCCGCCGGGCTGTCGGAGTAGGCGATGTCGCAGGAGAACGTGGAGATGGTTCGGCGCCGTCCTCGGCAGCAGCCGGGCTAGTCTCAGGCCATGGCCGCTCGCTCCGCTCTGATTGTCGTGGATGTGCAGAGGGGCTTCGACGATGCAGGGTTCTGGGGCCCCCGGAACAACACCGCCTGCGAGGAGAACGTGAGAGCGCTGATCGCCGCATGGCGCGGCAGCAACCAGCCAATCGTGTTCGTGCGGCATCACTGGGACGAGGACGGCTCACCGCTGCGATCCGACGAGCCCGGCAGTCAGTTCAAGGACGTGGTTGAGGGCGAGCCGGACCTGCTGGTCACGAAGCGGGTTAACTCGGCCTTCCACGGCGACCCGGACCTCGAGCGCTGGCTCACCGACAAGGGGATCGAGGGCATCGTTGTCTGCGGCATCCAGACGAACATGTGCTGCGAGACGACGGCTCGGGTGGGCGCCAACCTCGGCTTCGAGATGAGCTTCGCGATCGACGCAACGCACACCTTCGACCTCGACGACCACGAGGGGGGCACGATCGCCGCCGACGAGCTCGCTCGGGTCACGGCGGCGAACCTCGATCCGGAATTCGGCCGGGTCCTGACCGCTGCCGAGGCGATCGCCGAGCTGCGCTAGGACAGTCGGGCCGCGGGCGACCCGGTCCCCGCGAAGCCGCCGGGCTGTCGGAGTAGCCGCTTAGGACTGCCATGAAGAAGGGCCTCCGTTGGTGACACGCTCAGTCGTGATCATCAACCGAGCACCAAGGAGGCCCGCTTCACATGTTGCACGCCGGACTCGATCTAAGTCGAAAGAAGCTCGACGTCTGCCTGCTCTCCGATGAGGGAGAGCACCTGGACCAGCTCGCCGTTCCGCCGGACGTCGACTCGCTGAGAACCCTCGCCCGCCGGATCGAGGAAGTTCACGGAGAGCCGGTCTGCGCGGTCATCGAGTCGATGACTGGGGCGAGGATCGTCCACGACACCCTCGAGCAGCAGGGCTGGGATGTCGAGATCGCCGATGCGCAGAAGGTCAAGGGCCTCGCGCCGCTTGCCTGCAAGACCGACAAGATCGACTCCCAGGTGCTGGCGGTGCTATCGCACCGAGACCTGGTGCCGGCGATCTGGCTGCCCGACCCGCGGGTCCGCGAGGAACGTGAGCTCGCAAGGTTTCGGCTTCACCTCGTCAAGCACAAGTCGGCGCTCAAGTGCCGCATCCACTCGACGCTGATCAACTTCGGGCGTGCCTGCCCGGTCACCGATCTGTTCGGGGCCGAGGGGCGCGAGCTTCTTCGGCGCCTCGACGTCCCGGAGCCGTGGCGCGGCAACGTCACCGCCTCCGTCGAGCTGATCGACGACCTCGAGCGCCAAATCGACGCCGTCAACCGAAAGCTCCGCGAGGGTCACGCCGACCACCCCTACATCCCGTTGTTGATGAGCGTCCCCGGGATTCGCTGGGTGTTGGCGTTCACGATCGCCGCCGAGATCGGCGAGATCGAGCGCTTCTCATCGCCCCACAAGCTGACCGGCTATACGGGCCTTTGTCCGCGCGTGAACCAATCGGGCGAGTCCGATCGTCGCGGGCCCTTGACCAAGCACGGGCCGCGCTACCTGCGCTGGGCGCTGCTCGAGGCGACGATGCACGCGCTCAAGCACCCCGCCTCTCAGAGCGCTACCAGCGAAACAAGCGCCGGCTCGGCAAGCAGCGCGGCGCCAAGGTCGCCCAGATCGACATCGCCCGCCGGCTCGCGCACGCGATCTGGCACATGCTTCCCGCAAGGAGAAGTTCGCTCCCCGAGGCGCCGCTTTTCGTCTGGCGGCATGACCGCCCTTTAGGACTTGCGCCCGCGAGCGAACAATCCAATTTCGCCTGATCCTCCCGACGAGGAGGCAGATAGAGACATGAGCGTTGCTCCACGTCCCGAAGCCGCAAGAGGACCCTGATTGGACTACCGACCGCAGTTGACAACCGGCCCTTCTTCATAGAGACAAAAAAGCGGTAGGCACGCCGCATGGGAGGCGGTATCTCTCTCAGCTGAGTTCTGGCAGCACGCGCTCGCCGAAGAACCTGATCTGCTCGCGTAGGCTCGGCAGACCCTCGACTTCGATGCCGGCCCAGGAGCGCAGCGTAAACGGGTCGGCAAACGACACCAGAGCGTGATCGAGGCCGGCCGGGAAGTAAGTCTCACTGAGCCACTCCGTCCAGTCCTCGGGCGTCCCGGCGACAACCAGGCGGTCCGCAATCCCGTCCGGGGTGGCCGCGAGAGCCCGCCTTACGTCGCCGGCGGCGAACGCCTCGTTGACCGGGCTGACCTCGCTCGGATCGATCCCATGGCGCTCCAGTAGGGCTGGCGGCATCGAGGGGATGTAGAAGGCAGCGAGGATGCGCCCCGCCCGCCGCGCGGCGTCCCGGTCGGCCGCGATCGCGCCGAGCATCGAATCGCCGAGGTCGAGCTCATCTCGGCTCCTGCCGGCGCGTCCGATGCCCGCCTCGAAGCACTCGCACTGCGTAGCTCAGCGCGTCCGGGGAGTATGCGGCCGCGGTATGGAGCCCATCGGCGATCTCGCCTGCGAGTTCCATCGACTTCGGCCCGCCCATGGCGCCGATCTTCAGGGGCACGTGCTCCTGAACCGGCCGCGCCGCGGTGGTCACGCCGGAGTAGGCGTAGAAATCTCCGGCGAAGTCGATCGAACCATCGTCGAGGACCGTGCGCATGATCCGGTGCGCCTCCCGGAGGCGGGCGATCGGGCGGGTGCCACGCCACTCGACGCCGTATTGCTCCAGCATGGCGAGGTTCCCGATCCCGAAGACGACCTCGGCCCGTCCATCGCTTAGCTCGTCCAAGGTCGCGGCGAGCTGCGCGACGTAGGTCGGGTCGCGCATGAAGATCGGCGCGACACAAGGTCCCAGCTTGACTCGCTCCGTTTGTCGCGCGGCGGTGGCGAGCAGCATCCACGCGTCCTTGTGGTAAATCTCGTCGGCGCTGTAGCAGGCGTAGTAACCCAGCTCGTCGGCGAGCTCGACCGACTCCAGAAGCTCGTCGGCTGGCTGCTCCGGCAGCATCTGGAAGCTGGCCAGCACCCCCGCCAGCGTATCGCGCGGCGGCCGGCGTATCTGAGCCGAGGATCGGCGGTGCGGAGCGCGAGCTACTGGTCAAACAGTACGGATTGGTCGGGCTACCGCTTCGGACGACGAGCGGTCACGCAACAAGCAGGCGACGTCGCTCGACGATCCGTGGGTGGTAGCGAGAGACGAACCGGGCCCCCGCTATGTCTCTCACTACCAGGCCAGAGCCCTCCGCGAGGAGGGATTCCGCGTTCTCGAAGGCATCGGCGACGGCCTCCTCCGGCCCCCTGAGCAGGCGCACCGATATAGGGTGGGTACGTGATTCGGGTTGCGCGAGCGGTGCTGCCGCTCGCGGCAGTGATCGCAGGGTGGCTGATCAGCAGTGAACCGGCGGCCTCGCGGCCCGCGGTGCTCGCGGTTTCCGCCTCCGGCGCGCCGCAGAGCGTCCACGGCACGGACGGGCGCGAGCACATCGAGTACGACCTGCTGGTCACGAACAGCTTCAGCACGGAGGTGGCGCCAACCTCGCTCATCGTCCGCGGCGGCGGTCGAACGCTGCTCGCACTCAGCGGCGACGCGCTCGCCAACGCGACCCACTTCCTCGGCGGCGGGGGGCCGACCGCCACGATCCCGGCGTCGTCGACCGCCGTGATGTACGTGGATGTGGTGATGCCGCGGGCGGCGGGGCGCACCGTCCCGAGGAGGCTCGCCAACCGGATCAGCTTCGCGTTGCCTCCGGGGACCTCCGCGCCGATCGTTGGCAGTACCACCGTCCACGCACCGGTGCTGCGCGTGCCGCCCCCGGAGCCGATCGAGATCGCGCCGCCGCTGCGGGGTGCGGGCTGGGTGTCCGCCAACGCATGCTGCGATCCGCTGCTCGAGCACCGCTCGTTCGTCTTTCCATCCAACGGCACCTTCGTGACCTCCGAGATGTTCGCCGTCGACTACATCCGCCTCTCCGACGGTCGGTTCTACGAGGGAGATGGCACCGCGAACACGGCCTGGTTCGGCTACGGCGCCCCGGTCCGGGCGGCAGCGGCCGGAAAGGTCGTCGTAGCGGTCGGCGACCGCGAGGAGATCCCCCCGTTCGGCGAGCCCAATCCCACCGTGCACGCACCGTCGCAGTTCCCCGGCAACAACGTCGTGGTCAGGATGCGCCGCGGCGTGTTCGCCCACTACGCCCACCTGCAGCCGGGTTCGATCCCGGTGCAGGTCGGAGATCGCGTGCGCACGGGGCAGAGGGTTGGTCTCCTCGGCAACAGCGGCAACACCTCGGGGCCGCATCTGCATTTCGCGATCGCCGACGGGCGCCACACGTTGTCCGCCAGCAGCCTCCCGTTCGAGATCGACCACTTTCGCCTCGAGGGCACGGCGGAAAACGGCCCGCTCCCCGGGGAGCTCGTTCTGTCGGGCAAGCCGCGCGAGCTGCGCCGCGCGCACCCGCTCGCCCAGTCGGTGAGCGACTACTCGCGCTGAAACGCCGCGCATGCCTGCACCCACCAATGACCGACTCTCACATGAGACGGATCGCTTCACGGGGTCCGGTCAGTCCAGCGCACGGTCCGCGCGCCGTTCGCGCGTCGGAGCGAGAGACGAATCGGCCCCTGTCGGATTTACCTGCGACGCACGGATCGCCGAGCGCAGCGGCGACCGCTAACAGGGTCATGGAAGGCGGTAGGGTGCTGGCGCGCCACCGCTTTGAGAAAGCGGTCACGGCGACGCTAGCTTCTGTTCGGCACCAGGAGAAGGCGCGGAGCCGGTAAGGCGGGTTGGCAGGGCACCGGCGCCAGGCTCCGATCGCATTGACGTGCGGTCTTTGGGCGCCTAGGGTGGGCAGAGCCACTGGATCACCAGTAGCTGGAAGGGATTTCCACGAACTTATCGACCACGGGCCCCGTCGCGGGCCCGGTACGCAAGGTGCTCCTCGCCGCCGCGGCGTTGGGTGGCGCCATTCTGGTCGCGCTCTCGGCCGGCGACGCGGGCGCCGCCGGCGCGCCGGACCGCACGCCGCGGGCCAACGGCGTCGGCGCCCCGATTCCCTGGGGAGAATGCAACCCCCCCGGCGAGGACCTGCAGTGCGCCCGGATCCGCGTGCCGCTCGACTGGGACCGCCCGAACGGGCGCACGATCGCGCTCGCGGTGATCCGCCACCTGGCGAGCAAGCCCGAGCAGCGGATCGGCACCCTGTTCATCAACCCCGGTGGACCGGGCGACACCGGAATCGGCCTCGTAAGCGGCGACCCCGACGGGGTCGACGCGCTCGGCGGCGGCCGCTTCGACGTCGTCAGCTGGGATCCCCGCGGCACCAACGCCAGCACCCGGGTGCGCTGCTTTGAGAACAGACAAAGCGAGGCGCGCTTCTGGGCCGGCGTCTCGATCCCGACCACCAACGCCGCCTCGAAGCGCTATCGGCGCAAGTCCGCCGCCCTGGCGCGGCGCTGCGGCGAGGTCAGCGGCCGGCTTCTGCCCCACATCTCGACCGCCGACACGGCGCGCGACATGGACCACCTGCGAGAGCTCGTGGGCGAGGAGAAGCTCACCTACGTCGGCTTCTCCTACGGCACCATGTTGGGCCAGACCTACGCCAACATGTTCCCCGACCGGGTCCGGGCGATGCTGATCGACGGCGTCGTCGATCCGGTCAGCTACTCGAAGAGCTCCGAGGCGTATATCGCCGGAGGCGTCGCCTCGGCCGACGTGGTCTTCGACCAGCTCCTGTCGTTGTGCGAGGGCGCGGGGCCGGAGCGCTGCGCGCTCGCCGGTGGCCGCCACACCGCGGCCGAGCGCTTCCAGCGACTGGTCGAGCGGCTGAAGCGCGCGCCGATCCCGGCTCCGGGGGCGAAGCCGCCCCTGTCGTCGCGCGAGAAGCTGAGCTACGCCGATCTGCTGCTCTCGCAGTTCAATCCGCTCAGGGGACCGGATCTGTGGCCCCAGGACGCGAGGGACATCGCCGCCGCCCTGGGAGGCGACGGCTCGGCGCTGGAGACCGAGGCCGCCGGCTTCACCACGCCGGCCGGCTTCGCCGGCTACACGACCTCGGCGGCGATCTCGTGCGCCGACGCGCCCGCGCGTAAGGGGTCGCGGGACTGGCCGCGGGTGATCAAGCGGTTCACCCGGATCAGCCGACTCTATGGCCCCGTACTGGGCTGGGGGCTGTGGGCCCCCTGCGCCTCCTGGCCGGTTCGCGGCGAGGACAACTACCGGGGGCCGTGGAACGCCTCGACCCCCAACCCGATCCTGGTGATCGGGACGACCGGCGACCCGGCAACGGCCTACGCCAACTCGGTTCGCTCCGCGCAACTGCTTGGAAACGCCGTCTTGCTCACCCACGAGGGCTACGGTCACGTGAGCTTCCGGAATCCCAGCGCCTGTATAGAGCGGGCGTATGTGGATTACCTGACCGAGCTGATCACCCCGCCGCCGGGCACGGTCTGCCAGTCGGACCAACAGCCCTTCGATCCGGGCTTCGACTAGCCGAACCGGCCAGCTTCGACTAGCCGAACCGGCCAGGTATCCGGATGGGCAGAAGTAGCGCTTAGGACGAGGACGGGGAGCCGCTCCCGCACCGCATGGAAAGCGGAACTTTTTGGGCCTCGCGCTCGGAAAGCCGAAGCGCTCTCGCCGGCTCGCGATCCCCTTCGCTTTTACATTCTGCTCTGAGCGGGAACTACAAGGGTGATGGACGGACAGCCGTTCACTCTGCGCATGCCGGCAAGGCCCGACGCTGTGCCGAGGGCCCGACACGAACTGGCAAAGATCGCGTTCGGGTACGGGGTCGATTCATTCGCCGTTAAGACCGTGGTCAGCGAGCTGGTCGGAAACGTCGTCAAGCATGCCTACGGCGCAAGCGGGCCCGGCATGGTCGTCGTGACGGCGGCGCCGACCGACGACCAGCTACTGATCACGGTTGCCGATGAAGGCGAGGGAATAAGGCCGCGGCTGAGGGACCAGGAGGTCGGACTTGGCCTGGGACTCTCGCTCTCAGCCCAGCTCACCGAGGAGCTTCGAATGGAGTCGGATGAGCGTGGGACGACGGTCTACGCGAGCTTTCGTATCCCGGGGCAGGGCGGCGCCTGAAAGCCCCGCCTCACGTTTGACGAAATTGCTCGTCAAACGGCGGGTGGCGAGCTAGGATTTCGCGAGCGAGACCGGCGGGCACGACAGTGGTCAGTCGGGACCGGGTTCCAGCGATTTTCGAGAAAAGGAGATGGCTAGAGCAATGGCTACCGACGACCTCATCCAGGAGGGATTGCTCTCGGTTTCCGTGGAAGTAGACGGCGATGCGGTCAAGCTCGCGCCTCGCGGTGAAATGGACTTGGCGACCGCCGATGTTGTTGACCGAGAGCTGCAGAAAGCCGAGGCTTCCGATGCGCGGCGGATCATCCTCGACCTCAGCGGAGTCGAATTCATCGACTCGACCGGCCTCAAGGTTCTCGTGTGCGCGGCCCGCCGGTCCAACAGCGATTCCAATCGCCTCGCGGTCATTGCCGGGGGCGGGGCAGGTGGCGGAGACGTTGAGGCTGACCGGAGTCGAAAAGCTTCTGACGCTCGTCTAGAAACAGGCCGGCGCGGCGCGCAGGGAGTCACTCGGCTGGAGCATCGCGGCGGGCTGACCCTGAAGCGGCGGCCGAAGAGTTGCGCTTTGGACGACGACCGGTAGCGGCAGCGCGCCCGTCCCAGGCGAAGCAGCGGCGGGAAATCGCTAGAAGAGAAAGTGGGAGCCCGTAATGCTGGCTCCTGTGTGTCCCGCAAAGCGGTAACGAGCCGGACCAACCGCTGAGAAGCATGAATCGACAGCTCAACGGCTAAACGCCGACTCACCGTTCGGCAAAGCGCGAGCCCGGTTGCGCGGGCAGCAATCATCTTCTTCTTCAAGGGCGCGAGCCGCACCCCTCGCGGCGTAGCCCGCTCGCAAAGCGACCGGCCCCGCAGTCGATTCCGTTTGCCTCAGAGCGGGTTACCTCGCCGCGTTGTCCGCGTGTCGGCGTGCGGTCGCTCTGGGGACAGAACTATTCGGCCGCCGGGCCAGTGCAATCCAGCTTACTCCTTCGAGTCGCGGTGCGCGAGGGCGTTTTCGCTCGTCGTTTCGTCCGACCCTCCTACAGAGAAACGGTTTACGTCGCGGAGGCGTCACGTCGCCGCTGGCTCCCTTCCCTCGCGTGACGGAGCAGCGGGGCTCCTCCCGTCACCGCACGTTAGGTTGGCTACATGCCGACGGCTTGTGCACGCTTCGCTCGACGCAGCCGGCTCTCGGCTAGCAGGCAGCTGCGCTCGAGCTCGCGCAGATGGCCCGGGTCGGTCGGCCGCGGGCCAAAGGTTCTGGCCTTGTAAAGCTGATAGCGCTCACGCGCATGTCTCGCCTCCGCCTGGAGCCTCAGGAACTCGGGGCTCAAAGATTTGCCCGACGTGGTGCTCATGAGTAGAACCTTCGCTCAAGCGTGAAGGTCTCGGTGGCGACGTCCGTGTCAGGGTCGTGGCTGCTGATGAACGAGGTCACGCGCCGGCCGGTCAGGTTTGCGACCATCGCGGCGGCGTCGCTCTTATAGGCGGCCGACCTGAGCCTGCCGGCGCCCTGGACGCCGTCCTGCGTCTCCGCTGCGATCGATCCCGCGTCATAGTCGCCCACCGCATCGACCAGCACACAGGTGATGACGTTGTCGCGGATCTCGGTTCGCGCGGCGACGGGGCGCTTGCCCGAGTAGCGGATCCAAACGGCGACGAGGGCGTCGGTGATGTCCGCGCGAAGCCCGTACTCCGCCCGAGGTCCTGGGGGGTCGGCCATCGGATTGTCCCTTCCTCGTCCCCTCTGCGGAAGCGTCGGCTCGGAGGGGGAGGAGACGGAAAGATCCCAGCGGGCTACTCCCACCGTAGCGGAGCCGCGGCTCGGCGGCCGCGCGCCGCGTGACGAGCCAGCCCCCGAGCGCGGGTAGCCGCGAAACGGGCTCATGCTCACGCAGCCGCGAGAAAAGCGGATGCGGATCGAGGTCGAGCTCCTCAAGGCTGGCGGCGGCGCCGATCGGGAACGAGCTTTGGCGTTTGCGCCGAGCCGGTTCACCCATGCGCCTTAGTGTTGCCAGTTACGACGCGCTGAGTCGGGCTCGGGCGGCCGACGTCCTCAGGCCCGCCCAGGCTGCGCTGAGCTCCCCAGGAGCCGGCGCCGGATCGCTCGCGCAGGCCAAGCGGGAACGTCGCTCCTCGACCGCGTGATCTCAAGCATGCGGAGGGCGCTGGGGCTGACCTCCGGCGGGCTCACCGATCCCGCATGCTCAGGCGACCTCGTCGAGACGGCCTGTCTTCACGTCGTAGATGAAACCCCGTACCTCATCCTTCCTGGGGATGAACGGGCTTTGCGTTATCCGCTTGATCGAGTCGCGGACGTCCTCCTCCAGGTCGGGAAAGGATCGCGGGCGCCACTCCGGCCGCTGACCGGCCTGCTGCTCGAGCATCTGCTCGAACTCCGCGTCGCTGAAGGTGAGCATCCCGCAGTCGGTGTGATGGATGAGCATGATCTCCTCGGTCCCAAGCAGGTGCTGGGAGATCGCCAGCGAGCGGATCTCGTCATCCGTGATCACGCCGCCCGCGTTTCGGATCACGTGCGCGTCTCCGATCGAGAGCCCGAGGATCGGGTACGGATTTAGGCGCGCGTCCATACAGGCAACGATCGCGACCTTCCTGGCGGGTGGCAGTGGCAGGTCGCCTTTGTCGAAGCTCTCGGCAAAGGCTTCGTTGTTCTTCAGGAATTCGTCGATGGCGCTCATTCCGGCCCCCTTCGGACTTGGCTGGCACAAACATGGTAAAGGCGATCAAGTTTGGGTCTTTGCGGCAAGCATCTCGCGGGCGACTCGAAGCCACGACTCGACGGCGGACCTCTCGGGTGCCATCAATGCGGGTGCGAAGCCGATGTCACCGCTCCCGCATCGGACGAGGAGCGGGAGCGCGCGCTGGCGCACGTTGCGCCGGCCCTTTCCCGCGCGCCTGGCGCAAATACGGGCGCGCTAAGGGCGCGCACCTACCGATTTGCACGCCGAATCCTCGATTGGGCACTGGTGCCCGAACGAGCCGGGAACGGACGGAAATTGCGGGTAACCGAAACGCTCTCCATAGACCGATTCGGACAATGGAGTTGGCTTAGTCAAGCCCTTTCCGCCGTCGCTTCCGTTTCCGCGGCGCTCGCTTCACACGCGAGAGGTCGCTGGTTCGAAACCAGCCGCGCCCATCCCATAGCCAAGCGGTGTCGCGCCGTCCGGACCGAAACAACGGGGGCCGAGATCAGGTTGTCTGCCCATGTCTGCCCGATCGCGGGGGCCCCGAGCTCGCCGGCCAGCACACCCAGGGTTCGCGCCGGCACCTCCAGGCCGAAGCGCTGCGTCCCGCCCGGACGCGCTCAGATCTCGCTCGGAAGCGGATCGCCCTCGGGGGTGCACGGTGGAGCCACCTCGACGTGTTGGCCCTCGGCCTCCTCCGCGATGGTGTGCAGCGTGTGCTCCATCTCGATCGGCGTGATGCTTCCACTCTCATTTGCGAAGGGGTGGTCAAGGAACCAGACCAGGAACAGCACGGAGGCGACCATCACGGCCACCGATGCCACGACCGCGGCCTGGACGAGGAAGGCCCCACGACGGCTCAAGCCGAGAATCACCCAGCCGATCGTCAGGAAGGCTCCCAGCAGCAAGACGAGCCACATGGGCTCGGGCACGGTGCGGACGGCCTCGGCAAGCCGCGTGCGGCGGCCCTCGATTCGCTGGTCCTGTTCGGTGAGCAGCTGGCGGAATGACGCCCGTTGGACGAACGTGTCGCCCTCGGTTTGCAACGCCTGCTGTCGGAACCGGGTCCCCCAGTCGTTGACGAGCGCGCTGGATTCCCCCTCCTGCATGGCGGGCCAGGCGTCATGGATCACCGCGCGGCCGTAGCAGACCAGTACGCCCTCGAGGCGCTCGAGCTGCTCCGGTGAGAATGCCTCCGCCGTGCGGGAGAGCTGGAGGACCGCCTCAGCCTCGGCTTCCGCGCCCGACTTCGCGTCGTTGTAGCTCGTGTAGGCCGAGATGACCACGAACGCAAGCAGCACGGCGTATGCAACGCCGAGGAACTTGAACGCCTCATCGTGCTCACGAACCTCCCGCGCGAAGCGCTCGTTGAACGGGCTGCGACGCGCCAGCCACAGCACCGCGACGCACACCGCGGCCACGCCGATCACGCTGACAGCCACCCAGGCCAGGCTCATTCGTTGGCCTCCCGCACCTCGTTCCCGCCGAGGCTATCCGAGCCGCCGAGCTGTCGGCGTAGAGCGGGCGCCAGACGTCCCAGCGGCGGCCCTTCGCCGATAGCCGCCGCGTTTTGGGCGCGACCGATCGATACGCTGCGGCGAGCCGGACCGCAGCTCGGAGGGACCGTGGAGCCGACCACAATGCATCAAGCCCCATGAAGCTCGCAGCCGCCCTGGCCGCGGCCGTTCTCACGCTCGGGATCGCCGCCTGTGGCGACTCGGACGATGACAGCTCGGGAGACGATGCCGGGAAGTTGCGGATCGGGCTGGAGGCGCCGCTCTCCGGTGATCTGCAGACCCTGGGCGAGGGGATGCTGAATGGCGCCGAACTCGCAGCCGACCAGCTCAACGCCGATGGTGGCCTACTCGGCAAGGACATCGAGATCGTCCCAATCGACGACGGCGGCGACGCCGAGATCGGCGTCCCGGCAGTACAGGACGCGATCGACGAGGGTCTCGACGGCGTGATCGGCCCCTACAACTCCGGCGTCGGGGTCGAAACGCTTCCGCTCTATGAACGCGCTGGCCTGGTCCCGATCAGGCTCACCTCGGACAACGACACCGAGGGCTTCGGGTTCACGTTGCAGCCCATGGGCTCGCAGATCGCCCCGGTGACCGCCGAGGCGCTGACGGACTTCATCGGCGCCTCGAAGGTGGCGATCGCCTACGACAACACCGAGGAGTACACGAAGGGCATCGCGGGCGAAGTCCGCAGCCAGCTCGAGGGCCGTGGCGTCGAGGTGACGGCGTTTCAGCAGCTCGAGCCCGGTCAGGAGGACTACTCCGGCCTCGTCAACAAGCTCGCCGCCGGCAAGCCCGACGCGATCTACGCCGCCGTCTACTTCCCGGAGGGCGCCCGAATCGCCGAGGCGATCTCCCCGGGCTCGAGTCCCACCTGCCTTCTCGACTACGGCGCCTACGACACGGGCTACGTGGAGGATGCCGGCGACGCGGCGCGCAACTGCGACGTGGTCGGCGTGCCCGCGCCCGGCGATTTCGCGGGCTCGGAAACCTTCGTCTCCGAGTACGAGGACCAGTTCGACGAGCCGCCGGGCACATGGAGCCCCTACACCTACGACTCGCTGAACGTGCTCGCCCGGGCAGTCGAGCAGGCCGGCGGCTTCGACGTCAAGGCGCTGACCGCCGCGCTCAACGATGTCAAGGGCTTCGAGGGCTGGACCGGCTCGACCACGCTCGTGCCCGGCACCGGCAATCGCGAGCCGGCTACGGTCACGGTCGACGAGGTCAGCGACGAGGGGGCGTTCACGGTCGATCCCGCCTGGGCGAAGGCGGTCGGCGCCCCCTACTAGGAGAGAGCCCCTACGGGACGCCAGCGACGATCTCGCAACCTGACGCGCGGTCGTTGCCGGCCTCGCCGTCGCAGTCGTCAGGGCTACCCGATCCCCCATCGAGGAGGTCGTTCCTGGGACCGCCTCTCACGAAGTCGGCACCGTCCCCGGCATGAAGGGAGTCGTTGCCCCCTGCCGTCCCGACGCTCGCATCCCCGTTGAAGTTCACGTTGTCGCCAAAGATCGTGTCGTCGCCACCGCGGGCGCGGATGGCGTCGTTGCCGGCGAACGTGACGCTGGCGTCCGGCACGGAGCTGTCGCCGTAGAGGAATTCGAACGGGTTGTCGCCGCCGAGGATCGTGTCGTTGCCTGCGCCGTTGGCGCGCCCGCCATCCTCGGCATTGATGTTGTGGTCTCCGATCGCGACGATGCCGCCGTCGGCACCCAGGTCGAGATGGTCGTTGCCGCTCCCGCTTGGCGCCCGCGACACCTTCGCTGTCGCCGATGAGGAAGTCGAACCGACCGGGACCGCCCAGGATCACGTCGTTGCCAGCTCCCGTCGCAGAGCCTTCGAGGGGAGCGACCGAATCGCCGATCGGGCCGTCGTCGCCGGCACCGCCCTCCATGTAGTCATTTCCTCCGCCGGTGGCGTCGCCGCCACCGAGCGTGATGCTGTCCCCCTGCATACGCTCGTCGTCACCGTCGCCGCCGAAGATCTGGTCGTTCGCCACCGCCGGTCGCGTTCCCCGAGAGGGTGCGCGAATCGCCGGTCATGTTGTCCGCGCCGTCGCCACCGAAGAGACGATCGTTGCCGCCGCCGACAACGTCCCCGCTCTCTGCGAACACGTCGCCGACCACCAGATCATCGCCAGCGCCCCCGTCCACTTGGTCGTTGCCCAGCCCGCCGACGAGTTGGTCATCTCCGGCAAGCCCGCAGACGAGGTCATTACCGCTATTCCCGTCGATCGTGTCGTCAGTGGCCGAGCCGACGATCACGTCGTCGCCCGGCGTGCCGGTGATCATCACCGGTCCCCACAATCGTCGCGCGCTTGCCGAAGCAGTCGAGGGTCGGCTTGTCCGTTCCCTCCGCTGCCGCGGGACCCCACGCCAGGATCGCGAGCACCGTGGCGCCGACGAGAGGGCGCCCCCGCAACCGCAGCCTGCACGAGGGACGCATGTTGTTCGTAGACATCTCTTACCTCCCGGGAGTCGTTTCGCGCGACGATCCCCGACGCCGGTATAGAAAGGGTCTGGAGTCGGTATAGGCGTGCGGGCGTCTAGCCCGCGTCAGCCGCTCGCAGCAAACGCGATCGCGTCGGCGAGCGCCAGCACCCTGCCCTCGGCGCGAGCGGAATCGAATGCGTCGCCAGCCGCCGCGAGCACGGGGCGCGCGCTGCGGTCGCGATCACCCTCCCACACTCCAACCGGTCCACGAGCCTCTTCAGCCTCGATAGCGCCCCACAATCGTCCGGCGCGTGCCTCGCGACCGTCTTGCGCGGCTACGCGGGCGAGCAGCGCAAGCGCGAAGAGCACGTTCTGGCGATCGCCGACCTTCGCCAGCGGCGCCAGCGACTCGCGGGCGTGTTGCTCGCCCCTCCCGGTACGGCCGCGCTCGAGCTCGAGGTCGGCAAGCTCGAGCAGCGTCACGCCCTGCCACCAGGTGAACTCCGAGCCGGCCGCGAGCTCGACGCTGCGCGCCAGCAGCCGCGCGGCGCGATCGTGGTCCCCGCCGGCACGCGCGACCCCGGCGAAGAGCTGGGCCGCGATCGCCTGTCCGCGCACGAACCCCGTCTCGTCGACCAGGCGCGAGGATTCCTCGGTCAGCTGACGCGCGCGGTCGATCTCGCCCTGGTCCAGCGCGGCCTGCGCGAGCCGGCCGAGCACGATCCCGACGCCGCGCTGGTCGTGGTTGCGGCGGTACTGGTCGAGCGCCAGCTCGTAGGTGTGGCTACCGCTCGGCAGGTCGCCGGCCATTACCGAGGCGGCCCCGCAGACCCGCAGGGCGAGCGCGCGCAGTTCGGGCGGCAGCGAGTCCGGCGCGCCCGCCAGGAGCCCCCGAAGCCGCTCGGCACCCTCGGCGGGTGCGTTCGTCACCCAATAGTTCTCCAACGAGGCCGCCAGCCGGAGGCCAATCTCCACCGCGCCGGAGTCGAGCGCCCAGTCCAGCGCCGTGCGGACGTTGTCGCGGTCGCGAACGATCAAGTCGTGGCGCATCGCTCCCTGCGAGTCGTCGGTGAGTCCGGCGGAGCGTGCGACCTCGAGGTAGTGCTCCGCGTGACGCAGCCGAAGCTCCGGATCATTTCCGAGCCGCTCGGCGGCAAACTCGCGAATCGTCTCGAGCATGAAGAAGCGACCGCTCTGCGGTCCGCGCCAGCAGGCTCTGCTCGAGGAGCGACTCCAGCCCACCGAGGCCCGTCTCGCAGACGGCCAACGCCGCCGCCGAGTCGAAGCTCCCGGCGAATACCGACAACCGCGCGAAGTGCGCGGCCTCCTCCGGGTCCAGGAGCTCGTAGCTCCACTCGATCGTGGCGCGCGAGCGTCGACCTGACGGTCGGGAGCGTCTACCGGCCCCTCCGTGAGCACCGCGAGCCGCCGGTCGAGGCGTTCGAGCAACTCGGCAGGCGCGAACACGCGCGTGCGCGCGGCCGCGAGCTCGACCGCCAGCGGCAATGCGTCGACGCGCGCGCAGATGGCGCGCACCACGGCCAACGGGTCGGAGCGCACCGCGCGCGCGACGAACAGCTCGACGGCGTCGTCGAGCTCAAGCGGCGGTACCGGGTACTCCCGTTCAGCGCGAAGCCGGAGCGGCGTTCGGCTCGTCGCGAGCAGGGTGAGATCGGGGCAGGCGGCGAGGAGCGCCGAGATCAGCAGGGGCGCAGTCGACGACCTGCTCCAGGTTGTCGAGCAGGATCAGCATGCGACGTTCGTCGATGTGCTCGGCGAGCGGCGCGTGTGCGCCGAGAGTCTGCGCGACCGTCGGGAGCACGAGGTCTGGCCTCGGATCACTGCCGCCAGTGGCGTCCACCAGACGCCGTCGTCGAACTCGTCGCTGCATTGCGCTGCCGCCTCGAGCGCGAGGCGTGTCTTGCCCGCGCCGCCCGGACCCGTCAGCGTCACCAGGCGGTGCTCGCGCAGGAGCTGCCGGATCGCGCTCTAGCTCGGCGCGGCGTCCGACGAGCCGCGACGGCGGCGCCGGCAGGTTCGACGCGTTGAGCGATCGCAGCGGAGGGAAGAGCGCGGTTCCGAGCTGGAACAGCTTCTCCTCGCTCCCGGAGATCCTTGAGCCTGTGCACGCCGAGCGGCACGCATTCCAATGCGTCGCCGAGCAGCGCTCGGGTGCGCTCCGACATCGACCACCTGCCCTCCGTGAGCCGCGCGTGCAGATCCGCGCGGCCCGATTCACGTCGATGCCCACGTACTCGTCCTTCGTGGATCTCGGGCTCGCCGATGTGGATCTCCCATGCGCGCCGTCGTCGGTCCCTCTCTGCGAGCGCCGCCTGGGCGTCCCGGCGGCGCGGCCGCGTCGCGGGCCGCGGTGAAGGCGAAGAAGTCGGCGTCGCCCTCACTGGCGAGCTCGACACCGCGGTGACGCTCCGCTGCTGTCTCGCAGCAGCGCGGTGCTCGGCCAGCATGTCGGCGAAGCGCGCGCCCGTACTCCTGGAGGAGGCGCGTCGAGCCCTCGATGTCCGTGAACAGCATCGAAACGGTGCCCTGCGGAAGCGCCTGCACCATCGCCGGCCGCTGGTAGTCTCAGATCGTGGCGCAGGATCGCCTCGTGGAGCTCGCGAAGCTCGGGGCCCGGCTCGAGACCCAGCTCGCTCGACAAGGGTGTCGCGGGCCGATTCGATACGCCTCGAGCGCATCCGCCTGGCGACCGGCGTCGGTACAGAGCCAGCATGCGGTGAGCATGGAGGCGCTCGCGCAGCGGGTTGTCAGCGAGCAGCGCCTCGAGCTCCGTGAGCGCCCGACCGTAGTGGCCGTGCCGCAGGTCGCCCTCGATTGCGGCCTCGAGAGCCCTCATCCGAAGCTCGTCGAGGCGCCTGATCTCGGCCGCGGCGAACGGCTCCTCGGCTACGTCGGCGAGCGCCAGCCCCCGCCACAGCATTCAGTGCCGCCCTCTCATCGGCCTCTGCGTCGCGGAGAGCGTCTCTCGAAGCGCTCGGCGTCGACGGTTCCCGGCGCAAGCTGCAGTTCGTAAGCAGCGGCCGCGGTGACGATCGCGCCGTCGCCGAGCAGCTTGCGGAGCTGCGACACGTAAACTCTGTACCATCTTGGCCGCGCTCTCCGGAGGGTGTTCGCCCCACAGTCCCTCGGCCAGCCGGTCCACGCTCAACGCGCGATTGGCGCTCAACGCGAGCATCGCAAGGACCGCCCGCTGCTTGGCCGCTCCGAGCGCTACGGCGGTCGTAGTCGACGATCGCCTCGACGGCCAGCACTCCGATCTGAATCGACGCCATGGGACGCTCCTGCTCGAGCCTATCTCGCTGTACGGAGCAGCGAGATAGACCCGAGTTCCTCACACGGTTGATCTGGCGACCGGGATTGACTGCACACCGGGCCGATGGGAGACTCGGATCGGCTCGATCCCCGGACAAGGAGGTTCCATGAGGCGACGGCTGCTGTTGGGCGCGATCTGCACGGCCTTTCTCGCGGCATCGGCCGTGACCGCCGCGTCACCGGGCGGCAAGGCCTTTGAGCGCGGGCACCGGCCGATCCTCTTCAACATCGTCAACGCCCATGGCAAGGTGCAGGTGGCAACGGTGGACCCCGCGGGCCACGATGTCCGCCGGTTGACTCATTTCAAGGCCGGCACCGGAGAGGCGCAATGAGCGCCGTCCGGCGGCAGGATCGTCGTGGAACGCCTCTTCGTGCCAGGCCCGGAGCGCTCTACAGCATATGACCGGGCGGCGAGCAGCTGCGCGGCTCTCAAGCGGCTGCCACGGCAAATGCCTCGAGGACTTCGAGCCCGCGTGGTCCAACGGCGGCGGCCTGATCGCCTTCAACCGCGCATTCAGTCCAATCGTCAACGACAACGCGGCCGAGATCGACCTCATGATCATGCGGAGAAACGGCTATTCATTCGCGTGCTCTAGCGATTCTAGAACCTCGTCGCCTAGCGCAAGCTGTAGTCGCACAACCCTGACTTCTCTCCCGACGACAGTCAGCTAGCGATCACGCTGCTCGACGTCTCGTCGCCAGTCGCTGGTCGGCGATCTTCACCTACATCTTCGCACCGGGGAGCTCTACCGCGTCATCTCTTGGCGTCTCAACGTCGGGAACGCTGACTGGTCAGTCGTTGGCCGGAGAATCCTGTTCTACTCCAACATCTGTTTCATATAGGTCCCGTCAGCAGGGACCACCACGCGTAACGTCGACCAGCCGGCCGGCTAACGGGACGCGCGCCGAGTCGGGAGGGTCGACCTCGGCCCGATTGTGAAATGGGGGTCGAGGCGGTTCTCCTGAGGACGCCCGTGGGCGGGCCGGGCAACGACGAGCTGGGGCGGGCTCGGCTCGAATCGGTGTCGCGGCCGGGGGCGGCTCGGACGACCAGCATCGCTGCTGAGCGCACTCGGACACCGAGCCGCAACTCGTCCCCCCCAACGATGTTGTAACTACACAGACCGAGACTGGGGACGTCAGCGAGACTGACCAGCCCGCAACGGGGCGGGGCGAAACGAAGTGGAGCGGTCCCACTCGGGCGCAACTCGATTCCGGCGAAGGCAACTTTGGGGGAGGACCGGATCATGAGCTCTCGAACGCGCATCGCGCTGCTCGCGGCATGCATCTTGACCCTCGCCCTGATCGTTCCCGCCTTCGTTCAGGCAAAGCCGGCGAAGGTCAGCGGCAAGCTGTCTGCGCGCGGCTACACGGTGATCGCGCTCGCGGCGAGCGGCCGGGCGAAGACCGATCGCGCGGCGCGCGGCAAGTTCAAGCTCCGCCCGCCGACCAAGAACGTGACCCTGCAGCTGCGAGCCCCTGACGGCACGTACGCCGGCCCGATAGTGGTCGCCGAGAAGGAGCATGGAGAGCGCGCGATCGTCGGAGTCAAGGCCGGCGCGAAGCTCGGCAAGATCGAGGTCAACCCCGCCGACGGCTACGCCGAGCTCGCAACGCGGCTCCCCCGCAAGTACGTCAACCTCAAGCGCACGTCCCTCGCCGAGCAGGGAACCCCGCTAGGCGCCGGCAACCTCGGCCGGGTGCGCGTGTCCACCGGCGGCAGCGCACCGGGAGACGGTGACCTCGACGGGGTCCCGAACGCAGTCGACGTCGATGACGACGGCGACGTCATCCTCGACCGCTTCGATCCCGAGTCCGGGACCGCCGCCGTCCGCGCCCCCGCGGCTACACCCGACGTCGTGGTCCGCGCCATCTCCTTGCTGGACCTCGATCTGCCCGATGCCGTTAACGCCAACGCGCCGGGCCTGACCGAGGAGCAGATCGAGGCGGCCCTGCCGAGCGCCGGACGCCTGCTCCTGGGAAGCCTGGGAATCGAGACCGACGCAACGACCGACCCGCCCGTGGAGCTCGACTGCGGTGACCCGGACACGGGACTGATCTACTGCCGAAAGAACGGCAGCACGGGAAAGCTCACCAGCGTCTCGCTGGTCCCGCGGCCTCCGGGAGGCGGCCCCGGCGACCCGTTCCCCGAATGCTGCGATCACGACGAGGACGGCTTCGGCTCGCTCGGTTGGGCGGTGATCCCGGGCGATGGCACCGACGCGCACGCGGTCCCGCTGCTGCACGGAGCGACCGGCGACCAGATCGGAGCCGGCGACCTCTTGATCGCCCGGGCAAAGCGAGACGGTGTGAATGAAGCGTTCATCGGGACCCTCGCCCACCTCTTCGAGACCGTCCCCGCGCTGGCCTCGTACACCGATGAAGCCGGGAACACGACGACGATGTCCTACCCGGTCGCCCCCGGCGCATCTGGGACCCGGGAGAACCCGTTCGCTCCCACCGACGGCCCCGACGCCGACACGGACGTCGAGGTGACGCTGACTTTCTGGCGACCACAGCGCGAGGCCCTGCCGGATGAGCCCGGCAGGTGGATAGACGTCGGCCACAACGTGTACATCGCGGACAGCCGGGGGCCGCTCGAGGACCCCTCCTCGTTCCAGGGCGGCAGCTGCCCAGCGAGCGCCTACTCCGAGGAGGACCCGAACCTCACACCCGCCCAGGCACCCGACTTCCCGCTCTTCTACGAGCAGCCGGTCTCCGGCCTGGAGGATTCGGCAGACGATCAGCCCGCAGACCCGGCGAACACGTTCACCTTCACGCTCAACCTCAACCGGTGCTTCGGCACGGTCCCCGTTGAGCAACACTGGACCGCTGGGCTCTTCCTTCGAGCACAGCCGGCCAACCCGCTGCCCGGACCGCCCGATAACGCGAGGGCGACCGTGGCCTGGTTCAGGCCGGGCTGAGCCGAACCCGCGCTAGGCGGGTTCCCTTATGCAGGCCCAGCTCGAGATCCCGCCGTCAACAAAGTTGCTCGTGAACTCCAGAGGACACAATTGGTCAAACACTCCACTGAGGATGGCGAACTCCACAAGCCCCCCGACCCCTGAGACTTCGCACACCCCGCCGTCATCGCCCACGGCGGTGAACGTGCCGCCCAGGAGGGTGCAGGCACTCGCGAAGGTCAGCTTCGGCTTGAGCGTCCCCCCTCGGCCGCATAGGCGGTGCACTCATCGCTCGTTTCGAAGGCGCTGTCGTCCTCGCGCACCCAATCCTGGTAGCCCGTCTTCTGACAGGCCTTGGCGGCGTCGCTGTTGCCGCCCGGTCCATGCTCGGCAGCGGTGACGACACCACCAAAGAGCGCGAACACGAGTGCTGCCGCGGCCGTGCAAGTCGCCAAGAACATCGAACTCGCTCGCATTTCACCCCTCCTCGAGTGCCGCGAATGTCACGAGCGAGCCTACGTCCGGAAGGAGCGATGTCAAGAGGGTCGCACGCGGACGAGCAGCCCCGCGGTTTCGAGCTGAGGCGAAAACATCCACTCGCCGACTCGGGTGATCAGCCGCGGCTCGAGACCAGCCGCTTCGCGAATTCGTAGAGCTCGATGTCGAGCGCGTTGTCCTCGCTCAGCCGGGCACGGAAGCTCTCCGAGACCTCGACCGCAGCCGTGGTGTTGACGCGCTCGGGTTCGCCGAGGTCCCAGCCGAACCGGGTCGAGAGCTCGTCGCAGAAATCCTCGAAGCGCTCCTGGAGACCGACGGCGTCGACGCCGGCGAGGCGCTCCTTGGCGCGCTCGAGGTGGCCTCGGCCGAGCTCCACCCGGGGAGCGTCCGGACGCGCGATCTCCGCCGGGCTCAGCGAGAGCACCTTGGCCATCCCGGCGTTCTCCGCGGGCGTGAACGAGAGCTCTTTGGTCATCTCGTTGTGCCTCAGTACGGTGAACCGGCCCCCGGCGTCGTAGATCTGCTCGAGTGAGCTGTGGCTGGTCGGGTTGGTCTCCCGATCGTCGCGCAGGGACGAGAGCGTGCGCTCGACGGGGTCGCGGAGCAGTGTCATGGTCGTGAAGGACCCCTCGATCTGCTCGACCGTGCACAACGGGAGGTGACAGGTGAGGACCCGGATCTGATCTCCCCGTGCCGCGAGCCGCTCGCGCAGATGCTCGACCGAGAGCATGAGCTTCACCGGGTCGGTTCCATCCACGCCCCGGGTGGGGTAGACGGCGAACTCGCCGAAGTGATTGATCAGTCGTCGGCGAAGCGCGCCTCCCGCGGTCCTGCGAATGTGGACGAAGAAGAACCGGTGCGGCTCGGCGGAGTTGCTCGCGTCGCTCATAGCGTAGGGAGCCGATTCTTATGTAATCGTTAGCCGGGCGGCGGGCCGCGGCCGCCCGGCCACCGTATTACCGGGCATGAACGCCTATCGCCGCACCGCAGCACTGTCCGTCGTCTCCCTCCTGATCGCCGCGCTCGCGCTCTCGGCCTGCGGGTCGAGCGGCGACTCGGACACCGCCACCGCCGCGGCCAGCACCGGCGGCGACACGGTGATGACAGCGAGCGTAGACGGCGTCGGCACCGTCCTCGTCGACTCCAACGGCGACGCGCTGTACTCGCCGTCGCAGGAGGCGAACGGGATGATCCAGTGCACCGGCTCGTGCGCTCAGATCTGGAAGCCACTGACCGCAGCCGGCGCCCCGACCGGCTCTGCCGATGTGACCGGCAAGTTGGGGACGGTGAAACGTCCCGACGGCACCGAGCAGGTGACGCTCGACGGGGCGCCGCTGTATACGTTCGCCGAGGACTCGCCGGGCCAGGTCAACGGCGACGGCGTCAAGGACTCGTTCGGCGGCAAGGACTTCACCTGGCACGTGCTCACGGTCGGCGGCGCGCCGCAACAGGGTCAGAGCACCACCGCGGGCTCACAGGCGGGCGGCTACGGCTACTGAGGCCGCCCCAGCCGAGGCCCGTCGGAGAAAACCCCGCGATCGGCGGGGTTTTCGGCTTCTTGGAGGCAGTTACCGGGGGCCGTTGACGGCGGCGAATCGACAACTACCTAGCCCCCCGCCACTTTCACTTTATACCGCACTGAAGGCTCTCATGAGGACGTGAGTCGTGCCGCATAATCGCCCGCCGCAAGCCGAAACTACGGGAATGGAGGGGCGAAATATGGGTGTCGCTCGTGACGCATCCGACGGGAATGTGGCGGTGACCGAGCATGCGGTGGTCATCGCGGGAGGCGGTCCAGCGGGGATGATGCTGGCGGCCGAGTTGGCGTTGGCGAAGGTCGACGTCGCGGTCGTCGAGCGGCGTCCCGATCACGTGCTCGCCGACTCACGGGCCGGCGGGTTTCACTCGCGCACGATCGAGGTGTTCGATCAGCGTGGGGTCGCTGATCGGTTCCTCGCAGAGGGTCAGGCAGCACAGGTCGCGACGTTCGGCTCGACCGTGTTGGACATGAGCGACTTCCCGACGCGTCATCCGTATTCGCTCGGGATCTTTCAGAACCAGATCGAGCGGATCATGGCCGCCTGGATCGCCGAGCTGCCGGTTCGCATCTACTACGAGTGTGAGGTGACGGGCTTCGCGCAGGACGACACCGGAGTTGACGTCCGCGTGTCCGACGGCGTGCCGCTGCGGGCGCATTACCTCGTCGGGTGCGATGGGGGGCGCAGTCTCATCCGCAAAGCAGCCGGCATCGAGTTCCCGGGGTGGGATCCGACGAAGAGCAACCTGATCGCCGAGGTTGAGATGACCGAGGAGCCGCCGCTGGGCATCCGTCATGACGCCGCGGGCGTCCACGGCCTCCACAGGATGGAGGATGGAAGGACGGTCCGGGTCGTCGTGACCGAGCAGCAGCTCGGGCCTGGCAGCGAGCCCACCCTGCGTGATCTGAGCGAAGCGCTCATCACCGTGTACGGCACCGACTTCGGGATCCACAACCCCACGTGGATCTCCAGGTTCACCGATATGACTCGCCAGGCCGCGGCCTACCGCGACGGACGAGTGCTGCTGGCCGGCGATGCAGCCCATGTGCATTACCCGGCCGGTGGACAGGGCCTCAGCCTCGGTGTGCAGGACGCGGTGAATCTGGGCTGGAAGCTGGCTCAGGTGGTCAACGGGACCTCCCCGGACCGCCTCCTGGACAGCTATCACGCCGAGCGCCACCCGGTCGCCGCCCGCGCGCTCGAGTACACGATGGCGCAGAGCGTGCTCCAACGCCGGGACGACCGCATCGAGGCCCTGGTCGATGTGGTGTCGGAGCTGGCGAGCATGGACGAGCCTCGCAAGCGGCTCGCCGGAATGATCTCCGGGCTCGACATTCACTACGACCTCGGCGAGGGACATCCGCTGGTCGGACGCCGCATGCCGGATCTCGACCTGATTGCCGCGGACGGCCCGCTCCGGGCCTTCGAGCTGCTGCACGACGCACGGCCGCTGCTGCTCAACCTCGGTGAGCGAGGCGAGGTCGACATCACACCATGGGCTGACCGGGTCCAGCTGATCGACGCGAGCTACGAAGGGGAGTGGGAGCTCCCCGTGATCGGCGTGGTCAGCGCCCCCACCACCGTGCTGATCCGCCCGGACGGCTACGTCGCCTGGGTAGGAGAGAACACCCAGGTTGGGCTACCTGAGGCGCTGGCCACGTGGTTCGGGCCGCCTACCCGAGCGTGTTGAACACCTGGCGCGCCGCTCGCTCGCCGCTCTCGACCCCGCCGTTGAGATAGCCCTGGCTGTGCGTCGATGTGTGCTCGCCCGCGAACAGCGCGTTACCCTCACGCCGCTCGAGGAAGCCCCAGAAGTCCGTGTACTGGCCGGGCGCGAAGCCGGCATACGAGCCGTGGACCCAGGGGTCGTCGACCCACGAGTCGAGGTAGGCGATCCCGTTGTAGGCGTCGTGGATGTCGACGACGCCGCGAGCGAGCGCATCGAGGGCCGTGTTGATGATCGCGGGAGTCGCGATGGCATGCGGCTCCGCGGGGTCGTAACCGGCCCCTGCGCGTCCGCCGTTGTAGATCGTGATCACCGGAGTCTCCGGATGCGGCTCCGATTGCCCGTAGGTGCTGTCCCAGGTCCCGAACTCGGGCTCGTCGCTGCGAAAGGCGCCCGTCCAGTCGACGTCGGCGAGCGTCCGGTTCATCTGGAACTGAAGCTTCGCGTTCGTGCCCATGGCCAGAGTGTCGATCGCGCGCCGGCGCCGGGCCGATACGTTGAGGCCCGAGGTGTCGAGGTCGCGCAGGACGGTGAACGGAAGCGCGAACACAGCGACGTCGGCGACGACGTCGCCCGCCTGGCCTGCGAACTTCAGCCCGATCTTGCCGTCCGAGCGCGTCCAGGCGGCCTCGAGCGGCCGCTCGTAGCGGATCGTCCCGCTCGGCAGCTCCTCGGCGAGCCGATGCGGGATCACGTCGTTGCCACCCGCGACGCGGAACCGCTCGTCCGCCCCCGGATATGGGAAGACGTAGAACTCGAACAGATTGACCGCCGAGAGCTGGTCGCCGTCGAGCCCCCAAAAACCGGTGTTCGAGCGCTCGATGGCCTGGCCCAGAAGCGAGTCGAGGCCGCCCGGAACGTTGTCATCGAGCCACTCGTTCATGGTCATCTGATCGAAGGCGATCGCCTCGGCCTTGGCCTGGTTGTAGAAGTAGCGCCCGACCCGCCGGTACTCGGCCCTGATGCGGTCGAAGACGAGATCGAAGTCGGCGAAGATCTCATCCGGCGTGTGGAAGGCCCCGTCGAACCAGTAGTAGTCGCCGGACCCCGCCGGGAACGACTGGGCCTCGGTGTCGACGAGCGGCACCCGGAGCTCCTTGGCCAGCTTGCGGATGTGGTGGTGACGGCTGTCGAGGTACTGCCCGCCGTGCTCCACGGTCTGTGCGTTCTCGAAGACCCGGATCGTCCAGCAGCGCCCCCCGACTCGATCGCGCGACTCGTACACGGTCGAGGAGATGCCGTGGCGCATCAACCGGTAGGCGCACGTCAGGCCGCCGAGCCCGGCGCCGATGATGACCACGTTGGCGTCTCGTGCGAACGCGGGACGCGCCCGGCCCAAGCCGAGCGCCGATGCGCCTACGACTCCCGCGCCAACGGCGGCGCCACGCTGGAGAAACTCGCGGCGGGAGATCCCGGACGCGCCGGGCCCGCCGGTCTCATTCGGTTCGCGCGCGCGCTCGCTCTCGTACCAGCGGAGCAGCTCCTCGCGATCCTTCGGCGGCCGTCCCGGGAACGCCGCGTGGGCCTGGGCGAGCCTTCTCATCTGTCGGACCAGCGGGTCTCCCAATCCAGGCACGTTCCCTCCTCTTGGCGGCGCGTTAGAGCGTTCGATGCACGCTACGCCGATTCGGTCGAGCCTGTCAAGTCCAGCGGTATAGAGTCCTCATGTCGAACCGAAAGGGGCATCGTCATGAGGCGATTCATCGCCGCCATCGTGGCGGCCACCGCGATCACGCTGGCGCTCGCGTTGCCCGCAGGCGCTGGAGCGAGAACGAACTGGGTGTGCCAGGTTCCCGGAGAGGAGCCGGTCGTATTCGTGTCAGCCGCCGATGCCGCGCTTCATGGCATCACGCGGGCGAACGAGAAGGCGGGCGCGGTGTTCAAAGCCAAGTTCGGTGAGGACTGCACGGTCGTCTCGGACTAAAGGTCTGCTTCCGGCGCCCACCCGAGTTCCTCGCGCGTGCGCTTCGGGAGTGCGCTGACGACCAAGTCGTAGGAGTCCGCGATGAGTTCGCGTACGAGCTGGTCGGAAAGGCTGCCGTCGAGCGTGATCGTGTTCCAGTGTCGCTTGTTCAGGTGGTAGCCGGGACGGATCGCGGTGTAGGTGTCCCGCAACTGAAGCGCGAGCTCCGGCTCGCACTTGGCGCTCACTGCGAGCGGCGTGCGCTCGAGGGTGCTCAGCGCGAACATCTTGCCGCCCACCTTGAATACCGAGTGCTCGGGGCCGAACGGGAAGTCCTCAACGGCCCCGCTCTGCGCGAGACACCACCTACGCAGCTCGGCAGCTTCCACGTTCGCATCGTCCCACCTAGGGACCCGACCCGACGGTGAGCACGACTTTGCCGCCGGCGCCCCCGTCGTGCATGAAGCGGATCGCCTCGGCGGCCTCAGCGAGCGGGAAGGTGCGGCCGACGACCGGCGTCACCTCGCCCGCCTCGATCCGCACCCGCAGCGCCTCCAGGTCCTCGGCGCGCTCCTCGTAGGTCACCGGCCGAAGCCGCTGGCCGACGAACAGCGAGAGCAGGGGCGCGCGGAGGATCTGGCGCCCGAAGCCGCCGGTCCACCGCCCACCGCCCTCGCCGCCGACGATCACGAGCGTCCCCCGCGGGGTCAGCGCGCGGCGAAGGTGCGAGAGCGAGCGGCGGCCCGCGGTGTCGACGATCAGGTCGAACCGGCGGCGGCCGTCGGCGAAGTCCTCGCGGGTGTAGTCGATTGTCTGGTCGGCGCCGATCGACCGGACGAGCTCCGCCTTCCTCCCGCTGCACACGCCGGTGACGTGAGCTCCCAAGGCCTTCGCCAGTTGGACGGCGAACGTCCCGACGCCGCCGGCGGCGCCGATGATCAGCGCCCGCTGTCCGGCCTCGAGCTCGCCCTTGTCGCGGAGGCTGTGAAGCGCGGTGCCTCCCGAGACGGGGACGGCGGCCGCCTGGTCGAAGGTCACGTTCGACGGCTTCGGCGCCAGGCGGTCCTCGCGCGCCGGCGCGTACTCGGCGAACGAGCCCTCGCAGACGCCGAACACCTCGTCGCCGGGCCGAAACCGGGTCACGGTCGAGCCGACCGCCTCGACCCGCCCCGCGACCTCGGTGCCGCGCACCGGGAGCTTCGGCGCCCGCAATCCGAAGCCCATGATCCGCACCATGTACGGGAGCCCGCACATCAGGTGCCAGACGCCCTGGTCGACGCCCGCCGCCTCGACGGCGACGAGCACCTGGTCGCTGGCGATCGCCGGCTTATCGATCTCCCGCAGCGCGAGCACCTCGGTCCCGCCATAGGTGTCCTGGACGATCGCCTTCACCGAACCGCCAAACTCTCACAAGCCGAGCCGACGGCGCGCTCCGGTTAGGCTGGCCCCGCGATGAGCGAGGCTTCCGGGCAGACGGTCCTCGTCAGCGGCGGATCGGGGTTTCTCGGCGGCTGGTGCGTGATCGAGCTCCTTCGCCGCGGCTACGACGTGCGGACAACGGTCCGCAGCCTCACCCGCGAGCCCCAGGTGCGGGCCGCGGTCGGCTCGCAGGTCGATCCGGGCGATCGGCTGACGGTGCTCGCCGCCGAGCTGACGTCGGACGACGGCTGGGCCGAGGCCGTCGCGGACTGCGATTACGTCCTGCACGTCGCATCGCCCTTTCCCCCCGCGCAGCCGAAGGACCCCGACGAGCTGATCGTTCCCGCGCGCGAGGGCACGCTGCGCGTCCTGCGCGCCGCTCTCGACGCCGACGTGAAGCGGGTCGTCCTCACCTCCTCGGTCGCTGCGATCCGGCTCGCCGACGGCGCGGCGAGCCGGCCGCTCGACGAAGGCGATTGGACCGACCCCGACGCCCCGGGGCTGACGCCCTATGTGCGCTCGAAGACGATCGCCGAACGGGCTGCCTGGGAGCTAGTCCGCGAGCGCGGCGAGGAGGATCGCCTCGCGGTCGTCAACCCGGGCGCGATCATCGGCCCGACGCTGAGCGACGACGTTTCCTACTCCCTCCAGACCGTGCAGCGCCTGCTCGAGGGCATGCCGGGGGTGCCGCGGCTCGGTTTCAGCCTCGTCGACGTCCGCGACGTCGCCGATCTCGAGATCCGGGCGATGACGGCGCCGGAGGCCGGCGGCGAGCGCTTCATCGCCGCCGACCGGTACCTATGGATGGGCGAGATCGGCGAGGTCCTGCGCGCGCGGCTCGGGGAGGGGGCCTCGAAGGTGCCGACGCGGACGGTCCCGAACCTGTTCGTCCGCGCGATGGCGCTCTTCGACCCCGACATCCGCTCTGTGGTCGGCGGGCTCGGCAAGCGAACCGAGCTCTCCTCGGAGAAGGCGAGGACGACGCTCGGCTGGGCGCCGCGGCCGATCGAGGACTCGATCGCCGAAACCGCCGAGAGCCTGATCCGCCACGGCGTCGTCGCGGTCCCTGCCTAAGCCCGCTCGGCGTCTCGGGCGGGCTCGTAGGTGAGGATGGCGACGCCGTCACCGACGGTCTGGGTGTCGACGAGGCGCATCGGTTTCTTGTCGCTCGTCTCGCCGAAGAGGCGCTCGCCGGCCCCGAGCACGACCGGGAAGATCTTCAGCCGCAGCTCGTCGACGAGGTCGTGCTCCATCAGCGTGCGCGCGAGCTGGAAGCTGGCGGGGACATTGATTTCCCCGCTTCGCTCCTGCTTCAGCTTCGAGACCTCGTTCACCACGTCGCCGTTCAATACCGTCGTGTTGGTCCAGTCGGGATCCTCGAGAGTCGAGGACACGACGTACTTGGGCAGGCTGTTCAACCTGTCCGCCAAGTCGCCGCTCCGGGATGGCCACCGCGCGGCGAACCACTCGTAGCTCCGCCGGCCCAGCAGCAGGGCCTCGGTGCCCAGCGCCTCGTCGAGCGTGAACTTGGCCAGCTCCGGGAGCGCCGCGATCCGACCGACCCAGCCTCCGCGCGCGAAGCCCTCGTCACCGGCCGGGTCCTGGATGACTCCGTCGAGCGAGACGTTCTCGCTCATGACGATCCTTCCCATGTCTGTTCCCCTCTGTAGTGCGGACGTGTGCTGGTTGAGACACCGGCGACGCCGGAAATGGAACGGCAGCCGCTGCATACATACGCCTAGCCCTCCGCGAGGCGCTTGCGCCGCTCCATCTCGGCCTCGGTCGGCTCGTCGAACTCGAACGACCCGAGGTCGATATCGCCGGCTCGCTCGTACGTGTTGATCGTGACTCCGGTCTTCGAGACGGCGCTGTCGACCAGCTTCATCCCGCCGGGGATCGTTCCCGCGCCGAAGAACCGCTTGCCTTTGCCGAGCACCAAGGGAAAGATCCAGAGCCGGTACTCGTCGATCAGGTCGTGCTCGAGCAGGGTCTGGATCAGGCCCACGCTGCCGTGAACCTGGATCTCGGGCCCGTCCTGGCGCTTGAGCTCCGCGACGTACTCGGCGACGCCCCCCGTGATCAGGGTGGAGTTGTTCCAGTCCACGCTGTCCAGCGTCCTCGAGGCGACGTGCTTGCGGGTGCTGTTGAGCTGATCGGCGATCGGGCCCTCGTCGTAGGGCCAGTGCGCGGCGAAGATCTCGTAGGTCCCACGCCCGAGCAGGAGCTCGTAGGGACCGGATTCGGACACCCGCCCCATCATCTCGTCGTCGACGTAGTTGGCGCCCCAGCCGCCGTAGGCAAAGCCCCCGGTCGGGTCTTCGTCGGGGCCGCCGGGTGACTGCATGACTCCGTCGAGGGACATGAACGTGTTGACGACGAGCTTTCTCATCGGATCTCCTCTGCCTTGGGTTATTGCCTTGCTGTTCTCTTAAACGAAGCTCCGCGGAAAACTCATCGCTCGGAGAGCTGCGGCCGGAGGCCGAAGGCCGGGAAGAGCTCGGGGGACACGAACGAGGTGATCTCCGCGACGTGCCCGCCGTCGAGCCGAAGCAGGTCGAGCGCCAGCGCCCTGTACCTGGAGTCACCCGGCGTTCGCAGGTAGTGAGCCGCCGCCGGCTGCATGTTCGCCCCGGCGACGACAGTCCGGAGCTCGCCGAAGGAGGGATCGAAGCCCTGTCGCGTTGCGACCATGACCGCCTCCCGTCCGTCGTACCAGGTGGGGTGCGGAGGCATGGTCAGGCGCACGTCCTCCCGCAGGAGCTCGGCGAGCGCGTCGGCGTCGGCCCGCTCGTGGGCTTCGACGTAGCGCCGCAACAACTCGCGCTCGTCCTCGCTCGGCTGGGAGGCCGGCGCCCAGTCCGTTCGCCGCTCGCCCAGGTGGTCCCGAAGCGTTCCCCTTGCCCGTTGCAGGGCGCTGTTCACCGCCGCGACGCTCGCCTCGAGCAGCGAGGCGGTGTCCTTGGCCGACCACCCGAGCACGTCGCGCAGGATCAGGACCGCGCGCTGTCTCGGCGGCAGGAGCTGAATCGCCGCGACGAACGCGAGCTCGATCGTCTCCCTCGCGACTACCACCGCACCCGGCTCGTCCTCGGCCGGGGCGATCGCCTCCAGCAGCCGGTCCGGATACGGCTGTAGCCACGGAAGGTCGGCCGGGGGCGGGATCGGCGCATCCGGATCGCTCGCCGCGGCGATCTGGGGCGGCAGGACCCGGCGCGGCTTGCCGCGAAGCACGTCGAGACAGGCGTTGGTCGCGATCCGGTAAAGCCAGGCGCGAAGCGAACCGTGGCCCCGGTGACTGAAGCTCGAGCGCCTGCGCCACGCGCGCAGGAAGGTCTCCTGGACGACGTCCTCGGAGTCCTCGAGCGAGCCCAGCATCCGGTAGCAGTGGACCTGAAGCTCGCGCCGGTGGCGGTCGAGCGACGCGGCGAACGCGGCCTGGTCGCGCGAATCGGTGCGCTGGTCGGCTGGGCTCATTCGCCGGATGATGACCGCCGACCGCAGCGTGCCCAATCGGGCGCTCGAAGCGACCGGCTCAGCTGGTCGGCTGGCCGGCGTGGTCCTGTGCCGGCCGGCCCTCGAGCATCGCCGCGCGCGTCTCCTCGAACGTGCGCCGCTGGACGAGCTCGGTCGCGAGCCCGTCGCGGACCCTGATCGCGCTGCCGAAGCGCATGTCCACCTCCACCCCGCTGTCGACCCCCCGCGCGCGGAAGCGGATCCCGGCGATCGCACAGTCGCCCTCGTCCTCCATCCGCTCGACCTCGATCGAGAACGTCTCCCACGGCTCGCGCAGCTGACGCCAAAACTTGCGCGCCCCCTCGGGTCCGCGGTACTCGGCGGACAGGTCCGGGAAGACCCCCGAGGTGTGGATGTGGATCTCCGGGTCGAGGAGAGCCAGCCACGCGTCGCAGTCGTCGCAGTTCCAGGCGTCGTATCCGGCGAGCAGCAGCTCGGAGTTCGTCCGCATCGCCTTCAGGATTCCAGACGGCGGTGTCGGCGTTTGCCGAGCCGGTTAGCGGCGCTGCGGGATGGGGAACGAGGGAGCCGTGGACCTTGGCTGGACCCTTGGCGTGGTCACCCTGGTCGCCGGGCTCTTTGCGCTCTTCGCGCTCCGGGCGGAGTGGCGCGGCGAGCGCGAGATCGATGTCCATCATGCCCCGGACTGGTGGCCCTTCGACATGCCCGCATGGCGGGCGCTGGTGCGGGCCGGGCCGATGGGTGCGGTCGAGGCGCCGTTCGCGGGCGCCTTGATCGTGGTCTCGGCGCTCGACGACACCGCCGTCACGCAGACGCTCGAGGTCCTGCTCACGGCCGCCGTCGTCGTCGCGCTCGCGCTGATGGTGATCGTCGGTCTCTTCAATCGCCCGGCGGCGCTCGTGCCGCCGCGACTGAGGGCATACCCCGGAGCGCTCGAGGAGTGGAACGGGGCGCCGGTCCCGCCGCCAGGCCGTTAGCGTGGCGAAGAAGTACGGCCTGCGCGAGTGCGGCTGGGTGTAGCGGCTACCGGCCGAGGGTGCGGAGGAAGTCGCGCGCCGCGCCCGGAAGGCGGTCGACCAGCTCGCGCGAATCGGCGAGGCCGCTGCGAAGCTCCGGGTCGCCGAACTCGATCGGCAGCATCGAGTCCTGGAGCTCGGCGATCAGCCGGCTGCCCTCCATCGCCGCGACGACCGCGCGATCCACGAACGACCTCACACCCTGGGACGGAGCGCCGGGCGAGGGCTGCGCCTCGTCGGGCACCGTCAGTGCGTGACGTCCGGCGAACGCCGCGCGTGTGCGCTTGGCCCGGCCGAGCGCGCGCTGCACCGGCCGGAAGAGGTCGGCCTCGAGCCGGTCCGCGGTCAGGTCGTCGAGCAATTCGTGGGCAGCCCCGAGACAGGCAACCGCCAGGGCGATCTGATCGGTCGCCGCTCCGAGGTCGTCGACGATCTGCGTGCGCGCCTCCGCTGTCGTGATCGCCATCGGCCTCAGATTAGTCGGGCGCGCGTTACGCTCGTCCCGCGCGTCGCGAGACGGCACTTCGTGTGAGGGCTGTCCATTTCCGCGTCCTCCGTTCGTCTCAGAGGCGACCAACCCAAAGGAGGAAGCGATGAAGTACATCCTGCTGATCCATCAGGGCGCCGCCCCGACACCACGGGACGAGGAGGCGTGGGCGCGTCTGTCCGAGGACGAGCAGAACGCTGTCTATGCCGATTACAAGGCGATCAACGAGACGCCGGGCGTCACCCCCGGGCTCCAGATGGAGAGCCCGGAGACGGCGACCACAGTCCGGGTCGGGGACGGCAAGACGCTGACCACCGACGGGCCGTTCGTCGCCACAAAGGAGGCGCTCGGCGGCTACCTGGTGTTCGAGGCGGACGACCTCGACGCGGCGATCGAGCTGGCCGCGCGCATCCCGGCGGCTCGCCTCGGCGGCGCGGTCGAGGTGCGTCCGATCGTTGAGTGGTAGCTCCGCTCGAGCAGGTCTTCCGCGACGAGTGGGGGCGCATCCTCGCCAACCTGATCGGCTTCCTCGGCGACTTCGAGCTCGCCGAGGAGGCCGCCCAGGAGGCGTTCGCCGTCGCCGCCGAGCGCTGGCCCCGCGACGGGACGCCGGACAACCCGCGCGCGTGGCTGCTGACCACCGCGCGCAACCGGGCGATCGACCGCATCCGCCGCGATCGGACGCTGGCGGCGAAGACCCGCCTGCTCGAGATGCCAGAGCACTCGGAGGATGAGTTGGACGAGACCACGATCCCCGACGAGCGACTCGAGCTCATCTTCACCTGCTGTCATCCCGCGCTCGCGCTCGACGCTCAGGTCGTGCTGACGTTGCGGACCCTCGGCGGCCTGAAGACGGACGAGATCGCCCGCGCCTTCCTGGTGTCCGAACCGACGATGGCGAAGCGGCTCGTCCGCGCTAAGGCCAAGATCAGGGCCGCCGGAATCCCGTTCCGGGTCCCTCCGGCCCACCTCCTGCCCGACCGCCTCGCCGCGGTGCTCGCTGTCGTCTACCTGATCTTCAACGAGGGCTACGGCGGGCGCGGACAGCTCGCCGCCGAGGCGGTCCGGCTCGGGCGGGCGCTCGCCGAGCTGATGCCCGACGAGCCCGAGGTCCGGGCGCTGCTCGCACTGATGCTGGTCAACGACGCTCGCCGCGAGGCCCGGTTCACCGATGGCGAGGTCGTGCTCCTGCGCGATCAGGACCGGTCGCTATGGGACGCCGATCAGATCGAGGCCGGGCGGGCGGAGCTCGATCGAGCGCTGGCGCTCGGCGGACGCGGCCCGTACGTGCTCCAGGCCGCGATCGCGGTCCTGCACGCGGACGAGCCCCAGGACTGGCGTCAGCTCGCAGCCCTCTACGGCGAGCTCGCGCGCCGCACCGGCTCCTCGGTGGTCGAGCTCAACCAGGCGGCTGCGATCGCCGAGGCCGGCGAGGTCGAGGTGGCGCTGGACCTGGTCGAACGGCTGGAGCTCGATCGGTACCACTACATGCACGCGACGCGCGCGGACCTGCTCCGGCGACTCGATCGCGTCGAGGAGGCCCGCGCCGCCTACGAGCGGGCGCTCGAGCTCGTCCACTCCGATGCCGAGCGGCGCTTCCTCGAGCGGCGACTGGCCGAGCTCGAACGATGACCGACGCGGACCGCCCCCTGCGGCCGGCCACCGCCGCCGACGCCGAGGCAGTCGCGCGCCTCGTCGACGACGCCTATGGCCACTGGGTCGAGCGGATCGGGATGGTCCCCGGGCCGATGACCGAGGACTACGCCGACGTCATCGCCAAGCGCGGGGTGATGGTCGCCGAGGACGACGAGCGGATCGTCGGCGTGGTCGTGTTCGGCGCCGCCGACGAGGGCTTCGCGATCCTCAACGTCGCCGTCCATCCCTCGTTCCAGGGCAAGGGGCTGGGTAGGGCACTGATGGAGCACGCCGAGTCGGCGGCCTTGCGGGACGGGTTCGACTCGGTCTATCTGTACACGCACGAGAAGGCGACAGAGAACATCGCGCTGTACGCAAGAGTCGGATACGTCGAGTACGAGCGGCGCTCGATGGGAGACTTCGCGCTCGTGTTCATGCGAAAGCCCCTCGGCTGAGGCGCACCTCGACGCCCTTCTCGCTCCGAGCGATTAGTTCTCCGCGAGCATGCGGTCAATAGTGCAACCCTGCAACCCGCGCGATCCCGAAGGCAGAGGAGGACGATGACGACGCAGACCCCGCTCGCGATCGAGGCCACCGGCCTCGTCAAGAGCTTCGGTGAGACCCGGGCGGTCGACGGCGTCGACCTGGCCGTGCGCACCGGATCGGTCTACGGCGTCCTCGGCCCCAATGGGGCGGGCAAGACGACGACGATCCGGATGCTCGCCACGCTGCTGCGCCCCGACGCGGGAGAGGCGCGCGTGCTCGGGCACGACATCGTCACCGAGGACGACGCCGTCCGCAGCGTGGTCAGCCTCACCGGTCAGCTCGCCTCGGTCGACGAGGACCTCACCGGACGCGAGAACCTGATCCTGCTCGGGCGGCTGCTCGGGCTGCGGCGGCCCGCGGCTAAGGCACGCGCCGGCGAGCTCCTGGAAGCCTTCGGCCTCGCCGACGCCGCCGGGCGCCTGGTCAAGAACTACTCCGGCGGCATGCGGCGCCGGCTCGACATCGCCGCGAGCATCGTCGTCACCCCGCAGGTGATGTTCCTCGACGAGCCGACCACGGGGCTCGACCCCCGCTCGCGCAACCAGGTCTGGGACATCATCCGGGCGCTGGTCGCCGAGGGCACGACGATCCTGCTCTGCACCCAGTACCTCGAGGAGGCCGACCAGCTCGCGGACGGGATCGCGGTCATCGACCACGGCAAGGTGATCGCCGAGGGCACGCCCGGCCAGCTCAAGGCCTCGGTCGGATCCGGCGCTCTGCACGTGCGCCTGCTCGACCCCGAGCAGCGACCCGAGGCCGAGCGGATCCTGCTGAGCGAGCTCGGAGGGGTGCACCTCGAGCCCGACCCGGCCGCGCTCTCGGTCTCGTGCGCGGACGCCGACCGGGGCGCGGAGGCGGTGGCCGAGCTCAGTCGCTCGGGGATCGGGATCGCCGACTTCTCGCTCGGCCAGCCGAGCCTCGACGAGGTGTTCCTCGCGCTGACGGGCCACCCGGCCGAGGAGGACTCGGTGGAGGCGGAGGCCGCCGCGATCGAGGAGGAGAGAGCCGCATGAGCGCCAACCCGACGACGACGAAGCCCGACGCCCCTCGCCGACGACGCGGCCCTGCGCAAGGCGCTCGCCTCGACCGCGCGACCCCCGCGGGCGAGCGCCGTGTCGGCGGCCCTGACCTTCGGCTGGCGCGGGATGCTGAAGGTCAAGCACGTCCCCGAGCAGCTGCTCGACGTGACCATCACCCCGGTGATGTTCGTCCTCCTGTTCACCTACCTGTTCGGCGGCGCGATCGCCGGGTCCACCGGCGAGTATCTCGACTACATCCTCCCCGGGATCCTGGTGATGTCGGTCCTGTTCACCACCGTTTACTCGGGCGTCGCGCTCAACACCGACCTCACCAGGGGCGTGGTCGACCGCTTCCGCTCGCTGCCAATCTGGAAGCCGGCGCCGCTCGTCGGCTCGCTGCTCGGCGACAGCGTTCGCTATGTGCTCGCCGGGACGGTGATCATCGTCCTCGGCGTGATCCTCGGCTTCCGCCCCGAGGCCGGCATCGGCGGCGTGCTCGCGGCGCTCGCGCTCGTGGTGATCTTCGCCTTCGGCCTCTCCTGGGGGTTCATGACCCTCGGTCTGCTGCTGCGGTCGCCGAACGCGGTGATGAACGCGGGGTTCATGGGGATCTTCCCGCTCACCTTCCTCTCCAACGTGTTCGTCGACCCGGAGACGCTGCCGGCCGGGCTCGAGGCGTTCGTCGACGTCAACCCGATCTCGATCCTGGCGACCGCATCGCGCGGGCTGATGGAGGGATCCGCGGAGGTCAGCGACATCGCGATCGTGCTGGGAACCGCGGCACTGCTCACCGCGATCTTCGCGCCGCTGACGACGCGCCTCTACCGAAGGGCCTGAGCCGCCGCCCGAGCCGACCGGCACTCGGCGGCGCTCGATGTCGGACGCGGCTCGCTAGCTTTTCGCCGCGATGACCTCAAGGGGGGAACGACTGATCCGCCAGGCCTACCGCGCGTTCGCCGAGCGCGACCTCGAGACGCTCATCGCGCTCGCGGACGAGGAGGTCGAGGTCTCGACGGTGACCGGCTTGCTCTCCGGGCGCACCGAGCCCTACCACGGCTACACCGGGCTCGAGCAGTACATGGCCGACCTCGCGTCGACCTGGAAGCGGATCGAGCTCCAGCCGCAGCAGTTCAACCCGCTCGACGAGGAGCGCGTGCTCGTGTTCGGGCGCGTGCGCGCCTGGCACGAGCGGGGCTTCCTCGATTCCTCGAACGCCTGGCTGTGGACGATCCGCGGCGGCAAGGTCGCCTCCGTCCAGGTCTTCGCCGACCCGTCCGAGGCTCGGCGAGCCTTCACCGACGAGGGCTGAGCGCCCGGCTCAGTCCCGCTTGAACGCCTCGACCGCGGCCCGGCGCCGCATGTCCTCGAGCCGCGCCCGCTGGTCCTGTGCCCGGTCGCCGAGCGCGACGAGGTCGACGCCGTCCAGGCTCTCGCCGAGCGAGTCGCGCAGTGCCTCCCACAGCGCCAGCTTTCCGGTCACCCCGATCAGCAGGCCCTCGAGCTCGAGCACCCGGCTCAGCGGTGAGTAGCCCAGGAGCCGGTTGTTCGGCTTCAGGCGGCCGAGCTTCTCGGCGACCCAGCCGCCCGCGTCCTTGACCGGGTGCGGCTTGACCCCGAGGCGCTCCATCAGCCGCTCGAGCGACTCGCGGTCCTCGGCGATCTCGTCGGCGATCCGGGCGAGGGGCTCGCCGAACTCGGTGTCCTGATTCGCGCCCGCCGCGCGACGCGCGAGCTCGACGCCGACCGTCGACCCGGCGTGGTGGTCCTGGAGGTACGTGCGCAGCAGTTCGGACATTCGAACCGGGCCTACCCTCGCAGATCGCGGGGAAACCGACTGCTCAGGCGATGCGGTCGCCCAGGGCCGCGTCGCGATCCGGCCGCAACAGGACGACGCCGAGCTCGTCGTCGAGCGCGCCGAGCACCAGCACCTCGGAGACGAACGGGCCGATCCGCTTCGGCGGGAAGTTGACCACCGCCACCACCCGCGAGCCCTCGAGCTCCTCGCGCGAGTAGTTGGTGATCTGGGCCGACGAGCGACGGGTCCCGATCTCGGGCCCGAAGTCGATCTCGAGCTTCCAGGCGGGGACGCGGGCCTCCGGGAAGTCGCTCACCTCGACGATCCGCCCGACGCGCATGTCGACGGCCTCGAACTGCTCCCAGGTGATCTCCGGGCTTTCGCTCACGGCGCGAGCACGATCTTGAGCGCCTCGCGGCGGTCGTAGACGCCGTAGGCGTCGGGCGCCTCGTCGAGGCCCATGTGGTGGGTGACCAGGGGAGTCGGGTCGAGCGTTCCCGCCGTGAGCGCCTCGAGCACCGGGTCGACGTGCTTGATCACGTTCGCGAACCCGGTCTTCAGCGTGAGGGCCTTGATCCAGACGATCCCCATGTGCACTTCGATGCGCTCGGCGTAGACCCCGGTCGCCGAGACCGTGCCCGCCTTGCGCGTGATCCGGCAGGCGAGCTCGAGCGCGTCGGGATGGCCGACCGCGTCGATCGTCGCGTCGACGCCGCGCCCCTCCGTCGCCGCCTTGATCGCGGCGCGGGGATCCTCCTCGGTGAGGTGGACCGCCTGGGCGCCGAACGACCGGGCGAGGTCGAGACGCTCAGCGACCGTGTCGATTCCGATCACCCGCTCGGCGCCGCGTGCCAGCGCCGCCTGGACCGCGCACAGGCCGACCGGGCCGAGGCCGAGGACGGCGGCGGTGGAGCCCTGCTCGACGCCGGTCTCGGCGACCGCGTGCCAGCCCGTTCCCATCACGTCGCCGGCGAACAGGGCGACGTCGTCGGACATCCCCGCCGGCACATGGCGCAGGGTGAGGTCCGCGTTGGGCACGAGCAGCAGCTCCGCCTGGGCGCCGGCCAGCGAGCCAAGGGTCGCGCCGTGGCCGAAGACCCGCCTGTAGTCGCACTCGTGGAAGTCCCCGCGAGCGCAGAAGAAGCACTCGCCGCAGGCGGTGCAGTAGGTGCCGAGCACGCGGTCGCCCTCGCGGACGCTGCGGACGCCGTCGCCCGCGGCGACGATGGTGCCGACGTACTCGTGGCCGATCACGAACCCGGGCTCGATCGCGACCCGACCGTGGTAGATGTGCAGATCCGAGCCGCAGACGCCGCTCGCCTCGACGCGGACGATCGCCTCGTCGGCGCCGGACAGCTCGGGCTCGGGGACCTCGTCGACGCGCACCTCGCCGGGGGCTTGGAAGGTCACCGCTCTCACGCGCGGGGACTCTAGTCGTCGGGCATCTAGGGTTAGGCCGACCACTGCGAGGAGGCGAGATGAGCGAGGACCCGGGCGCCGTACTGATCACCGGCTGTTCGTCGGGGATCGGCCACGAGACCGCGAGCAGGCTGGCCGCGAAGGGCTGGACGGTCTATGCCACCGCGCGGGAACCGGAACGGATCGCCGACCTCGCCGACCGCGGCTGCAGGACGCTCGCCCTGGACGTCACCGAAGAAGCTTCGATGCGAGACGCCGTGGCCGCGGTCGAGGGCGAGCACGGCGCGGTCGGGGCGCTCGTCAACAACGCCGGCTACAGCCAGTCCGGCGCGCTGGAGACCCTGCCGATGGAGCGGATCCGCGCGCAGTTCGAGACGAACGTGTTCGGGCTCGTGCGGATGTGCCAGCTGGTGCTGCCGGCGATGCGGCGGGCGGGGCGCGGGACCATCGTCAACATCAGCTCGATGGGCGGCAAGCTGACCTTCCCGGGAGGCGGCGCCTACCACGCGACCAAGCACGCGGTGGAGGCGCTCTCGGATGCCCTGCGCTGGGAGGTCCGCGGCTTCGGGGTCCGTGTGGTGATCGTCGAGCCGGGGCTGATCACGACGCGGTTCGGCGAGACGGCCGCCGGCTCACTGTCGGAGGCCGAGGCGCCAGAGACCGCCGACGACCCCTACGCCTCCTTCAATGCGGCCGTCGGCTCGGCGACCGTCGGCGTCTACGAGGGGCCGATGGCACGGCTCGGCGCCGGGCCGGAGGCGGTGGCGAAGGTGATCGAGCGGGCGATCTCGAGCGCCAACCCGAGGCCGCGTTACAGGGTCACCGCCTCGGCCCGGCTCGCCCTCGCGCAGCGGCGACTGCTGCCCGACCGGGCGTGGGACGCGGTGCTGCGCAGCCAGTTTCCAAGCCCCGGAGGGTAAGAACCTGGTTAGAAGAACGGATCGGACTGAATAAGTTTGGGCGTTCTCGTTAATGAATCGCCGGTCTGGCTGAACGAATAAGCGCAATCCGTTTCGGCCCCCTGCAACAGCCCCTTGCCAAATGTGATTTGTTCCAGCGCGCAACGTCAACGGGGACTGCGGTCGCAACGATCGCAGGGAGGTAGAGATGAACCGGAACGAAGACGGGCGCGGACGCCGCCTGAAGCCTTACGCGGTGCTCGCGGCGCTGGTGCTGGCAGCGAGCGCGACACTGGCCGCGTGCGGCGGAGACGACGACGACGACGGCGGCACTGCTGCTGCCGAGGGCGGCGAGGTCACGATCTCGCAGACCTCACAGCCCGACTACCTCGACCCGGCGCTCTCGTACACCGTCAACGGCATCGAGCCGCTGTGGCTGGTCTACACGCCGCTGCTGACCTATCCCCACGTGGAGGGCGCCGCGGGGGCCGAGCTGATCCCCGGCCTCGCCGAGGACCTGCCCGAGATCTCCGCGGACGGCAAGACCTACACGCTGACGTTGCGTGACGGGCTCAAGTTCTCGGACGGCACCGCACGTCAAGGCCTCCGACTTCGAGCACACGATCAAGCGCGTGCTGAACCTCGAGTCCGGCGGCTCCGCCTTCTACCAGACGATCGAGGGCGCGACCGAGTACCTCGAGAAGGGCGACCCGGAGGGCGACATCTCCGGGATCGAGACCAACGACCAGACCGGCGAGATCACGATCAAGCTCACCGAGGCCGACTCGTCGTTCTCGAACATCCTCGCGATGTGGTTCGCGGGCATCGTCCCGGGCGACACGCCGTTCAAGAACCTGACCGAGGACCCGCCGCCCGGCGTCGGTCCGTTCATGATCACGGAGTCGGTGCCGAACCGCCAGTTCGTGCTCGAGAAGAACCCCGAGTTCGAGAAGCTCAACATCCCGGACATCCCGGTCCCGGCGCTCGACAAGATCACGACGCAGATCATCAAGAACGCCAACCAGCAGGCGCAGGACGTGCTCGACAACAAGCTCGACTACATGCAGGACCCGCCCCCGGCGGACCTGAAGCCGACCGTGATCGAGCAGGCCGACGACCGCTACGAGGAGTTCGCGACCTCGTCGACCTACTACTGGTTCATGGACAGCCAGCATCGCCCCGTTCGACGACCCGCTGGTCCGCGAGGCGGTCAACTACGGGATCGACAAGCCGGCGCTGGCGCGCCTGTTCGCGGGCGAGCTGCAGCCGGGCTGCTCGTTCCTGCCCCCTGGCTTCCCCGGCTACGACGAGGCGTTCGACACCACCGAGTGCCCGTACGGCGATCCGACCCAGCCGCCCGACATCAAGAAGGCGCAGGACCTGATCAAGCAGGCCGGCGCCGAGGGGGCCAAGGTCACCGTCTACGGCAACAACGACGACCCGACCGACAAGGTCACCCAGGCGTACGCGGACATGCTCAACGAGATCGGCTTCGACGCCGACGTCGGAGATCCTCGACGGCGGCGTCTACTTCCAGACGATCGGCAACGACAAGACGCGCGGCCCAAACCGGGTTCACGAACTGGTTCGCCGACTTCCCGCACCCGCTCAACTTCTACTTCCTGGTTGACGGGGACTCGATCCAGCCGACGAACAACCAGAACAACGGGAACGTCGACGACCCGAAGATCAACGACGAGATCGACCGGCTGAGCCTGGAGACCGACACCGAGGCCGTGGCGACCGACTGGTCGGAGCTCGACCGCTACCTGATCGAGCCGCCGCAGAGCTACATCGCCCCGTACGGGCACCGCAAGCTGGCGAAGTTCATGTCCGAGCGGATGGACTACGACGCCGCGGTGTTCCACCCGGTGTACTTCAACGACTACTCGACGTGGGCGTTGAAGGAAGGCGAATAGGAAGAAACGGACGAGAGGGGCGCCGCGAGGCGCCCCTCTCTCGTCTGCTTGAACGCCTCGCATTTGATTGAACGCAGTGTTGGCGGGATAATCAAGGAGCGGTGGCACCCGACGAGGTCATAACCGCGGAGGAGCCGGAGCTCTTCGGAGCCCCCGGTACCCTGGGCGTCGAGGACACGGGCAAGGCCCCTGCGGGAGCCAGCCCTTGGCGCCTAGCCGGACGGCGGCTGCGCCGCGACAAGAGCGCGCTGTTCTTCGGCGCCCTGTTCATCGTCCTCGTCCTAGCCTGCCTCGCGGCGCCGCTGTGGGCCGATCAGATCGCCCACACGACCCCGGAGGAGAACCACCTCACCGACACGATCGAAAAGGACGGCGAGACCGTCAACGTCGTCGCCCTCGACGGGGTCCCCATCGGCCCCACCTGGCAGGGCGAGTTCTTCCTCGGCGCCGACCAGCTCGGCCGCGACAACATGGTCCGGCTGCTCTACGGGGGGCGCAACTCGCTGCTGATCGGGGTCGTCGCGGCGGTGTTCACGACCCTGCTCGCGATCATCTTCGGCGTCCTCGCCGGCTACCTGCGCGGCTGGAGCGATTCCGCGATCTCGCGCCTGATGGACATCATCTGGGCGTTCCCCGTGATCCTGCTCGGGATCGCGCTCGGCACCTCGCTTGCCGAAGGCGGCCTGAAGCTCGGGCCGATCTCGATCTCGGGCGACAGCCTCGCGATCCCGATCCTGGTGATCACGATCGTCTACATCCCATACCTGGCGCGGCCGCTCCGCGGCCAGGTGCTGAGCCTGCGCGAGAAGGAGTTCGTCGAGGCCGCGCGGGCCCAGGGCATGGGCTCGTGGCGGATCATGTTCGGCGAGATCCTGCCCAACATCGCCTCGACGATCCTCGTCTTCTTCCCGCTCCTGGTCGCGAACGCGATCCTGCTCGAGGCGGCGCTCTCGTTCCTCGGCGCCGGCGTCAGGCCGCCGAACGCCTCCTGGGGGACGATGATCAGCGAAGGCGTCGACCGGATCGTCACCGCGCCGTACCTGGCGATCGTCCCGGGCGCGATGCTCGTGCTGACCGTGCTCGCGCTGAACGTCTTCGGCGACGGCGTCCGCGACGCGCTCGACCCGCGGGCGAAGGTGAAGATCGATCACTGATGGCCCGCTTCGTCGTCCGCCGACTCGTCTCGATGGTGTTCGTGCTGTTCGCCGTCTCGGTGATCACGTTCCTGATCTTCAACGTGATCCCGAACAACGACCCGGCTGTGCGGATGGCGGGCAAGCAGCCGACCGAGGAGCAGATCGAGGCGATCCGCCAGGAGTGGGGCTTCGACGAGCCGATCTACACGCAGTACGTCACGACGATGGAGAAGCTGTTCAGCGGCGACATGATCAGCTACACGACCCAGCTCAACGTCGTCGACGAGATCTGGAAGGGCCTGCCGCGAACCCTGTCGCTGGCGATCGGCGCGGCGATCATCTGGATGTTCTTCGGCGTCGGCCTCGGCCTGTTCACCGCGATGCGGGCCGGCAAGGTCTCGGACCGATTACTGACCGTGCTCGCCCTGGTCGGGATCTCGATGCCCGTGTTCTGGATCGGGGCGTTGATGAACCACTACCTCGGCTTCGAGCTGTCGAATACGCTCGGCTTCGAGCTGTTCCCGAACGGCGGCTACGTCGAGTTCACGGAGAGCCCGTTCGAGTGGCTCCACCACATGATCCTGCCCTGGATCGCGCTTTCGATCCTGTTCATCGGCCTCTACTCGCGGGTCCTGCGCGGCAACATCCTCGACACGATCAACGAGGACTTCGTCCGCACCGCGCGGGCGAAGGGGCTGTCCGAGCGCCAGGTGCTGCTCAAGCATGTGCTGCGCAACTCGCTGATCCCGGTCGTCACGCTCTGGGGCCTCGACTTCGCGGTCGTGATCGGCGGCGGCGCGATCCTCACCGAGACCGTCTTCAACCTCCAGGGCGTCGGCCAGTACGCCGCCGATGCGATCGGACAGCTCGACCAGCCGCCGATCCTCGCCGTGACGATGTTCGGCGCCTTCTTCGTCGTCTTCTTCAACACGATCGTCGACATCGTCTACGCGGGGCTCGATCCCAGGATCCGGCTCGAGGCGAGCGAGAGCGCGGCATGAGCACGGCCGCTCCGCTGCTCAAGGTCGACGACCTGCGGGTCGACTTCCGCACCGAGGACGGGGTCCTGCGCGCCGTCGACGGGGTCTCGTTCGAGCTCAAGCCCGGCGAGGTGCTGGCGATCGTCGGCGAGTCGGGATCGGGCAAGTCGGTGACCGCGATGACGCTGATGGGTCTGACGCGGAGCCCGAACGCGACGATCTCGGGGCGCGCGGAGCTCGGTGACCAGGAGCTGATCTCGGCCACCGACGACGAGCTGCGGCGGGTGCGCGGCGAGCAGCTCGCGATGATCTTCCAGGACCCGATGACGTCGCTGAACCCCGTCTACAAGGTCGGCGACCAGATCACCGAGCAGATCAGGGCGCACCGCGACATCACGAAGGACGAGGCGAACGACCGGGCGGTCGAGCTGCTGAAGGCGGTCGGCATCCCGGCCGCCGAGGAGCGCGTGCGGCAGTACCCGCACGAGTTCTCGGGCGGCATGCGCCAGCGCGCGATGATCGCGATGGGCCTCTCGCTCGAGCCGCCGATGCTGATCGCCGACGAGCCCACCACGGCGCTCGACGTCACGATCCAGGCGCAGATCATCCGCGTGCTGAAGGACCTGAACGAGGAGCGCGGCCTGGCGGTGATCCTGATCACGCACGACCTCGGCGTTGTCGCCGACATCGCCGACCGCGTGCTGGTGATGTACGGCGGCCGGGTGGTCGAGGCGGGCACCCTCGAGCAGATCTTCTACGACCCGCAGCATCCCTACACGTGGGGGCTGCTGGGCTCGATCATGCGCCTCGACCGGCCGCGGACCGCGCGCTTGGCGCAGATCAAGGGTCAGCCCCCGACGCTGCTCTCACCGCCGGAGGGCTGTCACTTCCGACCTCGCTGCCCGCACGCGTTCAATCGCTGCACCGAGGTCCCGGGGCTCGAGCAGCGCGGCGGCAGCACCGGGCACCTCGATCGGTGCTGGCTCTCGGGCGAGCAGAAGAAGACCCTGCGTGTGATGGATTCGGGCGACATCGGGCTCGAGGCGCCGGCGGCGTGAGCACCGTGACGGCGGACACCGGGCTGCAGGCGGCCGCCGTACGCGAGGACACGCTGCTCGAGGTCCGCAACCTCGTCAAGCACTTCCCGATCAAGTCGGGACTGCTGATCGACCGCCAGGTCGGCGCCGTGCAGGCGGTCGACGACGTCTCGTTCTCGGTCGCCGAGGGCGAGACGCTCGGCCTCGTCGGCGAGTCTGGCTGCGGCAAGTCGACCCTGGCGCGATCGATCCTGCAGCTGATCCGTCCGACCTCCGGCTCAGTGCGCTTTCGCGGCACCGAGCTGACCGACCTTGGTCGCCGCCAGCTGCGCTCGCTGCGTCGCGAGATGCAGATGATCTTCCAGGACCCCTACGCGTCGCTGAATCCCCGCAAGCGCGTGGGCCAGATCGTCGGCGGTCCGCTGGCGCTGCACGGGGTCGCGTCGGGCGACGAGCTCAAGCGCCGAGTCCAGGACCTGCTCGAGCGGGTCGGCCTCTCCGCCGAGCACTACAACCGCTTCCCGCACGAGTTCTCCGGCGGCCAGCGACAGCGGATCGGGGTCGCCCGCGCCCTTGCGCTGGAGCCGAAGATGATCATCGCCGACGAGCCGGTCTCAGCGCTCGACGTCTCGATCCAGGCGCAGATCATCAACCTGCTCGAGGACCTGCAGGAAGAGTTCGAGCTCACCTACGTGTTCGTCGCCCACGACCTCGGCGTGGTCCGCCACGTTTCCGACCGGATCGCGGTCATGTACCTGGGCAAGATCGTCGAGATCGGGCCCGCCGAGGACGTGTACTCGAACCCGATCCACCCGTACACGGTCTCGCTGCTGTCGGCCGTGCCGATTCCCGACCCGCGCCTCAACGAGGCCCGCGAGCACGTGGTGCTCGAGGGTGACGTGCCGAGTCCGGCCAACCCGCCGGCGGCGTGCCGCTTTCACACCCGCTGCCCGCGGGCGACCGAGATCTGCTCGGAGGTCGAGCCCCAGCTGGTCGACTACGGCGGCGGGCACTGGGCGGCGTGCCACCACCCGGTCGGGCGCAGCGCGCCCGGGACCGCAACCGCCTAAGAGAGTCTGCGAGCTAGACGCGGCGCGCCGTCGTGCTGCCGCGGATTCGCGGCCACAGCAACAGCACGAGGCCGATCAGGATCACGGCGATGCCGAGCGCGTAGTGCACGAGCAGGGCGAGCACGATCCCGATCACGATCAGAAGTAGGGATAGCTCCATGGCCGCCCGTCTACCCGGCGCGCGGTCCGCGAAACGGCGGGGCGCGCGGCCGAGCGTCGCGCTCAGGCGTCGGCCAGCCGGTCGCGCAGCCACGAGGCGTTGCGGACCGCGAACGCCTCCCAGTCGTTGTTCGCGTAGACGAAGACCTCGGTGTCGCGGCGCCAGGCGGCGATCCGGTGTTTCCAGGTCTCGAGCTCGGTGGGCGAGTAGTTGCCGCGCCTGCCCCTGGAACCGCGGTGCAGACGGATATAGGTCCAATCTGTAGTCAGCTCGTGAGCCTGAAACGGCCGTCTCGGGTCGTCGCCGATCACGAGCGCGACCCGATGGCGCCGCAGCAGCTCATACACCTCGGGCACGAACCAGCTCGGATGCCGAAACTCGAAGCAATGGCGCCAGTCGCGAGGCAGAACCTCGAGGGCGCCCGCGAGCCGCTCGTCGTCGCGCTGGAAGTTCTCGGGCAGCTGCCACAGCACCGGCCCCATCTTCGGCGTCTCGAGCAGCGGCTCGATCCGCTCGGCCAGCCGCGGGACGCGCTCCGGAAGCTCACGCAGGCGCTTGATGTGGGTCAGGTAGCGGCTTGCCTTGATCGAGAACACGAACCCGTCCGGGGTGCTCTTCACCCAGTTGGCGACCGCGTCGCGCTTCGGCAGCCGATAGAAGGTCGAGTTGACCTCGACCGTGTCGAACAGGGTCGCGTAGTGCTCGAGCCAGCGCGAGGCCGGAACGCCCTTCGGGTAGACGCGCTCGCGCCAGTCCTTGTAGTTCCAGCCCGAGCAGCCGATGTGGACCGGCCTCATGCGAAGCCCCTACCCGCGTCGCCCGGGCCCTACGGCGGGAGACGCGGACCGTGAGCCAACGACGAGGTCACGATGCGACGTGGACGACGGTGGCCGGCTTCGTGGTCGGTGGCGGGGTGCTCGCGGCACTGCAGATACTCCAGCAGGTCGTCGGCGTCTGGGACGCGCGCGAGGTGGTCATCGTGCTGATCAGCGTCGCGGTAGCCCTGGCGGCCGCAGCCGCCACCAAGTGGCGCGCACGCACCCAGCGCGGGAAACGGCTCGCCCAGGAGCTGCGCGCGTGGCCGCTTCCAGGGATCGACGAGGCGGATTCGGAGCTGCTCGGGGTATACCCGCAGCCGGCGCGGAGGGCAGGCGTCCGACGCCTACGTCGAGCGCGACCAGGACGCGGACATCGAGCAGGCGATCGCCGAGTCGCCGCTGGTGCTCGTCTACGGACCGCCCCGGTCGGGCAAGACGTGCACGGCGCGCCACGCGACCCAGAAGGCGCTCGACGATGCGCCCGTGATCGTGCCGTCCGGCCCCGAGGCCCTGGAGGTGCTGCTCGATCCCGACCTGCGTCTCGACGCGGGCGAATCGGGAATCGTCCTCTGGCTCGACGGGCTGGAGCGCTTCGCCGACGCCCTCGACGCGAGGATGCTCGAGGCGCTCCTGGGCATCGCCGATCGCGTCACGATCGTCGCCACGATCAGAACCGAAGAGTGGGACGCGCTGCTCGAGGCATCGGGACAGGCGGGGGAGGCGGCGAAGGCGATCGCGAGCCGTGCCCGGGCGTTCGAGGTAGCCGATGACCCGGGGATCGGTCGCGAGCGCTCCACGACGGGCAAGGAGGGGGATCCGCCCGCGCCGCCGAGCGCCCCCGACGACTCCGAGCTGCGCGGCGAGGAATCGGCGTGGCAGGACAAATGGCTGGTGACGCCGGCCGCGGCCTGCGCGGCGACACTCGCGGCGCTCGGGCTCGTGATCCTGACGGGCGGCTTCGAGAAGCAGCCCCCGCCCTCGGTGTCGGAGCAGGTCGGCGACATCAAGCAGGCGGCCACCCGGGGCGACCCCGATACAGCCGCCGACGATCGCCACACCGTGTTCGACCCGGCGGTCGACCTGCACGGCGACGACGAGCAATCGCACGTGTTCGTGTTCGAGGACCACGGCGACCAGGACACCTTCTTCAGGGACCTGTTCGACGGCGACCCCAACGGCCCCGACTCGGATGAGCTCGTCGTCTACGACCTCGAGGACGGACTGCTCGAGGAGCGCTTCAGCTTTCAGCCGGATGGATCGGGCGCCGAGGCCGCGAGGTTCCTCATCACCGAGATCGGCGGCCGGACGAGCGTCGGCGACATCGACCGCGACGGTGCCGACGAGTTCGTCGGCGGGTACGGGTTGCCTGGCGACGCGAGCGAGGCGATGGTGCCGTTCGCGCTCGACTGGGACAACGCGCAGGGGCGCTACCGAATGGTCTCGCTCCTTCCAGAGCCGCCGCCGGTGTCGGAGCGCACGAAGGTGCCCGAGCTCTCCGCGCAACGCGCTGCCTACACCCGGCCGATCACCTTCCGCGACTCCGAGTCAGGCGTCGAGCTGCGCGGCTATCGAGTGCAGGCCTTTTACGTCGATACCGAGCCGGCGCTGCGCCTGATCACCGGACACCTGGTGGAGCCGCCGAACGACCGCCACGACGGGGTGCTGGAGTTGCAGGCCTACCAGTTCCGCACCGGGGCGCCGCGGCTCAACCCGTGCGAGATCTCCGAACGTGAGATCCTCGCCACGGTGCCCAACAGCGGCATCCGGGCCGCCGCGGTGGCGGACACCTGGGAGGAGGTCAGCCGCGGCCGAAACTGCGATCCGTGACCCTGAGGCTGCCCGGCGCCCGGCCGTCAGCCGGCCGGCGCGTAGCGGTGGTGGATCGCCAGGGCGTTGCCGTCGGGGTCGTCGAAGAAGGCCTGGAAGCAGACGCCGGAGTCGAGCGTTTCGCCCTTGAACTCGATGCCGCGCGACTCGAGCTCGGCGCGGGCGGCCTCGAAGTCGTCGACGCGGAACTCGATCGGGTGGGTGTTGGCCTGGAAATCGAGCCCGAACGCGTCCGACTGCATCACGGCGACGGTCAGGTTGCCGGTCTCGAACTCGACCGCCGGCATGTTCCCCCACCGCTTCGACTCGGGCAGGCCCAGCACCTTGCCGTAGAAGTCGACAGCCGCGTCGATGTCCTTGGTCGACACGGTGATGAAGTCGGTTCCGGTGACGAGGGATGTCGAAGCGGTCACTTGCTGCCTCCTTGGTGGATGTCGTCCGACAAGTAAAGACCACCGCCGATCCGGCGATCAGCCCGCGGTCGGCGCCTTGGCGTGCTCGGTGGCCCAGTCGAGCGCGTAGTCGGCGATCTCCTCCCAGCCCTCCTGGGCCGGCATCAGGTGCGACTTGCCCTCGTACTCCCTGACCTCGGTGAGCGTGTCTGACTTGTAGTGCTTGGCGTTCGACTGCTGAACCGATGGCGGCATGAGGTGGTCCTCCGCACCCGACAGGAACAGCAGCGGCGCGCGGTCGTCGTTCTTGTAATCGACCCAGGTGTCCTGCTGGCCGGGCTGGAGGTTCGCCAGCACGCTCGCCCAGAAGATCGTGCCCGACGCCGGAATGGCGTAGCGCTCGTAGGTCGCCTTCGATTCGTCCTCGGGGAAGGTGTTGGTGAAGGCGTAGCGCCACTGCTCGTAGTCGAGCGCGACCGCGCGATGCATGTGGAACGGGTTCTTCAGCACCGGCCAGGCTGGCCTTGACCTGGGTGAACGGCGTGATGCGGACCCCCTCGGTCGGCGCCGAGTTCATCGCGACCCCGGCGGCCCCGTGGCCGCGGTCGAGCAGGATCTGGGTGATCGCGCCGCCCGCCGAGTGCCCCATCAGGATCGGATCGGAGTCCAGTTCGCCGATCACGGACTCCAGGTGCTCGACGATCTCCGGCAGCGTCAGCTCCTCGAGCGGCGTCGGGTCGGCGTTCAAGGCCTCGACCTCGACCTCGAGCCCCGGGTAGGCGGGCGCGAGCACGCGATAGCCCTTGCCCTCGTAGTGGGCGATCCAGTGCTCCCAGCTTCGCGGCGTCACCCAGAACCCGTGGATCAGGACGATGGTCTTCGGCTCCGGCATGGCTCCCCCTGCCTCTCGGTTGGTAGCGGTGCGCCGCGCACCCTATCGGGCGGGTGCGCCCGCCGGCTGGAACAGCTCGATCGGGTTGCCGGCAGGATCCTCGAGCAGGATCTGCCGGCCGCCCGGGCCGCTGATGATGTCGTTGCGGAACGTCAGGCCGGCAGAACGGAGCCGCTCCACGTCGGCCTCGATGTCGTCGACGATGAAGTGGATGCGGTTCCAGCCTCCCGGCTCCGGGGTGCGGCCGTCCGGCATCGGTCGCCCGGCAGAGCTCTTCGGGCCGCTGAGCAGCAGCCGCAGGTTGCCGCGCACGACGTCGGCGAAGGCGGGTGCGGCGCTGGAGCGCAGCTCGAAGTCGAAATGCTCGGTGTAGAAGTCGACGGCCCCCTCGACGTCGTCGACCATGTAGCGGACGTTCACGAGATCGTCAGCCACGTTCGGTCACCTCCTGGTTGGTGGGGGTCTGTTCGATTACCTCGATGAGAAAGTCGATGCGGTCGGAAAGCTCGGTCGCGGTCCGCTCGAACGCGGGCAGCGTTTCCTCGTCGCTTCCCGGCTCGCGGGCGGGGTCGGGAATGCTCCAGTGGATCAACTCGGGCGCGCCGGGAAACTCCGGACAGACCTCGCGCACGCGATCGCAGAGGCTGATCACGTAATCGAAGCGCTCCCCTGCGAGCTCCCCCAGGTGCTTGGAACGGCGCCCGGCGAGGTCGATGCCGCGCTCGCGCATCACGCGCACCGCGTTGGCGTGCAGGGGCTTGGGGTGGCTCCCCGCGCTGGCGGCGCTCACCGCGCCGTTGGATCGCTCCGTGGCGAGCGCCTCGGCCATCTGCGAGCGAGCGCTGTTGCCGGTGCACAGGAACAGGACGCGGGCGAGAGCCGGCCGGCGCTCGCGCCGTGGGCGGGGAAGCGGCGCGAGGCCTGGGTGCAGCGACACGCCGGCGCTCGACAGGAGCTCGCCGCAGCGGGCGAGATCGAGGACGTAGTAGGTGTCGCGGCCGTCCGCCGCGCTGCGGCGCATCGAGACGAGGCCTCCGTCGCGCAACTGGCGCAGGTGGTAGGAGACCAGGCTCTGGCGCCGGTCCGCGAGCTCGCAGAGCTCACCCACCCGTCGATCGCTGCGCGCCAGCTCGCTCAGCAGCCGCCACCGCAAGGGGTGCCCGGCCAGCCGCAGAAACCGCGGTGGTGAGCTCTCGCCCTGTCGCGCCGTGGCGACCACCTGGCATACGATACATCAAATTTGTTTGATGTATCTACGTCGCGATTCGTTACTTGCGAAACGAGCGCCGTTGTGAAAGGGTCGGGCGAAACCACTCCGAGGCAAGGGGAACGACATGCAAGGTAACGAGTTCGCGATAGCGCGCCGCAACAAGACCTTCCGGGGGCCTTTGGCGTTCGTGATCGCGGGCGTGCTAGCGGGAGCGCTGTTGATCGGACTCGGGGACGGAGGGCCGGCGAGCGCAGCCAAAGCCAGCCGCGGGTTCACGCTCACAAACAAGAGCGACCTCCCCCTCAAGCTGTTTGCCGTCCAGAAGGTCCCCAAGTTCTTGTGTGTCGACCCCGGCCGCTGTGTCCAGACCTTTCATGACATTGACTTTGAAGGGCGTCCCCCTGATGGGTCCGTGCTGAACCCGAACCAGTCCCAGCGTTTTGAGCTCAAGTACGGCTTCAGCATCTTTGGTGGGGTCCAGTACGCGGCAAACCTGTGGTACAAGATCCAGGGCAACAACGATCCGGACGACAACGTCTACTACACGATCGAGACCTACAGTACGACGAACGAGTCGTACTGCAATATCAACAAAAATTCGAAGTACACCTGCAAGGCCGAGGGGACCCAGCTCACGTTCGCCAAGAACGTTAGCCGAGCGGTGGTCGGCGTGGGGCCACCACCGAAGCCGGACGAGGGTACGCGCTGGCGGCGTAGGGGTCGCCGTCTAGCGAAGCCCGCTCTCTGAAGCGGGATTCGCCTCTGTCAAAGGAGGGGGAGGGATTCGTAGGCCGCCAATCCCGATCCTCCCCCTCGGCCGTACTACTTGTACCACCATCGCGGTCGCTCCCAGAGGGATGCCGTACGAAGCCGAGGCATAGGACGTGCTCGACGACGCGCACGCGTTTTGGCTGCGCGCGCCCGGGCACGGGGAGATCCGGCCGGTCGCGCTGCCCGAGCCGGGGCCCGGCGATGTGGTGGTCCGCACGCTGCGGTCCGGCGTCAGCCGCGGCACCGAGACGCTGGTGTTCCGCGGCGGCGTGCCGCCGAGCCAGCACGCTGCGATGCGCGCGCCGTTCCAGGAAGGGGACTTCCCGGGGCCGGTCAAGTACGGCTACCTCAACGTCGGCGTCGTCGAGCAGGGGCCGCCGGAGCTGCGCGGCCACACCGTCTTCTGTCTGTACCCGCATCAGACGGCGTACGTTGTGCCGGCCGGCGCCGTAACCGTCGTGCCCGACGACGTGCCGCCGACGCGCGCCGTGCTTGCCGGCACCGTCGAGACCGCCGTCAACGCCCTCTGGGACGCGCCTCCGCTGGTCGGCGACCGCGTCGCCGTCGTCGGCGCCGGCATGGTCGGCTGCTGCGTCGCCCGCCTGCTCGCCCGGTTTCCGGCGATCGATGTCACGCTCGTCGACATAGACCCGTCACGGGCCGAGGTCGCGGCCGCGCTCGGCGCCGGCTTCGCGCTGCCGGACGACGCCGCCGGCGAGTGCGACCTGGTCGTGCACACGAGCGCGACGTCGGCCGGACTCCAATGCTCACTCGACCTGCTCTCGTCCGAGGGCACGGTTCTCGAACTCAGCTGGTACGGCGACACCGAGGTGCGGCTCTCGCTGGGCGGTGCGTTCCATGCGGGGCGCCTTCGGCTACGCGCCAGCCAGGTCGGGACGGTGTCCCCGGCCCGCAGCGCGCGACGCACGACGGCGGACCGGCTGGCCCTCGCGCTTGACCTGCTGCGCGACCCGGCGTTCGATGTACTCGTGACCCGCGAGTCTCGCTTCGAGGAGCTGCCCGGCGTCATGGCGCGTCTCGCCGCGGGGAGCCTGCCGGCGCTCTGTCACACCATCACCTACGACGGGGTGTAGCGCGTGTTCAGCGTGACCGTCCGCGATCACATGATGATTGCCCACAGCCTGCGCGGCGACGTGTTCGGGCCCGCGCAGCGCCTGCATGGCGCGACGTACGTCGTCGACGCCACCTTCCGCCGTGCGACGCTGGACGCCGACGGCGTCGTGGTCGACATCGGCCGCGCAACCGAGGCGCTGCGCACCGTGGTGGGCGAGCTCGGCTACCGCAACCTCGACGACGAGGTGGAGCTCGCGGGCGTGAACACCACCGCCGAGGCGCTCGCCCGGATCGTCGCCGACCGGCTCGCCGAGCTCGTGCGGGAGGGCGCCGTGGGCGACGGCGCGCGGGAGCTCGATGGGTTGGTGGTAACGCTGCGCGAGTCCCACGTCGCGTGGGCGAGCTACGAGCGGCCCCTGTGACGGAGGTCCATGTCATCGTCCCGAGCGACGTCGACGACCCGGCGCGGCCGAGCGGTGGCAACACGTACGACCGTCGGGTCCACCGAGGGCTCGCCGCGCTCGGCTGGGCGGTGCACGAGCACGCCGTGCCCGGCGCCTGGCCGCGACCGGGCGAGGCGGGGCATGCTGCCCTGGCGGGCGCCGTCCGACGGATTCCGGACGGCACCGTGGTGCTGCTCGACGGGCTGATCGCGTCCGCCGCCCCCGAGGCGCTCGTCCCGCAGGCGCGCCGGCTCCGGCAGGTCGTGCTCGTGCATATGCCGCTCGGCCACCGCCCGCCGCAGGACGAGGCCGGCGCGGTCCGGGCGCGCGAGGGCGAGGTCCTCGAGGCGGCCGCCGCCGTCGTCACGACCAGCGCATGGACTCGGCGCCGGCTGGGGGAGCTGTACGCGCTGCCGGCCGACCGAGTGCACGTGGCCGAGCCTGGCGTCGACGCCGCCGGCCTCGCTCCGGGGACCGCGGCCGGCGGCGCGCTGCTGTGCGTCGCGGCGTTGACCCCCGACAAGGGGCACGACGTGCTGCTTGACGCGCTCGCGATGGCGACGGACCTGTCCTGGCGCTGCGTGTGTGTAGGCAGCCTGGTTCGCGACCCCGTGTTCGCCGACGGCGTGCGCCGCCACGCGTTGAACAGCGGGCTGGGCGACCGGGTGCGCTTCCCGGGACCGCGCACGGGCCCGGAGCTCGACCGCGCGTTCGCCGCCGCGGACCTGCTGGTGCTCGCCTCGCATGCCGAGACGTACGGCATGGTCGTCACCGAGGCACTGGCCCGCGGCCTGCCGGTGCTCGCCACCGAGGTCGGCGGGGTGACCGAGGCCCTCGGACACGGGGACGACGGTACCCGCCCGGGGCTCTTGGTCCCGCCCGGCGACGCGGCGGCCCTCGCCGCCGCGCTGCGGACCTGGCTCGGCGACGCCGAGCTGCGGGGGCGCCTGCGCCGCGCCGCCCGGGAGCGGCGCGCGTCGCTGTACGGGTGGCCGGACACCGCCCATGTCCTTGCCGGCGTTCTCGCGGGAGCGGCGCGTTGAGCGCGGAGCCAGGACAAAGGAGATCTGACTCCAGGGCGGAGCGCGATCCAATGTCTGTGAGGGCGCAGGGCGTCCCGGTCAGCCCGGAGTGGCTTCTGCTGCGCGAGCCGGCCGACGCGGCGGCGCGGTCGGCCGAGCTCGCCGAGCACCTTGGACGGCACCTCTCTGGGGCCGCCACCCTCGTGATCCACGACCTCGGCGGTGGCAGCGGCGCGATGGGCCGCTGGCTCGCGCCGCGGCTGCCCGGGCCGCAGCACTGGGTGGTGCACGACCGGGACGTAGGCCTGCTGGATCTTGCCGTCGCCGGTGCGCCGGGCCCGGCCGCAGACGGGGCCGCGGTCACCGTCGAGGCGAGGCGGTCGGACATCATCCGTCTCGCACCGCGGGATCTCGCCGGCGCGAGTCTCATCGTCGCCTCGGCGGTGCTCGACATGCTGACCGCCGACGGGCTCGCCGGGATGCTCGGCGCCTGGACCGGAATCAGGTGTTGTCCCATGCTGCTCGCCCTTACCGTCGTCGGTCGCGTCGCCCTGACCCCCGCGGATCCCCTGGACGCGCGCTTGGCCGCCGCGTTCAACGCCCACCAACGCCGCACGACGACGGCGGGGCCCCTGCTCGGTCCGGACGCCGTCGCGGCCGCCGTCGATGAGCTTCGCGGGACGGGCGCCGAGCTCGTCGTCAGGCCGAGCCCCTGGCGCCTCGATGCGGCCCACGCCGACCTGACGGCCGAGTGGTTCGGCGGGTGGGCGGCCGCCGCCTGCGAGCAGGAGCCCGCGCTGGCCACCGAGGCCCGCGCCTACCGGGACCGGCGCCTGGCGCAGGCTGCCGCTGGGGAGCTCGCCGTCACCGTCGACCACGCCGACCTGCTGGTGCTGCCGTGACGACCGCCGTGGACACCGGGCGCAGCACCACGAGCCGCCGGGCCGTGTGGTGGTGGGCGAGACTGGCCGCTGCCGCCGGGACGCTCGCCGTACTGGTCTGGCAGCTGGGCACGAGCCCATTCCTCGACGGCGTGCGGGCGGTCGACGGCGGGGCCCTGGCGGCTGCCTGCGGCCTCGCCGTGCTGACCACGGTGTGCTGCGCCTGGCGCTGGAGGATCGTGGCCCATGGCCTCGGCATCGACCTGTCGCTGGGTCCGGCGGTGGCCGCCTACTACCGCTCGCTGTTCCTCAATGTCACGCTGCCCGGCGGGGTCGTGGGCGACGTCCACCGCGGGATCAGCCACGGCCGCGACACCAGCGACGTCGGCCGCGGGCTGCGCGCCGTGGCGTGGGAGCGCTCGGCGGGGCAGGTCGTGCAGGTCGTCGTAACCGTCGCCGTGCTCCTCGTCGTGCCGTCGCCGGTGCGGGCGACCATGCCGCTCGTCGCGCTCGGACTGCTCGCGGCGGCAGCCGGCGTCGCGCTGGCGGTGCGCGTGCGGCCCGCCGTCGGCCAATCGCGGTGGGCGCGGTGGCGCGAGCGCCGTGGCCCGCGAGCTGCGCGACGGACTGCTCGCCCGGCGGGCGTGGCCCGCCATCGCGCTCGCGTCGGCGCTGGTCGTGGCGGGCCATGCAGTGACGTTCCTGATCGCCGCGAGAGCCGCGGGGGCGACCGCGCCGCCGTCCCAGCTGCTTCCCCTGGCGCTGCTCGTGTTGCTGGCCGGGGCGCTGCCCAACGTCGGCGGCTGGGGGCCGCGCGAGGGCGTGACGGCTTGGGCGTTCGCCGCCGCCGGCCTGGGCGCGTCAGTCGGGGTTGCCACTGCGGTCGTCTACGGCGTGATGGTGTTCGTCGCCAGCCTGCCGGGCGCCGCCGTGCTCCTGGTGGCCTGGGTACGGCGCAGCCGGTCGGGGCCGTCGCTCGAGTGGCCGCTCCCGGCCAGGCTGGGGGTCCTCGCGCGCCGGGACGGAGCCGCAGATGCCTGACCGCCCGTACACCATGCTCAGCTGCAGCGTGTCGCTCGACGGCTACCTCGGGGACCGGACGCCGCGCCTCGCGCTGTCCAACGAGGCGGACTTCGACCGGGTCGACGAGGTGCGCGCATCCTGCGACGCGATCATGGTCGGCGCGGTCACCGTGCGCACCGACAACCCCCGGCTGCTCGTACGCTCGCAGGCCCGCCGCGACGAGCGCAAGGTCCGCGGGCTCGCATCGTCTCCGATGAAGATCACCGTGACGGACCGGGTGGACCTCGACGCGCGCTCGAATTTCTTCACCACCGGCGAGACCGAGAAGCTCGTCTACACCCCGAGTTCCCGCGTGCCCGAGGCCCGCGCGCGGCTCGGGCCGGTGGCGACGATCGTGGACGGCGGCCGGCGCGTGCGGATGCGCCGGCTCAGCGAGGACCTCGCCGACCGCGGTGTGGAGCGGCTCATGGTCGAGGGCGGCGGCGTGGTGTACACCCAGTTCCTGGCCGACGACCTCGTCGACGAGCTGCAACTCGTCGTTGCCCCCTTCTTCGTCGGCGACTCGAGCGCCCCGCGCTTCGTGCGCGACGGGCGCTTCCCGTGGAACGCCCAGCGGCGCGCGACGCTCGCCAAGGTGCGCCAGATCGGCGACGTGGTGCTGTTGCGCTACGCCCTCTCACCGCGGTTCCGGGACGAATGAACGGGGCTCGGTTGCGAGCGAGTCATACGGGTCCGGCGACCGGGCTGATCGCCCAAGTGCTACTGCTGGCCGTCCTGGCGGGGACATCCGGTCTCGGCGCGGCGGGCTGGATCGTCGGCGTTGCTTGCGCCGTGACCATGGCGGTGGTGCTTGCGAGCGCCCTACGGCGTCGCCACGGTGACCGGCTGGGGCCGGCGTCCTGGGTGACGCTCGCGCGGGCCACGCTCGCCGTCGGCGTCGCTGCGCTGGCCGCGGACTCGTTTACGCACAGCACGCCGGTCGCGCTGCTCGTGACGCTCGCCGCCGTCGCGCTCGCGCTGGACGCGGCCGACGGACTGGTGGCACGGCGCACCGGCACGGCGACCGCGCTGGGGGCGCGCTTCGACGGCGAGGTCGACGCGTTCCTCATCCTCGCCCTCAGCGTCTACGTCGCCCCCGCGTACGGCGCCTGGGTGCTCGCGATCGGGGCCGCGCGATACCTGTTCCTCGCCGGCGAGTTGCTGCTGCCGTGGATGCGCGCGGCGCTGCCCCCGCGCCGGTGGCGCCGGCTCGTCGCGGCGACCCAGGGGGTCGTGCTGACGGTCGCGGCCGCCGGGGTCCTGCCCCGGGCGCTCACGCAGATTCTCCTGATCGCCGCGCTCGCCCTGCTCGTGGCGTCGGTAAGCCAGTGCGTGTGGTGGCTGTGGCGCCGCCGGCAGGCCGCACCCGACCACGTGCCTGAGGGTGACGTCGGTCAGCCCCAGGGCAGGTCGCTGCCCAGGGGCGTCGCCGTGGCACTCACCGTCCTCGCCATGCTGATCGTTTGGATCGCCCTCGTCGCGCCGGACCATCCGAGCCGCCTCACCCTCGGCGCGTTCGCGCGGCTCCCCCTCGAGCTCCTCGTCGTGATCGCCGTGGCCGCCCTGCTGCCCGCCAGGCCGCGCCGCGTGCTGGCCGTGGTCGTGGGCGCGCTGCTGAGCGTGCTCGTGCTCGTGAAGCTCCTCAACATCGGGTTCTACACGGCGTTCGACCGGCCGTTCCAGCCCGTCGACGACTCGAGGTACGTGGGGATCGGCATCGAGACGCTGCGTGACGCGATCGGCCGGTCGAGCGCGAACGTCGCCGTCGCCGTCGCGGTGGTGCTCATCGTCGCGCTCCTCGCCCTCCAGGTCCTGGCGGTGCAGCGCGTGACGCGGGTCACGGCCGGCCACCGCGGCTGGGCGCTCCGGGCGGTGGCGGCGCTGGGCGTGGTCTGGGTGGCTCTGCGCGTCGTCGGCGCGCCGGTCGCCTCCTCGAGCGCCGTCGCCCTGACCGTCGACGAGGTGCAGGCGGTGTGGACCGGCCTGGCCGATCGCGCGGCGTTCGCCCGTGAGATCGCCCACGACCGCTTCGGCGCCACGCCCGGCAACCGGCTGCTTACAGACCTGCGGGGCAAGGACGTCTTGCTCGTGTTCATCGAGAGCTACGGGAGGGTCGCGGTGCAGGGCTCGTCCTTCTCGCCCGGCGTCCGCGCCGTGCTCGACGCGGGCAACGCGCAGCTGCGCGCCGCAGGCTTCTCGTCGCGCAGCGGCTTCCTCACGTCGCCGACCTTCGGCGGCCTCAGCTGGCTGGCGCACTCCACCCTGCAGTCGGGGGTCCACGTCGACGGCGAGGGGCGGTATGACGAGCTCGTCGAGAACGACCGCGTGACCCTCACCCGCGCGTTCAAGCGCGCCAAGTGGCGGGCGGTCGCCGCCATGCCGGCGAACCGCCGGGACTGGCCGGAGGGCTCGACCTTCTACGGCTACGACAGGATCTACGACCGCCGCAACCTGGGCTACCGCGGCCCGAGCTTCGGCTTGCCTCCGATGCCCGACCAGTACACCTTTCTGGAGCTGCAGCGTCGCGAGCTCGCCAAGCGTCACCGGCCGCCGCTCTTCGCCGAGGTCGACCTCATCTCGAGCCACGGACCGTGGACGCGCATCCCCCGGCTCATCCCCTGGGACGCCGTTGGCGACGGCTCGATCTTCGATCGCATCCCGGCGAAGGAGTCCACGCCGCCCTCGCTCGTCGGCGATGCCGAGCGAGCCCGCGCCGCCTACGGGCATTCGATCGAGTACTCGCTGCGCGCGCTCTTCTCGTTCGTGCAGCGCTACGGCGACGACAACCTCGTCCTCGTCGTCCTGGGCGACCATCAGCCCGCGACGACCGTCACCGGCTGGGGGGCCAGCCACGACGTGCCGATCTCGGTCATCGCCCACGATCCGAAGGTGATGGACCAGATCGCCGGATGGGGATGGCAGGACGGCATGTTGCCGGGCCCGCGGGCGCCGGTCTGGCCGATGGCCGCATTCCGTGACCGCTTCCTCACCGCGTTCGGCTCGTCGCCGGTGGCAGCTGACCCGGTGCGGCCGGAGGTGCGGCCATGAGGCAGGACGACCGCGCGCCGTTCGACCGGGCGTTGCGGCGCGCGCGGGTATCGGCGTACGCCCCGGGCGAGTTCGTCGGGCAGGAGGGCTTCATGACCGCCGGCGAGATCCGGGCACTGGCCGTGCAGGCCGGAATCGGCCCCGGGGTCACGGTGCTGGACCTGTGCTGCGGCGTCGCCGGGCCCGGGCGTTCGCTCACGCGCGAGCTGGGCTGCGTATACCTGGGCGTCGACGCCAGTGCAAGCGCCGTCGCCGTCGCCCGTGAGCGAGCGGGCGATCTGCCGTGCCGCTTCGCGATCGCCCAGGTCCCGCCGCTGCCGGACGGATTCTTCGACGTCGTGATCCTGCTCGAGACGATGCTCGCCTTCGAGGACAAGGACCGGCTGGTGCGCGAGATCTCCGCGGCGCTCGGACCCAGCGGGCGCTTCGCATTCACACTCGAGGAGGGGCCGCCGCTCACGACGGCCGAGCGGGCGGCGATGCCCGACGCCGACACGGTCTGGCTCACCCCGCTCGACGAGTTGGCCGCGTCCCTGGAGCGGGCCGGGCTCGTCATCACGTGGCAGGAGGACCACAGCCGCGCGCACGGCGCGATGGCACGGGCGCTGGCGGGCGCGTTCGCTGCGGACGCCGCTGGCATCGCGGCGCAGATCGGCCGCCGGGCGCTGGACGAGCTGCTCGTCGCCCACCGGCTGTGGGTCGAGTGGCTGAACGAGAGGCGGGTCCGGAAGCTGGCGCTGGTCGCGGAGCGGGCTTAGGACAGACCGTTGGGAGGAGCGAGACGCCTGGGGTGAACTCCGGGGCTATGGTGGCGGCCATCACGGTGGTGGGGCCGTATTGAGATTTCACTTGCGTGAAGCGTGGCGTCGGCGTCGCGGAGCCGCTCCCGAGGACGGCCCGCCGGTGGAACCGCTCGAATCTCTCGCACCAGCGGACCGCGAGCTAATCGAGCGCGTCTGGCCGTTCACGATGACCAGCGTCGAGCGACTCGTCGCGCTCATCGACGGAGTCCGATACTGCGTGAGACGCAACGTTCCCGGCGCAATCGTTGAGTGTGGTGTTTGGCTCGGAGGCTCGGTGCTTGCGGTCCTTCTTACTTTGCAGGAGCTTGGTGCGGACGATCGGGAGGTCTACCTCTACGACACGTTTGAGGGCATGACCCGTCCGACCGAACACGATGTCTCGCGCTACGACCCGCCGGCGCTCGAAGGGTGGAACGAGAAGAGCGGGCGAATGACGAACGCATGGTGGGCGGGCTATTTCGATCCAGACGTACTCAACCTGGATGCCGTGCGCGAGGTTGTGCTCTCGAGCGGATACGAGCAGCGACTGCTTCATTTCGTGCAGGGACCGGTCGAGGAGACTCTTCCGAAAACCGCCCCGGATCGTCTCGCTCTGCTGCGGCTCGATACCGATTGGTATGAGTCAACGCGCCACGAGCTGGTCCACCTCTATCCGCGGCTCGTTGACGGCGGCGTCCTCATCGTTGACGACTACGGTCACTGGGAGGGCTGCCGACGGGCCGTGGACGAGTATTTCGCTGCGGAGGCGGATCCAGTCCTCCTTAGCCGGGTCGACTACACCGCGCGGATCGCGATCAAGCACTGAACGGCGCGCGCGACGGGGCTCGGCGCGGTGCTAGCTCGCATCGCGGGTGGGGATCGCCCGGAGGACGTTGATCGCGCCCAGGCACCCTATGGATCAGGTAGATGGCGCAGCAGATCAGGACGGCTCGCGCTCAGCCGTGATCTCCTCGAGCAGCGTCGCGACTCGCGCCTCGATTTGGTCGCGGATCCGCCTCACGGTCTCCACGTCCTTGCCGGCGGGGTCCTCGAGCTCCCAGTCCTCATAGCGCTTGCCTGGATAGATCGGACAGGCATCGCCGCACCCCATCGTGATCACGGCGTCCGCGGCGCGGACGAATTCGTCGGTGAGCGGCTTGGGGAACTCCTGCGAAAGGTCGACCCCGACCTCCTCCATCGCCTCGACGACCGCCGGGTTGATCTCGTCCGCGGGGTTGGAGCCGGCCGTGCGGACGTGGACCTGGCCGGCGGCGAGCTTGTTCAGAAGCCCGGCAGCCATCTGGCTTCGGCCCGCGTTGTGCACGCACACGAACAGGACCTCGGGCACTTCCTTGGTGATCTTCGCGTCGGCCTGTGCGAGTGCCCGAAGCCGCTCGCTCGCAAACGCCTTGCGGCTGATCTCGTCCATTTCGATTGGCATCGCCACACCTCCCCCTACCCCGGAGTCGGTCTGTCTGGGACGCCAGCCTACTCCATTGACATCCGCCGTTTCAATCGATATATATAAATAGATGAATTTCGATCCGCCCGGAGGGAGGTCGCGGTGACGACGTTGGAGCTGGCGCCGAAGCAGAAGCGCCCGAAGGGAGAGGTGTGTTGCGAGCCTGTGGTCTATCCGGACATCGAGCGCGAGCAGGCTGAGCGCATGGGCGACGTCGCGAAGGCGCTTGGCGATCCGGTGCGGATGCAGCTCGTCGACGTGCTGAGAAAGCACGCTGGGAAGGTCTGCGTCTGCGAGCTGGTGCCGCTGTTCGAACTCTCCCAGCCGACGGTGTCGCACCACCTGAGGAAGCTTCGCGACGCCGGGATCGTCGGCTCGGAGCGCCGCGGTCTCTGGGCCTACTACTACGTCAAGCCCGACGCACTGAAGGAGCTGAGCGCATGGCTGAGCTAGATACGGTCGAGCCCAACGGCGCCGGTTGCTGTTCCCCGGCAGCGCAGGAGAGTTGCTGTGAGCCCGAGGCCAAGTCGGAGTGCTGCGGCGAGGCCGACGCGGAGGGCTGCGGATGCAGCGCCAAACACACAGAGGAGGCAGACATGGGGCCTGAGGAACTTCGTCAGGTAGTCCGAGATGTCCGCGAGGTAGTCCGCGAGCGCTACGCCGCCGCCGCGGTGGCCGCGAGCGCCGGCACGTCGACCTCGTGCTGCGGCAACACCGCCGGAATCACCGACGAGCAGCGCGACGTGTTCGGCGCCGAGCTGTATGAAAACGACGACCGAGAGGCGCTCCCGGAGGCCGCCCAGCTCGCGTCGCTCGGCTGCGGGAACCCGAGCGCGGTTGCCGATCTCAACGAGGGTGAGACGGTGCTCGACCTGGGCTCGGGGGGCGGGATCGATGTCCTGCTTTCGGCCCGCCGGGTCGGTCCGTCCGGGAAGGCATACGGGCTCGACATGACCGACGAGATGCTCGACCTCGCACGCCGCAATCAGCGCGAGGCCGGGGTCCAGAACGTCGAGTTCCTGAAGGGCACGATCGAGGAGGTGCCGCTGCCCGTCGACTCCGTCGACGTGGTGATCTCCAACTGCGTGATCAGCCTGTCCGCCGATAAGCCGGCGGTTTTCGGCGAGGCCGCCCGGGTGCTTCGCCCCGGTGGCCGCTTCGCGGTTACCGACGTGGTCGCCGATCCCGACATGGATGAGGAGACGAGACTCGATATGGACAACTGGACCGGGTGCATCGCCGGCGCCCTGACTCGGGATGAGTTCGAGCGCAAGCTGACCGCCGCCGGCTTCGAGCAGATCGAGGTTCGCGAAACCCATCGCGTCCACGAGCACGCCGCCTCGGCGATCATCCGCGCTCGGACGCCGGCGTGACCCAGGCCGACATCCAGCTCTTCGACCCCCAGACGCTCTATCGGCGGTGGGAGGACTCGCAGTGGAACCCATTCGAGATCGATCTCCGGCGCGACAAGGAGCAATGGGCCGGGCTGGCCCGGGAGGACCGGGACCTCATCCACTGGGTCCTGGCTCAGTTGATGGTCGCCGAGGAGCGGATCACCACCAAGTTCTCGGGATTGGTGGGCGCGTACGGCTCAGCAGAAGAGGCGACGTTTCTCTCGACGCAGCAGGTCGACGAGGCGCGGCACATGCAGTTCTACGCGCGCTTCCAGGACGAGGTCATAGCCGAGCCTGCCACCGTCAGCGCGCATGTCGAGCGGGCTCGCCACGAGGTGACCCCCGCCTTCCGCAAGCTCTTCGATGAAGCCTTGGTCCAGGCCCACGAGAAGCTGGTCGCCGCTCCTCAGGACCTGGCCGCGAAGGTCCGCTTCGTGACCATCTACCACGTGATCCTCGAGGCCACGCTCGGCCTGACCACGTTCCGGTTCGCCACCGAGTACCTGAACCGCGAGGAGCTACTGCCAGGTTTCGTTGAGGGCTATTCCCACATCCACCACGACGAGACCCGACACATCGGGTACGGGGTCTGGTTCCTGCGGGAGAGCGTCCGGCAGCGCGAGGATGCGGCTGACGCGGTCAGCGAGACGCTGCGTGATCTTCTCCCCTCGGTCGCCGAGGCTTTGGCCGGCGCCGGCAACGGGTCGGCGCCAGACGTCGAGCGGCTCGGGGTCAGCACGGACGACGTGCGCACGTTCGCGCTCAACGGGCTGAGGCGACGCCTCGACATCATCGGCGTGCCGCTTACCAGCTTGGCGGGTTAGACCGGTTTCGCCGCGAGCGCCAAGGCGTTCGTCGCGGCTGAGTCCGATGGGTGGCGGCCCCTCGAGGTTGTTGACAGCAGCGCCGCTTGGAGCGATGATCGTTCGCGGGAGTGATCTCAGCCAAGACAGGGACGATTCGCGGCGTCACCGCTCTGATCGCCGTCACGCTGGCGGCTGGACTCGCGACGCCCGCCCGGGCCTCGGCGGCGCAGAATCTGGATCACGCGAAGGCAGCGGGGATCGCGAAGCTCGAGAAGAAGGCCAAGCAAAAGACCAAGAAGGCGGTCAGGAAGAATCTTCCGGGCGCCGGCACGCCGGGACTGAGTGAGCCGAACTCGCCCCCGAAGATCAAGGTCGGTAGCTGTACGCGAAACCCCAAGCGCGGCCGGCCTACCGCGTTCAAGTGCCGCTGGAAGGTGAGCGGCGAGCTGAGCGGCCGGGTGCCGGTCAGGTGCACGGGCAAGGCGACCTACAAGGTGCGCAAGAAGAAGGTCACCAAGGTAAGCCCGTGCAAGAACCGCGAGGAGCGCCAGGCCCCGCTCCTGGCGGCGCCGCACGATGTCCTCTTCGGCTACTTCGAGGACTTCACGACCCACGGCAACCTCTTTGGCGAGCTGAGAGCGAGCGGCTCCGACACGCTGCTTGAGGGGATCGCCTGGAGGGTGCTCCAGCCCAACCCGGGCGGGGCCCCCGCGACCTGGAACTGGGCCCTCTTTGACGCCGTCTACGCGCAGGCGCTGGCGATCGGCGTGCGACCGGTGTGGACGTTCTGGGACGCCCCCTGCTGGGCGGCGCCGAGCCCCTGTAACCCGAACCAGGTGAACCCGGTTTCCGCGTCGAGGGTCGGCGACTACGCGAACGCGGCGGCACAGATCGCGCTCCGCTATCCGCAATCGGCCGGGATCGAGATCTGGGTCGAGCCCAACAGCGCCAAGTTCTGGGGGGCACCGGCGGACCCACAGGCCTTCTCGAAGCTGGTTGGCGACGCGGCCACGGCGATCCACGCGACCGGGACCGGCGTAGGCGTCTACTCCGGCGGGCTCTCGCCCGGCCGGGCGGCCGCCGATCAGCACCAGATGGACCAGTTCCTCTCCCAGGCGCTCGCCGTGGGCGGGGTCGAGAGAGCCGACGCGATCGGCTTTCACGCCGTCACCGACGTGCCGTTCAAGCCCGGGCACGACCCCACCAAGGGCTACCTGGGCCGTATGCGAGTCAACGTCGAGTCGCTTAACGCCGAGTTCGCCGACGCCAATGTAAAGCTGCCGATCGCGATCACCCAGCTCTCCTACAGCACAGCCGGCCCGCGCGCCTACACCGACGACCAGCAGGCCGAGGCGCTCGTCTCCAGCTACGAGGTCCTGCGCCGGATCGCGGACATCCCGATCGTCGTTGTCAGCCGATTGCTCGACAACGGCGACGGGTCGAAGGTACAAGGGTTCGGCGTCCTGAGAAACAACGGCTCGAAGAAGCCGGCGTACTGCGAGCTCGCCGCCGCGCGCGGTGTCCCGACCCCGCCAGGTTGCGCGTAGCACAGTGATCCCGACCGGGAAAGCGACGATTCGCGGCGTCACCGCTTTGATCGCCGTCGGGCTGGCGGCCGGACTCGCGACGCCCGCCCGCGCCTCGGCGGCGCAGAATCTGGATCACGCGAAGGCAGCGGGGATCGCGGAGCTCAAGAAGCAGGCCAAGCAAGAGACCAAGAAGGCGGTCAAGAAGAGCCTTCCGGGCGCCCGCACACCGGGCCTGAGCAAACCTCCCTCGCCTCCAAGGGTCGAGGTCAGCAACTGTGCGGAGCGCAGCAATGGCGGCCGGCTGACGGGCTTTACCTGCAGCTGGAAGGTCGGCGGCGAGCTGAGCGGGCGGGTGCCGGTCAGGTGCACGGGCAAGGCGACCTACAAGGTGCGCAAGAAGAAGGTCACCAAGGTAAGCCCGTGCAAGAACCGCGAGGAGCGCCAGGCCCCACTCCTGGCGGCGCCGCACGACGTCCTCTTCGGCTACTTCGAGGACTTCACGACCCACGGCAACCTCTATGGCGAGCTGGGAGCGAGCGGCGCCAACACCCTCCGCGAGGGGATCGCCTGGAATGTGCTCGAGCCAAACCCCGGTTCTCCGGCGACCTGGAACTGGGCGCCCTACGATTCCGTCTACGCCGGAGCGCTTGCAATCGGAGTCCGGCCGGTGTGGACTCTCACGAACGCCCCCTGCTGGGCGGCGCCGAGCCCGTGTGGCCCGAACGCGAATCCAGTTGCCGGGGCTCACGTCGCGGACTATGCGTTCGCCGCAGCGCAGATCGCGCTCCGCTACCCACAATCCGCGGCGATCGAGGTCTGGTCCCAACCCAACGACGCCCAGTTCTGGGGGGCTCGGCCAGACCCGCGGGCCTTCTCGGAGCTGGTCGGCGCAGCCGCCGCGGCGATCCACGCGACCGGGACCGGCGTCGGCGTCTACTCCGGCGGGCTCCTGCCCGGCGGGGGTGCCGCGGACCGGGTTGAGATGGACCAGTTCCTCTCCCAGGCGCTCGCGGCGGGCGGAATCGAGGAGGCGGACGCGATCGGCTTTCACGCCGTCGCCGACGTGCCGTTCAAGCCCGGCAACGACCCCACCAAGGGCTACCTGGGCCGCATGAGAATCAATATTCAGGTGCTCGACTCCGAGCTCGCCCACGCCAATGTGACCCGGCCGATCGCGATCACAGGGCTCGCCTTCAGCACCGCCGGCCCGGGTCGCTACACCGACGACCAGCAGGCCGAGGCGCTGGTCTCCAGCTACGAGGTCCTGCGCCGGATCGGGGATGTTCCCATCGTCCTGGTCAGTCGGTTGCTCGACAACGGGGACGGGTCGAAGGCACAGGGGTCCGGCGTCGTGAGAAGCGACGGCTCGAAGAAGCCGGCGTACTGCGAGCTCGCAAAGGCGCGCGGCGCCCCAACCCCGCCAGGTTGCGCGTAGGCTTCCAGTCCTCCGGCCACCCGCGCGCCGGCGTCCGACTCAGCCGAGCAGGCGCGCTACCGCGAAGTCGTCGCCGCCCGTCCGCTGACCGGCGACGACGATCCGCCCGTTCGGCTGGAGCGCGACCGCGTTGCCGAACGTGGCGACGCCGAAGTCGACGGTCGCCTTCCCGGCGGCGCCGAACGTGGCGTCCGGAGATCCGTCGGGGTTGAGGCGCGCGACCGCGACGTCCTCGTCGGCCTGCGTGTAGCCGGCGACGACGATCTTGCCGTCCGCCTGCAGCACCGCGTCGCTGGCGAGGTCGGAGAGCGACCCGAAGTCGATTGTCGCCGTGCCGTCCCCGTCAAACGTCGCGTCGAGCGACCCGTTCGGCTGCAGGCGCGTGACGGTCATCACCTCGTTTCCGTTCGAGTTGCCCGCGACGACGATCCTGCCGTCCGGCTGCACGAGCACGGCGCTCGCGCTGCCACCGCCCGGCAGGGTCACGCGGCCGTCACCGTCGAAGTCCGCGTCGAGCGTGCCGTTAGCCCGTAGCCGCGCGACCACGGCGCCGGCGGCCGACGACCGGCCGGCGATGAGGATGCGCCCGTCGGCTTGGCGCGTCATCGCGAGGCCGAAGTCGTCGCCGCCGAAGTCAACCGAGGCCTTGCCGCCGGTGCCGAACGTCGCGTCCAGCTTGCCGTTCGCGTTCAGGCGCGCGGCCTCGATGTTCCCGCCCTCGGGCCCCGAAAAGCCCGCGAGCACGATCTTGCCGTCGGGCCGCACGAGCACGGCCGAGGCCCGGCTGAACGCGCCCCAGCTGAAGGTCTTCTTGCCGTCGCCGGAGAACCCGGTGTCGAGCGAGCCATTCGGGTTCAGGCGCGCGACCGCGACCCGCACGTCCGAGCCTCCCGCGAGCACGATCTTGCCGTCGGGCTGCAGCGCCGCACCCTCGACGGACTCGACGTCACCGCCGAAGTCGATCACGCGCTTTCCGCCCGATCCGAACGTGGTATCGGGCGCGCCGTTGGTGCGCAGGCCAGCGACGCAGAAGGAGACCGCGGCCGCGCCGCCGCCGGCGACAATGATCCTCCCGTTGGGTTGGACCTGCACGACGCGCGCCGCGTCGGTGCCGCCGAAGTCGATCGCCTTTTTCCCGTCGCCGGCGAAGCTCGCATCGAGCTCACCAGGGTTAGCCATGCGCCGAGCCTACCCGCGCGTGGACTGCGACGAGACGCCGAAGGGCGTTCCTCATTGTCTGCGTTGTGAGCGGCGCTTCGCGTAAGTCCACCCGCGTCAGCACTCGAAGCGACGCGGGCCCGCCCGAGCCTGCGGCCGACTCGACGCCGCGCCAGTGGGCGTCTGGTATCGCCCCGTACGGGGTAGCTGAACGCTATTCGTGAGGATCTGGTGCGCAACGCTGGCGATCGTGACCGCCGCCGCGGTGATGATCGGCTGCGGCGATGACGAGTCGCCCGCGCCCGCGACGAGCACGTCGACCACGACGAGGGCGGAGGCCGACGGGGGCGAGGACCCGAACGCGTCGCCCGCCTGCCGCGCGGTGTCGAAACGGCGGATCGAAGGCGAGGTCGCCGCGGCGGGCGGACCGGCGCGGCCGCTGGAGCGCTCGGCCAACGACTCGCTCGACCTCTCGATCTGCGAGTACCGCGAGCGCCGCGGGCCCGATCTCTACGTCAGCGTCACCCTCGACACCGCGCCGAAGACCGCGCTGCGCTACTACAACCTGATCGCCGAGGGGCTGCAGCGCGCGACCTTCGAGCACATCCCCGACAGCACGAAACCGGTCGGCGTCCGCGGGGTCGGCAACGACCGCACCCACGGCGGCGTCGGCGCCTACTGGACGCCGTATCGCTCGCAGCTGACGGCGATCGACGAGCGCACCCTGGTCAAGGTCAACTTCAACGTGCCGGGCGCCGATCCCCGGACCTCGCGCGCCGCGGCTACCGAGATCGCCAGGCAGGCGCTCGACTCGATCCGCGGCTAGAAGTCCTCGGGGAGCAATGACCCGCAAGCTCCGGGCTAGGCCGAAGCCGCCCGAGCGCTCGGCCAAACGATGCGTCCTGAAACAGCCATGACTAAGCCATTTCTGGCCGTCAGACGCGCCGTGAGTGCCAGTGTGCGGGCCAGTTCGAGACCCTCAGCGCGGCGAGCAACGCGAGCACCCCGACGAGGGCCGTCGGCGACGGCCGCACCGGCTCGCAATCCCTCCGGATCGCCTCGTGCCATCGGGGGCGAAACTCTTCTGACGATCTCCACGGTTCCCCGGGCATCGCCGGAAGACCACCACCTGATCGTCGCTCTCGAAGAATCTCTCCGGCTCTACTACCCAGGACTCAAACGCCGCGAACTGATCCTCGATGAACGTTTGCGCCTCGTCCGGACCGAGTCGGGACCCCTGAAGCTGGGTTCGGAGTTCGAAGTCCGGGTGCGCCTCGCGCCACAGGCCCTCCCAATCACGGCGGTCCAGGGCCGCGTAGCACCGGCGCACGATCTCCACGTTCTCCTCCGGCATCGCCTACTCCGACAGCCCGGCGGCTTCGAGGGCTGCTTGCCAAGTGACGAAGCCCCGGAATCGGAGGACCTTGCCGCCTCGCACCAGGAAGTGGACGGCGAATGGTTGGTCGAAGTCAACGTGGCTGGCGTCCCCTCTTAATCGGGCGCTTCCCAGCCACACAACCGAGTCACCCAGGGCGCGAACCTCGCTCTCCTCCACGTGGAACACCTCCCAGGTCTCCCAAGTCGCAGCAAACGCGCTAGCGACCTCGTCGCGGCCTCGGTATAGAGGTCGTTCAACGGCGGCAGGTCCGCCGGGCTCCCATTCCACCTCGGGAGCGAACCATTGGGTCATGGCCGCCAGATCCCGCCGGTTGAAGGCTCCAACCACCTGCCTCACGACCTCCTCGTTCTCGTCCGACATCGCGGACTCCGACAGCCCGGCGGCTTCGAGGGCCGCTCTCCAGCTGTTGTAGGTCTCAACGTGTACGAACCGTGAGTTCCTGACGACGAACACCACCGCGAGATCGTCGGCAACCTCGACGTGGCTCGCCTTCCCGGCACCTCGTATGACCCCGAGCGCTACCACGCGCTCACCCAGTTCGCGGTAGGCCTCGATCTCGACGCGAAGGTCCGCAAACGCCTCATCGAGCTGCTCGAAATACTGCCTCGTTGTTCCCGGACTCCACCGCGTTGGCAGCCCGGCTCTCCCCGTAAGCGTGGTGATCTCTGCATCGGGGTCGAGCAGGCCATCCACCGCCTCGCTGTCGCGGGCGTTGTAGGCGTCAAAAAAGGCGGTGGCGAGCTCGACGTTCTCCTGCGACATCGCCCGCTCAGTATCTCGCGACGAGGGGGACGGTCGGCGACCGTCGACGCGCAAAGCGTAAGACCGCTGGGGGTACGCGCCTCCCGTTAGCTAGGGGATCACGATCGCGAAGCTGACGTCGTCCGCGAAGGTGGCGTTGCCGGCGACGTCGATGCTTCCGGTGTCGGCGGCATCTCGAACTGCGGTGCTGGGCTGGCGCTCCGTCACGACAAAGAACCCGTCGCCGCCGCAGAAACCTGCAGCCATCGCGCTCGCGTTGCCCGGCGGTTCGGCCGTCGAAGTCCGGTCAGCCGTCACCGCGGCGGCTACCGACCGCTCTATGCCCGGCGCGCTCACGCAATACAAGCCGGTGCCAAAGCGGCGGACCCTCGTTATGCCCCTCGAGAGGTCGAAATCGCATTCGTCCCCTGAGGCCCCGCCGGTACAGGGAACGGCGGCATGGTTAAAGACCCGCGCGTAGGCGCGGGCAGTGCTGCTCAGGGTGGACTCGTCGACGTCGTCGCCCGTGATCGAATTGTCCTGGACATCGCCCGCAGCCCCGCCGACCACCGCGCCGTCGTTGAGCTCGGAGGACGAGACCGCGTTCGGGCCGATGTCGTTGCCCGTCAATGAGTTGTCGAGCACCTTCCCGGAGTCAACTTTGTTGGCTGCGATCGTCGGGTCCGGGTATGTCCCCGTCAGATCGCCCCCGGCTGGATCACCGGCCTTCAGCGGGCCAGCGGCGTAGGCGACGCCGGTCAGGGCGAAGAACAGTGCGAGGTAGCCGATCACGTTGTGGCGGACATGGGAACTGAGTTTCGACCCCATGGCGGGCCCTCCCTTCACAGTGCTCGCTTGCAAGCACCTCATCGCTTGGCGGGAGCGTCCACGGGGGCGCTGAAATGTCGCTGAAATCGCCCCGACCGTCGGTCCTTTCCGAAGGACCTCCGCCGCTACGCGCTCGGCCGCGGGGCTCTTGCCGATTAGCTCCCTCCCCCTCGCGCCGACGACCTCAGCGCGGGAGTCCGAGCGTGATCTCGACGCGATCAACCGCCTTGAGACCGTTCGAGGCCACGCGCGCCTCGGCCGCATCCGTCCCGACGCAAGCCTACTCGCGCCACACGCGTGAGCCGTGATGAGTCCCCGAGGACTCTGGGGCCGCTCCCCACGCCCTTAGCTATCGGCTGCGCCTGGGCGTGGGCGCTTGCGGCGTAGGGCCAAGAATTGCATGTACCTGTGCATTGACTGATTGCGTCCGGTCATACCGCGGCGCTGCGCAACTCGGCGACGAGCGCCCTGGCGCGCACTGCGAAGGGAACGATTCCCTTGCGCTCGTAGAGGCGCAGCGCGTCCCGCGCAGCGCCGGTCGCCTCCCGGATGCGGCCGGCACCGCGCAGGATCTCCGCGAGATCGATCAGCGCATCGGCGTGAAACCACAGCTGGTCGGTTCCGGTGGCGATCGCGACGGCCTCGCGGGCGAGGCGCTCGGCTTCTCCGAACCGCCCCTCCCGCGCCAGTAGCCTCGCGCGCAAGCATGTGCGCTTGATCTGCCACTCGCGGTCGGCGGGAGCGGGCACCTCATCGATCTCGGCGACTAGAGATCGGGCCTCGTCGTAGCGGCCCTGCTCGTACACGGGCCGGGGCAGATCCACCGAAACGGTGGACAGGGACCAGCTGTCGCCGATCGCCACGAACGAGTCCCTGGCGATACGCATGTGGCGCTCCGCGGCGGCAGGATCGCCGGCGAACATTTCGATGTACCCGCCCAGGTGCTCCTGAACGCCGACCTGCCACTTGAGGCCAAGGTCGCGGAGGCGCTCGTTGCTCTGCGCGATGTGGGCGCGCGCGGCGTCGAACCGCCCGCTCATCGCCTCGTGCGCCGCCAGGAAGCCGGACAGGTTCGCTTCCAGAACCATGGCTCCCTCCGCCTCGCGTACCAGCCGCTCGGTGATCGCGGCCGCCTCGGCGGCGGGCGTCGGGCCGTGGAGCAAGGCGAAGACGTACGCACCGAGCCCCCAGGCCTCCTCCCGGCGGCTTCGAGCGCTGCGCGCCCGCTGGGCCGCGCGCTGCGCCGCCTCTGCCGCGGCCATCATCTCGCCTCGCGGCCAGTGCGCATCGGCGAGCAGGCAACACGCCCTGGCGACGCCGAGGTCGTCGCCCAGGTTGTCCAGCGCCTCGATCGCGGCAGTCGCGTCCCGGATCAGGCCCTCGGTGTCCAGGGCCTCTTGGTTCGTGTACATCCTCTGGTGGGCGAGCTTCACCATCGCCTTCAACTCGACCTCGCGGTGGCGGCCGGCTTGCGCGGCCTCGATCGCCTCGGCGAGCACCCCGTTGGCCTGCTCGAGCTCGCCGATCTCGAACAGCGCGTACCCCAGGTCATTAAGCAGCTCCAGCCGGGCGTGATCCTCCTTGCGGAGCAGCGAAGAGGAGCGTTGCAAGAAGTTGACCGCCGCGGGCATGTCGCCGCGCCCGAACGCCCGCCGGCCGGCCGAGGCGAGAAGCTCGGCGGCACGGGACGCAAGCTCGCGCTCCTCCTCGCCGACCGGGCCCAGCTCCGTCCGGTAGCGGTAGCTTTGCTCCAGGTGGTAACCGGCCATCTCCGCGAACTCGGCGGTTCCCTGGCCCACGCTCCGCTGGAGCCACCCCGCGACCGCCTCGTGCAGCTCGGCGCGCAACCGCTTGGGGATCGCGCGGTACGCAGCCTGCTGGATCAGCACGTGTCGGAACCGCAGCGCCTCCCGTTCGGGCCGCAGCGAGTGAACGGGGTTCAGCAATTCCTTGGCGACCAGCGCCTCAAGATGCCGGGAGGCGAACGGGCGTGCTTCCTCGGGAATCAGCTCCGCGACGGCGTCATCGTGGAACTCCTTGCCGACCACGGCGGCGCGCTCGATCACGGCCCGCTCGCCGGGCCCGAGCCGATCTAGCCGGGCCGCGAGCACAGCCTCGATCGTGGGCGGGATCGGGATCCTTCCCTCCGGCGTCGTGCCCTCCGCGAGCATGGCCAGCATCTGCTCCAGGAAGAGCGGATTGCCCTCTGCCGTCTCTTGCACCCGAGCGCGCGTGGCCCCAGGAAGGGCGGACGCGAGGCTGTCGACCAGCTGCTCGGACTCCCCCTCGGTCAGCCGCTCGAGTAACAGCGAGCTCGCGTTGCGTGTGCCGCCCCATCCCGGACGGGACTCCAGCAACTCGGGGCGGGCCAGGCAGAGGATCAGGATCGGCGCGCCACGCACGCCCTCGGCCAGGTACTCGATCAGGTCGAGCAAGGTGGGCTCCGCCCAGTGGACGTCCTCGAGCACGATCACCCCGGGCCGCTCGCGCGCGACCGTCTCCAGCAGCCGGCGGAAGGCCCAGAAGATCTCCTCGACGCTGGTTGTTGCGTCGACCCCGCCGGTCGCCTCGGTGACCCGCTCGACGACCAGCTCCGCGTCGTCCTCGCCCGCAAGGAGGTGGGAGAGGGAGTCGGCGGCGGAGAGACCGGCGACGATCTCCCGCATCGGCCAGAACGTGATGCCCTCGCCGTACGGGACGCAGCGGCCCGCAAGCACGCTCGCCTCGCTCGCCACGCGGGAGGCGAACTCCTCTGCCAACCTCGTCTTGCCGATCCCCGCGGGGCCAAGGATCGTGAGCAGGTTCACCGTGCGCTCCCGGGCGAGCCGGTCGAGCGCCGCCCTGAGCACAGCCAGCTCGTCGCTCCGGCCCACGATCGGGACCTCCGGCGGTCGCGAGAGAGGTGGCGGGCGCGGGACCAGTTCAAGCAGGCGCCACGCCGGATAGCCCCGGTTCCCTGCGGGCTGCGCGCAAGCGGCCTCCCCGAGCAGCCTGTACGTCTGCTCGGCGAGCAGGACCTCGCCCGCCGGCGCGGCGTCCGCCAGCTCAGCCGCGCGCCCGACGGGCGCACCGGCAAGCGTCGAGCCCGACGAGTCTGACTCGCCCGCGACCACCTCTCCGGTGGCGATGCCGACCTGCCCGCCGGGCAGCTCAACGGCTGCGCGAACCGCGCGCAGGGCGTCGTCTTCGTGGACGAGTGGGACGCCGAACACGGCCAGCACCCGGTCGCCGAGCACGTTCTGGACGCTGCCGCCATGGCGCTCGATGGCGCTGGTGGCCTCGTTCAGATAGCGCCCCTCGGCAACGCGAATCGCCTCGGGGTCCGTTCCCTCCGCCACGGACCGGGAGGCGACGAGGACGGTGACCGTTTTGCGGCTCTCGAGCGCTGGCGGGGCGACCTCGGCCGGTGGCTCGATCGAGACTTCGAGCGCCGGCTCCTGGCGCAGGATCGCCTCCTGCAGACGCTGAAGCGGCGGGCTCGGAGCGAGGCCGAGCTCCTCGTCGAGGATCTCACGTGTCTGCCGGTAGACCTCCAACGCGTCGGCCTGGCGGCCCGATCGATAGAAGGCGAGCATCAGCTGTCCTCGCAGGCCCTCGCGCAATGGGTTGTCCTTGATCAGCGCCTCGAGCTCGGCGACCAGGTCGGCGCTCCGCCCGAGGGCGAGGTCGGCCTCGACCCGCTCCTCGACGGCATCTAGGCGCAGCTCTTCTAGGCGCGCGATCTCGGCCTGGGCGAAGGGGTCATAGGCGAAGTCGGCCAGCGCCCGGCCCTGCCAGAGCTCGAGCGCTGCGCGGAGCGTGCGGGCTGCAGCCTCGGGATCGTTGGCCTCGCGGGCTGTCCTCCCTTCACGGAGCAGGCGCTCGAACCGGTCAGCGTCGAGCTCGTCGGGCTCGACGCGAAGTACGTATCCGGGAGCTCGGGTGACGATACGCTCTCCGGGCGCCCCGCTTGCTCGCTTGGGCTCGAGCGCCTTGCGAAGCTTGAACACGTACACCTGGAGGGCGTTGGCGGCCGTGTTTGGCGGCTCCGGCCAAAGCTCCTCGATCAAGCGATCGGCGGAAACGACCTCGTTCGCGTGGACCAGAAGGATCGCGAGCACGGCCCGCTGCTTCGCCGGGCCGAGCGCCAGCCGTCCCCCGTTGCCGCGGACTTCGAGCGGACCGAGGACCTGAAACTCCATCGCTCCTCCTACACCGAAACTACCACCCGAGATCGCCTCCCTTCAAGCGCCTGAGAGCGCGCGTTCAGCCGATCCGTCGAGGCACTTCGGCGAGATTTCAGCGGCCTCCCGCAAAGCTTCGCGCGAGCTGCGCGCGCCGCCACCCGCGGAAGCACCCGACGAAGCTGGTCAGGTCAAGTTTAAGCCGGGGCCGATCGCCCTCCTGTACACCCTCGCGCAGCGCGGCATACTCGAATACGAGGGCGCGGCGAAGGAATAGGCGGCACCCCGGGGTCGAGCTCGGCTAACGTCAGAGCGGATGCCGAGCCCGGCCCAGACACCCCGGCTCTCTGATGAGCAGCTCCAGGAGCTCGTCGCCCTGCTGCGCGAGGCCGACAGCGTCGAGCTCAAGCTGACGATCCCGAACGAGGATCGGCGAACCACGGTCCTCGCCCTCGGAATGGATCCGCTCGACGCGATCATCCGGCAGGTCTACTTCTTCGACACGCCGGAGCTCGATCTCGACGACGCAGGGGTATTCGTTCGCGCCCGCAGGACGAAGGACGACCCCGACGACTTTGTCGTTAAGCTGCGCCCCGTCGTTCCCGAGACGCTGCCGGTCGAGGTCCGTGACTCGAGGAGCTTCGCGGTCGAGGTCGACGCGATGCCGGGAGGCTACGTGTGCTCGGGCTCGTTCGAGGCCGAGCTCGGCGGCGACGCGATCAGGGAGGTCGCGCGACGCGAGCGACCGCCGTCGTCACTGTTCTCGAAGTCGCAACGGGCGTTCTTTGACGACCACGCCCCGGAGGGGATCGGGCCCGACGATCTCGCGATCCTCGGCCCACTCCACGTGCTGAAGCTGGAGTTCTCCCCCGAGGGCTACGGCCGCGACGCGGTCGCCGAGCTGTGGCTCTACCCCGACGGCGCCCAGATCCTCGAGCTGTCGACGAAGTGCAGGCCGGAGGAGACGTTCGAGGTCGCGGCCGAGTCGCGCGCCTACCTCGCCGGCCGTGACGTGAATCTCTCCGGCGAACAGGAGACCAAGACCCGCACCGCGCTCGAGTTCTTCGCTCGCGAGCTCCGAGACGCCGGCTAGGCCCCTCCACGTTTGCCGCTACCGGTGCCCTCGGCCCTCGCTGCCGAGCCTCGCCGGCGCGGAGCGGCGGCGGGGGGGACAGCTGAAGATCGAGTTTCAGGCCGGTAAGGGCCGCGCAATTGACGCCCGTCGAACGGATCGCGGCTTTGAGCTACACAGCGAGGACCGCGACGCAGTTTCGCTCGAGCGTCAGGCGAAACTGACGAAGCGAGTGCAAGAAGCGCTCAGGGCGCTTGAGCGGGAGACGGCGACGCGGGTCACCCCGCTATTTCTGGCCCCACTAGCTGAGTAGACCCAAGAGGGGCCGTGGCCCGTGCCTGGATTTCAGCGAGATTTCAGCGCCCCGGTGCACGCTTGCATCCGACAACGGCTACCGACAACGGAGAGGGGACGTCATTGCGTAGCTCAGGCAAGCTCAGTTCGCATGTCCGATACAACGCGATCGGCTACATCATGTTGTTCTTTGCCCTGGAGGTAGGTTCGCGTCAATCGATACAAGGGAGGTCGGGATGAAGCTGGCCGATTTCGAGAGGACCGACGACGACGGCTTCTCGCGCTATGTCACCCGGGTGCCGGACGCAGGGGGGGCGGAGGAGTTCGAGCTCAGGTTCGCCGGGCCCGCCGAGGTGGCGGAGAAGATGCTCGCCGACGCGACCATCGACCTGACGATCGACTCGACACGGGATGAATCATGGGTCAAGGAGGAGTTCGAGTCGACACACAAGGAGCACCGCCGGTCGATGTGGGAGCTCGCCGGCCTCGAGGACATCGACGAGCTGCTGAAGCCGAAACCTCCGGATCCGGATCGGAAGTCCAGCGTGTTCGCGTCCGTCCGTCCGGTGTCGGGAGACGGCACGCCGTTCTTCTTCTCCATCGGCGGCTTCTTCGTCCCGACTCGGGCGAGCCTCTTCTTCATGGGCTCGTGGGTGCTGTTCACCACCGCCTCGTTGCGGCCTGCGTCCGGTGATCAGGACCTCTTCCTGCATCTCTACAGTCCGACCGGCCCCGTCGTCTCGTCGAGCACGAGGGGCGGCACCGCCGGGGACTCCGTCTCGTTCGTCCTCCCGGTGTTCCCGTTCGTCCCCGTGTTTCGGGTGCTGGGGTTCGCGGCGGGAGTGTGCGGGAGCCTCACCGCGGTCGGGGTCTGACATGCCCGACGACAGGCCTTGGCTGCCGGGGGAGGACGACCGGGCATTCCTCGGCTGGCGCGACTTCCTCCTCAGCGACGCATCGCTCGAGATCCGCCGGCACGCGCTGCGCCTGCGGCAGGCGGCGAGCGCCGAGCAATGGGCGCCGGATCTCGCGCCCGCCAACGCCGAGCTGGCGGAGTCGCGGGCCGTGGTGGCGAAGGTCTTGGTCTCGCGGCTGGCGAAACGCGAGCCGAGCATCCCGCTTGGCTGGATGGGCGACGAACCTCCCCTCGGGCCCGACGCGTTCTCCTACCGCGCGCGCGCTGCGCAGCTGATCTCGATCGGCGCCGGGCTGTTCGGATTCGGCGACCGCGCCGAAACCGAGGTCCGGACGATACTCGGCACCGCGTTCGGCTTCGACGCGCTGCACATGTCGGTGGGCGACCTTCTCGGTGGGTATCCGTTCTTCCCCGACCCACCGGAACCGCCGGCTGGCGGGTTCAGCGGCATCGAGGACCTGCCGCCGGGCCACTGCGTCCTGGGCATCGGCGAGGCGCTCGGGAAGTTCGGCGCCGTCATCTCCCAGCGACCGCGCGAGTGGCCCACGGCAACGATCTCCGAGGTCAACCCAGGCCGCGCCTGTCCGGGCGACACCATCTCGATCCGCGGCTCGGGCTTCGGCGCGACGCAGCCGGGCACCGTCGAGGTCATGATCACCGCGACGGGCGGCGGCTGTGTCTCGGCTCAGGTCGTGTCCTGGTCGGACACCGAGATCCAGGTCACGGTCCCGCCCGGCGCCGGGCACGGGTGCGTCGGCCTGATCGAGCATCCCGGGGACATCGGCCTGCTCGCGGAGGCCACGAGCGAGCTGGCGGGCGAGATCGAGTCGTGCCTCGGGCTCGCGGGTTTCGTTGCTGCGCGCAACATCCGCCACATCGGCGAGAGCGCCGTTGGTGCGTGCCCGTCGTGCGGCGATCCGGCGACGTCGTTCGTGGCCGGGCCGCCGACGATCGACTTCTTCGTCGCGGACGGCGCGACCGTCGGCGACGTCGCGCCCGGGGGCACGGTCGATCTGTCCTGGTCCGTCATCGGCGCGGACACCGTCGCCATAACGCCGCAGCCCGCCGGGTCGCTGCCGGCGGTCCCGGGCCCGCTCGCACCCGACCGCGGGAGTGCCCGGGCCGGGCCGCTGCCACTGCAGGACGGCGACAGGGGGACCTATTTGCTCACCGCCGACAACGCCTGCGGCACCGTGACCAAGACGCTCGAGATCGTGTGCCGAGGCAAGCGCGCGCTCGTGCTCTCCGGCGGCGGAATGCTGGGCGCGTTCGAGGTGGGCGCGGCGCGGTGCCTCTACGACGTCGCAGGGCTGCGGCCGGACATCATCTGCGGCACCTCGGTCGGCGCGCTCAACGCGGCCAAGCTCGCCGAGGGCCCGGCCGGGCTGAGCCCGCTCGAGTCGCTGTGGAACGGGATGAACACCAAGAGCGACTTCTATCTCGAGCCCGGCTGGTTCACCACACTCGACCCGCTGGTGCGGTCGTTCCTATCGGGCGGCTCGTCGAACATCGGCGGCCAGATCGCCGTCTACGTGTTCAACTTCGTGTCGGGCAAGCTCTGGGGCGCGCTGGCGGAACTGTTCGTGCCCGGCTACATGTACACGATCGCCACGAGCCTCTACCCGGCCATCACCACGATCATCGACCTGGGCCGGCTGATCGTCGCGGTGACGGAGGCGCTGAAGGCGAACGCGCTCTTCATCAACACCCCGCTGGACAACCTGATCACGGCCAATCTCGACGCGGCGAAGATCGCGGCCAGCGGCATCGACCTGCGCATGACCATGGTGAGCCTCGACACCGGAAGGACCGAGGTGGTGACCGAGTCGGGGTCGCTGGTCTCCACGGGTCACCGGCTGCCGCTCGACCGGGTGCTGCTCGCGTCGTGCTCCATCCCGGGCGCCTTCTCGCCGGTCCCGATCAGCGGCACGTCCCGCGGGACCGAGCACTTCGTCGACGGCGGTGCGCGCGACAACACGCCGGTTCGCGAGGCCGTGCAGGCCGGCGCCGACCGCGTCGACGTGATCTCCGTCACCCCGCGCCGGCTCCCGTCGTCCCAGACCGGGTTCGGGCAGGCGAAGCTGCTCGACATCGCGCCCCGGGCGCTGGAGATCCTCATGGACGAGGTGCGACTCGGAGACGTCGAGCCGTTCCGCGGCTTCGGTGTTCCGGTGACGGTGGCCGCGCCGACGTTCGTGCCGTACGACACGTTGACCGTCGATCCGGGGCTCATCTCGATCAATATGGACTACGGCTACATGCGCGCGTACGACGACCTCGTCGGGCCCGCCGCGGACCGAACGCAATCGCGCCTGAGCACCGACGACATCATCCTCTTGCGCCTCGAGGCCTGGAACGAGGAGTACCACGCCAACGGCGAGCGGCTCGGTCCCCGACCCAAGGGCTCCCCGCTGGTCCCCGTGCCCGATCCGATGGCGCTGCAGAATGTGCGTGACCTCAAGCTCGACATCCGCACGAAGACCAAGGATCGTGTTGCGAGGTTCGGGCCTACCTCGGTACCGCAGAAGACGGCCCCGTGGTGGCAGGCGTTCGAGCGGCATCCGTGGCAGCCGCTGATCCCGGACCCGTGGGCATCGTTTAACTCCAGGTTGGGCTCGCTGCCGGCGGTGCCGGTGCCCCCGCCGTGAGGCGGTCGGCGACCCTCAGCGCCTTGCGCGCGTCAACGCGCGGATGGCGATGACCTCGCCTCCGCAAGACGAGCCGGGCGCCGCGTCGAAGGGCCGTGCGATCGGCTGGCGCCTGCGCGAGTTCGGGAACCGGCGACAACGCGCCTGGGAGCGGGTGCGCGAGCTCGAGGAGGAGGCGGCGAGTGATAGGGACTTTGGTGCGACAGCTTCCCGGCTGGGACGACTCGTCGAGGCGGCGAAGGCCGGTGATGTGGAGGGCATGTACAGCGCCCAGAAGGAGGCAGAGCAGGCTCGGGCGGAGCAGCAGGCGGCTGTGACCGAGGCGCGCAAGGCGCGCCGGCGCGCGATGCTCCGTTATGAGCTGCCCGATGCGCTGATGGGCCTTGCGGTCATCGGGGCGATTGTGACGATCAACTTGCTGTGGCTGGGAGCGATGGGCGTCGACTACGTCGGCCTGTACTTGCAGGACGGCTTCCAGGTCGCCTTGCTCTTCGGAGTCGTGACTGTCGCGATCAACCTCGACCGGTACCTGGGCCTGATCGCGGCCCAGCCCTCCGTCTATGTTGCTGCGATCCTGTCCCTCTTCAGTGAGCTGTCGGCAACGCTTGGCAACCTGTTCCAGGGGCCACGGTCCGACCGCGAACTTGCAGACGATCCACTTACGTGGCTGACACTTCGTTCTCGCCTGCGGACACTGGACTTTGCGATCACTGAGCTTTTCGTGCTGGTGTTCGCCGCCGCGATGCTCGCGTGGATCCTGCTCGTCGCTCCGCTTCAGTACTTCGTAACCCTCGTCTGCGGGGCCCCGTCCCGCGAGGCAGTTGCCTCGTCGGGCACGCTCTGGGTGCTCAGCAGTTCCAGCGGGACCGAGTATCTCTTCGGAACCACGGCTCCAAGCGACTACGAAAAGAGCGAGCTGAAGAAGGAGGGCGAGCGGGGGGAGATGAGCCAGGTTTCCTTCGCCAAGAACCCCGTCGCCTTCACCCAAGCGATCACAGCCGCCTTCCTTTTCGGCGTCTCCCGGTTCGTCTGAGGGCGTAGGGCGTTGTGGCCTCGCCAGCCGCCCGACGCTGATGAGGGTTGCCTGCAGCAGTACTCGCGAGCTACTCCCGGAGCCCCACGGCTTCGAGGGCTCGGGCGTTGTGCCGATGGTTGTCAAGGCGGATGATCTTGCGTCGTGATCGATCCTGAGACGGCCTCGAAGGCGGGCGGTGGTTCCCCGAAAGCGGACCATCCGCAGTACCCGGCCGGCCTGGGTGATCTCGGTCGACGGCCTCGACATACTCCATGCCAACGGGCTAGTTGCGCCTACTCAAGCGGCGGTTCGGCCGCTGAAAAGACCCCCACGCTCCTGCTTAGAACAGCTGATCGTCGGGGCGGTCCACGCTGACGCAGTACACCCCCGGCATCAGGCGCAGAAGTGGGTTTGACGCATTGTCGCAGTTCGCTTCGCACTGCAGCCCGGGGTTGTCTGCAAAGAACCCGCTGGGCTCCATCACTGACCCGTTGCAGCCGTCGACCAGCGTGTCAGTGCTGTCGCCCGGATGGCCCAGCCCCAGCACGTGTCCCAGCTCGTGGGCCATGTGGTGCTGGTTAAGCGGCAGCTGATTGTCGGTCGAGACTACCTTCGCCGTCGCCGTGCCTGACGCCCACGTAGCGCCGCCACCCCAGAGGTCGACTGGATCCAGCTCCTCGACGATGAAGACCTCGACGGCGTCGCTTACGTTCGTGCCGTTCTTGAAGTCAATCGCTTCGTTCATCGTCGCCACCCGCCAGTCCTGTTCGTCGACGTAGATCGGGCACTTGGCGACGAACTCGATGCAGCATCGGCCCCAGAGCTGGTTCGCCGTCTGCAGGCCGGGGTAGAAGTCCTCGCCGGTGGGTGGTGTCGTGCCGTCGGCCGCGATGAACACGGGCTGGAGCGTGAGTTGGCGCTTCGAACTGAGGCGAAGCCAGATGAGTGGGATCTTGATCGGGAGCACTAGCAGGGGACGGCCGATCACTTTCTCCACCTCGGGGGGCAGCGTGATGGACAGCTCGGCTTCGAGCATCTCGGAGCCGTACTCGACCGGGCGAAGCTCGCTCACGAATTGGCCGCGAAGCTCGAACTTGGCCTTGAGGCCCGCTGGCCCGGGTGTATCGGTCTTCGGATCGGCCTCGCGCTCTTTGCCGTCGCGCCGCACCGCGGGGAAGTCCACCATCGCCTCGAACGACGCGCCGAAGCGACGTGATTCGGGGTCGAACTCGACGGGTGGCCGAGACCCTGGAAGCAGGCACGCCGACGGTGTCCCACCGCGTCCGCCGAGTTCGTCGGCCTCATCGATCACGAGGTTCAGGGTGTCGAGATAGACGACCGGCCGGTTGGGATCGTCCTCAGTGCCGAACAGGAACGTGATATCGCCGTGAGCGAATGCGGCGACCTCGACAAACTTGAGGCGGAAGCACGCCCACAGGTAGTGCCCTCGCCGGAGGTTGAGCTTGTGAAGAAGTGAGTGGCTCATGGAGCTTCCACTTCGCCAGCGTCCTTCCTAGGGTTCGGTGGTGATGCTAGCCAGGTCTGCGCGTGTTCGCAACGCGGCGATCCGTAGGGGACAGCGACCGACGGAGTCCCAGGGCTAGCAGGCTCCCACCGAGGCGCCACGGGGTGGGAGGCGATGCGACGAACGGACTGCATTTCGACATGGATTTGGATCCCTGCCTTCGCGAAACGCGAGCGATTAAATCCCATCACCGCACGTCGTCCTTCTCGACTCGGGATCGATGTACACGACTCTCGGTCGTCATTCGCTCGGCGGACCGGAAGGGTCGGGGTTTGGGCAGCATCGCTTCCCGTCTGCCCTTTCGGCGCGTCCCGGGCTGCTCAACATTGGCTTTGCCAGAGGGCTGTCCGCCTCACCCGGACGCCTGCCTGCTCGCAGGCGACAGCGAGGAGGAAGCGGCGGCTCCCGCTTCATAAGAGAAAGCGGGAGCGGCGTGCCTCGCTCCTCTCATTCGTGCGGAGCGAGAGTCCCGAGCAGTCGGGTCCTCAGCGCCACACGCTGAGGCTGTATCACAATCCGGACTAGTGGGCCGAGGAGTGGAACAGGTGTGGAGTTTTCCAGCGTTCGGTTTGTGCGCCCGGGGATGACGGGGACCGACCGTGTCCAGTCGAGTTGCCCCACATGCCGGGCCACTCTGCCCAACCGCCAAACTCGCGCCAGTCGATTCCGGAAAGGGTCTCGCCCTTGCCATCGGCCTCATCGACACCGCGCTGGCCCGGCGTGAAGAAGTTGGCATGTGATGCACGCGCCACGTAGATCACCGGGCGCTCGCCCCGAAGCTCGCAGCGCCAGAACTCGCGCTTTTCTCCCACACGGTGCTGGGAAGCCGTCGCGAGAATCGGCTTGTTGCCCTCCTGGTCGAGGCAGCCAAGTTGGACGAACTCCCAGTCACCCTCGTGCTTACCGACACCCGCTACCTCCCAGGGGTTGTAGAGGTACCACAGCCAGAACTGGTGCCACCAAAGATCCGCCGCCTCGACGGCGCGGTGATAACCAACGGTCGGCGTGTCCTCCGGGTCTGTCATGTCGGGTGGGAAGTCCATCCGTCCGTTCGCGGGAAGCTTTGAGAGCTTGACCGGCTGACCATCGATGGTCGCAAGCGACTCAGCAGTCTCTGCGGGCTGCGGCCGCCACTTCTCCGTTGAATCGAGAACAAAAACAGGGCTAATCATGGGTGTCCCTTGATCGAGGTTCCGAGCTGCGACTGTCGTGGGCAGGCAATGGGTTGGAGGAACCGCTCGCGGGTGAGCAACTCCCGGCTGATCGTCCGCGGATTGGGGTCTAGCAGGTGCGGCTCGGGCTCGCACAGTGTCTGGTCGAGCGGCACGTTGCGCCCGAAGCGTGTCCCGATGCTGCCCATCAGCGGACTGCCGAGATCGTCGAGCGTGCCGTCGAGCGTGCGCCGCGAGCGGTAAGCGAGGTCGGCGGCTCGTGCGCGCAGCTCGGCGTCCGCGGGCGGGAGCCCGGTGTCATAGAGATTGCGCTGTCGCAGCCGGATCACGTTGAGCGGCACCCCTCGCGCGCCATCCTGGCAATCAAGCGGCCCCATCGTGCTGGAGCATCCACGCCAAGAGTTCCTTCAGCTCCGGCGGCGCCACGTCCTCGGCGAGGGTCACGTCGTACCGCCGGCCCCCCGCCTGAACGCTTAGGTCGTACTGGAACCGATCGGCGCCACCACCGCGTAGAGGGGAGCGCCGGGCGAGATCGGCTAGGTCGAGCTGCGAAATGAGACGCTCGACCTCGTGCGCCTGCGCCGCCTCGAGCGCGCTCGTGTCGATCGACCTCGTTACGTTCACTCCGCCGATCCCTCCGCTACGTGTCAACTCTAGACGCACGGCTAACCGCGCACCCCCTAGGGCTTCGGGGCGGGCACGCCGACCTTCTCCCAGCCCCCAAAGACGGCCTTGGCCTCGGCGCTCGCCGAGCCGTGGAGCTGTTGGGCGACGCGGACCGTGATCTCGGCGAAGCGCTGGAAGCTCGACCGCGTCCCCAGCGCCGGGCTGCGAAGCGCCTCAAACCAGATCGGCCCCGCGCCCTCCCAGGAGCGCCCGCCGAGGGTAGTTGCGACGGTATAGAAGGCGTGATTGGGGATGCCGGAGTTGATATGGACGCCGCCGTTGTCCTGGTTGGTCTCGACGTACTTCTTCATGTGCGCGGGCTGGGGGTCCTTGCCGACGAGCGGGTCATCGTACGCCTCACCCGGCGCCTTCATCGAGCGCAGCGCGTCGCCCTTGATGTCGGGCGTCCAGACCTCGTTACCGATCAGCCAGCTGGCCTCGGCAGCCGTCTGACCTTGCTTGTGCTGCTCGACGAGCGAGCCGAAGACATCCGACATCGACTCGTTAAGCGCGCCGGACTGACCGAAGTACTCCAGACCGGCCTCGTCCTCGGTGACGCCATGGCCGAGCTCGTGTCCGATCACGTCGAGCGAACGCGTCATGCGGCGGAAGATTTGGCCGTCGCCGTCGCCGAAGACCATCCGCCTCCCGTCCCAGAACGCGTTCGCGTAACGCTCGCCGAAGTGAACCACTCCCCGCAGCGGCATCCCGGCATCGTCGATCGAGTTGCGGCCGAAGACGTCGTTAAAGAAGGCAAAGGTGTCGCCGAGGCCCTTGTAGGCCTCGTCGACCGCCTTGTCTCCGGTCACCTTCTGTCGCTCGCGCCGAACGACCTCGCCGTTGACGTTCTCTGTGCCAGCGGCGTCACGGATGACGCGGTTGGGCTTGACCGCCCCGCGGACGGCCAGGGCATCGGCGCCCTCGCGCGGTCCATCGCCGCGAACCTTGGCGTTCTCAACCCGAGCCAAGCGAATCGACTGATCGCGGCCCAGCGCGCCGACAGCCCATGCGCGCTGCTCCTCGTCTCCGTTCACAGCGATGCTTTCGAGGATGCTCGGCGGAAGAATGCAGTGCAGCGGATTCCGGCAGTGCTTCATCGGGGTCTCCCTCCCAACGATCTCATTACCTTGGCGGTGCCCCCTCGGGCGGATGGTACACCTCAGTTCTCGCTGCTCATCCGAACCAACCGGCACCAACCGAGTGCTCCTGTCCGGATCAGCGAGCCAGGACAGATGCACGGTGGGATCGACCGTCATACCCCCAGCGATGGGGTCGCGTCCCGCCCCAACCGCCGGAGGTTGGATCCGGCCGACCCGCCGCCAGCCAGGCCGCCGCGGCGCGGGGCGCGCGAGTCCGGGTACGCGGGTTGGTGCGAAGGGGTCGAGCCCGCCAGACCCAGCTACGCCCAAGCCGCGGCGAAGTCGAATAGCCGCGGGCCGCAGACGGCTCTCGCCGCGTTGAAGTGCAATTACGCGCGAAAGCGTGGGAGTCCCAGGCAACGGAGGGCCCCGCCGGAGCGCCACGGGGTGGGAGGCGATGCAGCAACGGACTACATCGCGACATGGATTCGCATCGATCCCTGCGCGAACGCGAGCGATTAATCCCATCGCCGCACGTCGTCTCTCGCGACTCGAGATCATCTACACGACTTTCGGTCGGCATTAGCTCGGCGGGATCGGACGGGATGGGGGTTTGGGCAGCGTCGCTTCCCGTCTGCCCTCTCAGCACGTCCCGGGCTGCTCAAGGTTGGCTTGCCATCGGGCTGTCCGACTCGCCCCGTACGCCTGCCTGCTGTGCAGGCGAGGAGCGAGGAGCCGGCGGCGGCTCCCGCTTCGAAGAGAAAGCGGTCAAGGCGTCGCCGGCTCCTCCTCCTCGCGCAAAAGCGGCAGTCCGCGACGCGATGTCAACCGCCCCGGATCACGCGGGGGCGTCGCGGGTCGCCCAGTGGACGTCCGTCCGTCCGCCTCCTACCGTGCCACTCGGTACCGCAAGTGCGTCGCCTTCTCGGTCTGAGTCGTTTCTATCGACTCGAGGGTGAGGTGCTCATCTGGCAACCCTTCAAACATCGCGGTGCCGGCGCCGAGAAGAACCGGGGCGACGTGGATGGAAAGCTCGTCGACCAGACCGGCCTGGATGAACTGCCGCCTGGCTCTATCAGCGGAGGGGGAGGG
>CAVSMU010000012.1:0-183216 GCA_963729075.1 uncultured Solirubrobacterales bacterium | reverse complement strand
GACGCCTCGCGGTTCCCCGCTCGGCCAGGTCGGGCTTCGACCCTATCCCAACTCGCCGGATTCGTGCTCACGGGCGGGTGGTGGTGGGTTGCCCGCCGACGCCTGAGCCGGCCTTGGCCGCGAGAACCTCGCCCCAGCGCCGAGCGCGGTCGAGCTCGCCGGCGGCCAATGGACCCTCGGATTCCTCGACGAGGAAGCTCTCGGGCTCGCTGACCGTCTCGAAGCCCCGCCGGCGCAGCCGCTTGGCGATCCCGCGCGCCGCCATTCCCGTGAGCGTGGGCGACGCGTCCGCACGGGTGTCGAAGGCCGCCGCCCGCGTGCCGTCTCCGGCTTGATCGCGCAGCCAGGACCGCAGGCCGAGGCCCTCCGCGGCACCGGGCTGGACACCGAGCTGCTCAGGTGTGCGCGCCCCGCGCCCGCGGGCGATCAGGTCGCGTCCGAGGCAGAGCCAGTCCTCGTGCGACTCGCGCATCCCGAGCGTGACCCCGACCAGGATCCGCTCTCCCTCCTTCGCCAGGCGAGGGTCGTGAGCTTCGTCTTTCGCGCCGCTTGTAGACACCGCGGATCCGCCGTCAGTCGATCTCAGTCGCGCTCGTGACGATCGTTGGATCCAGCGCCTGCGTCGGCAGCGGTTGCATGTCGGGCGGGCGCGGTCGAATGTTGAGCCCGGGATATCCCGAAGGCCCTCGCTGATATCGGTCAACTCCACGGCCACCGGCCCATCTCCTTTCACTCGAGCTCGAGCTCGACCCCGCCAGATGGCGGCGCGGAATAGAGGAGTTCCAAGTCGGCCCTCATCGAGGTCGCTCGGGGTTCCCGCGCGGTCGACCTCGACTCCCTCCACCGTAGCGGCGACGATCGGATCTTCGGCGTCCACGTCGAGGAGCAGGTTCGGTGCGCGCCGCGAGGATCGGATCCGCAGGCGAACCGCTCGGCTTCCGTCGCGTGCCAGATCGGAGATCACCCTCATCTTGGGCAGCGGCAGATCGGCCACAGGCGCCTCAGCCGCGATCCCCGGGATCTCGTAGGCGGGGAGCAGGAAGGCCTCATAGCCCGCCCGGCGTGTACTCGTCGCCGAGGACTGGCGCGTCCCGACCGTCCGGTTCGTCGCCGGACTGATCCAGCGTGCCGTGCCATTGTCGGCATCGAGCTCGTACGCGACCGCGTCTGGCTTGGGTCGCTCGTCGCTGATCCGAGGTCGCCTGCCCCGCGACAAGAAATCCAACGGTGCCGAGCCCCGCGAGCGCCGGACCAGCCCCCCGGGGGTCGCGGCGAGCTGGAGCGCGAGCAGACAGACGACGAGGGCGACGGAAGATCATCGGCACCCCGAGGGTCGTGGTATCGGCAAGCCCGAGGCGCCGATCCCGAAGAGCCCGAGCATAATGATCGTCACAGCGATCGAGATCAGGACGACACCCGGGAGCGCCGCCACCGTGAGGGCGCCGATATTCCCCAGCCGAGCTCTGCGCGGTTGCGCAGGAGGATCCAGGCGGCCCCGGCGAGCGCGAACAGCGCAGGCCAGACGAATAGGTACGTGAACCCTGGCGCAGCGACCGCCAGCCCCGCGATGAGGAGGCAGACGACGGTTGCGCCGGCGGTCATCGCCGCGGCGCTGTTGCGGGCGACGAACCGGTTCACCAAAAGCGCCGTGATGGCGACGGTCATTGCCGCAAAGGCCCCGAGGTAAAGCGGAACTTGTAAGTCGATGGGCGCCCGAAGGCGAGCATCCGATCGTAGCCTGGGTTCACCAGGGCCACCAGCTCCCAGAGGAGAACCGAAGCGACGAAGGCGACGAGCAGCGAGAGCAGCGTCGCGCCGGCCCCCCTTAGGACCGAGCCGATCGTCAGAACGCCGCGGCGTCGTGCCACGACCACGAATGCGATCAGCGCTGTCGTGAGGAGCGCGGTGAGGGCCACCCCGAGCCATCCCGGATAGGCGATCGTGACGCCGGGCGCCACGGTGAAGAAGACCTTCTCGTCTGTCTGCGGCGTCGAGGTTTCAGTGGCGAGCGCTCTGGTGACCCCGAGCGCGACGGCCCCGTCGGCCTGCAACGTCCCGCGATCGGCCTCCTCGAGGGTGTCGAGATCGGTGTGATAGGCGAAGCGCCCGAGGAAGTTGGCGAAGTCGACGCCCGCGAACCCGTCGAGCTCATCCGCGAAGACCTCGAAGTCGTCACCCGCCTGCGCGGCGGCGAAAAGTACCGGCACCATCGAGTTGGCAACGACACCCGGCGCCTCGCCGAGAATGGTGTCGACCACCGCCCCGCTTCGCTCAGACACCTGGATGACGATGGGGGCGCCGCCACCGCCTCCGGCCTCGAAGTTGAGGATGGTGTCCGCCTCGCTCAACGGCGGATCATCGACGAGCGAGTGAACCCCGACGCTCACGCGCTCCTCTGCGTCGGTGAGGACGAACCAGACGTCGCGCCGAGGGGGCGCCGAAGCGGTGAGTGCGCGCATCGTCTCGAGCAGCGTCACGACGCACGAGCCGCAGTCCATCGCGCCGGGGGTGCCGCCTGAGAAGCTGTCGTAGTGCGCGGCGAGGACGATCGGCGGGCCGTCGCCGGTCCCCTTGAGCCGCGCGAGCACGTGCGTGGCCGAGGCAGCACGCGCCTGGGCGTCGGCGGGCTCCGAGTCGACCGCGACCTCTCGCTCGACGATCGGCCGGAGCCCAGCATCGTGGATCCGCTCGGCCAGAAACGCCGGGGTGCGTCGGTGTGCGGTCGATCCCACCGGTCGCGGCTCGTCGGCGATCCGTTCGAGATCCGCGAAGGCGCGCTCGCTCGAGAACTCGGTCGTCGGCGCGCTTGCCGGCACGGGATCTGGGGTGTCGAACTGCCGGGTAGCCCAGATGACGGCGGCGGCGAGCACGGCGAAGAAGACCGCGAGCTTCAGCCAGCCAGCGGCACGGATCTCGGCGACACTGCATCGAACATTCGGGGTCCCAGACCCGGGCGTCATCCCGCGGCGCCCCTCGGGCCTGCCCTCGCCTTCCGCGCGGTCGCGCGCGTCCTCGATCAAGCCGGCGATCAGGACGTGCGCGCCCGAGCCGACGCCGAACGTCCAATACGCGGCGAAACCACCTCCGGGCGTACTCGTCGGTGGTGCCGACACGCATCTCCGCGCGAAGGAGCACCCGGTCCGCCCCGCGCTCGGAGAGCGAGAGCGAGTAGACGTGCTTGGCGAAACCAGGCTCGTCGAAGTCCTTGAACTCCTCCGCCGAGACGTTCGCCAACTCGATCACAGGACGCCAGAACTTGCCGATGAGGCCGAGCGCGATCTCTTCGTTCTCGCGCTCGCCGAGAAGCGTCCAGCCCCCCTCGGTGAGCGGGATCTCGGCCATGTCGCGAAGGCGCATGGGGTGCGGCGACCTCTGCGCGTGCTCGCCGTGCAGCCTGCTCGCGACGATTTGGGGGAGCGCCCGGAGGCCGCCGAGGACACCGATCAGCGGCTTCTTCTTGCCGATCTCGACCAGGTCGACCTCGAGGAGCGCCGCCCAGGTCGTTGCCCGGTCGGCGTCGACCTCGACTGCTGCAGCGTCGGCAATGTCGTAGACCGGCAGGAACTCGTCAGCGAGCATCACCGCTCCGTTCGGCGCGCTTCTTGATTCCGAGGACCATCCGGGCCCCATCATGATGTGCGCGAGTTCCATGAGCAGGCGTAGCCCGGTCGCGAAGTGACCCTGCACCAAGCCGTCCATCGGGGGCGTTCTTCGTCGCGGCGAGCTTGGGGCGCTTCAGTTTCAGGACCGATGGATCGGCGACCGACTCTGGGTTATGCGCCTGCGCGCCCGCGCCTGACGGGGCCGTCCGGCTCAGGGTCTCGAACCTCCAAGCGGTCGCGCACGGCGTGGCGGGCTCGCTCGAGCGCCTCGCTGTCGCCGAACAGCAGGAAGGCTGCATTGGCCGGGCCCGGCAAGTAGCCTGGGTCGCGGATGAACGACGCGCCGCCGCCGGAGCTATTGGAGATGATCGGCAACCTTTCCGAGTTCCACCGCGAGCACGAGAAGTTCTATGCGCAAGCCCCGCTCCGTCAAGCCGTCGAGGTTCAAGCTGCCTCACGGGTCCTCAAGGCACTTGCCGATCGTTGGAGCTCCGTCTCGCCCACCGACAGACCGGGCGCGAGCCCGTTCGCGGGGGCGCCCGATCTCAACCCGCCGGGGCTAACCGCGGAGGCGGGCGTCCTGTTCATGGAGGGAGAGGGCGAACCGACCGAGATCAAGCAGCTGAGGCGTGACCTGGAGACGCTCGCGGGGGACATGGAGGCGGGTGGGGAGTGGCTATCCGCGGCGATGGAGAAGGGCTGGGCGGTCGCCGGCTCGCTCGCTGCGTATCCAGAGCTTGCCGATCTCTTGGGCGAGCGCCATCGGATCATCGCGAACGACTGGCAGGCCGCGGACGCGCAGGCGCTGATCGCACGCCTGCTTCGCCGCGCGCTTGAGATCGTCCGCCGCGTGGATTTCTCACCCGCCGCCCTTCGGAGTGATCTCGCGGGTGAACGGACTGCCGCGGCCTACCTCTACTCGGCCTCGGAGTTGCTCGATCGCGCCGCCGACCTGGCCGCGCAATCGGCGTCGCTGGTGCACGACAACGAGCGGCGTTGGCGCACCTTCAGCGAACGAGTCCGTCAGTTGACGGCGCTGGATTAGCCACCTCCGAAGGGCTACTCGGATAGACCCGCGGCTTCGAGCGCCTCAGCCCGCTCGCGAAAGGAGCGGCGCCTCGCGATCTTTCCGTCAACGATCCAGGAGACGGTCCAGAAGCGTAGGCGTGTCTCCACACCGCTTTCCTTGCCGCGCGCACTGAGACCGAGCCCGACAAAGAGACGTCCGTCGCTCGCGTCGGCGATCTCCTCGACGTGCATGTGGAGATCGTCCCAGGGTTCCTGTACCTGATTGAGCCAGTCTCGGACCTCGGCCCTCCCGCGGTAGGTTCGGCGCCCTTCGGTCCAGAACAGAGCGTCCTCCCATTCGACCCCCGGGCTGAGCGTGGCGAGAAACGCGTCCGCGTCCTGTCGATTCGTCGCATCGACTACCTGGCGGATCAGCCCCTCGTTCTCCTTTGACATCGCCGATGCAGTATCTCGCTCGCCTGCGGACCTTCGCTTAAGAGTGCTGCTTTCCAGGCAGGCGGCTATCTAGGGGCACGGGCCCAAGCGCCTGCCTCGGACCATCAGGAGGCTCGGCGTGCGAACCGTTCGCCGTGTCGCCCTCGGCGCGGTCGAGCGCATGATGGCCTCCAAACGAAAGCAGTGGGGGTGGCATCGCAGGCGCTCTCGCAATCACGCGATGCAGAGACTGGCACGTGAGGCACAGGGCTCGCTCGGCACGGACCGTCACCCGGCGCGTGCCGGAAGGTCCGGAGACAGAACCGGCCGAACCAACTCCGCCATCGCGGCATTGAACTTGGCCGACTCGTCGACGAACGGCTCGTGGCCGGAGTGCTCGAACCAGACGAGCCTCTTCGAAGGTGCGGTGAGCGCCTCGAAATAGGCCAGGCTGGCCTCCGGCGGAACCCAGTGATCCTTGCGGCCGAGGAAGAAGAACACGGGCATCTCCAGTGCGGGCGCGAGGTCGAGGAGGTTCAGCCGCGAGACTTCCGCCCACATCGCGTCGAGCGAGAACCGGAAGCCGCGCATCGTGCGGGGCAGATCGAAGATCGATGACTCCCGGCCGCCGAGCACGACTCGTGCCAGCTTCCACAGCGCCTTCGGGCGCATGCCGCCCTCGAGGCGCGCCACCCAGGTGCGCTCCGTCCATAGCTGCCCGGCGGTGTGAGGCGGCGGGCCGATCGCGCGCAGCTTCTTCAGCGCCCTGCGCTTGCCGCGGCGCTGCGCCTCGGCAAGCGCGAACGCGTACGAGGCCGCCTCGCCGGCCGCGGCAGTCGCCGATCTGCCCGCTGCCGACGTAGGCCGCGACCTTCTCGGGGAAGCGCGCGGCGTAGAGCACCCCGAGGGCGGAGCCCCAGGAGTGCCCGAAGACCACCACCTTCGTCTTGCCGAGCCGCTTGCAGACAGCTTCGACCAGCTCGTCGAGATCGGAGATGAACTGCTCGACGGTCATGGACGAGCGAGGGATTTCGCGGTCGAACGATTTGCCCGCGCCGCGCTGATCCCAGTAGACGACCGTGAAGCTCTTCTCGAGCGGCGCGTTGAAGTGCCGGAAGAAGCGCGTCTCGCTGAGCCCTGGCCCGCCGTGCAGCAGGATCAACGGCGGGTTGGCGACGCTCTCGCCGCGGATCATCACCCATTGATCGAGCCCGCCGAGGCGGAGATACGCGATCTCGGCGATGCTGCCGGGCACGGCCTCGCCGTGCGGCCCACGGAACGGCGGCGTCTTTCCCGGACGCCTCATGCACTCGTTTCCTGCTCGCTCACGGCTGAGTCCGACGTTATGCCAACGGCATCGGTCCGTCGACCTTTCGATGGGGCCGCCGCAGTTCGGCCTAAGCGGTACTCCCATTCGCCTCCACGGGACGCTTGAGCAGGACAACCGGCCAGGCGATGAGATCTCCCTGCTTCAGGGAAACGCCGACGGCCTCCCAGCCCTCGGATCCGAGCTCGTTGAGACGATCAGGCGCCAGGCCGTCTGAATCCTTCTTCAGTCTGGCAGCGTCCTTCAGCGGCATTACCAAGTACTCCCATTTCGTCATCCGGTGCAACCTCCTGGTGACGCGCGAGCGCGCTTGCTCTCTTCGACCGAAAGTCTTGCCGCGCCGCGCGGACGGGTCATCAGCGCTGAGTGCGGAAGGTGCTCCGTGGTAACCCCGGAGTGTCGCCGTGCATCACCTTTCGTCCGGTGGCGAGACGCCGCTCGCCCGAGCTGCCCGGAGCAGGACCAAGGGGTGGCGGGAATCCGGGTAATTCGCGCCGGTGATCCATGGGCGCGTCCATAGGGTCACGGCCGGAATATCAGCCATCCCTCGCCGGGTGGGCGGCGCGCCGGGCGATCAGCACGGAGCACGGGGCGCGGTGGGCGACCCGCTCGCTGACGCTTCCCAGCGCACGCAGGCCGGTGCGACCGCGACTGCCGATCGCGATCAAGTCCGCGCCGATCCCGCTCGCGGTTTCAACGATCTGGCGGTCGGGCGAACCCCGCTCGACCCGGAGCTCCGGCTCGCGCCCGCCGCGTTCAATCAAGGCAGCGCTTTCCTCGACCACCGCCCGACCCCGATCCTGATCGTCGTCGACGCAGAGGCTGACGACTCGGGCGCCGTGGCGCGCGCCGATCGACGCCGCGAGCTTGGCAGCCTCGAGAGCTTCCGGCGACCCGTCCGTCGCGTGCAGGATCACCCGGGGAAACTCCTCGGTCGCCTCGCGCGCGATCAGAGCCGAGCATGGCGCGTGATGGGCGATTGCGGTCGCCACCGAGCCGAATAGAACGCCTGCGGGTCGCGAGGTCCCGTGCGAGCCGACGCTCACCAGGTCGGCCTCGAGGTTGGTGGCCGTCCCGAGCAGGCCCGGCACCTCGGCCCCCTTGACCAGCATCTGCTCGAGGGCGTGGTAGGCGGCGTTGGCATCGTGCAGGGCGGTGACGGCCTGCTCGCGCAACTCGGCCGCGACCGCGCCGGCGTGGATCCCGGTGTGCATCGCAAGCCCCGTGTCCCAGACCGACACCGCCCACACCCGCGCGTCTTCGTCGGCGAGGCGAATCGCCTGGCGCGCCGCCTCCTTGCTCTCCGCCGAGGTGTCGATCCCGCAGACGACAGTCGCCAACCGGAGCGGGGCTGCAGAATCGGCGTGCGCGTGCGGCTCAGGCCCCGGTGTCACCATCCGTTCGCGTCGCCGAGCTGAGAGCGGGCTTCGATCGCCTCAGCGTTGTAGACGCCGCCCTGACCGAATCCGAGCGCCCGCTTGAGATCAGGACTTCGGATCGGACTCCACCCCCCTTTCGAGCCCGGCTTCGCCCTAAATGCTGAACGAACGCATCCGAGCTCGGGTAGAGGGTGCTGACCCGTCCATCGTCCCATCGCACGACGTATGGAGGCGCGCCGCGCTTTCCGAGCACCTCGAGAATCTCGCCATCACGCTCGGGTTCTCCCTGGTAGTGACCGTGGATGACAAGCCGGTCGCCCATGGACGCTCGCATTTCTGCTCGTGAATCTCTCATCGCATCTGCCCTTCGCTCAGACTGAGCTCCCAAGGACCTTTCGGCTCGCGCCATCGCTATCGAGACGGAGCCACCAGACCCGGTCTCGCCAGCCCGGCCTACGCAACGGTCTGCGCCGGATCGGCCGACTTCGTCTGATCGCCCACGGTCACGGACTCGATGGGATGACCATCACGGGCACGTGGGCGAAATGTGGCAACCGCTGGGCAACGCTGCCCAAAAGCATCCCGGAGATGGCCGAAAGGCCGCGACTCCCAACGACGATCAGGTCGGCATCGGCGTCATCGGCGACCTTGGCGATCGCCGGCGCGGGGCCTCCGAGCATGACCGAGGTCATCTTCACACTCGTCTCGAGCCCCTCAGACGAGAGCTCCTCGGCCTGGTGTTTGACCTCCGCCTGAAGCTCGTCCTCGGTTGCGTGGATCGGTCCGCCCCCCTTGCCGACGATGTCCTCCTCGACATGGGCGACGATCAGCTTCGCACCTTCTTCCCGAGCGAGGCCGGCCGCGAACGCAAGCGCATGCTTGGACTGATCCGATCCATCCAGTCCGACCACGATTGACTTGAACATGGACTCCTCCTTGATCGGGTGCCGTTCACGGTTTCATGAGGACCCGCTCGATTGATCCGGGCGGCGCACCCGACCTTGCTCCGTAGCGGCTACGGAGGCGGTGCCAGTGCCGGCAACGCGTATTGCCTTGCCGAGACGCGCCGCGTTTGCTGGGACGACGCGGCGCCGGAGCCGATCACGGTCGTCCTCGCCGACGATCACGAGATCGTGCGCAACGGGCATCCGGATGAGCATGCCCGGGACGCCAGGCTCGAGATCCTGCCCAGGATCGCCGCGGCCTATATGAACCCCGAGATCGCCGAGCGGCTCGTGCTCAGCGTTCGCACGGTCGCCCCCTCCGCCTTTGCGCCTCAGTGCGGGCTGAGCGGCGGTTCCTCTCCATCCGCAGTGACTACCTAGGCGGGCGAGTGGCGAGTGCCGATGCCTGCGGCGCGGCGCCGCCCTAGGGTCGCGCGTGCCCCGAGGACCCAACGGATGAGTCCGAGGAGACTCGCCCATGCCAATCACAACCTGCCTGAGCTGCGGTGAACGGACCTTTACCATCGCGGGCTGGGAAGACCTCGACCGCTGCGCATACTGCGCCCGCCCACCGGCCTCACTCGCCCGGCTGGTGCGGACTCGAGTTCACATGACCTCGACATCTCCATCGGCACGCCCGGATCGCCCGGCGGCGTCCCAGCCGCTCTCCGCCCCGGCGGCAGACCCCGGCCGAGACCCGCGTGACCGTCGCCGATGACAATTGCCTGGTTCGTCATCTGGCTGGTCGCAAACCTCGTCGGCGGAGACGAGCCGTTGACCTTCGATCCGGTCAACGCTTGGACAGCGACGCTGATCCTCGCGCTCGCGCTCGACGTCAACCGGCCCCAGGTCGTTGGGCGGCGACGCGCCTGACGCGCACGCGCTCTCGCCGACCACCGAGTCGGTCGAGGCGCGGGCCGACGCGGTCGACCCTGAGGCCCGACTCGACCTCCTGCTACAGCAGCTCGGCACCGGCCGCCAAGGCCTGAGCGATCGCGAGGCGGCTCATCGCCTTCGTCAGCACGGCCCAAACGAGATCGTTCGCAGGCATCGGCGCGGCCATGCGCGCGAGCTCGTGCGCCAGTTCACGCACCCGCTCGCCCTGCTGCTGACCGCCGCCGCCGTCCTCGCCTGGATCGCCGGCATCGCGCCGGTGGCGATCGCGATCGTGATCGTGATCGCGATCAACGCGTTGTTCGCCTTCATCCAGGAGCTTCAGGCCGAGCGCGCTGTCGAGGCGCTCGCCGGCTACCTGCCAAGCCGCGCACGCGTCGTTCGGGACCGCCGCGAGCAGCTGGTTCGGACCTCGGACCTCGTTCCCGGCGACCTGCTCGTCATCGAGGAGGGCGAGCAGATCTCGGCCGACGCCCGCCTCGTCTCCGGAGCGCTCGAGGTCGATATGTCGACCCTCACCGGCGAGTCGATCGCGGTCGAGCGATCGAGTGCGCTGACCGACACCGATGTCCCGCTGCTTCGGGCCCGAGATCTGATCCTGTCCGGGACCACGTGCACCGAGGGCGAGGCGCGCGCGGTCGTCTTCGCGACCGGAATGCGCACCGAGCTCGGCCGGATCGCAAGCCTGTCCGAACGCGTCGAGCGCGAGGAGTCGCCGCTTGAGGGTCAGGTGCGCAAGGTCGCCTGGCTGATCGCGGCGATCGCGGCGATCGCTGCGATCGCCTTCGTCCCGATCGCGACGCTGGGCGCGGGCCTCTCGATCGGGGACGCGATCTTGTTCGCGGTCGGGCTCCTGGTCGGGCTCGTTCCCGAAGGATTGCTGCCGGTGATCACCCTGGCGCTCGCGGTTGGCGCTCGCGAGCTCGTCCGCCGCGGCGCGGTGGTCAAGCGGCTAAGCGCCGTCGAGACACTTGGCTCGACGAGCGTGATCTGCACCGACAAGACGGGAACCTTGACCGAGAACAGGATGAGCGTCGCCGAGGTCTGGATGGCGGGATCGACGTTCGCGCTCGACACCGGGGTCGACTCCGCGGCGGTCGAAGGGCGAGACCTGCGGGCGCTCGCCTCCGTCGCCGCGCGCTGCAACAACGCCCGGCTCGAGCAAGACGACATCGCCGGATCCGGGGATCCGACCGAGGTCGCGCTGCTCGACCTTGCCCGGCGCCTCGGCGTCGTCGTCAGCCCGGACGAACGCGAACGCGATCGCAGAGCGCACTTCCGTTTCGATCCCGCGCTCAAGCGGATGTCGACGATCGACGCCCGCGACGGCCGCCTCTTCGTGGCGACCAAGGGGGCTCCCGAGCTGGTCCTGCCTCGCTGTGACTCGATCCTGATCGACGGTGAAGCCCGGCAACTCGCAGACGAACAGCGCGAAGCGGTCGCCCGCGCGGTCTCCGGCTACGCCGCTCGGGGACTACGGGTGCTCGCGTTGGCAGAGCGCCGTCTCCCGCCGAAGGAGGTCCCGGAGGATCGCGATCGTGCCGAGCAGTCCCTGTGCCTGCTCGGGCTGGTCGCGATGGCCGATCCGCCCCGGGCCGGGGTGGCCGACGCCGTGCGGCAATGCCAGAGGGCGGGAATCCGCGTGATCGTGATCACCGGCGATCATGGACTCACCGCTGCGGCGATCGCCAGGCAGGTTGGGATTGTCGGCGACAACCCGACCGTGATCGACGGCGGGGAGCTGGATCGCATCGGCGACGCCGAGCTCGACTCGATCCTGAGGTCCGGCCGTGAGCTCATTTTTGCGCGCAGCTCACCCGAGGCGAAGCTACGAATCGCCGAGTCGTTGCGCGCGGAGGGACTCGTCGTCGCGATGACCGGCGACGGCGTCAACGACGCGCCGGCCCTGAGGCGCGCCGACATCGGCGTCGCCATGGGCCGTTCCGGCACCGATGTCGCGCGGGAGGCGGCGACGATGGTGCTCACCGACGATGACTTCGCGACCATCGTCACCGCCGTCGCGGGCGGTCGTCGCGTCTACGACAACGTTCGCAAGTTCATCTTCTACATCTTCGCCCACGCGACGCCGGAGGTGACCCCGTTTGTCGTCTTCGCGCTCGGAGGTGGGGCGATCCCGCTGCCGCTCACGGTGTTGCAGCTACTCGCCTTCGATGTCGGAACCGAGACCCTGCCCGCCCTCGCGCTGGGCCGGGAGCCGGCCGAGCCGGGAATCATGCGCCGCGCGCCGCGGGCGCGGTCAGAGGGCGTGATCCGCCCGCCGATGCTGCTCAGAGCCTGGCTCTTCCTCGGGGTGATCTGCGCCGGGCTTGCGATGGCGGGGTTCTTCTACGTCCTCGCAGGCGCGGGCTGGTCGCCGGGCGACGCGACCGGGCAGGGCACAGAGCTTCACCACGCATACCTGCAGGCGACGACGATGACGTTCCTCGGCATGGTCATGGGCCAGGTCGGGACCGCGTTTGCCGCCCGCACCGAGCGAGCATCGCTGCGCTCCATCGGCGTGTTCTCCAACCGCCTGCTGCTTTGGGGGATCGCCTTTGAGCTTGCCCTCTCGGCCCTGATCATCTACGCGCCGCCGCTTCAGGATCTGCTCGACACCGCCGCACTCGAGCCCCACATGCTGCTGTTCGTGACGCCGTTCCCGTTCATCGTCTGGGGCGCCGACGAGCTCCGTCGCTGGCTGATTCGGCGTGCCGCATCGCGGGATTCGTGACCCGGACGGCGGTCACCATCGGGCCGCAAACCAAGTACTGCTACGGGGCGAACCCCCGTGTCGCGCGCTGATGAATTGCAGCCACGCGCAATGGATGCTGACCCGGTAAGCGAACGAGGAGGCGTCCAATGGCAGTCGCGAAGGTGATCGAGATCTCGTCGTCATCCGGCGTGAGCTTTGAGGATGCGATCGTCCAGGGGATTGCGAAGGCGTCGGAGTCCGTGAGGGACATCCACTGTGCCTACGTCAACGAGCAACGGCTTCGGCGTCGTCGGCGACCAGCGAGCGCGGCGTGACGATCACGGGACACGACGCCTCGCGCAGGATGGCCGACGAGACCCCGCCGAGCACAACGCGGCCGAGCGGGCCGTAGCCTCGGGACCCGATCAGGAGAAGGTCCGAGCTTTGCGAGGCCGTCAGGATCACGGACTGCGGATCGAAGTCGACGACCACTTGGCCGGTCGCATCGACTTCGTCCGGGATCGTCGCGAGGGCGCTATCGAGGGCGTCCTGCATCCGGCCGCGCTCGCGCTCGGTCCCTTCCTCCGTCACCACGAAGCCTGCGTGGCCGCCCGCCATCGGCACCGCGCCCGCCGTCGGCACCGCGGTCAGGGCGGCCTGAGGATTGGCGACGACGACCAGGTCGAGCCGAGCGCCGAGCGCCCGTGCCAGCTCCGCGGCGAGCTCGAGCGCGACCCCGGCCTCCGTCGAGCCGTCGTAGGCGACCGCGATCGAGTCGAACGACCGTCGATCGTCGGCATAGCCTCGCGGCGCGACCGCAATCGGACACGGTGCGGCCGAGAGCAGCCGGTCGGCGACGGTCCCCGGGATCACGCGACCGATCGCACCGCGGTGCGTGGAACCGAGGACGATCGCGGCCGCCCCGCGGGCGACGGCGAGATCGTGGAGCTCGTGAGCCGGGCTGACGCCGGGCATCGCCACGATCTCGATCGGGTCGATCCCCGAGAGCGCCGCTCGCGCTTCCGCTCCGAGGCGTGCTTCGTCCTCGCGAAGCATGCGCTCGTAGGCATCCATGGTCGTCTCGGTCGGCGCGTACGTGAGCACCGAAAGCACGACCGCGCCGGTGTCAAGGCCCGAGCACAACCGCTTCCCGAGGGCGAGCCCGTCGCGGGCTTGCTCGCTGCCGTTGTAGCCGGCGACGATCGGGCCGCGAACGGTCATCTTCCGGTCCTCATGCGCCTACGGTAGACGCCGCGAGCTGGGCCGCCATCCGGGTTGCCCACGAGCGCCGACCCGAGCTGACTACGGACGTCGTCGCGCGGCCCGCGACGGCCCAGGGCCGCTCGCGCCCGGCGCGTCCCGCCACCGTCGCATGTGTCGCCTACAGTGGCCGCGGATGACGCTCGACCGATCATCGATCCGGTGAGCGGCCCCGGGCAGGCGAACGCCCCCCTGGTCGTGGGGCACCCGATGCGCGTCGCCCTGCTTGCCGCCGAGCTGATCGCCAACCGGCTGCGGGCGCGCCCCGCCCTGCGGCTGATCCTGCCCACCGGGCATACGCCGCTGGGCATGTACGCGGCTCTGCGCGCACACGCCGCCGACGGCAGCCTCGCGACCCGGGAGGCGATCCTGTTCCAGCTCGATGAGTACCGTCGGGCTCGAACCGGCCGATCCGAGGAGCTTCGCCGCGTATCTGAGACGTGAGCTCGCCGGGATTCGCTTCGCAAGCGATGCACACGCTCGACGGCTCGGTTCCGGACGCTGCGGCGCAGTGCGCGCACCATCAAGCGCTGCTAGACCGCGCGCCGATCGACCTCGCGGTGCTCGGTCTCGGCCGCAACGGCCACGTGGCCTTCGACGAGCCGGGCTCGCCCACGGATGCCGGGGTCCGGCGCGTCGAGCTCCATCCGACGACCCGCGCCGACGCCGCCGCGGATTTCGGCGGGGTCGAGAACGTGCCCGCGGCGGCGCTGACCGTCGGCCTGCGAACGCTGCTGGACGCGCGGGAGCTCTTGATGCTGGTTTCGGGAGCCGCGAAGGCCGAGGCCCTGGGCACGATGCTCGAGGGTCCGCAAGATCCGGACTGCCCCGCGTCACTGCTTCGCGACCATCCCGGGCTGACCGTGATCTGCGACGCGGCGGCGGCCTTCCACCTGCGACCGCGCCCGGAGTCGGCGAGCGATCGGGCGCTGATCGTGCTCGGACACCGCGAGCCCGGTGTGAGCGCGGAGGGGCGGCTCTCCGATGAGTCGCTGGCCCGGCTGCAGACGGCGCGGCGACGCACACTGACGGATCGGCCCAGGGTGGTGATCTTCACCGGCTACAGCCATACGGTCGGCGGTCGTTCCGAGGCCGAGCAGATGAAGTCGGCCTGGGATCAGTCCCAGGTCCCGACCCTGCTCGAGGTCGCCGGGCGCAACACGGCCGAGAACGCATCGCGCTCACTGCCGATCGTGCGGGCGCTCGGCGCCGTCCGCCGGGTAACGGTCGTCACCTCGGCCTGGCACATCCGGGCTCCGTACTTCTTCGCCCCGTACCGGCTGCTCGGGCTTCGCCTGTCGTTCCGCTTCGCCTGGCACCGGACCACCCTCGGCGTGCTCGCCGAGGAGCTTGCGGGCCTGCCCCGGGTGCGCCGCCAGCGTCGCCGGGCGCTGGCCGAGATGCGCCTGCCGCCGGAGAACGGGCTGGAGTCGATCGACGGTGGGCCCCGACCGGCGATGCTGATCGCGGGCCGGCTCGCGCGAGGCGGAGAGCTGCTCGACGGCTGGATCGAGGTCGAGCGCGAGCGGGTCGCGGCGCTCGGGAAGGGCCCGCCGCCGCGACCGCCCGACGAGCGCGTCGACGGCCTCATCGCCCCGGGGTTTGTCGACCTGCAGATGAACGGGGCCGCCGGGCGCGAGGCCTGCGGCGGCGCGGAGGCGCTCGACGCGATCGACGACGCCGTGCTGACACGAGGGGTGACGAGCTATCTGCCGACGCTCGTGAGCCCGACCACGGAGGAGGCCGGGGAGCTGCTCGGCGAGCTCGAGCGCCGGGCGGCGGACCCGGCGTCGCCGGTCGTCGGGGTCCACGTTGAGGGCCCGTTCATCTCACCCGCACATGCCGGGATGCACCCGCCGGAGCGCCTGCGGCATCCATCCGACGAGCTCCCGGCCTGGCTGCGCTCGTCCGCGATCCGGATCGTCACCATCGCCCCCGAGCTCGAAGGGGCGCTCGGCCTCATCCGCACCCTCCGCCGGCGCCGTGTAGTCGTCGCGCTCGGTCACTCCGGCTCCTCAGCCGAGCAGGCCCTGGCGGCGGTCGACGCCGGCGCCGGGCTGGTCACCCACGTCTTCAACGCGATGTCGCCGCTCGACCACCGCGAACCGGGGCTTGCCGGCGTTGCGCTCGCCGACGCGCGGCTACTCGTTTCGGTGATCGCGGACGGGCTTCACGTCGACCCTCTGGTGCTCGAGCTCGTGCGCCGCAGCGCGCCGGCGCGGGTCGTGTTGATCAGCGACTCGAGCCCCGCCGCCGCGGCGCCGGCGGGCCGCTACGAGCTCGCCGGCGTGGCGATCGAAAGTGGACGGGACGGCGCCGTGCGGACCGAGGACGGGCGGCTCGCCGGCAGCTCGCTGACCCTCGACGAGGCGGTGCGCAGCTGGGCTTCGCTGACCGGGGCGACGATCGCCGAAGCGATCCGGGCGGGGAGTGAGCTGCCCGCCCGCCTGCTCGGCCTCTCCACGGCGCTCGAGCCCGGCGGGTTCGCCGACGTCGTGGCCCTCGACGAGGCGGGGTTCGTCCGCCGCGTGATGCGCCGCGGGCGCTGGCTCAGCGGCCAGTAGACGAGGTCCGGAAGAGAGGAGACCGGTCGGCGGAGACGGCGCATCCAGCGGATCGAGGATCATCCGCTCGATGCGGACGTGGACTCGAGTCGTGGTCGGCTATGAGGCGAGCGAGCCGGGGCGTGACGCGCTCGTGCTCGGCGAGCTGCTGGCACGCACAGTCGGCGGCGAGCTGCTCGCGGCGCGCGTGGAGACCGACGGCGACCACGGAGAGGCCGAAGCCACGGCCGAGCTCAGCCGCGAGCTGACCGCCGCCCTGGCGGGCTCCTCGGTGCGATTCGGCGCCCTGGCGGCGAGCGGAAGCTCACCCTGGCATGCCCTGTTGGAGCTCGTCGAGAGCGATCAGCGGGCGGGGCTGATCGTCCTCGGCTCGACCCATCGCTCCGGAATCGGGCGGGTACTGCCCGGCGGCACCGCGGAGCGGCTGTTCGCCGGCGCTCCGACCTCGATCGCGGTCGCGCCGCGCGGTTATGCCGAGACCGCCGCTGCCGACGGCGGCACACCGCTGGCCGACGACCTGCGCGTGCTCGCAGTCGGCTTCGACGCCTCGCCGGAGGGCGTAGTCGCGGTCATCGCGCACATTCCCGCGAACGTGGAGCCCGGTCAGAATCCGACTCCGGAAGCAACCGCGTTCGATCTCCAGCAAGCACTTCACGATGCGGTCGCCGGGCTGCCGGACGAGCTCCGCGCCTTGCCGATCTACGAGCGGGGCGACCCTGCGCGGGTGGTGCTAAGGAGGCACGAATGCCGGACACGAAGACGCGACCCGGTGGCGAGGGGACGGTTCCGACGGCCGACAAGGCCCCCGTCGACCACCTTCAGGATGCGCTCGAGGATCTCGACAAGGCCCGCGAGAAGGCGGGTGAGGAGGTCAGCGCCAGGATCGACTTCGCGCGAGAGCGGATCAACGAAGCGCGTGACGACCTCTCCGATCGAGGTCAGGAGCAGCTCAAGGACTGGCGGGAGCAGGTCGGTTCCGCCGCCGACGACGTGCTCCGCGAACTCGGGCGCTGGACCATCCACGCGCAGCGCAGCCCCAAGGCGCTGGGCGAGCTCGCCGACGAGATCAGCAAGCGCAGGGCCGAGATCGGCACCTGAGCTCGCCTCTTGCCGGGCCGGTCGGCGTCCGCGACCGGCCCGGCATCACATCCGCGCTGAGCACTTAGTCCGGCTCGGTGCTCGTTGCTGATGACAGGCCGCCGACACCTCCATACGATCGTCGCCATGAACACAGAGACGAATCAGACCCGGAGTCGCAGCCTTCAACCGAACCCGCTCGCCGACCAAACCGTGGGCGACTTTGCCAGCGTCGGCATCCTCAGCGTGGCGCCCGACGCACCGCTTGCTGAGGTCGCCGGGCTGATGGCGCGCAACCGCGTCCATGCCGCCGTCGTTGCCGACGACGAAGCGGACGAACCGCCGGTGATCGCCGACGCCGACTTGATCGCCGCCGCCGGCAGCGGCCAGTTCGACGAGCTCGGCGCCGGCGACATCGCCGCGACCGAGGCGGTCAGCGTCCGCGACGACGAGAGCCTGGAGCGCGCGGCACAGCTGCTCGCCGAGCACGGCGTGTCCCACCTCGTCGTGCGCGATCGGCGGCGGATGCCGATCGGGATCTTGTCGACGCTCGACGTCGCCCGCGCGATGGCTCACCGAAGCTGAGAATCGAGGAGATCTTGATCACGGGCGGGTCGTGGCGGGTTGCCCGCCGACGCCTGAGCCGGCCTTGGCGGCGAGAGCCTCGCCCCAGCGCCGAGCGCGGTCGAGCTCGCCGGCGGCCAATGGACCCTCGGATTCCTCGACGAGGAAGCTCTCGGGCTCGCTGACCGTCTCGAAGCCCCGCCGGCGCAGCCGCTTGGCGATCCCGCGCGCCGCCATTCCCGTGAGCGTGGGCGACGCGTCCGCACGGGTGTCGAAGGCCGCCGCCCGCGTGCCGTCTCCGGCTTGATCACGCAGCCAGGACCGCAGGCCGAGGCCCTCCGCGGCACCGGGCTCGACCTCGAGCCCCTCGTCCTCGGCGGCCTTGACCGCCATCTTGCGGCTCATCGAGCTCGTCATCCCGTGCATGTGAGTCGGCCCGCCGACGACCAGCAGGTCGACGCCTTCCAGGCCGCGGGCGGCGACCCGATCCACCGGCAGCACTTCGACCTCGGCCTGGTCGCCGTGACGCAGACCCTCCGCGATCCCCTCCGCGATCCCTTTGGTGTTCCCGTAGATCGACTCATAGACGACGACGGCGCGCATACCGGCTCCTTTCTCGCTTCCCGCTCTCAGCGGACGGTCTCAAGCGGCGCTCCGGCGTTCATCCGTGGCCACTACTGGAACCGATCATCGATCCGTACACCTAGGTCGTCCCGGGCGAGTACGGATCGAGGCCCATCGGCTCGCGGTGCCAGTCGGCGCCCAGCGAGACCTCGACCTCGATCCCGTGCTCGGGCGGCGGTCCAAGCTCATGCGGAGTACGCCCGCTGAGCTGGGCGGTCAGATACTTGCCCGCGATCTTCTGCGGCGGCCACCACAGGTAGTCGAGGCTGGAGACGCCCTCCCCACCCCCGCCGGCGATGTCGGCCTGCAGGTTGAGCGACTCGTCGCCGGTGATCAGCTTGCCGCGGATCACCGGGTGAAAGGGAGCCGGGCTCCAGTGAAGCTCCCGCTTGCGCCGCGATCTCCTCGGCCGCTGCGTCGGCCTGCTGCGTACCGAGCCCGCCGTGCTTGATCGGGAAGTTGGTCCCGTCGCCGGCGGCGTAGACGCCGGGGACGCCCCGCACCCGGGCGTGCTCATCGATCGGGATGAAGCCGCGCTCGTCAGCGGGGAGGCCCGGCGAGGGCGGGACCGCGGAGCTCGGGAAGCGCGACCACCGCCCCGGCGTCGAGCTGCTCGCCCCACGGATCGAGCACGATCGAGCCGTCGGCGCCCTCGCGCGCGCGAACGCCGGTGCGGACCTCGATCACGCGCGTGGCGAGCAGCGAGGACACAGCGTCGCTGGCAAGGTGTCCGAAGACGCTCAGCGGCTCGGGTTCGGGCGTCACGATCACGATCCGCACGCACGAGCGCCAGCTCGCGCGCGCGGTGCTCGGCCATCAGCGCGAGCTCATAGACGGGCAGCGGCCAACTTCCGGTCGGAGGGACGATGAAGACCATCCGGCCGAACTCGTGCTCGGTCGGCCGCGCGCAGCAGCGCGTCGATGTCGATCGGATCGCCGGAGGTGCGCAGCGTCTCGGCTCCGGCGAACGCCTCTCGCGCCTTGGCTCCGACGCAGACGATCGCCGCGTCGAAGTCGAGGGTGGTGCCGTCGTCGAGCTCGGCGATGCGCCGATCGGCGTCGATAGCGCGCAGCCCCTTCTGAACGAACGTACCCCCTGTCTCCGCGACGAGCGGCTCGAGCTCGAGCCGGGTCGCCGGCTCGGGAGAGAACGGCTCCTCGACCGTCAGCGGCTTGTAGACGAACTCCGGCGCCGGCGACGCGAGCGTGACGTGGACCAGGTCACCGGCGAGGTCCCGGAGAGCCAGCAGCGCCTCGATCCCCGCCACGCCGCCGCCGGCGATGAAGACCTCTGTCCGTCGATCGTTCATGTCGCTCCCTTCGAAGGATTGGGCGAAAGCCTCTCGGATGCCAACGATGCGCCTTTACTCCCGCACACGTGACCGTGTCGGCTGACACTCTCATGGCGGTGCCTGCGACTCATCCGCACCGCACACCCGACTCCGCTCCGTAGGCGCTACGGACGCGGGCCCGGGATCGCCCGCCACCTAGACATCCAGGAGGATGCTCAGGATTGCCATCAGCCCGGCCCCGACCGCCCCGCCCGCGACCGCCAGCCAAAGGTTGGCGCGCACCGCACCGGGCACCAGCTCGATGGCCACGAGCGCCAGCATCGCTCCGGCCGCGAACGCGAACGAGATCGGCAGCAGGGCGGTGATCTGCTCGACCAGCACGAAGGCGATGGCCGCCCCGACGGGCTGTGGGAGGCTGGTGGCGACGGCGGCCCAGAACTGCCGGGCGGCCCCATAGCCGGCCGCCGCCATCGGGATCGCCACGCTCGTGCCCTCGGGGATGTTCTGGATCGCAATCGCGACGACGACGAAGAGGGCGAGCCCCTCGGTCTCCGAGGCGAACGCGGTGCCGATCGCGAAGCCCTCGGGCAGGCTGTGGACGAGCAGGACCAGGAATACCAGGGCCGAGGTTCGCGTCGCCGCGCTCGCACCTGACTCGGCGTGGCCGAGCAGGTTGCGGGCCCCGAGCAGGAACGCCACCCCGACCGCGAGGCCGCCCAGCACCTCGACCGGCTCGCCTTCGTCCCAGGCCGGCATCAGCAGTCCGGCGATCGCGGCCACGGCCATGACCCCCGCGGCGAGGCCGAGCAGTCCCGGCTTCAGCGCCTCGGCGCGTTCGTCGCCGAGCGCGAAGACCGGCACCGCGCCGATACCCGTGGCGAGGGCCGTCGCCGAAGCGGCCAGTAGGAGTTCGAGCATTGACGCAGTCCTATCCGACCTGCGATCGCCCGGCCTAGGTAGTCAGCACCGATCCAGATCGGCGGCCGGCCCCGATACCCCCGGCGCCGACGACGACTAGCCTCGAGGCAACAACGACGATGCTTCGTGCGCGTCAGACAAGGGGCCGTGACATGCAGACAGCAGAGCTTCCTCGAACGGTGATCGCGGGTTCGGCTCCGGCTCGGAGCGCCGGGCTCGAGCGCTTCCTCAAGAACGCCGCCAGCGCCACCCGGCAGGAGCGCATCGTCGAGGCCGACGCCGCGACTACCTTCGATGCGATCCGCGACACCGACATGTCGCGAGCGCCGCTCGTGATCGCCCTCACTCGGCTTCGGTTGCTTCCCGACCGCGCGCTCCGGCGTCTGCGCGGCCTGCCGCCTCCACCTCAGCCGAAGGATCAGACGATCCGCCAGCTGATCGAGTCCGGCTACTGGATCGTGCTCGAAGACCAGCCGCCGCACAGACTCGTGCTGGGACTGAGCATGTGGGACAACGCGGTGGAGCGAAACGGCCTCACACGCGAGCGCTTCGACCGACCATGCGCGGGAGCGGTCCGTGTCTGCTGGAGCCTCGCGGTCGCTCCCGTCAGCCCTGAGCCGGTCGCGGTTGATCACCGAGACCAGGACGGAGCCGACGAACGAGCGCGCGCGGCGGAGGTTTCGTCTCTACTGGACGCTGATCTCCCCGTTTGCCGCGCTGACCCGCCGGCTGGTCCTCAACGAGGTGGCGGCCGAAGCCGAGCAGCGCTTCAACTCCGGCCTCGGCTCCAGTCCGGCCCGCGAAGGCCGCGAGCGTGAGATCCGCGCCAGACGCGACGCAATGTGCGCCCGCCAGCGCGGCTGGGAGGACTTCGACATCCCCGGCGACGGATATTGCGCCGGCGAGGAAGGCAGCACGTCGGTCAGGAGCGGGCCCTAAGGTGCCGAAGGTGGCCGACGACGCGGCGCCGGAGACGATCACGGTCGTCCTCGCCGACGATCACGAGATCGTGCGCGACGGCATCCGGATGGTCCTCGAGGCCGAGGCGGACGTCGAGGTCGTCGCCGAGGCCGGGGACGCGGACTCCGCCGCCCGCTACGTGCTCGGCCACAAGCCGACCGTTTTGGTTCTCGACCTGAGCATGCCCGGAACGCCGAGTCTCGAGATCCTGCCCAAGATCGCCGCGACCTCACCCGACACCGCGGTGGTCGTGCTGACCATGCAGAACGAGCCCGCCTTCGCCCGCGAGGCGCTCCGCAAGGGCGTGCGCGGCTACGTGATCAAGCACTCGGCAGCCTCAGAGCTGGTCGACGCCGTGCGCTCGGCGGTCGCCGGCGAGACCTACATCAACCCCCAGCTCGGCGCGCGGATGGTCGCCGAGGCCGACCTCGGGCCTCCCGACGATTTGACGCCACGCGAGATCGAGGTCCTCGGCCTGGTGGCGCTCGGCTATATGAACCCCGAGATCGCCGAGCGGCTCGTGCTCAGCGTCCGCACCGTCGAGACGCATCGCGCCAACATTCAGCGCAAGACGGGCCTGACAACGCGTGCCGAGCTCGTCGCCTATGCCCTCGACCACGACCTGGTCGAGCGCTAGTTAGCGGCGAGTCCTACGCCTCGCGCCTGACGGCAGGAAGGACCGCCGTGACCCGAGTCCCACCCCTGGCTCCGGCACCGACGGTCAGCTGGCCACCGGCCAGGCCGACCCGCTCGCGCATCCCGATCAAGCCGAAGCCCTGGCGAGCCCGGGTCGGCTCGACACCTTTGCCGTCGTCCTCGACGATCACCGTGACCTCGCCCCGATCCTCGCTGAGCGCGACTCGGACCGAGTCCGCGTCGGCGTGCTTGATCACGTTGTTAAGAGCCTCCTGAACGATTCGGTACATCGTCGCCTCGAGCTCGGGGGTGTGCCTGTTCGGCTCGCGCCCGGCCTCGTAGGCGAGATCGAAGTCGGTCTCGATCCGCAGCGCTTCGCGCTCGCGCAGATGAGCCACGAGCGCCTCGATCGCGGCCTCGGTTCCGAGCTCGTCCAGCGCCGCCGGGCGCAGTTCCGTGATCAGCCCCTGCAGCCCTTCGATCAGCCGTTCCACCTGCTCGTTGGCGCGCAGCAACGCCCCGCGCATCCCCTCGGCCTCGTCGGCCTTGAGGGCGCTCTCGTGCATCACCTTGAGCGCGCCCAGCTCCTGCAGCGTCTCGTCGTGAAGCTCGCGCGCCCAGCGGCCGCGCGCCTGCTCCGAAGCCGTGATCGATAGCTCGAGCTTCTCGCGCTCGAGTGCCTGGGTTGCCGCGATCGCGGCCGCGGCCGCGGAGCCGAACGAGCTCAGGACGAGCTCGTCGTCGGCGCTGAACGCGTCCCCCTCCATCCGATCGAGAGCGACGATCGCGCCGTTGGCCTCTCCGCGGGCCCGCAGCGGTACGAGCAGCGCCGCCCGTGCGGATACGCCCAGGTCCTCCAGGAGCCGCAGGCTCCGCCCGGCCCGGCGTTGGCTGGTCGACGTCTGCAGCAGCTCCTGCAGCGCTCCCTCGAGCTCTACAACTCGACCTCGAAGCTCGGATGGGGCTTCGCCAACTGCCTCCGCGACGCGCAGCTCGCCGTCATCGAGGAGCAGAACGAGCACCGAACGCGCATCGACCAGGGCGCGACCGCGCTTGGCCACCAGTTCGAGGACTCGCTCGACGTCGCTCTCGCCGCCGAGCTCGCGGCTCAGCGAAACCGTGGCCTCGAGGCCGCGCACCGCCCGCTCGAGGTCCTCGCGGCGCCGCCTCTGCCTCCTGATAGAGCCGCGCGTTGTCGATCGCGATCGCCGCCCACTCGGCTGAGGACGACGAGCAGCTCCTCGTCGGTCTCATCGAACGTGCCTCCCTCCTTCTCGGTCAGGTAGAGGTTGCCGAAGACCTCGCCGCGAATCATCACCGGAACCCCGGCGAACGTCGTCATCGGCGGGTGCTCGGCCGGAAAGCCATAGGAGCGGGGGTGGTCGCTGATCCGCTCGAGGCGAAGCGGCTCGGGATTTCTGATCAGCTCACCGAGGATCCCATGACCGCGTGGCAGGGGCCCGATTCGCGCTCGGGTCGCCTCGTCGATGCCGACGAACAGGAATCGCTCGAGCTCCTTCTTTTCCGCGATCGAGGATGCCAAGCGCCGCATAGCGCGCCCCGGTGAGATCGCGTGCCACCTCGAGCACCTGCCTCAGGACGGCTTCGAGGTCGAGCTCCGAAACCAGTCCGCGCCCGACCTCCAGCAGCCGGCTGAGCTGGTCGCGGTCCAGGTCCTCCTTTACCGACCGGCCTTCCAACCGGGGCCTCCGTCTAAGTGGTAGCTACGGGCTTGTCTCCGGGGGTCGGCACCGATGCCGTTCGCCGCCTTCGGCCCTAGGTTGGCCGAAGCGGACGAACGAGGCAGCGACATGTCGATACCGGGCATTCTTACCGACCTGGAACCGGGGAGGAGCGTAATGAACAAGATCATCGTCGGCTTCGACGGCACCGACCAGGCCCGGGACGCGCTTCGTCTCGGTGCGGCGCTGGCGCGCGCGTCGAACGCTCGGCTGATCGTCGCCTCGGCGATCGAGTACGGCCCCGAGCCGTGGCTCGGGCCGGCCGGCTACGAGAGCTACAACGAGGCAAGGGCGGCGCACTACGAGCACGTCTTCGAGCAGGCTCGCGCGGAGCTCGGCGAGCTCGAGTTCGAAGCCCGCGAGCTGCAGGACACCGCTGCCCACGGCCTCACGGACATCGCCGAGCAGGAGGGCGCCGATCTGGTGGTGATCGGCTCCACCCACCACGGCGCATTCGGCCGGGTGCTCGCCGGAACGGTCGCGGCGCGGCTATTTCAGGGGGCGCCGTGCGCGGTTCTGGTCGCGCCGCGCGGTTGGAGCGACCGCGCGCACGCCGAAATCGGACTGATCGGGGTCGGCTACGACGGCTCCGCCGAGGCCGACCTGGCGCTCGTCGCCGCCGAGCAACTCGCCGCGGCATTCGGCGCCACGCTGCGGGTGATCACGGTCGCCCCGTATATCGGCATCCCTGGCGAGGACGCCGCGGCCGAGACAGTCCGCCCGGCCTGGACGGAGATCCTCGACCGGGGCTCGAAGTCGATCTCGGGCCGCACCGAGACCGAGCGCGTACTGCGCCAGGGCCGTGAAGCGACAGAGCTGGCGCTTCAGGGGGTCGACCTCGACCTGCTCGTGGTCGGCTCACGGGGCTATGGGCCGCTGCGGCGGACGCTCGTCGGCAGCGTCTCCGACGAGCTCGTCCGCACGGCGCCCTGCCCGGTGCTCGTCGTACCGCGCGGGGTCAGGTCGGGCCTGGAGGATGAAGACAGCCGAACGACAGCCACCGAGGCGCAGGCGGGATGAAGACCAACAAGCTCATCATCGGCTACCAGGACACACCGCAGGGCCACGACGCGCTCGCGCTCGGCGAGCTGCTGGCCGAAACGCTCGACGCCCGGCCGCTCGCCGCCACCGTGCCGCTGATCGCCACGGTGCTGCCGTGGTCTCGGCAGTTGATGAGCCAGTCCGAGCTCGAGGCGGCGCTTCACCTGGAGACCAAGGAGCCGTTCGCCGCGGTGCGCGACCGGCTCGCCGCCCTCGACCCCGAGACCAAGGCGATCGCCAGCCACTCGCCCGGCGCCGCGCTCTATGAGCTCGCGAGCGAGGAGCGGGCGCTCTTGATCGTCGTCGGCTCCACCCACCGCGGCCCCCTCGGCCGGGTGCTCCCGGGGAGCGTCGGGCGGGCGCTCCTCCAGGGGGCGCCGTGCGCGGTCGCCGTCGCCCCGCGCGCCTACGCCGCCCGCGAGCAGCGCCGGCTGCAGCGGATTGCGGTCGCCTTCGACGGTTCGGCCGAGGCCTGGGCGGCGTTCGAGACCGCGGTCGGCCTCGCCGCGCGCACGCACGCGATCCTCACCGTGATCACGGTGGCAGAGCCCGAGCGCTACGGGCTTGCGGCCGCGGCCTCGATCCTCGCCAACGCCGAGTTTCGCGACCTCGAGCGCGAGGAAAAGCAACGCGTCCTCGACCTCGCGATCGGCCGGGTGCCCGCCGATTTGCCGGTCGACGCGCGTCTGCTCAGCGGCTCGCCCGGGCCGCTGCTCGCCGAGGCGAGCGGGGAGTTCGATCTGATCCTCGCCGGGTCGCGCGGCTACGGGGCGCTGAAGCGCACCGCGCTGGGCAGCGTCGCCGGCCGCTGGTCGACTCGGCCGCTGCCCCGTCCTCGTGCTGCCGCGCGGGGTGGGGATGGATCCGCTCCAGGTCGGTCCGGAAGGCAAGCGCGTCGCGAGCGCCGATCGCGCCGCGCTCGGGCGAGCGTAGGCAGCACCGTTCGGCCTCGATCTGCTGACCGCGCCTCCCCTGGCGCCGCGCTCGTCCCGGTCACCGCCGGGGTCACGGCTCGCGCGACGTGAGCGCTCCCGGGCGTACGGAGCCGAAGCCGTGCGCGCTGCCGATGCCCGCCGCCTTTCCGGGCTACGGTGTCGGCGAGCGGCGGCGATCAGCACCGAGGAGCTGACGAAGTTCTACGTCGGGTCGCCGGACTGCGGCGCCGCGACCTGAGCCGATGAACGAACAGCGCGACGTCGGGGCGAGCGCGACACGCGGCCGCGCCGTCGGCGCCGCCTATCCGGAGCACAGGGAGGCCGACGTGGCGCTTCGCGACGGCTCGACCGTTCACGTGCGACCGGTGCGGTCGGGCGATCGTGAGCCGCTGCAAACGTTCTTCGAGGGGCTTTCGGAGAGCTCCCGCGCCTTCCGCTTCTTCTCCGGCGGGGCCGATATGACTTCGGCGACCGGGATCGCCGTGGACGTGGACTACGCCGATCGGTACGGCCTCGTGGCAACCCGCAACGAGCCGACGCACGTCGTCGGCCACGGGATGTACATGCGCAGCGGCCGCGAGCGCGCCGAGGTCGCGTTCGCGATCGCCGATGAGCTGCAGGGACACGGCCTCGGCACGATCCTGCTTGCTCACCTCGCGGAGCTCGCCGACGAGGCCGGGATCACGACGTTCGAGGCCGAGGTGCTGCCGGAGAACCACCGGATGATCGAGGTCTTCCGCGAGAGCGGCTTCCCGGTCGAGACCTCCTCGGCGCCGGGCTCGATCCACGTCCTGTTCCCAACCTCGTTCTCGCTCCAGGCAATCGAGCGCTTCGAGGAGCGCGAGCGGATCGCGGCGGCGGCCGCCGTGGCTCGCTTTTTCGAACCGCGGTCGATCGCCGTGATCGGCGCCTCGCGCGAGCGCGGCACGGTCGGCGGCGAGCTGTTCCACAACCTGCTCGAGGCCGGTTTCGGGGGCCCGGTCTATCCCGTCAACTCGGCCGCCGAGGTGGTCCAGTCGGTGCGGGCGTATCGATCGGTGACCGAGGTTCCGGGGCCGGTCGAGCTCGCGGTGATCGCCGTGCCGGGCGAGGCCGCCGTCGGCGCGGTGCGGGAGTGCGCCGCGAAGGGCGTCCGCGCGGTCGTCGTGATCTCCGCCGGCTTCGGCGAGGCGGGGCCGGAGGGCATCGAGCGGCAGCGCGAGCTGCTCGCCGCCTGTCGCGAGGCGGGCATCCGGCTCGTGGGGCCGAACTGCCTCGGGGTCCTCGCCACGCGACCGGACGCGCCGCTGAACGCGACCTTCGCGCCGGCGATGCCCCCTGCCGGGAAGGGCCGCTTTCGTCTCCCAGAGCGGCGCGCTGGGTCTCGCGATGATCGAGCTCGCCACCGACCGCAGCCTCGGGATCTCCTCGTTCGCGTCGATCGGAAACCGGGCCGACATCACCGCAAACGACCTGCTCGAGTACTGGGAGAGCGACCCGGCGACGGACCTGGCCCTGCTCTACATCGAATCGTTCAGCGACCCGCGACGCTTCTCACACGTCGCGCGCCGCGTCGGCCGCTCGAAGCCGATCGTGGCCGTGAAGAGCGGCCGCACGCCGGCCGGAGCACGGGCCACCAGCTCCCACACGGGCGCCATGCTCGCCGCCTCAGACGTCACCGTCGGAGCGCTGTTCCGCCAGGCGGGGGTGATCCGGACCAACAGCCTCGCCGAGCTGCTCGACGTCGCTTCACTGCTCGCGAACCAGCCGCTGCCCGAGGGCGGGCGGGTGGGCATCCTCACCAACGCCGGAGGGCCGGGGATCATGTGCGCCGACGCCTGCGAGGCCGCGGGCCTTGAGGTGCCCGGCCTCGGCGAGGAGACCAGGCGCAGTCTGCGCCGGCTGCTACCGCCGGAGGCCTCGGTCTCGAATCCGGTCGACATGATCGCCACCGCGACCGCCGATCAGTACCGGCGACACGATCCCCGTCCTCGCCGCGTCGGGCGAGGTCGACGCCCTGATCGTGATTTTCGTGCGGCCGCTGCTGACCACCGCCGAGGACGCGGCCGAGGCGGTCAGCCGGGCGATCTCGGAGCTGCCACGTGAGCTTCCGGTCCTGGCCGTGTTCATGTCCGCGCGCGATCGCGCCGCGATGACCGCGAGAGGCGGCGTTCCGACCTACCTCTATCCCGAGAGCGCGGCAAACGCCCTCGCCCGGGTCCACCACCACGCGCAGTGGAGGCGACGGCCGATTGAGGATCCGGCGCGCTTCGCGGACGCCGACGCTGACGCCGCGGCGGCGGCGATCTCCGAGGGCCTCGGCGAGGGCGGGGGCTGGCTGGGGTTCGAACGGCTGCAGCGGGTGCTGCGGGCATACGGCCTTCCGCTCGCCGACTGGAGGCTGGCCGGCGATCCGGACGAGGCGGGACGCGCCGCCGCCGACCTTCGCGGTGCCGTCGCGGTCAAGGCCCTCGGCCCAGAGATCGTCCACAAGACCGAGCTCGGAGCGCTCGAGCTCGACCTCGCGGGAGCTCGCCAGGCCGCCGAGGCCGCCGTCCGAATCGACGAGCGGCTCGAGCTCGCCGGGCTGGCGCGCGAGCGCTTCCTCGTCCAGGCGATGGCCCCCGCCGGGGTCGAGATGCTGCTCGGGGTAGTCGGCGACCCACTCTTCGGGCCGGTGGTCGCCTGTGGCGCCGGCGGGGTCGAGGCGGAGCTGATCAACGACGTCTCGGTACGGCTCGCCCCCCTGACCACGCGCGACGCGCAGGAGATGCTGCGCGGCCTGAAGACGTTTCCGCTGCTGACCGGCTACCGCGGTAGCCCCGCCGTCGACGTGGACGCGCTCCAGGATCTGCTCCTGCGCACGAGCGCGATGGTGGACGCGCACGAGGAGATCGCCGAGCTCGACCTCAACCCGGTGATCGCGGGTGCGGATGGCGCGCTCGTCGTCGATGCGCGGATCCGAGTCGAGAGCCGGCCCCCCGCGCGCCCATGGCCGACGGCCTGAGGCGCGACCGCTCGAGCGCGCGACAGAGCGGGAGCGTGGTTCTTGATCGTCCGGACCCGGCCATGGGATGGGCTATCGGGTCTCGGGCGGATCGAGCTCGACCTCGATCGATACGGGCTTTCGGGCGGGCGGCGCCGGCGGGGCGAGATCCGCGGTTGCGAGCGTCGCCAGACACGGCGCCAGATGGCGTCCGGCGATCTTGCTCGGCGGCCACCACAGGGCGTGCTCGGCGATCGCCGCCTCGGCGCCGGAACGGTCACCGAGCTCGGTGCGCAGATACCGTGGCGTCTCACCGGTCAGGAGCATCCCGCGCAGGACCGGGCGGAACGGACCAACGTCGACCTCGGTGCCCGCGCTGACGGCGATCTGGCCTGCTACGACCTCGCCCATCTGGGCGGCGAGCCCGCCCTGCTTGATCGGCACGTTGGTCGCGTCGCCGGCCGCATAGACGTCTTCGAGCCCGTGCACGCGGCCGTAGTAGTCGACCGGTATGAACCGGTGCGGCCCTTGGGGAAGCCCCTCGATCCCGGGTCCCTCGATTCTCGGGAGGGTCACCACGCGCTCGACCACGAGCCGGCCGGCTGGCGAAAGGATGAGCTCGCGTCCCCGATACGCGGTCGGAAAGGATCCGGTGAAGGTGGCGATCCCTCTCTCGGCCAGCAGCTCGCCGATCGGCTCGCTCGCCTGGGGGCCGAACAGCTCCAGCGGCGACGCCTCGGGCGTCACCAGCATCAGCTCAACCCCGTCCACACCCTCGGCCGCAAGGCGCGACGAGGTCAGCAAGGCGAGCTCGTAGAGCGGCAGCGGCCACCCGGACTCGCTCGGCAGAGCGAACGCGACGCTCCTGACCCAGCCGCCCTCGAGGTCCTCGAGCAGATCGGAGAACCGCTCGCCGGTGCCGGGAGCGCCGAAGGTGAGCGCCTCGGCAAACGGAGCCCGGCGGCGTCCACCGCAGGCGATCACCAGGCTGTCGTAGCCGAGTCTCGCCCCGGTGGTGGTGCTCACCGTGTGCGCGACCGCGTCCACCGACGAGACTTCGCCCTCGACGAGGTCGGCCGCCGCTTCGGCGACGATCTCCGCGAGGTCGAACCGCCGCTCGACGCCGAGGCCGAACGGCTCGGCGACGGCGAGCGGCCGGTAAGCGAAGGACGACTCCGGTGAGATCAGCGTGATCTCGACCCGCTCCTCCGCCATCCGTCGGAGCGCGAGCATGGTCTCGAGCGCCGCGACTCCCCCACCCGCGATCAGCACTTTGGTCGGTCCGGTCACGGCATCCGCCCGGCCCCCACGATACTCGGCTACTCCTGATGCAGGGCTGCGAGCACGTCGACGCGTGCGGCGCGGCGGGCGGGCGCAATCGCGCCGATCACCCCGACGAGCACCGCAAGGGCGAGGAAGGCCGCAAGCTGGCCGAGCGGGATGCTGAGCCGAAGTCCGAACTCCGACAGCGATGCGATCACCAGCCCGGCGAAGGCGATCCCGACCAGGGTCCCGAGCAGTCCCCCGATCACCGAGGTGATCACGCTCTCATAGCGGATGACCCGCCGGATCTGACCGCGCGTGGTCCCGATCGCGCGCAGCACCCCGAGCTCGCGGGTGCGCTCGTGAATCGAGAGGAAGAGCGAGTTGGCGATCCCGAACAGCGAGATCACGACACTCATCGCCAGCAGCGCGTAGAGGAGGTAGACGATCTGGTCGAGTTGGCCCTCGATCGTCTGCTCGTACTCCGCCTTGCTCTCGACCTCGACCGCGGGAAACGGCCGCAGGGCACGGTTGAGCGCCGTCTCGACGGCGGCGGCGTCGGCGCCGGTCATCGACGGCGAGCATGAGCGCGATCGGATCGCGCGCCGGCGAGATCGTGCGCAGGGTGTCGATCGTCGCGATCGAGCCCTGCAGGATCGTCGGGTCGCGGTAGACGCCGACGACCTCGAGCGTGCCGCGGCCGCCGGTCGGCGCCTGCACGCCGTAGGTGTCGCCGACCCCGAGGTCGTGAGCGAGGGCGAACTGCTCTTCGATCAGCACGTCCCCCGGGCCGAGCGCCTCGACCAGCGAGTCGTCTCCCTCGATCCAGTCGAAGGTGTAGACCCGGTCGAGCTCCTGGGTGTCGGTGCCGATCAGCACGTCATAGGCGATGTTCGAGGGCTCCCCGTCGACCTCGACCTGGTCGAACAGGTTCGCGACCGCGGCGGCGACCCCCGGGACGTCCTCGACCACGCCCTGGACCCGCTCCGGTATCGGCGTCAGCCCCTGGCCGCCGTAGACGAAGATCTCGGCCTTGACCAGCTCGTCGATCTGGCGCGCGAAGCTCGACTTCAGCCCCGCCGCGAACACGGCGACGAAGACGACCAACCCGAGCCCGACCATGAGCGCGGCCGACGTGAGGGCCGTGCGGCCCGGGTTGCGGACGGCGTTCTCCCGCGCCAGTCGTCCCGGCGTGTGGAAGGCGAGCTCGATTGGATAGCCGACCGCGGTCGCGAGCGGCCTCACGATGTAGCGCGCGGTGAGGGCGATCCCGACGAAGATCGCCACCGCGCCGCCGGCCATCGCCGCGAGCCGAGCAGTCGCGGGCCCCGACCCGAACAGTCCCTGTGCCGCCAGGGCGACGCCGCCGGCCAACATCAGCGCCGAGATCGCCGCCGCCACTCTTCGCGAGCGCCGCGATGGTCGCCGCGGCGCCGTCGACAGCGCTGCGACGGGGGCGACACGGGTGGCGCGGATCGCCGGCACCAGCGCGGCGAGCAGGGTCACGCCGACGCCGACGATCACCGCGATCACCAGCGTCCGCGGCTCGAGCACCACGTCCGAGCGCGGGATGCCGAACCCGACCGCGTCGAACAGGCTGCTGAACAGCTTCGCCAGCCCAACCCCGGCGGCGATCCCGACCGCGGAGGCGGCGAAGCCGATCGCCAACGCCTCGCCGACGACGGCGGCGAGCACCTGCGCCCGGGTAGCGCCGATCGCCCGGAGCATCGCGAACTCCCGCGCTCGCTGCGCGACCGTGATCGAGAAGGTGTTGAAGATGATGAACGCGCCGACGAGCACCGCGGCCCCGGCGAGCGCTAGCAGCGCCGGGGTCAGAAAGGCGCCGATCTGGTCGTTGATCTCGTTCGCGGTCTCCTCTGCGTTCTCGTCGGCGGTCTGCGAGCGCGCGCTCGACGGCAGCGCCGCCGCGACCCGCTCCGAGAGCTCGGCAGGCTCGACGCCGGGCTCCGCGATCACGTTGATCGAGGACACCCTGCCCGGAGGTCGAACCAGCGCTGCACCTGCCGCGGCGGCAGCTCGACGGCGGTCGTGCCGCCCAGCGCGGACCCGCCTTCGCCGTAGGCGAAGACGCCGACCACCGTCACCGTCTCGACGCCGTGGCGGGTGGCGACGCCGATCCGGTCACCGACGTCGATCCCGTGGTCCTCGGCGTTCTGCTCGAGCAGGCTCGCCTCGCCAGGACCGGTGGGGTCGCGCCCGGCGACGTTCTCGGTCGGGTCGAACGCCTCCGAGGCGCTGCCGATCACCAAGCCAGGCGCGCCGAAGGTGTCGACCACCTCGCCCTCGACGAGGATGCGCCCGAGCGCGCCAACCTGGCCCTCGACCGCGCCCACGCCGTCGACCGCGCCCACGGCATCGACCAACGACGCGTCGAGGGTCGGCGCCTCCGAGGCGAACTGGGCGGTGAACGCCTCGTCGGGGGTGACGACGACGTCGATCCCCTCGACCGACTCGCTGCTGATGTCGTCGAAGGCGGTGCGGATCTGGTCCGTGAGCACGTAGGTGCCGACCACCATCGCGACCCCGAGCACGATCGCGATCGCGCTGAGCGCGGTGCGGAGCTTGCGCGCCGCGATCCCGCGAAGCGCGAGCCGGGTCATGGCGCGGTCTTCAGGTGATCGAGGATGTCGTCGACCGACAGCCCCTCGTGCTCGTCGACGATCACGCCGTCGCCGAGGAAGATGACCCGGTCGGCGATCGCCGCCGCGGACGCGTCGTGGGTGACCATGACGATGGTCTGGCCGAAGTCGTCCACCGCATCTCGAAGCAGTCCGAGCAGCTCGCGGCCGGACCCCGAGTCGAGGTTGCCGGTCGGCTCGTCGGCGAACACCACCGCCGGACGGCTGATCAGCGCCCTGGCGACCGCGACCCGCTGCTGCTCGCCCCCCGAGAGCTCGTCGGGGCGGTGATCGCGGCGACCGGCGAGCCTCATCGCGTCGAGCAGTGTCTCGAGCCATTCCGGGTCGGGCTCGCCGCCGCCGATCGACACCGGCAACGCGATGTTCTCCTCCGCGGTCAGGACGGGCAGCAGGTTGAAGCTCTGAAAGACGAACCCGACCCGCCGGCGGCGCAGCAGGGTCAGCTCCCGGTCCGAGAGCCCGTCGAGGCGAGTACCACCGATCTCGACCCAGCCCGAGGTCGGCAGCTCGAGCCCCGCGAGGATGTGAAGCAGGGTGGACTTGCCCGATCCCGACGGGCCCATGATCGCGGTGAAGGTCCCGGGGGCGAAGCCGACGCTCACCCCGCGCAGCGCGTCGACCGCGGTCGCGCCCTCGCCGTAGCGCTTGGTCACCTCGTGACCGCGCACCGCCGCGGCGACGGCAGGCGTGGACGGATCGAAGTCGGGGATCGCGTCGGCACCCATGCTCGCGCCGATCATCGGTCGCGGCCGAGGGGGCCGCATCCGTGGCGACTACGGCCCCGGCTCCGTGGCCGGCGCGGTCCCGGGAGGGGGATCGAAGCGACTACGATCGGACGCGGTGAGCCTGCCGGAAGGAGGAGAATGGGCTCCGAATTGAGGACCCTCGAGCGCGCCGACCTCGAGCAGCTGCTGGCCGCGCTCAGCGGGGCCGGGTACGAGCTCATCGGCCCCACCGTGCGCCAGGGGGCGATCGCGTTCGAGCGCATCGGCTCGGTCGCCGACCTGCCGATCGGATTGCGCGACGTCCAGGACGGCGGCACCTACCGGCTCGAGCCGCGCGGCGACGAGGCCGTGTTCGGGTTCGCGAACGGGCCGCAGTCCTGGAAGCGCCTGCTGCACCCGCCGGTGCTGAGCCTGTGGAAGGCGCGCCGGTCGGCCGACGGCTCAATCGAGTTCTCCGAGGAGGACGACGAGGTCCCGAAGCGCGCCTTCATCGGCGTGCGCTCCTGCGACCTGCACGCGATCGCCACCCTCGATCGCTCGTTGCTGGAGATCGAGCATCCGGACCCCCACTACGCCGCGCGGCGCGAGGGGATCTTCATCGTCGCGCTCAACTGCTCGACCGCGGGCGGCACCTGCTTCTGCGTCTCGATGAATACGGGGCCGCGGGCGAGCTCCGGCTTCGACCTCGCGCTGACCGAGCTGCTCGACGACGATCGCCATCGCTTTCTCGTCGAGGCCGGCAGTGAGGCCGGTGAGCGGCTGCTGGCCGGGCTGCGCGACGCGCGAGGCGAGCACCGAGGAGGTCGCGGCCGGCGAGCTCGTCTCGGAGCGCACCGCCGCGGCGATGGGCAGGCAGATGGAGACCGAGGGGCTCAAGGAGCTGCTCGACCGCAACCTCGAGCACCCGCGCTGGGACGAGGTCTCCGAGCGCTGTCTGACCTGCGGCAACTGCACCATGGTCTGCCCGACCTGCTTCTGCACCGAGGTCGACGACGTCAGCGACCTCAGCGGCGAGGAGGCCGAGCGCACGCGGCGCTGGGACTCGTGCTTCAACCTCGAGTTCACCTACGTCCACGGCGGCAGCGTCCGCGGCTCGTCGCGCTCGCGCTACCGGCAGTGGATGACCCACAAGCTCGGCACCTGGCACGACCAGTTCGGGACCTCGGGCTGCGTCGGCTGCGGTCGCTGCATCACCTGGTGCCCGGTCGGCGATCGACATCACCGAGGAGGCGGCCGCGATCCGCGCCACCGACGGGGAGACGCGATGAGGACGATCGCGGAGCTGGTGTCCGAGGCCGAGATCTTCGCCGGCATGCGCGACGAGCACCTGGAGCTGATCGCGGGCTGCGGGCGCAACGAGGTGATCCGCGACGGCCAGTACGCCTTCCACCAGGGCGACCCCGCGGACACGTTCTTCGCAATCCGCACGGGGATGGTCGCGCTCGAGATCGCCGCCCCGGCGCGCCCGCGGCTGGTGATCGAGACGCTCGACGCCGGCGACGTGCTCGGCTGGTCGTGGCTGGTGCCGCCCTACCGGGTGCGTTTTGACGCGCGCGCCGTCGAGCACCGTGCACGCGGTGGCCTTCGACGGCGCCTGCCTGCGCGGCAAGTGCGAGACCGACAGCGAGCTCGGCTACGAGCTTTATCGCCGGTTCGCCGTGGTGATCACCGAGCGCCTGCAGGCGACGCGCATGCGGCTGCTGGACGTCTACGGCGACCCGGCTGCGACGGTCGGATGAGCGCGTCGCTGGCCCCGGCGCCGTTCCGGGTCGACTCGACCCGGCGCGAGACGGAGGACACCTGGACGCTCGACCTGGTCGCCGAGGGCGGCGAGCCGCTGCGCTTCGAACCCGGCCAGTTCACGATGCTGTACGCGTTCGGGGTCGGTGAGGTGCCGATCTCGGTCAGCGGCGACCCGGCTCGCCCGCAGACACTGGTGCACACGGTCCGCGCCGTGGGCGCGGTCACACGGGCCGTGTGCGCCGCCGGCGCCGGCGACCGGCTCGGGGTCCGGGGGCCGTTCGGGCGCGCCTGGCCGCGTCCGGCCGCGGGCACGCGACGTCGTCTTCGTCGCCGGCGGGCTCGGCCTCGCGCCGCTGCGGCCGGCGATCTACGCGGCGCTCGAGGACCGCGAGCGGCACGGGCGCGTGATCGTGCTCTACGGCGGCCGCGCTCCCGAGCAGCTGCTCTACCGCAAGCGAGCTCGACGCCTGGCGCGAGCGCGACGACCTCGAGCTCGCGGTCACGGTCGACGCCGCCGGCGAGGGCTGGCGGGGGCGCGTCGGCGTCGTGCCCGGGCTGCTCGAGCGGGCGCAGCTCGATCCGCAGCGCAGCGTCGTGCTCGCCTGCGGCCCCGAGGTGATGATGCGGTTCTCGGTCGACGCCGCGGTCGCGCTCGGGATCGACCCCGGGCGGGTGTTCGTATCGCTGGAGCGAAACATGCGCTGCGCGGTCGGTCATTGCGGGCACTGCCAGCTCGGCGGCAGCTTCGTCTGCCGGGACGGGCCGGTGTTCGCCTGGCCCGAGATCGCGCAGCAGCTGAGGGTGGCTGAGCGGTGAGCGCGAGGCGAGGGCAGAGCGGGTGAGCGCGGAGCGGGACGGCCGCCCGAAGCTCGCGGTGTGGAAGTTCGCCTCCTGCGACGGATGTCAGCTGAGCGTGCTCAACCTCGAGGAGGAGCTGCTCGCGCTCGCGGACTCGGTCGAGATCTCCTATTTCCTCGAGGCGACGCGGGCGTCCGGTCGAGGGCCCCTACGATCTCTCGCTGGTCGAGGGGTCGATCACCACCGCAGGACGACGCGAAGCGCATCGCGGAGGTGAGGCGCTCGTCGCGGACCCTGGTCACGATCGGCGCCTGCGCGACCGCCGGCGGAATTCAGGCGCTGCGCAACTTCCGCGACGTGGACGACTTCGTCGCCGCCGTCTACGCCTCGCCGGAGTACATCTCGACGCTGGAGAGCTCGACCCCGATCCGCGACCACGTGCCGGTCGACTTCGAGCTCCAGGGCTGTCCGATCGACAGCCGCCAGCTGCTCGAGGTCATCAGCGCCTTCCTCGCCGAGCGACGGCCGCGGATCTCCTCGCAGTCGGTCTGCGTCGAGTGCAAGATCCGCGGCAACGTCTGCGTCATGGTGGCCCACGGGACGCCGTGCCTCGGGCCGGTCACCCACGCGGGATGCGGCGCCATCTGCCCGGCCTATGACCGCGGCTGCTACGGCTGCTTCGGGCCCAAGGAGACCCCGAACACCGCGTCGCTGAGCGCATGGTGGCGGCGGCTCGGCGTCGCGGACGAGGATCTGATCGCCGCCTACCGGCACGTGAACGCGTTCGCGGACGCGCTTTCGCGAGGAGAGTGCCGCACACGAGGAGGACCGCCGTGGCTGAGCGCGAGCCGCGGACGACAACGATCAAGGTCGGCGCGCTGGCGCGCGTCGAAGGGGAGGGCGCACTTCATGTGACCGTGCGCGGCGACGCGGTCGAGGACGTGCGGCTGGAGATCTACGAGCCGCCGCGCTTCTTCGAGGCGCTGCTGCGGGAGCGGCCGTTCACGGACGCTCCCGACATCACCTCGCGGATCTGCGGGATCTGCCCGATCGCCTACCAGATGAGCGCCTGCGCGGCGATCGAGGACGCGCTCGGGATCGAGATCCCGGAGCCGATCTGGGCCCTACGGCGCCTGATCTACTGCGGCGAGTGGCTCGAGAGCCATGCCCTGCACGTGTTCATGCTCCACGCGCCCGACTTCCTCGGCTACGAGGGCGCGATCGAGATGGCCCGCGACGGCCACGCCGACCTCGTCGAGCGCGGGCTGCGGATCAAGCGGGCGGGAAACGAGCTCATGCGCGTCGTCGGCGGGCGGCCGGTCCACCCGATCAACGTCCGAGTCGGCGGCTTCTACCGCGCTCCCGACGCCGGCGGAGCTCGAGCCCGTCACCGAGGCGCTCGAGCGGGCGCGCGAGGACCTGGTCGAGACGGTTCGCTGGGCCGCCACGCTCGAGTTCCCCGAGCGCGAGCTCGACGCCGAGCTGGCCGCGCTTCGCGCCGACGGCGCCTACCCGATCGAGCGCGGGCGGTTGGTCTCGACCGCCGGCCTCGAGCATCGCGCCGGCGCAGTTCCCCGATCACATCGTCGAGGAGCAGGTCCCGCATTCGACCGCACTGCACGCCCGCATCCGCGAGCGCGGCAACTACGTTCTCGGACCGATCTCGCGCTACGCGCTCAACCACGACCGGCTCTCGCGCCTGGCCCGCGACGCGGCCGCCGAGGCTGGGCTGGGGCCGGTCTGCCGGAACCCGTTCATGACGATCGTGATCCGCTCGGTCGAGATGCTGTATGCGGCCGACGAGGCGTTGCGGCTGCTGGCCGCCTACGAGCCGCCGGATCCGCCCTCGGTCGAGGTCGAGCCCGCCGATGCGGCGGGATCGGGATGGACCGAGGCGCCGCGCGGGATGCTCTGGCACCGCTACGAGCTCGGCGCCGATGGTCGCATCCGGGCCGCCCGGATCGTGCCGCCGACCTCGCAGAACCAGGCCTCGATCGAGAACGACCTGCGCGGCTTCGTGCAGGCCAACCTCGATCTGCCCGACGCGGAGCTGCGGTGGCGCTGCGAGCAGGCGGTGCGCAACTACGACCCATGCATCTCCTGCTCGACGCATTTCCTGCGGCTCGAGATCGACCGCCGGTGAGCGAGCCGGGCGATGGGGCGTTGGTGATCGGTCTCGGCAACCGCCTGCGCGGCGACGACGGCGCCGGCCCCCGGGTCGCCGAGCTGGTCGCCGAGCGCGCGCCCGAGCTCGACGTGATCGTCTGCGAGCGCGAGCCGAGCGACCTGCTGCTGCGCTGGGACGGCGCCCGTGTGGCGGTGATCGTCGACGCGGTCGCCGGCCCAACGCCCGGCACGGTGCACCGGCTCGAGCTCGACCATGAGGAGCTGGCCGAGCGTCCCGGGCCGACGGCGTCCACGCACGCGCTCGACCTGTCCGAGGTGGTCGAGCTCGGGCGCGAGCTCGGCCGCATGCCGAAGCGACTGGTCGTCTTCGGAATCGAGGCGGAGAGCTTCGCGACCGGTGGCGGGCTCTCGCCTCCGGTCTGCGAGCGCGTCGGCGCGCTCGCCGACGCCGTGATCAGCGAGGCGCGCGGCGAGCCGCCTCGAGGATGACGCGCCGCTCGGCGGCGCCGATCAGCGCCCGCGCCCGATCGACGGCATCGATGTTGACCGAGATCGCGTCGATCCCGGCACGGACCAGCAGCTCCGCGTACTCGGGATGGACGGAGGGCGCCTGACCGCAGATCGACGTCTGGAGGCCGAGCTCGCGCGCTCGCGGGATCAGCCGCCGCAGGTACTCGGCGACCGCCTCGTCGCGCTCGTCGAAGACCTCGGCGACGACCTCGGAGTCGCGGTCGGCGCCGAGCATCAGCTGGGTGAGGTCGTTGGAGCCGATCGAGATCCCGGCGGCCCCGAGCTCGGCGTAGCGCTCGAGGTGGAAGAGCACCGAGGGCACCTCGGCCATCACCCAGAGCTCGAAGCCGGGGCGCGTCGAGCAGACCGGCCTCGCTCGGCCACCCGGCACGCGGCCTCGAGCTCGCGCGGGGTGCGGACGAACGGGATCATCACGTGGAAGTTCGTGTGGCCCTGCGTCCCAGACCCGGTGGATCGCGTCGAGCTCCAGTCGGAGCAGGTCCGGCTCGCGCATGTATCGCAGCGCGCCGCGGTAGCCGATCATCGGGTTCGCCTCCTCGGGCTCGAAGCGCTCGCCGCCCTCGAGCCCGCGGAACTCGTTCGTGCGGAAGTCGATCGTCCGGTAGGTGATCGGCCGCGGAGAGAAGGCGGCGGCGAAGGTGGTCAGCGCCTCGCTCATCCGCTCGACGAACTCCTCCGCAGCGTCCCTCCTCCATCAGCAGCCGCGGATGCTTACCCTCGAGCGCCTCGAGCACCATCAGCTCGGCGCGCAGCAGGCCGACGCCCTCGACGTCGAGCGCGGCGGCGCGCTCGACCTGCGACGGCTCGGAGAGGTTGACGAGCAGCTTCGTCGCGGTCGCGGCCGCGGCCGCCGCGGCCGGCCGTCGCCGCCGCGGCCGCCGGCTCGCGCGGGACCGCGACGGCGCCCTCGCGGACGACGCCCTGTGTCGCGTCGACGGTGACCAGCTCGCCGTCGCGGAGCTTCGTCGTCGCTTCGGCGGTCCCGACCACGCAGGGGATGCCGAGCTCGCGCGAGACGATCGCCGCGTGGCAGGTCATCCCGCCCGAGTCGGTGACGATCGCCGCCGAGCGGCGCATCAGCGGCACCCAGTCGGGTGCGGTCATGTGGGTGACGAGTATGTCCCGGTCGCCGAGCCCGTCGGCGCCGTCGAGCGCGTCCACGATCCGGGCGCGCCCCGACGCCGACCCCGGGGCCGCCCCGAGGCCCTTGAGCAGGATCTCGCCTTCGGGCGCCGGCCCCTCGGCCGCGGGCTCGCCACCGGCCGAGGTGACCGGCCGCGACTGCAGCATCCAGGCGCGCCCGTCGGCGTCGAAGCACCACTCGGTGTCCTGCGCCGTCCCGTAGTGCGCCTCGATCCTGCGCCCGAGCTCGGCGACCTCCGTCACCTCGTCGTCGGAGAGCACCGGCCGCTGGGCCTCTGCCCCGCGCAGCTCGCGCGTCACCGTGCCACCCTCCGGGTCCGGCTCGATCACGAGCTCCTTGCGGCGCACCTCCCGCGCGACGATCGCGAGATGCTCCTTTTCGACCAGGTAGCGATCGGGCGAGACGCTTCCGGAGACGACGGCCTCGCCGAGGCCGAACGAGCCCTCGATCACGAGCCTGTCGGTGTCCCCCGAGGCGGGATCGATCGTGAACATGACCCCGGCCCGCGTCGCGAGCACCTGGCGCTGGACGACGACCGCGATGTCCATGTCCGCCTGGCCGAAGCCGCGCTTGGCGCGATAGAAGACCGTGCGCGCCCCGAACAGCGAGGACCAGCAGCGGCGCACCGCGTCGACCACCGCGTCGGCGCCGCGGACGTTGAGGAAGGTCTCGTTCATGCCCGCGAACGAGGCCGCCTCGGTGTCCTCGGCGGTCGCCGAGGATCGCACCGCGACGGGCAGTTCGCCGTCGCCGTCGGCGAGCTCGGCGTAGGCGGTGCGGATCGCCTCCTCGACCCGGGCCGGGATCGGCTCGGATTCGACCATCTCACGCACTTCGGCGGTCGCGGCCGCGAGCGCCTCGGTGTCGTCGACGTCGACCTCGGCCAGGCGGCGCGGCGATCCGCTCCCGCAGCCCGCCGCTCGTCGCAGAACGCCGCGTAGGCGGGGGCGCCGACGACGAAGCCGCCGGGGACGGGCAGGCCGGCCGCGGTCAGCTCGCCAAGATTTGCTCCCTTGCCGCCCGCGTAGGCGACGTCGGCGCGCGAGAGGCTCGCGAACGCCCGCACGGGCTCCGCGGCTCGCTCGGCCTCCCCGGCTCGCCGGGCGTCGGGCTGCGCTGCGGCGGTCTCCATACCCTGAACCTAACTGGTCGGGCCCGCCAGGCATCCGTAGTCAGCACCGAAGCCGAGTGTGGCTCGCCCACGATGAGCCGGCGGCGAGCAGCGGCGATGATGGTCGGCGTGGACGGTGGACTCGCATGAGCGATGAGCTCACGGCGCTCGACGCGACCTTCCTCGAGCTCGAGGAGGCCGACCAGAGCGCCCACATGCACATCGGCGCCGTGATGCTGTTCGAGCCCGCGCCCGGAGGCGCGTCCGCCGGGCGTCGACCGCCTGCGCGCCGACCTCGGCGCCCGCCTCGACACCCTGCCGCGATTCCGCCAACGTCTCTCCGAGCCCCGCACCGGCGGGCTCCGCTGGCCTCGGTGGGTGGACGACGAGCGCTTTGACATCGCCCATCATGTGCGCGCTGCTGCGCCTCCCGGCCCCGGCGGGAGAGGCGGAGCTTCGCGAGTGGGCGGGCGAGTACTTCTCCCAGCGCCTCGACCGCGCCCGCCCGCTCTGGGAGATCGTGGTGCTCGAGCTCGCCGATGGGCGCTGGGCGATGGTGAGCAAGACCCATCACTGCATGGTCGACGGCGTCGGCTCGGTCGACATCGGCCAAACCATCCTCGACCCGCAGCCAAACACCGCGCGCCGTGCGACCGACGACCGCCCGCACCCCCGCAAGCCGCCCCGCGACTCCTCGGCCGCGGTCGCTCGGCCGGCAGCTGGCGCAGGTGCCGGTCGAAGCGGGCGCTGCGGCGTCGTCGGCCTCTGGACCGGTGCCGCGCGCGCGGCCGCGGACATCGCTCGGCGCCGGCGTCGACGTCGTCGACTCACCCCGGCCGCGGGCGGCGAGGCGCTGCGTCGCTCCCGCGCCCTGATCGAGGTGCTCGTCCGTGATGAGCTGATCGCCGCCCCGGCAACGAGCCTCAACGAGCCGATCGGCGCGGCTCGCGCGCTGGCCGTGATCGAGGTGTCCGCTCGAGGACCTGAAGGTGATCAAGCGCTCCCTGGGCGGGACCGTCAACGACGTCGTGCTCGCGGCGACCGCGGGCGGCCTGCGACGTCTGTTCGAACACCGTGGCGAGCCGCTGCCTGCTGCCGGAGTCCGGGCGATGGTCCCGGTCAACATCCGCAGCGCCGCTGAGCGCCTTGCGCTGGGCAACCGGATCACCTCGCTCTTCGTCCACCTGCCGGTCGCCGAGCCGAGATCCGCGCGACGCTACGAGCTGCAGCTCGACGAGGCCGAGCGCCTGAAGGCGGGCACGCAGGCGATGGGATCGCGGGACGATCATCGACCTCGCCGCGCATGCGCCGCCGGTGATCCACACCTTCCTCGCCCGCTCGCTGTTCGCGACCCGGCTCTTCAACGTGACGATCACCAACGTCCCCGGGCCGCAGCTGCCCGCTGTACGCGTTCGGCTCGCGGATGCGGGCGGTCTGGCCGCTCGTCCCGCTCGCGGCCGAGCACGCGCTCGGCGTCGCCGTGCTCAGCTACGACGGTCGCGTCTTCTTCTGCCTCAACGCGGCGCGCGACTCGGTCCCCGACCTCGACGTCGTCGCCGACGGGATCGCCGACTCGATCGCCGAGCTGGTCGAGATCGCCCGGCCCGCGGGGGGCCGGGTCGCGGTGGCACAGAACCAGGAGGAACCCGGCTATGCCCGGCGGCCGCTCCTCCGCCACGACTCGCGCCGCTCGAGGTAGGCCGGCGGCAGGACGAGGGCCATCTCCTCGACCACGCCGAGCCACCCGAGCGCCCCGTCGTAGTCGCCCTTGCGGGCATCGGCATCGGCCGCCGCGAGGGCGAAGTCGAGCTCGTAGCGCTGATGCTCGCGGTCGTCGGCCTCAGCTCCGCGCCCGCTCGGCGGCTCGAGATCGACGAACTCGCCATGCGCCGTGACCCGATGGGCCGCGGCGCTGAGATAGGAGCCGAGGTAGCGGCCCGCCAGCTTCGTCGGCGGCGACCAGAGCGCGCTCGGGCTCGCCGCGTCGTCGAAGCCGGCGAACAGCGCCGAGCGGAAGTAGCGCGGCAGGACGCCGGTGAGCAGCGCCGCGCGCAAAACCGGCCGGAAGCTCGAGATCGGCACCTCGGCGCCCGCCCGCGCGGCGATCGCCTCGGCGGCGACATCGGCCTGCTGCGCCGCGAGGCCCGCCCTGCTTGATCGGAAACCAGGTCGCATCGCCCGCCGCCCAGACGTCGGTCAGCCCCTCGACGTTGAGCCGGACGTCGGTCGGGATGAAGCCCCGGCTCCGCTGCGGGATCCCGTCGATCTCGGGACCTCGAGCGCCGGCAGGGCGACGACGTGGTCCGCGTGCATCTCGCCTCCGTCCGCGCAGCTCGAGCCGCGGGCGCTCGAATCGGACGCGGCGCGGCCCCGCGCCCGCAGCTCGATCCCGGCCTCGGCGAGCAGCTCGCCGACGACCTCCGGCGCGCTCTCGCCGAGCAGCTCCAATGGCCGCGGCTCGTGCGTCGCGAGCGAGATCTCGACGCCCGAGACGCCGCGGGCACGCAGGTGGGCGGCGCTCAGCAGCGCCAGCTCGTAGGCGGGAAGCGACCAGCGGACCCCCGCACGGCACCGCGAACGCCAACCGCTGCGCGGTCGCGGCCTCGAGCTCGCCGAGGAGGCGCGCGGAACGCCTCGCGTCCCGAGCGCGGTCGCCGAAATGAGCGCGCCTTCGACCGCGGCGACGGGACGGGCGCCGGTCGCGATCAAGAGCGCGTCGTAATCGAGGCTCGCGCCGCTTGCGGTCCGGATCGATGCGGGCCCGGGGTCGACCGAGGCGAGCGCGTCGCGCCTGCTGGTCGCGCATGGTGCTCACGGGCGAGCCGGCTCGAGCTCGATCCGGGCCGCGGGGCCGAGCGAGAACGGCTCGGCGACGAGGTGCGGGCGATAGACGAAACCTCTCCGGGAGCGATCAGCTCGACCCCGACGCGATCCCCGGCGAGGTCGTCGAGCGCCAGCAGCGCCTCCGCGGCGGCGATGCCTCCACCCGCGATCAGGACTCGAACGCGTCCATCGATCGGAGCCTACCTGCCAGGCCCGCGGCTCCGTCCATCCGCATCCGCGGCTAGCCGACGGTCTTCACCGGCGCCCGGTCAACAGCCCGTCGAGCAGGCGCAGGTACTGGATCAGGTGGCGCGAGCCGAGAAAGCCCTCGATCACCCACTCCCGCGCCGCCGCGCCGATCATCGCCGCCCGCTCGGGGTCGCCGAGCAGCTCCTCGCAAGCGCGTCCGAACCGGCGAGGTCGCGGGGGTCGTCGAGCAGCAGCCCGGTGACCCCGTCGACGATCTGGTCCTGGATCCCCCCGGCCCGGCTGGCGACCACCGGCCGCGCCTTCCACATCGCCTCGGCGACGGTGAGCCCGAAGCCCTCGGCGAGGCTCTTCTGCACCACCACCTGTCGGCGCGCCGCTGGATCGCGTTGACCATCGCGGCGTTCTCCTCGACGTCGTCCATCGGCAGGCAGGCGAGGTGCACCCGCGCGCGCAGCTCGGCGCTGGGAGCCGCGCGCGCAGCTCCCGGACCTCGGCCAGGACCTCGGCACCCTCGGGGTCGTCGGAGACCGCGGCGACGCTCGGCCCGGCGAGCAGCAGGTGGGCGTCGGCGTCGTCGCAGTGCTCGGCGAACCCGCGCAGCACGCCGAGCGGGTCCTTGAGCCGGTCCCAGCGCGAGACCTGCGCCACCAGCGGCGCGTCGGCGGGCACCGGCGCCTCCTGATCGATCTCCGCCGCGCGGTCGACGCGGCCCGGGGAGCCGTCGGCGCGCTCGAATGTCGCCGCCGCTCCGTCCCGCCTCGGGCCGATCCCGACGCGCGCGAGGATCGCCTCGACCGCCTCCGGCGCCAGCTCCTGGTTCTTCGGCGAGAACGCGTCGATCGACGGCGGGACGACCCAGATCCGCTCGCGGTCGAGCCCCTCCCAGGCGATACGCGCGGCGCGAGAACACGTAGGCGTGAGCCGGCCTGCACGTAATCGCGCAGGAACGCCCAGGTCTCGCGCGCGATCTCGTTCGGCAGGTCGATGCCGACGTGGCAGCGCCAGACCACGGTCGCCCCCGTCTCGAGCAGGGGCTCGACGAGGCCGGCGGTCTGCGGGTCGTGGCAGAAGACGACGTCGCGCGGGCGCACGATGCCGCGCGAGCTCAGCGGCGCTCGCTCGCAGCGTCTCGCTCGTAGATCCCGCGCTCGGCCTCCCCGAGCGGCGCCGCCGTCGCCCGGCGCGCCGTGGAGGCGGTTGTGGATCCGCTTCGTCACCACGAAGAACTCCGGGGAGCCCTCGACCACGACCCAGCGCGCGTCGACCCCGGCGCCGCGGGTGTAGCCGAGCAGCGACTGGAGCAGCTCGACGACTCCCCCGCCGCGGGCGGTCGAGTTGACGTGCCAGACGACGCGGCCCGTGAACAGCTCCCGCGCACGCCCGATCGCCGCCTGCACCTCGGCGAAGGCCTCGGCGCCGATGACCCCCGGAAGCGCTCGGGGTGCAGGGTCATCACCGGCACCTGCTTTAACCCGTCGGTGCTCATGTCGCGATCGGCGCCGCGATCGCCAGGTAGACGACGATCGAGAGCAGGTCCTGGATCACGGTCGCCAGCGGCCCGGAGCCGAAAGCGGGATCGACCCCGAGGCGCTGAAATGCCAGCGGCAGCGCCATCGCCACCAGCGTCGCGATCGAGCAGGCGCAGAAGAGCGCCAGCGCGACCGCGATCGCGACCTCCTCGTTTCCCCAGCCGATCAGGGCGAAGGGGAGGAACGCGAGGCCGATCAGCGCGCCGATGATCGCCCCCGAGATCAGCTCGCGCGCGGATCACCTTGCGCAGCCCGATCCCGACCGAGAGCCCGCGGATCAGGATCGCCTCGGTCTGGGTCCCGACCGCGTCGGCGAGATAGACGACGGCCGGGAGGAAGAACGCGAGCAGGAGCACCTCGCTCAGGTGCTCCTCGAACGCACCGACGATCACCGCCGAGGCCATCGCCCCGACGAGGCCGATCAACAGCCAGGGGAACCGGTGCCAAAGCCGCTGCGTCACCGGCTCCTCCGCCGCGCGGCGCGCGCCGAGGGTGCCCCGCATGTACCCACCCAGGCGGGCGAAATCCTCGTCGTGCTCATGGAGGAGCACCGAGAGCATCCGATGAGGTGGCACCAGTCCGACGAAGCGGCCGCTCCCGTCGACGACCGCGACGCTCGACTCGTGGTGCTCGACCATCTTCCAGGCGATCGCCTCCTGATCGCAGCCGGGATCGACCACCGGGGGGTCCGCGTCCATGATCCCGGCCATCGTCGCATCTCCCGGCGCCGCCAGCAGGCGTTCGATCGGCACCAGCCCGACCAGCTCGTGGCCGTCGAGGATCGCGACGTCGTCCGCGGATGAGAACTCTTCGCCGATCAACGACGCGAGCACATCGCGCGCCGTCTGGGTCGGAGCCGCCTTCGGCACGCGGCGGCTGGCGTGCTCGACCGCGACCTCCAGCAGCCGTTCCCGTGGGCGCACGCCCTCGACGGCGAGCATCTCGACCGTCGTCTCGGCCGGCTTTGGCTCAATGATCGCTCAGCTCCCTGCAACCCGCTCGGAGGCGTTCATGGAGGTCAACCGTACCTCGTGGCCGCGGAGTCGATGAAGCGCTCGACCGCGGCGACCAGCTCCTCCGGCGGGGCATCGGCGGGAAGCTGCGTCGAGGTCCCTGCGGGCACCTCGTCCAGCGGCTCGAGATCGCGGAGCTGTCGTCGTGCAACGGTGGCGTCCGCGTCGGAAACGCGGCCGGGCTCGGTCTCGCGCGCGCGCAACCGGGCCTCGAGCACGTCGGGCGAGGCCCGGCACTCGACGAACAGGAGCCTGGCGGCCGAATCGCCCAGCCCCGCGCGAAAGGCCGCGCGTTCGGTGCGCCGATGGCAGGTGGCGTCGACGATCACCCCGTGCCTCGAGGCGAGCTCCTCGCGCGCCAACCTGCCAAGTTCCCGGTAGGTCCGCCGCGTGAACTCGCGCGAGTAGTGCTCCTCGCGGGCGCGCTCGGTCGGGGCGATGCCGGCGAGCCGCTTCCGGGTCACGTCGGAGGAGAGGTGATCCCACCCGCTGACCGCCGCCAGCTCGCGGGCCAGCGTCGTCTTGCCCGTGCCCGCAACCCCGCAGACGACCAGCGCGAGCGGGCGGCGGGCGCGCCACGCGAATCGGTGGCCGAGGCCGATCAGCTCACGCGCCTGGGCCTCCGCACGGCCGCGCTCCGGATCACCGGGTTCGAGCTCCAGCGCGCGCAGGCACGCCACCTTCGATCGCACCCAGGCGCGATAGGAGGCGAGGAACGAGAGCAGCGGGTCGTCCCCGGGATCGCCGCCGTCCCGGCGGTAGGCGTCGATCAGTTGCCAGGCGCTCGACTCCGCGCCGAGGCGAGCGAGGTCCATGACCAGGAAGGCCATGTCGGCGGCGACGTCGATTCGGCGCAGGTCGGGGTTGAACTCCACGCAGTCATAGACGTAGACCCCGCCGCGCGCCGGCACGATCACATGCTCGGCGCGCAGGTCCCCGTGGCAGTCCCGGACGAGCCCGGCCCGCGCCCGCCGCTCGAGCTCATCTCGTCTCGCGCTGACGAACGCCCGGGTGAAGCGCTCGGCGGCAGACAGCCGCAGGTCGCCGATGATCTCGAGGCCGGCGCTGCGAAGCGTGGCCAGGTTCTCGTTCAGCGTGACCACCAGAAGAGCAACAGCGCGGGCCTCCGGCGGAGCCGCCGGAGCCGCGGCGTGGAATCGGGCGAGTCGCCGCGCGACGGCGGTTACCTCGGCCGGTCCGAGCTCGCCCCTGAGCGCCAACGCGGCAAGACTCCGATCCTCCTCGACGCGCCGCATCTCGACCGCGTACTCGATCGCCGCCGGGTCGTCCTCGGCGGTGAGCGAGTACCGATCGCCGCGGCGAGCGACGCCGACGACTCGCAGGTAGATCTCGGGGGCCAGGCGGCGGTTGAGCCTGATCTCCTCCCGGCACATCTGGTGGCGGCGTTCGAGGCTTCCGTAGTCGAGAAACGGGAAGACGACCGGTTTCTTCACCTTGAACGCCCGCTCGCCGGCGAGAAACACCCAGGAGATGTGGGTGTCGCGCAGGTCAACGGACGGTGGCGCGTCCGGATAGAAGCCCGGCTCGAGCATCGCCTCGACCAGCTCCGTTCGTTGTCCGCCGTCGTCGGCCATCCCAGGCATGCTGACAGCGCCCCGAACGACTACGGTTCGAACCGTGGAGGGAAGCTACGTAGGCCCGGCGTTCGACGATGCGAGGGTCTACGACGCGATGCGCGTCGGCGTGGTCACCTGCCGGCCCGAGACCAAGCTCGCCGATGTGGCCCGGATGATGGTCGGCTACGACATCCACTCGGTGGTGGTCGCGGACGTGCAGGGGGAACGCCGCATGTGGGGCATCGTTACCGCGCTCGATCTCGCGCGGGTCCCGGACGCGCTGGGTTCTCTCACCGCAGCGGACGTGGCGAGCACCGACCTGGTCACGATCGACTCCGATGAACCACTGGAGCGGGCCGCGAAGTTGATGGCCGAGCATCAGGTGACCCACCTGATCGCGGTGCAGCCCGGCACCGACCGGCCCGCGGGCATGATCTCGGCGCGGGGACTGGCTGCCGCGCTCGCCTACGGGCGCTGAGCACGGGCGCCGCTCGGCGACGATCGATCGCCCGGCGCGGCTAGGCGGAGGCCCACAGATGGTCGCGTCGGTAGCCGGCGAGGGCCGCCTCGGCGTCCGCCCGCGGCGCGTCGAGAAAATCCTCGGCTATGGTCGTGAGCAGATCGGCGATCGCCTGATTCAGCATCCTCGCTTGAAATCGGAGCGCCTCGGCCCGATCCGGAGCCGAGCAGCGTTCGACCACCTCGAGCAGCGCCGGAAGCAGCACCGGCAGCGCATGACGCGCGTCCCGGGGACGGAAGTAGTAGGCGATCGGGGAATGGACGAGATCGTCTCGCATCGTCACGACCCGTGAGGTCAGATCCGCCAGGACGCGCGCGGCGGCGGTCGGCTCGGTCTCGGCGAGCCCGCTCTCGCTTGAGCGCTCCACCTCCATCAGCAACGAGATCTCGTGCGACAGAGACCGGTAATCGGCGAGCACGCGGTAGAGGAACAGGATCCACGAGATGCTCGCGGTCAGCAGACCCAGGCCGATCAGGGTCTCCAGTGGTCCCAGCAGCCGGAGGAGATCCGAGGTCGGGACGATGTCGCCGTACCCGAGGCTGGTGAGGTTGACGAGCGAAATGTAGAGGGCGTCGAGGAAGCCGTCCTGCTGGGCCGGATCGAGCGCCGGGTCGAAGGCGAATCCGTCGTCGAGCCGGGGCCAAAGCATGAGCGCGAACCCGACCACCACCAGGACTCCCCAGCCGGCGATCACGCTGACGAAGGCGAGCGGCCCGGCTAGCGAGAGCGCGTTAGGGCGGGCGCGGGCGGAGCGTCTCAGCACGCGCCAAGCCGCGCGGATCAGCGCGTGGCTGATGACGCCCCGTCCGTGGGGGTGAAAGAGCGTGTCGAAGACGTCGCGCAACGCCACGGCGACGAGCACGACGCCGAGCAGGCTGAGAACGATCGCCACGCGGCCAGCGTACGGCGAAGTCTTGAGCTCGCGCGTCGGTAGTCACCACGGAAGCCCGTCGGTCCAGAGCCCGGATGTGCGCGCGCGCCGGCGTCAGTACGTTTTCGAGCGAGGAGGACGAACGTGTTCCAGGTGCGCATTCACGGTCGAGGCGGGCAGGGCGTGGTCACCGCCGCCGAGCTGCTGTCGGTGGCCGCGTTCGTCGAGGGCCGCCACGCCCAGGCCTTCCCCACCTTCGGCTCCGAGCGCACCGGGGCGCCCGTGGTCTCGTTCTGTCGCATCGACGACGAGGCGATCCGCGCGCGCGAGCCGATCGCCGAGCCGGACGCGTTGATCGTCCAGGACCCCACTCTGCTGCATCAGGTCGACCTCTTCGCGGGCCTCGACGCGGATGGCTACATCCTGATCAACAGCGGGCGCAGCTTCGATGAGCTCGAGCTCGGCGAGCTGCGCGAAGGCCGGCGCCGCGAGCGCCTGCTCACGGTCCCGGCGACGGAGTTCGCGCGCGAGCATCTCGGTCGGCCGGTCCCCAACGCCGCCCTGCTCGGCGGGTTCGCCGCGCTCAGCGGCCTGATCTCGATCGACTCGGTCGCCAAGGCGATCCGCGAGCGCTTCGCGGGGCGGGTCGGCGAGGGAAACGTGGCCGCGGCGCGGGCGGCGTTCGGCTACGTCCGCGCGGAGATCGGGGAGCCCGCCCGTGCTTGAGCAGATCGAGGGCTCCGCGGCGGTCGCGAGGACGGTCGCTCGCTGCAGGCCGGAAGTCGTCGCCGCCTATCCGATCTCGCCTCAGACGCATATCGTCGAAGGGCTCTCCGACCTCGTTCGCACCGGCGAGCTCGAGCCGTGCGAGTACATGATGGTCGAGTCGGAGTTCGCGGCGATGTCGGCCTGCATCGGCGCTTCTGCCGCGGGGGCCCGCGCGTACACCGCGACCGCGAGCCAGGGGCTGCTCTACATGGCGGAGGCGCTCTTCAACGCCTCCGGTCTGGGATTCCCGATCGTGATGACGCTCGCCAATCGCGCGATCGGGGCGCCGATCAACATCTGGAACGACCACTCCGACTCGATGTCCCAGCGCGACTCCGGCTGGATCCAGCTCTACGCGGAGACCAACCAGGAGGCGGTCGATCTCCACCTGCAGGCGTTCAAGCTCGCCGAGCGGGTCTCGCTGCCGGTGATGGTGTGCATGGACGGGTTCATCCTCACCCACGCCTACGAGGAGGTCGACCTGCCCGCGCAGGAGCAGGTCGACGAGTTCCTCCCCGCGTTCGAGCCGCGACAGGTGCTGGATCCCGCCGAGCCGGTGACGATCGGGGCGATGGTCGGCCCGGAGGCGTTCTCGGAGGTCAAGTACCTGATGCACGCCAAGCAGATGCAGGCGCTGGATGAGATCCCGGCTATCGCGAGCGAGTTCTCGGACCGATTCGGGCGCGACTCGGGCGGCCTCGTGCGCCCGTACCGCACCGACGACGCGGAGACGATCGTCGTCGCGCTCGGCTCCGTGCTGGGGACGATCGAGGACGTCGTCGACGAGCTTCGCGCAGGGGGGGCACGGATCGGTGCGCTCGGGGTCAAGTGCTTTCGCCCCTACCCCCTCGACGAGGTCCGCGAGGCGCTGGGCGGCGCCGAACGGGTCGTCGTGATCGAGAAGGCGTTCGCCGTCGGCGCCGGTGGGATCGTCGGCCAGAATGTGCGCCTCGCGCTCTCGGGCCTCGCGCCGCGCGTGCACGATGTCGTCGCCGGCCTCGGCGGGCGGCCGATCACCAGGCGATCGCTGCTTGGGGCTGTTCGACGACGTGCTCGCGGACCGGCTCGAGCCGCGCCAGCTCCATTTCCTCGACCTCAACCGCGAGCTCGTCGAGCGGGAGCTCGAGCGGATGCAGAAGGGGCGCCGGCCCGGTCCGCATGCCGAGAACATCCTCCGAGACCTCGGCGTCGTGGCCGCCGGCTCGCACTGAGGGAGACGCGATGCCCGAGCAGCAGGTGAAGTTCTTTCAAACCGGCAGCTTCGCGGTCGGCAACCGGCTCCTCGACCCCGAGCAGCGCTCCGTGCAGGCGCGCATGGAGCGCTCGAACTCGCTCACCTGCGGTCACCGGGCGTGCCAGGGCTGCGGCGAGGCGCTCGGGGCGAGGTTCGCGCTCGATGCCGCGATGCGTGCCACCGACGGCAACCTGATCGCCGCCAACGCGACCGGGTGCCTGGAGGTTTTCTCGACCCCTTATCCGGAGTCGTCATGGCAGCTGCCCTGGATCCACTCGCTGTTCGGAAACGCGCCGGCGGTCGCATCCGGGGTCGCCGCGGCCCTGCGCGCCAAGGGCCGCACCGACGTCCGCGTCGTCGGCCAGGCGGGCGACGGCGGCACCGTGGACATCGGCTTCGCCTGCCTCTCGGGGATGTTCGAGCGCGGCGACGACGTGCTCTTCATCTGCTACGACAACGAGGCCTACATGAATACCGGCGTTCAGCGCTCGGCGGCGACGCCGCCGGCCGCCCGGACCGCGAACACGAAGCCGCTCGGCGACCAGCCCGGGAACGTTTTCGGCCAAGGCAAGAACGTACCCCTGATCGCGCTCGCCCACGAGCTCCCCTATGTCGCCACCGCGACGGTCGCGGAGTTGCGCGACCTCGAGGCCAAGGTCGAGCGCGCGATGGATTTCCACGGACCGCGCTACATCCACATCTTCGTTCCCTGCCCACTCGGCTGGGGATCGGCCTCGCGCGACACGGTCCGGATTGCAAGGCTGGTCAAGGAGACCGGCTTGTTCCCGGTGTTCGAAGCCGAGCACGGCGAGGTGGTTGGCGTGTCGAAGATCCGGCGCCGGGTGCCGGTGGAGGAGTACCTGAAGCTCCAGCGCCGCTACGCGCACCTGTTCCGGCCGCGGCGGCGCGACGACGTGATCGCGCGCCTGCAGGCGATCGCCGACCGAAACGTCGAGCGCTTCGGCCTGCTCACCGATCCCGACCAGGCCGCCGCGATGCCGGGCGAGGCCACCGACCTCGCCGGGCTGGAAGCCGGCGCCGACGAGCCGCCCGAGCGCGCCGCCGAGGAGACGAACCTGATGCGGCTGCTTTCGGAGACCCACGGGAGCCCGCGCTGATGGAGAAGCCGTTCGCGATCACGCTCGACGTCGGCTCGAGCCGGGCAAACAAGACCGGGAGCTGGCGAACCGAGCGGGCGGTCTACGTCGACCGCCTGCCGCCCTGCAACCACGCCTGCCCGGCGGGCGAGAACATCCAGCAGTGGCTCTATCACGCCGAGGAGGGCGGCGAGGGGTACGAGCGCGCCTGGCGCCAGATCATGGAGGACAACCCGTTCCCGGCGATCATGGGCAGGGTCTGTTACCACCCTTGCGAGACCTCCTGCAACCGCGGCCAGCTCGACGAGGCGGTGGGGATCAACTCGGTCGAGCGCTTCGTCGGCGACGAGGGGATCGAGCGGGGGTGGCGCGTGAAGGTCGAGCCGTCCTCCTCCGGCAAGCGGGTGCTGGTCGTCGGCGCCGGGCCGTCGGGGCTCTCGGCCGCCTACTTCCTCGCCAGGCTCGGCCACGCGGTGACGATCCGCGACGCGGGCCCGATGGCCGGGGGGATGATGCGGTTCGGGATCCCGAAGTACCGGCTGCCGCGCGAGGTGCTCGACGCCGAGGTGGGGCGCATCCTCGATCTCGGCGTGGGACTGGAGCTGAACAGCGAGGTGACGAACGTCGTCGAGGCAATCGCGGACGGGGGCTTCGACGCCGCCTTCCTCGCCGTCGGCGCCCAGATCGGCAAGCGCGCCTACGTCCCCGCCGGCAGCGCCGCCCACGTGCTCGACGCGGTGTCGATGCTCCACGACATGGAGGGCGACGAGCGGCCGCTGCTTGGTCGCCGGGTCGCCGTCTATGGCGGTGGGGACACGGCGATGGACGCGGCTCGCACCGCCAAGCGCCTCGGTGCGGATGAGGCCGTATCGTCTATCGGCGCAGCCGTGAGCGCATGCCGGCCCATGAGGTCGAGGTCACCGAGGCACAGGAGGAGGGCGTGCTGATGCGCTGGCTGTCCACGGTCAAGCGAGCCGAGGAGGGAAGGCTCGTGCTCGAGCGGATGGAGCTCGACGAGACGGGCTTTCCGCGGCCGACCGGCGAGCTCGAGACGCTCGACGCCGACGCGCTCGTGCTGGCACTGGGCCAGGAATGCGACCTGTCACTGGTCGAGCAGGTGGCCGACATCGAGGTCGAGGACGGCGTCGTGCAGGTCGGCCCGAACATGATGACGGGTCATCCCGGGGTGTTCGCAGGCGGCGACATGGTGCCGGCCGAGCGCTCGGTCACGGTAGCCATCGGCCATGGCAAGAGGGCAGCGCGGCATGTCGATGCCTGGCTTCGCGGCGCGGCCTATGAGGCGCCGCCCAAGCACGAGATCGCGAGCTTCGACAAGCTGAACACCTGGTATTACGCCGACGCCCCGCGCACCCATCGCCCGCGGCTCGAGGCCGTGCGCCGACAGACCACCTTCGAGGAGGTCGTTGAGGGCCTGGACGAATCCAACGCCCAGTTCGAGGCGCGCAGGTGCATGTCGTGCGGAAGCTGCTTCTCCTGCGACAACTGCTACGGCGTCTGTCCCGACAACGCGGTGCTCAAGCTCGGCGAACCAGGCGAGGGCTACGCGATCGACTACGACTACTGCAAGGGCTGCGGGCTGTGTGTGGCCGAGTGCCCGTGCGGCGCGATCGAGATGGTGCCGGAGCGCCACTAGGCCCCCCGTCCGCACACTGCGGTCCGTAGGACCTTTCAAGTCGGACGCCCCGGCAGCTGCCGGGGCGTCCGCACGCTCGCTCACTCTGCGGTTTCGGTTTCCAATCAATCTCCGAAGAGAGGAGCGAGCAGTGTCTCATGATGACGTGCTGTTCGGCTATCGGCTGCGGCTGTTCACGCTGGCCGAGGAGATCGGCGTGCGGCCCGCCTGCCGGGCGTTGGGTGTCCACCACTCGACCTACTACCGCTGGAAGCGCCGGTCGACCGCTGCGGCCTCGAGGCGCTGCGGCTCCGCGAGCGTCGCCGGCCGCGGATGCCCAATCAGATCGGCCCGCACCTCGAGCGCGATCGTCGCCTTCCCCTCGGCCACCCCGGCTTCGCCGCGGCGCATCTCGCCGAGCTCGGCGCTCACAAGTGGGGCGGCATCCGGATCTCCGAGCACGGTGTCTGGCGCGTGCTCCGCCGCGTCGGCTCAACACCCGGCACAAGCGCCTGGCGCTCGTCGCCCGCCACCCGACCGCTACGAGCGGCCCCGCAGCCGCCGCCCGAGCGCCACATCGAGGCTCCAGCCGGCGAGAAGTGCAGCTCGACTGCTTCTACGTCGGGCGCCTTTCCGGCCGAAGGGCACGGTCTGGCAATACACGCCGCCGACGTCGCCTCGGGCTTCGCCTGGGCCGAGCTTCACGCCTCCGAGCGAAACCCGCGGGCGCGTGGACCGCGCGAGCTCGTGCCACCGCGTGCCCCCGAGCTCGGCGGCCGGCTGGAAGCTCGAGAAGTCACCACCGACAACGGCTCGGAGTTCGCGCTCCAGGAGTTCGGCGCCGCTGTGCGAGTCGCTCGGCGCCGCAGCGGCGCATCAAGGCCGGTCGTCCCAACTCCAACGGCTGCGTCGAGCGCTCTCCAGCTGACGATCCTCGACCGCCGACCGTGAGCGGCGTCTAGGTAGTCAATCCGGATCAAGCTCGGGACTCACTGCCGATACGCCTCGCCCCAGCCGCGCCTACGGTTAGCCCAGTCAACGCCACCGATCCCGAGAGGCCGACCAGATGAGACTTAACACCACGTCCGCACGCCCGTTCCTCGCCCGGCTGCTACTGCTCGGTGGCTTGGCGTTCCTGGGGCTGTATGTGTACGGGCTCGTGATGAGCGCCTTCGATCCACTCGAGATCGTCGGCTTCACCGTGCTGGCCGTGGGCGTAATCGCCGCGTATGCGGTCCACATGTTTCGCCTCAAACAGTTCATGCAGGACCCGCAGCAGCGTCGCTGAGCGTGGCCAGGCAACGGGAACGGCGCGGCTTCTAGCGCTTCGAGGTGAGCGAGGATCTAATGACGACGAGGATCGGCATCAACGGGTTCGGGCGCATCGGGCGCAATCTCCTGCGCGCTGCGTTCGAGGAGAGCCCGCCGCTCGAGATCGTGGCCGTCAACGATGTCGCCGATCGCGAGATCCTGGCGCATCTGCTCAAGTACGACTCGACCTACGGTCGCTTCCCGGCGGCCGTCGAGGCCGGCGAGGATTCGATCCTCGTCGACGGCGCCGAGATCAAGGTGTTCTCGGAGGCCGACCCGGGCGCGCTCCCCTGGGGGGAGCTCGACGTCGAGCTCGTGATCGAGGCAACCGGGAGGTTCCGAACCCGCGCGGAGGCCGTCGCCCATCTCGACGCCGGCGCCCGCAGGGTGATCGTCTCGGCGCCCGTGAAGGACCCCGACGTGACCGTCGCCCTCGGAGTCAACTTCGACGAGGCCTACGACGCCGAGCGCCACACGGTCATCTCCAACGCCTCCTGCACGACCAACTGCCTGGCGCCCGTTGCGAAGGTCATCCACGAAACAGTGGGGATCGAGCGGGGGCTGATGACCACGATCCACGCCTACACCGCCGACCAGCGGCTCCAGGACATGCCGCACAAGGACCTGCGCCGGGCGCGCGCGGCGGCGATCAACCTGATCCCGACCTCGACCGGAGCGGCAAAGGCGGTCGGCCTCGTGCTGCCGGAGCTGGAGGGTCGACTAAACGGCATCGCGGTTCGGGCGCCGGTCGTCACCGGCTCGGTCGTCGACCTCACCTGCGACCTCGCCGGAGAGACGACGGCCGACGAGATCAACGCCGCGATCCGCGAGGCGGCGGACGGCCCGATGCGGGGCATCCTCGCCTACACCGAGGAGCCGATCGTCTCCACCGACATCGTCAAGGACCCGCACTCGTCGATCTTCGATGCGGGCCAGACCGTGGTCATGGATGGCCGGATGCTCAAGGTGATCGCCTGGTACGACAACGAGTGGGGCTACTGCAGCCGCTGCTTAGAGCTGGCGGCAAGGGTCGCGAGTCGGGACGGAGCGGCCGTCGGGGCCTAGGCCCGACAAGGCGGTCTGTTTGCATGCCAATGGGGAGAGACGGATGACCAACAAGCTCATCATCGGCTACCAGGACACACCGCAGGGCCACGACGCGCTCGCGCTCGGCGAGCTGCTGGCCGAAACGCTCGACGCCCGGCCGCTCGCCGCCACCGTGCCGCTGATCGCCACGGTGCTGCCGTGGTCTCGGCAGTTGATGAGCGAGTCCGAGCTCGAGGCGGCGCTTCACCTGGAGACCAAGGAGCCGTTCGCCGCGGTGCGCGACCGGCTCGCCGCCCTCGACCCCGAGACCAAGGCGATCGCCAGCCACTCGCCCGGCGCCGCGCTCTATGAGCTCGCGAGCGAGGAGCGGGCGCTCTTGATCGTCGTCGGCTCCACCCACCGCGGCCCCCTCGGCCGGGTGCTCCCGGGGAGCGTCGGGCGGGCGCTCCTCCAGGGGGCGCCGTGCGCGGTCGCCGTCGCCCCGCGCGCCTACGCCGCCCGCGAGCAGCGCCGGCTGCAGCGGATTGCGGTCGCCTTCGACGGTTCGGCCGAGGCCTGGGCGGCGTTCGAGACCGCGGTCGGCCTCGCCGCGCGCACGCACGCGATCCTCACCGTGATCACGGTGGCAGAGCCCGAGCGCTACGGGCTTGCGGCCGCGGCCTCGATCCTCGCCAACGCCGAGTTTCGCGACCTCGAGCGCGAGGAAAAGCAACGCGTCCTCGACCTCGCGATCGGCCGGGTGCCCGCCGATTTGCCGGTCGACGCGCGTCTGCTCAGCGGCTCGCCCGGGCGGCTGCTCGCCGAGGCGAGCGGGGAGTTCGATCTGATCCTCGCCGGGTCGCGCGGCTACGGGGCGCTGAAGCGCACCGCGCTGGGCAGCGTCGCCGGCCACCTGGTCGACTCGGCCGCGTGCCCCGTCCTGGTGCTGCCGCGCGGGGTGGGGATGGATCCGCTCCGGCTCGGCGCCGACAAGGCTCGAGCGCTCGCGGCGCACTAACCGCGATCGCGGTCACGGCAAGCCGGACCGGCTCGAGCCGCCCGGGCGACGCCGCCAGCGAGACGATCATCGACCGAGTCATGCCGGCGTACGACGTCGCCGGATCGAGCATCGGGTGATCGACGGAACGCCCGAGGCGCTATACGAGATCGCGCTGGAAGCCGACCTCGCCCAATCGCTCCGCGTGTCCCCTGGCCCGCATGCTGTCGGCACCCGCAAGAAGTGCCGCGACAAGAACAACCGGGGGGAGCGTCACACGACAAATGCGAAACAGGGCGCTGTCTGGGTCCCGTCAATGACAGCGCCCACCCGACGCAGTCGATGGGGCCGTCGGGCCCCGCGAAAGCTGGCGCACCTTTCGCTGTGCTCGATCTCAGTTGGTGCCCGAGCCGGTCGCGGTTCAGCCCGCGCCTGACCGGTAGTGCTCAGCGCTCCTTCATCACCGCGTAGATGACGCGCTCGGCCACCTCCACCTCGGCCTCGCCGAGGCGGGCGATCAGTCGGTAGAGCTCGCGCTTGGCGATCCGGTCGCGCTGGTCGGGGTTGTCGAGCAGCGCTGCCATGCCCTGGTAATAGACGCGCTCGAGCCCGCGCTCGGTCCGGATCGCCGCGTTCGCGGACCCGGCCGCCGCATCGGGGTCGGAGGTCAGCCGCCCGACCGCTTCGGCGACCTCGCGCAGGGAGTCCCCGAGCAGGCAAGCCATCTCGCCGATCGTCGCGTCGGGCGCCACACCCATGGCCTCCGCCTCGTTGACGAGGTCGCGGCTGCGGTTGAGCAGCGAGTCGATTCCCTGTGAGAGGGCGAACAGGTCCTCGGGCTCGATCGGCGTCACGAAAGACTCGGTCACCGCGCTCAGTACCTCCTGCTTGGCTGCGTCGCCGGCGTGCTCGGCGGCGCGAACCGCAGAGGCCGCGGACGCGTCGCCGCCGGCCCAGAGCGCGAGCGCATCGAGTCCGTGCACCGTCGCGTCGATCTGGCGTCCGAGCAACCCGAGGACGTCGGAGTCGTCGGGTACGAACCAATGGTGTTTGCGACTCACATCCGCCCCATTCAGCTCAGCAGCTGCAGCAACTCGAAGACCCCACCCGCGAGGATCGCGGTGATCGGCATCGTGATCAGCCAGGCGGCGCCCATCTGACGGACTATTGCCCAATGGACGTGATGCCAGCGGCGACGTCCGCCGCCGACTCCGACCACGGCCGAGGCGACGACCTGGCTGGTCGACGTCGGGGCCCCCAGCAACGAGGCGCCGAAGACCACCCCGGCCGACGAGGACTCGGTCGCGAGCCCGTCGATTGGCTTGACCCGGTAGATGCGCCGGCCCACGGTGTGGATGATCCGCCATCCGCCGAGGGCGGTGCCGAGCGTCAGCGCGAGCGAGCACGCGACGATCGCCCACGACGGCGCGTCGAGCGAGTCGATCTCGCCGCCCGCCAGCAGCAGCGCGGCGACTACTCCGACCGCCTTCTGGGCGTCGTTTGCGCCGTGGCTGAACGCGAGGGTCGCCGAGGTGACCCATTGGGCGCCGTTGACCGGGCCCCTGATCCGCATCGTCGCGCGCCGGGCGAGTCGGCGGAGCGCGCGGATCACGATCAGGGCCGCGACGCCGCCGAGCAACGGCGAGATCGCCAGGGCGACGAGGGTGCCCACGACTCCGACCGGGTGCAGCCCGTCGAAGCCTCCCCAGAGAACGGCGTCGGCGCCGCCCTCGGCCAGCGCGGCGCCGACCAGCCCGCCGACCAGGGCGTGGCCCGAGGAGGACGGCAGGCCGAGGCGCCAGGTGATCAGGTTCCAGGTCACCGCGCTGGCGAGGCCGGCGCCGATCACCGCGGTGGCCTGTGCCGGCGAGACGGTGACGATGCCGCCGATCGTGTCGGCGACCGCCGCGCCGACGAACAGCGGGCCGAGCAGGTTGAAGACGGTTGCCAGCACGATCGCCTGCTTCGGCCGCGCGGCGCGGGTCGCGACAAGGGCCGCGATCGCGTTGGCCGCATCGTGAAGTCCGTTGGTCACCGCGAAGGCGAGCGCGAGCACCACCGCCAGCGCGAGCCCCGGGTCCATCGTCCGACTCTATTTCGGCCCGATCGGAGCCGCTCGGGCGAGGCGGCGACCGGGCCGAGGAGGAACTACCCTGGATGGCCGGTTGGCCCCCTCCTTCTCGAACCTCGACCTCGCGATCACAGCAAGCCGACTCCGATGCTCGGGTCGGAAACCTCCCTGGGGCCTTGGAGTGGCTCGACCTCGTCGAGGACATGAACCTCGCCATCCCGCCCGCCTACGCCGAGCGCCGCCGTCGGTGGCAGCAGAGAGCGGAGAGCCAACCCACGCTGTGTCGTTCAGATCGTGCGGAAGTCGAAGCCGCAGTGCGGGCAGTCGAGCTGCCCCTTCTTCACGTCGCGGCCACACCGTGGGCATGGACGAGTGGAGGTCGCAGTCAGTCGGTTTCGGCCGAAGTAGAGGAGGATCACCACGATGAGGGCGACGACGACCCAGCTGCCCACCCCCGCCTCCTTGACCGACACTGCAAGGATCAGCTCCATCGCGATCGATCACTTCATGCTCCCCAACTAACTGTGCGAGCGTGATCTCCCGGCGGTGGTCTGAGCGGGAAGGCTGCTCGCATGGCTCTGAAGCCCTGCATCGTCTGCGGCGTGCCCTCGGAGGGCTCACGCTGTCCGAGGCATCGTCGGAAGCGGGGTCGGCCGTGGCGACGGACGCGAGAACTGGTCCTCAGGCGCTCTCAGGGCCGGTGTGTGGACTGCGGAGCGCCCGCCGAGGAGATCGACCACGTTCTCGGCCGATCGGCGCCAGAAGGAGACGATCCCCGCTTCCTCGAAGCCGTCTGCCGGCGCTGTCACCGGGCTCGGCATGGCAAGTCCTGAGAAGGAAGCTAGCCGCAGGGGGATGGCGAGCGGCAACGGTTCGGCCTGGGGCGCCCGGCCTGCAGATCGCGCTGGTAGCTTCACGGCATGTCCACCTTCCGGTCAGCACCACAGCGGCGGTGATTTTGATCTTGATCCTCGTGGGCGTACCGATCCTGTACTGGATCTTTCTTGCGCTGACGGGAAGGCTCGGGCGCTGACGGGGGGAATGTCGCGGCCCGCGACTTCAAGCCTCAGTCCTGACGCTGACCGGTCGGGTGAAACACGTCGTCTCTCTCGGGCTGGTACAGCGGTGAGCCGGGAACGGCCCCTGAAAAAGTCGCGCCGCCTACTCCGCCAGCCGGGCGGCTTCGCGGGCTTCGGCCTGAGATCAGCGGTTCGAGTACGCCTCCTGCAGGATGCCGAGCGCCGCCGCCGGATCGATCAAAGGCCGGATCTCGATCTCGGCGAAGGGGGTGAACGGATTCTCGGCGATCAGGCGCTGAGCTACGTCAGGCTCGTCGGTATCGATGATCCCAAAGCCGCCCCCGCCGACGAAGAACTCGATCGCTTCGAAGCGGTCCCCGTGCCGTTCCATCCAGTCCCCCGCAGCTTGGACCAGGTCCGGGATCTGCTCGGGAGGTGCGGGGTTGTTGCCGGGCCGGTAGATGATCGCGAACCGCATGGCAATACCTCCAGGTCGGTCAGGAGTTTCGTCCCACTCTATGCCTTTGGATAGGGCCGGGTGCATTCTCCCGACAGCCCTCATCGCTCACGCGCCCAGCACCTCAACGTCGTGAACAGCCGCCGGGCACTGCCCACACGTTCTCCTGCGACATCGCCTACTCCGACAGCCCGGCGGCTTCGAGGGCCTGCTCAGGCTTGAGGTACGCCTGGATGTAGGTGATCTGCCGCTCCTTCACGCGACAGAGGAACCCCCACCATCTCCTGTCGTCGTGGTACTCGACATCTGGATGGAGCAGGCCCTGATCAGCGACGCCTTCCCAGCCCGCCTCGTTCCAGACCTCCGCCATCCTGCGGACCAGGTCCACGTTCTCCCGCGACATCGCCTACTCCGCCAGCCCGGCGGCTTCGAGGGCCTGTTCACGGGTCGGGTACTCGTGGCCACGCGCGATCTTCCCGTCGCGAATGGTGAAGACCGTCCAGTTGGCCTGATCCGTTTCAACGCCGCTGGACCGGGCGCGTCCGCCGAACCGCTCAGCTGTGAACACGGTGACCCCACCGGCGTCGACCAGTTCCACCAGCTCCATCCAGAACCCGTCGAACATGTCGATCCAGTCCTGAAGCCATGCCCGCACGGCGTCCTTGCCGTGACACGGAACGCCCGCCATCTCGCCAAGTACCTGGCGGTACTCGACGTCGTCGGTGAAGTGCTCCATGTACCGATCAAGCCCTCCACGGGCAAACGCCTCATACGACGCCTCCACGATCTCGACATTCTCCTGCGACATCGCCCGCGCAGTATCTCGCGTCGGACGCCGGCACTAGTTGAACTCACGGCCGGAGCACGGCGTGCCAGCGGCCGGGGCCGGGCGGGCGTTCCTGCATCGTGCGGAGCAGCGGACCACTGAACCGGCTGAAGGTCCGGCGGAGCTTCCGATAGCCGGTGCCCTCCTTGACGCTGATCCAGGCTTCGTAGGACGGTTCGCAGTTACAACGGCCGCCGTCGCGGCTTGCGCAACCGCGGGCGTGGCGCTCGACGATCCCTTGGTGTCCTCGCTTTGCTGCCACCTCGTGGTGCCCAACCAGGAGGCTAGTCCTCGCCGTAGTCACGGATCCGGCGGCCTCTCCGCACTTTCCGCGATCCACCGCTCGATTTCCGAGACCGGGAAGAGCCTGAGGCGACCCAAGCGGACGACGCGGAGTTCGTGCTGGACGTAGCGCTCGAACGAGTCGACCGAGATCCCGAGGACGCCTGCCGCCTCGCGTTTGGTAAGCGACAACCGGGAAGCCGGGCTGAGGTCGGACCCTCTCAAAGCTCCAGCCCGATTCCGGCCGACCGGCGGCGCTGGCGCGAGGCACCGCGCTCAGCTAGCCGCCCGCGCAGCGCCTCGATCTCCTGCGCGGCCTGGCGCCAGGCGACGCGTGCCCGTACCTCTCTCGGAGCCTTGCCAAGCGCCCGCTCGCGGTCGCGCACCCCGAGCCGCTGGCGCAGTACCTCGACGCGGTCGACGGCCCGTTCCCATTCGAGCCGGGCGTGAACACCCGCTGGCCGCGGGCCGAGCGCGTCGACGATGTAGCGAGGCTGCAGGGCGAGCGCCGCCTCTACGGTCGCCCTGCGTCGCTCGGCGAGCGCCCGCTCGATCGCGGCGGCTCGCCAGCCGCCGGGCTCGGACGCCGCACCGGCGACCTCGGCCACCAGCTCAGCCGTCGGCGCGTGCTCGAGCTCGCCGCGCAGCCGCTCGTCGATTCGATCGCGCCCTCCAATGGGCAGGGATGGGCAGGGATGGGCAGGGATGGGAAACGGTCCAGACGACCGCCTCGAGCCCGTCCGCCAGCGACTCACGGATCGCCGGAACCGTAGGCCGCGAGCTAGAATCCGGCACCGCGCGGCTGTAGCTCAGTTGGCTAGAGCGTCTGGTTGCCATGCGGCAGCGAAAGGGCGGCAAGAGCCGCCCTTTCGGCTTTCTAGAGCCGTTTTCGGCGGCTCGCTCTTTCGAGGCGACCGGATCGGATCAGGCACGACCCGGAGCGATTTGGGCAGGGGATCGCCCTTCCCTGCCCATTGGGTAACGCCCGGAGCCCGGCATGACGCGGCGACGGCGCAGCAAAAGCCTGTCCCCTTGATGGGGTCAACCGCAGTCGGCTACGGTTTGGACCGGATGACCGCCAAGGAGAATTGCGCGAACGAGTCGAAGCATTGACCGAGGAGCAGGCCGAGCGACTGCTGGCGGCGGTCGAAAGCTCCGAGCCCGGGGACATCATCGACGAGTGGGGGAACCTGTCCGCGTTCGTGCGGGCGTCGTCCGCTGCCACGCTCAAGCGGCTCGACGAAGGAGAGGCGGCGGCGGGGTTCTCCTGGGAGGACGACAGCTCGTCGTGAGGCGCGGCGAGGTCTGGTGGCACGAGCCGCCCGACTTGAAGCGGCGGCCGGCGCTGATCCTGACCCGTGACCAGACAATCGACGCCGTCCACGTCGCGGGGGTCCACGTCTTTCGTGGGCTCCCGTACGGCCGTCAACGGCCTGAACTGCCCTCGGCGTGGTACCCAGTGAGCAGTGCCTCCTCCTCATCACGCTTGGGGAAGAGGAAGACGATCGCCGCGCCGAGCAGGATCGCGGCGATTCCGGCCGCGCAGGCCCACTCGTCGCCCTGTAGGAAGGACGACTTGGCCCCGGCGATGATGTTGGGCTGATGAGAGGACCCGAGGCTTGGTCCCGAGTCGGCGGCGGACTCTCGTTCGCGTGAGTCTCTAGCGAACCCCGCGGGTCGGGTTCTGGGTCGAACCGCGGCGGATAGCTGGCCTCGGCAGCGCACAGTGGCGCGATAGCATCCTTTGCGGAGTGCCGGGAAGCCTGGTCGGCGAAATCGTCGTCGACCATGGGAGGGTTTCCTTGATTGCTCCGCTAGCTCCTCACGTTTCGTCGTCAGCGCCAGCTTCGGACCTAATGGTGGCGATCGCCCGTTGGCGCCGCGCAGTTGTCGTCTCCGTGACGCGCTCCGGTTGGTGGCGATGGAACAAGGCCGACCCGCCGGCACTTCCAGCGCTCCGACGCTCGACCGCCCGCGGGAGGCTGCCCCAGTGCCGCTAGCCCTGAGCGAGGGATTCCACGGCGGTGATCTCTACGTCCTCGGACTGCTCGGCCTCGGTCTGGCACTGGCCGCCGGGATAGCCGCGCTGTCTCAGCAGCGCGAGCGAGCTTTCTCGGCCGCCCTGATCTATGTGCTCCTAGGCGCCCTCGGTGCCGTTGCGATGTCCATCCTGGACGTGTCACCGATCGACCCGCTGAGCGATCACGGGCTGATCGAGCGACTGTCGGAACTCGCCCTGGTCGTCGCCGTGTTCTCCGCGGGTCTCACTGTCGAGCGCTACGTGCGAAGGCGATCGATGATCTCGGTCGCGATCCTCATCCTCGTCGTCATGCCGCTGACAGTGGCGCTGATCTCTCTCTTCGGCTACTACGCAATGGGGCTGTCCTTCGGAGCGGCGGTGCTCCTCGGTGCGGTTCTCGCTCCGACCGATCCTGTCCTGGCTGGCGACGTCGGGCTCGGGCCGCCGGGATCCGAGCCGGTCGGAGAACCACGGTTCTCCCTGCACACCGAGGCCGCGATCAACGACGGACTCGCGTCTCCGTTCGTCGTCGTCGGTCTCTTCATCGCGACTGAGGGCGGCACATCGTGGATCGGTGAATGGATCTGGGCGGACGTTCTCTACTCGGTTGGCGTAGCCGTCGTCCTCGGGGCTGTGCTCGGCGGCGGGGCCGCGTGGCTGGTGACTCGGGCTCGGGTGCGCGGGCTGTTCTCGCATGAGTTCGACGGTTTCGCTGCGATCGCGATCATCCTCTTCGTGTATGGACTCTCGGAGCTCGTCGGCTCCTACGGGCTCATCGCGCTGTTCGTAGCGGGCGTCGCCTTTCGCCGCTATGAGTTCGAGCACGAGATCAACGCCAGAATCCACCGCGGGGCGGAGGTCGCCGGGACGCTTCTGGAGCTGCTCGTCCTTCTTCTTCTGGGCTCGATGCTCACGCGTGAGGGACTGGCGGCTCCGGGGTGGAGCGGATGGCTGCTGGCTCCGCTGCTCATCTTCGTCATCCGTCCCGCACTCGTACTGGGCACGAGCGGACCGGGGCTCGCATCACGTCGCGAAAGGGTCTTTCTCGCCTTCTTCGGGGTTCGCGGAGTCGCCGCTCTGTTCTATGCGGCGATCGTCGCCGGCTCGGGTGCGCTGTCGATGGGGGAGACCAACGTCGTGGTCTGGACGACGATCGTGTGCGTCGTTGTCTCCATCTGTATCCATGGGACCACGGCGACCACCCTGACACGGAGGCTGTTGCGTCGCTGAGTCGCGCTTTCTCGGGGCCGCCCCGGCGTCGTCGGGGTGAAGTCAGAAGTCGACCGAGCCCCCGACTACCTCCACGTCGTCCGGCGCTCGATGCCGTGGCTCATCGCGGCGCTGGCGTTTCGCTATGCACTCGGCTCGGGTAGCCCGTCCCTGCTGCGCGAGCACTGGCCCGGCCGATCAAGCGTTCCACGCCGCGATGCGGCTCGCGTACCGAGGCGGCGTGGGCTGAGCGGCGACTGCCGCCACGTCAGCCAGGGAGCCCATAGGAGTCTATGAGGCGAAGGCCGTCGCTCCCACGCTACCGCACGGCGGTCGCCGCTCCAACCCGACGATCTGAGCGGCCACGATTGGCCCCGTGCCCGGCGTCGTCCGGCGGGGCCTTGACAGCCATCCAGCTTCAAGAATAGGGTTGCGCGCAACAGGTCGGACGGCTGGACCATTCCATCCCAAATGATGGATCGAACGAGGAGGTAGCAGTGGAGGCAGCCGAACCGCCGAGGACGCCGACACCGACCGACGACGAGGCGAGGCTCGCCGAGCTCGGCTACAAGCAGGAGCTCAACCGTGGCTGGAGCGCGTTCACCAACTTCGCGATCTCGTTCACGATCATCTCGGTCCTCGCCGGGACGTTTACCGCCTTCCCGTTCGCCTGGCAGAACGGCGGCCCGATTGCCGCCTCGATCGGCTGGCCGGTGATCTGCGGCTTCGTGCTCATGGTGGCCATCTCGATGGCCGAGCTGACCTCGAAGTACCCGACCGCCGGCGGCCCCTATTGGTGGGCGCATGACCTCGGCGGCAAGGGCTGGAGCTGGATGACCGGCTGGTTCAACATCGTCGGGCTGATCGGGATCGTCGCCTCTGTGGCCTATGGTGCGGCCCTCTTCCTCAATGCGCTGCTCGGCCTCTACGGCCTCGACATCTTCGGGGTCAACTTCGGCGACTCGGTGCACATCCTCGGCGAGACGTGGCTCCTCTTCGCCCTCATCCTGCTCCTCTACACCGTGGTCAACATCTTCGCCGACCGATTCTTGGCGCTGCTGAACAGCATCTCGGTCGGCTGGCACCTGCTCGGCGTCGCGGTCATCCTGCTGATCCTGGTCTTCGTCCCCGACCAGCACCAGAGCTTCAGCTTCGTCTTCGGTGAGCGGATCAATAACTCCGGCCTCCACGACGGCTCCACCAGCAACTTCGGCTACTGGTTCCTGGTGCTGCCGATCGGCTTCCTGCTGACGATGTACACGCAGACCGGCTACGACGCCTCCGCCCACACCGCGGAGGAAACCAAGGGTGCGGCGATCAGCGCGGCGCAGGGCGTCTGGCGCTCCGTCTTCTTCTCCGCTCTGATCGGCTGGTTCGTGCTGCTCGGCGTTCCTGTTCGCGGCCAGTGACGTGGCCGCCGTCAACGACGGCGCCGGGACCGTGTTTTCGATCTTCGAGAGCGCGTTGGACTCGTGGGCCGCGAAGCTTGTGATCCTGATCGCCACCGTCGGGCAGCTCTTCTGCGGCGCGGCGGGGCTGACCAGCGCCTCGCGGACCTGGTACGCCTTCTCGCGCGACCGCGGCATGCCAGGCTGGAACATCTTCCGGCGTGTCAACCGCGACCGGGTCCCGTTCAATGCCGTGATCGCAGTCTCTGTCTTCTCGGCGATCATCGCCATCCCGGCGCTGTTCGGCAAGAACGACTACCCGTTCGCATTCTTCGCGCTGACCGGGATCTGCACGGTCGGTCTCTATCTGGCCTACATCATCCCGGTGTATCTGCGGCTGCGGAAGGGCGACGATTTCGAGCCCGGGCCTTGGACTCTGGGAAGCCGCTACAGGGTGGTGAACATCCTTGCGATCATCTTCGTGATCGTCGTCGTCTACAGCCTCAACCTGCCCTACACGCCGGCCGGCCTGCCATGGAACGACGGATTCGACACGAGCCTCGTGAACTACACGCCACTGGCGATCGTGATCCCGCTCATCTTCGGGATCTGGTACCTGATCTCGGCCAAGGACAAGTACCAGGGGCCGGTGCGGACGCTCGAAGAAGACGAAGTCACCCGAGACTAGTTTCCCTGCAGCTCCCTTGCGGGGGCGTTGTGCGATCGGTCGTCGCGCAGGCCGACTTGGAGGCGTACAATTTCTGGCGGGGCGAGCCGGGAAGACTGGTCGGCATGGATCACGCCATGCCAACCACCTTCTCACCACGACCGGGCGCCCATCCTCCCAAGCAGCCGACAAAGGAAGTCGAGCGGGCGTACGCCGAGGCGACGCTTGGCCCAGCACACCCGCTCGTGGCCGTTCTCGACTCGTCCCAGGCCGCCAGGGTGCAGGCCCTCACCATCGGCGCGGTCCTAGCAGCCGACCTCATAGTGCTGCTCGAGAACGCAGCGCTTGCCCTACCGCTCGCGCTCGCACTCGCCTGCGTCGCGGTACAGATCGTGCTGGGACTCCGGATCGCGTACCTCGCCTCGCGCAAGAGAGGGATCTGCCGCCAGCTGATCATCGACGGCGAACAGCAGCTACCGCTAGCGGCCATCGAGCGCGAGCTGCAACGGCTGGGAGCCGCGCGCCACCAAGCCGCCCTCGCTCAGAGAATCGAGCGACTAGCGGAGGCGGCCACTAACCCACGCTCCCGGCCACCCTTCCCGATCTACCACCTCAGCGTGTTGCGGGCCGTCGCAGCGCCGCTGCACGAGATTGGTCGCCTGCTGCAAAGTGGCGATGCAGGTGTGCGAGGGGTGGCCTTTGTCGAATCGCTGCTCGCGTCGGGCGACTCACCCCTGTACGGGACGGAGGTCGGGCCACTACGCGAAGAGCTCGCGCGTGCACGCTACCTCCTGGCCGGACGCCCGCCACGTTGAGCATCACGAGACGGATCTATGGTCATCGCTGCTCTCAATGGGCGCGACCGGCTCGAGTATTTTCAGCGGAGCTAGACGGTGCCGAGGATTAGCCCGGAGGATGGCCGTTCGGAGGCCTCCGGCCGCCCGGCCCGACGGCCTTCAGTGAAACGCGAGGCCGCCGTGGAGGCGGTCTTTGTGCCAGTGCGCCCCCCGACCCCCTTCGAGGAGACCGTGGAGCGGCTCGGAACCGCGATCCGGGTCGGCCTGCTCGCGCCGGGCAGCAAGCTGCCCCCCGAGCGCCGGCTTGCCGAGGAGCTGCGGATCTCGCGCTCCACCGTGCGCCTGGCGCTGGCCGCGCTGATCGAGTCGGGCCACCTGATCTCGATCCGAGGGCGCTTCGGCGGCGCCTTCGTAGCCGAGCGGCCGCCGCTGCACGAGCGCGCAGAGGACCCGCTCGGTCGCGACGCTCGGGCCGTGCTCGATCACCGCGTCGCGATCGAGGCCGGCGCCGTGATTCTCGCTGCCGAGCGGGCCGAGCGCACCGACCTCGACGGCCTCGACGGCCTGGTCGAGCGAATGGCGGCGCCCGGTGACTTCGAGGAGTACCGGCGCGCCGACATCCGCTTTCACATCGGCGTCGCAGAGGCGGCCCGCTCGCCGCACCTGGTCACCAAGATGACCGAGGTGCAGGGCCAGATGAGCGACCTGATCGGGCGCATCGCGCACCCCGAGGAGGTACTGACCCACTCCAACGCCCAACACCGAAGCCTGGTCCGCCTGCTGCGCGAGCGCGACGCCGGCCACGCGGTCCCGCTGATGCGCAAGCACATCCGCGGCACCGAGCACATTCTCGCGGGGCTGCTCTAGGCGCCGAAGCTCGACTCATCGCGCGAGCCCAACGGGACTCGCCGACCGGACCGCTTCCGGTCTTGAGGCGGCGCGTTCCTTCGGCCTGGGTTCGCTCCAGGACCTTCCCCATGTCGACCTGATGTGGCCGATCACCAAGTTCGCCTCGAACGTACCGACGACCGAGCGCGTCGCGGACATGGTCGCGATGGCGTTCAGGGAGGCCCACGCTGGTGCCGCCGGGCCCCGCGTACCTCGCGAGGTCCACCACGTCAACTCCGACCCGACCGACAACCGAATCCAGAACACGATCCCGCTCTGCGTCGATCGCCACCGATCGGCGACGTTCCCCGGCATCTGAGGGGATGCGCCGCAGCCGCGCCTAATCCGACAGCCCGGCGGCTTCAGGGGTGCTCGCGCAGAGAGCTACGTCCGCTTTGCGTAATCCCCGAAGCCGCTGAAATCAAGTTGAACGCATGCCTCGTTCCCGGTCACTTCGGCGTCATGACCCGGAGGGATATCGAACACGTCCCCGGCGTTGATCTCAAAGCTGGTCCCATCGTTCATGTGGATCGTCATGGCACCCGAGAGGCAATAGCCGACGTGATGAGCCTGGCAGGAGTCGGTCTGGGCGATGGGCTTGACGTTGGCCGACCACTTCCAACCCGGTTCAAACACCCCCTTGCCGATGGCTTTGCCTCCGAGGTTGACCAGTTGTGCCTGCCCCTTGCCCTCAAACGGACGGGTCTCATCGGGCGAATCAAAGTTCTTGGCCTCGCCTGCCATGCATGCTCCTTTCGTGAGCTTGGTGCCGCCCTGAATCTATCCGCCATGTCTCTCAGAGCAAACTCTCGACGTTCTCCAGCGACATCGCCTACGTCCGCAGTCCGGCGGCTTCGAGTGCCTCACGCCGATCCGTGAAGACCTCGTTGCGGATCAGGCTGCCATCCCGCACGGTCCAGACTAGGGCGACCTCGTTCTCCACGTGCATGCCACTTCCTCTGGCCGTGGCGTGCGTGCGACCGACGACGACGACCTTGTCCCCCGCGTCGATGAACTCCCTGGCCTCGACCCGAACGTTCTCGTAGACATCGAAGACGTTTCGCAGCGCCTCGCCCACCTCTGCGCCACCACGCGTGCCCGGCTCGACCGCCTGCGGAAACTGGTGCCACTCGAAATCCGGAGCCACGAAATCCGCCCCGACACCGAAATCGCCCCGTGCCCAACCTTCGTGCACTTGACGCACGATCTCCACGTTCTCCTGCGACATCGCCTACTCCGACAGCCCGGCGGCTTCGAGTGCGTCGGCCCGGTTGAGGTAGCCCTGGGCTTTCAGCACCTTCCCGCCGCGAACCGTCCAGATAGCCGCCCACTCGACCTCCATCTCGATCTCGGTGTATCTGGCCGTGCCCGTGGCGCGAAGCAGCATCAGAACGGTCTTCCCGTCGCCGTGAACATCAACGATGTCCTGAGGCTCCACTCGGGCGTCGTCGACTATCTCGAACACCTGGTCACGCCATTGGCGAACGCCGTCGTGTCCCTGAAAGGTGCCGCGAACGGGAAAGTCCGGCGGATTACTGATTTCGATCGCGTCGTCGCACAGAGAGAACGGGGGCATGCCGTCCTCGTTGAATCCCTTCCACCAGCGGCGCACGATCTCGACGTTCTCCTGCGACATCGCCCGCGCAGTATCTCGCCTGCGGCGCACGGCGTTTTTGGCGGGCGCAGTAACGAGGGTGAACGGGAGGCGAGCACCCAAAAAATCTGGATTGCCGCCGGTGGCGACGATTCGCTGGCGAACCTGCGGCCCGCTTGCGCCCGCTGCAACCGGACGGTACTAGGATGTGCCGCCAGCATCACTCGATCGACCGTTGCTCACCCAATCGAGAGGAGTCCCGATGATCGGCGTGCTCGTGACTTTCACGCAGACCGACAAGTTCGATCGTTCAACTCTCGCGAAGATTGCCGGCGAAGAGCGAGGAACGTTCGAAGGCATGCCCGGCCTTCGCTTCAAGAGCTTTACGCTCGATGATGACGGCCAGGCAAGGAACTTCTACTTGTGGGATGACGAGGAGAAAGCCCGTGCCTTCTTCACGGAGGAGGTCGTCGACATGGTGACGGGGATTTATGGCGTCGCGCCCAAGATCGAATACCTCGACGTATTGGAGTTCGTCGACAACTCTGGCACCTGATTCTCGATGGCCCGCCGTTTTTGGCGCACGCAGTACGAGGGTGTCCCGGGAAGAGATCCGAAAAAGCTCTGCTTTGCATGGAGCCTGTTGCACAAACCCCCTGCTGAGCGTCCTTTCCCGTCCGATCCGCGGCCCAGGATCCGGACATGGCTCAGAACTTCCTCAGTTGCGACCGCGATCAACCGATGCTCCTGCCGGCCGACCTGCGCGAGTGGCTTCCCGAGGATCACCTCGCCTGGTTCGTCTTAGACGCCGTCTCCGAGATGAACCTCGAGCGCTTCTTCGCCGGCTACCGGCAAGACGGCTGGGGTCGAGCAGCCCACGACCCCGAGATGATGGTCTCGCTGCTGCTCTACGCCTACGCGGTCGGCGAGCGCTCCTCGCGGCGGATCGAGCGCCGCTGCTCTGAGGACATCGCCTTCCGGGTGATCGCCGCCAACCAGGTGCCCGACCACACGACGATCGCCCGCTTTCGCGCACGCCACGCCGACGAGCTGGCCGAGCTCTTCTCCGAGGTACTGGTCCTCTGCCGCAAGGCCGGCCTGGTCTCGGTCGGCACGCTCGCCCTCGACGGCACCCGGATCGCCGCCGACGCCGCCGATCGGAAGAACCGCACCTACGAGCAACTGGCGAAGGAGATCCTCGAGGAGGCCGCCGAGGTCGACGCAGCCGAGGACGAGAAGTTCGGCGACAAGCGCGGCGACGAGCTGCCCGGCGATCGCCAGAGCCGCCGCCAGCGCCTGCGCGACGCCAAGCGCCGCCTCGACGAAGAGCACGCGGCCAAGCAGGCGGAGATGGCCGCCTGGGAGGTCGCGATGGCCGAGCACACCGCGCGTACCGGCTACGTGCGCAAGAACAACCCGCCCAAGCCGCGCCCGATCCCGCCCAAGGAAGGCCAGCGCATCAACGTCACCGACCCCGACTCGCGCCCGGTCAAGACTCGCCATGGCTTCATCCAGGGCTACACCGCCCAGGCCGCGGCAACCGCCGAGCAGGTGATCGTCGCCGCCGAGTTGATCGCCGGTGCCAACGAGCGCCACCGCCTCGAGCCAATGGCGAGGGCCGCCGAGGAAGAGCTCACCAAGGCCGGGGTGACCGAGAAGCCAGAGCTCGTCCTCGCCGACGCCGGCTACTGGAATAGGCCTCAGATCGACGAGCTCGAGCGCAGCGGAACCAGGGTCCTCTGCCCGCCCGACGCCGACAGCCGCAAGGCACCGACGAAGATCAGATCGGGCCCCGACTACGAGCGAATGCGAAGGCGGCTTCGACAACCCGAGGCCGAGGAGGCCTACCGGCGAAGACAGCAGATGGTCGAGCCGGTCTTTGCCCAGATCAAGTTGCGACAGAGGGCCGCGCGGTTCTCACGGCGAGGGTTATCCGCGTGTCGCGCCGAGTGGCGTCTGACGGCGGCGACCCACAACCTCCTGAAGCTCTATCGCGCCGGTTTGAGTCCTCAGGCGGCCTGATCGGCCGCCTTAGCGGACCCCGACCCTCGATCGCCCTCCCTTGCTGCCCCGTTTCTGCGGCCGGCAGCGAGTTTTCGCGACAGCCTCCATGGAAAGCGCCAATCCGATTCGGGGGAAGAGTTCTGTGATCCAGTACCGATATCGTGCGCTCAGCCCGGGCGCGATTCCAATTGCCCGTGCCTAGTCGGGGCGATAACGCCGCCCGAGTGACAGAAGGGGAATAGTTGTGAGAGGTACTGGCCGAGTCATATTCGCAGCGTTTTTGCTGATGCTCATCGGCTTCATCAACATCATCTACGGCATCGGTGCGCTCGACGATGCCAACTACTTCGTCAACGACACGAGATTCATCTTCACCAACCTCAATACGATGGGCTGGGTCCTGATCATCCTCGGAATCATCCAGCTCACCGGGGGGTTCTCGCTGATCGCCGGGAACACCTATGGCCGGGTGCTCGGAGTCATCGGCGGCACGCTGGGTGCGATCGGGGCTCTGTTCTCGATCGGCGGAAGCAACCCGTGGTGGTCGCTCATCGTCTTCGCCCTGTGCGTGTACGTCGTCCACGGCATCATCGTCTTCGGCGAGGACGAGCGGACCATCGAGCGAACCGGAGTCTGAGCTGACGTTGGAGCGGGGGGAAGCTCGCCACCGGACTCCGCTGATGGGTGCCAGAGCGCGGCGCTGGATAGCCGCTTAGTACTCCTGCGCCAGCGGGTCGGGCATCACGCGAGCGAGGTAGCGACTGCCGTCGGGTCTGATCACGACGCAGCCGACGCAAAGCGGGGCCTTGTCGCGGCGCTCATCCGCCTGCGAGACGACTCCGCAGGCGAGGGCTCCCGGCTTGCAGGTTGACGAGGCAGGCGGTGAAGTCTTCGCGTGTCAGTTCGCGGCCGATGCGCGCTTCGAGGCAGCCGACGCACAGCACCCCGCCGTCCTCGGCAAGCGGCCAGACGGCGTCCTGGACCATGTAGCACTCCCCGACCGCGATCACGTCCACGTCGCAGTCCTGGCAGTGGCGATACCAGACCTCGCCAAGCGGCTCGATCGCCGGCACGTGGAAGAGTGTCTCCTGGGCGGGCGTCCTCATCGCATCCGGCTAGTTGTTCTTCGCCTGCTCGGCCGCCGTCGTCATGATCGGATCGTCCATCAGGCCGAGCAGGGCGTATTGGCCGCTCGGCTCGATCCGCCAGACGCCGATCTTCGCTGTGTTCGGGACCGGCGCGGTAGGTCCACGCATCCGCTGTCCAGGCCAGTGAAGCTCGCGTGCGCCTCGACCACCACCACCGGCTCGCCCTCGTCGGTCTCGCCCGAGTCCCACGGCTTGACCTCGGCGAGCGGGGGGAACAGCTCGATCACGCGGTCGGTCAGTTCGTCTCGAGGCATCGCTCCTCCTCTCGGTCCAGTTTCTCGGCCATTGCTCCTGACTCGGGGTAGGTGATCCGATCCGCGCCCGGCGCGGCCACCAGGCGGCGATCGTCGCCGCGGCGCGCAAGCTCGCCTGTCTGTTTTGGTGCCTGCTTTACCGCGGCGAGGACTATGCCTCTTGGAGACGTCGAAGGCGACCGCGTCGACGATCGGCTCATCCATGGCTGCCGTTCGGCGCTGCGGTGATCGTGGACATGCTGGTGCTCGTTCCGGGGCGTGGACGTTGTCTCCCAACCATTGTCAGCCCACATCAGCCAAATCCGGGATTTGGACTCTGAGGCGATCGGCCGCAGCGGCCGACGCTGGCCGGCTCTTGCGCGACAGTCCTCGCCGCCGAAGCTCTCGAAACGGCGCCGGCATTGGGTTCCGCGCGATGGTTGCGCGATGGTACTTTCGCGCCTGAGGGCAAAACCAGCCTTCTCGGCGTTTGCGAGGCACCTCGCGCCCAATCCCCGGATACCGCTTGACCAAGCGGCAATCGAGGCGCAAGAGAAGCGGGCCCGACAGGATTCGAACCTGTGACCTTCGGTTTCGTAGACCGAAGCTCGGCGCAGGGCGCAGCATGCCAGCGTTAGGGGCCGTCTGCCTGACCGGGTTTCGAAAACGCGTGGGCCGCGTAATCTGCGCCCCGAGACGGATCGGGCGCGTAGTCTGCATAGATGCTGGTGGTCTGGTAGTCACGATGGCCCATCCACTCCTGGATGAAGCGGAGGGGCGCGCCCGCCGCCGCCATTCGGGTCCCGAACGTGTGCCGCAGGTCGTGAAATCGAGCTTCACGCAGGCCCGCGTTCGCCATTGACTGCTTGAACCTCTTCAAGATCTTGCTGGCGTCGTACGGCTGACCTGTCCGCGGATTCGCGAACACGAGGTCATCCTCGTGATCGAACGAAGAGACGGACCGATGGCGTAGGAGCTCCGCCGCCAATCGTTCCGATAACGGCACAGCGCGGATCCCGCGCGGGCTCTTGGGGCTCGTGAACTCCCCGTCGCTGAGGCTACGCCTAACGCGGATTACCTGGGTAGCCCAGTCGATATCCACCCACCGAAGTGCTTGGAGCTCCCCCTTACGCATACCTGTCATTGCCGCCGCAAGGTAGAGGCGACGATCAGTCGGACCGAGGTGGTCCTCAGGAACAGTTTTGAGCAAGGCCTCAAGTTCTACCAACGTCAAGGCCCGAATCTCAGAAGGACGATTGGAGCCGCCCGGATGCTCGATCCCAGCAACCGGGTTTCGCGTAACCCATTCCTGACCCACCGCGTAACGGAAGATGCCGTGGAGGAACCGCACGTGGTTTGCCACCGTCTTTGGGGCCAGTCCGGACTCGAGCTTGGCGCGCTGGTAGGCGACCACAGCCCGGCGATCGATGGCATCGATGGACCACCCGGCGAAGAACGGATTTATGTGGCATCGCAGCATCATGCGGTAACTCTGGATTGTTGAGCGTTTGCGGGCACGAAAACGCTCGACGTGAAGCGCGTATCGCTCGCCGGCTTCGGACAAGGACAGTCGCTCCCGCACCACAGGCGTCGCAGCTGCTTGAGTCAACCGTCGCCGCAGCTCAGCCTCGGCCTCTACCCGCGTCAACCCCACTGCCGATCCCGGCTCGCGGACTGCCCCGAGCACACGCTTGACTTGCCGTTGGCCCTCCCGCCACTTTGCGTACCATCGGCGGTCCCCGCTGCGGGACGTCTGCATGAAGAGTGACCCCGTACCACGCGGCCGGCGTCGCCTACGGTCTTTCGCCACAGATTTTGTTCCCGACGAAGCGCCGCTCGAGCGCGTCACTCATGTTGGCTGCCGCCTGTCCCGCGGGACTCGCTGCCGCTCTGCCAGCCAAGCGTCCAACGCAGCATGCTCAAAGCGGACGTACCGACCGAGCCGGAGGTGCGGAATGCGGCCAGAGCGCGCCTCAGCGAGCACCCACGTGGGTGGAACGGCCAGCCGGGCGGCGGCTTCTTGCGCCGTCAGCAGCGGCTCAGAGGCATCATGTGTGGTGTTGACCATGTGGTCAACGGTACCACAGACCGATGACCTACAGGTCTACAGCTCCGACCGTCTGACCCGGTCGTAGAGTCGGTCACGAAGGCGTGGGTCGTCTCGAATACGCTCGACGACGATCGCCTCCCTCCATTCCGGAAAGTAGTCCTCGGGAAGGTCGAGGGCTCTAGCAACACGCCGGGCGAGTTCCGGGCTTGCCGTTTTCCCGGATGCGCGCCGCAGAACTCGAGAAAGATGCGCCGGGTCGATATCCGCCGACCGGGCGATGGCTCGGATGCTCAGCTGCCGCTTTTCAAGAAGGTCAGGCAGTTCATCAGGGAGCGGCCGGGACGAGCGACGGTGAGGCACCGGGTCAGTATCCCGGCCGGGGCGGTCACGACTGGAGCCGAGCCGTCGGAAAATGTCCGTGTGGGGCGGCCCGAAAAGCGTGCTACCACTTGTGTCGCATGGCGTCAGCAGACAAACAGGCCGCTCGCAATCGCGAGATCGTGCTCGCGAAGGCTCGAGGCGAGGACACGAATCAGATCGCCGCCCAGCACGGCCTCACCCCTGCCCGTGTGCGCCAGATCCTGGCCGCGGGCACGGTAGTGCTTAACGACGCCGGCGACATCGATCCCGTTCAGGTGGCGCTCGAGCGTCGTTCCCAATACGAGGCTCTCTTTGAACAAGCGTCCTCGCTCGCCGAGCGAATCCCGGATTCGAACCCAGCTCCAAAGGTCGGCGCCTTGAGGCTGAGTCTGGCCGCGCTGGACCGACTGGCGACATGGGACCAAGTCATTGGATTGATCCCGGGTCAGCTGCCATTCGTCTATCAGGAAGTCGATATCCGAAAGTACACCGAAGCGCTCTTCTCGAGCTTCGAGGCCGCCGGGATCCCGATCGAGACGGTTAACAGCGTGATCAAAGCAATAACCGACGGAGAGGAGGACGGGTCCTCAGATTCGCCTGCACCCCCCATCGCGTGAAAGGATTTCTTTCGCGTTGTTACCTCGGCGGTACCACGCTCGTCGCGGCGACCCGGTCCCAGACGCGCGAAAGGCCCGCCTGAGCGGGCCTTTCTTCAGTAGCGGGGGTGGGATTTGAACCCACGACCTCCGGGTTATGAGCCCGGAGATCGAGGTCAGGCCAGCACGGCCTTCCGCGGATAGACCACCTCGGGATCCGTCAGCACGTTCACCAGCGCCGGCTTGCCGCTCGCGAACGCGCGCTCGAGCGCCGGCTGCAGCTCGCTCGGATGGCGCACCAGCTCCCCATGCCCCCCGAGCGCCTGCACCACCTCGTCATACCGCGTCGCCGGCCGCAGCTCCGCCGCCACCTGGTAGCCGTAGAGGAACTTCATCGGGTGGTATTCGAGGGCCCAGATGCCGTTGTTGCCGACGATGCCGACGACGGGGAGGTTGTGGCGGGCCATCGTGTCGAACTCGAGGCCGGAGAAGCCGAAGGCGCCGTCGCCGAGGAGGCAGACGACCTGGCGGTTGGGGTGGGCGGTCTTGGCGCCGATTGCCTGGCCGGGGCCGGCGCCGAGGCAGCCGTAGGGGCCGGGGTCCATCCAGCAGCCGGGCTCGTAGGTGTTCATGACGCGGCCGGCGTAGGAGACGAAGTCGCCGCCGTCGCCGATGACGATCGCGTCGCGGTCGAGCATCGTGTCGAGCTCCTTGTAGATCCGCAGCGGGTGCAGCGGGGCGCGGTCGTCGTTGAGCTCGGCCTGCTCGGCCTCGCGCTTCTCGGCCTCGGTCTCGCGCAGCGCCTCGACCCACGCGTCGGTGCGGGGCTTGCCGCCGGCGCCGCCCTCGCCCTCGTGCATCGCCGCCAGCGTCGCGGCGATGCCGCCGACGAGCTCGAGCTCGGGGCGGCGGTTGGCGGTGAGCTCGTTCGGCGCCTCGTCGAGCCAGATGATCTTCGTCTCCTCGCCGAAGCTGCCGCCGAAGCCGAGGCGGAAGTCGAGCGGGACGCCGATCACGAGCGCGACGTCGGCCTCCTTGAGCCCCTTGCCGCGGGCGCGGCTGAAGCAGAGCTCGTGGTCGGCGGGCAGGCATCCGCGCCCCATGCCGTTGAGGAAGACGGGGATCCCGAACGACTCGGCCAGCTGCCGGAGCTCGTCCTCGGCGCGCGCCCAGTAGACGCCGGTGCCGGCCATGATCACCGGGCGCTCGGCCTCGGCGAGCATCGTCGCGGCCTCGTCGGTGCGCTCGGCCGCCGGCGCGGCGACGACGGTCGGCTCGGGCTCGACCCCCTCCCCCTCCATGAACACGACGTCGAGCGGGTAGTCGACGTAGGTCGGGCCGCTGGGCTGGGTCATCGCGAGGTCGATCGCGCGCGCGGTCGCCTCGGGGATCGCGCCGGTCTCCTTGACCGTCTCGGCGCTCTTGGTCACCGGCGAGACGAACGGCAGGTGGTCGATCTCCTGGAGGCTCCCCGAGCCCCAGCGCATCTCGGGCGCGCGGCCGCCGAGCACGACGAGCGGCGAGCGGTTGAACTTCGCCCCGGCCATCGCGCTCATCCCGTTGGTCACCCCGGGGCCGGCGGTGAGCGCGGCGACGCCCGGGCTTGCGGGTCGCCTTCGCGAACCCCTCGGCCGCCCAGGCCGCCGCCTGCTCGTGGCGGGTGTCGACGAGCTCGATCCCCTCGGCCTTGCAGCCGTCGTAGATCGAGAACAGGTGGCCGCCGGAGAGGGTGAAGAGGTGGCTGACGCCGCGTGATTTCAGCGTCCGCGCGACCAGCCGGCCGCCGTGCATCTGGCCGGAGCCCTCGGCCGCGGCGCCCTCGGCGCGGGTGCTCTCCTCGGTCGTCGCCATCGACCGCGAGCCTATCGCTCGCGGCTCGCCGTTCGCGCCGGCCGGCGAGCCCGATCAACGACCCAGCGCACGCTGCGGATGATCAGGCGCGGCTGGCTGAACATGATGTAGTGCTGGCTGCGTTCGGCGATCCGGTGACGCGCCCCCGGGAGCAGGCTCGCGAGTGCCCTCTGGGACTCGCGCCAGGCCCGCTCGACCACGTCCGTGGTCAGCCCCGCCGGCAGGCCGTCGGGCAGCGGGAAGGCGAGCCCTCGGGAGATGACGACGAACGGCATCCGGCGGGAGCGGATGCCGGCGCGCGATCCGCGTCATCTGCTCGAAGCTGGGTCGGAAGAGGATCTGCTCGAGGTCCGTGTACTGCTCGAGGCCCGGCAGCGGGCCGTTGTTGAGCTCGTCGTAGGCGGCCAGCTGATCCGGGGTCAGCCCCCTGCGCAGGAACTCCGACAGGGCGTCGACGAGGACCAGGCCGGCGACCCGCTTCGGGTAGAGGCTCGCGTACATGCGGACGATCAGGCCGCCGGTCGAGTGCCCGACGAGGACGTGGGGGCCGGGGATCGGGGCGGCCTTGATCAGCGCCCGGAGGTCGGCGACCGCGTCGCGCGCCGTGCGGGGCATCGGGACCGGGTCGCTGCGGCTGAAGTCCGTGGTCCCGAGCGTGGTCCCCGGTCGGTCGTAGGCGCAGACGCGCGTGAAGCGGGCGATGCCCGGGAACACCGTCTGGCCGACCGTCTCCTCGGTCCGCTCGCTCCAGAAGTCCGAGCGGCTGCGCAGTCCCGCCTCGAGGATCACCGTCGGCGAGCCGCGCGCCGTGACATTCGAGGTAGAGCTTGCGCCCGTCGCCGATCCCGACGTAGCCGGCGAAGTCGCCGTCGGCGAGCGGCACGTCGACCGGAAGCTCGTCCTGCGCCTGGGCCGGTGCCAGCGCCGCGCCCAGAATCACCAAGCCCAGGGCACACGCAACGGCCCCGGCCCTCAGCGCCCGCCTGCGATCGCTCATCCGCCTGCTCCGGCAGGCGCGGAGAAGAGGTCGAGCAGCTGCTCTGGGCTGACGTTGCCCCCGCTGGCGACGAGCGCCACTCGCCGGCCGCGGAGATCGTCGGCAAGTCTGAGCGCGGCGGCAAGGGGTGCGGCGCCCGACGCCTCGATCAGGTTGCGCGTGGCCTCGATCATCGTGCGCTGGGCGGCCCGGATCTCCTCCTCGCTGACCAGGACGAAGTCATCGAGGTGCTCCTGCAGGATCGCCTGAGGCAGCTCGAACGGCACCCGCGTGGCGAGGCCTTCGGCGTAGGTGTGGCTCTCGCCCTCTACCGGACGTCGCTCCTTCCAGCTGAGATACGCAGCCGGGGCGGCATCGGACTGCACGGCGATGACCTGAATCGCCGGGTTCACAGCCTTGGCGACGATGCACGCGCCGGCGGCGCCGCTCCCGCCACCGACCGGCACGATGATCGCCTCGATGTCGGGCTGCTGAGCGAGGATCTCGAGCGTTTCGGTGGCCACGCCGGCGATCAGGTCCGGCTCGTTCCCCGAGTGCACGTACCGATAGCCGTGCTCGGCGGCCAGACGTTCGGCGTTCTCGCGTGCCTCGTCGAAGTCGGCGCCGCCGACGATCAACTCGGCGCCGAGGTCCTTCATCGCCGCGACCTTGACCGGGTTCGAGCGCTCGGGGATGCAGATGCGAGCGGTCACATCGAATCGCTGGGCAGCGAACGCAACGGATTGACCGTGGTTGCCGGTGGACGCCGCGATGAGCCCGCGCTCGCGCTCCTCGTCCGACAACCGCGCGACCAGGTTCACGCCGCCACGGACCTTGAAGGCGCCCACGGGCTGATGGTTCTCGTGCTTCACGTGGACACGCGCGCCCGTCGATCGATCGAGGGCCGGGTAGGTGAAGAGCGGCGTAGGACGCAGGTGCGCCGCGATGCGACGCTGCGCGGCGAGAACCTCGCTGAGGCCGGGGATCGACCAGGCGGTCATCCGAGCGCCGCGCGGACGCGGTCGCCGAGCGCGCGGAGCCGGTCGACCGGCTCGTTGCTGAACACGAACCTCAGGTGCCGGGCTGCGACCTCGCCTCCCCACCCGTCCATCGGCGTCGCCGCGACCTTGTGTTCGAGCAGCCGGGCCGAGAGCTCGGCAGGTGTGACACCGAGCTCCTTGGTGTCGAGGAGCGCCGACCAGGCGCCGTGCGGGGGGACGACCGGCAACCCTTCCAGCTGCCGCAGTGTCTCGTCGCGGCGCAGCTGCCACTCCGCGGTCGCCGCCGTGACGTCGTCGTCCCCCAGCTCGAGCGCCACCTTCGTCCCGATCTGAGCGAAGCCGCTGGCGACCAACCCGTTGTAGATCTGAGTGCGCGAGGCGGGATCGGTCAGCTCGCCGGGCATGACCATCCAGCCCACCCGCCACGCGATCATCCGCTGCTCGAACGACGGTGCGCCGACGATCACCGTTCGCTCGCGCATCCCGGGAAGCGCCGCCGGATGAATGACGTCTCGCCCGTCGTAGAGCACCGCCTCGAAGCCCGCCCAGTACAGCAGCCAGAGATCGGCGTCGTTGCACAGCTTCGTCACGGCCTCCCACTCCGCGTCGGTCGCCACCCAGCCGGTCGGAAACGAGGCGTTGTTCAGGAAGACAACCCGCGTGCGGTCGGTTGCCGCCGCCGACAACGCGTCGAGGTCCATGCGCCACCCGTTGCGATCCGAATGCATCGGGACGAGGCGCGGCACGGCGCCGGCGAGACGCACGCGGTTGAGCATGCCGGCGTAGGTCGGGTCGGTGAGGATCACCTCGTCGCCGGGATCCGTCAGGCAGAGCAGGGCGTCGAGCATCGCCTCCCCCTCGCCGCAGGTGATCACGGTCTCACGCCGCGGGTCGTACCGCGGCCCGCCCCGGCGCTCGACGTACGCGACGACCGCCTCCTTCAGGTCCTCGCGCCCGTTGAAGGGCAGCCAGCTGTTGGCATCGTCCTCTCCCACCGCGGCGCGAGTGGCCTCGACCGCCGCCGCGGGCGGCGGCACGTCCGTGTCGAGGTTCTCCATCCGCAGGACCTCCGGATCCTCGCCGGCTGCGGCGGCGACGCGGTCGATGTTGAACCCCGGGATATCGCTGAGCCTCGCAACAGGCTCCACGTGCCGATGCTATCCGGAGCGCTGATAGATTCGCCGTGATGACCCCACGACGGACGCTCGCGGCGCTTCTCGGAGTCCTCGCCACGCTCGCCCTCTCAGCGCCCGCCGCCGCCCACCCCTCCAACCACTCCCACGGCTGGGACGTCAAGTGCGGCCAGAGCTTCGACGACGGCTTCGGCTGGTTCGACGCCAAGGGCTACAACGTCGCCTGCTCGGTGGTGCGCAGGGCGGCGAACAAGTACGTCTTCGACGGCGATGCGAGCCCGAAGGGCTGGGGGCGCTGCGCCGAGAAGCAGATCGGCGACGAGGTCTGGAAGGTCAACTGCACGCGCCGCAAGGGCGGCGAGCACCAGCACGTGCGGTTCAAGTTCGGCGCCTAGATCGCCAGCTCTTCGGCCACCGAGCTCTCGGCCTCGTCGAGGCGTCGCGCGGCGTCGCGGCGCAGCTGCTCGTCGCCGAGCAGCGTCCCGGCGAACCCGCGCGCGGCGCCGTCGGCGACGTCGACGCCGGCGCCCACGAGCGAGGCCACCGGGCCCTCGCCCGCGGCGCTGAGCGCCAGGTCGGCCGGCAGCCGCGCGAGCGTGATCGCGGCGTCGACGGCCGCCCCCGGGAACGAGCGCCGGGTCACGAGCTCTCCGTCTTCACCTTCGCCGGCCCGCGGCGGTGCGGCACCGGGAGCGTGAGTCGCACGTGCTCGGGCTCGACCGAGCGCACCAGCGGCACCTTCAGCAGCCGCGCCAGGCGCCAGGTCCAGGCGTAGGGCCAGGGCACCGGCAGCTCGGGCTCGAACTTCGTCTTCGTCCCGTCGCGGGCCTCGACCTCGAGCGTGATCCGCGAGGTCGGCACGATCACGCCCGCCGGGTGGCCGACGCTCAGCAGCCGCAGGCGCTTCGGCCCGCCGCCGCCGGTGATGCGGCGGATCTGGCGCGCGGCTTCGCGGATCCGGAACGGGTTGAGGTAGCGCAGTCGGCCCATCCGCCTCCCATACCCGATCGACGCCGAGCCCAACGTCGCTGCGAACGTCACATTCGGTCGTCCGCGCCCCGCTGCTCGAAGAGCAGGGCCGTGACGATCGGCCGCGACTCGGGCGCGGGCTGGTCCTGCTCGGAGTAGGGACGGTTGAGGAGGTGCTTGCGGTGAACGAGCGTCGCCGATCCGCCGCCGTCGAGGTTGATCGCGTCGACGGCGCCGAATGACACCAGCAGGCGCGCGAGCTCGGCCAGCTCGAGCCCGCCGTCGACCCCCGACCGGCGCCCGTCGCAGCAGACGGCGAGCAGCTCGGCCTCGCCGATCCCGAGCGCGCAGCGGGGGTAGCGACCGATCGTGATGTCGGAGTCGAACTGCGAGGCGCCGGCGGAGAATCCCTCACGGTCCTCGCCGTCGATCACGGAACGACCGTCGGAGACGAGCAGCGGGCCGGCCTGGACCAGGTCGCCGGGCGGCTCGTCGGCGAACCGCTCGCGAGCGGCGATCCGTACGTCGCCGTCGATGTGCACGCAGGCGCGCTTCGGAGCCCATGGCGGGGTCACGGGGTCGTGGGCGATCGGCTCCCCGCCGATCCGGACCTCGCCGAGCGGGCGCCAGGGATCGCGCAGGAAGAACCCGGCGACGATCGCCTCCGGTCGGCCGTGCTCGGCGCACCAGCGATCGAGGCGCTGCGTCTCGGGAAACCGGACGACGCGGACCGAGGTGGTCGCGAGCGGGTGGCGGACGAGGTAGACGGTGGTCTCGCCGCCGTCGTCGAGCTCGGTCCGCATGAGCTCGTACCTGATCCCGTCGTCCACGCCCGCAAGCGTATGCGCCCGCGGGCGGGCGCTGGGCCGAGCGGCGCTTCACCGACATCCGCCACTCGAACGAGCTCCACCGCCTCCCCACGCGGCGTAGCCTGCGACACACCGATGCTCGTCACGCCGGCTGACATCGAGGCCGCGCAGCGGCGGGTCGCCGGCGTCGCCCTCAGGACGCCGCTGCTGTCGGCCGCGTGGGCGAGCGCCGACGGCCGCGAGCTCGCGCTCAAGCCGGAGAACCTGCAGCCGGTCGGCTCGTTCAAGCTCCGTGGCGCATACAACGCGATCGCGGTGCTCTTCGAGGGTCCGCGGCCGGCGATGATCGTCACCCACTCGAGCGGCAACCACGCGCGGGCGGTCGCCTATGCGGCGCGGGCGTTCGGCGTTCCGGCCACGATCGTGATGCCCGATACGACGCCACCGGCAAAGGTGGAGCGCACGCGGGAGCTCGGGGCCGCGGTCGAGCTCGTCCATCCCAGCCGCCGCGCCAGCCGCGCCGACGAGATCGTCACCGAGCTCGGCGGGGTGCTCGTGCCGCCCTATGACGATCCCCTGGTCATCGCCGGCCAGGGCACCGTCGGCGCCGAGATCCTCGCCGACGCGCCGGACCTCGACGTCGTCATCGTGCCGATCTCCGGCGGCGGCCTGATCTCCGGCGTCGCCGTGGCCGTGAAGGCGGCGCGGCCCGAGGCGAAGGTGATCGGCGTCGAGCCGGAGCTGGCCGCCGATGCTCGCGACAGCCTCCGTTCCGGGCACCGACGCGAGTGGCCACTCGAGCGCGTCCAGCGGACGATCGCCGACGCGCTGAGGCTCACGGCGATCGGCGAGCTGCCCTGGGAGCACATCAGGACGTACGTCGACGACATCGTCGCCGTCACCGATGACGAGCTGAGGGCCGCGGTTCGAGAGCTCGCCCTGCGCTCCGGGCTGGTCGCGGAGCCCGGCGGCGCCGCGAGCGTCGCCGCGTACCTCTTCCATGCTCACGAACTGCCGCCGGGCCGGCGCTGCGTCGCCGTGGTCAGCGGCGGCAACGTCGACCCGGGGCTGTTCGCTGAGATCGTCGCCGACCGGTGATCTGGTCCGCCAATAGAGCAGATCTGCACTATTCTCATCCCACGATGGTCAGTTCCGATCTGATCAAGGAGGCTCGGCTTCGCGCCGGGCTCACCCAGGCCGAGCTTGGTCGGCGGCTCGGCAAGAGCCAGTCGGAGATCGCGCGCTGGGAGCGGGCCGCCGTCGTCCCCAGCCTCGAGACGCTCGGCAGCGTGATCGGAGCTTGCGGCCTCGACGTCAGCGTGCGGCTGGTGATCGCCGACGACTCCAACAACTCGCTGATCGACCAGACGCTGGCGATGACGCCGAGGCAGCGGTTCGAGCTCGCGATGCAGCGCGCGCGGTTTCGCGAGCGCCGGGCGCGAGCGCTTGTCGCTGGGTGACCGCCTTCGTCCCCTACGAGCCGGACCGACTGCTCGAGGTGTTCGAGCGGCACGGGGTCCGCTACGTGGTCATCGGCGGGTTCGCGGCGATGCTGCGGGGCTCGCCCTACGACACCACGGACGTCGACGTCACCCCGGAGCGCTCGGAGCTCAACCTGCGACGGCTCTCCGCCGCACTCGAGGAGCTCGAGGCCGCGGTCAGGGTCGACGCCGAGTCGGCCGCCGACCTGCCCGCGCTCGAGCTCGACCCCGCAGCGCTCGACCGGTTCCAGACGCTTGCGCTGACGACGAAGCACGGCAACCTCGACATCTGCCTGGTCCCCGACGGCACCCAGGGCTATCGGGATCTTCGCCGCGGCGCCACCCGTGAGCTGATCACCGAGACGCTCGAGATCCCGGTCGCCTCGCTCGCCGACGTGATCCGCTCGAAGGAGGCCACCGGCCGAGAGAAGGACCTGCTCCACCTGCCGACGCTGCGCCGGCTGCTCGAGCGGGCCAAGCTGGGCGACTGACCAGCGAGACCCGTATCGCCCGGCCGCTAACGGCCCCGCAGCACCTTGACGCTCTCGGCGGCCTCTTCGACCTGCGTTGCGGCAGAACGGCGGGTTGTTCCACCGCTTCTCCGAGAACATCCGCGTCTGGTCGCCGTAGAACTCGGAGGCCGGGTTCTCCGACAGCGAGTAGGTGAGGATCGTGCGGTCGCGCACGCAGCCGCCCTCGAACGAGGCGACCATCACGAAGCTCGAGCCGTCGGTGACGTCGTTGTAGCCGGCGGCGGGATCCCAGCGGGCGTCGATCGCGTTGAAGACCCCCTGGGTGCCGGGGCCGCCGGGGATCGGGATCCGCTCCTCGCCGCGCAGCTCGTAGTGGTAGTCGCCGTACGCCGCGTCGAGCGGGATGTTCGCCCCTTGCAGGTCGGTGACCGCGTTCGCGAGCGCCGCGTCGACGGTGGCGGTGTCGAGCCCGGCCGGGGTGTTGACGGGATCGCCGACGTCGAACGGCTGCGAGAACCGCCCGCCCCCGCGGGCGATGAAGCGCAGGAACAACAGCGCGCCGCGGCTGTCGTTGTTTACCCGCAGGTCCCAGCCGGCGAGCACGGGGCACGCCGCGCTGACGTCGACCGGCCCGCTCGCGCCGACCATCGTCGGGTGCGCGTTGCAGTAGGCCACCAGCTGGTCGCGCCACAGCTCGCCGCCGTAGTGGCGGTCCTGGAACACCAGCCGCCGGACCTGGTTGCGGGTGAACATGTTGCCGCGCAGGCCGTCGGTGCCGGCCAGGCGCTGCTCGATCATCTTCAGCCCGAGGCGGGTCCGCAGCGAGCGCTGCGTGCGCTCGTCGCCCACGATCCGCGGGAAGCCCTCGAGCGGCTGCTCGGGGTTGGTGAGCCAGTAGGAGTCGTTGCTGTTGGCGACGTAGTCGCTGCGCTGCTGCAGCGGCAGCGACGAGCTGCCGAAGATCCCCGGCGAGAGCGCGTCCGGCGCCTGCTCGGGCGCGCACTCCGGGCGCGAGCCGTCGAGCGTCGGCAGGCCGAGCATCGGCAGCGTCACCTGACCGAAGGCGCTCGAGCAGCCGGTCGCCTTGGAGTTGGGGACGTTGGGGATCGAGCCGATGTCGGCGTAGAGCGTCCGCCCCTTGCTGTCGGCGGCGATCGTGTTCACCCACGGGATCCCCTCGTACTTCTGCAGGATCTCGAGCAGCTCATCGGTCGACTGCGCGAGGTTGGTCTCGTAGAAGTGGTTGAGCAGCCGGCCGTAGTTCTCGGCGTTTGCGTCCCAGAGCGCGAAGGCGGTGCTGTCGGTCCAGCCGAACACGTTCTGACCGCGGATCGAGGTCGTGATCGGGCCGTAGCGGGTGCTGTAGAGCGTGCGCGTCACCGGCGCGATCGTGCCGTCGGGCTGGCGCACCTGGACCGTGACCTGGTCGCGGTCCATCGGCACCGACTCGCCGCCGACCATGTAGCGGGTCGGGTCGCTGGGGTCGAGCTGGAGCTGGTAGGGGACGAAGCGGAAGGCGGTCGAGACCGTGTGGCTCCAGGCGAGCTTCGCGGTGTGGCCGATGTTGATCACCGGCACGCCGTACAGGCTCGCGCCGGAGACGTTCATCCTTCCGGGGATCGTCAGATGCGACTGGTAGAAGCGCCGCGGGCCCGTCCACGGGAAGTGCGGGTTGCCGAGCACCATCCCGCCGCCGGACTTCGTCGCCTCGCTGCCCAGCGCCCAGGCGTTGGAGCCGATCTCGCCGCCGAAGTCGAGCGCCTCGCCGAGCTTCGCGATCCCGTCGCGCTCGGCCGGGGTGACCTGCGCGGCCGCCGCGCGATCGCGCTCAAACGCCGCCGCGCCGGCCGCGGGCGCGGGCGGCTGGGCGTTGGTGATGCCGCTGATCGCCACCCCGCTGCTCGCGTAGAGCGCGAGCTCGTAGAAGCGCCGGTAGACGTCGATCTCGGTGATCGGGCGCACCCACTCGGCGCCGGCGCAGCGCGGGTCGGGAATGTTCTCGACCCCGGTCTTCGCGAGGTACTTGTTGTAGCCCTTGACGTAGCCGGCGACGGCCTTTCGCACCGCGTTTCGCGGGCCGAGCGGCGGCTCCTGGGCGACCAGGCCCTCGACGATGCCGCGGTCGATGACCCGCTGGTAGAAGAGGTCGGCGTTGAGGTTCGGGTCGCCCTCGGGGCTTCGGGCGTCGGGGCCGAAGAAGCGCGAGCGCTGGGCGCTCGTCGTGACGTAGGAGTCGGCGATCGTGCAGATGTTGTCCTCGGCGAACGCGTAGCCGTAGCCGAAGCCGAGGCTCTCGAAGTTCTTCGCCTCGATGTTCGGGATGCCGTGGGCGCTGCGGGTGATCTTCGCCTTCAGCCTCGCGCCGCTCGCCGCCGGGGCAAGGCAGAGCGCGGCGCCCACGACGACCACGAACGCGATCCCGGCTCTCCTGCCCACAGCGATGCCGATTTTTACATGAAGGTGCCGACCCGGTTGCAGGGGTTCCGGTCCGCCTTGTCCCCGTGTCTACCGTACGCGCCACCCGCGACGGTTCCCGGCGACTGGTAGCGCCTATTCGGCTGGCATGGCCGGATGCCAAGGCCCCTACCAGCCGGGCGGCGCTTTAGCGCGGGCCGGCCTCGATCGTCTCGCGCACCTCGCGCTCTCGGGGCTGGAGCCCGAAGTCCGCGAGGATCCAGGTCGCGCCGGCCTGCTCCCACGGGCCAATCGCCGAGCCGGCGGGAAGATCGACAACGAGGTCGAACGGTCCGTTCCGCCCCGCCTCGGTCCGAAGCCCGCGAAGCTCCTGACGGAGCTCCGTCAGCGCCTCGGGGCCGGGCAGGTCGATGGGGAAAAGTCCATCCCAGCGGGCCGCCCGGCGCAGGGGCCGGCGGTTGGGCCAGCGGGCGGCTACCCACACAGGGATCCGGGGCGACTGCACGGGCGGCGGCTCGAACTCGCCGCCCCAGTAGGTGCTGAGCCGGTCGAGTCCTGCGTCGAGCAGGCGCGCCCTCTCGCGCGGATCCACGACCTCGCCGAAGGGTTCCAGCTCGTCGTTGCGATCGCTGCCAAGGCCAACGCCGAGGGTGAGACGGCCGCGGCTGAGCAGGTCGAGCGTGACTGTCTCGCGCGCGAGCTTATGGACGCGCCGCCGCGAGAGTGGCGTGACCAGCGGACCGAGGCGAATCCGCTCCGTGTCGAAGGCCACCGCGGCGAGCGCGACCCAGGGATCGGCGACCGCCCGCACCGGCGGTCGGTAGCGCACGTGGTCCCACAGGAAGAACCCGTCCCAGCCGTGCTCCTCGGCGCTCGCGGCGAGCGTGGCCAACGTCCTCGGATCGACCAGCTCGTCGAACGGAGCGACGAAGATTCCGCGCTTCGCGCTCACCGCCTAGACGCTACCTGCTCCTGTGCGCTGGGCAGCGGACAACACGCGGGCGAAGGCGCGGCGGCGCTTCGCGTCTCGAGCTAGCCCGACGCTCCCACCGCGCCGCCGGCGTCGTCCGGCCCGCGGCGAATCTTCAGGAACAGAGCCACCAATCGGTCTTGCTCGCTCCCGGTGAGGTTCGCCCTCTTGCCCTTCGACTTGACCGCGAGGTCGCGGACCTCTCGCCGCTCGTCGGGAGTGAGACGGTCCCAATACTCCCTGCCGCGCGTGCTCAACCAGATGATCGCCGCGATGACTCGGCGCCACGGGACCCTTCTTGCCGCAGACAGCGCTTGGATGACCCAAGCCGGCATCTCAACCGTCCTTGTCCAGCGATCCGCCTGACGAGCGCGAGGCAGGGGTCGAGGCTCGACCCGCCGTTAACGCCCCGATCGCCGTCGCCGCTGCGCCCGGTCTTCGCGTCCTCGGCCTTGCGCTCGTCCTTCACCCGCTCCGTCGCCTCCTTGAGCCGCCGCGCCTCGTCGGCGGCGGTCAGCGCCTCCTCGCGCTCCTCCAGGGCCTCGGACTGCGCCTCGAGCACGTCGGCGCGCTCGTCCTTGGCCTCGTCCTCGATCTTCTCCTCGGTCTCCGCCGCCTCCTTGCGCGCGGTCTCCTTGCGGCGCTGCGCCGAGCGCTCGGCGCCCTTGCGCGTCTGCGCGCGGCGGCTTCGGGCCTGCTTGCGCTTGCGCTCCGCTTCCTTCTCGGCCTCGCGGCGGCGCTCCTCGGCCTCGCGCTCGGCCTCCTCGGCGAGCTCCTCGCCGAGGTCGGTCCGCTTCTCGGCCTCGGTTCGCAGCCGCAGCGCGCGGGCGCGCTCTTCCGCCGCCTCGCGCCGGCGGTCCGCGTCGCGGCGCAGCTGGTCGTCGCGCAGCACGGTGCCGGCCGCACCGCGCACCGCGGCGTCGACCCGGTCGACCGCGATCCCGGCCGAGGTCGCGAACGGGCCGTCGTCGATGTAGGCGAGCGCCAGGTCCGCGGGCAGCCGCACGACCTTGATCGCCCCGGCCACCAGCGTCCTGGGAAGTGTCTGAATCGTCATGAGCTCTCCTTCGGGTCCAGCGCCTCGGCCCTGAGCTCGGCCTGGCGCGCTTCGTCCTCCAGCTCCAGCGCGGCGCGGCCCTGCTCGCGGCGCTCGGCATCGGCCAGCTTGTCTGTGCGCTCGGCGACCGTCTCCTGCGCCCGGCGCTCCGAGTCGGCAGCGGCGATCTCGTCCGCCGCGCGCTGGTCGGCGGCCTGCTCGGTGCGCCGGAGGTTAGCGTCGATCTCGTCCTCGCGCCGCGTCTCGGCGAGCTCGGTATCGAGCAACTTGCGCTCCTCCTCGACGTGCGCCTTCTCGTCCTCGAGCCGCGCCTCGGCGGCGGCCTGGTCCGCGTCCTTGCGGGCCTCGGCCGCGTCCTCCGCGGCCTCGCCCTGCGCCTGCTGCAAGCGGCCCTCACGCGCCAGGTCCTCGTTGCGGGTCACCTCGCCGGCGACCTCCTTCGCCTTGCCCACGGCCCGGCCGACGAGGCCGCCGGTGGTCTTCTCGGGGTGTTCAGGGTTCGTCATCTGCCTGCCTCTCGTAATCGTCTGAAAATCAGCGTCCGCTGCGCCTACCCGTTTGCGATCGCGATATCCGGCGGGCGCGTGGCGGCCGGCTTGCCGACAGGTCCCTGCGGATCATAGGATCGCCGGCATGGCCGAGTACGTCCTGGACCATCACCTCGAAGGGGAGGGCGCGCGGCTGGCGTTGATGTCGCGACTGCTCGACCCGATGCACCGTCGGCACATCGAGTCGCTCGGCGTGGCTCCGGGCTCCCGGGCAGTCGAGGTCGGCTGCGGCAACGGCTCGATCTCCGCCTGGCTCGCCGAGCAGGTCGGCCCCCGCGGCCACGTGGTCGCCTTCGACCTCGACCTGTCGCTCGTCGACGTGCGGGCGCCGAACCTCGAGCTGAAGCAGGGCGACATCGTCGCCGGCCCGGTCGATCCCGGCGGCTTCGATCTCGTGACCGCGCGGGCGGTGCTGCACCACGTGACGGACGTCGAGGCGGCGATTCGAAACCTCGCCGCCAGCATGGCGCCAGGGGGCTCGATCCTGCTGATCGAGCCGGACTTCCTGCCCGTGAGCGTGGCCGAACCGCCCGAGGTACGAGAGTTCTGGAGCGGGTGGCTCGCATGGTCGCGCGACGAGGGGATCGACTATCACGTGGGTCGCACGCTGGCTCCGCGGCTCGCCGCCGCCGGCCTCGAGCAGGTCGCGGGGACGGCCGAGACCGCCGTCTATGACGGCGGCTCTCCGTGGGCGGCCTACTGGACCCAGACGATCGTCGAGCTACGCGACCGGCTCGTGGACTCGGGGAGGCTCGACGACCGGCTCATCGACCGGTTCCTGGCCGCCTGTGACGATCCGAGCTGGTGGACGCAGACCATCGCGTTTACCGCCGTCCACGCCCGCGCGACCGGCGGCTGAGAGGCGCGCCGCCATTCGCCGCGCCCTCAGCCGGAGGCGACCCTCACGAACGCGTCCCAGGCGGGCTTCGGCGTGCCGTCGACGTTGCGAAGCCCGGCGTGCCCGCACCACGCGCAGATCGCGTCGCCGCCCGGTTGGTCGCGCCACGTGTACCAGTAGATGCCCCGCAGCTTGAAGGCGGCGCGTTTCGCCAGGAGCTTCTCGTAGGCCTTGGTCAGCTGCTGGGCCTGGCCGACGTCGCCCACTACGTAGGGCTCGTCGCTGGGCCCGCCCGAGGCCCAGCCGATCTCGGTGATCCAGAGGCGGACCTTTCTGTCGTGGTTGGCCTTCGCCACCTTGCGCGCCTCGCGCATCTGGGTCAGCATCCCGCTGATGTTGGCCGAGTAGGGATGGATCGCGAGCGAGTCGAAGGCCTTCTTGATCCCCTTGACCCGATAGAACCGCTTCATGTAGTCGGTGAAGATGGTCACCGGGGGCGGTTTGTTTCCCTCCTTCAGCGACTCGGGGCCCCACATCCCGCCCAGCATCACCTCGGCGTCGGGGTCTGCCGACTTGATCGCCGGGCCGGCGGCCTTGACCAGCTTCGCGTACCCGCGGACGTTTACCTTCGGGCCGTAGTACTTGGGCGTGTTCTGCTCGTTCCAGACCTGCCAGACCCGCACCGGCTGGGCGAACGTGCACTGACAGGGCGGCGGCTGGCTGGGGTCGTGCGGCCGGCGGCTCCCAGAAGTCGCCACCCGGCCCGTAGCGGGCGACGGCGTCATGGGCGAACTGCGCGAACGCCTGGCGGGTCTGCTTCGAGGACGGCGGGATGATCGAGCAGTCGAGCGCGCACTGGCGACCGTCCACTTGCGCCACCCAGTCCGGTGACCCGTAGAGGAACAGCAGCGGCTGGATCCCGCGCGCGGTCGTCTCCCGCACGAGGGTGTCGAGCGAGCTCCAGTCGCGCGCTCCCGGGGCGAACTCGACGCTGCCCCAGTGCGCCATCAGCCGGATGCTCTCGACCCCGCCCTCGTGCATCAGCTCCATGTCCTCCGGCGGCGGCAACTCGCCGTCCTGGGTGACGATGCCGTAGACCGGGTCGGCGGCGGCCGAAGCCATGGCCGGCGCGAGCAGTAGCGCGCCGGCGCAGGCGGCGATCGCCACCCCGAGCGCGAGCAGCCGAGGACGCGGCCGATTCGGGCGGCGACCGACGACGGCACGCCGCAACGCGCCGTTCGGCCACCCAGACCTCATGTCATCAGCGGTCACTGCACACCTCCGTCGCGACGCGGCAGCCTACAGCGTCATCCTCGCGGCGGCGTCACTTCTTATGGCAATCTTTATGCGGCGGCCGGACGCCAACCGACGAGCAGGGTGAGGAGGCGGATCAGCGACGGATCGGGCGCGTGAGCCGCCGGCGCAGGGCGTCGGCGAGGCCCTCGCCGTCACCGGCGCCGTCGCCGCGTGCGCCGACCGGCTCGCGCTCGACCGGCGCCTCCTCCTGCCCGGCGACCTTGGGCGCGTAGAGCGCCACCGGCTCGCTCACCCCGCGCAGCTCGAGCTTGCCGCGGCTCTCGGCCTCGAACCTGTGGGAGAGGCGGGTCCAGGTCTCGCCGGTGATGAGGATGTTGTCGTCGGTCACGCGCGTCTGGGCCTCGACGCGGGCGGCGACGTTGACGGCGCCGCCGATGACGCTGAAGTTGAGCCGCCCCGCGCCGCCGATCGCGCCCGCGATCACGGTGCCGGTGTTGACGCCGACGCCGAGCCGCAGGTCGCCGGCCTGGCCGCGCTCGTTGATCGCGACCCCGATCTCGCACGCCGCGCTCACCGCGCGGTCGGCGTGGTCGGGGAACGGCTCCGGCGCCCCGAACACCGCCAGCAGCCCATCGCCCTCGAACTTGTCGACGTGGCCGCCGTGCTTGGCGATGATCGGCACGATCACCTCGAAGAGCCGGTTGAGCGCCGTGACGACCTCCTGCGGCGTCGCGCCGGGAAGCGAACGCGGTGAAGTCGCGCACGTCGCAGAACAGCACCGTCACCTCGACCTCGACGCCCTCCTCGGTGAAGCCCTCCGAGAGGATGTACTCGGCGACCTCCTCGTCGAGGTAGGTGCCGAACGCCTCGCGGATCCGCTCGCGCTCGGCCAGTCCCTCGACCATCTGGTTGAAGGTCGCCGCGAGGTCGCCGAGCTCGTCGCCCGTGGTCACGGGCACGGAGACGTCGTACTGGCCCGCGCGCACCCGCTCGAGCCCCCGCTCGAGGTCCTTGAGCGGGGACAGGATCGAGCGCGAGAGCAGCACGGTGAGCTCGAGCGAGATCGTCGTCGCGACCAGCAGCACCACCAGCACGTCGAGGCCGAGGGCGGCGCCGCCGCCGCCGCCGGAGGTGAGTGCGGCGACGATGAGGCCGGTGATCAGGTTGATCAGCGGCAGCGCGACGACCAGCCGGGTGCGAAGCGGCACCGCCCAGAATCCCGCCGCCGACATGCGCGGCGAGAGGTTCGCGTTGATGTCGAGCAGCAGCGGGCGCATGCCGGCCTCGACCGCGAGGTAGTGGAGCATCGCCGAGTAGCCCATGGTCACCGCGGCGGCGAGGAGCAGCGGGATGAGCGTCAGCCAGCCGAGGTCGAGGATGACTATCCCGGCGACGCAGGTCGGGATCACCGTCACGAGCACCGGCATCGGCAGGTCGCGCTTGACGAGGTGCAGCGGCAGGCTGACCGCGGCCGACCAGGCGCGGTCGGTGGACTCCTGGTCGCGCTCGCCGTCGATCCAACGCCGCAGCGGGCGCAGCAGCGGCTGAATCCGGACCAGCGTGGCGACGATCGCGGCCTCGGTGAGCACGAGGGCGATCGCGAGCACCGCCGCGTACTCGCCCCAGTCGCCCTCGAAATAGAAGGTGAACAGGGCCAGGGTCCCGGCGACGATCACGAGCGCCGACTGCAATTCGACGGCGAGGAAGGCGAACGGATACCAGCCACCGAGGCGCCGGTAGAGCTTTGTCATCGCCCCAACGGCCATTTTTTGATCATGGCAGTCGCTCAGTTTCTCGTGTGTGACCTGAGGGGAATAGTTAGGATCACGGTCGAAGAGGAGACGAGCTGTGGTGCTGGAGCTGCTCGCGCTGGCCGCATCGACGCCGGCGCTCGCGAGCGCAGACAAAGCGATGGAGCCCACCGACGCCGCCCGCGGTCCCGCGGCGCTCGAAGTGTCGACCGCGCTCGATTCCTGCGGCACGCTCGCGGACGAGGTCATCTGCAAGCTCGACGTCTCCTACAACGCCCTGCCCGAGGCCGCCAGCTACAGCGCCGCCGTCACCCGCGCCGACGGCTCGGTCGTCGACTACGGCGGCGTCGCGCCCGGCGGTACATCGCTATGGGTCCCATATGTCGGCTCCGGCACCTACAGCGTCCGGGTGACCGCGTACGGGGCTCCCGAGCAGCCCGACGGCGACAAGGAGGTGGTCTCGACCGAGGTCACGCCCACGCCGACGGAGACCGAGGTGCGCGAAGCGACGAGCGAGGCCGAGGTCGAGGCCAGCAGCGCAACCTCGGAGGCCGAGGCCGAGACCCGCGGCGCGCCCGCGGCCGAGACCGACACCGGCCAAGCGGAGGCGAGCGTCGAGGCGACGCCGACGGCGCCCACCTGCACCGAGGCCCCACCGCCCGAGCCGATCGCGCCCGAGCCCCTGCCCGAGCCGCCGCCCGAGGACCTCGACCCGGCGAACCCGGACGAGGACGCCGACGGCATCCCCGACGAGCAGGAGCGCGCGGAGTACGACGCCGCGGTCGCCGAGCAGCAGGCCGCCGAGGCGGTCGCCGAGGTGCCAGAGTCGGTCGACTGCTGAGCCCCGGAGCCCTCCGCGCGAACAACTAGGTTCGGCCCGATGAACCGGGGGAGCCTGCTGCGCGATCGCGACTTTCGCCTCGTCGCCGGCTCGGTGGGCCTCTCGGCGCTCGGCGACTGGGTCGCGATCGTCGCCCTCGGGCTCGAGGTCAAGCAGTCGACCGACTCCGGCTTCGCGGTCGCCGCGCTCTGGATCTGCCTCTTCGGGCCCTCGGTCGCGGTCGCCGGCCACGCCGGGCTCCTGGTCGACCGCATCGAGGCCACGCGGCTGCTGGCCGCGGCCTCCGCGATCGGCGCGGTCGCCGCGGCCGTGGTCGCCTTCACCACGGGCACCGCGGCCCTGCTGGCGCTCACGGCGCTGCTCGGGGTCGTCTTCGCCGTCTCCTCCCCCGCCGAGTTCGCGCTCGTGCCGCCGCTCGCCGGCTCGGACCGGGTCCAGGAGGCAAACGGCCACGTCGAGACGGCCCGCTACATCGGCTTCGGCCTCGGCCCGGTGCTCGGCGCGCTGCTCTATGCGGCCGGCGGCCTCGAGCTCGCGATGCTCGTCGACGCGGCGACCTTCGCCGCGGTCGCCGTCGCCGCGCTGGCGCTTCGGGTCCGGCGCCAGCCGGCGGTCGGCGACGGCGCCGAGCCGCAGCGGGCGCGCGACGGAATCGCATTTCTGTTCCGCGACCGGACGCTCGCGCTGGTGATGACCGTCGCGTTCGGCTCGCTGCTGTTCATGTCCGCGGTCTGGGTCGGCGAGCTGTTCTTCGTGCAGGACGTGCTCGATCGCGGCGACGTCTCCTACGGCGCCTTCCTCTCCCTGTGGACCGTCGGCATGGCGATGGGCGCGCTGCTGCTCTCGCCCCGGGTCGCCGCCGGCGCCGTCGCCGCCACCGGCCTGCTCGCCGCCGCCGTGCAGGGGCTGGGGCTGGCGCTGCCGGCGCTGTGGCTGAGCTTCGCCTTCTTTCTCGTCTGCTCGTTCGTGGGCGGACTCGCGCACGGGCTCAAGAACGTGATGTTCCGCAGCCTGATCCACGTCCGCGTGCCCGACGAGCTGCACGGGCGCGCCTTCGCCGCCTACAACGGGATCCGCAACGCCGCCGAGCTCGGCGCCTTCGCCGCCGGCGGCGTGCTGGTGGCCGCGATCGGCGCCCGCGGCACGGTCGCCTACGCGGGCGCCCTCTCGGCGCTCGTCGGGCTGATCGGCCTGCTGGTGCTAGTGCGCCGCTACCGCGGCTGGGTGCCGACCGGCCCGATCGGCGTCCGCGGCGCCGTCGGCGGCAGCTCCGAGCCGCCCGGCCCGGCGCCCTGCGCGCCCGAGGTCGAGACCCCGGCGCTGGTCACGGTCGCCGCGCCCGAGCGGCAGGCATAGCGGCGCCCCCACAGGGCTACGATCCAGGCATGACCACAGCCACCGCGCAATCGCTGTCCGAGACCGCCCGCGCCTTCGTCGACGAGGGACCGAAGAAGCTGCTGATCGGCGGTGAACATGTCGAGGCCGCCGACGGGCGAACGTTCGAGACGATCGATCCGGCGACCGGCGAGCCGATCGTCGCCGTCGCCCAGGGCGGGCCCGAGGACGTCGATCGCGCCGTCGGCGCCGCCCGCGCCGCGCTCGAGGGCGGGCTGCGCAAGGTCTCGCCGTCGAAGCGCGCCGGGTTCATGTACACGCTCGCGGAGCTGATCAAGGCCAACGGCACCGAGCTCGCCGAGCTCGAGTCGCTCGACAACGGCAAGCCGCTCGCGGCGGCCGGCGGCGACATCGCCGCCTCGGTCAACCACCTGCGCTACTACGCCGGCTGGCCGACGAAGATCGAGGGCGAGACCTTCCCGGTCTCCGCGCGCGACCTCTTCTGCTACACGCTCAAGGAGCCGGTCGGCGTCTGCGCGCAGATCGTGCCCGTGGAACTTCCCGCTGCTGATGGCGATCTGGAAGGTCGCCCCGGCCCTCGCCGCCGGCTGCTCGACGGTGCTCAAGCCGGCCGAGCAGACGCCGCTCACCGCGCTGCGCCTCGGCGAGCTGGCGCTCGAGGCCGGTTTCCCCGAGGGGACGCTCAACGTGCTCACCGGCGACGGCGAGACCGGCGCCGCCCTCGTCGACCACCCCGACGTCGACAAGGTCGCATTCACCGGCTCGACCGTGGTCGGGCGCGAGATCGGCGCCAAGTGCGGGCGCGCGCTCAAGCGCGTGACGCTCGAGCTCGGCGGCAAGAGCCCGAACATCGTCCTTCCCGACGCCGACTTCGACGCCGCGGTCAAGGGCTCGTTCCTCGGCATCTACTCGAACTCCGGCCAGTCCTGCAACGCGGCGTCGCGCCTGTTCGTGCAGGCCGAGCTCTTCGAAGAGTTCGTCGCGCGGCTCGCCAAGTTCGCCCGCGAGGCGAAGGTCGGGCCGGGCCTCGACCCCGACACCGAGTTCGGCCCGCTGATCTCCGAGGAGCAGTACGGCCGCGTGAGCGGCTACATCGACTCGGGGCTCGAGGAGGGCGCCGAGGCCGTCGCCGGCGGCAGGCCCAACGGTGACGGGCGCGGCGGCTACTTCGTCGACCCGACGCTGTTCACCGGCGTCGAGGACGGGATGCGGATCGCCCGGGAGGAGATCTTCGGCCCGGTGCTGGTCGCGCAGCCGTTCGAGGACCTCGAGGAGGTGGCCCGGCGGGCCAACGACAGCGACTACGGCCTCGCCGCGGGCGTGTGGACCCGGGACATCTCCAAGGCCCACAAGCTCGCGGCGCTGCTCAAGTCCGGCTCCGTCTACATCAACAACTGGGGCGCCGGCGACCCCTCAGTGCCGTTCGGCGGCTACAAGGCGTCGGGGATCGGCCGCGAGAAGGGCCACCACAACCTCGACGCCTACCTCGAGACCAAGTCGGTCTTCACGCAGCTGTAGGGGCGTCGTCCGGGACGTAGTTCTGCACCAGCCCGAAGCGCTCGGCAACCCGGGCGGTGCCGTCGGGGTCGAACTGAATCCCGTAACGCTCGCTGAAGTCAGCCAGCTTCGCGGGGTCCGGCTCGCTCGTCAGCTCGCCCATCTCGCGGAACATGTGCTCGAACCCGCCCGGAGAGATGATCTCGAGGATCCGGCATGGCTCGTCGCCGGCGTTCCAGAACGTGTGCCACTGATTCCGGGGCTTGAACACGAAGTCGCCGGGCTCGGCGTAGACCTCGTCGTCGCCCAGCAGCGCGCCCAGGCGGCCCTCGAGCACGTACGAGTACTCGTCCTCTCGCGTGTGCATGTGCCACGGCGCGGCCAGCGTCCGCGGCGCGATCGGGTGCTCCACCATCGAGAAGCCGCCGCCGGTCTCCTCGGTCCACGCCATGAAGCGAACGCCGACGCCGGGCAGCTGGACGGAGTACCCCTCGTCGGGACCGATCTTCCGGGGCCCCTGGGTGTGGTCGTAGAGCTTGAGCTGAGTGGTGTCGAACATGGCGCGAAATCCTTTCGTTGAACAGTAGTGTTCGGCGAACCTACCACACGTCGTCTCGATCTGTCAAGATTGATTAGACACAAATGTCTACTGAAAGCAAGACCCGTCCCTACCGCAAGCGCCGCCGCGCCGAGCAGGAGCAGGAGACGCGGCTGCGGATCACCGAGGCCGTCATCGACCTGCACGGCTCGATCGGGCCGGCGCGGACGACGCTGAGCGCGGTCGCCGACCAGCGCCGGCGTCCAGCGGGCGACCGTCTACCGCCACTTCCCCGACGACGAGGCCCTGTTCGCGGCCTGCTCGTCGCATTGGGCCTCGCTTCATCCACCGCCCGATCCAAGCGCGTGGAGCGAGGTCGCAGATCCCGACGAGCGCCTGCGCCGCGGCGCTCGAGCGACGTCTATGCCTGGTATGCACGCAACGAGCGCATGCTCGCCAACGTGCGCCGTGACCGCCCCCTGGTGCCGGCGCTGCGCGCGCCGGCCAAGGCGTCCGAGGCGCTACTTCGAGCTCGCCGGCGACGCGCTGCGCCCACGGCCGGCCCGAGCGCGGCGCGCGGCGTCGCCGGGCGCGGGCCGCGATCGCCCACGCCCTCGCGTTCGAGACCTGGCGCTCGCTGGTGCGAAACCAAGGTCTGGACGCCGACGAGGCGGTCGAGCTGATGTCCGGCCTCGTCGCCGCCGCCTAAGCCGCCCAGCGCCGAACGTCCCGGAGTGGTTGCCGGAGCGGGTACTCCGGGACGTTCGCGCGTTGGGGACGTCGTGGGTCGGCCGCGCACCACGCCGAACGTCCCGGAGTGGTCGCTGGGGGAGGCCCTCCGGGACGTTCGCGGGGGTTGGGGGGCTCCGGGACGTTCGCGCTTCTTGGGGCTAGGCCGACGCCGGCGCGACGCGGTGGCGGTCGCCGCCCGCCGCGGTCATCTCGACCCGGAAGCGGCGGACCGCGATGGCGAGCCCGATCGCGGTCCAGAGCACCAGCGGCCACAGATCGCCGGTGAAGCCGCTGCCGGTGGTCGTCGGGTCGAAGCAGGCGGTGAACGAGTCGACCAGGTGCGCGACCGGCAGCACGTCGGCGACGCGCTGGATCCAGTCCGGCGCGCCGGTGAGCGGGAAGAACACGCCGGAGAGAAAGATGACCGGGAACATCGTGATGTTGGCCACCGCCGGCGCCGACTCGGCCTTGGAGACGAAGGTGGAAACGGCAAGCCCGAGCGCGCTCAGCGCCGTCCCGCCGAGCACGAGAGTGACGAGCGCCGCCGGGATCAGCCGCGGCTCGATCGAGACACCGAAGAACGCCATGCCGACCACGACCAGCAGCACGACGCTCGCGATCCCGGAGACGATCGCCGAGATCGCCCAGGCGCCGAGATAGATCCAGCCGGGCAGCGGCGTGCCCTGGACGCGCTTGAGGATGCCGCGGTCGCGGGCGGTCGTGATCCCGAAGATGACCGCCGTGTAGCACGCGGTCACGAGGCCGAAGATCCCGATCGACGGCGTGAAGTAGGTGGCGAAGGCGACGTCCTGTCCCGAGGGGCTCGGCACGGTGACGCCGCTGTTGACCGAGTTCAGCAGGAGGAGCAGAAGCAGCGGGAAGACGATCGTGAAGAACGCGGCCCGCGGGGTGCGCACGAACAGCCGCAGCCGCCCGACGCTCCAGCGCCCGAGCAGCGCGAGCTGCCGGCCGGTGCTCATTCCGGCTCCCCCTGCCCGTTCGCGGTCAGCTCGAGGTAGGCGTCCTCGAGCGTCGCGCGGCGAACCGCGAGGCCGTCGAGCTCGATCCCGCGCTCCGCGGCCCAGCTGAGCAGCGGCGCGAGGTCGCGGGTCGGGGTCGGCGTGTTGAAGACGACGCTGCCGTTCGAGCGCGCGAGCTCGGCGTTGTGGGGAAGCGGCAGCTCCCCGGCGCCGACGCCCGCCGGAAGGTGGAACGCGACCTCGGCCTCGGCGGGACTCGATCCCGCCAGCTCCTCCGGCGGGCCGGTGGCGACCAGCCGCCCCGCGGCGAGCACGCCGACCTGGTCGGCGAGGCGCTGCGCCTCCTCCATGTAGTGCGTGGTGAGCAGGATCGTCTTGCCCTCGTCGCGCATCCCGTCGATCAGCTCCCACGAGCGGCGGCGCGCCTCCGGGTCGAAGCCGGTCGTGGGCTCGTCGAGGTAGATCAGGTCGGGGTCCCCGACCACGCCGAGCGCGAGGTCGAGTCGGCGCCGCTCGCCGCCCGACAGCGTGCCGGTCCGCGAGTCGGCCTTCGACGCGAGGCCGACGAGGTCGATCAGCTCGGCGGTCGGGCGGCGCCGGGAATACGCGGCGCCGTAGATATCGAGGGCCTCGCGAACGGTGAAGTCCGGGTCCACCCCGCTCTCCTGGAGCACGATCCCCACCCGGTCGCGGAGCTCGGCCGCGCCGCGCTCGGGGTCGGCGCCCAGCACCGAGACCTCGCCCGAGGTCCGCGTGCGGTAGCCCTCGAGGATCTCGACGATCGTGGTCTTGCCGGCGCCGTTCGGCCCCAGCAGCCCGTAGATCGTCCCGGCGGGGATCTCGAAGTCGACGCCGCGGACCGCCTCGTCGTCGCCGTATGACTTGCGCAGGCCGCTGACGACGACGGCGGCGGGTGCCGGGCCATCCAGTCGGTCGAGTCGATCCTCGAGGCCCATTACGCTACATACCGTAGCGATTTTGAATAAAGAGAAGCGAAAGCCCGGAAGGCCCCGGAGCGCCGAGGCCGACACCGCGATCGTCGAGGCGACGCTCGACCTGCTCGACGAGGGCGGCGTCGAAGCCGTGAAGATCGAGGAGGTCGCCAGACGCGCCGGCGTCGCGCGGACGACGGTCTACCGCCGGTTTCCCTCCCGCTCCGACCTGGTCCTCGGCGCCTGCGAGGACGTCGTCAGCCGCTACCTACGCGTTCCCGACACCGGAGCCGTTCGCTCGGACGTGGTCGAGCTGCTCACGACGCTCATCCACGCGCTCACCCGCACCCGGGCCCGCCACGTGATCCCGAACCTGCTCGCGCTGCGAACCGCCGACCCGAAGCTCGAGGCGGCGACCCGCGTCGTCTGGGAGCGGCGCCGCGACGCGATGGTCGAGGTCCTTCGCCGCGGGGTCCAGCGCGGCGAGCTGCCCCCGGACGCGGATCTCGGCCTGCTCGCCGACCTGCTGCACGGCCCGCTCTACTACCGCCTGCTGGTCAGCGGCGCGCCGATCGGTCGCGGCCTGGCGGAGGAGATCGCCGACGCGGTGCTGCCGCTCAGACGTCCAGCCGGCGCTTGATCGCCTCGAGGCTCTCCTGCACCCCGACCCGCGCCCGGCGCACGTCCTCCATCGGGTCCGTGCCGAGCTCCTCGTGCTCGAGCGCGCGCTCGAGCAGCATGTCGGTGGCGAACAGCGTGTTGCGCAACTCGTGGGCGAGCAGCCGCATTTCGTCGGGCTCGAAGGCCCCCTCCTCCTCGGCCATGGGGCGAGTCTAACCCGGCTACGATCGCCGGGCCCGGGTAGCCAAACTGGTAAAGGCTGCGGTCTTAAAAGCCGCTGCTCGCGAGAGCGTTGCGGGTTCGAATCCCGCCCCGGGCACTGCGGCGTGACGGGCCGGCTCCGTAGACGGCTTGGCGAAGCCCTTTATCTGCGCTGAATGCGCCTAATGCAGACTTATTGTCAGCGCAACCCCGCCGCTGTTACGGTGTTTCGAAGGGGGCACAGCGCGCGCCAAGTGATGGAGGCCTCGACCCTCACCCACGCGAGTAGAGCCGGCCTGCTAGGTCGGCGTTCGCCCCTGCTCAAACTCGCGAGCGACGAGAAGCTCGTCGCGATGATCAGGTCCGGTCACGAGCACGCCTTCGAGGCGCTCTTCGACCGCTACCACTCGCGCCTCCTCGCCTTCTGCCGCCACATGCTGCGATCGACCGAGGACGCGGAAGACGTGCTCCAGGAGGTGTTCGTCAAGGCGCACGCGGCGATGCTCGCCGACGAGCGCCCGATCAACGCGCGCCCGTGGCTCTACCGGATCGCGCGCAACCGGAGCCTCAACCACCTCCGGCGCCCGGTGCCCGAGGGCCAGGACTCGATGGACATCATGGTGGGCGAGGGTGGCGTCACCACCGCCGACCGCGTGCAGGGCCGCGAGGACTTCCGGTCGTTGGTCGCCGACGTCAAGGACCTTCCCGAGACCCAGCGCACCGCGCTGCTCCTGCGCGAGATCGACGCGCTCTCCTACGAGGAGATCGCGCAGACCATGGACACCACCGTGCCGGCGGTCAAGTCGCTGCTGGTGCGGGCACGGATGTCGCTCGCCGAGGCCTCACAGTCGCGCCAGCTCACCTGCGGCGAGGTCCGGCTCGAGCTCGCCGAGGCGGCCGAGGGCCTGTGCAAGGCGTCGGGACCGGTGCGCCAGCACGTCAAGCGCTGCGAGCCCTGCCACGAGTTCCGCGGCCAGCTGCGCTCGAACACGAAGTCGCTTGCCGCGCTGGCGCCGCTCGGTCCGCTGGCGCTGCTGCACAAGCTGATCGTTGGCAAGCTCGGCGGCTCAGGCTCGGCCGCGGGCGGTACGGCCGCCGGCACCGGAGGGGTGGCCGGCGGATCCGCCGTCGCAGGCACGGGCGCCGGAGCCGCCGCAGCGGGCGCAGGCGGGGCCGCAGCCGGGGCGGGCGGCGCGGCCGCCGCCGCGTCCGGCGGAGGCGCGGCGATCGCCGGCGGCGCCGCCGCCGCGGGCGCGGGCGGAATCGGCGGAGCGCTCGGCGCCAAGGCCGCAGCCACCGCGGCCACGGCCGCGCTGCTGACCGCCGGCGCGGTCGAAGTGCGCGAGATCTATTCGGACAAGCCCGTCGACGATGGGCGCGACCGTGCCGCCGCGGTCTCCGGACCGCCCGTGCGCGGCAGCGGCGGGATCGGCGTCGCCGGCGAGATCAAGCTTCAGACCCACCCCGCCACCGCCACGGCGAGCGTCAGCAACACGGCCACCCCCGTCGACGGGCCGAGCGAGAGCGCTGGGCCGCCGGCCGAGCAGGCTCCCACGCAGCCGGCCGAGGAGCCGAGCGAGCCCGCCGTGCCGCCGGCGCCCCCGATCACCGATCAGCTTCACGAGGGCGTCGTCGGGCCCACCGCCGGTGGCGAGGGCGCGGCAGGCGCCGGCGCCAGCGACAGCGGCTCCGGCGCGGCCACGGTCGCGATCGCCGAGCCGGCCCCGGTCGCTCCGGTCGCCGAGCCCACTGCACCGCCGCCGCCTTCGAGCGCCCCGCCGGTCGAGGTCGAGCCGGCACCGGCCGTGGACTCCTCGCCGCCGCCGCCGCCCGAGCCCGAGCCGCTGCCCGAGCCGCCCCCGGCCTAGCTCGCCCGCCCTACGGCCCCGCCGGCTCGAGCGGCAGCCGAGCGCGCCCGATCGTCCCCCTCGAGGAGCTCTCGAGCGCGAACGACCCGCCCGCGGACTGCACCCGCTGGTCGACCGAGGCGAGGCCGATGTGCCCTTGGGCGAGCGCTGCCTCGCGGCGGCCCGGCTCCATCCCGTGCCCGTCGTCGGCCACCTCCAGCTCGAGCGCGGAGCTCGAGCGCGACAGCTTGACCGTCACCCGGCTCGCGTCGGCGTGGCGGGCGGCGTTGGTGAGCAGCTCGCGGGCGACCGCGAGCAGCACCTCGTCGTGGAGGTCGAGCGCCGAGCGGTCGATCTCGATCTCGGTCTCGAAGCCGCCCTGGCGGCCGGCCTGACGCGCGACCGCGCCGAGCGCCTGCTCGAGCCCGCCCTGCTCGAGCGTCACCGGATGAAGCGCTTCGACGGCCTCGCGCAGGCGCTCGATCGCCGCCTCGACCACCTCGTGCGCGCGCTGCACCTGCGCGCGCCCCGGCGCCGCCTCGATCAGCTCCTGGTTGGCCGCGAGCAGCGTCTGCAGCGAATCGTCGTGGATCAGCTGCGCGATCCGCCGCCGCCCCTGGTCCTCGGCCTCCATCACCTGGGCGACGAGCTGGCGGTTGACGCTGAGCTCGGCGCGCAGCTCGGCCAGCTCATCGCGCAGGCGCTCGTTCTCGGCCCGTAGCTGGTCGAGCTGATCCCCCTGTCCCGTGAGTGGCTCCACCTACTCCAACAGCCCGCGCCGCATCGCCTCGGCGACCGCCGCTGCGCGGTCGGAGACGCCGAGCTTCTCGTACAGCGAGTGCAGGTGGCTCTTCACCGTCGTGGTCGAAAGGTGGATCTGCTTGCCGATGTCGGGCGCGGAGAGCCCCTGGGCGACGAAGTTGAGCACCTCCTGCTCGCGGTCGGTGAGCTGCGGTCGCCCGCCGGTGCGCTCGCGCTCCTGGATCTCGCGTGCGAGACCGGCCTGGGCCTCGGCGGCGAGCGCGGTCCCGCCGCGCGCGATGGTCACGATCGCCTCGCAGACCTCATGGCGCGAGGACTCCTTCGACAGATAGCCGCGGGCGCCGCTGGCGACGGTGCGGTAGGCCAGCTCGGGCTCCATGAAGGCGGACAAGAAGAGGACCTCCGTCTCGAGCCCGTCGCGGCGCATTGCCGAGAGCACCTGCGTGCCGTCGAGGCCGGGCATGCGGATGTCGAGCACCGCGACCTGGGGCGAGAGCTCCTGGATCTGGTCCAGCGCCTGGCGACCGTCGGCGGCCTCGCCGACCAGGTCGAGATCGGGACGCTCGTTGATCGCCCGAACGATCCCCTCGCGGTAGATCGGGTGATCGTCGGCGACGACCACGGTCACGCGCTCCGGCTTCGTGCTCACGGCCCGTCGCAGTCTAGGGCGCCAACGACGCTCCTACGACGGTAGGCGTGATCGGGCAACGAGCGGCCCAAAAGACTCCCGGTGCCTCAGCCCGAGGCCCTCCGTGACCTCGGACTGAGACTACCGGGAACGGGACCGGGCGCCGGTGGGGCCGGCGCCCAGAACGCCGAAAGGAACGTGGTAGGCCTCGCGCATCGCTACCGGAAGCTCCGTTCCCGGCGTTCCTGCGAATGCGATCTGGGACTTGACATCCATCTCTCCCACGTGAGGTCCTCCGTGTTCCCCCGGCGTGGGGGGTTAGGGGGGAGACGAATCCTCCGTGAGTCGGGACATTTGTTCTACCTACGTTCGGCCGGAATCAGGGCGGAAATCCGTGTCCTCCGATCGGACAATCGATCGGAGGGCCGATCGTCGACCTGACTCGGTAGTTCTCCGCGATCAATCGATCAGGCGGCGAGCCCGATCACCTTCAGACGCCGGGTGAGGCACTGGGCCGCGAACGCCTGCGTCTCGGCCATCGAGACGCCGAAGAGCACGAAGTCCTCGTTGTCGTCCTCGGGCGCGAACGGAGGCCGCAGCACGCCCTCGGCGACGGGCAGGGACTCGATCAGCATCCGCTGGATCGCCTCCCGGTACTTCGCGTCGGCGGCGGCCATGTCGGTGAGGAACTTGGCGCCGAAGGCCACGTGGCGGTGCTCGTCGCGGGCGACGTTGGAGAACCCCTCGACGAAGGCCGGCAGCGTTCCCTGCTCCTCGTTGTAGCTGATGATGAAGTGCTGGCCGGTGAGCGCGAGCACGCCCTCGATCACCATGTGGTAGAGCGTGATCGCCTCGACCAGCGCGACCAGGTCCTCCGGCTCGGCGGCGATCCGGTCGACGCGCTCCTTGAGCATCCCGTCGAAGAGCCGGCCGAAGTCGTCGTTGAGGTTCACCTCGGTGGCGCGCAGGCGCTCGCCGAGCCCGTCGGCGCCCTCGAGCACCCCGACCTCGGAGTAGAAGCGGTCGAAGAAGCGCACGTGCCGCGCCTCGTCGGCGATCTGCGTCGAGAGGAAGATCCGCATCTCCTCTGTCGGCGCGGCCCGCATGAGCGGCCCGAGCTCGTCGGTGACCCGCTGCTCGCCGATGAAGAAGGCGGAGAGCCCGTACATGCGCTCGAAGCGCTCCTCCGCGCTGATCCGCTCGTGCCAGTCGATCCGGTCCTGCGTGAAGTCCAGGTCCTGGGTCGCCCAGTGCTGGCGCTCCCAGAGCGCGTAGAGCTGGTTGTAGTCGAGAAGCTGGAAGTCGCCGCGGTCGGCATCCGCCTGCAGCGCCGGGTCGCCGGTCGCGAGGAAGTCCTTGCGCGCGGCGATCGCGCTCAGCGTCTCGGCCGCCTCCTGCTGCGCCGCCGCTTCAGTGGTCGCGCTCTCGGCTCCTGGTTCCATCCGGGTCCGCGCGGAAGCCTACATCGGCGCCCGCGTGGGCGGCGACTTATGGGCGCTACTCGACCTCGTACGCCTCCCCGGGCCGGAGCAACACCACCTCGGACTGCGTCGCCGCCTCGACCTCGGCCTTGAACGCCTCGGAGTCGGTCTCGATCCGGGAGAACGTGTCGTAGTGGCACGGGATCACCGTTCCGGCCCCGATCAGCTCGCAGGCGTAGGCCGCGTCGTGGCGGTCCATCGTGAAGTGGCCGCCGATCGGGACGATCGCGACGTCGGGCGACTCGCGCTCGCCGATGAGGCGCAGGTCGCTGAACAGCGCGGTGTCGCCGAGGTGGTAGACCGTGACGCCGCCGAGCTCGATCACCAGGCCGGCGGCGGCGCCCATCACCGTCCGGTCCGGCGTCGTGTTCGTGTGCCAGGCCGGGACCACCTTCACCCGGCCCCAGTCGAACGGCACCGTGCCGCCGAGGTTCGGGCCGGTGACCTCCTCGACTCCCTGCTCCTTGAGCCAGTGGGCGAGCTCCGTGATCGCCACGCAGTGCGCTCCGGTGCGCTTGGCGACGGCGACCGCGTCGGCGATGTGGTCGCCGTGGCCGTGCGTGAGCAGGACGTGGGTGGGGTCGACCTCCTCGGCGGTCACCTGCGCCGCCGGGTTGTTGGGCGCCAGGAACGGGTCGACGAGCACCGTGGCGTCGCCCTCGCGCAGCTCGAAGCAGGCGTGGCCGTGGAAGGTGATCTGCATCTACTTCTCCTTCGAGTCCAGCTCGGTGGCGAGGGCCCAACCGACAGCGACGCCGACCAGCATCCCCATTCGCGTCTCCTCGGCGAGCAGCGTGCGAACCGCGGCGTCGCGCTCGGCGTCGTCCGTCAGCGCGAGCGCCTTGCGCAGCTCCTCCTCGTGCGACTCGGCGAACCAGCCCCCCGACTCGAGCGCTTGGGCGAGGATCCGGTGGAGCTTCGGCGCCGCCTGGGCGACGACGGTCTCTGCCTCGCGAAAGCGCTCGGGCTCGGTGAGCGCCTCGACCGCGGCGTCGAGCTCGGCCTCGGTGTAGCGGGGCTCGTTCACGCCGGCCTGCGCCGTTCGTACATGTGCAGGCGAAACCAGCGCCGGTAGCCGAGCGTGTCGTAGATCCGCTCGCCCATCGCCGAGGACTGCAGCGACGAGGTGGTGCAGCCGCGGCCGCGCGCCTCGACGAGCGCCGCGCTCAGCAGCCGGGTGGCGAGCCCGCGCCCGCGGGCGGCCTCGCGGGTCGCGACGAAGTAGATCCCGCAGTCGTCGCCCGCCCCCTCCTGCCCGTCGTGGTCGATCGTCGCGAGCACGCAGGCGGTCTCCCCGTCGAGCCGCGCGCGGTAGATCCGGACGTCGATCCCCTCGGGGTCCGCGGCGAACAGCGCCGCCATCCCCTCGCCGGCGGCGAAGCCGTACGCCGAGTCGTTGATCTCGCCGAGCGTCGGCATGTCGCCGCCCTCGTCGTAGTCGAGCCCGGCGAGGTCCGGCGGCTCGAAGCGCTCGAGCTCGAGGACCATCGCCAGCGGCTTGCCGTCGAAGGCGTGGCCGGCCGCCTCGAGCGCCGCGATGGCCTCGCGGTCGAACTCCGGCGTCCATACGGTCCAGGCGTTCACACCCGCCGCGTCGTACGCCGCCGCGAGCCGGTCGAGCGAGTCGGCGAGCGCAGCGGCGTCGGTGTAGTTGACCGAGTTCGCGATCGAGCGCTCCGGGACCGAGGGGACGATGGCCGCGGCGACCCCGTCTGCCTCCAGGAAGCGCGAGTCCGGCGCCGAGCCGCCGAGCATCGCGATCCAGTCGCGCATCGCCCGCTGCTGGATCGCCAGCGCTCGGTCGCGGTCGATCCGCGCCGCCGTGCGGCTCATCGCTTGCGCGCCAGCATCACCCCGTCGGCAACGCCGAGCATCACCGTCTCGACCCGCTCGTCGGCGGTGATCAGGTCGTTCACCCGCCGGATCGCAGCGACCGAATCGCGGGCGAACTCGTCGGCGTTCTCTCCGTCCTCGAGCACGTGCCCGGCCGCCAGCACGTTGTCGACCATGATCAGCCCGCCCGGGCGGGTGCGCGCCAGGACCTGCTCGTAGTAATCCGGATAGCCCGTCTTGTCGGCGTCGATGAACGCGAAGTCGAACAGCTCGCGCTCGGGCAGGTCGCGGAGCGTGTCCGCGGCGGGGCCGATGCGGATCTCGATCCGGTCCGCGACCCCCGCGGCCTCGAAGTTCCGCGCCGCGATCTCCGCGTACTCCTCGGAGAGCTCGCAGGCGATCAGCCGCCCGCCCGGCTCGAGCCCGCGGGCGATGCAGATCGCCGAGTAGCCGGTGAAGGTGCCGAGCTCGATCGCCTCGCCGGCGCCGAGCACCCGGCACAGCATGGTGATCAGCGCGCCCTGGTCGGGCGCGATCTGCATCACCGAGATGTCGCCCATCGCCGCCGTCTCCTCCTGGATCCGGCGCAGCACGTCGTCCTGGCGCGTGCCGTGGGCGACGATGTACTCGTGTAGCTCGTCGCTGAGCGGCGTGAACTTGCTCATCGGCCGCCGGTGGTGCGGCCCCCGAGCGCGGCGGCGAGCCCGCAGGCGGCGCCGATCAGTCCGCCGACCACCCCGGCGACGGCCGAGGCGTAGTCCTCGACCAGGGGCAGGAGCAGGAGCACGATCGCCGCGACGACGAGCGCGATCCGGTCGTACTCCGCGGTCGGGTCCGCGCGACGCTCGGCGTCGCGGATGACCGCATAGGCGGCCACCGCGCCGAGCGCGATCCCGTTGCCGCCGGCCACGACGGCGACTCCGTCGCCGAACGACGAGTCGAGCCCGTCGGCGGCGAGAGCGCCGAGCGAGCCGCAGCCGAGCACCAGCAGCAGGGTGGCGAACGAGCCCACCCGGCGCTCGATCGCGGGCAGGAAGATCGCGATCGCGAGCCCGCACGCGAACAGGTAGCCGATGTCGTCGTAGACGAACGGCGCCGCGAGGTAGCGCCACCACTGGTCGCCGACCGGCCCGACGATCGCGCCGAGGTCGTAGACGCTCAGGTTCGAGGCGCGCTCGACGATCAGCAGGATCGCCGGCGCGAGCAGCGCCGCGATCGTGATCACGGGCCGGGCGGTGAGGTCCTGGGCGAGCGCCCGGCGCGCCGCGAACCGGCTGCGGCGCTCGGCCGCGCGGCGGCGCCGCCGGTCGCGGCGATCCTCGCGCACGCGGACCTCGTCGCCGACCCGCTCGAGCTTCGGCGCCCGCTTGCGCAGCCGGGTGCCGCAATACGGGCACTCGGTCACGTACGGGCTCACCTCGGAGCCACAGCTCTTGCAGACGACGCTCAGCTCGGTGTCGCTCACCCAAGCGAGGATAACCCCCTCGGGGCTCACGCCCGTTCGCCTAGGGCCGGCTCGTCTCGACGATCTCGGCCACCAGGCCCCGCAGGTCGCCCGTGCGCTCGTACATCTCGAGCTGTCGGTGGGCGCCGGTGCCGTTGACGATCAGGTCCTCGACCCCCTCGAGCTCGGCGCGACAGCCGAGCGCGTCGGCGTGCTCGCCGAGCAGCACGACCAGGTCGTGGGCCATCTGCGGCGCCGCGATCCGCTCGCCGCTGCGAAAGTCGATCAGCACCCCGTCCGTTCCCTGCACCGCCGCGCGCACCTTGTTGTCGTCGACGAGCTCGCTCGGGTACTCGACCATCGGCTCCTTGCGGTCGTAGAGCGCGCAGAGGCGGTGGGCGAGGCTGACGACCAGCGAGGCGAGCGCCATCGTGTGATCGACCCGGGTCTGCTGGTCGAAGATCCGCACCTCGACCGTGCCGAGGTTCGGGTGCGGGCGCACGTCCCACCACAGGAACGTGTAGTCCTCGATCGCGCCGGCGCGCATCATCAGCTCGACCCGGTTCGAGAAGATCTCCCAGGTGCCGTAGTGGGGCGGGATCCCCTCCCGCGGAAAGGCGCGGAAGACCGGCACCCGCGACGACTTCATCCCCGTCCCGTGCCCCTCCCAGAAGGGCGAGTTCGCCGACAGCGCCAGCAGCAGCGGCAGGTAGCGCCGGATGCCGTCGGCGACGTAGATGGCGCGGTCCGGCCCGCGAATCCCGACGTGCACGTGCGTGCCGAAGATGATCTCCCGCTGAGCGATGTAGCCCAGCTCCTTGGCAAGCTCGTGGTAGCGGGGCCGCTCGGTGACCAGCTGGTCATCGGTCCTGGCGAAGGGGTGGGTGCCCGCGGCGCCGACCAGCAATCCCCGGGGCGCCGCGGCGTCGATCACGACCTGGCGCAGCTCCCTGAGCTGATCGCCCGCCTCGCGCACGGTCGCGCACGGCTTCGTCGCGATCTCGAGCACGGCCTGCATCAGCTCGGGCTTCACCTGGCCGGCGAACCCCTCCGGAACCACTTCGAGCAACCGGTCGATCGCCTGGGCGAGGTCGAGGCTGTCGGAGTCGATCAGCATCAGCTCCTCCTCGATCCCGACGGTGAACGGAGGCCCGTTGAATTTGTGCTCGAGCACGCGGGGGACGAGCCTATACTCAGCCTCAGGCAAAGCGACCCGCAGAAGGAAGGTATGGAAGTAAGCGCCGCGACCGAGCAGAAGTCCCTCCTCGCCACCCTCACCCCCGGCAAGCGCACCCGCCTGCGCCGCCTGTTGTTCGAGTTCGGGCCCGGCAACGGGACGCTGCTCCTGCTGCCGATCGACCAGGGCATCGAGCACGGACCGCGCGACTTCTTCCCGAACCCGGCGTCCAAGGATCCCGAGTACCAGTTCCGCCTGGCGGCCGAGGCCGGCTACTCGGCGATCGCCTGCCAGATCGGGCTCGCGGAGAAGTACTACCCGGACTACGCGGGCCAGGTACCGCTGCTGCTCAAGGTCAACGGCAAGACCGACGTCCCGCCCTCCGACGACGCGCTCTCGACCACCAACGCCTCGGTCGAGGACGCCGTCCGGCTCGGCGCCGACGCGGTCGGCTACACGCTGTACGTCGGCTCGCCGCGCCAGGACGCCGACCTGCACCAGCTCAAGGGCGTGCGCGAGGACTGCGACCGCTACGGCATGCCGCTGGTGATCTGGGCCTACCCCCGGGGTGAGTACATCGAGAAGAAGGGCGGCCAGAAGTCCTTCTACGCGATCGACTACTCCGCGCGGATGGCGATGGAGATGGGCGCCGACGTGGTCAAGCTGAACCTCCCCAGCCCCGATCCCAACCCGGACTCCCCCGCCCCCTACGACGAGATCCAGGTCACCCAGGAGGAGGCCGTACAGCACGTGGTCGCGTCGGCCGGGCGCTCGCTTGTCGTGCTCTCGGGCGGCTCGAAGATCGACGACGACCACCTGCTCGACCAGACCCGCTACATCATGGAGGCGGGCGGCTCGGGCGTCATCTACGGCCGCAACGTCTGGCAGCGCGAGTGGTCGGAGGCACGCGAGATCATCGACCAGATCAAGGAGATCATGCTCTCCTCGGTCCGCCGGATCCCATAACCGCGGCGGCGGAGGGCGCTCCGCCGGGCTTGTACTCCAGATGCGCCTCACCTCGCTGCCGAGCCTCGGCTCGCTGGCCCTGCTCGCGATCCTCGTCGTCGTCCTGCTGAGCGGTGGCGACGAGGGCGACGACGGGAACGACCGGCCCGCGGCGAACGGCGACGGCCCTCGGCGCGGGATCGTCGTCCCGGTCGCGGACATCGTCGACGGTGACACGATCGAGGTGCTGATCGACGGCACCGAGGAGGACGTGCGCTACATCGGCGTCGACACCCCCGAGTCGGTGAAGCCGGGCGCCCCGGTCGAGTGCTTCGGGCCGGAGGCGAGCGACTTCAACGAGCGCCTGGTGGGCGGCGAGCGGGTGCGCCTGGAGTTCGGGCCCGAGCGCCGCGACGACTACGGGCGCCTGCTCGCCTACGTCTACGTCGGCGACCGCTTCGTGAACGCCGACCTCGTGCGGCGCGGCTACGCGACGACGCTCACGATCGCCCCCAACGACCAATTCGCCCCGCTGCTTAACCGCCTCGAGCAGGAGGCCGGGAACGCCGGCCGCGGGCTCTGGGGCGCCTGCGGTCCGTAGACCGGCCCACCGCGAACGTCCCGGAGTAACCGCTATGCGGGGCCGTTAGGGACGTTCGCGCGAAGGCCCACGGTGAACGTCCCGGAGTCGCCATCGGAGTGACCGCTATGCCGGGGCCGTTAGGGACGTTCGCGCGGAGGCCCACGGTGAACGTCCCGGAGTGGCCGCTATGCGGGGCCGTCAGGGACGTTGGGGCGATGGCTAGGCCATCAGCCAGGCCAGCGTCTCGAACATGACCACGGCGACGACCACGACGGTGAGCGTGAGCGCGATCAGCAGCACGCCGAAGCCGATGTTGCCGTGCTTCTCGGTCGAGTGGATCTGGCGCGCCTTGGAGCGGGCGACCGCGCGCTGGCGAAGCTGCTGGCGCCGGCGGCGATCGAGTGCCGATTCCTGCTCGAAGGCGACCTCGAACTGATCCAGTTCCTGGTTCATGCGGAGGTCGCTGGCCACGGCATCGAGCCTATCAACCAATTCCCGCCCGTATTTCCGTTCGCTTAGCGAACGATGAGCGGCTACTTCTTCTTGGCCAGCCCGTCGAGCGCTTCCGAGACGCCGTCGGATGCGTCGTCCTCGTCGTCCTCCTCCCCCTTGATGGAGAGGTAGACCTCCTTGCGGAACACCGGGACGTCACGCGGGGCGGTGATCCCGAGCCGGATCTTGTCCCTGGAAACCGCGAGCACCGAGATCTCGACGTCGTCACCGATCATGATGCTCTGGTTTGTCTTGCGGGTCAGGACCAGCATCTCGCCTCCATTCGAGACCGCGGTCGAGCAGTCACCCCCCGGTGACCCTGACCGTTGGTTTCCGTTAACAGGAGAGTAGCCGTTCGCGGCCCCGCGAGGCGCAGCGGCGGTTCTGCGCACCGCGTTGGCTAGTATCGCGCGCTGCGCCGGAGAAATTTCCGGCCCAACCATGGCCAAGCCACTTCGCTCACAGCTGAACCAGATCCGCGCCTGGGTGCGCCAGGGCCGCACCGACGCCTGGATCGCGCACCAGCTCGAGGTCTCGACCAACGAGCTGCGCGAGTTCCGCCGCCAGCACGAACTGGACGTCGAGGACGAGGACGCGGCGGAGGTCGACCTCCGCGACGAGATCGAGGCCGAGATCGAGGCCGCCACGCTCGAGGAGGAGGAGGCCGCCGCCGAGGCCGAGGCGGCCGAGGCAAAGGCGGCCGAGGCCGAAGAGGCCGAGGCGGCCGAGCGCGCGGAGGAGGCCGAGCCCGAGGCGGAGAAGGAGGACGGGTCCACCGACGAGGGTGCCGGCGAGCAGGGCGACGGCGCCCCGCGCCGCCGTCGCCGCCGCCGCCGGGGCGGCCGCGGCCGCAGCGGCCGCGTCGGCGCCGGGATGCAGGCCACCTTCGACCACGGCGACGACGAGGGATACGGGCTGTGGCTCGATCCGGCGGTCAAGGACGATCCGATCTACGCCGAAAACTGGGCCGGCAAGCGCCGGGTCGAGGTCACGATCGAGCCCGATCGAATCGTGATCAGGCGCTCAGATTCCGATTCCGACTAGCCCGGCGGCGGCGCGCTCACGGCGCGCCGGGGCCGTCGCTCATTCGGCCGAGCTCCCCTGCGCCCGGCGCAGGGCCTTCCGGCGCTGCGCTCGCCGGCGGCGCTCCACGCCTGGAAACGTCGTCCCCCGCTCGGCGGACGGCCGGCCCTCCCAGCCATCGTCGGGGACCCGGGCGAGATGCGCGACCAGGTCCTCGAGCGCACGCATGTCGTTCGACTCCGCGCCGGCGCCGAGCAGGCGGCGCATGTGCGCGTCGCGCACCGCGCGCGAGCTGTCCTCGAACAGGAAGACCGCGAGCTCGGCGTCGTGCGGTGATTGGCTTCCCACCGGGATCCCGCCACGCTCGCCGACGCGGCGCAGATAGCCGACCAGCCGCGATCCCGCGGAGCCGTCGGCAGCAAGGCGCTCGGCCGGCAGCCCGACGATCACCGCCCAGCGCAGCTCCTCGCGCTCATCGGGCGCCAGCGTCCGCAGCCCGCGCCGGGCGCGGAAATCCGCCGGCGTGCCGCGCCCGAGCGAGCGCACGGTGTGCAGCAGCGGGCCCCGGTGGTAGCGCGGAATCACGCCGAGGGGGACCAGGGCCACCAGGAACACCGCGAGCAGCACGACCGCGAGCACGAGCTCGAGTACCGGGCTGAGCTCGAGCAGCTGAAAGGCGCCCGCGATCGCGCCGGCGAGCAGGAGCGCTATCCCGACGGCGCGGTAGGGGAACTCGATCGGCTTGGCGCCCGTCTGGTTGCGAGCGAACATCAGCAACGAGGGGATGCCGAAGCCGAGGAGCATCCCGATCGGAGCCGCATAGGTGCCGATCTCGGGCGCGAGGAGCAGGGTGCAGGCGATGAATGCCAGCGCCGCGCCGACGCAGCCGGTGATAAAGAGCGCCCGCTTATGGGAGAGGTTCACGTTCTGGTTCACGGTCCGGTAGACCGACGGCATCACGAAGGCGGCCGCCGTGAACGGGATCAGGCCGGCGGCGTCGGCGTACGACGGCGGCGCAATGTCGACCAGCACCTTCCCGCCCAGGACCATCATCAGGACGGCGAAGATGCAGAGAACGGCGAAGTAGCCGAGCAGCTGGCCTTGGACGGTGGCCTTTCCGTACTGGTCGCCGACCGCCTTGAACGCCGCCGACTTGCGCAGCGGCCGCATCGCAACCCGGAAGCCCTGCGGGAGGAACGAGACCACGAACCCGAGTCGTGAGGCGAGCGCGTAGATGCCCAGGTCGGTGTCGCTGACGATTCGCGAGAGGATGAAGACGTCGGCGTTCTGGATGACCCAGAACGAGGTCACGACCGGGGCGCGGTAGGCGCCGCGGGCGATGATCTGGCGGATCTCGGCGAGGTCGAAGGACGGCTCGAAGCTCCCCAGGAGGAGGATCACGGCGACTCACCGCGGCGATCGCCGTGCCGATCGCGGTGGCGGCGATCGCGCCCTCGAGCCCGCCGCCCGCGGACAGCAGGATCACGAGGGCGGCCAGCGCGAGCACCGGCCGCGCCGTGTCGGAGACGACGAACGCGCCCGGGCGGCGCTCGAGCCAGATCGTGATGTCGGCGAGCTTGAAGACGAGCCAGAAGCCCGCCAGGACCGCGGCCCAGATCACCAGCTCGGCGTCGCCGGGGTCGCCGAGCAACAGATCGGCGATCGGCTCGCGCGCGAGCACCACGATCGCGGTGCCGAGGAGGCCGAGCGTCGCCGCCCAGGCGAGGCCCGTGCCGAGCGTGCGCTGCGGCGAGGTCGAGACGACCTTCTCGTCCTCCTCGTCGTCGTCGTCGCCCTCCTCGTCGTCGGCCCCGAAGGTGCGCCGGATCGTCCCCGGCTTCACCAGCAGCGACAGCAGCTGCGTGACCAGGCCGGCGAGGAAGAGCAGCAGCGCGAAGCGGCCCATCTCGCTCGGGCCGAGGTACGCGGCGACGACCATCACCGAGACGAGCTGGATCGCGTTCGCGATCACCAGCGTCGTCCCCTGGACGCCGGAGTAGCGCAGCACGCGCACGCCGAGGATCGCGCCGGACCCGCCGGGGTGATCGTGCTGCTGTTGCGGCTTGTTGCGTCGAGCCTTGGGCATCGCGATGCCCGCCTAGGCCGGGCTCAAGCGTCCCAGATCTTCCAGTTGGAGAAGTCGCGGCCGGTGAGCTCGCGCAGGCGCTCGGCGTCGGCGCGCAGCTGGGCGAGGGTGTCCGGCGGCAGCGAGGCGCGCACGTCGGGCCGCTTGATCGCGCGCCGCAGCGGCAGCCGGTCGTCGAGCACCAGCCAGAAATTCGAGGGCAGCATCCGCGCTCGGCTGCTGCGGCCGAGCTTCTCGAGCTTCACGGCGAGCCGCGTCGCGCGGGTCTTGCGCGCGGTCTGGTGGCGCTCCTGCTCGAACCGGGGGTGCGTGTAGTCGGGGTCGACGCCGAGGAACTCGAAGATCCGGCGCAGGGTCTCCATCCGCTTGTAGCGGAGCTCGGACTGCTGGAACACGAGCACCTGCTCGCGGGGGTAGAACGCGAGGAAGCGCTCGAGCTGCATGGCGTACAGGGAGCGCGTGACGTAGGAGGTGTTCGGGTGCGTGAGGGTCTCGGCGAGCGTGCCCTTCTCGCGCCGCTTCGCGTAGTTGTGGACCCAGTGCGCGGCGATCCGCTCGAGCGGGTCGCGGATCATGTAGATCAGCCGCGCCTCGGGCACCACCGAATGCATGCGGTCCGGCACGCCCTGGTGCTGGGGGAAGGCCGAGTAGTTGGGCGAGGCCTCGCCGCGGACGCGGGCGTCGGGGTCGAAGTGGCCGCGGTACCAGTCGACCCCGCGCGGCCAGTTGCGCTCCTCGATGAAGAAGTTGAGCTCCTTCGGCTTCGACATCGAGACCTCCGGATGGAGGCTGAGGTAGTAGTGAAGGACGCTCGTGCCGCACTTCTGCGCCCCGATCACGACCAGGTTGGGCAGCGCCCCCGGGTGGGCGTCGTCGACGCGCGGCTGGTCGCCCGGCGCCGCGATCGGATGCGGCTTTACGGGTGTTGAGGCCTCCATCGGAGCGCCCTCAGGGTAGCGGAGCCCCTCCCGGCGCCACCACGGTGCGGCGGGGCTCCGGGCGTTCCGCCAGGATCAGCTCCAGCCGGCGGCGGAGGAAGTCCTCGTACGTGCCGCCGGCGAGCTCGGGCTGGCGTTCGGCCCGCCCCGGGACGTGCTCGATCCCAACCCCGAGCGCGCGCAGCGGGCCGAGCGCGAGCGAGTCGGTGACCACCAGCGTGCGCGCCGGCTCCTCGCCGCTCTCCTCGAGCGCAGCGGCGACGGCGGCGGCGATCGCGTCGTCGGCGATCCCGACTGCGAGCACGACGGTCCGCACTCGCGGCTGGGTGAGCTGCTGGCGGGTGAGGCGGGCGAGGGTGCGCGGGAGGCTCGTGAGGAACTGCCCCCACCGGCGCCGGAACTCGCGGCCCGAGCCGGCGCGGCCACCCGTTGCACCGAGCGTCGACTCGCTGCCCGCTGCGGCACGCGAGTCGACGCTGGGCGCCTGAGCGGGCGGCGCGAGGTCGGTGAGCCAGCGGGCGGCGTCAGCAGCGCCGGTTGGCTCGGCGAGCTCCGCGAGCCGCTCGGCGATCGCGTCGCGTTCGCCGGCGTCGAGCAGGCGGTCCAGCTGGGCCTCCAGGCGGAGGTCGGCCGGGCCGTCGGTGCCCAGGCCGAGCCCCGCGGACTCCGCCCAGCGCGCCCGGGCGGCCTGGTCGTCGGTCTCCCGCGCCATCGGCACGTAGAGAGCGGGGACACCGAGCGCGATCAGCTCGTGGAAGGCGTTGTAGCCCGCGGCGGCGATCGCGGCGTCGAAGGCGTTGAAGTACCGGCTCATCGGATAGGTGGCCTCCAACTCGACGACGCCGGCGGTGCTCTGGCCAACCGGTGGCGGGTTTTGGTCGCTATGCGCCAACAACGCGCCACTCGCCGGGATGGCGGCGATCGTGGAGCGCAGCGCCGCGACCTGCACCCCCTCATTGCCCGTCAAGTGCCGCAGGCAACGGGCGGTCGCCTCCCGCACCTCCGCCCCCTGCCCCAAGGTGACGAGCACATTGGTGCGCCCCGGCTCGAGCCCGAGCTCGGCCTCGGCCTCGGCGCGCGGCAGGAGCTCCGAGCGGTCGAGGAGCACGATCGGACCGACGCGGTTGGCGCGGCCGCGCAGCGCGACCGTGGGGCCGCGGTCCTCGGACTCGGCCAGCTCGCCCGGCTCGAGCACCGCGTCGAAGGCGCCGGCGCGGCCCAGCGGCACGCGGCTCGAGCCCGCCTTCCACAGCGGCCGCCGGCACCAGACCGCGACGCCCGAGGACGGCAGGGCCCCGAGCAACGCCTCGTAGGGGTGGGTGCCGTCGAAGACGATCACGGCCGGCTCGGCCTCGGCGATCACCGCGCGCAGGCGGGCGCGCAGGCGCCGCGACCAGCGGTAGTCGTTGCCGGAGCCCGGGGTCGCGTACGAGGCCACGTACTCGACCGGAAAGCCCATCTGCCGGACCACCGGGGCCGCCGCCGAGAGCGTGAGGAAGAGCGGCTCGACCTCGGGGCCGAGCCGGCGCGCGATCGCCATGGAGCGGGTCAGGTGGCCGAGCCCGGTCCCGTTGGAGGTGGTGAAGAGGATCCTCAAGCCAGTGCTCGCTCGCGCTCGTACGAGCGGCGCAGCACCGGCGCGCAGTGATAGTCCTCGGCCTCGAGCCGATCGAGCTCCGCCTCGTAGCGGCGCACGATCTCGGCCTGCTCGGGCTCCGTCAGGCCCTTGCGCCAGCGCTCGCGGTTGGCCGCGTCGGCGTTCATCTCCGTGTCGAAGAACTTCCGCATCTCCGGCTCGTCGGATATCCCGAGGAAGGCGCAGAGCTCCGCGTACGCGCCCTCGCGGTCGCTCCAGACGAGCTCGTCGAGGCTGATCACCCGCAGGCGCTCGCGGTCGGCCGGGTCCATGCCGCGAACGCCCCGCTCCGCCTGGCGCAGGCGATCGGCCCAGAACTCGATCCCCGAGGTGACGTCGGTCGGGTGGTGCGGCTTCTGGCGCAGCGAGACCTTCGAGGAGCCCGAGTCGCGACCGTCGCGGACCGAATGCACGAAGCGCGCCTCGGGAAAGATCTGCGCGAGCCCGTCGGCCGCCGCGATCGTGAAGCAGCTCATCTCGACGAGCGCGGGCTTGCCGGCGCGCTGGGCGAGCGGTTCCAGCAGGTCGTAGAAGAGCGTGCGCGAGGCGCCGAGCAGGTCCTCGCCGTAGGCGCTCTCGAAGCGATCGGCCGCCGCGTTGAAGTCCGCGACGTCGACGATCGTGTGCAGACCGCGCACCTGCCCGCGCCCGAGCGCCCGCCACTTCGCCTTCACGTAGGCGCGATCGCCGACTCGCACGCGGTGCCACCAGTACCCGCGCAGCTTCTGAAGGAAGTCCTCGGGCTCGGTCCGGCCGCAGACGACGTCGGCGAGCCCCTTCGGGTTGCAGTGGAAGCGGCACTCGATCGGGACCCCGAAAAAGCGGGAGTGGCGGTCGAGCAGGTAGGAGAGGATGTGGGTGCCGCTGCGCCCGGTGCCGCCGACGAAGACGAGGTCAGCGGGGCTGTCGGAGGGGCCACTCATCACGCTCACTGCGACCCTCGATCGTAGACATAGACCAACGGCGCGAGATCGCGGGCCGCGGGGTCGCGGGCGCGCTCGTAGGTGCGGCGAAGCAGGGGCGCCGAGCGGGCGCCGGAGGACTCGAGCCGCTCGAGCGCCTCGCGGTAGAGCGCGTCGATCCGTTCGGCTCGCCGCGTCGACACGCCGCGGCGCCAGCGCTGCGTGTTGGCAAGCTCGGCGCTCATGTGGTTGCGCAGGTAGCGGCGCGCCCCGCGGGTCACCTGGCCGCCGAGGAAGCGGAACATCGGGCGCAGGGCGAACCGCCCGCCCTTGACCAGCACCAGCTCGTCGAGGCTCATGGTCAGCAGGCGATCCGGCGGGACCGCGTTGGCGCCGCGCTCGATCGCGTCCATCCGCTCCCACCACCACTCGATCCCCTGCGCGCGGGTTCGCGGGCGGAAGAGGCCGCGTGTCTGCGCGACCCGCGAGGCGGACGCGTCGCGGCCGTCGCGAACGACGTGGATGAACCGCGCCTCGGGGAAGAGCCGCACCAGCGTCTCGGCCTCGGCGACCGTGTCGCAGCTCTGCTCGACGAGCGCTTCGCCCTCCTCGCGCTCCTCGGTGCGAAACCAGAGCAGGTCGTAGAAGAGCTGCCGGCAGGCTGCCTCCTGATCGTCGGGGAACGACTCCTGGAACCGGTCCAGCGCCGCGCGGTAGCGGTCGGCGTCCACGAACCGGTACATCCCCCGCATGCGCGTGCGCTGGAAGCCGCGCCACCAGAAGCCTCGCATCCGCCGGACGAAGCGCTCCAGGGTGACCTCGCCCGAGAGCAGCCCCGGAAAGCCGTCGGGGTCGGTGTGAAAGCGGACCTCGACCGGGATCAGGGCGATGCGGCGGTTGCGCGAGAGCACCTGGGCGAGCACGTGCGTGCCGCTGCGTCCGGTGCCGCCGACGAAGGTGATCGGGGCGATCCCGGGGGCGCGCTCGATCTGCTCGCCGCCGAGCACCGGCGGCTTTCGCTGTTCGGGTGTTTGAGGGCTCATCGGTTGCGCTCGAGGGAGAAGTGGTCGACGTAGTCCCCGCACGCGTCCTCGATCGGCCCGATGCGCGGGTCCGCGGCCGGCGTCGCGGCGACGTCGCCGAGCCAGACCCGGCGCTCGACCCCGAGCGCATCCTGCAGGCCCGTGGGCTCGGCCGCGCGGACGGTCACGGTAGCCGATCCCGATCCCTCGAACTCCCCGGCGGGCCAGAAGGCGCCCCGGCCCGCACCACTGATGTACATGCCCTCCAGCGACGGCGGCAGCTCGCCGACCGGCTCGCCGTCGACCAGGACCTCGAGCGGAACCTGGGAGTGGTACTGGACCGACAGCTCGTGCTTCCCGGACTCGGGCAGCGTGAGCTCGACCGTCGCCTCGCCGGGGGCCGCGAACGCGAGTTCCTGGCCCCCTGTGGCCGGCTCGGCGAGCGGGGGAAGGTCCCATTCGTTGTAGCGGGCCACGGCCGGCAGCCCGAGCACGACCGCGGTGCCGGGGCGGCGCAGGGCGAGCTCGTCGCAGTCGAGGATCGCGCCGGAATCGCCGCCCTCGTCGTCGAGGACCCGGCTGCGAGGGGTGTCGCCGGTCCGCTCCCACAGCACGTAGTCGCCGGAGCTGACGACCGGCTCGAAGTTCGGCGGCGGCGTCGACGCGAAGGCCGCGTCGGTGGTGATCGCGTACTTGAACCGGTCGAGCTTCGCCGGCTCGACCGTGTCGAAGTCGGCGGCAAGGCCCTGCTGCCAGACCTTCTCGGGGCGCGAGTCGATCTCCTCGGGCACATAGCCGGCCGGGGCGCGCATCAGGGTCTCGCGCAGGTAGTGGCCCGAGAAGCGGTCGACGCCGAGGAAGACCACCGTCTCGCCCTCGATCCGCTCGGCAAGCGTTTCGAGCCCGGCCTGGCGGTCGTCGAAGCCCACCGGGGCGGCGCGCAGCGCGAGCAGCGTCGAGGCGGTGGCGGCGACGAGGACGATCGCCCCGAAGACGTAGCGGGCGATCGTCGCCGCCCGAGGCTCGTCGCCGGCCCCCGGGGCGAGCAGGGGGCGCAGCCCGACCAGCAGCGCGAGCGGCGCGATCACGGCGAGCGCCTTGGCCTCGACGTGGATCTCGCCGAACACGCGGGCGCCGACGTAGACGATCCCGCCCGTGACGAGCATCGCCAAGAGCGCGAACTGGCGCCGGCGGACGAGCGCGAGGACGCCGAAGCCGACCGCGAGCGTGCCGAGCGCGACCGCGGCCAGCGCCCCCGTGACCTCGGTGCGGACGATCCTGAAGTCGCCCTCGGGCCAGATCCCGAGCGCCTCGCCGGGGAAGACCGGCGAGCTCAGCCGGCCCGCCGACGCCTGCACATCGTCGATCTTCTCGACGAAACCGACCGCGGGCCCGATCGCGACCGCGATGATCGCGACCACCACCACGGCGCCGATCGCGGTCGCGATGCGGTGGCGGGCGACCGTGTCGCCAACCGCGCGCCAGTCCACGGGGCTGCGCCCGGCCAGCCCCTCGATGACGAGCCACAGGGGCACCGCGATCGCGAACCAGGCGAGCCCCGGGAGCGAGAAGGTGAACACGCTGGCGGCGGCGAGCAGGACGCCGACGCCGATCACGACGATCCAGGGCGCCCGCTCGCGGCGGCCGGCGCCCTCGCCGCTCGCCGCGGCCATCGCGAGGGCGAAGGCGAGCACGAAGAGCCCCATCGCGGTCTCCTTGAACGCGCTCTGGGCGAGGAACGAGGCCGCGAGGAAGGGCAGGCCGCAGATCGCGGCCACCGCGATCCGGCGCAGCGGCGGCAGCTCCGCGAGCGCGCCGAGCGCCGTGAGCGCGGTCAGCGCCGGGATCGCCAGCAGGAGCCCGTTGAAGGCGCTGACCAGCGAGCTGCCGGTGACCTCGCCCGCGATCACCGCCACGGCCTGCGGGCCGATCGGATAGCCGAACTGGACCGCGTTCGGCTCCGGGCCGACCCCGTTCTGAAGCCAGTCGGCCCAGTACAGCTGGGCCGCGTGGTCGTTTGTGTAGATCCCCTCGCCGAGGACGCCTATCCGGTCGTTGAACAGGAACGGGAGCGTCGCGAGGCAGACGACGATCGCCGCCGCCGCGACACCGAGCAGCCATTCGTGCCGGGTCGAGCGCTCGCGCGCGTCGCGCGCGATCGCGACCGCGGCGAGCACGCAGAGGACCCCGACGACGATCGCCGCGGTGGTGGCTCGCCCGGGAAGGCGGACGAGGAACGGCGCGATCACCACCAGCGCCGCGAAGCCAGTGGCGCCGGAGAGCCACATGAGTTGGCCCCGGCCGAGCTGCAGGAGGATCGCGCGGCCGATCAGCAGCGAGGCGGCGAGGATGAGGACGGTCGATGCGTAGATCTCGAGCACGGCCGGTTCAGGGTTGGTTGGCCGTCGGATCGTCGTTGACCGAGTCGCCGTTGAGCTCCGCCGGGCTGAGGTCCGGCAGGTCGCCGCAGGCCGCCGGGTCGGGCGGCCCGTCGAGCTCGAACACGCTCACCGGGCCGTCGCGCAGGATCTGACGCGAGGCCGGGTCGCTGCGCGTCCACAGGCCCTCCTTGGTGTCCGTCAGCTGCCCGGGCAGGAACGGGTCGTAGGTCGTGACCACGTGGGTATAGCCGCCGTCGGCGAGCGCCTGGCGCCAGCCGGCGCAGTCGGGGATCCGAAGGAAGGCGCCGTCGGGGCCCTCCTCCCCCAGCCACTGGACCTCGTTCGAGAGGTCGGTGCCGTAGAACGCGTACTGGTTGAAGACGCCGCGAACGCCGCCGACGGCGACCTTCGCGTCGCGCAGGTCGCGTGCCCAGCGCGCCGCGTCCGCGAGCCGCAGCTGCGGGCTCAGGTTCTCGTAGCGGCGCTCGAGGTAGTGGTTCTGCTCCCACCAGCCGGCCGCGAGCACGGCGAGCGTCACGGCCCCTGCGAGCCCGGCGGCCCAGGCGCGCGGGGCTCGGGGCCCGAGCAGGTCGCGGTCGAGCAGCCACCGGATCAGCGCGAAGCCGACCAGGACGCCGACGCCTGCCGCAACCGCGCCCTTCACGTGACCCTGCTGCCACTGGACCAGCGAGACGATCGTCGCGGCGAACAGGACGCAGAGGCCGGCCAGGGTCATGCGGCGTGCTCGCTCGCTCGCGCGCGCGATCGGCAGGCAGGGCAGCAGCGCCAGACCGACGGCGGCCGCCGGGGCGATGTAGCGCACGTTCCACTCGAATGCGATCGGCATGCCCTCCTCGCCCGCGGCGGTAAGCGGGGTGAAGACGTAGGCGACCGCCGTGAACAGCACGACCGCCCCGAGCATCCGCACCAGCGGCTCGGAGCCGCGCCAGACGGCGTACAGGCCGGCACCCAGGAAGGCGGCGATCGTCAGCGGCCAGAGAAAGCCGAACGATTGGTCGAGCGCGGGAAAGAACCAATCCGACCAGACGCCCGTGTCGTTCCAGTAGTGCGCGACCGAGTGGCCGGGGCGAAGCTCGAAGCCGCGCTCGGGCGCCGGCAGCCCGAGCGGGCCGAAGCCCGTGAAGGGGATCGGGTTGCCGACCGCGATCAGGTTGCGCACGTACCAGTAGCCGCCCGCGGCGAAGGCGGGGATGGCGAACCAGGCGGCGGCGCGAAGGCGGTTGCCACGCCCGGCGATCACGGTGACGCCGACGAACAGGGCGAGTACGGGGGCGAGGAAGGAGAGCTTCGTGCCCGCTGCGAGGCCGGCTGATATGCCGGCGACGGCTAACGCAGCCGCGCCCAGACCGGGATTGGCGCCTTGTTCGTCGGATCGACGACTAATGCGCCAACTGCCCCCTCGGGCCGCCCACTCATTGACCAGAACCGCCACCGCGCACAGCACGAACGCGACGCCGACGATGTCGTTGAGCGCCTCCCCCGCCTGGAACTCGATCAGCATCTGAGCCCCGAGGGCGATCGCGCCGCCGATCAGGCTCTGCGGGCCCAGGCCGTAGGGGCGGCCGATGCAGTACGCGGCCAGCAGGCCGAGCGTGAGGAAGCCGAGGTTGAGCAGCGGCGAGAGGATGTCGCGGTCGTAGGCGAGCAGCGGGACCGAGTGCAGGACCTCCGAGTTCGCCGGGTAGTAGGAGGCGAAGAAGATCGGGTCGAAGTAGTCGATGACGGTGAGGTCGCCGCCGTCCGCGAACCGGACCGCCTGCGGCATGTGGTACCAGAGGGTGTCGGCGCGGTCCATGCCCCCGGCGAGGCTTCCGAGCGTCGGCACCATCCAGGCGGCGGCGACCGCAGCGCACGCCGCGGCGGCGAGCCAGATCGCCACGCGTGCCGCCGGCGGCGCGGGCGGCGTGGGGGCGGCGCCCGCGCCCCGGCGCGCGTCGACGCGCCCGCAAACGAGCAGGCTGACCCCGGCGAGCGCCACGCAGGCGATGAGCATCGTCACCTCGCCGTAGGCCCCGAACGTCCCCAGAACCTCTGCGAGCCAGATCAGCGCCGCGATCCCGAGCACCGCCTCGACCAGGCGCGCCGGGGCGCCGCGCCACCCGGGGAGGATCGTGGCCCGAACCCGCCAGGCCGCAAGTGCAACCGCCCCCAGCATCATCGCCAGAACCAGGGTGCCGATCAGGTAGGCGCCGAAGTCGAGCGTGCGCTCGGAGGCCGGGGCGATCGTGAACGCCGCGGTCATGCGCCGCCCGCCGCGGCGCCCCGCCGCGTTCGCCGGCCGGCCGCACGCGGATCGGGCCGCATGCCGTCGCCGGGTCGGCCGTCTAGCGCCCGAGGCCGCGGATCACGTAGGACGCCTCGCCCTCGGCCACCATGCCGGCCTTGCGAGCGCCCCGTTCGGCGGCGTCGTCGCCCTCGAGCGCCGTGATCCGCTGGTGCAACTTTGCGTTCTCCTCGCGCAGCTCGCCGAGGCTGGTGTGCTCGGAGCGCGAGTCGCGCCAGGCGTCGAGGAAGTTGATCGCGGGGCTCACGTAAGAGATCAGGACGGCGGCGAGCACCAGCACGAGCGCCACCCGCCCGACCTTGTCCCAGTGGATCCGGCTCGCGGATCGGCCGCGCCCGCGCGCCCGCGGGGCGGTGCGCATCCGGTAGCCGCCGGAGCGGGCTGCCTGGGCGCGTGTGCTCATCGCGTATGGGTTCGGCGCGCGGGCGCGCGAACCTTCCGCGGCCGGCTCACCCGCCGCTGCGACCGGCGAACGCGGAAAGCCCCGGGTAGGTTGCCCTCTCCCCCAGTTCCTCCTCGATCCGCAGGAGCTGGTTGTACTTGGCGACCCGGTCCGAGCGCGAGGGCGCGCCGGTCTTGATCTGGCCGGCGCCGGTGCCGACCGCGAGGTCGGCGATCGTCGTGTCCTCTGTCTCGCCGGACCGGTGCGAGATCACCGCCGTGTAGCCCGCCTCGCGGGCGATCCTGATCGCCTCGAGCGTCTCGGTGAGGGTGCCGATCTGGTTCACCTTGATCAGGATCGAGTTCCCGACCTGCGCCTCGATCCCGCGCCGGAGGCGCTCGGGATTGGTGACGAAGAGGTCGTCGCCGACGAGCTGGCAGCGGTCGCCGAGCCGCTCGGTCAGCAGCTTCCACCCGTCCCAGTCCTCCTCGGCCATCCCGTCCTCGACCGAGACCACCGGGTAGCGCTCGACGATGCCGGTCCAGTAGCCGACCATCTCCTCGGGGGTCAGCGCCCGGCCCTCGTGCTCGAGCACGTAGGCCCCGTCGCTCTCGCGATGCAGCTCGCTCGTCGCCGGGTCGAGCGCGATGAAGACGTCCTCGCCCGGCCGGTATCCCGCCGCCTCGATCCCCGCCACCAGCACCTCGAGCGCGGCCTCGTTGGACTCGAGGTCGGGCGCGAAGCCGCCCTCGTCGCCCACGGTGGTCCCCAGGCCGCGCTGCGAGAGCGTCCGCTTGAGCGCGTGAAAGACCTCGGTCCCGGTCCGCAAGGCCGCGGAGAAGCTCGGCGCCCCAGCGGGCACGACCATGAACTCCTGCAGGTCGACCGCGTTGTCGGCGTGGGCGCCGCCATTGATCACGTTCATCATCGGCACCGGGAGCACCGACGCCTGCTCGGGCGACGCCCCGTAGAGCTCGCCCACGTAGCGATACAGGGGAACCCCGGCCTCGCGGGCCGCGGCGTGCGCGACCGCGAGCGACACCCCGAGGATCGCGTTCGCCCCGAGCCGCGACTTGTTCGGCGTCCCGTCGAGCTCGCGCAGGGTCTCGTCGATCGCGACCTGGTCGGTCGCGCGGGCCCCGATCAGGGCCTTGGCGATCGCGCCGTCGACGTTCGCGACCGCCCCCGTGACCCCCTTGCCGGCCCACGCCTCGCCGCCGTCGCGAAGCTCCGTGGCCTCGAACTCGCCGGTCGAGGCGCCCGACGGCACGGCCGCGCGCCCGCTCGCCCCCGAGTCGAGCCCGACCTCGACCTCGACCGTCGGGTTGCCCCGCGAGTCGAGGATCTGGCGTGCGTGAATGTGCTCGATCGCGCCCACCGCGGAGCGGGAGGCTAGCGGGCGGGCGTGAGACGGTCGATCAGCCCACGCAGCGTCCGGATCACGGCGTCCGGCTCACTGTCGATCTGCCAGTCGCTGAACCGCTGCACGTAATAGCGCCGTTCGGCGAGCCGGGTGTCACGCACGTGATCGTTCTGAAAGGCCTGCCAGCCGCTGTGCGCGCGGTAGCCATCGAGCTCGACCACGAGCCTCTGCCGGCGCCAGAGGAAGTCGACCGTGTACGGGTCGAGCGGGACGTTCACCTCCGGCTCCGGCAGTCGATGGCGCCGACAAAGGCGAAGGAAGGCGTGCTCGAGGCCACTCGCGGTGCCATCGCCGCGATCGCTGTCCGCCAGCGGCAGCCGCAGATACTCGGCCTCGCGCCGGGCCTTGCGGACGAGCGCGGCCGGCGTGGTACGCGACAGGTCAGCGAGAGTCCGGGCGGGTGTCGTGACCGGGATTCCGTCGCGGAGCGTCGTCTCGGCCCTGGTCAGGGTTGACGAACGGTGGGCCGTGAGCCCCCTGCGGCGTGGCCGGTCTCCGGCGCCGGGAACGGTCACGTGGGGGAGGCCACCTCTCTCCTTGAGCATGCCCCAGAGCTCCGCTGCGCTGCGATGGCTGAGGACGGCCGCTGGGCCCAGCGCGAGCGTCGCCGCCTTCCAGCGACCTCGGCTGCTCAGTCCCCTGTGCCCGACCGCGTAGACGCCTCGGTGGACGCGGTGCAGGCGGCCGGCGCTCAGACGCCGCGTCACGCCGTGTCGCGTCAGACCAGCGCCCAGAAGCTGCGAAATGTGGGTCACTCCGTGCTGTCGCGCGGCGATACGGGCAACGAGGGGATCGGCACCCCGGGGTTTGTCTCGCATACCGAGACAAACGCCGGGGTGGCCCGGCGTGCCCCCCTACGCGCCCTCGCGATACCGCTCGGCCGCCGCCCGCAGCGCCAGCTCGGGATCGACGCCCACGCGGCGCGAGAGCCGCACCGCCTCGAGCAGCATCTCCCCGATCGCCGCCTCGGTCTCGTCGCGGCGCTCGCGGTCGACGGGGGCGCCGCCCTCGGGCTCCGCGCGTCGCAGGATCTTGCGGGCGTACAGCAGCCCGGGAAGGTTCTCGGGCACGTCGGCGAACGGGTCGTCCGCGCCGCGCCCCTCGACCTCGCGCTTGATCTGGTCCCAGTTGCGCAGCACCTCCGCAGATGTGAGGCGAGGGGCCGTCAGGCCCCGAGAGGAGCGTGTGTCGTCTGTTGATTCCTCGGCCTCGACCTCGCCGAAGACGTGCGGATGGCGGCGGATGAGCTTCGCGCTCATCCCGTCGGCGACGGCGTCGAGGGAGCCGGCGCCGCGCTCCTCCAACAGCAGCGACAGGAAAAGCACCTGGAAGAGCACGTCGCCCAGCTCGTCGCGCAGCTTCTCGTCGTCGCCGCGGGCGGCCGCGTCGGCGAGCTCGTACGCCTCCTCGACCGTGTGGGGCACGATCGAGCGCTCGTCCTGCTCGCGGTCCCAGGGACACTCGCGCCGCAGCCGGCGGGTGATCAGGTCGAGGCGCTCGAGCGGGTCGGCGGCGTCCGGCGCGTCAGGCTCCGGCCCGCCGCGCCGCTCGTCCGGCATCGAACCGACCGGCTCAGCCCGGCGGCACAGCGCCCGGCGGCGGGGCACCTGGAGGCGCGGTGCCCGGCGGGACGGTGCCCGGCGGGCGTACCTGGAGGCGCGGTGCCCGGCGGGACAGTGCCCGGAGGCGCACCCGGGATCAGGCCCGGCGGGACCCCACCCGGGGGCGTCGGCGGCGCCGGGCTGATCGGGCCCTGCGGCAGCCCGGTGGGCGCCGGCGCCCCGAAGACGCCGGCGGTGCCGGGGGCGATGGGGCGAGTGGACACGACCGGCGCGTCGCAGCCCTGGGTCTCCGCGACCTCCTTGGTGCACGGATCGGGCGGGGACTCGGCGTTCGAGCAGCGGTCGATTCGGTAGTCGTCGGCGCAAACCGTGCGCGCCGTCCACTTCGCCTGGAAATCCTCCTGGAACGACTGCGCGAGCTCCTGCTGGCGGGCGGCGACCAGGGTCTGCTGGATCTGCTCCCGGGCCTCGTCGAACGTCGTCGTCTGCGCCGGGGTGATCGACTCGACCTGGATCACGTAGAAGCCTTGATCGCTCTCGAACGGCCCAACCAGCTCTCCCTCCGGGGCGCTGAAGATCTGCTCGTCGAGCGCCGGCTCGGACTGGCCCTGGACGACCGCCTCGCGCAGCCCGCCGGTGCTCTGCGTCGCCTCGTCGATCGAGAACTCCTTCGCGACTTCCTTGAACGACTGCGGCGAGGAGTCCTCCGCGAGCGCGGCGGCGGCCTCCTCGGCGTCGGCCTCGTTCTTGGTCAGGATCACGCGGACGTCGCGCGCCTCGGGCTGCTCGAACTGGGTGATGTTCTCGTCGTAGTACGTGCGGAGCTGGTCCTCGGTGATCTCCGGCTCCTGCGGCAGGACCGCCTGCTGGATCCGGTCGGAGACCAGCTGCAGCGCGATGCGCTCGTTCGCCTCCTCCTGCGTGAAGCCGGATTGGTCGAGGAACTTCTCGAACGCGTTCTGGGAGCCGAACTGCTGGTTGATGACGGTCTCGAGCTCCTCCTCGATCTCGCGATCGGTGACCTCGATCCCGCGCTCCTCGGCCTCGCCGAGCACCCAGCGCGAGAGGATCAGGTCGGAGACGGCGGCGTCGACGAGCAGCTCGTACTGCGGGTCGTCGGGGGGCGGCACCTCGCGCAGCCCCTGGCGGGCGGCGGTCTGCTCGAGGGAGCGGTCGAAGTCTTCGCTCGTGATCGTGCCGTCCGGCGCGTCCTCGATCACCGCGATGTCGCCCTCGGGGACGCTCGGCCCGCCGAGGCCCTGGGCGGCGGCGACGACGATCAGCGATCCGACGACGAAGATCGCGAACACGGCCAGCGCCGCCAGCTTGTGGCTGCCGCGCTCGGCGCGCACGTTGCGCGCAGGCGGCGGGGGCTTGCGCCTTTTCCCCTGCGGGCTCACGAAGCGGGCAGCATATCGGCCTCGGGTTGTGGGAGCCGCTCGTCGGCGAGCGCGGTCGTCAGCGCCTCCGTGAGGCCGAGGACCGCGGCGAGGCGGGCTGGTGGCTCGTCCGGGACGCGCAGCGACAGCGTCTTGTGGCGCAGCTCGTACATCGCCTCGGGGATGCGCTCGCGCAGGCGGCCGACGATCGCCGCGTCGAGCTCGAGCGGGGTGATCGAGAGCCGTCCTCCTCGGACCTCGGCGGTGCGCGCCCCGGCGGCGCCGAGCTCGATCCGCGCGCGCTGGATCGCGAACAGGTTCTCGACCGGCTCGGGCACCGGCCCGAAGCGGTCGCGCAGCTCGTCGCGCAGGGCGCGCAGGTCCCCGGGCCGTCGCGCGCCCGCGACGCGGCGGTGGATGTCGATCTTCGCCGCCTCGAACGGGATGTAGTCGGCCGGCAGGTAGGCGTCGACGTCGACGTCGAGCCGCACGGGCGCCTCGTCGGCGCGCTCGCCCTCGCCGCTCGCGCGGAGCTGCTCCACCGCGTCGTCGAGCAGCGAGACGTAGAGCTCGAAGCCGACCGCGGCGACGTGACCGGACTGCTCGTCGCCGAGCAGGTCGCCCGCGCCGCGCAGCTCGAGGTCGCGCATGGCGATCGCGAATCCCGAGCCCAGCTCGGTGTGGTCGGAGAGCGTGGCGAGCCGGGAGCCCGCGTCGGCCGAGATCCCCTCCTCGGAGGGGTAGAGCATGTAGGCGAAGGCGCGTTCGCGAGAGCGGCCGACCCGGCCGCGGATCTGGTAGGCCTGGGCCAGGCCGAGCTGGTCGGCGCGCTCGACGATCAGCGTGTTCGCCTGTGGGATGTCGAGTCCGGACTCGATGATCGTCGTCGCCACCAGGCAGTCGGCGTCGCCGCGCAGGAAGCCGAGCATCGCCGCCTCGAGCTCGGACTCCTCCATCCTTCCGTGCGCCTCGGCGAAGCGGACTCCGGGCAGCAGCGCCCGCAGGCGCTCGGCGACCTCGGGCAGCGTCTCGATCCGGTTGTGCAGGAAGAACGCCTGGCCTTCACGGGCCGCCTCGCGCTCGATCGCCCGCTTGACCAGCTGCTCGTCGTAGGGGCCGACATAGGTGCGCACCGGGCGCCGGCCCTCGGGCGGGGTCTCGATCACCGAGATGTCGCGCAGGCCCGCGAGGCTCATCTGCAGCGTGCGCGGGATCGGGGTCGCCGAGAGGGAGAGCACGTCGACCTTCAGCTTCAGCTGGCGCAGCAGCTCCTTCTGCTTGACGCCGAAGCGCTGCTCCTCGTCGACGATCACCAGGCCGAGGTCCTTCGCCCGCACGTCGCGGGAGAGCAGGCGGTGCGTGCCGATCAGGATGTCGACGGTGCCCGCGGCGAAGCGGGCGAGTGCGTCGCGGACCTCGGCCGGCTTGCGCAGGCGCGAGACCATCTCGATCTCGAGCGGGAAGTCGGCCAGACGCTCGCGGAAGGTGCCCAGGTGCTGCTGGGCGAGGATCGTGGTCGGCACCAGCATCATCACCTGCTTGCCGCCGACCGCGGCCTTGTGGGCGGCGCGCATCGCGACCTCGGTCTTGCCGTAGCCGACGTCGCCGCAGATCAGCCGGTCCATCGGGCGCTCGGACTCCATGTCGGCCTTGACCGCGTCGATCGCGTCCACCTGGTCGGCGGTCTCGCGGTACGGGAACGACTGCTCGAGGCGCAGCTGCCACTCCCCGTCGGGCTCGAACGCGTGGCCGCGCCGCGCCTGGCGCTCCGCGTAGAGGTTGAGCAGCTCGCCGGCGAGCGCGCGGGCGGCGCTGCGGGCGCGTGCCTTGACGCCCTCCCACCGCTTCGAGCCGAGGGCGGAGAGCTGCGGCTCCTCGCCGCCGGCGCCGACGTAGCGGGTGATCTTCGCGAGCTGGTCGGTGGGCGCGAAGACCTTGTCCTCGCCGCGATACTCGAGCTCGAGGTAGTCGCGCGTGACGCCGGCGAGGGTCTTGGTCTCGAAGCCGGCGAAGCGCGCGATCCCATGGTCCTCGTGGACGACGAAGTCGCCGACGCGCAGGTCGGCGAAGGTCGCCAGCCGGCCCCGGGCGCTCGGGGGAGCAGCCGGCCGACGGCGGTGAACGAGCCGCCGGAACGGGATCACGGCGAGGCGCAGGTCGGGCGCGACGAAGCCCTCGCCGAGGGTGCTCTCGGCGAACAGCAGCGCCGCCTCCTCGGGCACGTCCGCCTCGAGGAACCGCGCGTCGACCCGGTTGAGGTTGTAGCGCGCCCGCTCCGCCTCGCCGCGGCCGGCGAACGCGACGACCACCCGGTAGCCCGAGCGCAGCTCCCGCTCGAGCTGCGATTCGGCCTCCGAGATGCTGCGGGCGGCCGAGACGGGCGCCTGCGCACGGAATACCCAACTTCCGCGTCGGCCGCTGCTCATCGCTCCGCTTCCGCCGCCGGCGGGTCAGCCGAGGGACGAAGTATCGCGCATGGCCGCCCGCTCGGCGAGCGGCTCGGCGACGTTGACGTACAGATGGCGGGCGTCGGCGTCGTGCATCGCCGTGGTGACGTCCTCCCAGTGGTCGCGCAGCGCGGCAGGTATCTCCTCGGCGGCGGCGAGCAGGATCGCGGTCTCGTCGCCGATCAGCTCCAGCGGCGCGCGGAAAGACTCCATCGGCAGCAGCTCGGCGATGTCGGGGCGCTCTCCGTCCTCGCTCGCGATCTCGGCCAGCTCGCGGTGCTCGAGCGCCAGCTCGGCGGCCGGATCGAGCTCGATCCGTTCCGCCTCGCCGAGCGAGCGCTGGGTGAAGGTCGAGAACCAGCGGATCGACTCGATCTCGTCGCCGAACAGCTCCAGCCGCGCGGCCCGCTCCTCGGTCGCGGGAAAGACGTCGAGGATGCCGCCGCGCACCGCGAACTGGCCCCGCTCCTCGACCTGGTCGGTGTGCTCGTAGCCGGCCTCGACCAGGAGCTCGGAGACGTCCCCGAGATCGACCTCCTCGCCGCGGTGCAGGACGAACCCCTCGGGCCGCAGCGATGCGTCGGGCACGGCCTCGGCCAGCGCCACGGCGCTCGCGACCACGACCGCGGGCTCGGCGCCCGCCTCGGGCGTGGCGGTCAGCGCATCGAGCGCCCCGATCCTCAGGCCGACCAGATGCGGCGGCGGGGCGAGATGGGACTCGTACCCGGTGCCGCGCGAGGGGTAGTAGCGCACCCGGCGCGGCGCGAGGTAGGCACCGAGGGCCCGAGCGAGGTCGCGCGCCCCGACGTCGTCGGCGGCCACGACGAGCGCCGGGCGGCCCGCGAGCCCCTCCTCGGCGTCGATCAACGCCGCGAGCAGGTACGGCCGGATCGAGGCCGAAGCGCGCACGTCGACCGCCTCGCCGGCGGAAACCGAGGCCGCGAGGGAGGAGAAGCGCTCGTCGTCGCGCGCTATGTCGATCAGTGGCCTGAGCAGTCGGCACCGATGCTAGTGGGGCGCGGCATCGTGGCCGCCGGGCCGCAGCGATGCGCGATCCCCGGGCCCGCCGGGGCCGCCGGTTAGTCTCCTGGCAATGGGCAACCGTGGGCGAGGGAGTGCGGCCCCGGTGCTGGCGGTCCTCGCGGCGCTGGCGCTGCTGCTGGGACTGGTCACGGGCTACGCACGCCTGGCCCTGTTCGAATCCGACGGGTTCTCCGATCGCGCCACCGCGGCACTCGACGACGACGCCGTCAAGGCGGAGATCGCCCGCCGGGTCACCGACGACCTGGTTCTCAACGCGAACGCCGACCTCGTGGCGTTCCGGCCCGTGATCGAGAGCGTGGTCGAGGGGATCGTCAGCGCCGGGATCTTCCAGAACCTGTTCAGGACGGCGGCCCGCGACGTGCACAGCGCGTTCTTCGCGGGCAACCAGGACACCGCGACGTTCACCCTCGCCGACGTCGGCGTCGTGCTCCGAGGGGCGCTTCAGGCGCTGGCGCCGAAGATCTCGAAGGAGATCGGCGGTGGCGCCGACGTCGACGTGACGCCGATCGACCCGCCGGGGTGGTTGACCGAGATGGCCCAGGCGGGCCGGGACCTCGGCCCCCTCTCCGTGGTCCTGCTCGTGCTCGGCCTCGTCTTGGTCGCGATCGCGCTCTGGCGTTCGCCGCGACCGGCGTCACACCCTGCTCACCTTCGGGATCGCCGTCGTCGCCTGCGGGGTGATCGCGGCGGTCGCGCTGGGGGTGGTCCGGACCATCGTGCTCGCCCGCATCGACGACACCGGCATCCGCGACGCCGCGCGCGGGATCTGGGACGCGTACCTCGGCGACCTGCGCAACGGCCTCTACGTCTTCGCCGCCTGCGGGGCGGTGGTCGCCGCCGCCGCCTCGTCGTTGCTGCGGCCGGTCGACGTCGCGGACCCGCTGCGCCGCGGCTGGGCGGCGGTCACGACGGAGCCCGAGCGCCGTTGGGTGAGGGTGGTGCGAGCGCTGGCGCTGATCGCCGTCGGCGCCCTGATCGTGATCGAACCCGACGCCTTCCTGCACCTGCTCGCGCTCGCGGTCGGCCTCTACGTCGCCTACGCCGGGGTCTCCGAGCTGCTGCGGATCACGATCGCCCCGGCGACCGAGGAGCAGCGCGAGGCGGAGCGGACCCGCGGCCGCCGCGTCCTGGTCGCCTCCGGGATCGCCACGGCGGTGATCGTCATCGGCGGCGCGATCTTCATCGCCAGCGGCGGCACGGTGAGCGAGCGTGCGCATGCGGTCGAGACCGAGGGCTGCAATGGGGCCACAGAGCTCTGCGATCGCCCGCTCAACGAGGTGGCGTTTCCCTCGGCGCACAACGCGATGTCGGCGGTGACCAACCCGGACTGGCTGCTGGGCCAGCAGGACGCGGGCTTCATCGATCAGCTCGAGGACGGGATTCGCGGGCTGCTGATCGACGCGCACTACGGCCAGCCCACCGAGAGCGGCAAGGTGAAGACCGATCTCTCGGATCTCAACCCGCGCGAGCGCAAGATGTACGAGAAGGCGCTCGGCCCCGAGGGGCTGGACGCGGCGCTTCGCATTCGCGACCGGATCGTCAAGTCGAAGCCGACGGGCCCGCGCCAGGTCTACCTCTGTCACAAGTTCTGCGAGCTCGGCGCGATCCCGATCGTCGACGCCTTCCGCGAGTACCGCGACTTCCTCGCGGTCAACCCGAACGAGGTGCTGATGCTCGTGATCGAGGACTACGTGGAGCCCGAGGACATCGCGGACGCGGTCAAGGAGTCGGGGCTGATCGACTACGTCTACAAGGGGCCGCTCGACCCGCCGCCGACGCTCCAGGAGATGATCGACTCCGGCGGGCGCGTGGTGATCATGGCCGAGAAGGAGGGCGGCGGCAGCTCGATCCCCTGGTACCACTCGGCCTACGACGAGCTCGTCGCGGAGACGCCGTACACGTTCAAGAAGCCTGACGCGCTCACCGATCCGAAGCGGCTCGCGGACAGCTGTCGGCCGAATCGCGGCCCGGACACAGCGCTCTACTTCCTGCTCAACAACTGGGTCGACACGACCCCGCAGCCGAAGCCGTCGAACGCCGAGAAGGTCGACGCGAAGCAGGCGCTGATCACGCGGATCCGCCGCTGCCAGCGGCTCCGCGACATGTACGCCACGCTGATCGCGGTCGACTTCTATCGGGAGGGAGACCTGTTCGACGTGGTCCAGAAGCTGAACGACTCGCGCGGCTAGTCTCGCCCGGTGGAGGACTCGGTATTCGCCACCGTCGCGCTGCCGATCGCGCTGGCGGTGATCATGACCGTCCTCGGCCTGGCGCTGACGCCGGCCGACTTCCGGCGGGTGGTCGTCCTTCCGCGCGGCGTCGCGATCGGGCTGTCGAACCTGATCGTCATCTCGCCGCTGCTCGCGTTCGCCGTCGCCGAGGCCTACGCGCTCGATCCGGCGCTCGCGGTCGGGCTCGTGATCCTGGGTGCGGCGCCCGGCGGGACGATGGCGAACATGCTCACGCACCTCGCCCGCGGCGATACGGCGCTCTCGATCACCCTGACCGCGATCTCGAGCGTCGCTGCGGTGATCACGGTGCCGCTCTACCTCGAGCTCGCCACCAACCACTTCGGCGCCGGCGGCTTCGACGACGACGTCGGCATGGGCGGCGTCGTCGCCCGCGTCCTGCTGATCACCGTGATCCCGCTGTCGCTCGGCATGTACATCCGCTCGCGCTCGCCCGAGCGCGTCGCCGCGATCGAGCCGCGGGCGAAGGCGATCGCGCTGGGGCTGTTCCTGTTGGTGGTCATCGGCGCGGTGATCTCGGAGTACGAGCGCGTGTTCGACAACCTCGACGACGTCGCCGCGGCGGCGGTCACGCTGAACGTCGCCGCGATGGCGGTCGCGTTCGCGATCTCCCGCGTCGCGCGCCTCGACGACCGCCAGTCGACGGCGATCGCGATCGAGCTGGGGATCCACAACGCCACGCTCGCGATCGCCGTCGCGGCGACGATCTCGACCGTGCTCACGATCCCCGCCGCCGTCTACAGCGCGTTCATGTTCATCACCGCCGGCCTGTTCGCGCGGGCGATGTACAAGCGAAACGCGGCGGCCGCCGAGGCGACCGCGGCGGAGGCCGAGGCCGCCGCCTGAACCGCCCGCCTCAGCGCATCGGGCTCAAGGCGCCCGGAGGAACTGCGTCAGGATCCACGCCGGGCGGAAACCGAGGCGGGCGTAGAGATTCTTCGGCCGGCCCTCGTCGTCGGCGATGATCCAGAGGTCGCGGGCGTCGCCGGCGGCCTCGATCGCGGCGCGGGTCAACGCCGTTCCGTAGCCGGCGCCGCGGCGGTCGGGGTGCACGTACACGTGGGTGATCTCGCCCGTCTCGCCCTGGCGCTCGAACTGGGCGAAGCCCACGGTCGATCCCGCCTCCTCGACGGCGAGCACGTGTGCGCCCAGGCGCATCGCCACCTCACGCGCCTCGTCGACGTACCGACCACCAAGATCCACGCCCGGGAAGTCCTCCCGATGCCAGGCGACGCGCAGGTCGTGGGCGGCGTCGTACGGGACCTCCTCGACGGCGATCGCCGGCCCGGGCGCGGGCGGCGAGGCGTGGCGCATCCACACGAGCCTCTCGGACCGCCAGCCCTTGGCCTCGAACTCCGCTCGCACCGACTCGGCGCCGGCCGCCTGATCGAAGTCCACGCGCCGGTGCGGCAGGCCGGCGAGCGCCTCGTCCGCAAACTCCACCAACTCGTCGACGGACATCCGCGGCTCCTCCTCGACCCTGACGACGTTGAAGTCCCAGAAGCTCGGATAGCGCGGGGCCCGGGCCACCGTGCCGTGCGCCCACGGCTCGAGCACGTCGCAGATCGCGGCATGGGCGGAGTTGCGGTGCTCGCGCGCCCGCGCCCCGGGGTCATCGCTCGGCCAGCCGGCGGATGTCACGGCGCGCAGGCTACGCACCGGTGGTCGATGCCCGGCTCCGCGTCAGTCGGCGAACGGCAGCCCGGGGCCGGAGCGCTGCCAACATCATTGAGGCGGCTTCGCCGCCTTACCAGCTTCTGCCGGCACACTGTGTGTGCCGGCCCAACACACCTGCCCCTCGCCCTCGGTCCGCGAGCGGTCCTCGACGCCGTCCCACTCGTGGAGCATCCGCTTGAGCCTGGCGACCGACTCGGGCGGATTCGCGGCGACGTCGGCGGCGAGCTGGAGCGCCGCCTGCTCGGTGCGGGCGGCCGGCACCACCTTGTGGATCAGGCCCCAGCGATAGGCCATGTCGGCGTCGACCTCCTTGGAGGTCAGCAGCAGGTACTTGGCGATCGAGAGCCCGCAGAGGGTGACCAGCCGCGCCGGGCCCACCGGGACACCGAGCGCGGCGCCGGGAAAGCGCAGGCGCAGGTTCGAGCCGCCGACCCGCAGGTCGCAGGCGACCGCGATCTCGGCGCCGCCGCCGACGCAGGCCCCGTGGCAGGCCGCGATCGTCGGCTTCGGGTACCCGGTGAGCTCGTCGTAGAGCAACGAAAAGAGCTGCATCCGCCGTACGCGGCCGTCCTCGTCGAGCTCCTCGCGAACGTCGGCTCCGGCCGAGAGGCCCATGTGGTCGGTGGAGGAGACGACGACGGCGCGCACCGACTCGTTCTCGCGCGCGGTGGCGAGGTGGGCGAGCAGCTCGTCGAGCATTTGGGTGTTGATCGCGTTGCGGGCGTCGGGGCGATCGAGCTGCAGCAGGCAGACGCCGTCGTCGTCGACCGAGTAGGTGGTGAGCGCGTTCTCACTCATCGTCGGCCGCGATTCTGTCGATCAGGCGTTCGGTCTCGTCGGCCGCCTCGGCGATCAGCGCCTTGACCTGGTCGTCGGGCTCGGCGAAGCGGCCGAGGACGTGGGCGGAGACGATCTCGGGATCGGTCGAGTCGGGCCGCCCGACGCCGGCGCGCACGCGCCAGAAGTCGGGGCTGCCGAGGCCGCGGGCGAGGCTCTTCAGGCCGTTGTGGCCGGCGACGCCGCCGCCGAGCTTGGCGCGCACCTCGCCGAAGGGCAGGTCGATCTCGTCGTGGATCGCGACGACGCGGTCGAGCGGCACCTTGAGCTGCCCGCGGGCCGGGCCCGCCGAGTCGCCGGACTCGTTCATGTAGGTCTGCGGCAGCAGGATCGCGACCCGCGGCCCGCCCGGCCGCGTCCGGCCCTCCGCGATCAGGCCGCGAAACCGCTGCTTCGCCTTCGGCAGCTCCCAGCGGCGCGAGAGCTCGGCGGCGGCCTCGAAGCCGAGGTTGTGGCGGGTCTTCGCGTACCGGGCGCCCGGGTTGCCGAGGCCGACGATCAGGATCCGGTCCGCGGAATCGCGGACCGCCTCGGCATCGTCGCCACGCCTGAGGCGACGGAAGATAGACAGGGGCTACTCCTCGTCGTCGGACTCGGCGGGCTCGCCCTCGGGGGCCTCGCCCTCCTCGGCGGGGGCCTCCTCGCCCTCGGGGACCTCGCCCTCCTCGCCGACCAGCTCCGCCTCCTCCTCGAGCTCGGGCTCGGGCTCCTCCTCCACTCGCGGAGGCGAGAGGGTGGCGATGGTGATCTCGTCGGCGTCCTGGTCCTCGCCCAGCGCGAACTCGACACCCTCGGGCGGGATCAGCGCGCTGAGCTGCAGCGTGTCGCCGATCACCATCCCCGACACGTCGGCGGCGATCGACTCGGGGATCTCGGTCGGCAGTGCCTCGATCGTGATCTCGTGGGTCACGTGCTCGAGCACGCCGCCCTCCGTGACGCCGGGCGCCTCCTCGGTGCCGAGCAGCTCGATCGCGACGTCGGCCTCGATCTTCTCGTCGAGCTTGACCTCGTGCAGGTCGAGGTGAAGAAGCTCGCCGCGCACCGGGTCGCGCTGCTGCTCCTTGATCACCACCGGCACCGCGCTCTGGCCCTCGATCGCGACGTCGAACAGGGCACCGCCGTGGACGATCACGTCGCGCGCGTCGCGGGCCGCGACCTTGAACGGCCGCGCCTCCGCGCCCTCGCCGTAGACGACGCCGGGCACGAAGCCCTCGCGGCGCAGCCGGCGGCTCGTCCGCGAGCCGAACTCGGTGCGTTCCTGGGCCTTGAGCGTCAGTCGATCGGTAGCCATGCGGCGGTTGAGGATAGAGAACCGCCTGCGACTATCGTCGCGTGCATGTGGGCGATGGCCGGAGCGCCGATCGACTCCTCGGGGCGCGACCGTGGCGAGGCGATGGCGCCGGCGGCGCTGCGCGTTGCCGGGATCGGCGCGATCCCCGGCGTCGACGACCGCGGCGACCTCGGTGCCCGCATCGCGGACCCGGCCCGCGAGTCGCGGACCGGGGTGATCGGCCTCGCGGATCTCGTCCGCTCGACCGAGGCGATCGCCGCCTGGGTCGCCGAGACAGCGGCCGGCCCGGACCGGCCCCTGGTCGTCGGCGGCGACTGCTCGCTGCTGCCCGGCGTCTTCGCGGGCCTGCGCCGCGCAGGAATCGAGGCGGGGCTGTGGATGGTCGACGGTCATCCCGACGCCTACGACGGCACGACCTCGCCCACCGGCGAGGCCGCCGACATGGACCTCACCTTCCTGCTCGGAGGCGGGCCGGCGCAGCTTGCCCAGCTCTGGGGCGGCGACGATCCGCCGCTTGTCGACCCGCGGCGGGTTGCAGTGCTCGGCCATCGGCCGGCGGACTCCGACCCCGAGGTCGCGCGCGAGCTGGAGTTCGTGCCGGCCGAGGTGACGCTCGTCGCGGCGCCCGCGATCGTCGCCCGCGGCGGTGGTGAGGTCGCGGCCGAGAGCGCCGCGCTACTCGGCGACTCGCCGGCCTGGCTCCACCTCGACCTCGACGCGCTCGACGGCGAGCTCTTTCCCGCGGTCAGCTACCCGCAGCCGCACGGGCTCGACTGGGAGGCGCTGGCGGAGTTGGTGATGCCCCTGGCGCAGGCGCCGGCGCTGATCGGGATGAGCGTTGCCGACCTCGAGCCCGAGCGCGACCCGGACGGCGCGCACGCACGGCGCGTGGTGGCGTTCCTCGCCGACGTGCTCGCGCCCGGCTAACCGGAGCCCGTCCGGCGCAGCGCGATCCCGGTGAGCAGCTCGAACACGATGCGCGAGCCGACGAGGGCGGTGACGTCGGGCGTCGACCCCGACGGGAGCACCTCGACGACGTCGGCGCCGACGAGCTCGAGCCGGCTCGCGAGCTCACGACACGCCCAGAGCAGATCGCCGCTCGTCATGCCGCCGGGCTCCGGGGTGCCCGTCCCGGGCGCGAACGCGGGGTCGAGGACGTCGACGTCGATCGACGCGAACACCGGCCCGGGGCCGACCGCGTCGATCGCCTCCGTGAGCACGTCGGCGATCCCGCGTTCGAACACCTCGCGCATCCGCAGCTCCGTGATCCCGCGCTCGCGCTGCCACGCGAACTCCTCGTCGCCCGGCCAGTAGCCGCGCAGCCCGACTTGCACGTAGCGGTTGCCGGCGACGTGCCCCTGCTCGACCAGGTTGTACATCGGCGTTCCGTGCGAGCGCTCGACGCCCCACAGCTCGCGCGCGGTATCGGTGTGAGTGTCGAAGTGGATCAGCCCGAGCGACCCGTGGCGCGCGGCGCAGGCGCGGATGTCGGGCTCCGCGATCGAGTGGTCGCCGCCAAGCACGATCGGAATCGCGCCGGCGTCGACGACCTCGCCCACCGTCAGCTCGATCGCCTCGTGCGAGGCCGCGGCGTCGGCCGGGATCACGGGCGCGTCGCCGTAGTCGATCACCCGCAGGCCCTCCAGCGGATCCACGCCGGCGTCGAGGTGCGGCCCGGCACCACCGCCGCTCGCCGCCCGGATCGCCCGCGGCCCGAACCGGGTCCCCGGGTACTCGGAAACGGTCTCGTCGATCGGCGCACCGACGATCGCCACGTCGGCGCCCGCCAGACCCTCGGCCGACTCCGTGTACGGCACGGCCGCGAACGACTGCAGCCCGGCGTAGTCCGGCCGCCCGTGCGGCTCCCAGCGAGCGTGCGGGTCGATCGTCGCCATCGGAGGATCCTAAGCGGCGGGCGAAGCCCGGAGGGCGAGCGCCTGCGCTATTCGCACCAACGACGCCTCCGGCTCGTTGACGATCTGGTGTCGGCTCACACGAATCACCTGGAAGCCCTCGGCGGCGAGATCGACCTCGCGCCGGTGGTCGCGCTCGAACGCACGCGCCGAGGAGTGGTAGGCAAGCCCGTCGACCTCGACAACGACCCGAGCCCCGCGCCAGAGCAGGTCGACGACGTAATCACCGACGCGGGCGTTGACGTCCGGTTGGGGGAGTCGTGCGGCGCGGATCAACTCGAGCAGACCACGCTCGGCGTTGGAGCGGGTCAGGGCCGGGTCGTTATCCGCGTGGAGGAGGGCGCGCAGGCGCGCGGCGCCGCGGTGGCGCGGATGGCGATCGACGAGGGAGAGCAGTCGGTTGCGGCGGGCGCGGTTTCTCGCGTGCGCCTCGGCGACCGCCTGCTCGAGGTCGCGTGCGCTTGCATCCGTCGCGAGGTCGAGGAGTGTGCGGGCGGGGGTAGTGACCGGGATCCGGTGGCGGGTTGTGGTCTCGTCGGCGGGGAGCATGCGGACGCGGTGGATGACGATGCCCGGCTTCGCCCCGGGATCGCGGGCGTGGATGTGACCGAGAGCGGGTGGGAAGGGGCTGGGTGAGGGAGGAGTTGCCAGAGCCCGGCGGCTGAGCGGTGGCTGAGGAACGCTCCCGGTCCACAGGCGAGGACAGCCGCCATCTCCCGGGCGAGCGGCGGGACTACGACGCCGAGCAGGTACACGCCTCTATGGAGTCGTCGGAGCTTCCCACCCCGCACCCGACGATCGATCGCCCGCGGCTCGAGACCAAGACTCACGAGCTGAGCACGGGTGATGACGCCGTGCTGCCGACGGGCGAGCCGCTCGACCGCCCCCAGGCTCGCGCGGTTGGGTGCGGCAGCACCACACGAAGCCGTCCGGAGCTCTTCGTGTGGGATTGACGACGCATATCGACGCTAATCCCACACGGAGCCCACATGCCCCGTTGCGTGTGGTGCTGCCGCCCGCGCGCCGAGCCCACGCCTCCCCCACCCAGCCAGAACCACGCCCGCACCACCAACCGCATCCGGGCCGACCGGCAGCGCCGGCCCTCGCGCGAACCTTCTCTAGGCGCCCACCCCGTCGCTACCCTCCGGCCGTGGCCGAGGACGAGCACAAGATCCCGAAGGGCCGGATGCGGCGTTCGGCGAAGCTGGGCACCGCGCTCGGTGGGCAGGCGGCACGCTACGCGGGCACGAGGGCGGCGGGGGTCGCCCGGTCGGAGGAGGGCGCGCAGGAGAAGCTCGAGGCGCGCCACCTCGAGACCGCGCTCAAGATGGTCTCGATCCTCGGCGAGATGAAGGGTGCGGCGATGAAGCTCGGCCAGCTCGCGTCGTTCGTCGACACCGAGTTCCTGCCGCCCGAGTACGCGGAGCTCTACCAGGAGGAGCTCGCGAAGCTGCGCACCTCGGCCCCGCCGATGCCGTGGAGCAAGGTCTCCGGGGTGCTCGACGAGGAGTACGGCGAGCCGGTCTCCGAGCACTTCGCCGAGTTCGAGGAGGAGGCGTTCGCCGCGGCCTCGATCGGCCAGGTGCACCGGGCGACGCTGCTCGACGGACGCGCGGTCGCGGTCAAGATCCAGTATCCGGGCGTCGCCGAGGCGCTCGAGTCGGACATGCGCAACGCGGGCATGCTGGTGCGGCTCGCGCAGGCGCTCGCGCCGGGCCTCGACGCGAAGGAGGTCGCCCAGGAGCTGCGCGAGCGTGTGATGGAGGAGCTCGACTACGAGTACGAGGCGCAGAACCAGCGGAGCTTCTCGCGCGCCTATCGCGACCATCCGTTCATCTACGTCCCCGACGTGATCACCCGCCTCTCACGCCGCCGGGTGCTGGTCACCGAGTACGTCGAGGGGATCCAGTTCGACGAGATCAAGCAGCTCGGCGACGAGGAGCGCAGCCGCTTCGGCGAGATCGTGTTCCGCTTCTGCTTCGGCTCGATCTACCACCTGCAGCACTTCAACGCCGACGCGCATCCGGGTAACTACATCCTGATGGCCGACGGCCGGGTCGCGTTTCTCGATTTCGGGATGACGAAGAAGCTCGACATCGAGCAGATCGAGCTCGAGCAGCGCGCCGTCGACGCGGCGGTGCGCAAGGACCCCGAGGCGCTGCGCGTCTCGCTCCACGACCTCGGCTTCGTCAAGAACCCGACCAAGCTCGACGCCGAGCGGCTGATGGACCACGTGATGCTGGTCGGCGGCTGGTATCTGGAGGACAAGGAGTACGAGGTCTCGGCCCGGCGGGTGATGAAGATCATCGAATCGACCTCGGACCCGCGCTCGGAGTACTACGACCTCATGCGGCGCGAGAGCCTGCCGGCGGAGGAGCTGATGGGCCGCCGGATGGAGACCGGCGTCGTCGCCGTGCTGGCGCAGCTGCGCGCGCGGCGCAACTGGCACCGGATCATGCGCGAGTGGGTCTACGCCGACGAGCCCGAGACCGAGCTCGGCGAGCAGGAGTGGGCCTACTTCGAGGGGCGCGGGGTCAAGCGGGTTCCGGGGATTTCGCCGGTTCGCGCGGCCTGACGCCGAGCACAGCAAAGACGAGCCCGATCAGCGCGATCGCGGCGATCACGCGGAAGCTGAGCTGGACCCCGGCCACGAACGTCTCCTTGACCACCTCGAGCACGCGCTCGGCGGTGGACGTGCTGAAGTCCGCGAACGCGCTCTTTCCGGACTCTGTCCCCGCGAGGATGCCGTGGATGACGCCCGACTGCTCGGCGCCGTCGCGCAGCCCGAGCGCGGCGGCGTCGCTCGCGATCTCGTCCTCCGAGCGGATGGTGAAGATCGCGGTGCAGAGCCCGAGGCCGATCGCGCCACCCGCGACCTGGAACATGTAGGTGATCCCGCCGGCGAGACTCGACCGCGAGGGGTCCAGAAACGTCACCGCGGCGGTCGTGATCGTCGGGTAGAACAGCCCGGCCCCGAGGCCCGTCGCGAGCAGGCCCGGCACCAGGGCGACATAGCCGGACTCGGCGCCGAAGAACGAGAGCAGCAGCGGGCCGAGCGCGAGCAGGGCGGTGCCGGCGACGATCACGGCGCGCAGCCCGACCCGGGCGACGATCCGCTCGGAGATGAAGGCGACGGCGCCGAAGGTGCCCAGCATCGGCAGCATCCCGGCCCCGGCCCCGAGCGCCGTATAGCCGAGGATCTTCTCCATGAGCTGCGGCCCGTAGAGGATCGCCGAGAAGAAGACCGCGGAGATGCAGAGCACGGTCAGGCATGCGGCGGCGAAGCCGCGGTTGTCGATCACGTCCTTGGGCACCAGCGCGGCCTTGCCCAAGCGCGGCTCGATCACCGCGAACGCGACGAGCGCGAGCAGCGAGCCGGCCGCCATCGCGAGCACGCGAGGATCGGTGACCCCCCAGTCGGCGGACTGGTCGAACGCGAGGAGCAGGAGCACGAGCCCGAGCGAGAGCGTGACGATCCCGGCATAGTCGATCCGCTCGCGGGCGCCCTCGCTGCGCGGCTCGTGCACCTTCGCCCACGTCACCAGGGCCGCGAACGCCGCCACCGGCAGGTTGAGGTAGAAGATCGCGCGCCAGCTCAGCTCGTCGGTGAGCAGGCCGCCGAGCAGCGGGCCGATCGCGTTGCCGAGCCCGGCGACGCCGAGGACAAGCCCGCCTGCGAAGGCGGCCCGCTCCGCGGGCACCAGGGCGAACGTCATGCCCAGGATCGCCGGCCACATGAGACCGCCGCCGACGCCCATCCCGACCCGCATCGCGATCAGGAAGTCCGCGCTCGGCGAGAGCGCGCCAAGCAGCGAGAAAAAGGCGAAGATCGCGGTGCCGATGAAGAAGACCCGGCGACGCCCGAACATGTCGGCGAGCCGGCCGCCGGTGACCAGGACCATGCCGAAGGTGAGCGCGTAGGCGTTGACCGTCCACTGGACGGTGCCGACGTCGGCGTCGAAGTCCTGCTCGATCGCCGGCAGAGCGACGTTGAGCGCCGTGAAGTCGTTGGCGATCACCAACACCCCCAGCGCCATCGCGAACAGGGCCATTCCCGTTCCCCGCTGCATCCGCGCCACTCTAGTCACGCGATCGGCGTGCCGATATCGGCTCTACGCACCCCGGGCGACGCCGCACCGTCGACCGCCTGAGCGCTCAGAGCTCGGCCAGCAGGCGCGGGTCGTTGGAGCAGATCCCGTCGACGCCGAGGGCCGCGAGCCGCTCCGCGCGCTCGCGCTCGTCGACGGTCCAGGCGACCACGGCGACGTCGACTTCGTGCGCGACGTCGACCAGCCGCCGCGTGATCAGCGGGTGATAGACCCAGGTCGCCCACACGCCGAGCGGCGGGGCGCCGCGGCGGATGATCGCCGGCAGGCGCGCCCGAAGCGAGGCGGATCCAGCAAGGAAAACCGGGCGCAGCCACCGGTTGCGCGACCAGTCGCGGCTGACCTTCGGGAGCGTCCAGCCGCGATCGAGGTCGGGCGCGGCATCGCGCAGGTAGACGAGGCTGTCGGCCTCCATGGTCGACACCATCGCCCGCTCGATCAGGTTGCGCTCGCGCAGCGCGGCGATCACCTCGTCCTCGCGGCCGGCGATCTTCAGGTCGAGGTCGAAACGGATGTGGTCGAGCGGCGGCGCCGCGAAGGCGTCCAGGACCTCCGCGAGGCTCAGCGCCTCCCGGCGCCGGGCGTCGGCCCAGTCGTGGGCGACGAGCAGCGGACCCGACCCCTGACCCGGTCCCGCGGCGGCGTTGCGCCAGTTGCCCCCGTCGGCGAAGTCGCCCGGCGGGCGCAGGACGTCGAGCTCGATCACGTCGCACCCAGTCTCGACCGCCGCCGCGAAGCTCTCGACGGTGTTGCCGGGATGGATCGCGTCCGCGCCCTTGTGGCCGATACTTAGCATGGCCGGACCGACTACTTCGACGCTCGCTCGCGCCGCTCGGCGACCTTCAAGCGGATGATCGCACCGAGGCCGGCGAGCACCCCGCTCGCGGTCAGGCCCCCGCCGAACGCCCCGACCGCGAGGATCGCTCGTCCCTGGCGCTGAACGTCCTCGAACAGGCCGACGACGGAGTCCGTGGTCAGGATCGCGACGGCGCCGATCACCGACAGACCGAGGACCGCGACCGCCGCCCACATCAATCCCCTGCCGAGCGTGTCGAGCCAGTCCAGCGTCCGTGCATCCACGGCGCAAACCTATACGGCGAAACCGGCGCCGGTGCCCGTTACGGTGCGCGGATGAGCGACGTCGTTCGCCGGCGGATCGCCGCTGGGCTGCTGATCGCGGGAATCGCCGTGGCGGCCCTGGCGATCACCGACACCGGGCCGTTCGAGGACCCGCCCACCGAGGAGGAGCGCGTCGAGGCCGCAGTGCAGGAGTTCTTCGGCGCGGCCGCGGCCGGCAACTCGAAGACGTTCTGCGGGCTGCTCACCAGCCAGGCACGCCAGGAGCTGCGGGTGAGCACCGCGCAGCGGCTGCAGATCGACCAGCTCCCCGGCTGCGGGCAGATCCTCGACGCACTCGCCGACGTGTTCAAGGGCTCGACGATCGAGGTCCGCTTCGTCAGCGTCAGCGGCCATCAGGCGCGCGTCGAGGCGCGCTACAAGTTCGCCGACGCCGGCGCCGAACCTCGGACGGTGCTGCTGCTCTCCGAGGACGGCGAGTGGCGCGTCTCGGATCCGGGCTAGCGCCCGGCCGCCGTCGAGGCCCTTGTCAGTCGACGACTGCGAGCTTGGACTTATCGCGCAGGCAGACGAAGGTCGTCCCCGCGGTGCCCTCCGCGCGCTCCTTGACCACCGCCCTGTAGGAGCCTGAGCTCAGCGGGTCGACGATGATCTCCCACTTGCCCTCTTCGTCCGAGAAGGTCTTGCCGAGCACTTTGCGGCCACCGCTGCGCTTCTTCTTGAACAGCTTCACGAGCCGGTTGTCCTCGCAGGCGTTATTGGGAGACTTGACCCTGCCGTGGAAGGCGGGAAAGTTCGGGCGCATGATGAGCCTGCTGTTGATCTCGACCGTGTTGGTGGCAGGCGCGGCGCTGATCGTCAGGCCCGAGAGGGCGAGCGCGAGGACCGCGGTGAGGGCCAGCTTCCGGGTAAGCGTCTTGGGCATCGGCGTCAAACCTCCATGTTGGATCCGGCCCGACCCTATCCCAGGGGATCGAGAAAACAAGCGGGATCTCGCGTCTTGGGAGGCGGCGTGCGTTTCACGCGCTCACCGCTTGCGTTGCGCTGCGCCGTACGAGAGGGTCGGGCTCTGCCAACGCACGGAGGAGGCCCCATGGCGGAGGCGCAGGCTTCGACTTCCCCTCGGGTGACGTGTCCTCAAGCAGGCCCGACGGCACGGGGTGGTTCGCGGCCGGCCAGAAAAACGGCACCGTTGCCCAGAACCTGACGGTGTACGTCCTCTGCGTACTGTGAGACGAGCCCTAGCCGGAGCTGCGACGCGCCCACCGCCTCTGCCTCGGCGATCAGCGGAAGGCGTGCCGGTTGCCCCAGTGGGCGACGCGGCGCCCGATCTTCGCGGCCTCCTCGTCCGCGAAGCGGAAGTGGATGCCGGACCACACCCGCGCGTCGACGATGTCGGCGCACACCTCCGAGAAGCTCGTGAACGTGCGCGTCACGTTGCCCGGCGTGGTGCCGCTGAACGTCGCCTCGTCGCGGCCGTAGAAGTGCTGCATCGTGTCCGCCACTGCGCAGCCGAGCGCCGACAGGCCGGACGGATGATCGGGATACGGCGGGCTGGCGATCAGCGACTGCCATGTCGAGTCCGCCTCGGTGGCCGGGTTGCCGTCGCTCGCGGCCTCTTGGATCGCCGTGACCGGCCGCCAGAAGCTGTAGCGGGCCTTGTCACGCCACGTAACGATCAGCGCATCCGCCGCATTCGTGTAGGCGCGGGCGAGCAGCCGGGCGTGGTCGGCAAGCGTGCCGCCCTGACCGTTCGCGACCGAGCGGAGGATGCTCGACATCGTCGCGGTCCCGTTGGTCAGGCCCCAGTACTCGGCGCTCGCGGTCTGGCCGGGCGTGCGGACCGCGCTCTCCCCAGCGATCCCGACCGCCTTTACCTCGTTGAAGTCGGCCGCGTAGGCGCGCGTTCTTAGGCCGTGAGGCGCGCGACCGCGGAACCGGTCAGGATTCTGAAGCACGAACGGCGTGACGTCCTTCAGCCAGGCGAAGGGGTCGTTGACGCCGCTGGTCGGCCGCCATTCGCCTGGCAGCGTCCCGACCGTGAAGAGGAACGGCCCGAAGCGCCCGTCGCCCGCGCGTGCCGCCAACAGCGCGGCTGCGGCGGCCTCGCCGGTGGCGATCCCGCCATCCTTCGCCGGCCCGGCGGCGATCGCATCGATCGCGGTCTCGTACGCGGTCTTGATGGTGTCCAGGCGCGCGGCGGGGATGCCGAGCCCGCCGTTGACGAGCACATGGCGTGCGGCGGCCGCGACGGCGGCGTCCTGCGAATAGAAGGGCTCGGCCGCGGGCGAGGAGACGTACGGCTCGTGGCCGCCATCGATCGCGTTCACCGCGTCATAGACGGCGGCATGGACCATCGCCAGGTGCACGATCGACGGTGCGCCCTGGCCCGCCCCGGGTGGCGTGGCCGTTCCCGGTGACTGCAGCGCCGCGGCGGCGATCTGATCCCAATCGGTGACGCTGTCCGCGCGCGCCGGAGCGGCTACCGCGAGCACAGAGAGCAGGGCAATACCGCCCAGCAGGGCTCGCCGCGCGCGGGTGGCGCGCATGACTACTCCTGCCATCCGGGCGTTGGTGGCGAGTGGACCGCCGCGCCGTTCGTGGCTTTCCGGCTTCCGTTCCGGCGTTGCGATCCGTGCGTGCCGTGCGTCCATGCGAGGTTCCCCCTTTTTTTAGCCCCGAGCGTCCTTTCCCCGGAGCCGGTCTCTGGTGGTCGTGCGACCCTAGACCGGAAGTGCGGTTTGTGTCAGAGGCTATCGGGCCGATTTACACCCCATGCAAACGGGGGAAAAGGGGGCGGACGAAGGGGCGACTTTGGTGCTGACTGGCGCATCTACTGGCGCACACCGCGCCCGGATGGCTTGTTCAAGCCGCTAAGGCGCTCCTGCCCTAGAAGAGCTGATTATCTGCCGCACGTGACGGCGCGTGTTGGGGCGTATCGCGTCTTGCGCGGTTAGCAGGGGTTTCGCCGACCCGACCGTTGCTGCCATGATGCGCTGTGTCGTCTCGTACGCATACGTTCGTGCGCATTCCGTGCGCATTTAGCGCCCGGGCAATCATCAAGGCAGGCACCCGGCCGCAAGCGTCCGCCGGGAGTACCATCGGCCCTTGTGGCGGTTGTGAACCTGATCCCATACGACGACCGCGGGCGCGAGATCATCGGCGAGCTCGAGGAGAGCCCGCAGGAGGTCGAGATCCGACACTACGGGCCTCGCGAGTACTACCTACGGGCCGAGAACGTGGGCTGGGCCGGGTTCGTCATGATGCTCGACCGCATCGATTCGGACTGGCGCAAGCACTTAGGGCAAGCCTCCTAGCGCTTCACGGTCGCCCGGCCTCCTCCTCAGAAAAACCGGACTGCGAGGGCCTCCCAGAGCCCCGGAAGAGCGCGTCTAAGCGGCTGAGAGGGCCGAGCGGGCGTCCGTACCCGCCGGAACGTCCCGACGTCGGGACGTTTCGATGGCGCGGCTCGCAGCCGCACCAGAAGCAGCGGGTCTCTGTCACGCCGGGGAACCGACCCGAGCTGGCCGAGCCGGGTCTAGCGGAGCCTGAGCCGAAGCCGCACCTCATCGTCAACCACTTCACCGGTGCGCTCAAAGCCGTAGCGCTCGTAGAAGGCGAGGGGGCTGCCGTCGCCGTCGGCGGCGCTCGTGTTCAGCACCTCGACTCCGGGTCGGCCACGGAAGTACTCGACGATCAGGTCGAGCGTGGCAGCGCCAAAGCCTTGTCGCTGGTAACGCTCGTCAATGAGGAGCTTCCAGAGGTAGTGCGGTATGTACTCGGGACTTCTGACCTCGTCGGCGATCATCACGAACCCGACCGGCGTGTCTTCGACATAAACCGCCCAGTACAACGCGCGAGCGTCCGGGTGTTCGGCGGCTTCGCGCAACGAGTCGGCGACGCTGCTGACGAATTGCTCTTGGTTCGGCGATACGCGCAAAGCCTCGACCGCTTGACGATTCGATTCGCTGAGCGGGCGAAGCGAAACCACGCGGACACCTTAGTCGGCGCCGACGAGACCTCGAAGCTGCTCATGCGAACGCGACCGCGAGCTTCGGCCGCTGGTCCCCGACCAGCAGCGCTGAGACCGCCCATCGCCAACGCGACGCAGGCGTCGACGGGGGTTGACATCCGGTAGCAGCGATCCTAAATTTCCCCTCACCGGTCGGCACGCCGAGAGCAAGGCCGAGACCGACTCGCGCGGAAGACGGGCCGCCCGTCACTCGGGTGGCGGACGGCTCTCGGTTCCGCGCCACAGCGAAATGAACCTTTGAGTGATTGGGGTCTCGATGAACACCCAGGACGAGACGGTTTATCTCCCAGGCGATCTGCAGATCGTCGAAGGCCGAGTCGGCGAGACCGTGACGCTCGCGGCTTACGGCGAGATCGACATGGCCAACGCGCCGGAGTTGGAGGCCGCGCTTCTGCGAGCGGAACAATCCGACGCCGCGCAGATCATCCTCGATCTGTCCGCGGTCACCTTCATCGACTCGTGCGGTCTGCGCGTGCTCCTCGTCGCGGAGCGACGGTCCGCCAGCGACGGCAAGCGACTCGGGATGCGGCTCGGCGACGGCCAGGTCGCGCGGATGATGAAGTTCACGGCGATCGACCAGATGGTGAACGTCCTCGACTGATCGGCTTCAGGAACCAGGACGGCGGCATCCGCCTCCGCTCAATCTCGTCGACACGCCGGGCAGGCTAAGGCCCGCGGCGGCCGAGAGGCGGGATTTCAGCCGGATGGCTTTTGAGCCCGCCAAACAGCCTCATAGAGCTTCACCGCCCGGCGGTCGGCCCGGTCGACGCCGCCCGATCCGATGTGCTCGGCGGGGGTGCCGATCCGGGGCCGCGTCTCGCTCGCTCGCTCGGCGATCATCGCCAGCTCCGCCGTCGGTCAGGTGGCCGTGAGCCGCCATCCACGCCAAGGGCTCGATCTCGTACTCGTCGAGCGCCTCGGCGCGCTCGTCTTGGGGCGTCTCGAAGTCGAGCGGCGGGGGTGTTCGGTTAGGTGATGCGGGCGACCTGCCTCGTAGCGCCACCAGGCGAAGGGTCGGTGACCGGGCAGCAGCGGCGGGGTGAGGTAGTTGACCATCAACGCCTCGCGGCGCTCCTCCCACGCCGCCCGGCGCTCCTCGTCGGTCGCGAACATCGAGTTCGTGCCGTATGGGGAGCGCCACTCGGCCACACAGCCCAGGGTGAGCTCGCCCTCGATCGCCTGCTCGCGCTGCGCTTCCGCGACGGCCTCGGGGCTCCTACCGGTGGTCTGCAGGTAGCGGTCCTCGTCGTAATGGCGACGGCACAAGCCGTTGCCGTGGACCCGTGCCCCACAGCGGGGGACCTCGCAGGCCCCCCGTCCCTCCAGCGAGATACTGTGCGGGCGATGTCGCAGGAGAGCGTTAAGGCGACTTGACGCCCAGACCCCCACGGAATACGGTCGAACCCTCCCAGCGTTCCTTCTCCTGAGGAGGCATCCATGCGCAAGTTCGTTCTGGCCGGGGTTATCGCGACGCTCGGCGTCGCCATGCTCGCGATCCCGGCCTCCGCATCGTTCGACCGTCACTTCAGCGTGATCGAAAAGCAGGTGTCGGGTGGGCCAGTTGGCGAGCACGCCTTCCGCTTCAAGTCCAAGCTGCTCCAGCCACACAACCGCGACAACCACGTGGGTCGCGACAAGGGGATATGCAGGGAGGCACCGCACCGCAAGCTCAGGTGCCGCGCCGTCGTTCACCTCAATGGCGAGATCGGTGGCTTCGGCGATATCCGCGTCCGGGGCGATATCGGGCGGGGCGATAACAGGCTCAACGTCGTCGGCGGAACCGGTGATTTCAACGGCGTCGCCGGCAAGGTGCTGCTCCTCGCCAGAGCCGGAGGACGGACAAGCTCCACTTCGACTTGGTGAGCTAACGAGAACGAGACGACAGAGGGGCGCCCGGGCTGAGGCAGTAGGGCGTCTATCGAGCCGCCGGTCGCCTCGAGTCTCGGGCCCATGGCGTTTTTGCGCGGCGCGCTAGGCGACGATCTAATCGCTGCGCCGTTCAAAAAACCCTGCTCAGGCGTCGAAGCTTGTTTTCCAGGCCGTTTGGCGGGAAGACGGAGTGGCGCGGGAAACAGGTCGCTGGCAGGTTCCTTCGCAGGAAGCGCGCGGTGACTCCCGCTGCGTGACGGCGCCGTCTCCAAGGCTGCCCCTTGGCGGCGCCGATCGCGCGCAACGTCCGGCAGCTCGTCGTTTTGGAAAGAGCGACGATCCGAGCGAGACGCCGTGAACTGACGGAAACCCTGGTGGGCGACGCGAGATACTGCGCGCGCGATGTCGCAGGAGAACGTCGAGATCGTGAAGGCGGCCTATGAGGCGTTTGCCCGTGGAGGGCTTGATCGGTTCATGGAGCACTTCACCGACGACGTCGAGTACCGCGTCCTCGCAGGTACTGGCGACCTGATGGCACGGTCCGTGTCACGGCAAGGACGCCGTGCGGGCATGGCTTCAGGACTGGATCGACATGTTCGACGGGTTCTGGATGGAGCTGGTGGAACTGATCGACGCCGGTGGGGTCACCGTGTTCACAGCTGAGCGGTACGGCGGACGCGCCCGGCTCAGCGGCGTTGAAACGGATTCGGCCAACTGGACGGTCTTCACCATCCGCGACGGGAAGATCGCGCGTGGCCACGAGTACGCGACCCGTGAACAGGCCCTCGAAGCCGCCGGGCTGTCGGAGTAGGCGATGTCGCAGGAGAACGTCGAGCTCGCGCGCAGGATGGTCGAGTGGTTCAACGCCCGCGACGCCGAGGCCGCGCAGGCACACTCGACGGACGATGTTGAGATCGTGCCCTTGCGCGCTGAGATCGAGGGTACGGTCTACCGGGGGCCGGGAGCGTTTGCGGCCCTTGGGGCCGACAACGACGAGAGCTGGGAGGAGCTTCGGTTTGACGCTGAAGCGCTTCATGATGCGGGCGACCGGGTGGTGGCGATTGGGCAGCTGTCGGCACGTGCGCGCGGAACGGGTGCCGAGGTCAGGGCGAGGCTCGCGATGCTCTTCGAGTTCCGAGGCGGCCAGGTTTCGAAAGGCCGAACCTACGTAGACGTGGAGAAGGCGCTCGAGGACGCCGGGCTGTCGGAGTAGGCGATGTCGGAGGAGAACGTGGAGCTTGTGCGCAGTGTCTACGCGGACCCGCGCGGTCTGACTGCCGGAGCCTCCGGCAAGGTCGCCGTCGATGCGGAGTTCGACTTCACCGCAACTTACCCTGACACGCCGATCGTGAGGGGCGTCGAGGAGCTCCGGCGCTTTCGCGATAGCGGACCCTGGAGCGGTTCCCCGATCAGTTTCGAGCCGGAGTGCTACTTCGATGTGGATGACGAGCGGGTGCTCGTCTTCGTGCGCGTCTCGGCCACGGGGCAGGGCAGCGGTGCACCGGTAGAGATCCTCGCCGCGCACGAGTTCACGATTCGGGACCGGTTGGTCGTGCGCTTCAAGGTCTATCGGGACCGTGGCGAAGCCCTCGAAGCCGCCGGGCTTTCGGAGTAGGCCAAGCATCAGGCCTGAAGCTCTCGAACCTGATCGGCGGCTTGATGACGCCCTTCATCAGCTCGTCGCCGTACGCCTTCAGCTCGGCGAGGCTGAGGTCGGCGAGATCGGGGCCCTTCGTTGCTTCGTCAAGGCTTGCCGGCGCTTACAAGGTCGGCGATGACGCTGGCTTGGATCGGCCTTAGCTCCCGCTCGTGAGCATTTCGTGCGCAAATCGGGCGCAATCCCGCTCACAGAGCCAAGAACACTAAAAGAGCTGATTCTCGCCCGCGAAGATCTCCGAGACCGACTCGTCGCCGAAGATGCGGCGGATCGAGTCGGCGAGGGTCTGGGCGGCCGAGAGCACGATGATGTTGTCCGGCGCGCCGGGGCGCAGCGGGATCGTGTCGGTGACGACGATCCGCTCGATCCCCGACGCCTCGTAGGCCAGCCGCTCGTACGCGGGGCCCGAGAAGACGCCGTGCGTGGCGCATGCGATCACCCGCGCGGCGCCCTCGTCGAGCACGGTGTTGGCGGCGGCGCAGAGGGTGCCGGCGGTGTCGATCATGTCGTCGACGAGGACCGCGGTCTTGCCGCGCACGTCGCCGACGACGTAGCCGATCTCGGCGACCTGGGCGGCGGGGCGCTCCTTCTCCATCACCGCCCAGTGGACGCCGATCTTGCGGGCGAAGTTGCGCGCCACCTTCACCCGGCCCGCGTCGGGCGAGACGATCACGAGCTCGTCTCCCCAGGTCTGATCCATGAAGTACTGCGTCAGCATCGGCATCGCGGTCATGTGGTCCACCGGCTTCGAGAAGAAGCCCTGCACCTGGCCGGAGTGGAGGTCCATCGTCAGCACGCGGTCGACGCCCACCGCCTCGAGGCACTGGGCGACCACCCTGGCGGAGATCGGCTCGCGGGGCGCCGACTTCTTGTCCTGGCGCGAGTAGCCGTACCAGGGCATCACGGCGATGATCCGGTGCGCGGACGCGCCCTTGGCGGCGTCGATCATGACCATCAGCTCCATCAGCGCGTCGTTCGGGGTCATGCCCTCCGCGGCATTGGCCGCCGTCGACTGGACGAGGAAGATGTCCGCGCCGCGGATCGATTCCTGGTAGCGGCAGTAGACCTCGCCGTCGGCGAATGTGCGCAGGTCGACCTGACCGAGGTCGACGTCGAGCTTGCCGGCGATGCGCCCCGCGAGCTCCATCGACGCGCGGCCGCCGAAGACCATCATCCGCTTCGTGTAGTCGTGCGGGATCGAGCTCACGACCTGCGGCATCTCGTTCAGCTGCGGCCTGTCGTCGACCATGCTCATCAGTCCATGCCCCCGTCTTCCTCTTCGGCCTCGCTCGATCTTTGCTCCGCGTAGCCCTCGATGTTGCGTTGGTCGTTGCTGGAGACCCCGAGCGCGCCGTCCGGGACGTCCTCGCGGATCACTGCACCGGCGCCAGTGTAAGCGCCATCGCCGACGGTGACCGGGGCAACGAGGGAGGTGTTGACGGAGATCCGCGCACCTTCCCCGATCTTCGTCGGGTGCTTGTTCCGTCCGTCGTAGTTCGCGGTGATGGCGCCCGCCCCGACGTTGGCGCCGGCCCCGATCTCGGCGTCGCCGACGTAGGCGAGGTGAGGGACCTTGGCGCCTGCGCGGATGCGCGAGTTCTTGATCTCGACGAAGGTGCCGGCCTTCGCCCCCTGCTCGAGCGCCGCGTTCGGGCGCAGGTAGGCGAACGGGCCGACCCTGGCCTCGTCGCCGACGTCGGCCTCGACGAGGTAGGAGTGCAGGACGCGCGCGGCCACGCCGACGCGCGAGTCGATCACGGTCGTGTGCGGGCCGATGATGGCGTCGGCGGCGACCGTCGTCGCACCGCGAAGGGTGGTGCCGGGCTCGATCGTCGTGTCGGCTCCGATCTCGACATCCGCGTCGATCCAGGTCGAGCCCGGGTCGACTACGGTGACGCCCGCGAGCATGTGGCGCTCGAGGATGTGATGGCGAGCCTCGGCCGTCACTCGGGCGAGGTCGGCGCGGTTGTTGACGCCGAGGTTGACGTTCGGGTCGGTGGATTTGTGGGCTGCGACGCGGAGGCCCTGCTCGCGCAGCATCGGCAGCACGTCGCCGAGGTAGTACTCGCCGGCGGAGTTGTCGTTCTCCAACTGATCGAGGCACTCGACCAGCGGCTCGGCGGCGAACGCGTACGTGCCGGTGTTGATCTCATGGATGGCCAGGACGTCCGCGGGGACGCCGGAGGGGTCCTTCGTCTCGACGATCCCCTCGATGTCCCCGGCGTCGTCGCGGACGATCCGCCCGTACGCGCCAGGGTCGTCGAGCTCGACCGTCATCACGGTGGCGCCGGCGCCGGCGGCGGAGTGAGTGTCAAGCAGCGCCGAGATGATCTCGGCGTTGATCAGCGGGTGATCGCCGGAGAGGACGACGACCGTGTCGGAATCGCGGACGATGTCGTGCGCGGCGCGCACGGCGCCGCCTGTGCCGTCGGGCTCGGGCTGGACGACCGTCTCGGTGCCGTCCGGGAGGCCGGGCGTGAGGTCGCGATCGGGGGAGATGATCACAGCCACCCTGCCGGCGCCGGCATCGCGGGCGGCGAGCACCGGCCAGGCGACCATCGGACGGCCGCACACGGGGTGCAGGACCTTCGGCAGCGACGAGCGCATCCGGGTGCCCTCGCCCGCCGCCATGATCAGGACGGTAGGGCCCCCCTCAGGTGAAGCGCCGCTCACCGGCGAATCGTAGACCGGAGCGGTATCGTCCGTCCCGGCGCCGTCCCGCGCCCGACCTCCGTCCCGGCGCTCACGCCGTCGGCCAGGGGAGGTAAAGGGGGCCTCGAGCCCTCGGGACACCGGTCATCGAGCCCTTTCCGGCGGGGCGTCGGGAGCGTGAGTCCCGGTCGCCGACCGCCGCGAAGGAGCGACAGGAAGATGACGAGGCAGAAGACGTTCAAGCGCAAGGTGCGCGCCCGGATGCAGAAGACGGGCGAGAGCTACACGGCGGCGCGCCGGCGGCTGATCGCCGCGGGCGAGCGCCCCGAGGCCGAGGCGGCCGAGTTCGAGCCGCCGATGTCCGACGACGCGATTCGCGAACGGACGGGGCGCGGCTGGGACGAGTGGTTCGCCCTGCTCGACGCGTGGGAGGCGGCGAGCCGGCCGCACCCGGATGTCGCCCGCTGGCTGCGCGACGAGCACGGCGTCGACGGGTGGTCGGCGCAGTCGGTCACGGTCGGCTACGAACGGGCCCGCGGCTTGCGGGCGCCGGGTCAGCGTCCCGACGGCTGGTCGGTGACAGCGTCGAAGACCGTGGCGGTGCCAGTCGAACGGCTGTACGCGGCGTTCGGCGACGACGGCCTGCGCGAGCGCTGGCTGCCCGGCGCCGAGCTGCACGTGCGGACGGCAAGCCCGCCGAAGTCCGCCCGGTACGACTGGGAGGACGGGTCGACCCGCGTGATCGTCGGCTTCTACGCCAAGGGCGACGGCAAGAGCCAGGTCGCGCTCGAGCACGCGCGCCTGCCCGACGCCGACACAGCCGAGGAGATGAAGTCCTGGTGGCGCGAGCGGGTCGGCGCGTTGAAGGAGATGCTCGAGGGCGGGTGAGTCGAGCGCCGCGGGCGTCGGTTCACACGGGCCGGTGACAGACGGCCTCGATGTTGTTTCCGTCGAGGTCGAGGACGAAGGCGCCGTAGTAGTTGGGGTGGTAGATCTGCCGCGGTCCGGCGGCGCCGTTGTCGGTGCCGCCCGCCGCGAGCGCCGCCGCGTGGAAGGCGTCGACGAGCTCATGGTTCTCGCACTCGAAGGCGACGTGCAGTCCGCCGTCCACCGGCCGGTACCGGTCGCTGCCGCTGATCCAGAAGAACGGCTTGCCGTCCTTGCCGAACCCACCGGCCTCCGGGACCGGCTCCATCAACAGCTCGATGCCGAGCGGCTCGAGCGCCTTCGAATAGAACGCCTTGCTCGCCTCGTAGTCCGAGACGCCAAATCCGACGTGGTCGAGCATCTTCGTCTTCTCCGTGGTCGGTGTTTCGACGGAGCCTATGCGCCCCCGCCGGTCGAGGCTCCTCGGAGCCGGTGGGCCGAACAGCTACCGGCCACGACGGCGATTTGGCCACGTCCGAGTCGGGATCTGTACCGAGTCCGGATCGACTCCCATGGATCTGCGCTCGTTCGCGCTCATATTCGCGCAGCCATTTTCGGACGGCGTTGTCGGACACGCTGTACTTGCGCCCGGTAGCGCGATACCCGAGCTCCTTGACTTCACGAAGAAGCACGTCGATGCTGCGGGCGTTCGGCCTTGCGCGCTCCGCGGCCGCTCCACGCCCCGCCGTTCCCACCTGCTGCCGCAGTACCTCGAGCAGTACCGCTGCCGGAGTACCCCGCGGTCGAAACGCGCTCGCGCATCGCAAGCACTCACGCGGTTCCACGGCGATCGGTTCTTACGCCCGCAGTGAGTGTCAAGTGTCAGCGGCGCAGTTCGGGCAGACGATGCGCAGATTCTCGAGTCGGTTGTCGTTGCGGACGCCGTTGATGTGATCCAGGACCAGAGGCCGATCCTCCGCTCCCCGCCACATCTCGCTCTGACCGCAGATTTCGCAGCGTCGTCGCTTCAGCCCCTCCTTGAACAGCCTCACCTTCAGTTGCTCGACCGGCTATAGGTCGGAGCCGGACGACCAAGATCCGATCGAGTGGGATCCGCCGATTCCTCCCTCGCTCTCGAGCGGCCGCGCGCGGATCGAAATGCTCGGTCGATATCGCGAGGCCGGCGACCCGTTTCTTCAGCGTCTGCCAGTTTCCGCCCGTTGGGCAGTAGCCAAGCCGGCGCAACGTGTCGCCCACGACCTCGAAGCGGCCACCGCCTGTCGCAGCTCGGCGTCGGTGTACCTCGTACGCGCTCGGCCACCCCCGTCACTGAGGTGATCGATCGCAATGCCCCAGCGCCGGGACCACTTGCGCATCGTCTTGCTGCTCTTTCCGTGATACGCGTATCCAAGAGCGTCCAGCACGTCGCGCCAGGACCTCGCCCGGGCGATCGCGTCGGCCGCTTCCTCTCGACGAACTCGCGGTGCCCATGGCATCGAACATACGTTCGCATAACGACCGGCGGCAACTTCAGTCGTGCGGCGGGTCTCAGGATAGCCCGAATCCTCGCAGGGCTGAGCTCCCGGGGAGGGAATCGAACCCAACTCGCCTTCAGGACCAAAACCTGACGTGCTGCCACTACACCACCCCGGAACGTCTGCGCAATCGCCAGGAAGCATACGGTCGGGCCGAGTCAGTCCTCCGCGTTGTGACGGACCTTCGCTCGGCCGGCCTCGGTGCCGGGTTCGAGGGCGGGGCCGCGTGGGGGTGAGATTCCAAGGACGCGCATCGCCTTGAGTCCTAGGCCGAGCTTCTCGCGGCCCTCGGTCGAGGTCAGGTCGTGGCCGCACAGCTCCCGCACCCGCTCCAGGCGATAGCGGACCGTGTGGCGGTGGGTGAAGAGCTGGGCCGCCGTCGGGGTGACGTTGCCGTCGTTCTCGAGGTAGGCCTCGATCGTCGCCACGAGCTCGGTCTCGTACTGCTCGTCGTAGGCCGACAGCGGGGCCACCGTCTCCTCGTAGAAGCGTTCGAGCTCGCCGGCATCCTCACTCATCGCCGGCAGGAGCAGCCGGTAGGAGCCGGTGTCCTCGAACGCGAGCAGCTCGAGGCCGTCGGCCTCCGCGACGTTCGCGGCCAGCAGTGCCTCCTGCCCAGCGCGATAGAGGTCCACCGGGTCGCCGACCCACCGGCTACGGGCGACGGTGAGGTGGAAGCCGGGCAGCGACGCGGCCAGCTCGCGCGCGAGCGCCTGCGACGCGCGATCGAGGTGCCCCGGCTCGGCCGCCGGGACGATCGCGCTGATCTCCGCCCGATCGCCCTCCCCGCCGAGCTCGGCAATCGCGCCCGAGCTCGCGGCGCGCAGCGAACGCAGGGAGACGACCAGCACCCGCGCGCGCCAGTCGCCGGTCTGCGCCGCCCGCGGCGCCGCGCGGGCGACGACCACGCCCCCGCCCTGCTCGACGTCGGCCGCGAGCTCGGCGGCCCGCGCGACGATGTCGCCGCGATCGGTCACCTTGCGGCCCAGCACCGCGCGGACGAACTCGCCCGCCGCCTCGTCGCTCGCCCACTCCGGCGCCCGCGAGCGCTCGAGCTCCAGCGCGAGCAGCGTCGAGACCATCCGCGTCAGGGTCGCGGACGGATCCCCGCCGCGCGCCCGGTAGCGCAGCTCGCCGACCGCCGCGTCGGCCACCCGCAGCTCGAGCGTCTCGACGTCGCCCTCGCCGGCGAGCAGCTTCGCCTCCTCCGCCGACGAGCTCGCCGCGACCGCGAGCACCGCGCTCGACCGGTCGATCAGCGCAACGCTGCCACCCAGCGCCGCCCCCGCCGCGCGCGCCACCGCCGGCAGGCCGGCGCCCGACTCGATCGCCTCGGACAGTGCGTCCAGCGCCGCCGAATCACCTGTGTTTCCAGGGCTTTTCTCCGCTGCGGACTTCGCGGGCACGCCCGAATTCTAGGTCCGGCCCGCCGAGCCGCCCTAGTTCCCGAAGATCTCGTTGATGTCGTCCCAGAAGTAGACGATCGCCACGCCCAGCGCGACGCCGATCGCGAGCAGGGCGAGGAGGACGAAGATCGAGACCAGCACCGCGGTCGCCTTCTCCCAGGTGCGGCCGAACGAGCCGATCGTCGGCACGAGGATCAGCGCGGCGAAAGCGAGCACGCTGATCAGCGCGGCGCCGCCGAACAGGAAGTATTCGGTTCCGAGTGCTATGGGCGGGGTGATGGCTCGCTCCTCGCCGGCTGATTCTGCCGCAAGTGGCCGATGACCATCGCCACGGCCGCGCAGCCCGCGAACGCCGACACGCCGAGCGCCCAGCCGCCCGCCACGTCGCTGAAGTAGTGAACGCCGAGGTACACCCGGCTCAGCCCGACGGCGACCGTCAGCGCCACGCCGGCCACGATCAGCCCCGTGGCGTACGTGAGCCCCGGCCGCACCCGAACCGTGATCGTCAACACCAGCCACGTGTAGAGGACCGAGTAGGCGGCATGCCCGCTCGGGTAGGAGTCGCCGCTCACGTCGATCAGCCCACCCTCCGGCCGCGGGCGCTCGATCGCCTCCTTCAGCACCGGCACCGCGATGTGGCAGATCGCCAGCGCCGCGACCAGCACCCATACCTCCGTCCATCGCCGCCGCGTCGCGAGCACGATCGCCGCCACCAGCGCGACGGCGAGCGTGACATAGCTCGAGCCGAACACGGTCACGACCTTCGCCAGATCGGTGAGCCAGTCCGAGCGCAGCCGGTCGACCACGTCGATCGCCGACGTATCGCCCGGGGTCGGCCCCGGATCGTCGACGAAGATCGCGGCGAACCCGACGACGGCGAACACCGCCACCGCCAGCACCGCCATCAGCGTCGTGAACTCGAGCCCGAGGCCGCCAGGGGTCACCCGATGCCAGAGGAACCGCACCTCCGGCTCGATCCGCCGCCCGAACGCGACGAGCGGCCTCAGCACCGCCATCCCCTCCATCCGCCGCGCCAGGCGCTGCCGGTTCTCACGCACGCGCAGGAACCTGATCCCGAGCACCAGCGCCACGACCGTCCCGACCACGGCACCGAAGACGAAGATGCCGCGGCTCGCGAGCTCGGTCGCCTCGTTGATGTTCTCGGAGATGAAGTAGCCGAGGAGCGTGAACGTCGCCGCCCAGAGGCCCGTTCCGAGCACGCTGTAGGGGACGAACGCGCGGTACGTCATCCCCGAGCTGCCGGCGATGAACGGCGCCAGCGCCCGTACGAGGCCGATGAACCGCCCGATCAGGATCGTCTTGCCGCCGTGGCGCTGGAAGTACGACTCCACCTGGGCGAAGCGCTGCTCGGTGATCCGCACCTTCGGCCCGTGCCGCAGCACGAACCCGCGCCCCAGCCGCTGGCCGAGCAGGAAGCTCACCGTGTCGCCCGCCCAGGCGCAGAACCAGACGATCGCCAGCATCAGGACGACCGAGTTCTCGCCCTGGCCGGCGAGCGCGCCGCCGATGATCACCGCCGTCTCGCCGGGGAAGACGAGGCCGACGAAGGCGCCGGTCTCGGCGAACGCCAGCAGGCCGACGAACAGGTACGTGAGGTCGCCGAGGTCGGTAGCCACGTCCTCGAGCCAGCCCTCGATGTCCAGGCTGGGGGCGAGCCGCTGGAAGGCGATGAAGCCGCCGAGGAGGAGGGCGATGATCACGAGCAGCCGGATCCGCTCCGCGCGTCCCTCCTTCTCGCCGCCCAGTCGCACCGCCGGATTATCCGAGGCGCTGCGGCGTGGAAACGATCGCGTTCGCGTAACGGGGCGGCAGCGCCGCCGCGGCCGAGTCGGCGGCGACGACGTCCTCGAACAGCCCGACTGCTGTCGGCCCCGAACCGGTGATCAGCACGCGCGTCGCCCCGACCTCCTCGAGCGCCACCAGCGCCTCGGCGATGCCTGGGCGCAGGGAGATCGCCGCCTGCTCGAGGTCGTTGGCGAGCAGGTCCGCGTACTCGAGCGGCGAGGCGCCGGAGGCGGTCGCCGCCCGCAGCCGCTCGGCGAGCCGGTCGAGCTCGCCCGCCTCGCGCGCGAGCCCCAGCGAATCGGCCTCCGCGTACACCGCGCCGGTGTCGAGGCCCTCGTCGTCCGGGATCAACACCACGCCGAACTCCCCCGGCGCCGGTAGCGGCTCGACCGTATCGCCCGCGCCGGAGACGAGGGCGAAGCGCGGCTCCAGCTGCGACGGCACGTCGGCGCCCAGACCGGCTGCGAGCTCGGGCAGCTCCGCGAGCTGCTCGCCGGCCAGCCGCAACACCGCGGCGGCGTCGGCGCTGCCGCCCCCGAGGCCGGCTGCGACCGGGATCCGCTTGTCGATCACGATCCGCAGCGGACCGTGGCGCCAGCCACGCGCTCGCATCGCCTCCAGCGCGACCCCGACGAGGTTCGGGCCCTCCACCCCGGCACAGACGACCTCGTCGACGTCGTCGTCGGCCGGGACGATCTCGATCCGATCCGAGAGCACCAGCGGGCAGAAGAGCGAGCGCAGCTCGTGCAGGCCGTCCTCGCGCCTGCCGCCGAGATAGAGGCAGAGGTTGAGCTTGGCCGGCGCCCTGATGACCATCTAGCTCCCGAGCGCCTTCGCCAGCGCCACGTACTGCTGCGGTGCGACCTGTTCGGCGCGCGCATCCGCAGGCAGGCCGAGCCGCTCGAGCGCCGCCCGGGCCGCGTCGCGCGCCCCCGGCCGCGCGTGCTCGAGCGACCGTGCCAGCGACTTGCGGCGGTGCGCGAACGCATCCCTGACGAGGCTGGCCACCGCGGGCGCCGCGGCCGGTCCCGTGCGATCGAGGCGCAGGAGCGCCGAATCGACGCGCGGGCGGGGCGTGAACACGGCCCGGTCGACCGTGCGCAGCAAGCGCACCTCGCAGGCGAGCTGTACGAGCACGCTGGGCGAGCCGTACAGGCGCGAGCCCGGCCCGGCGCGAAGCCGGTCGGCGATCTCGCGCTGGACCATCAGCGTCCAGCGGTCGAGGCCGTCGAGCTCGGCGATCGTGCGCACGATCAGCGGGGTCGCGATCGAGTAGGGCAGGTTGGCGACCATCCGGTCCGGCGGCGGGTCGAGCCCGGCGAGGTCGAGTCGCATCGCATCGCCGAAATGCAGCTCGACGTTGCGGTGCGCGGCCGCAACCCGCTCGAGCGCCGCGCGCATGCGGTCGTCGAGCTCGACCACGTGCACCGTCGCCACCTGCGGCGCCAGCTCGGCGGTCAAGGCACCCTCGCCGCCACCGACCTCGAGCACGACGTCCTCGGGCGACGGCTCGGCGTCGCGGACGATCGCGCCCAGCAGGTTGGTGTCGGCGAGGAAGTTCTGGCCCAGCCGAACCATCAATGCCGGTCCCTCCTCCCAGCGAGCCGTAGGCGAGCGGTGATCCGAGCTCGCTCGGATTCGTCCGGGGGCGACCGGGTCTGCCGGGTCTCATGCTCACCATCCGAAGACGCGCGCCGCGTTCGCCTCCACCGTCGCCTCCAGCTCCGGATAGGAGACGCCGCGGACCTCGGCCAAATGCTCCGCGGTGGCGACCACGTTGGCCGGCTCGTTCGGCCTGCCGCGAGTGGGCTGAGGCGACAGGAACGGCGCGTCGGTCTCGACCAGGAGCAGCCCCTCGGGCACCTCGCTCGCCGCGTCGCGGAGCGCCTGCGATTTCGGATAGGTGACATTGCCCGCAAACGAGCAGTACCAGCCCCGTTCCGCCGCCTGGAACGCCCGCTCCGCCGGCGCGGAGAAGCAGTGCAGCACGACCGTCACTCCGGTCGCCTCGGCACGCAGGGTCTCGAACGTCTGCTCCAGTGCCTCGCCGTCGGTGGTCTGGCCGCCGTCACGAACGTGGATGACGAGCGGCTTTCCGACCCGGCGCGCGATCTCGATGTGCGCCCGAAAGGCGCGATGCTGATCGGCGCGGGGGGCGCGGTCGCGGTAGTAGTCGAGCCCCGTCTCCCCCACCGCCGCCACCCGCGGATCGGCGGCGAGCTCCTCGATCCGCCCCGCGGCCGCGTCGTCGAAGCCGGTCGTTCCGTTCGGGATGGCGCCCGACACAGGCGTAGACCTCGGAGTGCTGCTCGGCGGTCGCGATCGCCTCCTCGCTCCCCGCCTCGTCGATTCCGACGCTGAGCATTCGCCGGACGCCAACCCTGCCCGCGTCGGCGACCAGCTCGGCGGCGGGGGGCTCACAGAGACCGAGATGGCAGTGGGTGTCGATCACGGCTCTGGCTCGGTGACCGGTTCGGGCGGCGCACCGCCGATGCCCAGCAGGGTGCGAATCACGTAGCGCATCGCGCCACCCGGCTAGTCGGCGAGCTTCGGAAACAGCGGCGGGATCCGCTCGATCCGCTGGCCGCCGCCGCGGGCGCCGAAGGCGTCGAGCTCGCGGTTGCCCTCGGCGAGCGCGTCGAGCAGCCGGCCGCTCGAGTTCGGCATGTATGGATGGAGCACGAGTGCCAGCACCCGCAGCCCCTCGGCGAGGTTGTAGAGGACCTGGTCCAGTCGCGCGGCCTCGGAGTCGTCCTTCGCGAGGTCCCACGGGCGCGACTCCTCGACGTAGCGGTTGAGCCGCCGCACGCGGGCCCAGATGGCGCTCAGCGCCTGCGTTATCTCGGCGCGCTCGAGCAGCTCGCGGACGACGCCGTCGATGCCCGCGACCGCGTCGTCTCCGCTCTCGAGCTCGGGATCCAGCTCGGCGTCGGGCACGACCCCTTCGCGGTAACGCTCGATCATCGCGAGCGTCCGGCTCGCGAGGTTGCCCCAGTCGTTGGCGAGCTCGCTCTCGTAGCGGGCCTCGAACCCGGCCGCCGAGACGCTGCCGTCCTGGCCGAAGGAGACCTCGCGAAAGCAATAGAAGCGCAGCGCGTCGGCCCCGAAGCGGTCGATCACCTCGTTCGGGTCGAGCACGTTGCCGAGCGACTTCGACATCTTCTTCTCGCCCATCAGCAGGAAGCCGTGGATCACCATCCCGCGCGGCGGCTCCAGCCCGGCGGCGATCAGCATCGCCGGCCAGATCACGGCGTGGAACTTGAGGATGTCCTTGCCGAGCACGTGCCGGTTCGCCGGCCAGTAGCGCTCGGTGAGATCCGTGCCGTCGCGCGCGAACGAGAGTGCCGTGTAGTAGTTGAGGAGCGCGTCGAACCAGACGTACATCCGCTGGCTCGGATCCCAGGGCAGCGGCATCCCCCACTTCAGCTTCGGCCGCGACAGCGAGACGTCCTCGAGCCCCTGCTCGATGAACGACAGCGCCTCGTTGCGACGGTGCTCGGGGACGACGAAGTCGGGGCGCTCGGCGTACAGGCGCTTGAGGTCGTCCTCGAACGCCGAGAGGCGGAAGAACCAGTTCTCCTCGCGCTCGCGCTCGAGCGGGATCTCGTGGATGGGGCATGTGTTGCCCGGGCCAAGCTCGCGCTCGGTGTAGAAGGCGGCGCATCGGGGGCAGAACCAGCCCTCATAGACGCCCTCGTAGACGTGCCCGTTGTCGTGGACGCGCTGCATCACCTCAGCAACCCTGGCGGTGTGGCGAGGATCCGAAGTGCGGATGAAGAAGTCGTTGGAGGCCTCGACCCGTTCGCCCATCTCCTGGAATCGCGGCGCGTTTCGGTCGGCGAGCTCCTGCGGCGGGATCCCCTCGCGCTCGGCCGCGAGCTCGACCGGCTCGCCGTGCTCGTCGGTGCCGGTGAGAAAGAACACGTCCTCGCCGCGCTGGCGGTGGTGGCGGGCGAGGATGTCCGCGGCGATCGTCGTGTACGCGTGCCCGAGATGAGGCTCCGCGTTGACGTAGTAGATCGGGGTGGTGACGTAGAAGCTCACGGGCGAGTGAGCATAGTCAGCGCCCGGCCGTCCACCGGAACGCGGCCCGGCTCAGAGAAGCGTCTCCTGCCCCTTCGTGCCGCGGCGGCGCGGGATCCCGGCGGCCTCGGTCAGCGCCGCCTCGACGTCGGCGAGGATTGCGCGCTCGGAGCGCGAGGCGACGATCGGCTCGGTGAGCCCGTCGACGTGGACGTAGGTGCGCCGACCGTCGCCGCGCTCGGCGGCGTCGAGCGGCACGAGGGCGAAGATGCGGTCGGCGCGCACGAAGCGCCCGTAGCCGAGCGAGACCAGTCGGGGATCGCGCTTCTGAGTCGCCATGACCGTCGCCCCTAAGAGTACGCCCGCCGACGGCCGAAAGCGCCCTGCCGCGAACGTCCCGGAGGGCCTCCCATAGCGGTTACTCCGGGACGTTCGGTGTTTCGCCCTGCCGCGAACGTCCCGGAGGGCGTCCCATAGCGGTCACTCCGGGACGTTCGGCGCCGAGGCGGCGCGGGCGGGCGCCGCCCGCTGCTACTCGTCCTCCTTCGGCACCGGATCGAGCTTGTTGAGCTTCTTCTTGACCTTCTCGCCGCAGTCGGGCGCGAACGGGGGGATGGCCTTGACCCCGGCGTTGCCCTCGCGGCTGGCGATCACGAGGCCGAGGTCGTCCTTGCCGGCGGTGTCCTCGACCTCGGACGCGTCGTTGAGCAGCTTGCCGTCGACTTCGCAGAACGGATCGCCGTTGACCGCGTAACCGCTCCCCGTCTTCTCGAGGTTGAGCTGCTCGGCGATCGTGTCGTCGTTGTATTTCGTCTCCTCCTCACCGCAACCCGCGAACGCCAAGGCCACGACGACCACGACCACGAGAGGGGCTCCCCACCTGCGCACGGTGGCGCCAACCTACCGCAGCGCTCGGCGCCCGAAAAGAAAAGGGCGGCCCCGTAGGCCGCCCTCTCCATGCCCCTCGGCTAAGAAGCCCGATCAGAAGCCGCGACTAATTGCCGCCGCTGTTCTTCTGCTTGCACCGCTGCTGGTCGGTCGCCACGTCCTGGCTGCCGTCGTCGTAGGTGACGGTGCGGCGGATCACGAACTTCTTGTCCTCGCAGCGCGCCAACGAGACGCCGCTCGACTTGAAGATCGTCGCGTTGAACTTGGTGATCATGAACGCGTCGCCGCCGGCGTCCGGCGCATCCTCGACGAGCAATGCGGGGCCGAACTTCTTCGAGCCGGACTTGACGATCTCACCGAATACCGTCGGCGCCGCGGCGCCGAGCGTCGGGCTCGAGGTATGCAGGCGGATCTGGTTCTTCGCCGGGCCGTTGAACACCGAGACGGTGATGTTGCTGATGCGCGCCGGACCGAGGTTGACCTCGGCCTCGCCACTGCCGATGTACGACCCGGCGGGGCACAGGTCCCTGGCCTGCTCGACGGTCAGGCCGGGGGTCTCGATGTTCGCGGTGCAAAGCGGGGCGGCGTTCGACTTCCACGCGCCGTCGCGGTCGTACTCGATCAGCTCCTTCTCGGGGTTCTCCTGGTTTCCGGTCACCGGCCCCTCGGTGCGAACTTCCGTGAACAGCGCGATCGGCTTGTACTCCTTCTTGGCGAGCTTCCTCGGCTTGACCGAGCCGTCGACGAACGCCTCGTTGTCGCCGGCTCCGTCGGCAAGGGCGAGTGCTGAGACCCCGAGCGCCAGGCACAGCGCGATCGCGCCGGTCATCCGAACGTGCATGCGAATCATCTCCTCCTCCTTGGCCGAAACGACGACGGGGCGGCCCACTGGGCCGGCCCGTCTCGGACGTTCAGTCGATACGCAAGTGAGCGCGGGCTAGTTGCCGCCCTTACCGCTACTTGCGCTTGCACGGCTGGGTCAGCTGGACGGTCTCAGTCGAGCCGTCGTCGTAGGTGACCTTGCGCAGCCACAGGAACTTCTTCGCCTTGCAGCGAGCCGTGGCGACCTTCGAGCTCTTCTTGATCGTCGCGTTGAACTTGGTGATCATGAACGCGTCACCGCCGGCGTCAGGCGCGTCGGCGACGACCAGCGCGTTGCCGTACTTGGCTGCCGGCGTTGGACTTGACGATCGACCCCGCGACGGTCGGCGCCGCGGCGCCCAGCGTCGGGCTCGAGGTGTGCAGCCGGACCTGGTTCTTGCCCGGGCCGTTGAAGACCTGGACCATGACGTTGCTGACCCGCGAGGCGCCGAGGTTGACCTCGGCCTCGCCCGTCCCGATCAGGGACTTGCCGGGGCACATCGCGCGCGCCTGATCGGCGGTGAGACCGGGGGTCTCGATCGCGGCGGTGCAGAACGGCGCCGCGGTGCTCTGCCACTTGATGTTCTTGCCGAACGAGATGTACTCCGCCTCGGGGTTCTCCTGGGCTCCGGTTACCGGGCCCTCGGTGCGAACGCCGACGAACAGGTTGACCGGCTTGTACTTCTTCTTGTCGAGCTTGCTCGGGTTGACGGAACCGTCGACGAACGGCTCGTTGTCCGTCGCGCCGTCCGCCCAGGCAACCGTCGCAACGCCGAGCGCGAGCACGAGGCCGAGCGCGACCGCCATGCGTGACTTACGAATCACTACTTCCTCCTATCGAAACGCGCGGCCGCACGGCACGCGCTGATTACCTCTCTCCAGAGTCCTCCGAGGCCACCCGAGGCGGCCAGCGGCACCACCTTACAACCCCTGCGGGGGCGGATTGTTTCGCTTCGATCACGGGAATGGGTACACGTGCAGGTAGTTGCTCTTCTCGCTCGGCGCCCCGATCGAGTCGAACGGGCTCTGCTGATTGCAGGCCGGCGGCGAGATCGTGGCCGACGACGGCTGGTCGTTGAACGCATAGAGCTGAATCCGGTTGTAGAAGTCGCCGGCGTCGTCGAGGTCGCCGTCGGTCCGGTCGTTGAACGCCGGGTCGGCGATCGTCGCCGCCCGGTCGGGGAGCGTCGCGACCGTCCCGGCCGCGCACTGGCGGGTCTCGAACGAGGCGAGCCCCGTGCGCACGTCGAGCGCCGCCTTCGGCTTCAGGTACGGGTTCGTGCGGTTGATCTGCAGCCGGTTGGGGTACGTCGTCACCGCCTCGGGCGTCTGCATGACGAGCGTTCGCAGGTAGTTCTCGACCCCGGCGCTGCTGGCAAGCAGCCCGTTTGTGGAAGCGGAGACGTTCGCGAGCAGGGCAGTCACCTCATGCCGGTAGATGCGAACCACCTCGAGGATCGGGTTGAGCTCGGCGAGGAACGGGTCGAAGCGATCGAGCAGGGGCGGAAGATCGGCATCGAGCAGGCGCCTGAGCGCCGCCGAGCCCTTCGGGGCGGCATCGATGGTCCCGCGCAGACCCACGAAGAAGGGGTCGAGCTGGTCGGAAAGGCGGGCGAGCGAGGTGAGCGTCGGGGCGAGCTCGCGCGCGGTGGGCTGCAAAGCCTGGACCACCGGGTCCGAGTCGGCGGCAAAGGTCTCGAGCCGGGCCAGGGTCGCGCGCGATTCCCTCAGGAAGGTGGGGAAGATCTCGAACGCCGTCGCCAGGTCCTCGTTGCGCCGGGCAGTCGTCTCGAAGACCGTGTTCGCGTTCGTGATCAGGCCGCGAAGCTGGCCGGGGCGCTCCGACAGCGCGCCGAAGACCTCGCCGCCGCTGCGCACGAGGCCCGAGACCGCCTCGGACTGCGAGTCGAGCAGCCGCAGCGCCCGGTCGGCCTCGCGCGCGAAGGGATCGAGGCTGGCGATCGCCGCCGAGAAGTCCGCCCCGCGACCGCGGAAGGCCGCCGCCTGGCCCTGCATCCACGCCTGGAAGTTGGCCCTCGTCTCGTCGTCGAAGGCGCGGAAGATCTCGTCGAGCTGCACCGCATCGGAGACCTGCGCCCGGGGCAGGGTCCCGTCCTCGGGCAGCGGCTCGGACTCCTGGCTGCCGGCGCTGAGCTCGACGTAGGTCTCGCCGAGCAGCGTCTTCTGGCGCAGGATCGCCCGCGTGTCGGAGGGGATCGGCGCGTAGCGCTGCTCGAGCTCGATTTCCGCGTCGGCGTAACCCTCGTCGTTCAGCGCCACGCTCTTGACCTTGCCCACGGAGACGCCGGAGATCCGGACGTCGGACTCGACCGCGAGCTGGGTCGCCTCCTCGAACGGCACCGTGAACCGGTAGCTCTCGGGCTTGAGCGGGATCTGCCCGCCGAACGCCAGCCACAGGAACAGCGCCAGGGCAAAGCACGAGATCGCGAACCCGACTGCGATCAGGATCCGTCCGACTGTCGGCGGCTTGGTCTCCATCAGCGGGCCTCGGGGCGGGGCGGGTGTAGGGCCGAGAACGTCATGGGACGATCGGCGGGGGGAGCGGAGGGAGGAGCGGAGGCGCGGTCGGGTCGAGCGGGCAGATGACCGTGGACGCGGGCACGTTCGTTAGCTGCTGCACGGTGCGCAGGTACGGCCGCGACGCGGTCAGGCTGTCGGCGAGGAAGGCGGTATTGCAGGACTGCAAGACGCTCCCGCGAGCGAGCGGGCCCTGGGCGTCCTGGAACTGAAGCGCGCCGTTGGTGTTGTGGTTGAGCCAGGCGAGCCAGAAGAGGTAGCCCTCCTCGGGGCCGGGCGGGTTATACGCGAAGGCGTTGAACAGCTCGTTGAGCGCGCTGAACGAGCCGGTGAGCCCTTCGGTCGTCTTGGCCAGCGGGACAGCCGCCTGCTTGAGGTGCTTGACCGGTGTGCGCACCTCGCGAGTGAACGGGCGGATCTGTTGCTCCAGCGGGTTCCGCGTGCTGTCGAAGAAGGCCCGCAGCGAGCGCTGGGCCGGCGTGAACGCCTGAGCCGCCGGGATCAGCGCCTCGGAGGCCGGTCCGAGCTCGTTGGCGAGCTCTTCGCCGCTGGCGAGCGCCCCCCGCGTCGCGGTCAGGGTCGAGGGCAGCTCGCGCAGCGTTTCCCGGATCGCGGCCTCCTGGTTCGCGAATGCGCCCAATGCCGCGCTCTGGGACGACACCCACTCGGAGAGGCGAGTGTCGGCCTTGCCGAGCTCGTCGCCGAGCTCCCGGAGGCTGGTGATCACGCTGGCGATGTTGCGGCGCCGCTCGACCAGCGCGTTGCCGATCTGCGCCAGGTAGCGGCCCAGCGGCTCGAAGCGGCGCAGGCCGGCGGAAAGCTGCTGGCCACGCCCACCGAGACCCTCGGCGCCCCCCTGGATCAGGAGTTGCAGGTAGGCGCGCGTGTCGCCGTCGAGCGAGGCGAGGATCTGATCGGGTTGAACGTTCGGCTTGGTCTGCGCGAGCGGGATCGTCGCGCCGTCCTCGAGCGGAGCGCCGCCGCGACCGGTGTCGATCTCGAGCGTCATGTCCTGGAGCCCCGTGCGCGGGCGCAGGAGCACGGTGGCGTCCGAGCGCAGGATCGGCGCGTACTGCTCTTCGACCAGCATGGTCACGACGGCCCTGCCGTCGACGAGCTCGACCTCGGAGATATCGCCCGCCTTGACTCCGGCGATGTTGACCGTCTGCCCCTGGCCCGGGGTGACCGCCTGAGCGCTCGACAGCTCCGCCTTGAGCTCGAAGCGGTCGTCGCCGAGGAACGGGATCCAGGACGGGTACGGCTGCTGCTGCTGGGAGAGGATGTAGCCGGTGACGAGCAGGCCGGCGACGAACAACGCAATGATCGCGATGAAGTCGCGCAGGTGTTCGCGGATCGCGCGTTTCATGGGATCGCGGTGAGGTCGGACGGGCCGACGGCGCTCGCCGGTCCGTTGATGTCGGGGACCGCGTTCTCCTGGCACGGGACGTCCGGGCGGAACGGCGGCCGCGAGCCCGGGACCACGGGCTGGAGGCCCTCGGGGGCCTCGATCAGGTTCGAGAAGTTGATCCCGTTGCCCGCAGTGGCCCCCGGCACCACGCCCCGGACGAGGGTCGGGCCGCCGCCGGACTGGAATCGGGCGTAGGGACCGTTACCGTCAAAGCTCTGAACGATGCCGTTGAGGTTGACCACGCTGTAGAGGAATTCGTTGTAGTTCGGCTGTCCGGTGCTGAAGCCGTCGTTGACCACCACATCGCCGGTCGGCACCAACACACGAGACGTGCACTGCGCGAGCAGCGTCTGCTGGCTGAAGAAGTCGATCGAGGCGTTGGTCGCCTGCGCGAGTCCCGGCGCCGCGTCGCGGAGCAGGCGGGCGAGACCGCCGAGCTCGCGATCGCCGACGAGCTTGCGCGCCTGCCGCAGCCACGGGTCGCCGGCGGCGATCGTGGCCGGCAGCTCCTCGATTCCCGGTTGTGATTCGATCGCAAGAGTGCGGACGGCTGGTAGCGCGTCGTTGAGCGCGGCCAGCGACGGTCGGGCCTCCTCGAGGGTCGGCGCGAGCTCCTCGATCGTTCGCGAGAGGTTCGCCGACTCCGCCGCCAGCGCCCCGGTGAAGACGTTGAAGTTAGTGATCAGGTCACGGAGCTCGGTCTCCCGGGCGGCCAGCTTGCCGAACGTCTGGCCGAAGCCGCGGATGAATCCGGAGAGGTCGTGCGGGTTCTCGCCCAGCAGCGCCGTGTTGACGATCGTCGTCCCGCGCCCGGCGTCGCCGCCGTAGCGGAAAGCGTCGTTCAGGGATTCCGCCGCGGTCTCGCCGCGCACCGAGAGGTCCTGGTCGACGTCGTCGGATTCCGTCGGCTCGTAGGTGAGGGCGGTGCCGTAGCCCTCCAGGAGTCGCTGCAACCCGCGCCGCTGCGGGGCCTGGAGTGCGGTCAGCACCTCGTCGAGCTGGACCGCCGTCGCGGTCTGGGTGATCGGAATGTCGTCGCCGCTGGCCAGCTCGGGGGCGCTCGGGCTGCCCGGGGAGAGATCGACGAAGAAATTGCCCTCGAGGAAGAGCCGCGGGCGGATCTCGACCTCGGCGTCGGTGTGGATCGGCTGGCCCTCATCGTCGACGGTGAAGGTGACCTTGGCCGCCTCGCCGTCGGCTTCGACCCCCGTGACCTCGCCGACGTTGACACCCGCGATCCGAACGGGAGAGGTCTCTCGCAGGGTGGCGGCGTTCTCGAACGTGGCCGTCAGCTCGTAGCCCTTGTCGCCGAACGGCAGCTCCTTGGCGAACGCTAGATAGACCCCGATCGCGAGCACCACGACGATCACCAGGCCGAAGATCCACGGCCTCGGGCCGTGGTAATGGCGGCCCCAGATCCGCTCGTCGGGCACCGGCTTGGTCGAGTGGCGCGCCGCCGGCTCTCGCCTTGCGAACGGGCGCCTCACTCCGCCTCCTCCTCGGACTCGTCGGAGCCGGGCTGACCCGCGGTCACCGTGCCCTGGTTGCCGGGCGCGTTGCCGATCGTCTGCTGACCACCCGCGAAGGGCTCGTTGCCGGCCTCGCACTCGTTCGGCTGGCCGGGGGCCGCGGTGTTCGGGTAGGGGTTGAAATGGAGGAAGTTGGCGAAGTTCCCGCCACCGTTGGCCGGCGCCGAGGCGACGCCACCCTCGTTGTTGGGACCCGTGGGCGGCTGGAACACCGAGAACCGTTGCCACTTCGTGCCGACGCCGCCCTCGGCGGTCACCCCCGCGAGGTTGCCCAGGAAGAGGCTCGCGTAGTTGCACACGGTCTGGGCAGGGGTGATGAAGCGGAGCGCGGGGCCGGCGATGTCCACGGTCTGGCGAAGGCGCGCGAGACCATCGCGCACGCTCTGGTCGTCGTTGAAGGCGAGCAGCGCCTCCGACGTGGGGACCAGCTCGCGGTTGAGCCGCGGTGCGTCGGTCAGGACCGGCGTCCCGGTCTCGAGCGTCTCGGCAATCGGCGGGGCGTACCGGGCGAGCGCGTCGACCCCCGGCTGGAGCTGGGTGAACAGCTCGGCGCTGTGGTCGAGGAACGGCCGGATCGTCGGCAGCGCGCGCTCGGCGACGGCGAAGGTCGGTGGAGTCTCGGAGATCGTCTCCTGGATGAACGGGCGGGCGACCCCTGCGAGCGCGGTGAAGGTGCTATCGAGGTTGACGAACAGCTCGGCCTGCACCTCTGCCACCGGCGCCACCTCGGCAGCCGCAGCGGCGCTGGCGCTGATGAAGCGCTCGAGCCGGGTGTCCGGCGCCGAGAGGTTGGTCATCACCGGTTCGAGGTAGCGCAGCACCCGCGGCAGCCTCCCGAGCGCCGAGTTGAGGGCCGGCCCGCGCCCGGCGAGCGCGTTGCCGAACTCAACCAGGTTCTCCTGGATCGCTCTTCGAGTGGGCGCGTCGAAGGTGCTCAGCACCTGGTCGATCTCGACGGGCTCCTCGAGCATGCTCGGGTCGTCGGGGTCCGGTGACCCGTAGGAGGAGAGCGGTACCGTCGCTCCCTGCGCGTATCCCTCGCTCGAGCTGCCCTTGGCGATCTCGAGGTACTTGAGCCCGAGCGCCGAGCGAGCGCGGACGATCATCGTCGAGTCGTCGGGGAGCGGCTCGAGGTCCGCGTCGAGCTTCAGGTCGAGAACGGCGCTGACGGTGCCGTCGTCGTGGGCCTGCGGCTTGATCGCCTCCACCAACCCGACCCGGACGCCACCGATCCGCACCTCGTTGCCGGGCACGAGGGAGTTCGCGTTCGGTACCTCGGCGGAGATCCGGTAGGACGGCACGAACGGCAGCCCGGTGTTCGCGTTGTAGGCCAGGAAGACGGCGACGATGACGATCATCACCGTCACCGCCCCGACCATGGTCGGGCTCGCGGCCAGTCCGGAGACGACTCCTCGCCTCATCGCTCGCCCCCGTCGTCTCCCCTGGTCTTGCTCCGGCGGTCGGCCGGCCGGGCGCCGATCAGGAAGTCGAGCAGATCGCGAGTGGCCCGCATCTGCCCAGCGGTCGGCTGGGCGGTCTCGGGTGCGGCCTCGGGCACCGCGGGCGCCGCGTCCACGTCGAGCTCCCCCGGCTCCAGGTCCAGGCCTTCGGGCGTGACCTCGAACGCCTGCCCATCGGCGCTCTGCGCCAGCTGCCGGGCACCGGCATCCTCCTGCTCAGAACCTCGCTTGCGATCGCGTTGGCGTTCGCGATCACGCCCGGGGCCGGCCGCCGCGGTGGTGGTCGTGCCGACGAAGTTCGCGCTGCAGCTCGCCTCGGGGACGACGTCGTAATCGACGCAGTTGTTGGTCGGTAGCAGGCCCCGGATGAAGTGGCCGTATTGGTCGAACGGGTTGACGGCCCCCGCGGCGTTGAAGACGAGCTCGGTCAAGTTGCTGAAGCCGTCCGTCTCGCGCACGCTCGCGAGCAGCTTGCGCAGGTTGGTGGCGGCCGGCTGGGCGGTCTTCGCGAGCCCTCGGACCTGGCGAATCACCGGGTCCGAGGCGGCGATGTTCGGGCCGCTGCCCGCGGCGGCCGTCCCGAGACTGGTCAGGGCGCGCGTGCTTGCGGCGGAGAACGGCTCGAGATCTCGCGACAACCGAGTCAGCGAGGGAGCCGTATCGCCGAGGTCGCTGAAGACCGGCGTCGCGGCGGTCGAGAAGGCGTCGAGCCTGTCCATCGTCGAACGCAATTCGCGCAGGAAGCTCGGGAAGCGCGCGAACGACTCCTCGAGGTCGGCGCTGCGCTCGGCGGTCGCGGAGGCGACCACATCAGACTGGTTGATGAAGCTGGAGATTTGAGCTCGCTCCCGGGCCAGGGCCCCGAGCACGACGTCAGAGTCGGTGGAGAGCTGCGCGAGCACCCGGTTCTGGCGGGCGAGGATGGCCAGGACCTCGTTGGTCTCGCGCAGCGCCGGGTTGGCGCGCTCGATGATCTCGGCCAGCTCCTCGCCGCGCGCCGCGAGCCCGGCGCCGAGGTCGTTGAGGATGAGGCGGAACCGGTCCGGATAGGGCTCCTCCATGATGTTGTTGACCAGGTCGAGATCGACCGCCTTGCCGTTGCGCTCCAGCGGCAGCAGGTACTGGCCCTCGCCCGGCTCGCCGTCGGGGATCCGCTCGAGCGGCGGCGGCGGCTCGCTGCTCGCGGCGTGCGGCTGGGTGGGTTCGCATTCGACGAACTTCTCGCCGATCAGCGACTGGGGGCGGATCAGGCAGCTCGCGTCCTCGCGGAAGTCCTGGAACGCGGGATCGTCGATCCGCATCACGACCGCGGCCTTGCCGGGATCGGCGCCGCCGTCCTCCAGCGCGGGCTCGTCGTTGCCGGTCACGGTCACGTCGGTGACTACGCCGACGTTGGCCCCGGCGACCCGGACCTCCTCGCCCTCGACCAGAAACCCGGCGTTGTCGAAGATCGCGCGGACCTCGTAGACGTCGTCATCCCCGCCGGCGGCCGTTCCGACGGCCAGAACCGCGATCGCGGCTCCGACGGCGAGCAGTATGGCCGCGATCCGCTTCATGGTCCCGGAGGCACGTCTGTGGGGTCGCACTTGCCGTCGAGCAACCTGCCGCCGAGGAAAGGATGGTCGGTCGGCGACGGCCAGCCGGCATTCGCCTGGGTCGCGGCGCCCGGGCAGCGGGTGAACGGTCCGATCCCGAGCGCCGAGTACTGGTCGAACTGCTGCGCCGGTGCGATCGGCGTCAGCGTCCCGCCCGCATTCGAGAACAGGTTCGCGCCCGCAGGAATGACGCGCGCGTAGTGGCCGTTGGCGTCGTAATAGGCGGTGACCTGGCCGAGCCGTCCGGCCAGGCTGAGCACATCCGGCGAGTAGGCGCGGAGCAGCTCGATGTTCGGCTGGGAAGCGTCGAGCGCGGTGATCGACGGAGCCACCGATCGACTCGCCTGGCGCTGCGCCGCGGGGGCGCTCCTGAGCGAATCAGTGAGGTCGTTGGCCTTGCCGGGCCGGGCGATCGCCTGCGTGAGGTTTGCGAAGACCGGGCCGGCCGGGTCGGCGGTCTCACGGGTCAGGCGCAAGAACCCGGGCAGGTCGGGGGCGACCGCGCCCAGATCCTGGATCAGCGGATCGAGGTCGTCGAGCGCGGCCCGCAGGTTGACGAACGTCGTGTTCGCCTGAAGCATCGCGGGCGGCAGCGCGACGAGGGTCCGATCGAACTCCTCGTTGCGCTCGGCGATCGCCCCGAGGGCCTCATTCGCGTTCGAGGTCAGCGCCGCGAGGTCGTCGCGGCGCTCGGCGATCGCCCCGAGGGCGGTCGAACCCTCGACCAGGAAGCGGCTCAGCGACGCCTGGTCACGGGTGAGCTCGGCGAGCAGCCGCTCGGTCGCCTGCAGGCCGGGAGCGAAGTACTTGTAGGTGCGCCGCGCGGCGGCGTTGTTGCCGGTGTAGATCGTCGCCTGGCCCTTGATCACGTCCTGGAGCGCCGCGCGAGTGCGCTCGTCGAGGGTGTTGAAGAGCTGGTCGAGGTCCACCGGCGATGTGGTCCTGTCACCGGCGATCACGCCGCCGTCGGAAATCTCCGGCTCGCTATTCGGCCCGGGGCTGAGCGAGATGTAGCGGTTCGCGATCCCTGAGAGGGAGGTCGACCTGATCACGGCGGTCGTGCCCTCGTGGAGGGGATCGTCGGTGGTGATCTTGACCTTCGCCTGGGCGTCCTCGGTGAGCGAGATGTCGTCGATCGTGCCGACCGGCTGCCCGCCGACGAGTACCTGGTTTCCGGGGACGAGCTGGCCGCCGGTCTCGAAGAGGAGCTCGTACTCGTGGCCGTCGTCGTCGCCGAGAAGCAGCACCACCACGAGCACCACCGCGACCACCAGCGCACCGAGCCCCGCGATGCGCGCCAGGAGCCGTCCCGATCCTCCGCTATCCGGTCGCCTGCCCTGCACTCGGGGACGGCGTAAGCCTCGCTCCTCTCTACCCAGTTGCTTCCGTGCGGTCCAGCGAAAAAGCGCAATCTTTGGCTTGCCGCACCGGGCGCTGCGCCCAGGGTTGTACCCGCGGGCATCCTAATCGCTGGGGCATATGCCGAGCGGGGCGTGTGTTGCTTAACCGAGTCTTAGCCGACCCGGCCCCAGGCCGGCGCCGACGCGCTACTCGCGCGGGTCGCGACCGGTGAGTGCCCGGTAGAGGTCGTTGGCGCGCGTCCCGGTGAGCGCCGCGACGACCGACGCGGCGGCGCGGGGACGCGCGCCGGACTGCACCAGACGCCGCAGGGCATCGACCGCGAAGGCCACGTCGGGCCCGGCGCCGGCGCTCGTCGCGGGCCCGATCACGATCACGATCTCGCCCTTTACCTCGCCGCGATAGCGCCGCGCGAGCTCGCCCAGCGTGCCGCGCGCAACCTCCTCGTGAAGCTTGGTCAGCTCGCGGCAGACCGCCGCCGGGCGGTCGGGCGCCAGCGCCGCGAGCGCCGCCAGCGAGGCGGGCAGCCGGCGCGGCGACTCGAAGGCCACGACCGTCTCGGGCGAGCCAAGCACCCGTTCGAGCTCGCCTGCGCGGCGCGGGAGAAAGCCCTCGAAGCGCCACCGGTCGGCCGGCAGCGCGGATGCCACCAGTGCGGTGGTGACGGCCGACGGGCCGGGCAGCACCTCCACCTCGAGGTCGCGCTCGAGGCAGGCGCGGATCAGCCGGAAGCCGGGGTCCGAGATCACCGGGGTGCCCGCGTCGGAGATCAGCACCACCCGGGCGCCGCGCTCGATCTGCTGGGCGAGCTGGCGCGCGCGCTCGGCCTCGTTGCCCTCGTAGTTGGAGACGAGTCGCGGCCGCTCGAGCTCGAGTCGCTCGAACAGGCGGCCGGCGCGGCGGGTGTCCTCGCAGGCGACTATGTCGGCCTCGACCAGCGCCCGTCGCGCGCGCGGGCTGAGGTCATCGACATTCCCGATCGGCGTCGGGCAGACCGTGAGCCGGCCGGGCATCAGACGGCGCTCACGCGGTCTCCTCGAGCGCCATCTCGGCGGCGCCGATGAACCCCGAGTCGGGTCCCATCGCGGCCGGGAGGACCGGGGTCTCGTTCATCGGCGGCAGCGCACGACTGCGCAGCTGCTCTCGTGCCGGCTCGAGCAGCAGATCGCCGGCGGCGGACACTCCGCCCCCGATCACGATCACGTCGGGGTCGAAGATGTTGGCGAGGCTGGACAGCGCGACGCCGAGACGGCGCCCGATCGTCGCCACGACCTCGACCGCGATTCCGTCGCCGTCGATAGCGTGCTTCGTCACCAGCCGCCCGGTGATCTCCTCGCCGGCCGCAAGCGCACGGCCGAGCGACGACCCGGGATGGGTCTCGGCGGCGATCCTCCCCTCCCGTCCGAGCGCGGTGCCCGACGCCAGCACCTCGACGCAGCCGCGGTTGGGGCAGTTGCCCTGGCAGGGCGGGCCCGCCTGATCGATGACCACGTGGCCGAGCTCGGCGCCCGCGCCGGTGGAGCCGCGGTAGAGCTCGCCGCCGAGCACGAGCCCGCCGCCGATTCCGGTGCCGATCGTGAGCAGCACGGCGTTCGTGGCACCCTTCGCGGCACCGAACCGGTGCTCGGCCAGCGCCGCCAGGTTGGCGTCGTTGTCGAGGAAGGTGGGCAGGTTGAGCCGCTGCTCGACGAGCTCTCGGAACGGCACGTCGACGATCGGCAGGTTCACCGAGCTGATCGCCTTTCCCCGGCGGTGGTCGATCGTCGACGGGATCCCGATCCCGATCGCCTCGGCCTGCGGGCAGGCTCGCAGCGCCTCGTGGATCTCGGACTCGAGCTCGCCGAGGAGCCGGTCGAGATCGCGGCCGAGGGTCCGCTCGGTCGACTGGTGGAGGACGTTCTGCTCAGCGTCGACGACCCCGATGGCCATCTTCGTCCCGCCCAGATCCGCTCCGATCGCCGCCCTCACGGGGGCGGCCGCAGGGAGGAATCGCGGCGGGACATGGGGTATTGATAGCTGACATGCCTCCAGCAGACGAAGGCGGGCGCTCCGAGAACGAGGGCGGGCGGCCGCCGGACGAGGGCGGGCGGCCGCAGCGGCCCGACCAGCCCGAGTACACCGTCTACAAGTCGAGACGGCGCCTCGGCGACATCGTTCGCAAGCCCGACCTCTCCCGGCTGACCGACCGGCTGCGCGGCCGAGGCACAGAGCGCGAGCGGGAGCCGAAGCCGGTGAGCCCGCCCGACGAGCGGCCGTGGTGGCGCCGGGCCCTCAAGTGGGCGGCGATCGCGGCGTTCGGGTGGGTCCTGCTCAGCTACGTCGCCTTCGCGGTCTCGGCCCAGATCCAGAAGTCCAAGCTGGCCGACGGCGTCGCCGACACCCTCGACGGCAACCCGTTCATGCTCGTCTCGCCGCAGACGATCCTCGTGCTCGGCACCGACGTCCGCTCCGGCGCCTTCGCCGGGCCCGACGAGGCCGAGCCCGAAAACTGCCTCGAGGATGTGCTCAGCGGGCGACCCGACGGCACCAACTGCAAGAACCCGCCCTACCGCTCCGACACGATCATGCTGATCCGCGCAGGGCGCGGCACCTTCCGCAAGCTCTCGATCCCGCGCGACACGCTCGCCGAGATCCCCGGGCAGGGCCCGCAGAAGATCAACTCCGCCTACGCCTCCGGGGGCGCGAAGCTCGCCGTGCGCACGGTCGAGGGGCTGCTCGGGCTCGACATCGACCAGGTCGCGATCATCGACTTCGACGGCTTTCGCAGCTTCATCGACACGATCGGCGGCATCGACGTCGACCTGCCGACCGATGTCTGCTCCGAGGTCTCCGGCGGCGCCTTCAAGCTCGACCTCGAGGAGGGCGAGAACCACCTCGACGGCTTCCAGGCGATCACCCTCGCCCGAACGCGCACCAACACCTGCGGCTCCGGCGAGTTCAGCGGCTCGGACGTCGAGCGCGCGCAGTTCCAGCAGCTGATCCTCGACGGGATCAAGGGCAAGCTGACCAGCATCACCAGCCTGCCGATGAACTTCATCAAGGGCCCGCTGATCGGCTGGAACGCGCCCAAGGCGATGGTCTCGAGCATGGGCGCGCTGGCCATGCCCCAGCTCGTGATCTCCGCGGCGATCGGCGGCGGCGGCACCGACGTGCTCGAGCCGTCGGGCACCACCGCGGCGGGCAACCTGGTCGTCTCGCCGGAGGAGTGCGAGGCGGCGGCCGAGCGGCTGCTGGGCGAGAAGCCGCCGCGCCAGCCGAATTGCCCGCAGAGCTGATGGGCGGCGAGGGGAGTGCAGGCGATTTCGGCGAGCAGCCGTTCGACCGCGCCGCCGCCGGGCGCGAGGCGCGGCGCTTCTTCGACGAGCTGTGGTCGGAGTCCGACCCCTGGGCGCTCGACGACTCGGAGCTCGATCAACGCCGCTACCGTCGCCAGGCCGAGCTCCTCGCCGACCGCCGCTACTCGAGGGCGCTCGAGATGGACCTGGGACCTGGTCGTGATCACCGAGACCGCGTACTACTCGGCTGGACCGTGTAGAGATCGTTGCTCGCGCACTCGCTGTACGAGGCCTCGAGGCCGGGCGCCCGCTTGCTGCTCGTGAACACGATCTCGGCCGACGAGGGGATCATGAGCCCGTGGCTGATCCGCTCGTACCACGACCTGTTCGCGAACGTCGGCTACGAGGTCGAGCGCGAGGAGACGATGCGCGGCATCAAGGAGACGGTCGAGTTCGAGATCGCGATCTCGCTATTGACTTTGAACCTGTGCGTGGTCCCTCCGGCGGCACCCAGAGGCACGCACAGATCCCAGGTCATAGCGGTGGGACCCCGCCGATGTAAGTGCCTATCTGGGAGACGCCCGGGGGCGTCAGCGGCCCGCCTGATCGGGCGGGATCCCGTCCTGGGCCGGGGGTCGTGGGACTGTGGCTGGGCACAACCCCGGTCTGGGCCGGCGGGGCGCCTGGGCACAACCCCAGTCTGGGTCCGGCCGGGGCGCCGGCCTCGCCGGGCGCAGATCCGGCCTGTGCCGGTGGGATACCGGCCTGCCCGGGGGATACCGCCTTGTCCAGGCGGCGTGACCTCCGGCGTCGCGGGCGATGCGGTCTGCCCGGGTGGCGTGCCACCGTGACCGGACGGCGTGCCCGCCTCACCGGGCGGGATCCCGTCCTGGCCCGGGGGCGTGGGACTGTGGCTGGGCACAACCCCGGTCTGGCCCGGCGGGGCGCCGGCCTCGCCGGGCGCAGATCCGGCCTGTGCCGGTGGGATACCGGCCTGTGCCGGTGGGATACCGGCCTGTGCCGGTGGGATACCGGCCTGTGCCGGTGGGATCCCGCCTTGTCCAGGCCGCGTGACCTCCGGCGCCGCGGGCGATGCGGTCTGCCCGGGTGGCGTGCCGTCGGGACCAAGTAGAGTGCCACCGTCCCCCGGGGGAGGGGCGGCATCGCCTACGACGGA